>JAFSBT010000017.1 GCA_017437145.1 Clostridia bacterium | reverse complement strand
AAAAAAATAAAAAATTTTTTTAAAAAAATGCATAAAAAGTATTGACAAGTAAATAATAATAGTGTATAATAAAGGTACAGTAAAGGAAGGGAGTTAAAAAAAATGGATAAAAAAGATTTTTGGCTAAGTGAATATGAAAAATTCAGCGGTTGTACTCATTATGAAATATATTTTAATTTTAAAAATAATTTATTTAAAATTGAAATGAAAAAGCTGGATAATGAAATTGTAAAAATAGGGCGTGAAAGTTCAAGCAAGGGAGGCTGGGAAAAGCTAAGACTTCAAATAAGCAGTGCTAAAAAACAACAATGGATAATCGAAGGAAAAGCTAAGCAAGTAATGACAAACGAAAAATTTATCGAAATAGCGACAGAAAAAAACCTAAACAAAGGACAAACTTGTGAATACTTATCAGCTAAGGCAAGGAAACAAGAGTACAAGCTTGACAATGTAAGGTTCGACAAATCAGGAGATGTAAACCTAAAAAGAAAAAAAATACAAGTAAAATACGAAAACGCAAGTTTGACACAGCTAAGAACAATAGCAAAGGTTGCTGGGCTAACAGCCTAAGCAACCAGGAAAAGAAAAGGGAGGAATTGATATGAAAAAATTAGTAGGATTATTATTAGGAAGTGTGATAGCTACAGCTATAGTAATGGGAGTGTTAAGTATGATAAGCTGGTTTATTGACTGGGCTTGTGCAGACCAAGGCAGATATATATTAGCAATGATAATAATAGGATATGTAGTTGCTAAAATGATAAAAAAAGAGTTGGAATTATAACCAACTCTTTATGTTAACCGCTTCTCGCGGCAGGTTTACATAATCTGTTACAAATAAATTGAAAAAAATTGTATAAAACTATTGACTTCTGAATAAAATAGTAGTATAATAAATATATAAAGTAAAGGAAGGGAGAAATTAAAAATATGGCAAATAAATTTATTAACCATTTTACAGTTGCAGAATTAGAAATAATAAACTGGTATTTAAAACAAGCCCAAGAGCAAGAGAGTAAAAGATTAAATGAGATGGGAGAAATAGCAAAAAAGAGATACATTGACTTGAGGTTTATAATTGTCAAAAATAAAAACTTAATAAAAAAATACAAAAAGACTTGACAACAATTTTATTTTATGATATAATAAAGAAAAAACAAAAGAAAAATATGTTTTCTCAGGTACAACCCAGTGGGGTGTACCACAGAAAAGAAAAAATAAAAAAATGTATAAAAACACTTGACAAAGGTTATAATATATAGTATAATATATGTATAATAAATAAGACAGATGATAAAGTCTTTAAAACATAGAAGGAGAGAAAAGTATGGAAAAATTAACAATTGCAAAGAAAAATGAAATTTTAAGAGAAAGAGCATTTGATATGCTAATTAAGGAAGGTTTGCTAAATGACAAACTATTTAAGGTTGCAGGTTCAAAATTTATGGTAAATGTTGAATTTGAAGGAGAACAAATCCCAGTAAGAATTGATTTTGTAGTACCAAAAATTGACCCAGAAGATACTTGTCAATTTGCAGAAGATTTTGCTGAATTATACACACAAGAACAAGAAGAAAAAGAGAGAGCAAAACAAGAAAAACAAAAAGCAAAAGAAAAGAAAATTGCAAGAGATAAAGCATTAAGAGAGAAAAAGAAAAAAGAAAAAGAAGAAGGACAATAGTCCTTCTTTTATTTTATTGTAAAGATATTATGTAAACCTTTATGTAAAGGTATTATGTTAACTGCGCGGCGCGCTTAGTTTACATAACAACTTGCAAATAATTTAAAATTTTTTATTTTATTTTGAATATTTACTTGACAAATGGGAATAATTATAGTATAATATAATTACAGAAAGGGAAAAGGTGATTAATATGAAAATTAATAAAACAATATTAAATAATATTAAAATAATAATAAAAGTAAGAAAGGCATTGGCAAAAGCAAAATGTAAAATTGATTTTTCTTATGGTTTTTTTGGAATTATCGATAATATGACTAATTTAACAAAAAACGAAAAAAACTTTGCAAAAAATTGGTTTGAAAACGATTTAGAAAACTATTACGGAGCAGACCTATAATTTTTAAAATTTTTTCTAAAAAGTATTGACAAACAAATATAAATAGTGTATAATATAATTACAAAAAGGAAAGGAAAAGGTGGTAAAAATGAAAAAGATATTTTTAGATATGGATGGAACACTTGCAAGATTTAATGTAAGAAATGCTTTACAAAGATTTGAAAACGAAAGAGGTTTTTTTGCTAATCTATTAGCATACAAAGGAATTGAAAATATAAATGAAATGATTAAAAATGGAAATGTATATATAATTTCAGCAAGTCCAAATATATATGCAGATTTAGATAAAAAAACTTGGCTACAAAAATATTTACCAAATTTACAAAATAAAAATATCATATTTTGCAGAATTGGAGAGAACAAAGCAAAAATAATTGAAAAACAACTTAACATAAAAGTTGACGAAACTTGTTATTTATTAGATGATTATACAAAAAACTTAACAGAATGGGAAACAGTTGGAGGAGTAGGCATTAAGAGAATTACAAAATGTGCAGATAATTCAACAAAAAAATGGACAGGTTTAGAACTTAAAGATTTATGTAAACTAAGCGAAATTTTGGCTTAGTTTTTCTTTTTGATAATCCGCTTCTAGTAAAGTTATTATGTTAATTTGGCGCACCGACTTTATAAGTTTACATAATATGTTACAAATAAATTAAAAAAATTTTGCATAAACTATTGACAAAAGGGAATAATAGTAGTATAATTAATACAACAAAGGGGGAATATAAAATGAAATTTATAAATATGATAAGAGAAATTATGCAAATGGATATTGAAAAAGGATTTAAAAGAAAAATGTTATTTTTAGGTTGTATAGAGGCATTCTTAGGAGCTTATAAACTATTAATAAAATTACCAGTATATTTATTTGGTTTACCTTTTAATATTTTGCACAAAATTGGCGAATTTGTTGCTAATAGTTGTATGAATATAATGTGGGCTATTGATGAATTACCAGATGTCAAATTGGCTAAAAAAGAAGATAAAGATATATTAGTTCAAAAATTAAAAGAAAAATATAATAGAAAAGTATTGACAAAATAAAATATATATGTTATAATATAATTAAGTTAAGAGAAGGGAAGAGATTAATATGAAAAAGTTATTTAATGAAAATTATATGGTATTTGATACAGAAGGTTTAGGGCTTAACGATACAAAGAAAAAAGAGTATGGCAAACAACAAAGTTATCATATAGGTTATGGAATTTTTAATCCTTATGGTGAATTATTAAAAAGTGGAAATTTTGTAGTAAGAGAAATTTTTGAAAATGAAGAAAAAATGAATACAGCTTTTTATAGAGATAAACTTGATATGTATTATCAAGATTTGCAAGATAAAGTTGCTACTTTGAGATACTATAAAAATATTATTAGTCAAATTAAAAAAGATATAAAAGAATATAATATTAAAGCAGTTTTTGCTTATAATTGTCCTTATGATTTAGTTGCTATTTTAGAAACTGCACAAACAACAAATTTAAAAAATTGTCCAAAATTAACTTTTAAAGAAAATGCAAAAGGCAAACCAGTACCACAATTTGAACAAGCTTTTAAAGAAATTTTAGAAAATGAAGAAATAGAAGTTTTTGACATAATGACAATGTCTTGTATGAGCATTTGTCAAGATAAAGAATATTTAGAAACAGTTGAATACAGTCCAAAAGGTAATCCAAGAACCACAGCAGAAGCAGTATATAGATATATTTCAGGGAATAAAAGTTTTATTGAAGAACATACTGCTTACGAAGATAGCATTATTGAAAACGAAATTTTAAAAGAATGTCTTAAAAGAGGACTTCAACCACAAAAATTCGTATATATGCCTTTTAGATTAATACCAAAAGAATTATATAAAAAAGTTGCTTAGGCAACTTTTTCTTTTTGACAAAATAATATTATGTTAACCAATCGTGCCGGCGTGAAAACGAATAAACGTTTGGTGTAACTTTCAGGTTTACATAATAACTTGCAAATAATTGTCAAAAAGAATTTTAAAAATTTTTGTATATTCTCTTGACTTTTGCATATAATAGTAGTATAATAAATATATAAAGAAAAGGGGTTGATAATATGAATGAAATTATTAATAAGTTAGTTGAAAATGCAATACAAAAATATGGACTTGAACACAAAAAGACAATAGCAATTGCAAAAAATGCAGAAAACTTAAAAGAAAAATATGAATTAGGAATTCTAAAAGTTTGCTAAAAACTATTGACAATTTTTAAAAAATATAGTATAATTAATACAAGGAAGGGGAAATAAAAAATGATAAAAGTATTTGAATTTAAAAATGCAAGGCAGGCATTTATGGAAAGTGAAGAAAATAGGAGATTAGTGGAATTATCACAAGAATTAGCAAAACAACAAAGAAAACAGGAATTAGAAAATGGAATAATGATTTTTATACAAGAATTACAAAAACAAATAAATAAAAATATATTACAAGGTTATCATTCTGCTAGTGTAGTAATTTATGATAATATGTATGGTTGTAATTTTACTTGTACTGAACTTGACACAATTGTTTTTCCAGAATTAATTGATTTTTTCAAAAGTTTTGGTTATGGAATAAATATACACACTTATAGCACCAGTTGGTATAGCAAAAGTGGAAAATTTGCTGAAATAACTTTAAGTTGGTTAAATTAAAAAAGTTTTAAAAAACTATTGACAAGATAAACAAAATATGTTATAATAAATACATAAAGAGAAGTAAAAAATCTTGAAAATTCTCTGAAAAGATTTATAAGAAAATTAAAATTTGAAAGGATTAGGTGATGTTTTATGGCAAAATTAACAGTAGCAAAAATCAATGAAATGGCAAGAGGAGTTGCAATGGAGGAAATTGCAAAAAATGGCTTAACAAACTTTTTACAAATAGAAGGTACAAAATTTGCAAAAGATTTTGAATTTGAAACAGAAGAAGGCATAATGACAAAAACTGTGAGAATTGACATAGTTGTTCCAAAATTAGAAGAAGGTGAAAATGCTGAATTTTTAGCAGAAGATTACCAATTAAGATTAAAAGAAAAAGAAGAAAATGCTAAAATAAAAGCAGAAGCAAAGGCTAAAAAAATTGCAAGAGACCAAAAGAAAAGAGCAGAAAAACAAGCAAATGAGAGCAACCCAATAATCAAAAGAACAATAAAAGAATAGTCAAAAGGGCAATAAGCCCTTTTGTTTTTGCTTGATAAAGATATTATGTAAACCGAACATTTGTTCAGGCCGGTACAAGTTTACATAAAATTCCAAAAAATTTTTTAATAAAATTAGTATAAACTATTGACATTTGCACATAATAGTAGTATAATATAAATATAGAAGGGAAGTTGATAATATGAAAAATAAAAAACTTATAGAGGCTAAAAAATTAATAAAGTCAATAGATAATGATATTCAAATCATTGTAGAAAGACACAAATATACAAGAGGATTAACCTGTGAACCAACAGAAAAAAGAATTTATTTAGGTTTTAGGGCTACAAAAATTGAAAACCAAACATTCATAGATTTAGTTAATGAATTAGAACCTAATTTCTTCCAGAAGTATAAAGTTAGTTTATGGCTATTAAGTGTATTACACGAAATAGGACACATTCAAACCCACGATGAAGAACTTGAAGAAGATTACAATTTTTGTGTTGATTTTCTTAATGAGTTGAAATTAAACAATGAAATTACAGAAAAAGAACAAAACGAATATTATGTAAGATTAGACTTAGAACAAATGGCAACACAATGGGCAATAGATTATGTAAAGAAGGCATTTTAGCCTTCTTTTTTTATACCATAATTACCATTTTATGTAAACTTGGCTTGCCGGCGCGGTTTACATAACAACTTTACATAATGCCGCACCAAACATTTGTTTGTCAAGTATTCACTACTCCAAATTCAACTCAACTCTGCCGACCCTCAACTGCACACTCTTGTCAAATTTATACTACCCCCAGGGCAGCTGCTCAACAGCTGGCTCTAGGACAGCTAGCAAAATAGCTGCGAAACAGCTGGCCGCGCACTACAGAATAGCTGGACAGCTAGTAGCTGTGAACCTTCCAGGTTTACATAATAAGTTTACAGCAGCTGTAAAGTCAACGTTTGACTTTTAATATAAATTCATGTATAATTATATTATAGAAAAAATAAAGAAAGGGTTGATTTAGATGGGAAACAAAGATAGAATAATTAGATGGGACGATGAGAACAATGCACACAGATATTTTGTTAATGGTAGATTAGTAGGTTGTGGGTATGATTTCTTAGAAGTATTCGAGAAAGCTGCGCCATTCTTACATGTTGGCAGAGAAATAGTAACTCGTCAAGTTTGTCTTTGTGACATTGACAGCGACTTATCAGACACAAAAACAGGTATGATAGTAGATTTCTTAAATGAAGCTAAAAGATTAACAGAATTTCAAGAAAAAGCATTGTACGAATTTGACTTCACATCTTTGTTAGAATTGATATAACGCACATTTGACTTTTAGTTAAAAGTGTTATATAATATTATTATAGAAAATAAAAAAATATTTTCTAAGAAAAGCTGGTCATGGTGACATGTCCATCGCGGAGGAGTTAGTGCCCAGCTTTAATCCTTAGTTGATAAGGTTGACTGGCAGTCAATGAGAACTGCCTACTTGTGGGAAGAAGTCTATAACCCTCAGGCATGTTGGCACGACCTTCTAATACGCCAACCAGACCAATACTGAAAGAGGCTCCGCACCTATGCGTTAAATGGCGACCAGCAGAGATTAGTTATCTGCGAGTAAGAGACATATTATTTAATTAGTGCACACTCTCTTGCGCTGCGGAGCATGTATCAACAAGAACTATAGTCGCTCCGCTTCTATTATTATATGCATTAGTATGCAAACTGGCAAAGCAGCTGGTCTTAGAAACCAGTGTGTGAAAGTTCGACTCTTTCCTAATGCACCAAATTATGGTTTGCGAGGCACCCATCGGTGAGAGCTGCACATCTCACATGAGAAAACCTCGGTGCATATGCACCTTTGGCGGAACAGGCAGACGCGTGGGACTTAAAATCCCATGGACGAGAGTCCGTCCCAGTTCGATTCTGGGAAGGTGCACCAGCAGGGCGAACCCGTAACGTCCCTTTGCAAATAGAATATCGGGTGGTGTGTAGATAGGCGAAGCTACAATGCCTAATAATAGTAGTTCTTGTTATTTATTTTTTTCGTATACCATTTGGGTATACAGAACGCGCGGCGTCGCAAGCGACAGCCGTTTATATGGGTCTTTGGGTGAGTGGTTAAAACCGCCAGACTGTAAATCTGGTCTCTTCGGAGTTCCCTGGTTCGAATCCAGGAGGGCCCACCATTATATTCGCGGGTGGTGTAATTGGTAACACGACGGACTTTGACTCCGTAGAGTGTTGGTTCGAGACCAGCCCCGCGAGCCACAGCTACGCAAGTAGCAAAACACACCCCTTTCTTTTGTAGGTCAGCTGTCTCGTGTAGACCTGACAGCTGGCTAATTTCAAATTTGACTTTTGGTGTGAATTTTGATATAATATTATTATAGTAAAAGTAAATATAGTCCGTTAGCTCAGCTGGTAGAGCATCGCCCTTACAAGGCGGAGGTCGTTGGTTCGAACCCAACACGGGCTACCATTCGAGGATAACTAACTGGTCTCACCTCTTTAAAAATGAGAACTCTGCTGCGGAGCGCGTACCATCGCAGGGACAAATAAATTAGGCGGAGCAATGCCCTAAATGCTCTGAACAAATATGGGCACCTTATATAGCGGGGTGGAGCAGTTGGCAGCTCGCCAGGCTCATAACCTGGAGGTCAGAGGTTCGAGTCCTCTCCCCGCAACCATAGTCCAAGGCCCAGGAAGACTCCACCACTGCGAGTGGTGACACAAAAGGTACAGACTAACATTGGGTTGTAGCTCAGTCGGTAGAGCGTTCGGCTGTTAACCGAAATGTCCTGGGTTCGAGTCCCAGCTTCCCAGCCATCCGCTTGCGTGGCGCAATGGTAGCGCAACTGACTTGTAATCAGTAGGTTGTCAGTTCAACTCTGACCGCAAGCTCCAATAAATTTGACTTTAATTTGAATTTTTGTTATAATATTATTATAAAAGATAAGAAAAATAACAAAAAAGTAGGCGAAACCCTCGTAAAAATACTATCTCCCTTCTTTTTTCTAAAAATAATTATCCAAAATGTTGACAAAAACTTAAAATTATGATATAATTATTATAGAAACAAAGAAAAAATAACTTAATTTCGATATAAACGGTTAAAAAATAACCGAATATATAAAAATAAAATAGGGTCACGACCTTAGCGTGGTTAGCCGAGAGGCAGAAAGGTGGTCAATTATGGCTGAAAAAATAACAAAAGCAATGAACGATGGAGCAGCAAGAGCAAATGCAGTAGAAGTATTAGGATTAGGAAACTATGCAAAAGTTTCAAACACAGAATACGCATTAACAGTTAAAGATTTAGAAGGAAATGACAAAGTAGTAGTAGTTAAATTAACTGTTCCAAAAGCTCAATTAGGAATAGACGAAATGGTTTCTAACTATGAAGCTGAAAGAGCTGACGTAGAAGCTAGAAAAGCTGAAAGAGAAGCAGAAAGAGCAGCTAAAAGAGCTGACAAAGAAGCTAAGAAAGCAGCTAAAGCTACAAAAGTAGAAGACGTAGAATTTTAGTCGAAGCTGGGCATAGACCCAGCTATTTTATTCTAAAAAGGAGGTATGCAAATGACTGAAAGAGAAAAAACCAATCAAATGCGCGAAGCCGAAATAAAAAGAATAAAGAAGTTCTATGAGGGTGGAGGTTTTATGGTAGAACGCATTCTGTCACAAAACTCACCATCAAGTTTAATTTTATTTACTGAGGATAACGAAAAGAATGAAAGATATATAGAAGTTAAGTTTATAGTTAAGAAAGCTGATTACGAACCTGACGAAGATATTGATGCTTTCAAAATGGAAGTACAAACTCGCGCAGTTAAGAAAGTAAAAGCTGAACTTAACAAACTAAATAAGAAGGAACGCGCAGCAGCTGAACAAAAAGCTGAAGCTAGAGTAAAAGAACTAATAGAACTGTACACAAATGGAGAGGAATAACCTCTCCGTTTTTTTATGGGATGCGAGTTTGTCTTTTTGACAAACCACCGTTAAATCAAAATTTTACCGGGATTATCTCACAAATTTGCACAAAAGTCAAATGAAAACACAAACAAAAAAGAGAAACACTTTCGTGTTTCTCGTCTCCGACCTAGCCCCAGTTTGCATGCCACTGGTTTAAGGGGTCAATGGCGTCTGCAGCTACCAACACCTTTATACTCTCCCAGCTAGGAACTGCCTAATTGTGAACGTACCAGCCATACGGCCTGCGAGACACTTTCGAGCAGCTAGATATATTGAACAGCTGTTAAGCTGGCTCAAACAATTGAATTGCACCTACCCCTTGGTCATCTTCATATACAGTTGCATAAGGTTTCTTATCAAGTCCCAAATCAGCTGCGCTGTCGGCGCCGAAACCTTCCAAAATTCTATTTTGAACATTCAAAGCCAAGTCTGCGAAGTATATTTGTTTTACTTTAACTCCCATAGCAACCTCCCTTATTATTATTTTATTTATAATATAATTATATAATAATTTTAGATAAAAGTCAAGTTTTATATTTATTAAAATTATATAAAAAAATAGTTGATTTTTATAAGTGAGTGGTGCGCAGCACAATCCCCACTATTTCTATAACTACCTCT
>JAFSBT010000010.1 GCA_017437145.1 Clostridia bacterium | reverse complement strand
AGAACGTCGTGAGACAGTTCGGTCCTTATCTGTCGCAGGCGCAGGATATTTGAAGGGAGCTGTCCTTAGTACGAGAGGACCAGGATGGACATACCGATGGTTTATCAGTTGTCACACCAGTGGCATGGCTGAGTAGCTAAGTATGGAAGGGATAAACGCTGAAAGCATCTAAGTGTGAAGCCCACCCTAAGATAAGATATCCCATACCGTAAGGTAGTAAGATACCAGTAAGACTAACTGGTTGATAGGTTGGAGGTGTAAGTATAGTAATATATTGAGCTGACCAATACTAATATATCGAGGGCTTAACCAAAAGTTAAGTAAAAGAAGATTCAAAACGGTAGGTTTATTTGAAGAGATTTTATCTATATATTTTTCAGTGTATTTAAACACTTTAAAAAAATTATACAAAAGTACTTGAAAAAGAAAAGAGTATGATGTATAATACAGAACATGTTAGGGAAACCTAACAATAAATATGTTAATAATTTTTTGGTGACAATAACGATGAGGATACACCTGTACCCATACCGAACACAGAAGTTAAGCTCATTCGTGCCGAAGATACTTGCGAGTTACCTTGCTGGGAAAATAGGTCGTTGCCAATTTTTTTATGCAAAATAAAAGACTGAGTATTCAGTCTTTTTCTGTATTTTGCATTTAGAATTTGGTATTTGGTTATAAAAAGAAAATCTTCGATGAATTACAATATAATCCAACTACTAATGACCAAATACCAAATACAATTTAATTTACAAATTCTATTTTATTATTATCTAATGATTTTATTCTTGCTAAAGAATATACTTCATAACCTAGATCTTCTA
The DNA here is from genome assembly GCA_017437145.1 of Clostridia bacterium. Taxonomy (GTDB): domain Bacteria; phylum Bacillota; class Clostridia; order TANB77; family CAG-508; genus CAG-452. The sequence goes on along the minus strand of JAFSBT010000010.1, from coordinate 6,232 downwards.
AAGCTTTACGACCTGGTTGAAAAGCTTTTTCTATTACTATACCTATTCCTGCAACTTTTGCATTAGCATTTTCAACAAGTTTAATAGCACCTTTGGCTGCTTCACCATTTGCTAAAAAATCATCAATAATTAAAATATTATCATCAGAATCAATATAATTTTTTGATAAAGTTAGATTATATGTAGTATTTTTTGTAAAAGATTTAACCTCTGTTGTATAAAAGTTATCATTTAAAATTTTTGAATTTTGTTTTTTTAAAATTACCATAGGTACATTTAGTTCTAATGATGTAAATAAAGCTGGCGCTATTCCAGATGATTCTATTGTAAATACCTTTGTTATATTTTTATCTCTAAAATGATTTGCAAATTCTATTCCAATTTTCTTCATTAAATTAACATCTACTTGATGATTTATAAAACTATCAACTTTTAATACTTCAGAATTTAATGCAATACCATCTCTTAATATTTTATCTTTTAATATATTCAAAAAAATCACTTCCAACATTTAATAAATATTTATATATAATTATATCTAAAAATAGTGATTTGTAAATAAAAAAGTCAAAAAAAGTACTAATTATAAAACAGAAGTTCTTGATAATACATATAATTTTAATATATAATATATATTGGAAAAGAGGTAAGAGAATATGTCTAAAAGAGTTTGGAAACCAGGAACTTTTGTTTATCCAATACCAGCAGTCATGGTATCTTGTGGCGATATGGAAAATTCAAATATCATTACAGTAGCATGGACAGGTATAATTAATACAAATCCTGCTATGGTTTATATATCAGTAAGACCAGAAAGATTTTCACATAATATAATAAAAGAAACAGGAGAGTTTGTTATAAATCTTACAAATAAAGATTTAACATATGCGACTGATTGGTGTGGTGTGAAATCTGGAAGTAAAGTAGATAAGTTTAAGGAAATGAAATTAACAAAAGAAAAAGCGAATTTTGTTAATTGTCCAATGATAAAAGAAAGTCCAGTATCTATTGAGTGTAAAGTTAAGGAAATAAAAGAATTGGGAAGTCATAATATGTTTATTGCAGAAGTTTTATCAATAGATGCTACGGAGGAATATTTTGATGAAACAGGTGCATTTGATATTACTAAATGCAACCTAATTGCATATGCAAACGGAAAGTATTTTGAGCTAGGAGAACAAGTTGGCAAGTTTGGCTATTCCGTAAAGAAAAAATAAATAAAAAAAACAATAAAAACATTGACAACAACAATAAAATATGATAAATTATATAAGCTATGTTCTAAAAAGGGGGCATAGCTTAAAAAACGCATCGTTAAAAACCCATAAATTAAGTTGGAGGTGGAGCAGAAAATGGCTGCAAAAGGACCAAGAGAAAATATAACATTAGAATGTACAGAATGTAAAAGAAGAAATTATATGACAAGCAAAAATAAGAGAAACAACACAGAAAGATTAGAAATTACAAAATATTGCAAATTCTGCAAGAAAAGAACAACACATAAAGAAACAAAATAATTAAGCTATTTTTAGGAGGAAATAAAATGGCTAAAGAAAAAGAAGAAAAAAAGAATAAAAAATTTTTTAAGGATTTTAAAGCAGAATTAAAAAAAGTTATTTGGCCTACACCAAAACAAGTATTAAATAATACGGTTGCTGTTGTTGTAATTGTAATTATTACTGCAATTATAGTATTTGCTTTAGATACAGTATTCGAATTAGCTAATACATTTGGAATAAACAAAGTGAAACAGTCAATTAAAAACAGTGTTTCTGTTACTGAAGAAGTTACAGATAACGAAGTAATTGAAGATTCAAATTCTGTTGAAGTAGAAGAAACTAATTCTGTAGAATAAAGGAGGCTAATTTTATGTCTCAAGAAGATAGAAGTAAAGAACCAAACTGGTATGTAGTTCATACTTATTCTGGATATGAAAATAAAGTAAAAACAGACTTAGAAAAAACAATAAAAAATAGAGAGTTAGAAGATTTTTTCTTTGATATTATTGTTCCAATGGAAGAACAAATTGAAATCAAAGATGGAAAAAGAAAAACTAACTTAAAAAAAGTTTTTCCTGGATATGTATTAATAAAAATGATTGTTACAGAGGAATCATGGTATATAGTAAGAAATACTAGAGGTGTAACAGGATTTGTTGGTTCAGGAACAGACCCTATTCCATTAACAGAGGAAGAAATAAGAAACATGGGCTTTGAAGTAGCTGTTGTTAATGTTGATTATGAAGTTAGTGATTCTGTAAGAGTAGTAAATGGACCACTTGCAGGATTTATAGGTACTGTACAAGAAATCAACAAAGAAAAGGGAAAAGTTAAAGTTTTAGTTTCTATGTTTGGAAGAGAGACGCCAGTTGAGTTAGAGTTCGCCCAAGTAGAGAAAATTTAAAAACGCACAAAAATCAGCATCTCGCGTTGTCAAACTACATAAAAATTTTTTCGATGTACACACGTACTATCTCAAAAATTTTTATTTATTTTCCTAGCGATATACTAATTTTAGTCCGTTTTAGTGAATGAAATAAATTTAAAGTAAGCAAAACTTACAAGGAGGAAATAAAAATGGCAGAAAAAGAAATTACAAATGTCGTTAAACTACAAATTGAAGCTGGAAAAGCAACACCAGCACCACCAGTTGGACCAGCATTAGGTTCAACAGGAATTAACATTATGCAATTTACTAAAGAATTTAATGAAAAAACAGCTAATCAACCAGGAATGATAATACCTGTTGTTATAACAGTATATTCAGATAAATCATTTAGCTTTATAACAAAGGTTCCACCTGTTGCAGTTTTAATAAAAAAAGCAATTAAAATTGAAAAAGGTTCTGGAAAACCTAATAAAGATAAAGTAGCTAAAATAACAAAAGCTCAAGTTGAAGAAATAGCTAAAACAAAAATGGAAGATTTAAATGCAGCTTCATTAGAAACAGCTATGAGCATGGTTGAAGGTACAGCTCGTTCTATGGGAGTTGTAGTTACAGAATAAATGTTATAAAACGAATAAAAATCATCATCTTGCACATTTTCATTCAACATATAAAAATCCTCAACGTACCATCGTACGCCTCCGGTTTTTATAGTTTCAGAAAATGCACAATATAATAATTTTAATTCGTTTGAGAAAAATATTAAATTTTGTTATTTATTCATTATTAATAAATGTAGGGGCGATTTTAATCGCCCGCAAAAGAATAATGAATAGTAAATATATTATGGGAGAATACATGTGTATTCGTTAGTACCAAAGGAGGATTTTAAATGAAAAAAGGAAAAAGATATCTAGAGTGTGAAAAACTTATAGATACAACAAAATCTTACGATGCTAAAGAAGCAATCGAAACATTAACAAAAATGCCAAAACCAAAATTTGATGAAACAGTAGAATTACATGTTAAATTAGGTGTTGACTCAAAACAAGCTGACCAACAAGTTAGAGGAACAGTAGTTTTACCAAATGGTACAGGAAAAACTTTAAGAGTTTTAGTTTTTGCTAAAGGAGATAAAGCAAAAGAGGCAGAAGCAGCTGGAGCTGATTTCGTTGGAGCAGAAGAATTAGTACCAAAAATTGAAAAAGAAAATTGGTTTGAATATGATGTAATAGTTGCAACACCAGATATGATGGGTGTTATTGGTAGATTAGGTAAAGTTTTAGGACCTAAAGGATTAATGCCTAACCCAAAATCAGGAACTGTTACAATGGATGTTACAAAAGCTATTAAAGATATCAAATCAGGAAAAGTTGAATACAGATTAGATAAAACAAATATTATTCACTTAGGATTTGGAAAAGTTTCTTTTGGAACAGAAAAATTATTAGAAAACTATGAAACAGTTATGGATGCTATAATCAAAGCAAAACCAGCAGCTGCAAAAGGACAATATATAAAAAGTATTGCAGTTTCTACAACAATGGGACCTGGAATATATATAGCATAATGAAGAATATGTTATAAAAATTGTAGGGACGGCTATCATCCGTCCGCAAAAAATAAAATATTTGCCAAAGACAGTAGGCGTTAAAAGTAAGTCCTACCGAGGTATTAAATAAAAGAGCAAAACAAAACTCTTATTAATGCCTTGTAAAATTGGCATTAATAAGAGTTTTTAATTTTAAAAAATATAATACATGTTCTAGGAGGTGAAAAAATGGCAAATAAAAACATTATAGCTCAAAAAGAAAAAGAAGTAAGCGAATTAGCTGAAAAAATTTCTAAAGCTAAAGTAGTTCTTTTAACAGACTATAGAGGTATAAATGTTGAAGATGTTACAAAATTAAGAGCAAACCTAAGACCAACAAACACAGAATACAAAGTTATAAAAAATAACATTACAAGAAGAGCTTTACAAGCTGCAAACATAGAAGGTCTTGAAGATTTATTAGAAGGACCAACAGCTGTTATTTTAGGATATGATGATTATCTAGAAACATCAAAAACAGTTTATAACTATGCTAAAGAAAATGATTTTTATAAAATAAAAGGTGGTATAATTGATGGAAAAGTAGTTTCTGCAGAAGAAATTATTACTCTTGCAAAATTACCATCAAGAGAAACACTTATTGCTCAATTGGCTGGTGCATTACTTGGAAATATTACAAAACTTGCAGTTGCATTGGATCAAGTTAAAAATCAAAAAGAAGCCAACGCATAAAATTTTAATGAAAAACTTCGTATTACGTCGTTATTTTAAATACAAAAAATGCTCAACGTACCATCGTACGATTCCGCTTTTTTGATTTAAAATGCCTAGTACTACTCGTTTTTGATTAAAATTTAAAAAGTAAACGAATGAAAATTATAGTTATTCCTTGAAGCTAGTGAATAGTGAAGAGTGAATAATTAATAATGAATAATTAAAATAGGGTGGTGACCTAAGCACCGGAATTTTAAATTTAAAAGGAGAGAAAATAAAATGGCAGATATAGCAAAATTATTAGAAGAAATAGATAGCTTAACAGTTATCGAGTTATCAGAATTAGTAAAAGGAATTGAAGAAAAATATGGAGTATCAGCAGCAGCAGTTGCAGCACCAGTAGCAGGAGCAGCAGCTGGAGCAGCAGCTGAAGAAAAATCATCTTTTGATGTTATATTAAAAGATGCTGGAGCAAACAAAATACCAGTAATCAAAGTTGTAAGAGATGCAACAGGTTTAGGATTAAAAGAAGCTAAAGATTTAGTTGATGGAGCACCTAAAGCAGTTAAAGAAGGAGTAAGCAAAGAAGAAGCTGAAGAATTAAAAGCTAAATTTGAAGAAGCTGGAGCTACAGTTGAATTAGCTTAATGCTAACTTTATAAAATACAAAAAACTACTTTAAAATAAAATTTTAAGGTAGTTTTTTTATTATTAATATTTTTTTATAAGTGTGATGTGAGAAAATCAAGTAAGGACTATGAAGCATAATTCTATAATCATGCTTCGAATATCTCACATATAAATTACAATTTACGAATTAAAGATTAATCATAAATTGCAAAGTCCAAACTCTAAATACCACCTTGTAAATCCTTGACAAAAATGGTAAATAAATATATAATTACCAAGTAAAATAATAGAAAAGAAAGAGGCTTTGTATGAGTAATTTAAAACGAATTTCTGTAATATCAGTGATGCTTTTTATAGCAATTTTAATAACAACAATTTCTTTTGCGAAAACAGGGACTGTAAATGTTGAAGAGGTAATTGTAAGAGAAGGACCATCAACAACGACAAATGTTGTTACAGGAATAAAAGGTAATACTGAAGTAGAAATTCTAGGAGAAGAACAAGGATTTTATAAAATAAAGTATAATGAAACAACAGGATATATACGTTCTGATTTATTAAATGTAAAAGAAGAAGTTGTTGAAAATGAACAAGCACCTGTAGAGGAAAATAATATAGAGACAGAAAAAAACGAAACTGTACAGGAAGAAAATGTACTAGCAGAATCAACTACGGATAATGTAGAAATCAAAGAAGAAGAGACTAAAGAATTTCCAAAAGAAATTACACTAACAACAAATGTTAATGTTTACATTTTACCAATTTATACATCAACAATTATTACTACAATAGAAAATGGAAATAATATAACAATAAATAGAGAAGTAAATAACTGGTCATATATTACTTCTGGAAATATAACTGGATGGGTTAGAAATTATAATTTAAATAATCCTACAGATATAGTGGCTGATGAAGAACAACAAGAGGAACAAGAAGAACAAGAAGAAC
>JAFSBT010000009.1 GCA_017437145.1 Clostridia bacterium | reverse complement strand
TGTGTGTGTGTGTGTGTGTGTTACAGCGCCAACGGTTTTGTGTCTTTGCTTTTTCATTTGTTTTCTCCTCTTAATTTTATAACGTGTTTTTTATAAAATTAATTTTTTAGTTTATTATTTAATTTTATCATTAGGTAAATTTGTTGTCAATGAGTACTTGTTTTATATAAAATTTGTTAAGTTTCCATAATTTGATTTTTATTAACTTTTATAGTATAATATTATTATCAAAAAAACCTTAAGGAGGGTTTATACATGAAGAGGAAGATTTTGTCAAAGCTGCCCCTTATCCTCATGTTAATAGCAGCATGTTTTTTGATTGCTGCTGGGGCTTTAAACGGTTCTGACTATTACACGACTTTGGTCGCAGTCGGAACCGTGACAACAATTCTCTCTGCTCTTGTGTTTCTTTTGATGCACAGAGCAGGATACCTCAAGTAAAGGTAAAAAGCACGGATATTTCCAACGTTGGAGCCGTGCTTTTTTACTATTTTTCGATTCCGCACAATAAAAAAATTAGCACAGCTTTCGCTGTGCCTTTGGTGCCTAGACGCGGAATCGAACCACGGACACGGGGATTTTCAGTCCCCTGCTCTACCAACTGAGCTATCTAGGCTTATTAAATTATTCATTTTTTCTATAAAAAAAATGGCGACCCGGATCGGGCTCGAACCGACGACCTCTAGCGTGACAGGCTAGCGTTCTAACCAACTGAACTACCGGGCCAAAAAAATGGTGGGCGCAATAGGGCTCGAACCTATGACCTCCTGCTTGTAAGGCAGATGCTCTACCAGCTGAGCTATGCGCCCATTTTTCGTGACGAGATTAAGTATACAGGATTTTAATTCCTATGTCAAGGATTTTTTTTAATTTTTTTATTATTTTTTTATTGTTTTTAAATTTACTTAGATACAACTGCATTACAGAAATTATATTTTTATAATTTTGTTACTGTTAAATTTATTATTAAGTTCATATTATCATCATTTGCCGCTTTGTTTTTTCTAATTTGCCCGCATTTTTTACATCTAAAAACAATCACATAACCTTTTTTATTACTCATTTCAATTCCTATAGGTTCTAAAATTCCATGACAATCTTCTTGTCTATCTCCAGGATTTACATCCACATGTTTTGAATGCAAACATTTAGGACAATGATTTCTACATGTATATCCTAATTTTTCCACCTTATTCCCACAGTTTTCGCATATAAATTCTTCATCTATCTTAATAAAATTTCTTATCATGTCTTCTTGTTTCATTATTCTCACCTTTTATCATTGTATGAATTTATATATATTATATATTTTTTTATTCTTCTATACAAGTCATAATTGCATCTATTTTGGATATAATTATATTGTAATAAAAACAATATTACAATTTTTTCAGATATTACTATGTATAAAAAGGAGTTGTATTATGAACGAAAAAAGAGCTTTAGAAATATTAAACAATTTAGAAATATCAGAAGTTTTTTACAATAATAATTCTATTTGGATTCAGGAAATTCACAATAATACTGCTAAAATAGGCTTTTTAAATGGTTCTCCTTCAAAAAACGTTTTGATTGAAGAGCTATATGAATAAAAAAATTAGGCAAAAGATGAAAAATCTCTTTTTCTTCTTTTGCCCATTTTTTTACATTACAATAATTGTTCTTTTATCCTCTCAATAAAAATTTCAAGATTATCATTTATCGATTGATAATTTATATCTTTACCTTTCATAAAAATATAAATAAATTCATCTTCTCCTATTTTTGTATAGAAATTAAGGCTTCCCCCTAATTCTGTAGTCATAACCTCATATTCTTTATCATTATGCTCAAATTTATAATCTAAATTAAATGCAGCGTTTTCTCTATTCTCATCTATTTTTTCTTGTGTGCAAATAGAAATTTCATATTGTGTTTCATTTTCATCTGCTGGAACTTCATACCAAACTTCACTTTCTGATACATTCTCTTTTATTCCTATAGAATTTCTAATATAGATATCATAACTAAAAAGAGATTTATTTATTATATCTCTAGCAAATTGATATTTGTCTAAATTAACATTTTCGCCTTTGAAATTTTTATATGCTAATATTCCATCATTATCTTCAACCATATAAACATCAACATTTGATTTTACACTTTCATATTCGTCTTTTGCTTTTGTTTCTTTAACATCATAAATAGTCTTAAAACAAATTATATCTTCTGCCTCAAGTTCTTCACCAACAGAAAGATTTGCATTTTCATCAACACAATAGCATATCGAATATCCGACTTCTTTTCCCCTAATAGAATCATCTTTTAATAAAAACCATCTTTCATCATTTTTTATAATTTCATTTTCTTCATTATATGTTTCTAGCCTTCCAATTTCTAATTGCATTTCGTCGTCTCTTATATTAATTGTATCATTGATTGATGAATAAATTTCAAAGTCAAAATCATCATTTTGTTCAAAATATTGATTTTCCGGATTTATTGTGTATTTTCCATCTATAGCTATAACATATTTTTTTTCATTATCATTTAAAATAAATGCAACTTTATTTACATCTCCGCTCATTTGAGTTAATATATACTATCTCTCTTTTTTCTTTATTCTTTATTAATAGAAAAAAACCTATAATTGCACAAGTTAAAACTATCGCTACTATAACTATTGCTATAATTATTCTTTTGTTTTTTAACATTTTTATCTCTCCTTTACTTTTTAAAAAATTATATATCATTGCTATTATTTTTTCAATAATTTATTTTTTATATATTATATATTTTTTACCAGTCACTACTCCAATCTGTAGAACTTGAATCCCAACTATCAGATGAGTCCCAGTCGGAATCCCAATCCGAATCCCAGCTTGAATCACTCTCCGAATCATAATCATCATCATAATAAGTGCTATATTCAAAATTAGTCGCTGAATAATCCGAATTATATGTAGAAGAAAGAAAGTATTCTTTGTATGACTCTGACAACTCAGTAGGAATATATTCAACCTTTTCCCAATCCTCAGTTTTTTCTGTTTCAAAATTATAAAAATGATTATATTCGTAATCTCCTAAATCTGAGGTATCAAACAAAAACCAAAAACCTTTTACGAAATAATAATAATCTCCATTCGATGATTGATAGTACCCTTCTTTTATAAAATCATAATCTGTATTTATTACATTTGCATCCATAGATAATTTCATAATTTCTGAGCAAAAAGAAGCATTTCCGATTCTATATTCATCATTATGATATTGAGATTTGAAATATTTACTACTCTCCTCTTGTAATTCAATTGGTATATTTTGAATGTCAATTTGTTTCCATTTGTCAGATAATGAAGTAATTTGCGTTTTCTCTTCCTTTATCAAATTTATATACCAAGTTCCTGATTGATAATAATAATACTTATCATTATATTTATAATATCCTCTACTTGGTCTGTTGCTACCAATAAAAGTGGCTATAATAACCATCATAACTATAAATATTATCATCAATACAACTATTGTTTCTATTTTAATTGCATGTTTTTTTCGTTTTGCATTTTTAGAATTACTCTTTTGGTTTATAATTTCTTCCTTTAATTTTAGATATAATTCATTAACTGCATATTTCTCATCTTTGCCCTCATATCTAACAGTTCTTTTTCCGTCACTTTTATTTTTATATACTATAAAATTTTGAGTATCTTCATCTTTATATATTCCAAATGCTTTAGGTTCTGTATAATTTTTTCCAATAAAAAACCTTGTAATATTTTCATCTGGAAGATTATGTTCAACATACCATTGTTTGAGTTGCTCAATTGTTTCTGGAACATTATTTGCATTTCTTTTTAAATTATTATTAGTTGCTCCACACGAAGTACATTTTTCATCTGAATCACTAATAAAACTACCACAATATTCACATTTTATTTTCATATTATTTCCTCATTCTCATAAAACTATACTTTTGTAGCTTTAACAACAAATCTTTGCTTTCCTGTTGCTGTACAAGTTATTAATGTGATTTCTGTTTTTCCATCAGTTAATTGACTTGTACAATCTGTATTGTCCGGATTAACAATATAAGTATCATAAACACTGTATTCTACCATTTCACCAGACATATCTGTTAATTGTATTATATCTCCATTTTCTATTCTGTTTAATTTTCCAAAAAATCTCGAATCATTATAGTTATGTCCTAATATACAAAAATTTCCTGGTCTATTTGGATTTGGTCCCCAATATTTATTTAAAGATACCTTAAGTAATTCTGTTGATGTACTTGATAATACTGGATACTCTATTTCTAAACTCGGTATATTTAATATTGCTATTACCTCGTAATTTGTTCCATTTATTTCATATTCTTGAACAATTAACGTATCCTCTTCAACCAAATTTTCTTCAGGTGCATTTTCAGCCATATTGTATATAGAATCGCCTGCATCTTCTAAATTAGTTTTAATAACAAACAAAATGCTAACTGCAATCACTATTATTATCAATATTAAACAAATTATATGTGCTCCATTATCTTTCATATTTATCCTTTCAAAAGCAAGATAATTTTCAAAATAATCTTGCTTTTTTTATTTATATTCCTTTAATTTTTTTATTCCTTTTATGTACATAGATTGTCCAACTAGTTAAAAATACTATACCTATTATAAGAAAGCCTTTTCCCGTGTCTGGCAAAATTATGTTAGCTGTTGTTTTATCTTTCGAATCGCTATTACTATTTGTATTGTTATCTTGCTTTATATTAGCCTTTACAATATTGTTAATATCAATTTCAACTTTTTTCTCTATATTATCATCATCAACCAAAACAACTGTCTCTTTTATGTTTGTTAAATATGTTTTTGTTAAAATCATTTTATCTTCTGATTGAGACCATCCTTCGACAGGCTTTACAGGTTTATTAGTCTTAATTGTTGCTTTAACACTTCCTGTTGTATTAGTTGTTGGATCATATGTTACTGTAACAATTAATTCTTCTTTCACTTCTATTAATTTAATTTTAGGGCTACTTCCTAAAACAACTACGCAATCTTTTTGTTCACTATCTTTATATTTTAACTCTATTTTTTCATTAGTAGCTATTGTTTTATCTATAAGATCTAAATTACTCATATTTTTTAATTTTAATTTATATTTTAATGTCGCTGTAGTATTTCCAGCTAATGTTCCAATATTCCATAAAATTGAATTGTTCTGTTCATCTATATCTTCTGATACAGTTCCAATATTAGGTTTCTCAACCCATTCGAATCCAAAATTTTCAATTATGTCTTTAGGAAAATAATCCATTAATTTTGCAGATTCAATTGGATTTCTTACCTTTTCCATTACATCTTCATATATCTTTTCTGTAACAATTTGTTGTAAACTATCTTCATTTAAAGAATACATTTTTCCATACGTAGGATTCTCCATTGTTCCATATAAATCTTTTACATATTCACTTCCGTCAAAATCTAGCATTAGTTCTCCAGTAGATACATCATACCATTTTTGATTAAAATCAGTATCTTTAGGTCTTAATAAAATAAAATCTATATTAGAAATTTTTAATGATAATATTTCATTTTTTGTAGTGCTAACCATTCTTTCATTTTTTGCAATTATAGCCTCTTTACCTGTACTAAATCCTGTTGAACCTCCCCATCTGATTTGTGAGCATTCTCCTATTGAAGTTTTAGGAACTGTATCATATAATGAAATTAATATTTTATTTGCATCTTTAGAAAATTTAGATGCAGCAAACTTAATCGCAGCTTGAAAATTACTATAATAATTAGTTTTTGTAGTATTCATATTTTGTATCCCATTTTTTATATTTTCTATATCATTTGTGAAACCTACAACTATTTCAGCATCATTTGCAGATCCCGGCTTTGTACCTTCATTTTTCTCTCCATAAACAATTTTTCCCTGGTCATTAATATAAGAATCACTAATTGGACCTTTCATTCCAACTATAGCAATTTTAGTTTTTGAATTTTTTTCAAATATTTTAGCGCACAATATATCAATATATTCAATATATTGTTTTAATTCATTTGCTTTTTCACTTATTGATAAAGCTTCTGGAATTATGATAATAATTTCCGTATTTTCATATGTTTCAGTTTCAACATTAATATCTTTTGCTAAATTTGCTAATTTAACTTCAACTGTAACTTCTCCATTTTCTTCATTTACATCTGTAATAGTTTTAGAAATATATCCTTGGTTATTTTCTAAATATTTGACTTCACTTTCCCTTTGTACAACTTCTAATTTTGTTTTTAATTCTGTTGACATTACTGTAGTAGAAAATAATATTAATAATATAATTGTAATTAAAATAATTCTTATTTTTTTCAACATTTCTTACCTCTCTTTTGTATAAAACTAATTATTTAGTTATATTGAACCATATATATTATATTATAACTTTATTCTTTTTCAATGTTTGTAACATAATTGTAAAGTAACAGAAACATCCTTGTAATATTTCAATCAACAACCTTTTACCACAAAAAAGAGCTTTAAAATGCTCTAAACTTTAATGGCAGGCCTTAACCTGCTCGAAACTTGGCAATTTCCTTTTCGAGCCCTCCCTTTTAATGCATAACAAAAGAACCATCTTAAGAGATGGTTCTTTTGTTATGGCTGGGGTTCGCAAGAATTGTTGAGCCGAAGGCGATTTACAATTCTGCATCCCCGCGCATGCTTCTTTGGCTGGGGTGGGAGGACTCGAACCGCCGAAATGCCAGAGTCAAAGTCTGGTGCCTTACCACTTGGCTACACCCCAATATATTTAGCTGACTTGTGGGGTGGAAGATGGGACTTGAACCCACGGCCTCTGGTGCCACAAACCAGCGCTCTAACCAACTGAGCTACATCCACCATTTTCAAAAGTCACGTATAATATTTTAAATAATATTATACGATTTGTCAATGGTTTTTGTAAAAATATTTTTAAATATTTGCTTTTGCTAAAATTATTAATCTTGCATTCACATCATCTGTACATGTTGATAAAGTTATTTCTGGAACTCCACCCGTATCTCTTCCATAAAAACTTGTGTCTGTTGGAGCAGCTTCAAATATTTGATATATTATATATTCTACTTTTCCATCATTACCTGTTATATAAATTTTATCTCCTACAGATAAATTTTTATTGTTTGAAAAAAACTTGCCATTTCTATAATTATGACCGATTATAACTACATTTCCTGGTGAATTCAAAACCGCATTAGTTGGATATAATGCAGCAACAGATGTTTCTAAAGCTTTAACAGTTGTGTCTTCTATTATTGGATATTTTATCTTTGTTTTTGGAATTTCAATATATCCTAACATTACATATCCATTATAATATGTTTTACTTCTTGTTCCTCCTGAACCGCTACTTCCTGTAGAAATATTGTTAGAAACTTCAATTTCATTTGAACTTTCTTTTCCAACAACATTTTCTTTTGGCGAATTTTGTCCTGTAATACTTGAATCAAATTGTGCCATTGCCTGTTCAATATTTTCATTATCATTATATGGTTTTATTACCATAGAATATACCATAAATCCTGCTATTCCTAAAATTGCTATAACTAAAATTATTAATATAATTGTTAAAATTTTACCGTACTTATTAGACGCCATATTCTTTCCTCCTTGAATAATCTATATTATAGCATAATTTTTCTCAAAATACTATGTTTATTCACAAATTTTTGTTCCTAGTTTTTTTCCGCCAATTAAATGAAAATGTAAATGTCCAACTTCTTGTCCTCCATCTTCTCCGCAATTTACTATAACTCTAAAACCTTTATCAAATATATTTTCATCTTTTGCAATCTTGTTTATTACTTTATAAATTTTACCTATTATTATTTCATCTCCATCTGATAATTCAGTTAATTTGCTAATGTGTTTTTTAGGTATAACTAATATATGTACTGGAGCTACTGGATTTATATCTCTAAATGCAAGTATTTCTTCATCCTCGTAAACTATTGTTGATGGTATTTCTTTATTTATTATTTTACAAAAAATGCAATCGTTCATATATCTTTCCTTTCTAAATTTAAATTAATACTGCCTTAATACGTCTTACTCCTGCTGATGATGCTTCTTCTTTTTTTATTTTGAATGTCCCTAATTCTGATGTATTTCTTACATGAGGTCCTCCACAAAGTTCTATTGAAACATCTCCTATTTTATATACTGTAACTATATCTCCATATTTATCTATAAACATGGCTTCTGCTCCAAGTTCTAATGCTTCTTCTTTTTTCATTTCCATTTTTTCTACTGGTATTGACATTTTTATATATTCATTAACTAAGCCTTCTACTTTTTGTTTTTCTTCGTCTGTCATTTTTGCTTCATGTGAAAAGTCAAATCTCATTCTTTCAGCTGTAATATTGCTTCCTTTTTGATGTACATGACCTCCTAAAACTTGCTTTAATGCCGCATTTAACAAATGAGTTGCAGTATGGTATTTAGTTTCCATTTCTCCTGTTGAAGCTAATCCACCTTTAAATTTTTGTTCTGAACCAGCTCTAGATTTTTCTTGATGCTCTTTAAATTTTTGTTTAAACCCTTCTGTATCTACTTTTAATCCTTGCTCATTTGCTAGTTCTTCTGTAAGTTCTATAGGAAAACCATATGTATCATATAATCTAAATGCTAAATCTTTATTTATTACATTATCTTGTATATTATTTGTAATTTTCTCAAATTCTCTTAAACCTTTTTCTAATGTTCTATTAAATTTTATTTTCTCATTCTTTAAAACTTCTAATATTACTTCTTTATTTTTTTCAAGTTCTGAATAATATTTACTATATTTATTTATAATTAATTCTGCTAATTCTTGTTCCCAATTTGTATTTATATCTATATTTAAATTTTTTGCATATCTAATAGTTCTTCTAATTAATCTTCTTAAAATATATCCTTGGTCAGTGTTTGATGGTTTAATTCCTGCATTATCTCCACTAATCATAACTATAGCCCTTATATGGTCTGCAATAATTCTCATACTTCTTGTATATTTCTCATCATTATAGTCTAATCCTGATATTTCCTCGATTTTTGCAATTACATCTCTCCATATTGATGATTTGTAGTTATCTGTAACACCTTCTAATATTGCAGTTACTCTTTCTACTCCTAATCCTGTATCTACATTTTTATTTTTTAAAGGAGCAAATGTTCCATCTTGTTCATGATTATATTGCATAAAAACATTGTTCCAAATTTCTACCCAATTTTCATCTTCAGGGTCAAAAATTTCAGGAACTTGTTCTTCACTTCTCCAATAGAAAATTTCTGTATCAGGTCCGCAAGGTCCTAACATTTCCATGTTTGGCCACCAGTTATTCTCTTCTCCCAAAAAAGCTATTCTTTCTTTTTTTATTCCTAAGCTAAGCCAGATATCTGCTGATTCATTATCTGCTGGAACTATTTCGTTTCCTTTAAAAACCGTTACAGCCAATTTTTTAACAGGTATATTCAATTCTTTTGTTAGCAATTCAAAACTCCATGCAATTGATTCTTTTTTAAAGTAATCACCTAAAGACCAATTTCCTAACATCTCAAAAAATGTATGATGTGTTTTATCACCTATTGAATCTAAGTCGTTTGTTCTAAAACATTTTTGAACATCTGCTAACCTATTTCCTTCAGGATGTGTTTCTCCTTTTAAATATGGTACCAATGGTTGCATTCCTGCAGTATTGAATAAACATGTTGGGTCGTTTTCTGGAATGATTGGCGCACTTGGAATAATTTTATGTCCTTTCTTTTCAAAAAAATTTAGATATGTCTCTTTTAAATTTATATTATTCATAAATTCCTCCTAATTCTTTACCGTATTATTATACAAATTATTCCTAATATTTACAAGTGGATTTGATATTTTATTTTTTTGTCAAATTAATGCATAAATTTTTTTTCCAAACAAATACTATTTTTAGATAAAAAATTAAAAGGAGGTAAAAAATTGAAAGCAACTGGTGTAGTTAGAAGAATAGATGATTTAGGTAGAATAGTCGTTCCTAAGGAAATAAGAAAAACCTTACGTATAAAAGAAGGAGACCCTTTAGAAATATTTACTGATAAAGAAGGAGAAATTATATTAAAAAAATATTCTCCAATTGGAGAACTTTCTGAATTTGCAACAGGTTATGCAGAAACACTTTCAAGAACAACTGGACATATAGCATGTATCACAGATAAAGATTCTGTAATAGCTGTTTCAGGTGGTTCAAAAAAAGAATATCTAGAACAATCATTAAGTCCTGAACTTGAAAAAGTTATGGAAAACAAAGAAGTTTATACTAGCAAGGAAAATAATGAACTTGCTTTACCTATAACACAAAATGATTCTAAAGAAAAAAGATTTAATTCTCAAGTTATATATCCAATTATTTCAGACGGAGATGTTATTGGTAGTGTTATATTACTTTCTAAACAACAAAATACTAAAATGGGAGATACTGAATTAAAAGTTGTTCAATCCGCTGCAGGATTTTTAAGTAGCCAAATGGAAATTTAGTGATGCTATTAACTAACAAAAAGTTGGCAATAATGCCAACTTTTTTGTTATAATATAATACAAATAAGTCCTCCGCTTCCTTCATTGATTATTCTTTCTAAAGTTTCTTGTAATTTTCCTTGTGCATCTTCTGGCATTTTTGCAAGTTTATTTTGTAATCCTTCATTTACAAGTTCATGTAAATTTTTTCCGAAAATATTTGATTCCCATATTTTTATTGGGTCATTTTCAAATTCTGAAAGCAAATAATTAACTAATTCTTCAGATTGTTTTTCACTACCAACTATTGGCGAAACTTCAGTCTCTATTTCGGCTTTTATTAAGTGAATTGACGGAGCCTTAGCACGTAATTTAACCCCAAATCTTGAACCTTGTTTTACCATTTCTGGCTCATCTAATATAAGTTCCTCCATACTTGGTGTAACAATTCCATATCCCTTTTGTTTTACCTCCTGAAGCGCCATTTCTATTTTATCGTATTCTTTTTTAGCCCTCGAAAGATTTGCAATTGTTGAGAATAAATCCGCTTCATTTGATATATCTACACCTGTTATTTCAGTTAAAACATTGTAGAACAAATCATCTTTTAGTGCAATTCTTACTGTAACAGCTCCATTTCCTAAATTGATTTCATCTATTATTGTACTATTTATTATTTCTGATGAAGTAAGTCTTTTTAATCCTGAATCTATATGTTTAATAGCTAAAGTATCTTTAAAAGAATCTATTACTTTACCATATAATTCTTGTTTTAAATTATGATTATCATTTAAGCCATCAACCCAACCTGGGAAGTTTAAATTTATTCTTTCAACTGGAAATTCATATAATATTTTGCCAAATATATCATTAACATCTTCTATATTCAAATTAGTACAATCTGTTGGTATTACAGATACACCATATTGATTTTCTAAATCTAAAGCTAATCTCTTTGTATCATCTGAATAAGGCTGTGCAGTATTTAAAACTATAACAAAAGGTTTATTCATTTGTTTTAATTCTTTTACTACTCTTTCTTCAGCCTCTATATAATCTGCTCTTGGTATCTCTGTTATACTTCCATCTGTAGTTACTAAAATCCCAATAGTTGAATGTTCAGTTATAACTCTTTTAGTACCAATCTCTGCTGCTTCCTCAAATGGTATTTCTGTATCAGACCATGGTGTTCGTACCATTCTAGGAACTTCTCCTTCCATATGTCCTAATGCATTGTTAATTAAATATCCAACACAATCTACTAAACGAGTCTTTAATTTTAAGTTTTCTCCTACAGTAATTTCAATAGCTTCATTAGGAACAAATTTAGGCTCAGTAGTCATTATAGTTCTACCTGCTGCACTTTGTGGTAGTTCATCTCTTGCACGTTCTTTTTTATATGTATTTTCAATATTGGGTAAAACTAATAAATCCATAAAGTTTTTAATAAATGTAGATTTACCTGTCCTTACTGGACCAACAACGCCAACATATATATCTCCATCAGTACGATTCGCAATGTCCTCATATATCTCCAAATTTTCCATAAAAATATTTACCTCCCAAAAATAACGTTTGTACTAACTTTAATACATGTATATTATGGAAGGTAAAATATTATTACACTTTTTTATAAAAATTTAATCCTTCTTGTTTTTAGTCATATCAGCCATTTTTTTTGCTTTCTTTTTTTGTTCTTCAATTGGCAACCAATGAAAAGCTGAACATACAAATTCACCATATTTTGTCATATCATCTCTTTTTGAAACCTTTTTATCTGTTTGCATAAATAATTCACCTCTAAAATATAGTATTAGTTTGTTTAAAATATTTATGCATTAATTGATTTTGGTGATTGGAGTTTAGAATTTGGTGATAATATATTATAAAATACATTGCAAACACTGTAGGGGCGAACATCGTTCGTCCGCCTTCGAAGCACGGGAGAACACAGTTCTCCCCTACAAATATCCAGCCAACAAATTCCAAATACAATATCAGCTAAAATTTATAAAAAAAGCAAATCAAAAGTAGTATATTGCTAGGCAAAATAAAAACAAGAACCGCAGGTGTGCTTTGTGCACATTGAGGATTCTTGTTTTAATTTTAACGACGAAAGATGCTGCTTTTCATTTGCTTTATAGTTTTCTAAATACTCCAGCAACCTTACCTAATATCTTACAATCTGGAACTATTATTGGATCCATTGTACTGTTTTCTGGTTGTAAACGTATATGGTCGCTTTCTTTATAAAATGTTTTAACTGTTGCTTCATCTCCAATTAATGCAACTACAATTTCTCCATTTCTTGCAGTGTTTTGTTTTTTCACTAATATATAATCTCCATCTAATATTCCAGCCTCTATCATACTTTCTCCACGTACAGTTAACATGAAACTTTCACTATTTCCTACAAAATCAATTGGAATTGGAAATGTATCTGTAATATTTTCAACAGCTAGAATAGGTGCACCTGCAGTAATTTTCCCTATAACAGGTACATCAACTAATTCTCTACCATTATAAATTGGTTTTTCTGTACTTTTTTTATCATTAGCAAGACCACCTTTTAATACTTTTAATGTTCTACCTTTTTGGTCTTCCTTTTTTATATATCCTTTTTGTGTAAGTTTTGCTATATAGCTATGAACTGTAGCTGTAGAGCTTAATCCTACTGCTTTTCCAATTTCTCTAACTGATGGTGGATATCCATTTTCTTTTATGTGTTTTTCAATAAATTTAAGCATTGCTTCTTCTCTTTTATTTAATTCATTTGGATCATTTCTTTTCAATATAATCACTCCCGAAAATTTATTTGGTTATATATTATCATATACCTTTTCGTTTGTCAAACAAAAGTTTTGTTTTTAGGTTTATTTTTTAGAAATAATATAAATTGTAATTTCGATGTGAGAAGTGCGAAGTGTGATGTGTGATTTTAGAGCTATGGTTCCTAATTTTTTAAATTTCGCACTTCCCACGTCCCACGTCACACTTCTCATACAAATTATAATTTGTTATTTTTATATTTCCTTGATTTTTATATTAAACGGTGTTACAATGTAGTTCCTAATTCAAAGCAAGTTGCTTTGAAAATAAAATATTAGGAGAGATTGCATAATGAGTACAAAAGAATGCGCACGCAAAGTTCTTCGGGATTATGGTTCCGGCAGAGTAGGTGTTTACAGCTATAACGGTGTATTACACATCTTTACCGATAGATTGTCCGTATACAACGCGGATATTATTGCAGCAGCATTAAACTTGCCTAAGGTTTGTATCAACGGCAAGATGTATAGCAATCAAAAAGAGCCCCCCTAAGGGGCTCACTTTTTTTAATCAAACCATTCCATTTCCCAATCTATAAATTTTATTGTGTCGCCTTCTTTTATTCCCATTTCTTTAAGTCTTTCTTCTACTCCTAAAAATCTAATACTTTTTTGGAAATAATATATTGATTCATTGTCTTCTAAATTAGCTCTGCTCATTATTTTTTCTATTGCTGGTCCGTCTACTACATATATTCCATCTTCAATTCGAATATCGAATCCTTCATCTTCCTCTTTTAATGTATAAACTTTTTTCTCTTCAGCTTCTTCTAAATCTTCTTTTGGTAAAGTTTTCAATACTTCTGAAACTCTAGTTAAAACTTCATTTAATCCTTCACCTGTCGCTGCAGATACTTTAAATATTTCTATATTTTCATTTTTAGCTAATTTTTCTAATTCTTCATATAATGAATTATCTTGTATAACATCTGCTTTGTTTGCAACTATTATTTGTTTTCTAGTACTTAATTTTTCACTATATTTTTTTAATTCTTCATTTATAGTTTTAAAATCTTCAGTAGGAATTCTGCTTTCAATTCCAGAAACATCTATAACGTGTAATAAAAGTCTCGTTCTTTCAATATGTCTTAAAAATTGTAATCCTAGTCCTACTCCTTCACTTGCTCCTTCTATTATTCCTGGAATATCTGCAATAACAAAACTATCTCCTATTTTAGTTTTTACTACACCTAAATTTGGTTCTAGAGTTGTAAAATGATAATCTGCAATTTTAGGTCTTGCTGATGTTACCATAGAAAGTATTGTTGATTTTCCTACATTAGGAAATCCAATTAATCCTACATCAGCTAAAAGTTTAAGTTCTAATATAACTTCTTTTTCTAGTCCTTTTTCACCTTTTTGTGCAAAATGTGGAGCTTGTCTTGTTGAAGTTGCGAAATGAGAATTACCTTTTCCACCTCTTCCTCCTGGAAGAATAAGTTCAACTTGACCTTCTTTTGATAAATCCGCTATTAATTTGCCTGTTTCAGCATCTCTTACCATTGTACCTATAGGAACTTTTACATATAAATCTTCTCCAGATTTTCCATAACAATGGCTTCCACTTCCATTTTGCCCATTTTCAGCTTTATATTTTTTATTGTATCTAAAATTAATTAAAGTATTAGCATCTGGATCTACTATAAAATATATGCTTCCGCCTCTTCCTCCGTCTCCACCATCAGGTCCACCAGAAGCTACATATTTTTCTCTTCTAAATGTAATTGCTCCATTTCCACCGTCTCCAGATTTAATTATTATTTTTGTATAATCTACAAACATCATTATCTCCTTATAAAATTCCTATTTTTTCTTTTACTTCATTTAAAGTTTTTGATGCAAGTTCTCTTGCTCTATTTGCACCATCTATATAAATCTTTTCTAAATATTCTTTGTCATTTAAAATCATTTTATACTTCTCTTGTATAGGTTTTAAAGTATTTATTACAGCTTCTGCAACTGTTGTTTTAAAATTACCATAACCGCTACCTTCAAATTCTTTTTCTATTTCTTCCATAGTTTTATTTGTAATAGATGCGTATATTTGCATTAAATTACTTACTCCTGGTTTTGTTTCCGGGTCAAATTTTACTATATTTTCAGAATCTGTAACTGCTTTTTTGAATTTTTTCAAAATAACTTCAGGTTCATCTTCTAAGAAAATAACATCATTTAAGTTAGTTGCACTTTTACTCATTTTGCTTGTAGGGTCTTGTAATCCCATTATTCTTGCACTTTCTTTTCTTACATATGCCTCTGGAATAACAAATGTTTCTCCATATAGTTTGTTAAATCTTTCTGCTAAATCTCTAGTAATTTCTAAATGCTGTCTTTGATCTTCACCTACTGGAACTAAATCAGCCTTATACAACAAAATATCTGCTGCCATTAAAGCTGGATATGTAAATAATCCTGCATTTATATTATCAGCATGTTTTTGTGATTTATCTTTAAATTGTGTCATTCTAGATAACTCACCCATGTAAGTATAACAATCTAAGATCCATCCAAGTTCTGCATGTTCTTTTACTTGTGATTGAATAAATATTGTATTCTTTTCTGGATTTAATCCTGCAGCTATATATAGAGCTAAAATTTTAAGTGTATTATTTTTTAATTCTTCTGGTTCATTTCTAACTGTTAATGAATGTAAGTTTGCTATCATATAATAACAATTATATTCCTCTTGCATCCTAACCCAATTATTTATTGCTCCTAAATAATTTCCTAAAGTTAGTTTTCCTGTAGCTTGTATTCCACTTAATATAATTTTTTTGCTCATAAAAATTTCCCCTTCCAAAATTCATTTATATATTATATCGTATTTTTTGAGTTATTACAACTATAAAATGCGACCTTTAATTATATAGGGCAGCCGTGGGCGTCTGCCCCTACATATAACATTAAATTACATTTGTAGGGGTCATCGCCCACGGCGACCCCTAAACATATCAAAAAACAAACTTTTATATAAAAAAACTCTCCAATTTCTTGAAGAGTTTTAATTTATTATTCTGCTACTGGGTAAACACTTACTTGTTTTTTGTCTCTACCTTTTCTTTCAAATTTAACTGTTCCATCGATTAATGCATATAATGTGTCATCACTACCGATATCAACATTTGTTCCTGGATATATTTTTGTTCCTCTTTGTCTTACTAATATATTTCCTGCTAAAACGAATTCTCCGTCTGCTCTTTTCACACCTAAACGTTTAGACTCACTGTCTCTTCCGTTTTTAACACTACCTTGACCTTTTTTATGTGCCATTTATTTTCACCTCTCTTGAAATTCTTTTTTTAATTTTCTCTATAACCTTATTTTGTTTCTTCTTTTTTAGCTGCTGTTTCTTTCTTTTCACTAGCAGTTTTAATAGCTGTTATTTCAACTTTTGTATAAGGTTGTCTATGTCCTTGTTTCTTTCTTTCATTCTTTTTAGGTTTCATTTTGAACACTATAATTTTTTTAGCTTTACCATGAGAAACAACTTTTCCTTCTACTTTTACACCTTTTACATAAGGATTTCCAATTTTAGTATCTTTTTCATCAGACACTAAAACTACTTTATCAAATGTAATTTTTTTTCCTTCATCAGTATCTAATTTTTCAAAAAATACTACGTCTCCTTTTTCTACTTTATATTGCTTTCCACAAGCTTCAACTATTGCGTACATACTTTGGAAGCACCTCCACTTTCTTTTAAATACTCGCTAAGATTAAAATCTAGGTAGCTTATTATATAAATAAGCTTTAAAACCCGACTTATGCGGCTTACAGATGAATATTTTACCATAACTTATAATTGTTGTCAAATAAAATTGCAACATTTTTTTATTTTTTCATATAATATTGTTAAATGATTAATATTTATTTTAAACGTTGTAGGGGCGACCATTGGTCGTCCGTGCTTTATAAGAATACCTAAAATAATAAATTTATGTTTGCTGTTTTATTCTATAATTTAAATTTTTATATTTATTAATTTTGCATTAATAGAGATTTCTTCGAAGAGCGGACGACCAATGGTCGCCCCTACAACGTTTGCAACAAATTTATTGATATAAATATTTTGGAGGTGTATGTTTATTACTGGTTATGTTGATTTTAAAGCAAATGATAAATGTTTTTTTAAAGAATCTATTGAAATAAATTATTCTTCAAATAAATATTTTATTATTTTTAGAGGTAGATTATATAATAAAACTAATTTGAAAAATATTCTTACTGAAAGCAATTTTAAGTTAGAATCAAATAGTGATGAAGAAATTCTAGTAAAATTATTTATTTTATATGGTTATGATATTGTTAATTATTTAGATGGAGTTTTTTCTATTGCAATTTGGGATACTAAGAAAGAAGAATTATTCTTAGCACGTGACCATTTTGGAGTAAAACCTTTATACTATTATATGGAAAACCGTGTTTTATATTTTTCTTCAAGTATAAAAAATCTTTTGGATGAATTTCATTTAACTCCAATATTAAATGAACAAAGTATTGGAGAAATATTTGGAATTGGCCCCGCTCACACTCCTGGTTTCACCACTTTTAAAGATGTGTTTGAATTAAAACCTGCTCATTATTCAATATTTAATAAAAATGATATTCATTTTAATAAGTATTGGAAACTTGATAGTAAAGAACATCAAGATGATTTAGATACTACTTGTGCTCATGTTGCCTATCTATTGGAGTCTGCCATCAATAAGCAACTAGGAGACGAAAAAAACATTTGTACTATGCTCTCTGGTGGATTAGATTCTAGCATAATGACAGCCTATGCATATAAAAATATTGAAAAAAATAATTGCTTGCCTTTAAAAACTTTTTCCGTAGATTACTTAGATAATGATAAGCATTTCGTTAAAAGTGAATTTCAACCAAATTCAGATAACTATTATATAGACATTATGAGAAAAACCTATAAAACATCTCATAAAAAATTTATTATAGATACTCCTGAACTTGCTAAAGCTTTAAAAGAAGCTATGTTATTAAGAGGATATCCAGGAATGGCAGATGTAGATTCTTCTTTACTTCTTTTTTGCAAAGAGATAAAAAAAGAATGTCCTATCACATTTTCTGGAGAATGTGCTGATGAAGTTTTTGGAGGATATCCTTGGTTTTTTAATGAAAATTCATTAACTTCTAATACTTTTCCATGGTCATTAGCAACATTGGAAAGACAAAACATTTTAAATCCAGAAATAAGTAAAAAACTAGATTTAAAAGAGTATATTGATTATAGATATAATGAAAGTCTTTCAGAAGTTATTTTTTTAAATAATGACTCTGAAAGTACTAAACGTTCTAGAAAAATCTCTCATTTAACATTTAATTGGTTTATGCAAACACTTTTAGATAGAGCTGAAAGAATGAGTAATGGTTTGGAAATTAGAGTTCCTTTCTGCGATTATAAGTTGGTAGAATATGTATGGAATATTCCTTGGGAAATGAAAGCCTTAAATGGTAGAGAAAAGGGATTATTAAGATTAATTATGGATAAGAACAAATTACTTCCTAAAGAAATAATAGAAAGAAAAAAAAGTCCATATCCTAAAACACATAATCCAACTTACTTAAAAGTTGTAAAAAATATGTTACTAGAAATAATGGAAAACAAATCATCACCTATCCATAATTTAATTAATGACGATTATGTTTTTGAAATATTAAATACTGATGGTAAAAACTTTTCAAAACCATGGTTTGGTCAATTAATGACTGGCCCTCAACTTATGGCATATTTAATTCAATTAAATATGTGGCTTGAAGAATTTAATCCTAGATTTGAGTTGTAAACTTATAGAAAGAGCCGACCATAAAAATGGATGGCTCCCCCTTTGTAGGAGTACTTTCGAATGGCTTACAAATAACAATTGTTGCGCACTCCCACAACTCCTAATACGGAGTTAGTGCTCTATACAGAGCTTTGTCAAATATAGCTTATATTAACATTTTTTTGTTTCCCTGTCAGGTTCATTCTATATATTTTTATATCAAATCAAAGTATTATTCCCAAATAAGGGAATAGGAGACCGTTGACAAACGGTCTCCTACCCCAGCTATGAAAAGAGTCAGGAACAAGTCCTTACGAAGTTGTCTATTCTTATTCCAATACGGATAATATACTCAATACTGAGTGATATCGAAATATATATTATGTTACCACGCGTTTTATTTTTTGTCAAGTTTTTTATAATCACCTAAATTTTATCCTTAAAATGGAAATAAGCGACCATTTGATAAATGATCGCTCATCCCCGGAAAAAGTTATGACACTGGCTAAAAAGCCTTAGTAGAACTTTTTATTACTCTCCTATGACGGAAATTCACTCTATACAGAGTATATTTTAAATATTTATTATGTTAACACAGTTTAATTCTTTTGTCAAGTGTTATATATATAATTATATAAAAATATTATTTCTAACAAAATGGGAATAGGAGACCATTAACAAATGGTCTCCTACCCCGAAACGGATGCTCAAACGAAAGGAGAGTGTTGCTCTCCTAGAAGTATGTTATTTAATTCTCCAATAACGGAGCTTTGCTCTTACAGAGCTTTATTTGAAATATGTATTATATTACCATAAACTTTATCTCTTGTCAAGTTTCATTGATAACAACTTTGAAACCCCATTTTCTTCCATTGTTATTCCATAAACTGTATCTGCCGCTTCCATTGTTCCTTTTCTATGAGTTATTACTAAAAATTGTACATCTTTAGTAAATTTCTTTAAATAATCAGCAAATCTGTATACATTAACATCATCAAGTGCTGCTTCAATTTCATCTAACACACAGAATGGTGCTGGATTTATTTTCAATATTGCAAATAGTAACGCAATTGCTGTTAACGCTTTTTCTCCCCCTGACAATAAGCTCATACTTTGAAGTTTCTTTCCTGGTGGTTGAACTTCTATTTCAATTCCACACTCTAAAATATTCTCTTCATCAATCAATTTTAATTCAGCTTGTCCGCCATCAAATAATTCCTTAAATACTTCTCCAAAGTTTTTGTTAATTACTTTAAATTGTTTTGAAAATTGTTCTTTCATAGTTTTAGTAATATCTGCGATTACTTTTTTAAGTTTTGTGCTAGAAGTTTCTAAATCTAATCTTTGTTCACTCATGAAGTCATATCTTTCTTTAGTTTGTTTGTATTCTTCAATAGAATCAATATTTATACTACCTAGACTCTTTATTTCATCTCTTAATTCTTTTACTTTTTTAGTCGTCTTTGCAACATTTTCAGGCTTTTTATATTCGTCATTTAAACCATTAGGAGTTACTTCATAATCCTCCCACATTTTATTTACCGTTTGTTCTAATTCAAAATCTAATTTTGATTTTTTTACATCTAATTTTGATATTTGATTTTTCAAATCTTCTATTACTTTGTATTTATTAATTACATCAGTATCAATTTTATCTAAGTTTTCATTTTTCACTTTTCTTGTTTCTTTTAATTCTTCTATAATGTTAGAACTATTAGTAACTTGCGCTTTAATATTTTCAATTTCACTATTTAAATTTACTATTTGCTCTTTTAGTGTTTCATTTTCTAATTTTGCTTTTTCACTTTCCTCTTTTTTGTAGTTTATACTATTTTTATAATTTGCTATATCACTATCTATTCTAGAAATTATTTCATCAAGAGATAAACTACTTTCATCAAAAGATGTTAATGAAATTTTTAAATTTGTAATATCAAAATTTAAATCATCAATATATTTTTGATTATCTTTATTTTTTTCTGCAAAATTCTTTATTTCTATTGATAAATTTTCTATTAAACTTTCAATTTCAATATTTTCTTTTTCTAAAAATTCTCTTTCTTCTCTGTTTTTTTGTTTATTTTCACCTATTTGTTCCTGTTCAGTTTTTAAGCTTTCTAATTTCTTTTCTAATCTAGTTACTGTCTCTTCAATTGAAATCATTCTTTGCTTTTCAGTAGCATGTGAAATTTCAATTTCTTGCATTTCAATTCCAATTCCTGTAATTTCCTCAAAAACATTTTCAGAATCTTTTTCATATTTTTCTTTTTCTGATTCTATTTTTTCGATTTTTAGTGCTAAAGATTTTAAATCTTTTTCTAATTCTTTTATTCCTGTTGCTCTACCAATTATTCCGTTTGATTTTTGAGTTACAGAACCTCCTGAAATAGCTCCACTTGGATTTATAATATCACCTTTTAATGTTACAATTTTAAATCCATATTTATTTTGTCTTGCTAAAATTATTGCTGTATCCATATCTTCAACAACAACAGTTCTACCTAATAAATTTAGAATTATATCTTCATATTTTTTATCTACTTTAACTAAATCTGATGCAAGTCCTACTACTCCACCTAAACCATTTTTTATTAGTTTATCAACTTTTTTTCCTTTAACAGATGAAATTGGTAAGAAAGATGCCCTACCTAAATTGTTTGTTCTTAAGTATTCAATCAATTTCTTTGCATCTTCTTCAGTATCTGTAACTATGTTTTGAAGTGTTAATCCTAACACCATTTCTATTGCAGTTTCATATTCTTTTGGTACACTAATTAAATTAGCTAAAACTCCATGCATTCCTTTATTAAGTCCAGTATTTTTATCGCATTCTAAAAGTAATGATTTAACACTTCTTGCATAACCTTCTTTTTCTTTTTCCATATCTGTTAAGAATTTTAATTTAGATTCTTTAACTCTATATTCTGAGGTTAAGTTATTTATTTTATTATCATATTCTGCAGTTTTACTTTCATATTCTTCTTTTTTAGTTGAAATTTGTTCTAATCTTTTTTTACATTCATTTCTTTTATTATCGATTTCTGTAAAACCCTTAGAAATTTCACTTTTTATTAATCTTTTTTCATCTAATTCTGAAATAGTATCGACAATTTCTACTTTTATAGTTTTTTCTCTTTTTTCTAAATTTTCATAATTTATATCTTGTGTATTTATTAGTTCTTTTTTCTCATATTTTAAATCTGTTTTTGATTCTACTTCTCTTTTCTTTTCCTCAATTAAAGCTTCTTCTGCGGATAATTTTTTTGTTATTTCTTCTAATGCTTTTTCTTTTTCTTCTAATTCTGTCACAAATCTTTCTCTATTTGCACCTAAAGTTTCTTTTTTCTCAATTCTTGAAACTTTTTCCTCTTCTAGTTCTTTAATTCTTAAATTTACTTCTTCTATTTCTTTTTGATATCTTAAACAGTTTTCATTATTATTTGCTATTTTTTCATTAGTAACATTTATTTCTGAATTGATTTTTTCTATTTTTGTGCTGCTTTCAAAACCTAAATTTTGCATTTCCTCAACTTTACTTGTTATTTCATCTAATTCCATTTTTAAAGTAAGTTTTTTCTCATTTAATAATTCTAAATTTTTCTCTTCTTCTTCGTTTTGTGCTTTTATTATTTCTATATCTTTTATTAGTTCTTCTATTTTTACTTTATAAATATCTATATTGTATATGAATAGTCCTATTTCTATTGCCTTCAACTCTTCTCTTAAATCTAAAAACTTTTTAGCTTTTTCAGATTGTATTTTTAGAGGTTCTATATTAACTTCAATTTCTGATAAGATATCATTTATTCTTAATAAATTTAATTTAGTTTGTTCTAATTTTTTTTCAGATTCAGCTTTTCTAGTTCTATATTTTACAATTCCTGCAGCTTCTTCAAAAATTTTTCTTCTATCTTCAGATTTATTACTTAATATTTCATCTATTTTCCCTTGACCTATTATAGAATATCCATCTTTTCCAATTCCTGTATCCATAAATAATTCTAATACATCTTTTAAACGACATGGGGTTTTGTTTATAAAGTATCCTGTTTCACCATTTCTATATATTCTTCTGGTAACTGTTGCTTCAGAATATTCTATAGGTAACTTTCCATCTGAATTATCTATTACTATTGATGCCTCAGCAAAACCTAAAGATTTACGATTTTGAGTTCCAGCAAAAATAATGTCTTCAGATTTACTTCCTCTTAAAGACTTCATACTTTGTTCTCCAAGAACCCATCTTATAGAATCTGAAATATTACTTTTTCCAGACCCATTTGGTCCTATTACTGTGGTTATTCCTGGCATAAATTCTAATACAGTTTTATCTGCAAATGATTTAAATCCTTGCAATTCTAATCTCTTTAAATACATTTTAACTTCCTTTCAAAGCTATATTCCTATGAATTTATATAATATATTAAAATTCAAAATTTATCAACATTTTTTATTAAAATTATTTGTCACATTACGCTACCCTTTTCATATTATATATTAAGCTAAGTTAAAGCAAAAAATAAAAAAGGATGATGTAAAAATGGATTTTGACAAAAAAAATTACCCTATGGTAAAAGTAGACGGTTTTATTGAAAAAGGTAAACAATTTGATATTGAAATAAATTTACCTGAAGACAGAAGAAATGTTATATTTGGAGTTATTAGAGATTGCTTCAAAGAGCCTGTTGAAGATGCTGTTGTTAAGCTAATAGAAGTTTGTTATGAATATGGTAAAGAAGAAAGAAAACCAGTTTCTCACACTTTTACAGATAAAGACGGAGAATTTGTTTTTGGACCTCTTTGTCCAGATAAAGTATATGAAATTCAATTTTGGGCTGATAATGTAAAACATGTTAAAATTTGTGCAGATTGCAAACATCATGGAAAATGTTTAAAAGGTACAAAATTAGACTGTCCTGATAGAGACAAAAAGCCTCATGAAGATGATTGCAAATGCGAAGAAAAAGAAGATAAAAAATAATAAGACACTGTAAACGCCAATGGGGACGTATTTATTTGGTGACTATATATAGTCACCAAATAAATACGTCCCCATTGGCGTTTACATCCCCATTCTTTTAGCTATTCTTCTGCATTTTTTCATTACTTTTTTCTTGTTCATCATACCTTCACTATACATCATTCCAACAACAGCTGCAACTGCTGTTCCTACTATCATTCCTTTTACAAATTTCATATTCAAGACCTCCAAATTATTTATATTATGGTAATTTATTTGAAGAACGGGCGGACACAAGGCCCGCCCCTACAAATATTAAAATCACCTTTATTCTTTTGTTTTATTATTTGCATTATTACTTTTTTTATACTCTTTTATAAATGAATATATTTCATATACTGCTATTAGACCTAAAAAAATTCCAAAACATTTTTTTAATATTTCTACATTCATACTAACTGAAATTTTTGTACCTATGATTGCCCCTATAATTCCAAAAAATATTATAGGTATTCCTAATTTAAAATCTATTAATTTATCTTTCCACGTAGTAATTATTGCAGAAATAGATGTTGGAATAAAAAAAATCAAATTAGTTGCTTGTGCCGTGTGCTGTTCTATTCCGAAGAAATAAAGATAAAATAAGTATAAGAATTGTTCCTCCGCCCATTCCTGTACCACTGACTGTCCCCGATATTAATCCCGTTAAAATTTCTAACATGTGCTCTCCTATCCTATAATCATTTTTATTGAAACATAAATTAAAAATATTACAAATAGAATTCTTAAAGTTTTATTTGATATTTTTTTTAATAATTTTGCTCCTATTATTCCTCCTACAATTCCTCCTATTGCGCATTTTATTCCAATGTTCCAATCTACAAAATTATTTTTATAGTAAAAAATACCACTTACGATTACTAAAGGCAAAATTGTAAAAACTGATGTAGCTCTTGCTTTATTATCTTTCAATCCAAATATATGAATAAAAGCAGGAACTAGTATCATACCTCCACCTGCTGAAAATAATCCACTAATAATTCCTGCAATTAACCCCACTATAAATTTCTCTTTAAGCTTTTCTCGCATCTTTCTTTCCTTTTTCATAATACTCATCAAATAATGTTTCTGCTAAAATTGTAAGTTCATTATCACATTTAAGTATCTTATAAAGAATCTCCTTTTTTAACTCCTTATCTTCTATACTTTGCAATCTATCTAATAAACTTTGCATTTCGTTTAAATAACTTTGACTTCTATTTTTCCAATTAACATTTATCATATTTTTAGTATTTCTTTTTTTCTTCATTTTATACTCCAAATTTTCTATTTTTTGTTTTAGATTATAGCAAAAAATTTACTGGTAGGCAACATTTTGTTACGTTTATGGTTATTTTATACTTATTTCGTGTTTTTTTATTACATAAAATGATAAAATACAACAAAAATTAGACTATTAAAGTGAGTTGATAAATATGATTAAAATTAAATTATCGGATTTATTAGGAAAACATAAAATGACCCAAAAAGCATTAGCAGATGCTACAAAGATTCGTCCTGCTACTATTTCAAAAATGTACTATGAAGAAACTAAAAGAATTGATATAAATCAGATAAATAGTATCTGTAAAGCTTTTGACTGTGAAGTATCAGAATTATTGGAATATATTCCTGATAAATAAAATTTTGATTAAGAATAAAAGACTGTCAATGGGGACGGGGCATTTTGACATAACTAATGTTAGTTATGTCAAAATGCCCCGTCCCTATTGACACAGTTTCTTTTTAGTTTATTATTATATTTTCTTCCCCAACAATTTCTTTAAATTGTTCAAAAATTTCTTTGTTTAAATATATTCCTCCACATGTTAATAATTGCTCACCATTTTTTACTTTTACTAAAAAGTTATTTTTATCACCTGAGAAAAATCTAATTGCACCTCTTAGCTTTGCCTTTGTGTTGTCATCCATATTTGTTATATTTATTACCATATTTTTTGATTGTTTAATAATATCTATATTTAAATTATTGTTTTGTGATATATTATTACCAATATTTTCAGCATAATTATTAAAATCCATAATATTGTTTGCAACTATTTTTACATCTTCATCTTCTTTTATGCTTACTCTTCCATCTATTAAAACTATATTATCAACTAATAATAAATCTGAACATTTTGAGTAACAACTGTCAAATACTATTATTTCTGTACTTCCATATAAGTCTTCTACTGTTATAAAAGCCATAACTGTATTTCTTTTTGTATATTTCTTTTTTACAGAAGATATTATACCTGCATATTTGACTTGTTTTCCGTCCATTTTTGAATTTCCAGAATTCTCTAATTCTTCCCTATACTCTAGCATTTTTAATGTATTTATATTCGTAAGCTTTTCTATTTTTTCTCTTATTTTATCCAATGGATGTCCTGTAATATATATACCAAGCATTTCTTTTTCCATCGATAACAATTCTTTTTCACCAAGCTCTGGTAAAACTGTAAAATTATATTTTATTTCATTTAAATTTTCATCTTGTCCACCTAAATCAAACATTGTTACTTGTCCTTGGTAACTTTTTTTATTGCTATTATTTATAGTATCTAATATTCTCTCAAAAGAAGCAAGAAGTGTTGCTCTAGTATCTCCGAATTCATCAAAAGCTCCTGCTTTTATCAAACTTTCTATACATCTTTTATTTACTGCATCATTAGACATTCTTTCACAGAAATCTGTAAAGCTCCTAAATTCGCCGTTTTTCTTTCTTTCTTTTACAATACTTTCAACTACAGCTATACCAACATTTTTTATACTTCCGAAGCCCAAATCTTATTTGATTTCCATACACAGCAAATTTTGTGTAACTTTTATTTATACTAGGTTGTAATACTTGAATTTTCAATCTTTTACATTCGTCTATATATTCTGGTATTTTATCTAAATTACCTAAATAACTATTTAATGTAGCTGCCATAAATTCCGGTGGATAATGTGCTTTTAAATATGCTGTCCTATATGCAACTACAGCATAAGCAGCCGCATGTGACTTATTAAATGCATATTTTGCAAACTCTGCCATTTCATCAAATATTTTATTAGCAGATTTTTCATCAATTCCATTTCTAACACACCCTGGGATTATTATATTTCCTTCTTCATCTAATTGTCCATGGATAAAGTTTTCTCTTTCTTTTGCCATTACATCAAGTTTTTTCTTTCCCATTGCTCTTCTAACTAAGTCAGCTCTGCCTAAAGAATATCCTGCTAAATTTCTTACTATTTGCATAACTTGTTCTTGGTACACCATACATCCATAAGTTACATTTAATATTGGTTCCAAGGCCGGATGTGTATACTCCGCATGTTCTGGGTGCAATTTATTTTTTATATATCTTGGAATTTGGTCCATAGGACCTGGTCTATATAATGAAACTCCCGCAATAATATCTTCTAATGAATCAGGTTTTAATTCCTTCATGAAGTTTCTCATACCAGCACTTTCAAATTGGAATATTCCAGATGTATTACCTGTTTGCCATAACTCAAATGCTTTAGAATCTTTCATCTCTTTATCAAATTCTACATCTATATTTCTACATTTTTTTACTAATTTCATTGTATCTGAAATTACAGTTAATGTTCTCAATCCTAAGAAGTCCATTTTTAATAATCCAAGTTCTTCTAAAGTTGTCATGATAAATTGAGTTGAAATTGTACCTTCATTAACATATAACGGAACATAACTTATTACTGGATCTTTTGTAATAACTATTCCGGCATGCGTGTGTTGAAGCCTGTCTTGGCATTCCTTCTAGGCCTATAGCTATGTCTAATAATTTTTTTATAGTTGCATCACTTTCATATAAATTTGCTAATTCAACATTTTGTTCCAAAGCTTTTTTTATTGTTATATGTAATTCCATAGGAACCATTTTTGCAAGCTTATCTGCTTCAGCATATGGAAAATCTAATGCTCTTGCAACATCACGAATTACCATTCTTGCAGACATTGTTCCAAAAGTTATAATTTGTGAAACATGGTCTTTACCGTATTTTCTACCTACATAATCTATTACTTCTTGCCTTCTTTCATAATCAAAATCTATATCAAAGTCAGGCATACTTATTCTTTCAGGATTTAAAAACCTTTCAAAAAGTAAACTATATTTTATTGGATCTATGTCTGTTATTCCCATTGAATATGCTGCAATTGACCCTGCACCAGAACCACGACCTGGTCCTACTGGAATTCCTACAGATTTTGCATAGTTAATAAAATCCCATACAATTAAGAAATAATCAACATATCCCATTTTCTCAATTACAGAAATTTCATATTCTAATCTACTTTTTATTTCCTCATCAGGTTCTTCTCCATATCGTTCTTTAAATCCATCATAACAAATTTTCTTAAAGTAATCACTATGTGTTTCAAATTCTTCTGGCACTTCATAATTAGGTAATTTTGTATTTCCAAACTCAAAATCGAAATTACACTTTTCTGCTATTTTTACTGTGTTAGAAATTGCTTCAGGAATATTTGAAAAATAACTCTCCATTTCTTCAGGAGATTTTAAATAGAATTCATCTGTTCCCATTTTCATTCTATCTTCATCAGTCATTTTCTTTCCTGTTTGTATGCATAGTAATACTTCATGATTATAACTATCTTCTTTTCTTAAATAATGAGCATCATTTGTTGCAACTAATGGAATTGATAATTCTCTTGAAATCTCAATTAATTTTTGATTTGCTAAAATTTGTTCTGGTAATCCATTTGGCTGTATCTCTAAATAGTAATCATCACCAAATAAATTCTTATGCCATAATGCAACTTCTTTTGCTTTTTCGTAATTTTCATTTAATATTTCTTTATTTACATGTCCTGCTAAACATGCACTTAAACATACTAATCCTTCATGATATTTTTCTAAAATTTCATAATCTATTCTAGGTCTATAATAAAATCCATCAGTAAATCCCATAGATACTAAATTTGTTAAATTCCTATATCCTATTTCATTTTTAGCTAGTAAAATTAAATGGTGATATTTATTATCTATACCTGCTTCTTTTTCAAATCTTGTTCTAGGTGCTACATATACTTCACAACCAATAATAGGTTTTATATCATTTTTTTTACATTCTTTATAAAAATCTACTACACCAAACATAACTCCATGGTCAGTAAGAGCAATAGAATCCATTCCCAATTCTTTTGCTCTAATAGGTAAATCTTTTATTCTGTTTGCTCCATCTAATAAACTATATTCACTATGGACATGTAAGTGCACAAAATTTGACATTATTTTACTCCTTTATTAGCTAGATTATATTATAAAATCATCTCATTTTCAAGGTTATACATTTGAAATATTTAAACATAATAAAACTCTTAAATATAAATATTTAAGAGTTTTTATTAAAATACCATTTTATAAATTTATATTATTAAATAAATTAACTAACATTTTTGGTAATGTCTCAAATAATAATTTCAATAGTCCTTTAGTTATGACTGTAATAACATTTCCATTTTCATTGTCATCATCTATAAGCACTGGAACATCATCACCTTCTTGACTTAAATCTCCAACTTGACCTGGGTCAGGTTGTAAATTACTAGCTAATATATATCCATCTATTGAAACATTATAAAAACCATTTTCTTTAGAATTAGCCACATCAACTTCAACATTTTTATCTATCTTTCCAATTACATTTCCACCAAGATCATAAAGATTTGTTGTTTCCTTAGTAATATACATTTGAGTACTATTATTAAAACTTAAATCATTTTCTTTAATATAAACTGTATTTGCTTGAAAAAGAGTTTGTACAAAAAATTGATGGTTAATTGTTTTACCATACAATTCAGGACGTACATATAAATATTCTCCTTGATTAATTACAATTCCTAGTTTATTACCACTATCGTCATAAAAATCTATATTTTCTAATGCCATTCTATATTCAAAATCATAATTTACTGCATTTACATTTGTACTTAAAAAAATACAAAATATAATCCCCAT
The DNA here is from genome assembly GCA_017437145.1 of Clostridia bacterium. GTDB lineage: Bacteria > Bacillota > Clostridia > TANB77 > CAG-508 > CAG-452. Next base: position 46,976 of record JAFSBT010000009.1, on the reverse strand, counting down.
TAGCAAAATTATTAATATAAACTTTTTATTAAAATTTATACCTTCCATAAATATCACCTCTAAAAATTTTTATTTGATGATAGAATACCCTCATTATTATTATATCATCCTTTTAGCATTATGTCAACTTGCAAGAGTGATATTCGATATTATTATATATACAAATAAAAGAATATCGGGCAGACTGGAAAACCAGTCCACCCGATTGTGCTGTTTGGCTGCATCAAAACAAGAAATCCTTGAGAATTTCTTTGTCCTCTTCTGAAAGTTTTACAATTGCCTTGGAATTTGGATTTAAATCCGCCATATAAGTCAATGGCACGCAATGAACACCGCCGTCGTAGATAATTGCCTGAGCCTCTGAATAAGATGCAAAATTTGCAATTTCTTTCTTGAGACAATCTATCCACGGAAGAAAATCTTCATAGATTTCTCTGCACTCAAGTCCGAAAGAATTCGACTGGCTCAAATAACCAATAACATCCGCATTGGCTCTCTTCTGCTTTTCAATGTCAATCAATGCCGCAATTTTCTTCGCAACACCATTTGTTACATCGATAAGCTTAAACCACTTTTCTTTTGGGAAAGCACCTTCAGATGCCATAATCAATGCGGGCACTTCTGATTTGTTAACCTCTTTTACCAAGGCTTCAACACTCCACTCATGGTCTGAAGGTATTGCAATAAGTCGAATATCTTCCAACTTGAATTTACCGATTTTACCTTCTTTCTTTATGAGATCTATTGTCCCGCAGAGAATGGTATCTCGGTTTCTACCCATTGCTTCAATAACTGCTACTCTCGGACCATTCAAACCGCAGTCAAAGGTAGCCCATGCATTTGCAGCCACATAGATTGTTCTTTCATATGTCTGCTTAACAGCTGCCTTTGTGCCGATTGTCTTACTTCCCTGAATACCGTCGATTGTGCACGGGAGCCAAATGATAGTCAAGAAATAATTTGCTTCTTTTAACTTCTTTTCCAAGTCTCTTGCAGCTCTTAATGAACCATCGCCGCCACATACAATCAAAGCATGAATGTCATGTGCCTTTAGCTGCTGGAGAATCCATGGAAAATTTTCTTCAGAAGAAGGGTCAAAATTTCGGCATGTACCGAAATATGTGCCGATTTGATCTTCAAATACACTCACCTTTACTTCTGTCAGGAGTTCATAACATTTTGCATCTGCCATGCCTGCATAGCTCTGGTGAATACCGTAAACATTGCCAAACTCTTTCCTCCGAAGAAGTAAAGTTGCGATTTCTCCCATCAGGGAGTTTGCCTCCGGAATCTGTCCTCCACCGTACATTATCGCGACGTTAATTTTATTCATAGCATTGTACGGAATTTCTGCCTTTGCCAAGATAAGCACCTCCATAAAATTATTTGAACAAGTGTCCAAATTTTAATACTGATAAATTTAGTAACTGCTGACCTCCCAGTAACTTAGTACCTTTCAGTATTTACAGTATTATATAAAATTTTCGACAAAATTGCAACATTTTATGTAAAACTTTTGCTTTTCTGTTATTTTTATGTTATAATATTTAATGTTTGGAGGTAGCAAAAAATGATTAAATTAGTTGCTAGTGATTTAGATGGAACTATAATCGATAAATCAGGCTCAATTTACGAAACTAATCTAAAAGCTATAAATGATATAAATAAAAAAAATATTGATTTTGTTATTTGTACCGGAAAAACATACCCTATAATCAAAGGACTATGTTCAAAATTTAATGCCAGCTACCGGAATTTTTGGTAACGGAAATCAAATTATAGATTTAAAAACTGGAAAAGAAATATATAAAAAATTACTAACCTTAGAAGAAATAAATAAATGTATTAGTATTGCAAAAGAAAATGACCTACATGTTCATATATATACAGATAAGGAAGTCATTACTGAAAAATTAGAATATATGGATTTAAGAAATTTTAAAATAAAAAAACAAAGCTTATATGATTCTTCTTTAGATTTTATTATGGTAAATGATATTGCAGAATATATATCTGGTAATAATGTAGAAGTTTGTAAATTAGTAATTTCTAGTTCAAACAGCTTAAACGATATAAAAGAAAATATTAATTCAAATTTAGATGTTTCTATTACTACAATAAAAAAATATGGTGAATATAAAGATAACATTATAAATAAAGAATATGAATATTTGGATATAACCCCAAAGAATGTAAATAAAGATAATGCATTAAAGATTCTTCAAAAATACTTGAATATCAATTCAAATGAAGTAATGGCAATTGGAGATAACTTAAATGATTTAGATATGGTAAAAAATTCTGGCATTGGTGTTTCAGTTGCCAACCGGATATGATGAATTAAAAAGTGTTGCAAAATACATAACAGAAAATTCTGTAGAAAAAGGTGGTTTTGCAGAAGCAATTTATAAATTTATAGAATTCTAAAAAAAGAGTTTATAGTAGAAAACTATAAACTCTTTTTTTATTATCTTTTTGTCATTATACTAATTAGTTGTTTTAATAAATTATTAATAAAATTCATTATCTTATTAAGTAATTTTTGTATCAATGTAACTCCTGTTATTTTTTCTGTGTTTTCTTCAACCTCAATAGTAATAACGCTTTTTACTCCATTATGAGCTTTTGCTGTTATTATTACTTGACCTGCTTTTTTTCCTGTAACTTTACCATTTTCATCAACTATTGCTGTTTCCTCATCACTTGATGTCCATGTTACTGTTTTATGTGTTGCATTTTGTGGTAATACTTTTATTTCTAGCGGAATACTTTCTCCAACTTTTAAACTTTTGTTTCCGATAATCTCTACACTTTCAACTTCAATTTCTTTTATATTAATTTTTATATTTTGTTTGATTCCATTACTTGTTTCTGCTGTTATTATTACATCTCCGGCTTTTATTGCCTCTACTCTTCCTCTATTATCCACTGTTGCTATTTCCTCATCACTTGATGTCCATTTTATTGTTTTATTAGTTGCATTTTGCGGTAATATTTCAGTCTCTAATATCATATATTCATTTACATATAAAAGATTTTTTCCTATTATTTTTAAACTATTAACTTCTACTATTTCTTCCTTTACATCTTCTTCCATAGTAATAGTAATTGTTGCATATGCAAATTCTATATTTTTTAATTTTTGAGTAATAAATGATTTTAATTCAGCATCAACCATAACTAAAACTATATATGTAGTTGTATTCTTCTGTACTTTTTCTGGCAAAACAAATACATAATCACTATTCATTTTATTATTATCATCTTTAAATAATCCTTTTTCATTTGGTATATCAATTGACCAATTATTTTTTACTTCAGTTATTTCTTTAATATTTTTTCCTATATAACTTTTCCAATTAACATTATTAAAATTTGACATATTTATTTTCGCATCATGATTTATTAAAATTTCAATATCATATCCTAATTGCTCTGAAAATTGTTCTTGTAATGTATTTTTTAATTCTTCCTTCATTTTACTAGAACCTAAAACATTTATATTATTTTCTACTCCACCAACTGAAACACTACTAGCATATAAATGTTCTTCACATTCTTCAATATCTATTTTTTCTTTGATTACATCTATTTCTTGTTTTATTATTTCAACTTCATTAGTCGCTTGTACCATTCCAGATGTAATAATAGCTATAAAAAATGTTATTGCAGAAATTAAAATTATTTTTTTTCCTAACTTTTTCATATGAATCATCTCCTTTAAATAAATTAAAAAGCGTTGTTGTGAAAGCTTAAAAGGTTTTACCTTCACACAACGCCCATTTTTTTATAATTTAAATTTTTTCGTTTATGTATTTTTTTTAATTCTATAACCATATACATCACCTCTTAGTGAAAACATAACATAACATAATATAATTTTACCATATTATGTCATCCTTGTCAAATGTATTAAACTAATTATTAAGTATATATTGGTATATTTTTTCTTTTATGTTCTGATTTTCTGTGCATGTCTTCAATTTTTCTCATTGCAACTTTTTCTGTTTTATTTGTTTCAATATATTCTGTTATTTGTTTATATGTAACTCCCATTTTCTCTTCATCTGTTTTAGTTCCTAATCCATCACTTGGAGCTTTTTTTATTATTGTTTCAGGAACTCCTAAATATTCTCCAATTTGTAAAACTTCTTCTACCGTATAATTTCCTATTGGATTAAAATCACTTGCACTATCTCCCCACTTTGTTGTATATCCTATAAATATCTCACATTTATTACTTGTTCCTGCAACTAAATAATTTAATGTTTGTGCAATAGAATATAATGTTGTCATTCTTAATCTTGGTTTTATATTTATTTTTCCTTCTTCTGATATTTCTTTTTTCAATTCCTTATTTACAGTTTTTTCTAGCTCATTATATACATTTGTTAATTCTATTTCTAACATTGGAACTTCAAATTTTGCTGCAACAGCTTTTGCATCTTCTAAATCATTAGCAATAGAATTACATGGCATAGCTATTGTTAATACTTTTTCTTTTCCTATAGCTGTTGTAACTAGAGCTATTACAACAGCGGAATCCTTTCCTCCACTATTGCCAATAACAACACCATTCGCACCTACTTCTTCTATATAATTTTTAATCCAACTAACTATGTTTTCAACTTCTTTTTCTATATTTGTTATCATTTATATAATTCCCTTTCTTTTATATACTCTATTACAGAATCTGGAGTTAAATATTTTATACTTTTCCCCTCTTTTATTTGAGCTCTTACATAACTTGAGCTTAAATTTGTCCTTATTGGATTGTTAAATTTTATGAAAGCCTGTCTATATTTACTTAAAAATTCATCATCTCCAATTATTTCGTCCATTTTATCTTCATCACGTTCTAATATTATAAATTTATATTTTGTTACTAGTTCATCAGCCTTATTCCATGTTCTTAATTGTTTTAAATTATCTGTTCCTATCATAAAATATAAGGTTTGATGATATTTTTGGTCTAAATAATTTAAAGTTTCAACTGTAAAAGGTTGAACAGCATCTTTTAATTCAATATCTGATACTTCAAACCCCTCATTTTCTTCACAAACAGCTTTCACCATATTAAGCCTATCTTCGTTTGATGCAAGACCTTTTTTATTATATTTAGTACTTACTGGAACAAAAATTATTTTTTTTATAAAGCTCATTTCATTTAATACTTGCTCAGCTAACAAAAAATGTGAATTTAATGGTGGATTGAATGAACCACCAAAAACTGCAATTCCTTCTTGCATAAAATAACACCCTCTTTACTTTTATGAAATTATATTACATTGGATTATTTTAAGCAAGTGCATTTATTTATTTTGCTATATGTTAATATTAAAAAATTGTAAATTGTATGACAAACGTTGTAGGGGCGAACTTCGTTCGCCCGCCTTCGAAGCACGGGAGAACACAGTTCTCCCCTACATACATCCAACCACCAAATTCCAATTACCAAACTCAGAATTCAATTTATCTTCCCCTATGTCTATTACACCCACAATTATTGTTGTTACTACATGAATTGTTATTATTGTTATCTATACTTTCTGCTAGTGTGTCACATAAATTATTATTGTTATTTTCATTAGATTCCCCGCAGAGCAATCCTCTTAAACAGCAAAAAGCTCTAACTGCTAAAGCAGTTAATAAAGCAAGTAATGCATATGCAAAAGCTGCAATTAGCAATGTTGTATCTCCTATTGCAAAAGTTATAACTAAAAAAACTGCAAAAACCAGAGCAGCAATTAATAAAGGATTATTTAACAGTTTTTCTAAAATGATTGACACTACTATTACTAATATTGGAATTGCAACAAATAATAATATTGTATTCATAAATATTTACCTCCATGATATGTTTTTGCTATATAATATGCAGTAAAAAAAAATTTGGTGATTTAAAATATTACGAAATATTAGAAACAAAGCAAATTATTTTTGGATGTGAGAGGTGTGAAGTGGGAAAATAGAAAAGTCTTCAAAGTCTATCCCTAAAATCACACTTCTCACTTCACACATCCCACTTCCAAATAATATTTTTTAAAATTTTTGTAAAATTTTCTTTCTTTTTTTGTTTTTATCTGATAAAATATTTCTATATTATTGTTGATAAAAACAAAAGATAAATTAAATCGCATTGTTTTAACTTAGGAGGTTTTTGTAATGGAATTTAAAAAATGTTTAAGATGTGGCTCATTCTTTATTTCTGATAATGATGTTTGTTGTAATTGCCAAGTTAGAGATAGAGCGGATATTTCAAGATTAACTAATTTTATTGATGAAAATATAGGTATAACTTCTGCAGAAGATTTATCTATTGGTACAGGTATAGCAATTAACAATATAAATAGATTTATTGCAAATAATTCTTTACCTAATATAGATTTAAAATTATAAAATTAATATAAAGAGAAGGTGTTTTTAAACACCTTCTTTAATATTAAAAACATTTCTATACTTTAATTTTTTTAATATTTTTATAGCTTTTTTACTTCTTATTCCTGCAGAACAATAAGCAATTATTATGGTATTTTTATCTTTTATTCTGTTTTCTACTCGATTTTCTAATTCATATAACGGTATATTTATTGCATTTATTAAATGTCCTTCATTGAATTCTTGGCTACTCCTTACATCTAATAATACTACATTTTCATTTTTCTTTAAAATCATTTTTGCTTCATTCATTGTAATATCTTCTGAATACCTTTTTCTTATTTTATTTATTACATCTATTATTTTCATAAAGTCATCTCCTATGATAAATTTTTATTATAGATTTTTTATTTATACAAATAAGATGAGTTTTTTATTCATGTGGGCTGTCGAGGACGCCAGCCCCTACACATAAAAATAATTATATTGTACGGGTCGACGTCCTCGGCGACCCGTAATATCAAAAGCATCAAAATTCACTGAACAACAAAAAATCTCTAATATATCTTATTAGAGATTTTTGTTTTTTGTTACTATTTATTTTTTTCAAAAATATATGTTAATACTAAAATTGTTAATATATACAATCCTAGTAATACTGGTATAGTATATAAGCTTAATGGTATTCCTGCAATAGCTATAACACTAATAGCAAGCATTTCTATTACTATTAGTACTGCTAAAGTTAAGCCTATTACTTTTAACCAATTTTGTTTTCTATATTTTATTGCAAAATATAATAATATAACTATTGTTGCTATTATAATTGGTGATATATACCTGTTTACAATATCTCCAAAATTTATCGCCATATTTTCATTTACTGTTATCTCTTCCTTAGCTACATTTATTGAATATTTTTCGTTTATTTTACTTAAAATCTCAGATTGTTGCTCTTCAGAAATATTTTTTGAAATTATATATACCTTTTCATCATTTACTTGTATTTTACTCTCTTCATTTTGAAGGATTGAGTCTACAATTTCTTCTATTACATTTGTTTGTATATCTTTAATCCCTGTTGCAATTTCCATTTCTGTATTTGCACTATATTCTAATGAATAATCAAATCCTTTTGTTATTATTGATATTATTCCAAAAATTATTATTGCTGCAACAACTATTAATGAAATAACTATTTTCTTATTTTTTAACATTTTAAGCCTCCTTTTTCATAAGTTTTAATACTATATTTGTAAAAATAATATTATATAGATATATTGCAATTATTCCCCACACTAAAGTCATACCTAAACTACTTGTATGCAATAGTCCTGTAAAAGTAAATATTATAGCAATTATATATATAGGAATTGTTCTTAATGCAAATGTAGCAAATATTTCTTTTGTAAATTTTTTCGTTGTTCTCTCTAAATTATACGCCATATAAATAAACATATAATTTAAAATAATAGAAACTATTATACCAATTATACCTTCTACTGTAATTGTAATACTTAAACATCTTAATACTAGTGATAATACAGCAATATATCCTAATTGCAATAATACTGCCATAAATCCTTCTTTTTTAAATTTAATTATAAAATAAACAAAACTTATAACATTTAAAGCTATAAATATATATAATGCTATATTTAATAAATTATTATCAATCGTAGATTCTTTTGTTTCTGATATATAATTATAAACTATTGGATTAACTCCTGCATTTAAATTATTAGCAACTGCTGTAGCACTATCAACATATCCTTGTATTGTATCTTGGTCCTGTGAAGTTCCAAAAGTTAAATATAATTTTCCATCTGAATATTCTTCTGGGAATGCATTTTTCTCTAAATATGTTTGTCCATTAAATAATACATTTACATATTTACCATTTTCTTCATCTTCACTAGCTACATATGTTGAAGTAATATCTTTTAATTTTTTCGTCCCTTCTTCGTCAAACTGTAAATAAAGATATACAACTGTTGAGTTCAAGTCCTCTCCTGCTCCATAAGTTACATTAGCAAAATCTAAATTTTCATGATTTAATAAAACTTCTCCTGTTTGATAATCTGTTATTGAAAAATCACCAGTTTGTCCTAAATTACCTAAAATATAGTCTGTATCATCATCTTCTGGGATTTCAACTGTTATTTCTCCGTTGTTCTCATTTAATTTTATTGAATATTGAGATGCACCAAGTGATGATAATTTTGTTTTAAATAGTTCTTTAGCTCTTTTATAATTTTCTACTGTTAATACAGATTTATCATTCATCATTATATCTACTGTTTTATATCCTTTTTCTTCAGTATATTCTATTCCATCTTCTTGTTCAACTAAATTTCCTTCACTGTCATATATTTTACTTTCTTTTATAGAATTATCTACTTCATATTTTGCGATTCGTTTCTCATCAAATTCCATTCCAAATTTATAATCTGGTATTATATTTGATACCTTAAAAGTTTTTAATACATATACACCAAAAAATGCAGCAAGCACTAGAACTATTATAGATAACACAATTGTTACTATTGTTATTTTTTCATAAGTTTTCACTATAATTCCTCCACTCTTATAAATTATACTTTAATTATTCTATATTAAAAAATTTTAAATATCAATATGTTTTTTTATAAATTTTACTATTTCATATTTATACCTATAATTCCACCCAAACAGCCTACTAAAATGCTTGTAATACACATAATTATTGATTGTAAGTTTAAACCAAAATCACATGTTATTATACTTGAAATCAAATATATACCTAATATGTATATTAATCCAACTACTCCCCCATTAATAATTCCGTTTTTCTTTAATTTTCTTGTTGACATTTGACTTGCAAATAATATACTTATTCCTGTTATTATAATTGTCACTGTTGGTATACTTGCTTCTGGTGTGTTTGTGTAAGTTAAAATTATTGAATAAATGAATAATAAAATAATTGTAAACACTATTGCAATCCCTGTTGCTTTTAGTGTATTTATAAAATTAAAATTACTAAAATTATTCTCTTCCTTACCTATATTTAACATTAAATATCATCTCCTTTATTGATAAATATATTCTCTAAAATTGGTTTTAGAACACACATATTAAAGGACGGCAAATTACCGTCCTTTAAAAATATAAATTATTCAGTTGGTTATATCGTATAAGTATATACTTATACGATATTAAGAATCAGCTGAAGAAGCAAGATATGGATTATCTTCTACTATACCTTCAGTAATTGTAACATTTGAATTGTTTTCAATATTTTGTATTTTAGAATATCTAAGAGCATACTGACATATGCTTGTAACTGTTGAAGGTATAACTAATGTATTTATGGCTGGCACATGATTTGTAAAATTTAATCTATCATATTCATCGTAAACACTAGAGGCAAAATATTCTATTCTACCGTCAGTCGCACCAAAAGGATTAGTTACTTCAAATGCATATATTGAAGATATTACATACTGTTTTATATCTGTTGTACCTTCTGGACACTCTTCAATTAATTTAAAATCTGGATTTCCTGGATCAGGATTTAAAAGAAGCTGATAGAAGCTCTCCCATCCTGCATCAGTATTTAAATCTATGCTCATTGCACTTGCCAATTCATTTAATGATAAAAGTCCTTCTGCATCACCATTAAATACCTTAATCCATTCATAATCATTATCAGCGTCTTGTCCTCCAATCTGTGTGACTGTATAATTTCCTATTTTTGATGGAATTGTTACAGTATCTGCATCTCCTCCAATATATTTTATTATTGCGCAAGTATCATCCGTTAATTTTTCCCATAAAAATTTAGTACAAGCTTGTCTTATTGTTAGTTCATCTGTTGGCTCTTCTATTGGAACATATTCAGATTCAATAATTTTTCCTGTTGAATCTATTTCGAATTTCATATCATCATATACAACCACAACTATATAATTATTTAAAAATGGATTTAGCAGTACTTTAACAAGTTTTGCCTTATTAGAATTATCTAACGAAGTTAAGTAGTTATATACTCCTTTATATGATATATCTCCATAAGATTCATATAGCATTTCCACATATGATGCAAGTAGTTCTTCATCATCTATATCCACATATGTATATACACTAAATTTATCATTTTCTTTTAAAATGCGCTCTACTTCTCCCATATTTAATGTAGCATTTAATGTTCTATTAAGTTGATCTTCCTGAAGTATATTTGCATATTCTACATTTCCCTCTTCATAATATTTTTTTGAAAGTTGTGATAAATCTATAATTGCTGGATCATAACTACTACCTTTTGCCATCTCTATAAATTCTTTAACTTCTGCTATTTCATATTTATTCCTTGAATCTTTTGCATTATTTACTATTCCATTTTCACCTAATGCTATTGCTAATGTTACTGCTACTAATATTAACATTACTACTATTGTTATTATTAGGGCTATTAAAGTTATTCCTTGGTTAGATTTTGGAATTTGAATTTTAGTTGTTAATTTTTCTTTTGCCATCTGTTTCCTCTCCTTCTTTTGTTTGTTATTGGCATTTCTTTGTAGGGGCAGGTCTCAACCTGCCATGGGTCGATCAAGACCGACCCCTACAGCAATATTTGCGTGCAACAAAATAAGACATGCCCTATTTATATAATTTTGCATGCAACAAAATCACATAAATACATCATGTCTTTATGTTTTATTTCATTAAATCCGATTATCTGTGTGTGTGTGTGTGTGTGTACAGCCTCTAAGATTACGTGTCTCATTGTTTTTTGTACTCCTTTTTTTCTTTTGTTTATCTTAAATATATTTTAAGGGTTTACAGTAATATTGTCAATATTTTTTTGAGTTTTGATTTTGGATTTTGGTAGTTGAATTTTGGATTTTATTAAATCCTCGGGCAGTTAATTTAATTTTCAAAAAAAACTATTATCGATTGACTGAAAATTGAAGAATTTTCAGTCAAATTTTAAAAGCTAAAATAATTAATTTTTGACAAATGAGAATTCATTTTCAAAAATTAATATTTTAGCTTGAGTTTATATAAATTAGAATATATAGCTATGTCTACGAAGTGCGGACGACCAATGGTCGCCCCTACAACGTTTGTACTTAATTATTTATATGAAAATTGTTATTTTAAACCTTTTATTCTTTCATCTATTGTTTCTATCATCTCATTGAATTTTACAAGTTTTTGTCTTTCTTCTTCTACTTTTGCTGGTGGTGCTTTTGCAATAAATCCTTCACTTGATAACATTTTATCAGTTTTTGCTTTTTCAACTAATATTTTTTCTTTTTCTTTTTCTAATCTTGCTATTTCTTCTTTAATATCTACTAAATCTTCAAATGGTATAAATATTTCAAGTTCTGAAGTTACAACATTAACAGCATTTTTAGGAATATCAATTCTTTCTTCTCTTATTTCAATATTTTCAGCAAATCCTAATTTCTTTATAAATTCAGCTGAATCTTGTATAAATGTTCCATATTCTTTAGTTATAAATATTAAAGTAGATTTCTTTGCTGGATGTACATTCATTTTTGTTCTTACATTTCTTATTCCAACAATAGCTTCTTTTATTTGCTCAATATTTTTTTCTGCATCTTTAAAGTCTAGTTCTTTAATATATTTGGGATAACTTGCTATCATTATTGTTTTATCATTATTATATAATTGTTTATATATTTTTTCTGTAACGAAAGGCATAAATGGATGTAATAATTTTAATGAATCTCCTAATACTTTATTTAATACATATTGTGCTACAGTTCTTGATGCATCTTCTTTTGCGTATAATCTTGTTTTTACAATTTCAATATACCAATCACAAAATTCATTCCATATAAATCCTTGTATTTTATCAATAGCAACTCCTAAGTCATAATTATTAATATTAATTTCAACTTCTTTTGCTAATGTATTTAATTTTGATAATATCCATTTATCTTCTTCTTTTAAATTATTATAATCTATTTCATAATTTTCATCGTAATCTTCTAAATTCATTAAAACAAATTTAGCCGCATTCCATATTTTATTAGCAAAATTTCCAGCCGCTTCTATTTTTTCTGGCAAAAATCTCATGTCATTTCCACTTGATGTTCCTGATATTAACGAGAATCTTAAACTATCAGCACCATACTTCTCTATTATCTCTAAAGGATCAATTCCATTTCCTAAAGATTTTGACATTTTTCTTCCTAAACTGTCTCTTACAATTCCATGTATAAATATATCTTTAAAAGGTACTTCTCCTGTTTGTTCTAACGCTGAAAACATCATTCTTACAACCCAGAAAAATATTATATCATATCCTGTTACTAATGTATTTGTAGGATAGAATGTTTCAAAATCTTCTGTTTTTTCTGGCCATCCTAGTGTAGAAAAAGGCCATAAAGCTGAGCTAAACCATGTATCTAGGGTATCTGGGTCTTGTGTTAATTTTATGCTACCACATTTTGAACATTTTTCTGGAGCTTTTACATCAACATTTACTTCTCCACATTCATCACAATAATACGCTGGTATTTGATGTCCCCACCATAGTTGACGAGAAATACACCAATCTTGAATATTATTAAGCCAGTTAAAATATGTTGCTTCAAACTTCTTAGGAACAAATTTTGTAGTTCCATCTTTAACTGCTTCTATTGCAGGTTTAGCCATTTCAGTCATTTTTACAAACCATTGCATAGAAACTTTTGGTTCTATTGTAGCTTTACATCTATCATGTTTTGCAACATTATGTGTATAATCTTCTATTTTAACTAAGCTTCCAATTTCTTTTAATTCTTCAACGATTTTTTCTCTTGCTTCATATAAATCCATACCTTTGTATTTTTCAAGCAAGTCTCCCATTTTAAAATCTTCATCAAATACTTCTATTATTTCTAGATTGTGTTTTATACCTGCTTGATAATCATTAGGATCATGTGCAGGAGTAATTTTAACACATCCTGTACCGAATTCCATTTCAACAAATTCATCTGCAATAATTGGAATTTCTTTATTCATTATAGGTAATATACATTTCTTTCCTATAATATCTTTATATCTTTCATCATCTGGATGTACTGCAACAGCTGTATCACCAAGCATTGTTTCAGGTCTTGTTGTTGCTACTGTTAAATATCTATCTTCTTCTCCTACTATTTTGTATCTTATATGCCATAATTTTGTTGGTTCTTCCTCATATTCAACTTCAGCATCTGAAATTGATGTATTACAGCATGGGCACCAGTTTATCATTCTTTTTCCTTTATAAATATATCCTTTATCATAAAGTTTTTTAAAGACTGTAAGAACCGCATTTGATAGACCTTCATCCATTGTAAATCTAGAACGTTCCCAATCTGCACTACAACCTAATTTCTTTTGCTGTTTTACAATTGTTCCTCCATATTCTTCAGTCCATTCCCAGGCTTTTTCTAAAAATTTTTCCCTACCTAAATCTAGTTTATTAATTCCTTCTTTAGATAATTTTTCTATGATTTTTACTTCCGTTGATATTGCAGCATGGTCTGTTCCTGGAAGCCATAATGTATTATATCCTTGCATTCTTTTATATCTAATTAAAATATCTTGTAATGTTCCATCTAATGCATGTCCCATGTGTAATTTTCCTGTTACATTTGGAGGAGGCATCATTATACAATAGCTTTCTTTTGTCTTATCCATACTTGGTTTAAAATATCCATTTTTCTCCCATTCATTATAAATCTCATCTTCAAATTCTTGTGGGGTATATTTCCCCTCTAAATTGTGATTACATTTTTCGCACATATTTCTTCCTCCTTTATTTTATAAAAAAAATTGTTATATATTTTCACAGGCGGACACAGGACCCGCCCCCCACAATTTTCATTATTCACTATTCACTCTTAACTATTAACTAAAAAAGCTCGCCCTATTATATAGGGCAAGCTTTTGCTCACGGTACCACCTAAATTTATATAAATTAATAATTTATATGTCTCTTACATCTTTAACGCAGATTTACGAATTAACTTACTACTATTTTTCAGTTAATCAACTCCAAAGCTACCTTCTGATTTTCTTTCTTAAAGAAGCTCTCAGCCGCTGGCTTCTTTTTTCTGTAAAGCAGTTTAAATCATACTCCTCTTTTTCATAGTTTTTCATATTAGAAATGCATTTTATCATTTTTTTTTATAAAAATCAATATATTTGTAAAATATTATTTATATAGTGTTGTTGTGTTAATAATGTTCTTAAATCTCTATCTTCTTTCTTTTTGTCTTCTTCTATATCTTCTAAAATCACTTTTAATAGTGCTTTAAAAATTTTTCTATTTAAACGTTTTTTATCAGTTTCTTCTTTTAAAATTTGTATTGCTGTTTTTCTATTATAGCCATCTCTATATTGTCTTCTACTAATTAAAGCATCATAAACATCTGCAACTTTTATTATTTCTGCTTCAGTTGGTATACTTCCATCTTTCAATCTTTCTGGATAACCTGTACCGTCACCATTTTCATGATGTGATTTTGCTCCTTTAGCATATGGAGCGAGATGTTCTGTTGCCTTGCATAATTCATAGCCTTTTGTTGTATGAGTTTTCATTATTTCAAATTCTTCTTCTGTTAATCTTTCTTTCTTTTGTAAAATTTCTGGTGGTATAAATATTTTGCCAATATCATGTAAATATGCACATCTCACACAGAAAGTAATTGCTATTTTAGAAAGTTCTAATTTTTCACATATTCTCTTAGCAATTATTGGCACATTATGAATATGATTACTTGTATAAATATCTAATTCATCTAATTTATCAATTTGTTTTTTTATTGTTTCAGATAACTCTTCATATAAATTATTTTCTTCCATTATCTTTCATACCCTTCACTTTTTTCTATTCCTAAAGTTTCAATGTTTATATCTGGTATTGTAATATCTTTACTTTTTCCAATTTCAATAAATTGATTTAATGTTGTTAAATAGTCTTGTCTAGCACCAGATAATCTATATTTTTGATAATTTGGTGTAGTAAATGTTAATGCTGATAAATCAACATCTAAAGTTAGAAATTTCTTTTCCTCATCCTCAAGTTCTCCTTCAATAATACATCCTGGCAAAGGAATTGCTGTAACAATTTTCCCCTCTTCTATAAGAATTGCTCTCCAATTTTTAACTTCTTTCATTGGTTAACTTCCTCTCTTTTATATCATATATTTTATATATCACAATATATTTTTTTATTCAAGACAAGCTTCTAATTTGTAATATAAATGTAATATTAATTTGCAAATATAAAATTTGATTTATATTTTTTGAAGTGAGAAATGTGAAGTTGGAAGTGTGAAATTTGGGTGAATTCTATGAAAAACGCGCCTATAATCGCACCTCATACCTCGCACTTCACACCTGAGAACTTTAATAATATCTGTTAATCTATTATTGTCTTTTAATAATAAAAATTTAAACAAAAAGAAAGAATACAGGTTTACCTATATTCTTTCATGTAGAGTTAATCTATAAGCCGGGTTCTGTTTAAAACAGTCATTTATCTAGGATATATATTACTATATACCTCAAGCCACCAATTTAAGAAGATGACGAGCAGTCTTAACCTTCTTGTACTTAGGTGTTGCTCCAGATGGGGTTTGCATTGACCTACTATGTCACCATAGTAGCGGTGAGCTCTTACCTCGCCTTTTCACCTTTGCCTTGTTAGGCCGTTATTTTCTGTTGCACTTTCCTTAAGGTTGCCCTCACTGGACGTTATCCAGCATCATTGCTCTATGGAGCCCGGACTTTCCTCTCGTAAAACCTTGCGATTTTTACCAGCGACTGTTCAAATAACTCTACTATTTATTTTAATATAAATGACCTGTTTTGTCAAACACCTACATTACGTTTAAAGCCTGAATCACATTTTTATATTTCATATAAAATATTGTAGCATCATTATTAGGAATTGCAGAAATCAAATCATTTATTAGAATATATGCCTTATCAACTTTATATTTATTTTTATTTGTATAACCTGTATCACTCATTATATTATTAAAACTGTTTCTTGCTTCATTTACACTTGTTGTTATCGTACCCCAATCATTTTTTTCAACTAGCGAATATGCTCTTAAAATATGTTCCTTTGTTTGATATATATTTTGTATGCTATTTTCTGCCGATATAGCTTTTAAATATCTTGGAATATATGAATACATTTCTGTCAAATTAGTTAAGGCTTCTTCTTTGTTTTCTTCTTTTATACTTAAAATTGCTTTATCTAATGCTGTATTAAATCCTGTTATATCTTCATTGTTCACATTAAAACTATATAAATCTATTGCTATTATAGCCCAAAATGAATTTATTAATTCAATCTGATTTTTTATGTTTTTCCAGTCTACATCATTTACATCTGTTAATATTACAGCTTCTCTTTCCATTTCAGAAACTGATATTTTTTCATCCTTTGATGAATTTTCCGTACTTGAACTTGATGATGAACTACCTTGTGCATTTGTAGTGCTTGTTTCTGATTTTCCTTCACTATCTTGTCCTGACCCTTGTGTAGATTGAGTTGTTGTTGTAATTTCTTTAGATGATACAGAATAATTTTCTAAAGTAATATTATTTAAACTATTTAAAATATCCACAATTCTTGTATCCAAATATCTCATTTCTTCTATAACTTTTTCTTTTGTATCACTATAATCATTTTCAAGTTGATTATCATCACATCCACTTAATAAAAAAATTGATATTACTAATATTAATATATAAATAGTTTTTCTAAATTTCGCCATACTAAAATCACCTATTAACTATTATTTACGAAATTTTACCTTTTATTCTATTGTATATGAAACAATTATTTTGAAATACTATTTATTAAAGGTGATAAATTAAAATGAGTATTTCTGTAAATTTATATAGTACAAAAAAAAATGAAATTAAAAATTTTTTAGGAAGCTATTATAATAAAAATTTTCCCATTTCAGATGATTTAAAATGGGAAATTAAATATGATAATCCAACTCAAGTTGCAGATATTATTGGTGTATTTATCGATAATAACGATAAATACCAAATAAATATGTGGATTCAATTAGATTCTAATTTTTATTTAAATGTAAATGATAATAATGTTAACAAAATAATTAAATATATTTTTGAAAGATATCCTTATTAATCTTCAAATTTCAGTTCTCTATTCATTAAAATTTGAACTGCTTTAATAGGTTCTAAATTATTAAATAAAATTTCGTAAACGGTATTTACTATAGGCATTTCTACATTATATTTTTCTGATAATAAATAAGCAGTTTTTATATTATCTATACTCTCTATTACCATGCCAATTTCTTTTTTTGCTTCATCTATTGTTTTTCCTTGTCCTAATAAAATTCCAGCTCTTCTATTTCTGCTATGATTACTTAAGCATGTAACTATTAAATCACCTAAACCTGTTAATCCATAAATTGTTTCTGTTTTTCCGCCCATAGCCATGCTTAATTTAGCCATTTCTGAAAGTCCTCTTGTAAGCATTGCAGCTATTGTATTATCTCCTAAATTTAATCCTGTTACAATACCTGAACATAGAGCCATTATATTTTTTAACGCTCCTCCAAGTTCAGCTCCCTTAATATCTGTTGATGCATAAATTCTTAAATTTTCATTTGCAAAAATATTTTGAGTTTCCTCTATTAAATCTATATGTTTTGATGCAATTACTAAAGCTGTTGGTATTCCTACAGCAACTTCTTCAGCATGACTAGGTCCTGAAAGTCCTGCTATTTTTGAATTTGGAAGTTCCTCTTCAACTACTTCATTTAAAGTATATAAAGTTTCTTCTTCAAATCCTTTTGAACATATTATTATTTTTTGATTAGTTATATATTGTTTAAAATTTCTTACAGTTTCTCTTACAAATTTTGAAGGTGTCACTATTAAAAGAATCTCAGTGTTATCTATTGCTTCCTTAAAATCTAAAGTACAGTAAATATTCTCAGGCAAATTAACTTCAGGTAAGAATTTGCATTTTTTTTCATTGTTAATCATGTCTGCTTCTTCTTTTGAATATGACCACATCTTTATATTATGCATGTTTTTTGATAGATGAATCGCTAAAGCTGTTCCCCAACTTCCGCTACCTATAATTGATATGTTAGACATATGGCCTCCTTATTTAAAACTTAATTTATTTTCGTTTCCTTCTCTTATTCTTTTTATATTACTTCTATGATTAAATATTACTAATAATGCTATCAATACACTAACTAAAATCATTCCAAAACTTTTTTCACCTTCCATGAAAATTATTAAAATCGGAAATAAAATTGCCGCTAAAAGTGAGCCTACCGATACCATTCTTGTAACAGCTATTATTACTATTGCAAAAATTAAGCAAATTAGTCCAATTTTCCAGTTAAGCATTAGTAAAACTCCTAACGCAGTAGCTACACCCTTTCCACCTTTAAATCCGAAAAATACTGGATATGTATGTCCTACTATAGCCATAAATCCTGCTAAATATTTTAATGTAAGTACATCTACATCTTTCCAAATAACACCTACAAGCATAGCTAATAAAATTGCTACAACTCCTTTTGAAACATCTCCAAGTAAAGTTAATGCAGCAGCTCCTTTACCTACACTTCTTAATACATTTGTTGTTCCAGCATTTCCGCTTCCTTTTTCTCTCACATCAATTCCTGCAACTCTTTTGCTTATTATAATTGAAAAACTAATACTTCCAATTAAATATGATGCAAGTATAACTATAATAAATGGTGCCATATTAAATTCCTCCTTTTATATTATTCTTCTTTTTCTCCCTTTTCTCTTGCAATTATTCTAATTGGTGTACCTTCAAAAGAAAAATTGTTTCTTAAATTATTTACTAGATATCTTTGATATGAAAAATGGAATAGTTCTTTATTATTTACAAATATTACAAATGTTGGTGGTTTAGTACTTGCTTGAGTAATATATAATATTTTTAATCTCTTTCCTTTATCTGTTGGTGGTTGTACAACAGCAATTGCTTCATTTATTACTTGATTTAATGTTCCTGTAGGTATTCTCAAAGAGTTATTATTTGCTACCATTTTTATTAGTTCAAACAATTTATCAACTCTTTGTCCGTGTTTTTGCTGATATGAAAAGCACTGGTGCATATGTCAAATATGCAAGTTTTGTATATACTTCTTTTTTATATTTTTCTAATGTACCTGTTTCTTTCTCTATTTCATCCCATTTATTTATTACAATAATAATTCCTTTTCCTGCTTCATGAGCTTCTCCTGCAATTTTTGTATCTTGTTCAGTAACACCTTCTGTTGCATCTATTAATAGTAAGCATACATCAGCTCTTTCTACAGCTAATAAAGACCTCATTATGCTAAATTTTTCTATTGATTCATTTATTTTAGATTTTCTTCTAATCCCAGCTGTATCTATAAAATTATATTTACCAGTTTGATTTTCAAAATATGAATCTATTGCATCTCTAGTTGTACCTGCTACATCACTCACAATTACTCTATTCTCACCTAAAATTTTATTTACCAAAGATGATTTTCCAACATTAGGCTTACCTATAACTGCTACATTTATAATATCGTCATCATTTTCATTTTCTTCTTGAGGTGGTAAATTTTCATATATAGCATCTAAAACATCTCCTATTCCTAGCGCATTTGTTGAAGATACTGGATAAGGTGTATCAAATCCTAAATTATAGAATTCATAAATGTCATCTTTCATTTTACCTATATTATCTGCTTTATTACATACTAAAACTACTGGTTTACTTGTTTTTCTTATCATCGTTGCAACTACTTCATCTTGTGGTGTTATACCTTGATTAATATCTGTAACAAAAACTATTACATCGGCTATACTAATGGCAATGTTAGCTTGTTCTTTCATCTGATTTAATATTGTATCTTTTGTACCTGTTTCAATACCTGCAGTATCAACTAAAGTAAAATCTCTTCCTCGCCAATTTGCTTCAGCATAAATTCTATCTCTAGTAACACCAGGTTCATCTTTTACTATAGATAATCTTTTACCAACTATATAATTAAAAAATGTTGATTTTCCAACATTAGGTCTTCCTACTATTGCAACCATTGGTTTTGCCATTTTTAGTCACCCTTCTTTCCGTAAATATTTTATAACATAAAGAATTTTTAGTCAATGTTTTATCAATCAGATTTATTTAAATTATTTGTAGGGGCGAACATTGTTCGTCCGCACTTCAAAGGCTTTCCCTATATATAAATATTTTATCATTTTCATATATACCCGGGTCGCCGAGGGCGACGACCCCTACAAATTAATTAATAATCGTGTACTTGTTTAAAACATGAAATATGCCTCATTGATTTAAAGAAATATAGATATTTTATTGTTAATACGCAAAAATTTACTATTTTTTATTCCATTTTTCCAATTTATAGCATATAATAGCTCTAGAAAAATTATATTAAGTTTTATAATTATGAAACTTATTTTACATTCTCGAATTAAAGAGGTGTTTCTTATGAAAACTTACAAGCTAGCTTTAATTGGTGCAACAGGTGTGGTTGGTAGAACCGCAATTAAAGTTTTGGAAGAAAAAAATTTTCCAAACTTTGAATATACTTTCTTTTCTTCATATAAATCTGCAGGAAAGAAAATTAAATTTTTAGATAAAGAGTACATTGTAAAAGAATTAAAAGAAGATTCATTTGACGAAGGTTTTGATTTTGCAATTTTTTCTGCTGGTGGTTCTACTGCATTAAAATTTGCTCCTATTGCTGCTTCTTGTGGTGTAATAGTTGTAGATAATAGTAGTGCTTTCAGAATGGAAAACACTGTTCCTCTTGTTGTTCCTGAAGTAAATTCAGATACAATAAAAGAACATCAAGGAATTATAGCTAACCCCAACTGTTCTACAATTCAAGCAGTTGTCGCTTTAAAACCTTTGGATGATAAATATGATATAAAAAGAATTGTTTATAATACATATCAAGCAGTTTCTGGAGCAGGCAAACAAGGTGTTGATGACTTAAATGATGGTTTAAAAGGTTTGCCTCCAAAAAAATTTCCTTATGAAATTGTTAATAACTGCTTACCTCAAATAGATGTTTTTACTGATAATGGTTACACAAAAGAAGAATTAAAAATGATAAATGAAACTCGTAAAATTTTAGGAAAACCTAACTTAAAAATTACAGCCACAACAGTTAGAGTTCCGGTTATAAATTCTCATAGCGAATCTATAAATGTAGAATTCGAAAACGATTTTGATTTAAATGAACTTAGAGAATTATTAAAAAACAGTCCAGGTATTGTTGTTCAAGACGATATATCTCATAATATATATCCACTTGCCACAAAAGCTTGTGGCTCTGATAAAGTTTTTGTTGGACGAATTAGACGTGATGATAGCATTCCTTATGGAATTAACATGTGGGTCGTAGCAGACAATATTCGTAAAGGCGCTGCTAGTAATGCAGTTCAAATTATTGAAAAAATTATTGAAGAAAGGAAATAAAAAATATGAAAAAAGTTATATTTAAAGGCTGTGGAACAGCTATTATTACTCCATTTACTGAAGATGGTGTTAATTTTGAAGAATTTAAAAAATTAATTGAATTTCAAATTGCTGGAGGCGCTGATAGTATTATAGTTTGTGGCACTACAGGCGAAGCTTCAACAATGACTGTAGAAGAAAAAAAAGAAACTATTAAATTTGCTATTGATGTTGCAAATAAACGTATTCCTATTATTGCAGGAACTGGTGGAAATTGCACAAAATCAGTAATTGAAATGACTAAATATGCTGAAGAAGTTGGTGCAGATGCTGTTTTAATAGTTACTCCTTATTACAATAAAACAACTCAAGCAGGACTTATAGAACATTATAAAACTATTGCTAAAACTACATCTTTACCGATAATTTTATATAATGTCCCTGGAAGAACCGGTGTAAATATTTTACCTTCAACATGTTTAGAATTATCTAAAATACAAAATATAGTTGCAATTAAAGAAGCTAGTGGAAATATATCACAAGTTGCTGAAATTGCAAGTTTATGTAGAGACAATTTAACTATATACTCAGGTAATGACGACCAAATCTTACCTACTCTTTCTGTTGGAGGTCTTGGAGTTATATCAGTACTATCAAACATCGTACCTAGAGATGTTCATGATATGGTTTATAATTTCTTTAATGGGAAAATAGATGAAGCTATAAAATCACAATTAGATACTCTTGATTTAACATCTAGCCTATTTTGCGAGGTAAATCCTATTCCTGTAAAAGAAGCGGTTAATCTTTTAGGATATAATGCAGGAATCCCAAGATTACCTTTAGTTGAAATGAGTAAAAATGGTAAAGAAAGACTAAAAAAATCTATGCTCAATTATGGAATCAAAATATAAAACTTATGTGAGGTGTTTATTCTATGTTAAATGTATTGATTAATGGTGCTCATGGAAGAATGGGACAAGAGGTTTTTAATCAAATAAAACAAAATAATAATTTTAATGTTATATGTGGCTATGATATTAAAGAAGATTTAAATAATGTCTTCCCAATATACAATAATTTAGAAAATATTCAAAACTCTGCTGACATTGATGTTATAATTGATTTTTCTACTCCTGAAGCTAGTTTAAATATATTAGGATATGCATGTGAAAATAACATTCCAATTGTAATTGCTACTACTGGTTTTTCTGAAGACCAACTACTTTTAATAGAAAAATTTTCTAAAGATTTACCTATTTTCAAATCAGCAAATATGTCTTTTGAAGTTTGTCTAATGTCAAAAATTGTAGCAGAACTTGCTGTGAAATTAAAAGACTCAGATATAGAAATAATTGAAACTCATCATAATAAAAAAATAGATTCGCCTAGTGGAACTGCCTTAATATTAGCAGATAGTATAAATAAAGCTTTAGACAATGAAATGTATTATGAATATAATAGACATTCAAAAAAAGAAAAACGTTCAAAAAAAGAAATTGGAATCCACTCAATTAGAGGCGGAACTGAAGTTGGAAAACACACTGTTGCATTTTATGGAGAAAACGAATCATTTGAAATAACTCATAATGTAACATCAAGAAGTATATTTGCTAATGGTACATTAAAAGCAGCTGAATTTATTGTAAAACAAAAAAATGGATTATATAACATGGATAATTTAGTTTAAAGTATTTTGTCGCGTTGAGGAATGTCCCCAACGCGACAAATCAATTAATCATCTTCTTGAGTTTCTTCTTCTACATCTTCTTCATTTGCTTTAGAGTTATAATAAGTATAGTTTTGTTTTTCATTGTTATTTTGCTTGTCCTTTTTACACATCATTTTTTCTACTTTTTCAAATAAATCTGGAACATAGTCTATTAATTTATCTATACTACATTTATGCTCTACTGGCACAAATCTTGGACATTTATTTTCAGTATCTACCGTTAAAAATCCAATCGGTGCTATACTCACTCCTGCTCCACTTCCTCCTCCAAATGGTAATCTATATTTAATCTTCTCTTCGCCTTTTTCTTCCTTTTCATATTCATCTACTACTTCAGTTTTAAATTCACTTCCTCCTGCTGCAAATCCAAAAGCAACTTTTGATATTGGAATAATTACAACATTGTTCGCTTCTATTGCATCTCCTATTATTGTATTTACATCTATCATATCTCTAATACTATCCATAGCTGTTAACATTAAATTTTCTATTGGATGTTCTTCCATTTTTCTCTTCACTCCTTCTTTTTTGTTTAATAATCATATGTATAATATGTACTACTTTTGTAAATATTATACAATTTAACTCTAGATTCAAAAAATTTCTATTTATATAAAATGGTACAACTTTATATTTTACATTCTCTTTTTTATATTTTTGTATTTTATTCGCTAAAAGAATCCCTAATATTGAACTTATAAATGCTGTAATAAAAGAAGTTACAATTACATCTTCTAATCCAAAATCTATATTTAAATTTATCCTTTCTATTTTGATTGACTTAATGATTCCTATTATCTTTTTTACTCTCCATTTGTCAAAGCCTTCTTCTACATTGAAAATTTTCTCTAATAATTTAGACTTAAACTTATTTTTCTTTATTTTTTTATTGTTTACATTTATCTTAAAATACATTATTTTAAAAAAATAAAAACAAAAGTCTATATCATATATTTTTATATTATTATCTGTATTTATTTTAACTTCCTTTATTTTAATTTTTAAAGTTGAGAAAAATATAAGTAATAAAAGAAAAAATATTATAAAACAAATTATTAATATTATCTGCATAAAATACTCCTTAAAAATATTTTTCCCATTATATATTTTTTTAAACATAAGAAAAGTGTCTTTGCCACACTTTTCTTCTCGCCGATTCGAGCTCCCGAATGTAATGAGGAAGTCTAAAGCAAGCAATAGCGATTATAGCATTTTCTGTACTAGGAAAGTTCAACTTTCCTAGTATAGAAATAAGGGCATAGGAACGAATTCCCATACCCTCATTATTCTGGTTAGAACCCCCAACGTACCGTCTGCTTTCCGATAGAATCTCTAATCGCCTCTACGGACGACGTGTCTGTAACCTCGATCATTTTTCCTGACTCATCAGGATATTTAGGATCAACCGGCAACTTAAGAAAAACCATCTCTGCCCCAATCTTACCTGATTTAATGGCATCGTGAATTTTTGACGCTAAGTTGAAGAGCCCTTCCCCAGCTTCCGGTATTATAACTACCGGTGTGACTACCTTCATACTGTTCACCTCCTAATGCATAATATTTATCGAAATGTATGAAGTAGTTATAATTTTAATATCTATTATATATCATCTTTCATATAAAATATCAAGTAGTTATGCAGTTTTCGTATTTTTTTTATTATATAATGGCGAAACAGGCAGATTTATAAAACCTGCCTGTTCCTTTAAAAGAGTTTAGCTTCCTCCCTTGGGTCCACCATAAATATCTGCTCTGCGTAAGACAATTTCTGAAAGCTCTCTTTTTACAACTTCTTCAACATTAGAATTGAAAGTTTCGAAAACCCCAAAAACAGCTACATGAATAACTCCTTTAGGAGTATCCTGTACAATTTCAACAATGGCTTTAGCAACCAAGTTGAGTTTTGTATCTTGTTTTTCTATATATTTAGGGTCCTCTACTTTTATACCTTTTTCAAAAGTAATATAAACGTCTCCGCTCTTTTTAGTTACCTTTGTAAATTTAAGAAACGGACCTACAAAATTGGCTTTTGCGTACTGCCACTCCTGTGTTGAAGCTTTAGTTTCGATATCTTTCCCTAAATCCTCTAAGAGTATAAGCACATTCTTCACCCCCTTTGCTGTAAAATTTAAAACTGCTCAAAGAATGTGATTATTAGTGGACAATGACCTTCAAGAGTAATGAAATAATATCATATTTAAAATAAAGAAACAAGATAATTTTTATAATATCTTGTTTCTTTATTACTTTTTTATTGAATTAATCTATTTAAAAAAATACTCTGTAATACCAAATTATTAAAAATATTAATTTTTAAGTTTAATTAAATAAAAACTATCCAGCTTGTTCTTCTGTACTTTCTATTTTCTTTTTACTACGTTCAACTATTATATCTCCAAAATTTGTTTCCTGGTTTGCTATTATTTTATTTTTTCTTGTTAATTCTAGAACTCCTGAAAATGCAGTAATTACTTCTAATTTATTATACTTTTTACTAATACATAATTTATTAAAAATAAACTTTTGTTTTTTTACTAATTCTCTAAAAATATCTTTTACCTTACTAGCAATTGTTACTGTTTCAGTAACTGCTAATTTTTGAATATTAACTGCATTTTTATTTACTTTAGCAGTAGCTCTATCTAGCAAATTCTTATAGTTCTCATATATTAAATCTGATGAAAACTTATCTTCTAATTTCTTAGCTGGAAATTCTATTTTATCAGGAATTTTGAAAAACCTTTTTGAATATGTTTCATAAAATTCTTTTAATGTTTTACTGATTTCTTTATATTTTTTATATTCTATAATTCTATATATTAACTCTTCTTCAGTAAGTTCTCCTTCATCTTCTACTTGTTTTGGTAAAAGACTCTTTGATTTCAAGTATAAAAGTGTTGACGCCATTACTAAAAACTCACTTGCTATTTCTAAGTTTAATTCTTCCATTTCATTTAAATATTCAATGTATTGGTCTGCTATTTCTGTAATATTAACATCATGTATTTCCATTTTATTTTTATCAACTAAATGACATAGTAAGTCTAATGGTCCTTCAAAATTATCTAATCTTATTGCATATTTAGTTGTTTCTAAAGTTAATATGTTGTTCATTTTTACCCCTAACCTTATGTTAAATCTTCTAAAGCTATATTAATACTTTCTCTCATATATCCTTTTTTATTTAAATACTCTATAATTTCATTTTGTTCTAAAATATTAGCTTTTTTCATTAAAATATTTTTTGCCGAAACTATTTCATAATCCAATAAACTTTCTTTATTATTATAAATATAGTCATCTATCAAATTTGATTTTATGCCTTTTGAAATTAGTTTGTATTTTACTTCCTTAATAGACATATTTTTTAATGCTTTAAATTCATTAACTGATTTTTCTATATATCTTCTGTCATTTATATAATCTTCTTGCTTTAGGTATTCTATAATATTTTCTAAAATATTTCCAGTGTTTTCTGCAAATTTTTGTCTAACCTCGTTTTCCGTTCTTTTTTTATATAAAACATACCTTAATACTTTAGTTTTTAATCTATCATATTCTTCGTCCATGTTTCTCTCCTGAAATTTAAATGGCAGACATTTATGCCCGCCACATACATTTTTTATTAAAATTAACCCAGGGCAGCCGTGGGCGTCTGCCCCTACAATATATTTTTATAGCAATTATCTTTTTATTCATCTATGTCTTCATCATTTTTGTCTACAACATCATCACCTAAGCTTTTTTCAAAAGCTTGTGAAAAATTGTTTCTTATTTTTGTTTCAACTTCTTGCATTAATTCAGGATTATCTTGTAAATATTTTTTTGCATTTTCCCTTCCTTGTCCAATTTTATCTCCATTGTAACTAAACCACGCTCCGCTTTTATCAATTATCTCTAAATTAACTGCTAAGTCTAATACTGTTCCTTCTTTTGATATTCCTTTTCCATATATAATATCAAATTCTGCCTCTCTAAATGGTGGTGCAACTTTATTTTTTATAACTTTAACTCTTGCTCTATTTCCAATAACTTCTCCATCAGCTTTTAAATTTTCTATTTTTCTAATATCTAATCTAACTGATGAGTAGAATTTTAAAGCTCTTCCTCCTGGTGTTGTTTCAGGATTTCCAAACATAATTCCAACTTTTTCTCTTAATTGATTAATAAATATAATAACTGTTTTCGATTTATTTACTACACCAGCTAATTTTCTTAAAGCTTGTGACATTAATCTTGCTTGTAAACCTACATGAGAATCTCCCATATCTCCATCGATTTCAGCTTTTGGAACTAAAGCTGCAACTGAGTCAACAACTATAATATCTACTGCTCCACTTCTTGTTAACGCTTCTGTTATTTCTAATGCTTGTTCTCCTGTATCTGGTTGAGATACTATTAAATTGTCTATATCTACTCCTAAATGTTTAGCATAAACTGGATCTAAAGCATGTTCTGCATCTATAAATGCCGCTTCTCCTCCTAATTTTTGTGCTTCTGCTATTGCATGTAATGCAAGTGTTGTTTTTCCTGATGATTCAGGACCATATATTTCAATAATTCTTCCTCTTGGAATTCCTCCTATTCCTAATGCTACATCTAAGTTTAATGCTCCTGTAGGAATTGCCTCTATATTCATTTCTTGGTATTCTCCTAGTTTCATAACAGAACCTTTACCAAATTGTTTTTCGATTTGTCCTAGTGCTGCTTCTAATGCTCTTTGTTTTTCTAAATTTTCATTACTCATTTTTTTCCTCCTTAGTTTTTTCAAACGTCTGTTTGGTTATTATTATATATTATTATTTTTTTTTGTCAATAGTTTTTTGAAATTTTTTTATTTGCTCATTTTAATTTGTAGGGGTCGTCGCCCACGGCGACCCTGGGCAGATGTGGGCATCTGCCCCTACATTTCTATATACCATCCTTCTACATTATAAAACAAATTATACCAATTATGTTCAAAATTTCCTTTTAATTTAGAATTATATAATATTATATTACTACTAAAATATAAGCTAATAAATGGAATATCTTGTAAATACATTTCTAAAACTGTATTATATTTTTCTTGTGATAATTTTTCATCTTTTATATTATTTATATCTTTCAACAACTGATTCATGTCTTCATTATAATAATTAGAAATATTATCATAACCTAAATAATTATTTAATCCAGAATTTAATTCTATTGTTTCTTCTAATAAAATTAAATCATATTGCCCTAAATTAATATAATATTGTAAATCTTGTTCTCTAATCTTTATTATTTTAATTTCAATACCAATTTCTAATAATTGTTCTTTAATTTGTTCAGCAGCTAAAACTAGTTTTTCATTATTCTCGCTAACCAAAAGGTTAAATTTTAAATTACTATTCCCTCCTTTCTTTAAAATTATTTCTTTTGCTTTATTGATATCATATTTATAAATATTTATGTCCTCATCTTTTAAATATTTTTTATATTTTAATGGAAAATCAGCAATTATATATTTGTTATTGTAATTATTATAAATTATGCTATTTTTGTTTATTGCATAATTTATAGATTGTCTTACATCCCTTTCAATTTTTTTCGTATTTATAACTAAATATCCATGCTTTTTTCCTAATGATTTATTATTACCATATCCTATTTTACCAATATACTCTTCATAATTTATATTTTCAGTATAAATTAAATCTATCTTTTCTTTCATAAAAGCACTATAAAGTTTAGTAACTGATGGATAAATTTTAATTGTTATTTCTCTATTTCTTTCATTACTTAATATTATTTCTTCTGTATCAATCCTTGTTATTTTATAGTTTCCTGTGCCTATATGATTGTTTGTTTTACTTATTAAAGTTTTTTCTTCATAGCTATGTTGTGCTAAAATAGGAAAACATAATAGATATTCAAAATTATCAACCTCTTCCTCTAAATATATTTTGAAAGTATAATCATCAATCACCTCGATTTCTTTAATTTTTTCAACATTTTTATTATAAAATGATTCTTTAATATTTTTTAAATTTTCAATAGTAAATTTCACATCTTCTACTGTAAAAGCTTGTCCATCATGCCAATATATATCCTTTTTTAATTTTATTAAGTAGGTTTTATTATTTAACTTAGAATATTCTTTAGCTAAGTCCTCTTTTATTCTGAAATCTTCATCAATTGTTAATATAGAATTATAAATTAATTTACTTATATATTGACTATCCTTATTTTTACTTAAAATAGGATTAATTGTATCATAGCCCGTAATACCAATTGAAAAATTAGAAGATATAGAGTTTTCTTTTTTTCTACTATCTACTACCACCGTTTTATTCTCTTTATCTCCATAAATTATATATATAGATAAAATTATTAAAATTACTATTATAGTATAAAATAAAATTTTTACACCATTTGTTTTAAATTTACAAGACATTTCACACCTCCCACATCACACTTCGCACCTCATAAAAAATAAGAAGAGCCCTTAAAATTTAGCCCTTCTTTTTCATTATTCAAAATTCTTTATTTTCTTGATTCTATAATCAACTTCATTCCTGTTCTGTTTTCTCCTTCTACTTCTACCTCAGCAAATGCTGGTATACATACTAAGTCAACACCTGCTGGTGCAACGAACCCCCTTGCTATTGCAATAGCTTTAACCGCTTGATTTAAAGCTCCTGCTCCTATTGCTTGCATTTCTGCTTTGTTTTCCTCTTTTACTAATCCTGCAATTGCCCCTGCTACTGAATTTGGATTTGATTTTGATGAAATTTTTAAAACTTCCATTTTTTGCCTCCTAAAATATTTTTTTGTAACCGTATCTTTTGTTTCATTTGTTACTATATATTTATAATATATTTAGGATTATATGTCTATGTTTTTCTGGTAAAAAAAGGAAGTTTTCATCGCGTAAATTGCATGATTTTCGGCACATTTTAAAGTTTTATTCTAGTAATTTCTTTTGCTCGACAATTTTCGTCATCAAATTCAACTATTGCACAATCCATAAATGTATTTTTGTCATCACTTACTTTATATCTTTCAGGAAGTGATGTTAAAAATCTTTTTATTGAAGCATCTACATCCATTCCTATTACAGATTTACTTGGTCCTGTCATTCCAACATCAGTAATATATGCCATACCATTTTGAGTTATTCTTTCATCTGCTGTCTGAACATGTGTATGTGTTCCATAAACTAAATTAACTTTACCGTCTAAAAAATATGACATGGCAATTTTTTCAGCTGTTGCTTCTGCATGAAATTCAACAATTATTATATCAACATTAGATTTAATTTTTTCAATAATTTCATCTACAACTATAAAAGGATTTTCTGATAAAACATTCATATCAACTCTACCAATTAAATCAATTACAGCAATTTTTTTATTATTACATTCATAAATTCCATATCCATTCCCTAATACACCCTTTGGATAATTTGCAGGACGAATTAAGTTCTTATTTTCAATTATATTAAATATATCTTTCTTACCCCATGTATGATTTCCCATTGTAATAACATTTATTCCTAATGCTACTAAATCTTTATAAATATTGGCAGTAATGCCCATTCCTTCTGCAGAATTTTCTGCGTTTGCAATTATAAAATCTATATTTTTTTCTTTTTTTATTTTTGGTAAAACTTCTTTAACTTTTTTCACACCTATATTTCCAACAATATCTCCTATTAATAAAACTTTCATTTTATCACCTCATTTATTATTTATATCACATTTTTAATGATTTTAGTATAGGTTTTGGAGAATTAATTATATAAATTGTATTTGGCATTTGGAATTTTGTTGTTGGATGTTTGTAGGGGCGATTTTTAATCGCCCGTTCATCGAAGGCTGGCGAACACAGTTCGCCCCTACAACGTTTAAAATAAATCACCACTGCAAATTATAATTTATATTTTTCTATCAATCTGCTATATTTTCTCTATTTACTTTACGTAAAATCCATGATATAATTCTTTTCGTGCAAGGGCAATATCCCACCCCACACAAATCTACAGAAAGGGGTTGTTCTTATGACCCTATGGGAACTTATGGAATCGTTATCAGTAAGGATTTTATGCCCTCAGGCAATTGGGGAACTTACGATTGACAGCATGCATAAAGTATGCCGGATGAAAATCCGAAATTATTTCATAAGTGAATCAGAAAGATTCCAGGGCGACCTTGAGACTTGTGCGTTTGATTATGATACAGTCACTTCTCTTGGTCACACACCGGTTTTGTTCTTCGACATTAACAAAGAAGATTCATCAATTACTCTGAAACTCTCTTCTGTTGAAGAACGAAAAAAGTAAAAAAAAACTCGTCCAATGTTGTCATTGGACGAGTTTTTCTTTACTTTATGTAAATATTGTGTTATAATATTTTTTGTGTTGGGCAATATCCCACCCCTCACAAATTTAAAGAAAGGGGTTGTTCTTATGACCCTTAGGGAATTGCTGAAGAGTTTAAACCTGAAACAGGAAGGCTATGATTTCATTCAAAGCGGAAATATTATCAATCTCGATGATTTCTGCCTTATAAAAATCATGGAGTACCTTAAAAGTGAATACTTCCTCAAAGATCTTCAGGTATGCTGTACAGAGCCTGATATTGATGAAGCTCAGCAACTTGATAAAACTCTTAAGCTCTACTTCAATCATCAGTATGAAAACGGCACAATGAGACTCTGTCTCAAAATTTTCTGCTATTCTGATTGATAAGAAAAAGCTTCCTGGCTCTTCGCCGGGAAGCTTTTTTCTTTTATTTTGCATAATCAATCGCTCTTGTTTCTCTAATTACATTTACTTTTATTTGTCCTGGGTATTCCATTTCATCTTCAACCTTTTTAGCAACGTCTCTTGCTAAAATTATCATTTCATTGTCTGAAATTTGTTCTGGTTTTACAACTAATCTTACTTCTCTACCTGCTTGTATAGCATAAGATTTGTCAACACCCTCAAATGAATCTGCAATTTCTTCTAGTTTTTCTAATCTTTTAATATATGTTTCTAAAGTTTCTCTTCTTGCTCCTGGTCTAGATGCTGATATTGCATCTGCTGCTTGAATTAAAACAGCTTCTATAGTTTTTGGTTCTACATCTCCATGGTGTGCTGCAACAGCATTTATTATAGTATCATTCTCTTTATATTTTTTAAGAATATCTACACCAATTTCAATATGTGTACCTTCCATATCATGGTCTAAAGCTTTTCCAATATCATGTAACAATCCTGCTCGTCTTGCAATTTTAGGGTCTAGTCCTAATTCTTCTGCCATTATTCTTGCTAAATTAGAAACTTCTATTGAGTGATTTAAAACATTTTGTCCATAACTTGTTCTGTATTTTAATTTTCCAATTAATTTAACAATGTCTGGATGTAATCCATGTACACCGGTTTCTAAAACAGCTCTTTCCCCTTCTTGTTTAATAATATTTTCAACTTCTTCCTTAGCTTTTTCAACCATTTCTTCTATTTTAGCTGGATGAATTCTACCATCATCAATCAATTTTTCTAATGTAATTTTTGCAACTTCTCTTCTTAATGGGTCAAATCCAGATAAAATAACAGCTTCAGGAGTATCATCAATAATTAAATCAATTCCTGTTAAAGTTTCAATTGTTTTAATGTTTCTTCCTTCTCTACCGATTATTCTTCCTTTCATATCATCATTTGGAAGTGCTACAACAGACACTGTTGTTTCTGATGTATGGTCTGCTGCACATTTTTGTATAGCATACCCTAAAATTTCTCTTGCATTTTTTGTTGCATCTTCTTTAGCTTTGCTTTCAGATTCTTTAATTAACATTGCTTTTTCGTCAGATAATGTTCTATCAAGTTCTTCTAATAAAATCTTTTTAGCTTCGTCCTTAGATAATCTTGAAATTCTTTGTAAGTCTTCCATTTTCTTATCAAATAACTCGTCTAATTTTTTGATTTTATTATTTGCTTCTTGGTCTTTTCTTTCTAAGTCTTTTTCTTTTCTTTCAAACATTTCTGCACGTTTTTCTAAATGTTCTTCTTTTTGAATTATTCTTTTTTCTTGTAGTTGTACTTCTCCTCTTCTTTCTTTAATCTCTGCATCTAATTCATTTCTAGCTTTTAAAACTTCTTCTTTAGCCTTTAAAATTTCTTCTTTTTTTGCATTCTCAGCTTCTTTTTTTGCATTTTCTAAAATTCTAGCAGCTTCTCTTTCTGCACTATTAATTTTTGTTTCTGCTGTTTTCTTTCTTAAAAATATACCTGTTGGTATAGATATAGCTGATGAGATTAGAAAGGTAAGTACAATTATTAAACCTTGACTCATAAATAATGCACCTCTTTCTATTAAATTTTCAATGTTCAGATTAATATATATAACTAATTTATTTTTAGAATATATTATCACTTTCTGTACTATTATATTTTACATTTATTATTTATTTCTGTCAAGATGTAATTGGTAGTTTGTTATAATATCATTGGCTGTATTTGTTCCCCTTCTAATGCTCT
Organism: Clostridia bacterium; assembly: GCA_017437145.1. Classification (GTDB taxonomy): domain Bacteria; phylum Bacillota; class Clostridia; order TANB77; family CAG-508; genus CAG-452. The sequence goes on along the minus strand of JAFSBT010000009.1, from coordinate 12,884 downwards.
TAATATTGTACTTAAAATATATTTCGGGTCAAATACTAGTGAACGTGGTTTTGTTATTGGATTATCCTGCCTAAATGGAATAAAATATAAATTTCTTCTATTTAATAATTTTCCTATATTCTCTGCACTTCCGTGATAAAGCATCATTGGTTGAAATTCCTATTACTAATGGATTTTCATTTCTTAAATGTGATTTTGCTGCCATTAATACTGGTGTATCTGTTATTCCATTAGCCATTTTTCCTATAGTATTTCCGTGAGCATGGTGCAATTATCATTATATCAATCATTCTTTTGGGTCCTATAGGTTCAGCATCTTCTATTGTATGAATAATTTTTTTACAAGTTATATCTTCAATTTTATTAATAAAATCTTGTGCTTTTCCAAATTTACTATCAATATTATATGAACTGAAAGACATAATTGGTAAAACTTCAGCTCCTTCTTCGATTAGTTTTGAAATTTGGGGAATTGTTTTTTCGAATGTACAAAAAGAACCTGTTAATGCAAATCCTACTTTTTTTCCTAGCAGTAACATAAAAATAAAATCCTCCCCTCATATTACATATAATATATTATATGTATTTATGTTAATGAGGGTGAGGATTTTTAGTCTTTACTTCTTATTAAAATTAAAATACCTTTTTCCATATCAATTGTAGCCAATTCTTCTACTTGCTCATTACTAACTCCTATGCTTTCTCCTATTTTTAAATTGGCTTTATCTAAAGAATATTTAAAGCCTTTTAATGTAACCTTTTCTACAGTTGTCGTTAATGGCAAAAGTGAAACGTATTTATAATTATCATCTTTCTTAATCTCGATTACTTTTTTTATTAATCGAATTTCATTATTTTCATTTACTATTTTACATTCTATGTTTTTCTTTAATGGTTCCATTAGAATATTTATATTTGCAAGTGTATGGTCAATTCTACTACCTATTCCTCCGCAAAATAATTATTTCTTCACTTTTATTTTCAATTGCAACATTTAAAGCAACATGAGTATCTGTAAAATCTTTTTCCGGATTTAAAGTCATTATTTTTATACTACTATCCTTTTTATATTTATCTAAGACTTTTTTATTGATAGAATCAAAGTCTCCTACAATGTAATTTGGTTTTACCTCTAAATTATCTAAAACCTCTAATCCTTTATCAACAGCTATAATTAAATCAAAAGAGTATTTTTTCAAATACTCTTTTGTAAAGTCTTTATTTAAATTTCCACCAGTTATAATTAGTGTTTTCAAAATCAACTCTCCTATTATTTTAATAATTCCATTGTTTCGTTTGCTATTTCTAATTCTTCGTTTGTTGGAATTATATACATTTTTATTTTTGAATCTGGAGTGCTTACTATTCCTTCATACATTTCATTATCATTATGAGAATTATCATATTTTATTCCTAATTCTTCTAATCCTGATACTGCTTTTGAAATAACATCTGGATTGTGTTCTCCAATTCCACCTTCAAATATTATTGCATCTACATGTCCTAACACTGCCATGTATGCACCTATATATTTTCTTACTCTATAAGCAAACATATCTACAGCTAATTTTGCTTTTTCATTTCCTTCAGCTATTAATCCTTTTAAGTCTCTTATATCACCTGTTATTCCAGAAATTCCAAGTAATCCTGATTTTTTATTTAATACTGTCATCATTTCATCAATACTTAAATTTTCTTTTTTCATAACAAATTCTAAAACAGCTGGATCTAAATCTCCTGATCTAGTTCCCATTACCAAACCTTCAAGTGGTGTTAATCCCATTGTTGTATCAACACATTTTCCATTTTTTACAGCTGCTATACTTGCACCATTTCCTAAGTGACAAGAAATAATATTTACATCATTTATATCTTTTCCTAATACTTTTGCAGCTTGTTTTGTTATAAATTTATGTGATGTACCATGTGCCCCATATCTTTTAATTCCATATTTCTCATAAAATTCATATGGTATAGCATAAAGTGATGCATATTCTGGAATTGTTGCATGGAATGATGTATCAAATACTAATGCTTGTGGAATATTTGGCATTATTTTTTGACATGCTTCTATACCTTGTATATGAGCTGGATTATGAAGTGGTGCGTATTCTATTGCTTTTGTATATTCTGCCATAACCTCATCTGTAATTAACATAGAACATGCAAGTTTAGGTCCACCATTTACTATTCTATGACCTATTCCATTAATTTCAGAAATATCTTTTATTGCTCCTACTTCTGGGTCTAATAAATATTTAACAATTTCTTCAAATGCTACTGTATGATTTGGTAAATCTAATTCTTTTTTTAGTTTTTTACCATCTTTTCCTTTGTATTCTATAAAAGGACTTTCAATTCCTTTTACACCTATTCTGTCACATTTTCCTGAAGCTAATACTTCTTCATTCTCCATTTCTATTAATTGATATTTTAATGAAGAACTACCACAGTTTACTACTAAGATTTTCATTTTATTTCCTTCTTTCTTTTTATATTTTTTATATCATTTTTATATATTGCAATCATTAAATTAGAAAAATCTATACCATCTAATATCATTGCTGTATAAGCCTTAAATATTAAGTTATATATCATATATGTAATTACTGATATTAAACTTCCTATTCTCATTATTTTCATATTATCTTGCCATAATGCATAAGTAAATACTATTGTGCCTATAGTTAAAATATAATCAAATATATTATTTGAAGTTATTATACCCGACATTATCGATAATAGAATAAATATTATTAAAAAACAAACTGGTGTCTTTTTATTTTCTTTTTTATATTTCCAAAAAATTATACATCTTATCATTGCTATTGTACATATTGCAGCTCCTGTAATGGCTCCTAACAACAGATATTGTATAATATATAATATATTTATAATTATTTGATAAAAAAGAAATCTTTCGCCTTTCTTCTGTTGAAGTCCAATAATCGAGAGAAATATTATTATAAGTCCTATAAGTTGCGCAATTATAAACATTTACATCTCCTTATATTATTTTTTCGGGTCGCCGTGGGCGTCGACCCCTACAATATTTACAATAAGTTTTTTTATTTTAAAACGAAGTAAAAGTGGTATATTGTACATTTTAATGAATGAGTAAAACCGGAGGCGTGCCTAAATGCGCACAATATAGCTTATTATTCGTTTTTATTTCTTAAAATTAATCAAAAGCAAGTAGTACTAGGCAAATTGAAGTAAAAAAACCGGAGGCGTACTAAGGTACGTTGAGGATTTTTTATCTTCGATTTAACGACGTAATACGAAGCTTTTCATTAATTTTTACTGTGCTTGGACAGCTGTTATGGCCACAACTCCCACAATATCCGCAGCCTTACATCCTCTAGACAAGTCATTAACTGGTTTTGCAATTCCTTGGCATATTGGACCATAAGCTTCTGCTTTTCCTAATCTTTCAACTAGTTTATATCCTATATTTCCAGCTTGTAAATCTGGGAATATTAATGTATTTGCTGTTCCTGCAACTTTGCTTCCTGGAGCTTTGCTTTGTCCTACTTCTGGAACTATAGCTGCATCTAATTGTAATTCTCCATCTAATGCTAATTCTGGAGCTTTTTCTTTAGCCATTTCTGTTGCTTGTTGTACTTTTTCTACTTCTGGTGAAGAAGCACTTCCATATGATGAGAATGATAACATTGCAACTCTTGCATCTCTTGAAGTTAATTGTTTATAACTATTTGCTGAAGATATTGCAATTTCTGAAAGTTCTTCTGCATTAGGATTTGGATTTAATCCACAATCTGAGAATACGAAAACTCCATTATCACCAAATTCGCAATTTGGAACTACCATAAACGAAAATGTTGATACTAATTTTGTACCTGGAGCTGTTTTTATTATTTGAAGAGCTGGTCTTAATGTATCAGCTGTTGAATGCGCTGCTCCTGAAACTAATCCATCTGCATCTCCTTGTTTTAACATCATCATTCCAAAATATACAGGGTCTAACATTAACTCATTTGCTTTTTCTATAGTCATTCCTTTGTTTTTTCTTAATTCGTAAAAACTATTTGAATATTCTTCATATTTTTCTGAAGTTTTTGGTTCTACAATCTCGGCTTTTGAAATGTCAAAATTGTTTTCTTTTGCTACTTTTAAAATTTCTTCTTTATTACCAACTAAAACAACTTTAGCAAATTCTTCTTTACCTATTTGCTCTGTTGCTTCTAATGTTCTAACATCTGTTGCTTCTGGTAAAACTATTGTTTTTATTTCTTTTTTAGCTTTTTGTTTCATATCATCGATAAATGACATTTACATTCCTCCCTATTTATAAACATACTTTAATATTATATAAAGAAAATAAAAAAAGTACAAGTTTTTTTGGAAAATTTGTACTTTTTTAAATATCAAAATTTTTAATATCTATATCTAAGTTTTTTAATTATTAAAAGTGTAAATATTATATGGTCCTGCATATATAAAACCTAATTTTTTTGCTAATCCAACAGAATTTAAATTTGCAGCATCCCAACTCACTTTTAAGTTTCTATCAACACACAATATTATTAAATATGATGCTAACGCAGATGCTATACCTTTCCTTCTATATTCTTCGCTTACTTTTATATTTACTTCTATTCCTTCATTATAGATGATATTAGAAGTTGCCACTCCAATGATGTTTCCATCTTTTATGCAACAACATCCTATACCTCTTTCTTTAAAATTATCCGTTATTCTTATAAAATTATTATCTCTAATCTTACAAGCTATATTTTCATTTATTTCAACAATTTTATAAGGTTCTTTTATTTTCTTAATGTTATCTTTCAATTGCTCTATATTAAATTTTGGTTCTTTGTAAAAAGAATACCTTTGTAAAATATTTATATCTTTCTGAAATATTTCTTCAATAATTACTTTATTTCTATCATCAGGAATTATTTTATAGTCTTTAAATTCACTTTTTAGCATATCTCTTAAAATATTTTTTTCTATGTTACCACTAATAAAGCAATATTCTCTTACAAGTAAAATACCAAACTTTGGTGATTCTATATCATCAACATATGCTTCTCCCATTAATCCATCTAATACACTTTTTCCCATATAAAATCTAATATCAGTAAACAGATTTCTCATATTCTCTAAAGTTTGTTTATTATTAACTTTTTTTATATATTTATTTTTCATTTTATTTTCTCCATATGATCTTAATTTAAGAATTTGACAAAAGATAATTATGAATGTATATTATTTTAGTCTAGATGCAACACACACATCTGCTAAATTTCTTTTCCTATGTTGATACAATATAATATTTTTTTCAAGAATTTACATTTTAAATAACGTAATTTAATAATTATATTATCAAATCTTCATAAGGAATTTTTTGCAAATAAAACTGTTTTGAATTTTCATACACTACATATAATATTTTGTTATTATCATCGTAGAATGCATGTGGATAAAAGAAACAATCTTCATCATTTTCTAATTTCAATTTCTTAGTCCAATTAACACCATCTTTACTTACAAATAATTGTAAATGTGTTCTCTTATCAAAATCACTATTATCAATAAAATTATTTATCATAACTAACATATCATCTATTTTTATTAAAGTAATTTTAGTATTTGCGTTAGGTATATCTGTTTGTTTAAATTCAGTCCAAGTTCTCCCATAATCATAACTATGACTTGTTCCTAAATATGGAGCATTATTATTACGCATATACATAATAATATGTCCTGGTTCAACTTCAATACAGTTAGGCTCCCAAAGTCCTTTTTCAGATTTAATATAACCGTATTTTTGGAAAGTTTTTTCTTTATCATTAGTTATAGCAACACCACAACGATAAATGTGATTTGAACGATAATTCTTTACACTTTCTTCAGTCCAATCAAAATCACTAATTACTTCACCCCAATATAACGGAAACAAATATTCATTATTACTTAGAATAATACCTTGTCTTATACTCACTCCGTTCAAACCACCTGGTATTGATTTTGGTTCCGAGAAAGATTCACCATTATCATAACTAATTGAATAAAATGTTTGTAACTCTCTAAAATGGTTATCGGCATTATATGTATTAACAAATAAAATTATTTTATCATCATTTAAAAACATTTCTGGTGCCCAAACCCCTCTAGAATGATGTGAAAATAAAACAGTAGGCTCAGTCCATGACTTTCCTTCATCATAACTTTTCATTATTTTTACAACGTTTTTATTTTGAGGTTCCCATGTGCCACCTGTAAGAAAAATACATATTAAAGTTCCATTTTTTGCTTTTCTAATTATGGGTTCCCTACCATAATCATCATTAAAATCATAAATTAAGTATTTTTCCATTATTGACTCTCCTTTTTATCATTCCCATTATAATATATATTTAAAACTCCAATAGTTCGAATAAATTTACCAATGGTGCCAATAAAGTAGTTACCTACAATTTTTTCAGCTCTCATATATATTTTTTAAAATATTGCGAAAATTTGTTCTTTTAATATTGCTTGATTATGAATTGTATGCTATATTAGCTGACATAGGAAATGATGATAAGCGGAGTAGCCCTACGAAGCTCATCAAAGCTTGTTACTATTAGCAAAAATATAGGGTCTAGCCGTAATAAGCAGATGTGGTTTTGCCACCCATTATACGAAGTATCGTAAGAGAGGTGGTGATGTTTATGGTTAAAGTAATACTATTCTTTATACTATCCTTTATGTTATCTTTAACGTTAAACGTTGCCTTAACTACAGTTCTTTATAAGAACTGGATTGATAAGCAACTACATAAATAGAAAAAACTCACATCTGTAACTTTGGCGAGTTGATGTGAGTTTTTCATATATTCTCGGCAAAACCACGTTTGTGGATTTGTCATTTCCTATATTTATTATACATAGATAATTAAGAAATGTCAAATAATTTATTTTATATTATCATCGTTCCAATCTTTATTAAACATTACAATGCCATCAATTTTAAAACCAAACTTATTATAATATTTCTCTTTATCTAATTCAGTTGATATTATTCTTCTCCCAAATCCTTTATAATGCTCTAAAACTTTGTTCATTAATTGTGTTCCTATTTTTTGTTTTTGAAAATCAGGACTTATCAATAAATATGTAATAAAAACATTAATATATCCATCACTTATAGTAGAAATTAATCCAACTAATTCCTCATTATTCCATACAGATATTACTAAATCGCTATTCTTTATTGCATTATATAATCTGTTTGGATATTCTGCTGTTTTCCATCCAACTGATGAAAACAATTTTATTAATTTTTCCTTATTTATATCTTTATCATATTTATATTCTAAATTCATATTATTTCCTCCATATGATTTTAGTTTAAGAATTTGACAAAAGGCAATTATATTTATATTTTTGACAATATAATCTAAATTAATGAATAGTGAATAGTACAAATGTGCTTCTCTACAAATCATAAAAACTCTTCATTATTAACTCTTCACCATTCACTATTCACTGCGACGTTAGTCGCACATTTGGTGCAAGTGACGGGACTTGAACCCGTACGCTAAAAGCACACGCCCCTCAAACGTGCCTGTCTGCCAATTCCAGCACACTTGCAGATTCTCGGACGGCAGATTGCTGCCCTTACAATACAAATCAATTTGTATTTTTATTGTTATATATTATATTTTGAATTAAAAGCTTTAAGAGCCCTAGCATACGGATTACCCGTGAGACCTTTAAAGTTTTAATGAAAAATATAATATATAACAATTATTAATTTAAAATTTAGCCAAACAAACTTAATTGATTACTCTTACTCATTCCCTCTAAACAACCGAATTTTTGTAGCATGTCTAAAACTGAATTTCCTACTTTTGATTTTATTTGTAAATCATCTATAGACATGAATTTTCCACCCTCTTTTGCTGCCGCTTCTTTTAACGATTCTGCTGCCACTCCTCCAAGTCCTGATATACTTGAAAATGGTGGTCTTAATTTTCCATCTTCTACTAAAAATTTTGTACTATGTGATTTATATAAATCTATTGGTAAAAATTCTATTCCTCTTTCATACATTTCAACTAGTATTTCTAATATCGTGTATACATCCCCATCTTTTTTTGATAGTTTACCTAATTGTTCTAATTCTTTCATTTTGCTTTTAACTTTTTCTTCACCAAAAATCATGAATTCACTATCAAAGTCTGGAGCTCTTAAAGTAAAATATGAAGCATAATATTCTAATGGATAATATACCTTAAACCATGCTATTCTAAATGCCATTGTAACATATGCAACAGCATGCGCTTTAGGGAACATGTATTTAATTTTTTTACATGAATCAATATACCATTCTGGAACATTATTTTCTCTCATCAAGCTTTCTTGTTCTTCGTTTAAGCCTTTTCCTTTACGAACTGATTCCATTATTTTAAATGAATTTTGTGGTGGCAATCCTTGCTTTATTAAATATGTCATGATGTCATCTCTTGTACAAATTGCTTCACTTAAAGTTGCCTTTCCTTCTTTTATTAATGTTTCTGCATTGTTTAACCATACGTCTGTACCATGTGATAATCCAGAAATTCTTATTAACTCTTCAAATGTAGTTGGTTTAGTGTCTTCAAGCATTCCTCTAACAAATTTTGTTCCAAACTCAGGAACTCCAAAAGAACCTACACTTGATTTTATTTGCTCTGGTTCTACGCCTAAAGCTTTTGTACTACTAAATAGTGACATAGTTTTTTTATCATCTAACGGTATTGTTGTTGGGTCTATACCTGTTAAATCTTGTAGCATCCTTATCATTGTAGGGTCAACATGCCCTAACATATCTAGTTTAAGTAGGTTTTTATCTATTGAGTGGTAATCAAAGTGAGTTGTTATAATATCTGAATTAGGGTCATCTGCAGGGTGTTGAACTGGACAGAATTCATAAATCTCTCTGTCATGTGGTACAACAATTATACCTCCTGGATGCTGTCCTGTAGTTTTTTTAACTCCTACACACCCTTTTACAAGTCTAGATATTTCTGCATTTGGAACTTGTTTTTCTCTTTCATCAAAATATTTTTTAACATAACCAAATGCAATATTATCTTTTATAGCACTTACTGTTCCAGCTTTAAAGGTTTTTCCTTCCCCAAATAATTTTTCTGTATATTTATGTATTGTTCCTTGATATTCTCCTGAAAAGTTTAAGTCTATATCGGGTTCTTTATCGCCATTAAATCCTAGGAATGTTTCAAAAGGTATATCCATTCCATCTTTAGCTAAATTTTCGCCACATTTCGGACATTGTTTATCTGGTAAATCTACACCATTTTTTATTCCATAATCAGTAAAATCTGAATACTTACAATTTGGACATCTATAATGTGGTGGTAATGAGTTAACTTCTGTAATACTAAGCATGTTAGCAACAAATGAAGAACCAACAGACCCTCTTGAACCTACCAAATATCCATCATCATTTGATTTTTTAACAAGTTTTTGTGCAATTATATATAATGTTGAAAAACCATTTTTTATAATTGAGTCTAGTTCTCTTTTTAATCTATCTTTTACTATTTGCGGTAGTTCTTCACCATATAATGATTTTGCTTTGTTAGTACAAATTTCTTCAATATCTTTATCTGCACCTTCAATATGTGGTGGACATTTATCTTTAGAAATAGGACATATTTCTTCACACATGTCTGAAATAGCATTTGTATTTGTTACAACAACTTCATATGCTTTATCATAATCTAAATATTCAAATTCTCTAAGCATTTCATTAGTTGTTCTTAAATATAACGGTGCTTGATTATCTGCATCACTGAAACCTTGTCCTGCCATTAGAATTCTTCTATAAATTTCATCCTCTGGATCTAAAAAGTGAACATCACATGTAGCAACTGTTAATTTTCCGTAACTTGTCTCCTATTTCAACAATTTTTTTATTGATATTAATTAATTCTTCTTTACTTTCAACCTTACCATCTCTTAACATGAAATCATTATTACCTAGAGGTTGTATTTCCATATAATCATATCTGCTTGCAATTTTTTCTATTTCTTCTTCTGGCTTTTTATTTAATATTGCTTGATACAATTCTCCTTGTTCACAAGCACTTCCTAGAATAAGCCCTTCTTTGTACTTATTAAATACACTTTGCAAAATTCTAGGTCTTTTATGATAATAATTTAAATGTGATATTGATATTAATTCATAAAGATTTCTTAATCCCTTATAATTTTTTACAAGAATTATTGCATGGTAAGCCTTCGATTTTCTCCATCCTTCTCCTTGTAATTCCTCATAATCTTCATCTGGAACAAAGTATGCTTCTACACCATAAATAACTTTTATACCAAAATCGCTTGCTGCATGATTTGCCTCAGGGAATGCTTGTACAACTCCATGGTCTGTTATTGCAATAGATTTCATTCCCCATGATGCAGCCCTTTTAATTAAATCTGTAGCTGAAGACATTCCATCCATTTGGCTCATTTGTGTATGCATATGTAGCTCTACTCTTTTTACTTCTGCATTGTCTCTTCTTTTATTCGATTCTACTGCAGGTAATTCAACAATCACATTTGCTATAACTGTTATTTCTTTTGCAAATGTATCATATTGAGCATTACCTTGTATTTTTAATCTTCCAGATTTTTTTATTCTATCTAAAACTTCATCAGCTTTTTCTTTTTCTAAAAATGATTTACATGTTATAGTACTAGTTCCATCATATAAATTGAAAGTTCCTAATATTTTACCATTTTTTAATTCTCTTGAATCTGTATCTATTACTTTTCCTTCTAATGCAACTTTCCCATAATCTGATGTTAAATCAGCTATTTTTATAACTTGTTCTTTTATATTTGCACTTCTTCCTAAAATTAAAGGAGTATCTTTTTTCTCTTCTTTTACTTCTTCCTTTACAACTACTTCTTCAACTTTAGGTTCTAGTACTACTGTATCTATTAAACTTTCACATGCTCTTTGTTCTAATTTTTCTAAATATTTCATTTGTTCTTTAGCTGTTACCGCATCTTCAGCTTCTTTATAAACTATTTTTAATTTTTTTCCATATAAATTTGAAACCATATTTTGTAATTCTTTATCAAAATTATATGAATGTAAAAAATTTGTATTTGCAGTTTTTAAAATTACATTCAAATTAGTTCCTTCTATCTCTACTTTGCTTCCTTTTAAAATCGCCTTTAATAAAGGATATTTATTGCAAATATACTTTGCAATATTATCCCAATCATTTTGTAAAAGTGAATTACATTCATCACATATAAAGTTGTTTTCAATATAGAAAACAACTTCTGATATATTAAAACGTTTTTTTAAGAATGTCTCAAAACCTTCTATTTCTCCAACTGTTATTCTTTTTTCTGATTTTAAATATATTTCTAGTTTGTTACTTTTCTTAAATAAATTTATATTTTCAATACTAGTATCTAGTATATTATTTTCTTCTTTATAGTCATCAAATATTTCTCTTGCTAAATTCGACATCCTATTTCGTCCTTTCGTATGTTAAAAAATTCTTAAAATATCATTGTATGTTATATATAATGATAGTCCTATTATTAGTATGAATCCTGCTACTTGTATTCCTGCTTCTATATTTTCTTTTAATGGCTTTCTTCTTATAGCTTCTATAAGCAAAATAACTATTTTTCCTCCATCAAGTGGTGGAAATGGTAAAAGGTTTGTTGCTCCTAATGATAATGAAATTAATGCAAGTAAATAAATAAATTCATAAATACTTTGTGTATCAGCAACAACTGTTGATATTCCAACTGGTCCCATAAATTGGTCAACTGAAACTCCACCTGTAAATAAGTTTTTCAAATTATCAACTATAGAAAGTGAAAAATCTACAGTATCCCAAAATCCATAATATACATTATTTGAAAAATTGTTTTCTGCCTCTAAGAAAACTATTCCTAAATAATAAGCCTTACTTTCTGTTGGTGTTAAATTAAAATCAATTATTTCTCCATCTCGATTAATAGTTATTTTTATTTGCTCATTTGTACTGTTAGAAATTAATTCTACAACTTTATTAGCATCTTTTTCTGTATCAGTACCATCTATTGAAGTAATTATATCTCCAGTTTGTAACCCAGCTTCTTCTGCAGGGCTATCTGGATATAAAGATTTTATTTCAGAGCTTATATTTTCATCCTGTGTACCTAAATATATTCCTATACTTTTTGTTATTACCTCTGTTGGTTTTAAATTTAGAGCTATAAGCTCACCATTTCTCTCAACAGTAACCTTTATTTCTTCTCCTTTTGTTTTAGATAATATATCTTCTATATCACTTTTTAATCTAATTTTTTCATCATTTATTTCTACAATTTTATCATTATTTTGTATTTCAACTTGCTGAGCTGCATATCCTTCCATCGTGTAATCTACAGTTGTTGAAATATATCCACCCGTACTTGCCCCAAGAATAAAATACACTATTACACCAAAAATAATATTCACAAGTCCTCCAGCAGCAACAATAGCTATTCTTTTTGGTATTCTAGCTTTACTAAAAGAGCCTTCTTCTTCTGAACGCTCTTCTTCACCTAGCATATTTACAAATCCTCCAAGAGGAATTAGTCTAAGTGCATACTTAGTTTCTTTACCTTGTTTTTTCCAAATTGTAGGACCAAATCCTATTGCAAATTCATTTACTCTAACTTTGCAAAGTTTTGCAACTAAAAAATGTCCTCCTTCATGTATCAAAATTAGGAATCCTAATAAAAATACTATTTTTATAGCAGTTAATAAAAATGAAATCAAAATTTTTTCTCCTTCTTATGATTTTATTGAATTACTGTGTAGGGGCGGGCCCTGTGTCCGCCCGAAATTATTTATTCCTTTGACGGGCGGACACA
>JAFSBT010000016.1 GCA_017437145.1 Clostridia bacterium | reverse complement strand
ATTTAATTTATTTTATTTATTTTATTTATTTAAATTATTTATTTTATTTAAATTAAAAAAAATTTGTGTAATAGATTTTTTATCTATTACACAAATCAAAAAATAATTAATCAAATTCTTATTTAACTTTACTTTATTATTCTTCTTCCTCTTTATCTGAAATTTTTTCTATACTTACAACTTTTCCTTCGTTAGTTCTCATTAAAGTAACTCCTTGTGTTGATCTTCCTAAAACACTGATACCATTAACATTTAATCTAATAATTGTTCCAGTATCAGTTATTAACATTATATCGTCTTCCTCTTTAACTATTCTTATTCCTACTATTTCACCAGTTTTTTGAGTTATTTTATATGTTATTACACCCTTTCCTCCTCTTGTTTGAACCCTATACTCATCTAAATCAGTTCTTTTACCAAAACCATTTTCAGTTATTGCAAGAAGAGTCTCTTTACTTCCTCTAACTATTGATTCCATTCCAACAACATAATCATCTTTATTTAATCTTATTCCAATTACACCTTGTGATGTTCTTCCCATTGGTCTTACATCTTTTTCATCAAAAGTAATTGCTAAACCTTGTCTTGTAACTAAAACTATATTATCTTCTCCATCAGTTAATCTTACATCAATTACTTCATCATCTTCTTTTAGATTTATTGCAAGTAAACCTGTTTTTCTAGCAGAATTATATTCAACTAAGCTTGTTTTCTTTATATTTCCATTTCTTGTTGCAAATAATAAATATTTTCCTTCTGCAAAATTTTGTATAGGAATTATTGTAGAAATTTTTTCACCGCTATCTAAACTTAATAAATTTACAATAGCTGTTCCTTTTGCTGTTCTACCTGCTTCTGGTATTTCAAACCCTCTTAATCTGTACAATTTACCTTTATTACTAAAGAATAAAATTGTATCATGTGTAGATGCTGTAAATATTTCTTTAACAAAATCATCTTCTTTTGTTGAAATTCCTGTAATTCCTTTTCCTCCTCTTTTTTGGCTCTTATATGTATCAATTGGCATTCTTTTTATATATCCAAAATGAGTTAAAGCTATTACAGATTGTTCTTCTTTTATTAAATCTTCTTCGTCAATTTCTCCTTCAGCTGCAATAATTTTTGTCTTTCTTTCATCACCAAATTTTTCTTTTATCTCTAATAATTCTTCTTTTATAATATTATAAACTAATGTCTCACTACTTAAAACTTCTTTTAAATATGCAATTAATTTCATTAATTCATTATATTCTTCTTCAATCTTTTCTCTTTGTAATCCTGATAAAGTTTTTAATCTCATATCTAAAATTGCTTGTGCTTGTATTTCAGAAAGACCAAATCTTTTCATCAATCTTTCTTTAGCATCATCATAAGATTCTCTAATTATTCTTATAACTTCATCAATGTTATCTAAAGCAATTTTTAATCCTTCTAATATATGTGCTCTTGCTTCTGCTTTATCTAATTCAAATTGAGTTCTTCTTAAAACTACAACTTTTCTGTGTTCTATATAATGATCTAAGCATTCTCTTAAAGTTAATATTCTAGGCTCTCCATCTACTAAAGCTAGCATAATAATTCCAAAAGTATCTTGTAATTGAGTGTTTTTGTATAATTGATTTAATATTATTTTAGCATTAACATCTCTCTTTAATTCAATAACAATTCTAACACTTGCCTCTCTGTCTGATTCGTCACGAATTGCTGAGATACCCTCTAATCTTTTTTCTTTAACTAAATTTGCTATATGTTCTATTAATCTTGCTTTATTTACTTGATAAGGTAAAGAATGTACTAAAATTCTTTGTTTTCCACCTGACATTTCTTCAATTTCAGCTTCAGCTCTTAAAGTAATTTTTCCTCTTCCTGTAGTATATGCTTGTTTAATTCCTTCTCTACCTAAGATTGTTGCTCCTGTTGGAAAATCAGGTCCTTTAATAATTTTCATTAAATCTTCATCTGTAATGTCATCTTCTTCAATTATTTTTATAATTCCATCTATTAACTCTGTTAAATTATGTGGTGGTATATTTGTTGCCATACCAACAGCAATACCTGATGAACCATTTGCTAATAATGCTGGTATTCTTGAAGGTAATACAACTGGTTCTTGTAATCTATCATCAAAGTTAGGCATAAAATCTACTGTATTTTTTTCAATATCAGAAAGCATTTGTACTGCAACTTTAGACATTCTAGCTTCTGTATAACGATAAGCTGCTGGTGGGTCACCATCTATAGAACCAAAATTTCCATGTCCATCAACTAACATATATCTTAAAGAAAAATCTTGAGCCATTCTAACTAAAGCATCATAAACTGAAGCATCTCCATGTGGATGATATCTTCCTAAAACATCTCCAACTGTAGTCGCACACTTTCTAAAAGGCTTATCTGGTGTAAAACCATCTTCATGCATTGTATATAAAATTCTTCTATGAACAGGCTTTAATCCATCTCTTACATCAGGTAAAGCACGTGCAACTATAACACTCATTGCATAATCTATATACGCTGTTTGCATTTCTTTTTCTATATCTCTTTTAATTATATTTTCTTCTGCCTTCTCCATATTTTTACCTCTTTTCTTTATACTTCTTATCATTTCATATTATATATTAACAAAATTTAATATGCAAGTAAAAAAGCCAAAAAATAATACGGAAATAAGCTTTTCCGTATTATTTCACTTCAACTCCATTTACTCAAATTTCTTCACTCGATAAATTCACTTTTTCATTCCAACTTATTCCATAACCACCTTTATCTATTTTCACTTGATTAAATATTTTTTCAGACTTTTTATTAGAGTTTTTTCTCTCTTTGAAGTACGGACTACTACTAGTCGCCCCTACAAAAACTCTATATTTTTTATTATCAATATTTATATTAATTTATTCGCAAGTTCTAATTCTTCTTCTGAAAGATTGAAATTTTTTCCATTGTTTTTTATTAAATTATGAATATTTTCAATCTGTCTAGCCTTTATCATAATTTCTTCTAATGGTAAAACATCTTCTAAATTTTCCATAACTTTTTCATATTGATATTCCATATTTTTAAAATCTTGTTTTTCATAATACTTTTGCCATCTTTCAATATATTTATCTAATTTTTCAACTTTTTCTATTTGAGTATCAAAATTATTATCAATATTAGTTTCAATAGTATTTAATAAAGTATTTTTACCAGTTTTTATTATTGTAGAAATACCTTTACTAATAATTCCGTATTTTTCACCTTGCTTTAAAGCATTATCAATCAAATCAGATATACCATCAATTAAACCACCTTCTTTTATTATTTCTTCTGCTTGAGCTATATTTTCAATATTACCTGTTACCAATCCAACTACATTTTTACCTAAATTCACTACTTTATCAACAGTAGTATTTAAAGCTTCTGAAAATCCTTCATCAAATAAATCATCTTTTATTTCTATAATATCATTTTCTATATAATCTGGTAATAAAGCCTTTATTCCAATTTCTAATCCTGTATCTACTATTTTACCTAAATTAGTTTGTAAAAAATTATTCTGTTCTTCCTCTAAATTCAAATTATTTTTTTTATTTAATTCTAATTCCTGTGTTAATTCTAATGTACTCATAAAAATCTCCTTTCTATATTTTATTAATTATTTTTTTATATTCTTTTTTTATTTTGTTAGGAATTATTCTTAACTCACTATTTAATATTAAATTATAAAAATTTCTATATTTAATTTTTCCTATTATTTTAAAATCAAAAAATAAATTATTTAATAAATAATTATCTATTGAATAAATATTTATTTTATTAAAAATAATATTTATTTTTTCTTTTTTTATATTATATTTATTTATATATTTATTTAATAAATTTCTTATTTTTTTTAATTCTAAAATATTAGGTTCTACAATTAATAAATTAATATCACTTATATTTATTATATTAATTATATTTTCAGATAAATCATTACTTTTAGTATCAATAAATATATAATTATATTTTTTAGAATTACTTTTTAAAAACTCTTTTATTTTATTTTTACTTGAATTATTTTCTTTAAAATAAATTAAATCAATTTTTTTATTTATTT
>JAFSBT010000008.1 GCA_017437145.1 Clostridia bacterium | reverse complement strand
TAAATTAAAATAAATAATTAAAATAAATAATTAAAATAAATTAATTTAAAATAAAATAATTAAAATAAATTAATTTAAAATAAAATAATTAAAATAAATTAATTTAAAATAAAATAATTAAAATAAATTAATTTAAAATAAATTAATTAAAATAAATTAATTTAAAATAAATTAATTAAAATAACTAATTTAAATAAATAAATTAAATAAACAAATTAAATAAATAATTAAATTTAATTATTAAAAAAATTCAATCCGACAAGTAAAAAAGTCATGAAAATGTCATATTTGTGAATAAAGACTGTCAAAAATACTTTCCGTAGTAGTAAAAAAAAGAAAAAAATATTTGTGAAAAAAAGAAGCATTGACAATATTGTATAAATTTTTATAATTAAATAAGAAGAATTATAGTTTGTCGAAAGGATACTTAATGATGAAAAAAGTTTTGATAAAAACAATGGTAATATTTTTGATATTAATATTTTTTATGAATTGTGGATTAATATATATTATTCCGTCTTTTGCATTAACTGATGAAGAAAAAAATAAATTAATAGAACAATTAGAAAATAAAATTAAAGAAGATGGAACTAATGTTGGAAAAATAGTAGAAACTAATAAAATTACAGATTGGAAAGTAGGGGATAATTTTAAAAACAAAATATATAATGCAAATTGGGGAGTTAAAATAAATAATACTCAATATAAATTAAGTGATTTTACATATATGTCTCTATCTGAATATGAAGATTTACAAAATAAGTCTACAGGAGAAATGTTAGCATGGTATTTGAAGAATAAAAGTAAAAAATTTATAACAATTACAAATGCAGAAGGTAAAGAGGAGTATTCAATAAAAGAAGGAACAAATATATTTAGTTTTATATTCTTATATGATTTAAGTTCAGAAGGTGGAGCAGCAGCAGCAGTTTCTGTTGTTGATATTGAAAAAAAAGTAATTAGTGTAAATATTGCTGGGAATACTTCGGTTTATGTAGGTGAAAATATTAATTTAGATGCAGAAATATCACCATCAGATGCATCAAATAAAACTATAACATGGACAACAAGTGATAAAGCAAAAGCAACAGTTGATTCAACAGGAAAGGTAACAGGAGTAAGTGCAGGTACAGTAACTATAACTGCAACAGCAAGTAATGGTGTAAAGGATACTCATAAAATAACTATAAAAGAAAAAAGTATTCCAGTGGAAAAAATAAGTATAACTGGTGCAACAAATGTGATGGTAGGTGAAAATACTAAATTGGTAGCATCAATTACACCATCAAATGCAACTATAAAAACTATAACATGGGCAACAAGTGATAAAACGAAAGCAACTGTAGATTCAACTGGAAAAGTAACTGCGATAAGTGCAGGTAAAGTAACAATAACAGCAACAGCAAACAATGGTGTAAAAGCAACACATAATATTACAATAAAAGAAGAAAGTAATGAAAAGGATGTTGAAGAAGTAAGTATTAAAGGTGAAAATAAAGTTTCTATAAATAACAGTATTCAATTAATTGCAAATGTTTTACCAGATGATGCAACAGATAAAAAAATAATATGGTCTTCAAGTGATGAAAAAATAGCAACAGTTGATAAAAACGGAAAAGTAACAGGACAAAGTGTAGGAGAAGTAGAAATAATAGCAACAGCAAGTAATGGTGTAAAAGCTGTACATAAAATAAAAATAACAGAAGATACAAATGTAGTAGAAATTAAAAGTTTAAAAATAAAAGGAGATAATTGCGTAAAAATTGATGAGGAAATTGAACTTCAATTAGAAACAGAACCTTCTGATATAAAAAATGTTGTAATAAATTGGAAATCAAGTGATGAAAAAATAGCAATAGTAGATGAGAATGGTAAAGTAAAAGGTGTTAGTGAAGGAACTGTAATAGTAACAGCTACAACAAGTAATGGAATAGTTGCAACACACGGAATAAATGTTTATAAAACTGAAAAAAATGATAAGATAGATGTTCAACATATAATAATAAATACAGAGAAAAATGAAATAAAAATAGGTGATAAAATAAAATTAGAAACAAAAATTACTCCTGAAAATGCAACTAATAAAAATTTAATTTGGATATCAGGTAATCCTGAAATAGCAGAAATAGATGAAAATGGAATTTTAACAGGGAAAAAAGCAGGTAAAACAATAATAATTGCTTTAACTAACAATATGAAAATAGCTAGTTTTGAAGTCGAAATTCTAGAAGAGAATAAAGTTAATGTAGAAAATATAAAAATAAATGGAGAAAAAAATACAATAGAAATTGATGAAGAAATAGAGTTAAGTGCTAGTATAGAACCTGAAAATGCAACAAATAAAGATGTTATATGGATTTCAACAAGTGATGAAATTATAGAAATAAATAAAAAAGAAAATAAATTAATTGTTAAAGGAAAAAAAGAAGGGAATGCAACAATAATTGCTGTAACAGAAAATTTAAAAATAGCGGCATATTCTATTGAAGTTAAAGATAAAGTTCAAGAAATAATAAATGTAGAAGAAATAAAAATAGAAAGCGAAAAGAATAAAATAAAAGTAAATGAAAAAATAAAACTTGAAGCAATAATAACTCCTGAAAATGCAACAAATAAAGATATTATATGGATTTCTGGAGATGAAAATATATTAGAAGTAGATAAAGATGGATATGTAACTGGAAAAAAATCAGGAAAGACAATAATAATAGCTATGACAAGTAATATGATAATGGCAAGATATGAAATGATTGTTGAAGAGGAACAAGAGGAGATAACAGAAGTAAAAAGTATTAAAATAAATGGTGAAAAAAATAAAATAAAAGTAAATGAAAAAATAAAACTTGAGGCAATAATAACTCCTGAGAATGCAACAGATAAACAAATAGAATGGAAATCTAGTAACTCTGAAATAGCAGAAGTAGATGAAAATGGAAATGTAACGGGATTAAAAAAAGGTGAAGTAATAATAAGTGCTATTTCAAAAAATAATATAAAAGATGAATTTATAATAGAAATTATAGAAGAAGTAAAAGAAAAAAATAATGTTGTAAATATATATTCAAAAATATATAATTCTGAAATAAAAGTTGGAGAAAAAACTTTTATAGATATAGGTATTAATGCTAAAGAATTAAAATCAAATATTTCTGCTATATATATGAAAATAGAATATCCTAATAATTATGTAGATGTAACAATATTAGAAGAAAATAATATGAAAATATTATCAACAGAAGAAATAGAAAAAATTAAAGGAGAAAAATTTGAAGAAGGCACAATAGGAATTATACCAAGTGAGAGCATTAAAGAAAATAATGATAAAATAATAATGCAGTTAGAATTAAAAGGTATTAAAGAAAATGAAAATGCTGCAATTAAAATAAAAAATATTATTTTAGAATGTGAAAATGATGAAAAAATAGTATTAGATAATATTGAAAAAAATATTGTTATAAAAAAAGTGGAAGAACAAAAGGAACCTACTATAACTGAAGACGAAAATAAAAAAGAAAATAATGATAACAATAATAACAATAATACCAATAATAGCAACAATAACAATCCAAAAGAAAATAATAAAAATCAAACCAAAGATGAAAATTTATACAAAGGTGATTTAGCATATGCTGGAAAAAATATAATCACAGTGGCAGGATTAATTATGATGGCAATTTCATCATTTATATTATATAGAAAATATAGAATGTTTTAATGATTTTCTAAAAAATTTAAAAATAATATAAAAATAAATAATAGATATAAATATTATTATTTAAATTAAGCTAAAATATTAATTTTTGAAAATAAAGGGTCATTTGTCAAAAATTAATTATTTTAGCTTTTAAAATTTTTCATTAAATCAAAATGGTGTGTGCATTAGTTAAATTATAATATTATTTTCCTAGATAATTTTATCATATAATAAATAATTATAAATAAATATAATCAGGTGATAATATGAAAATTGGATTAAGTTTAGCGCGGAGGAGGAATTAAAGGTGCTGCACATATAGGTGTTATTAAAGCATTAGAAGAAAATAATATTTCTTTAGATTTTATTTCAGGAACTTCTTCAGGAAGCATAATAGCCACACTTTATGCTATAGGATATAATTATGAAGAAATATATGAATTATTTAAAAAATACTCAAAAAAAATAAAATATTTTGATTATAAAAAAATAATTAAATTAATTTTTGGAGTTTTAGTGAAAAGGAAAATAATTATTAATGGATTAAATTCAGGAAAAATTATTGAAGATTTAATTAATGAATATTGCTTAAAAAAACACATAAAAAATATAAAAGAAATAAAAATGCCTTTAATAATACCTAGTGTTGATTTGCACACGGGAAAAATATATTTTTTTTCCTCAAAAATAAATAGAAATAAAATATCAGATGATATTATTTATTGTAACAATATAGAAATAGGAAAAGCTGTTAGAGCGAGTTGTTCTTATCCAGTAGTTTTTTCACCATGTAAATATAATTGTGCAGAATTAATTGATGGAGGAATTAGAGAAAATATACCATGGAAAGAAACAAAAAAAATGGGTGCAGATAAAGTTATTAGTATTGTTTTTGAAAAAGAATATGATGGAAAATGTTGTAAAAATATAATAGATGTGGTAAAAGATTCAATGAGTATTTTAAATCATGAATTAGCAAATTATGAGTTAAATGGGGCTGATTATATATTAAAAATTAAAACAAAAAATATAGGACTATTAGATATGGAAAAAATAGATAAATTATTTCAATTGGGTTATAATACGGCAATGAAAAATATGGGAGAAATTAAGAGAGTAATAAATATACAATAAATAATGATTTATATTCCTCATTTTAAATGGTTATGTAGGGGAGAACTTTGTTCTCCAGTGCTTCGAAGGCAGGCGAACGCAGTTCGCCCCTACAACGTTTAAATAAATTTAATATAATAATAAATAATTTAATTTTTCTGTTCTAAAAATAACTTGTCTTAAATATTATTAAATAAATATTTAAAATAAATTATTTTTAAAATGGAGGGTAAAATGAAAAATAAAAAAATAAGTATGTATTTAATTATAATTTTAATTATTTTAATTATTTTATTTGTTGGATTTTTAATTTATAAAAATACAATAAATAAAAATAAAATATTAGAATATATTCCTGAAGAGGAAATTACAGATGAACAATTAAGAGAGACTATAATAACTTTATATTTTATGAATATGGATACAGGAGAATTAATGGCTGAAGCAAGAAAAATAGATGTAAAAGAATTATTAGACAATCCATATAAAAAAATAATTGAATTACTAATTGAAGGACCAAAAAGTGAAAGATTATTAAAATTAATTCCTGAAAATACAAAATTAAATAATGCTGAAATAATTAATAATATAGTTTATTTAGATTTTTCTTCAGAATTTATTAATGAACAATATTTAGGAGAAGAACAAGAGAAAAAAATAATTAATTCAATTATTAACACACTAACAGAATTAAATGAGGTTAATGGCATATTTATAACAATTAATGGAGAAAAAAATTTAGAATTTCCGGATAATTGTATAAATTTTGATAATATATTTACTAGGGAAAAATAAATTATTTAAATAATTTATATATATTTATTCCTTTAAAAGCTTTATTTAGGTTGCGTAAAAAATATTCTACGTTTTTAATAGAAGAAATTGCGCAGTCTTTTTTTTGTGTAAAAGTTTTTTTTTCTTTTTTATAATTATTCATATAAACCTCCTAGAATATTGATTTTATGTAAAAAATATTATAATATATATTATGTAAAAAATAAAAAAAAGGATATAAATAAATGGAAATATTATTAAATGAAAATGAAAGAATTGATGACTTAGAATTAAATAATTTAAAAATAATACAAAATAAAAATTATTTTTGTTTTGGTATGGATAGTGTTATTTTATCTGATTTTGCGAAAAATATAAAAAATAATAGTAATGTTATAGATTTAGGGACTGGAACCGGAATTTTAGGAATTTTATTATCTGCAAAAACAAATATAAAACAGATAACAGGAATTGAAATTCAAAAAGAAGTTTTTGAATTAGCAAAAAGAAATATAAAATTAAATAATTTAGAAAATAAATTTAATATTATAAATGAAGATATAAATAATTTAAAAAAAATATTAAAAAATAATTCATATGATGTGGTAATTACAAATCCACCATATAAAAAAATAAATTCAGGAAAAATAAGTGAAAATGAAATTAATTTAATTTCTAGACATGAAGTAAAATGTAATTTAGAAAATGTTATAGAGCATGCCTCTTTTTTATTAAAAGATAAAGGCGAATTTTATATGGTACACAGACCAGAAAGGTTACCAGAAATTATTACAAATTTAAAAAAATATAAAATAGAACCAAAAATAATTAAATTTGTTTATCCTAATAAAAATAAAAATGCAAATCTAATATTAATTAAAGCAATAAAAAATGCAAGAAGTTTTTTAGTTGTTGAAGAACCAATAATTGTTTATAATGAAAATGGAACATATACAGATGAGATATTAAAAATATATGGAAAAAATATATAAAAAGAGGTAGAGAAAATGTCAGGAAAATTATATTTAGTAGCTACTCCAATAGGAAATTTAGAAGATATTACATTAAGAGCAATTAATATTTTAAATGAAGTTGACTTAATTGCAGCAGAAGATACAAGACATACTTTAAAATTATTAAATCATTTAAAAATAAAAAAAACATTAGTAAGTTATTATAAGCAAAATGAAAAAAATAAATCAGAAATTTTAATAAGTGAATTATTGGCAGGGAAAAATATTGCTTTAGTTTCTGATGCTGGTACACCTGCAATATCAGATCCGGGATATGAAATTGTTAAAAGTGCTATAAAAAATGATATAGAAATATGTCCAATACCAGGAGCTTGTGCTTTGATTAATGCGTTAATATGCTCAGGAATGGAAACAAAAGAATTTTCTTTTATAGGTTTTTTATCTACCAATAAAAAAGAAAAAAAAGAAAAATTAAAAGAAATAAAAAATGATAAAAAAACATTAATATTTTATGAGGCACCACATAAATTAAAAAACAACTTAGAAATAATAAAAGAAATATTAGGAGATAGAAATATAGTTTTAGCTAGGGAATTAACAAAAATTCATGAAGAAATTGTTAGAGGAAAAATTTCAGAAATATTAGATAAAATTGGAGAACCAAGAGGAGAATTTGTATTAGTGATTGAAGGCTCAAAAAAAATAGATGATAGTAAAACAGAATTTACTTTAGAGGAACATTATAAATATTATGAAGAACAGGGGTTAGAAAAAAAAGAAATAATAAAAAAAATAGCAAAAGATAGAAATGTTCAAAAAAATGAAATTTATAAATATTTTATGCAAAAATAAAAATGCGTTATACGCATTTTTATTTTTATTCTATATTTAATTTACTAATATTTGATATACATTTTTCACAAACTACTTTATCTTGAAAATTTGTTACTTTTTTTGAACTACCACAGAAAATACAATTTGGTTCGTATTTTTTTAATATAATTGAAGAACCATCTACATATATTTCCATAGGGTCTTTTTCAGTTATTCCAAATTTATTTCTCAATTCTATTGGTAAAACAACTCTTCCTAATTCATCTACTCTTCTAACTATACCGGTTGATTTCATAAAAACGCCCCCTCTTTTATTATTTAGAATTTACAATGTTCGACATCCTTAATTTTACAAAATAATATCATAAAGCATATAAAAGGTCAATAATTTATAAAAATATTTTCCTATTTTTGGAATTAAAAAAATATATAATTAAATTGTAATTGTGTAAATGCATTAATTGCATACGCTGTAGGGGCGTGCATTGCACGTCCGCAAATTAATAAATATCACGGACGACCAATGGTCGCCCCTACAAATATCCAATAACCAAATTCCAAATTCTAAAAACAATATTCAATTTTAAAGAATATTATATTATTTTTACGAATATTATTTAATAATTTTAAAGGAGAGAAAATGTTAAATATTATTTGGCCAATATTTATAATAATAGGATGTATATATGCAATAATTAATGGAAAAATTTCAGATATTAATAATGCGGTATTTGAAGCCACTAATAGCGCAATTGAAGTAATTATTACAATGTTTGGTACGGTATGTTTATGGAATGGAATAATGCAAATAGCGTCAAATACATCAATTGTAAAAATAATAATGAAAATAATAAAACCAATCATGAAAATGGTTTTTCCAGAGCTAAAAGAAAATATGATTGCATATAAAGAAATAACTATGAATATTATTGCTAATATAATGGGATTAGGCAATGCTGCAACACCACTAGGTTTAAAAGCAATGAAATCTTTACAAAGAGAAAATAATAATAAAAAAAAATTAACAAATTCTATGGCTATGTTTATTATAATAAATACAGCATCTTTACAAATTATTCCTACAACTGTTATTGCAATAAGAAATTCACTTGGTTCAGAACAACCAACAGCAATAATTGTTCCAGTCTGGATCGCAACTTTTTGTGCTGCAATTGTAGCAATTATATCTGCTAAAATATTTATGAAGAGGTTTTAAAAATGCAATTTATATCATATATTTCAAATTTAGCAATACCTTTTACTATTTTTATTATTGTATTATATGGTTTGATTGAAAAACAACAAGTTTTTGATATATTTATACAGGGAGCCAAAGAAGGAATAGAAATAGTGATAAAAATAATTCCAACACTTATAGGATTGTTTTTATCAATTAGTATTTTAAGGGCGTCAGGTATTTTTGATTTGTTAAATAATATACTAGAGCCTATATTAAGTATAATTAATTTTCCTTCAGAAGTTTTAGCATTAGCATTAATCAGACCTATTTCACGGAAGTGCATCAGTTGCAGTAGGAACAGATTTAATGAAAACATATGGAGTTGATACTAATATAGGTTTAATAACATCAACTATTATGGGGTCTACAGAAACAACTTTATATACAATTGCTATATATACTGGTGTAGTAGGAATAAAAAAAATAAGATTTGTACTTTGGGCAGCTTTAATTGGTGATTTTGTTGGAATATTGAGTTCTGTAATAATTTGGCGAATTTTGTCGTAAAATTTTAATTGACACTTTAAATAAAGTGTAGTATATTTTTATAAACAAGCAAAGTAAAAATTTTGTTTATAAATTTCTTTGGAGAAATAATGATTTTTAAATTCTTATTATTTTTTTCTATTTTTTTTATTATCAAAAAAATAATCATAAAAATATTATCAAAAAAAATAATTAAAAAAATATCGTATTAAAATATTATATTAAATATAATATATATTTTTATTAACAGAAAATTAAAAAAATCAAATTAAAAAAGGTTTTGTTATATTTAATATAAAAAAACAGGCTTATTTTGCCTGTCAGAAAAAGTTTTTTAACTTGTAGGAGAATAAAAGAAATCTGGTTTATTAAACTTAGCCCTAAAATAAACTTTTGCCTTCTATTTTCTCCTACATGCCCCCTATATATCTAATTTTATTTTAATTTATTTATATTTTTTTTCACATTTAAATATCCTATAATTTATTTTTATCTATTTATTTTTATTTCAGGGCAACTATGAATTGCCCTTTTTTGGGGGTTAACTTACATTAAAAATTTGACTTGGTTTATTTCGGGGAGCTACAACTATATTAGGAATATTTGATAAACCATTAAGTTGTTCATGAACAGTTTCATATGCAAGTTCAGGAAAATTATTTTCCTTACTTAAATGTATGAGTAAAACATTTTTTAAATTATTATTGTTTATTTTTTGTAAGACTTTACCAGCTGTTATATTAGACATATGTCCTTTGTTGCTAGAAATACGTTGTTTAAGTAAATAAGGATATGAAGACATTTTTAAAATGTTAGGGTCATAATTTGATTCTAAAAATAAAAAAGAACTATTTTTTAAACAATTTAAAGTTTCTTCAGTTATTTGTCCAATATCTGTAGCTATGCTAATTTTTTTTTCATTATAATAGATATTAAATCCACATGGGTCAGCAGCATCATGCGATATGCTAAAAGGAGAAATTTTTAATTCTCCAATATAAAAGTTTTCTAAATTGTTAAAAACTTTTATATTTTCTGCTAAAATTTTTTCTCTATGTTCAGATAAAGCATCCCAAGTTTTTTTGTTTGCATAAACAGGAATATTGTATTTACATGATAAGAAACTTAAACTTTTGGTATGGTCTATGTGTTCATGAGTAATGAGAATAGCATCAATTTTTTCAATTGAGAAATCTAATTCTAATAGAGCCTCTTTTATTTTTTTTGCACTTACACCAACGTCAACTAATATATTTGTATTATCTGATTGAATAAAAAAACTATTTCCACTACTACCACTAAATAAACTGCCACATTTAAACATAAATATTTCATCCTTTGCTTATTACTCTTCTACTCTTTCTATTTTTGCACCTAATGCTCTGAATTTTTCTTCTATTTTTTCATAACCTCTATCTATATGATGCAAATTATAAACTTCAGTTATACCATTAGCTGAAACTCCAGCCATAACAAGAGCTGCACCAGCACGTAAATCAGTAGAATATACAGGTGCACCATATAATTCTTCTACACCTTCAAATATCGCGGAAGTACCTTGAGGAGAAATCATAGCTCCCATTTTATTTAATTCTGCTGTATATTGAAAACGTGAATCCCAAATACTTTCATTAATAATACTAGTTCCTTCCGCTAAAGATAAAACTACACCCATTTGAGGTTGCAAATCTGTAGGGAAACCAGGATATGGTAAAGTTTTAATATTTGTTTTTGAAAGTTTTTTATCATACCAAACATGCAAGGTATCATTTTCAGATTCTACATTACCACCAATTTCTAAAATTTTTGATGTTAATGATTCTAAATGTTCAGGAACACAGTTTTTTATTAAGATATCTCCTTTAGAAGCTAATGCTGCTAGCATAAATGTACCAGTTTCAATTTGATCAGGAACAATAGAATAGGTAAAGTTTCCTTGTAATTTACTTACACCATTTATTTTTATTTGATCAGTTCCAGCACCTCTAATATCAGCACCAGCTGAATTTAAAAAGTTCGCAACATCAACAATATGAGGTTCTTTAGCAGCATTGTCTAAAGTTGTAAGTCCTTCAGCAAGAACAGCTGCAAGAATAATGTTTATTGTTGCACCAACAGAACTCATATCCATATATATATTATTTCCAACCAATCCATTAGTTGTTGCTATAATGTTACCAAAAGCTACATCAACTTCTGCACCAAGTGCTTCAAATCCTTTGATATGTTGGTCGATTGGTCTAGCACCTAAATTACAGCCACCAGGCAGACAGACTTTTACATTTTTACATCTACCAAGCATTGCTCCAATTAAATAATAGGATGCTCTAAATTTTCGTGTTAATTCAATTGGTTCATCACTAGCATATATATTTGTAGTATCAATTGTAATACTATTTTTATTATTCCAAGTTATTTTTGCACCAAAACTTTCTAAAATTTTACATGATAATTTAACATCAACAATATCTGGCAAATTATTTAATGTTGTAATACCATCTATTAATAATGTTGCAGGTAAAATAGCAATGGCAGCATTTTTTGCACCACTTATAGTTACTTCACCCTTTAAAGGAGTTTTTCCAGTAATAACTAACTTTTCCATAATTTCCTCCAATTAAATAAAATAATTAGAGTGTATAATACACTCTAAACATATAAAATATACCATAAAAAAACAAGAAATACAATAATAATTATAGCTAATTTAATGTTTGGAATAATAAAATGTAATTTGTATTTGGTATTTGGAATTATGTAGGGGCGAACTTTATTCTCCCGTGCTCCGAAGGCGGGCGAACGAAGTTCGCCCCTACAATATTTAAATTTAACCTATTTATACAATTTATATGATTGTTAATGTTTTGCTACTGCAATTTTTGTACCAATATTTTGCAAAAATTCTACAATTTTAAACTTTACGGCGTAATCTTCATTTGAAACTAAATTATATTCTTCTTCAGATAGATTTTCTTCTAGAACTTCTTTAGAATCTTCAGATAAAACGCCAGAACTTATATCTACAAAACAAAGAGGAGGAAACATGACACACCACCAATTTTGACCTTTAGCTTCTCCTATTTTTATTCTTAATGCATCATAATTACCAGAAGGAAAAGAAACATCTCCGTAAGTTTTAGTAGGAAAATTAAAATTTCCAATTTCAACTTCAACATTATAGTTATAACCATTTAACCTAATTGTTTCTTCAGCTATTTTCTTTATTTCTTCTGTATTATTAGAAACAGTTTCTATTATTTGTTCTTTAGATTCTAATTTATTAGTTATTTTATTTACATACTTTAATACACTATCCCTAACAATATATTTTAGCGATTGATCATCTTCAGAATCACTAGCTGCAATAACATGTAATCTAAAAACATTATCAGATATATTAGAAAAAACAGCATTTGTATATGAAAAAGCACATATACATGTATATATAATAAATAAAGTTATTAAAATAAATATACGTTTAAATTTTGAAATTAAATTCATAAAAATCCTCCATTTGCAAAAAATTTCTATAAAATAAGTATTTACCAAAAATAAAAAAATATACATTTTTCAATTGTCGAATTTATGTATACGATTTATATTGACATGGATGTAAATGGATGGTAAAATTTACCAGTACGAAAGATACGGAGGTAAGCTATGAAAGAAATTCTTAATATTAGAAAAGTTTGTAATTTTTATGTGAGTACAACTCATTTAACAACTATGATGATTCCTTTTATACATAAAAAAATGAATATGGACATAAATATTTCTACATTTTTACAATATAATTTAAATGAAAATATAGAAATATTATTATCAAAATTAATATTAAATGATAATTCAAGAGAAGAAATAAGAAGTATAAATTGGAATAGTACAAACATGTATAAATATTCTAATATAGAAAAAGTATTAAAAGAAACAATAAAAAATGCAAAACAAATTATGATTATAGTAGTAGGAGATGAGAAAAGGATTGATTTTGTAAATCAATGTATAGAAAGATTTTTTGACAAAAATAGTAAGAAAATTGGAAATAAAAAGATAACAATAATAAATTGCTATGAGGTGTCTCAATTTAATAACGATATGTTAGAAATATTGAATAATCATCAGTATATTTTAAATACATCTGGGGAACATTTAATAGAAGAGTATTTTAATGGATATGAGAGAAAACAAGCTATTGACTAAAAATATAAAATGATATAATATTTGAACAGAATATTATATCATTTTTTATGTAATAGAAAAGTACGGCAAAGCCACTTTTCTTAAAGGAGAAAAATTATGGATTTGGAATCAATAAAAATAATATTAAAAAAATATAATCAAGAACATCTATTAGTTAAATATAATGAATTAACTGAAGACAAAAAAGAAGAACTTTTAAATCAAATTTCAAATGTAAATTTTGAACAGATAGAAGAACTGTACAAAAAAAGTATGAAAAAAGAAGAAAAAAAAGATGAGAAAATAGAACCAATTGAATATATTGACAAAGTAAAATTATCAAAAGATGAATATAATAAATATTTTTCTATTGGAGTTGAAGAAATTAAAAAAGGTAAATTAGGAGTTGTAACAATGGCTGGAGGACAAGGAACTAGGCTAGGACATAATGGACCAAAAGGTACATTTATGTTAGGAACTACTCCAAACAAATCTTTATTTGAGATATTATGCGATGGTTTAAAAAGAGCAAAAGAAAAATATAATGTAGAAATTCCATGGTATATAATGACAAGCGTTGAAAATAATAAAGAAACTGTTGAATTTTTTGAAAAAAATAATTATTTTGATTATCCAAAAAATAATTTTAAATTTTTTATTCAAGGAGAATTACCTATGTTAAGTACATCAGGCAAAGTTTTATTAAATGAAGATGGTTTAGTAAAATTAGCTGCTGATGGACATGGTGGAATTTTTGAAGCAATGTTTAAAAATAACGTTATTGAAGATATGAAAAAAAGAGGATTAGAATGGATTTTTATAGGACCAGTTGATAATCCACTTGTAAAAATGGTAGATGAATTATTAATTGGTATTGCTATAAGTAATAAAACAATGGCTGCAGGTAAATCTTTAGTAAAAATAAGTCCAGAAGAAAAAGTTGGAGTTTTTTGTAAAAAGAATGGTAAACCAGGAGTTATAGAATATACAGAAATAAGTGAAGAAATGGCTAATAAAAAAGATAAAAAAGGTGAATTAGAATACGGAGAATCTCACATAAATTGCAATATGTTTAATATAAAAGCAATTGAAGAAATAGGAAATAATAAATTACCATATCACAGTGCATTTAAAAAAGCTAATTATATAGATGAAAATGGTGAAGTAGTAAAAGCTCAAGAACCAAATAGTTTTAAATATGAAAGTTTTATTTTCGATGCATTTGAAAAATTAGATAAAATGACAATTCTTAGAGTTAAAAGAGAAGAAGAATTTGCGCCAGTAAAAAATCCTACAGGAATTGATAGTGCAGAGTCTGCAAGAGAATTATATAATAAATTTCATAACATAAAAAAAACTTAGTTTATTATATGTAAATAAAATAATATTGTAGGGGTCGTCGCCTACGGCGACCCGCAGGGAGAGTTACATGGAAAAATATATGGAAAGATATCAAGAATGGTGCAATAATCCATTTTTTGATGATAAAACAAAAGAAGAATTAAAAAAAATAGAAGGTAATATAAGAGAAATAGAAGATCGTTTTTATAAAGATTTAGAATTTGGAACAGCAGGGCTAAGAGGTGTAATTGGAATTGGAACAAATAGAATGAACAAATACACGGTAGCTAAAGCAACACAAGGATTTGCTAATTTTATAATAAAAAATAATGGTCAAGAAAGAGGAGTAGCTATTTCTTATGATTCAAGAAATATGTCAAAAGAATTTAGTGAATATACAGCTCTATGTTTTAATGCAAATGGAATTAAGACATATGTTTTTGAAAACTTAAGCCCAGTTCCTGAATTATCTTTTGCCGTTAGAGAATTAAACTGTATTGCAGGAGTAATGATTACAGCGAGTCATAATCCACCAGAATATAATGGATATAAAGTGTATTGGGAAGATGGAGCGCAAGTTAGCTCACCAAAAGATAAGTTAATAATAGAAGAAGTAAATAATATAACAGATTTTTCTCAAGCAAAAACAATGAATAAAGAAGAAGCAATAAAATTAGGATTATATAATACAATAGGAAAAGAAATAGACGATAAATATATCAATATATTAAAACAACATGTAATAAATCCTGAAGTAATAAAAGAAATGCAAAAAGATATAAAAATAGTATATAGTCCATTACATGGAACAGGAAACATACCTGTAAGAAGAATTTTAAAAGAAATTGGATTTGAGAATGTATATATAGTGAAAGAACAGGAATTACCAGATGGAAATTTTCCAACAGTAGATTATCCAAATCCAGAAGATAAAAATGCTTTTAAATTAGGATTGGAATTAGCAAAAGAAATAGATGCAGATATAATTCTAGCTACAGACCCAGATGCTGATAGGTTAGGAGTATATGCTAAAGATTCTAATGGTGAATATCAATCATTTACTGGAAATATGAGTGGATGTTTAATACAAGAATATATCCTGTCACAAAAAAAGGAAAAAAATAAATTACCAAAAAACGGAGCAGTTATAACAAGTATAGTATCTTCTAAACTGTCAAAAGCAATTGCAGATGCATATGGAATTGAAACAATTGAAGTTTTAACAGGATTTAAATATATAGGAGAACAAATAAAAAAATTTGAAGAGACAAAAGA
This sequence comes from Clostridia bacterium, assembly GCA_017437145.1. GTDB lineage: Bacteria > Bacillota > Clostridia > TANB77 > CAG-508 > CAG-452. The sequence goes on along the minus strand of JAFSBT010000008.1, from coordinate 354,753 downwards.
AAAAGAGTATGTATTTGGATTTGAAGAAAGTTATGGGTGTTTAATTGGAACTTATGCTAGGGATAAAGATGCGATAGCTTCTACAATGATTTTATGTGAGGCGGCTGCATTCTATAAAAAACAAGGAATTACATTATTTGAACAAATGCTCAACATCTATGAAAAATATGGATATTACAGAGAAAACATTATTACAATAACATTAAAAGGTTCAGAGGGCGCAGAAAAAATAAAATCAATTATGCAAAATTTAAAACAAGAGAAAATAAATAACTTCGGGAAATATAAAGTACTAAAAATAAAAGATATTAGTAATAGTGTTTATTATGATTTAAATAAAAATACAACAGGAGAAATTAATTTGCCAAAATCAGAAGTTGTTTATTATGAAATAGAAAATGATTATTGGTGTTGCGTTAGACCTTCTGGAACAGAACCAAAAATCAAATTTTATATAGGTACAAAAAGTAATAGTATAGAAACTTCAGATAAAGAATTAGAAGAAATAACAAAAGAGATAAAAAAAATAGTTGAATAAAAACAAATTTATATGGACGGACTTTTTGTCTCATTTGTGAGAGAAAAATGTCCGTTTTTCTTCTATGTTAACATTAAGTGACAAATTGCAAACTAAAAGTGGTAGAAAAAAGAATAGTTGTTTTGTATAATAAAATTATGAATTTTGTGAAAAAGGAGAGTGCTTATGAAATTTAATGATAAATTAATTGAATTAAGAAAGAAAAAAGGATTATCTCAAGAAGAATTAGGTTATGAATTAAATGTTACAAGACAAACAATTTCTAAATGGGAATTAGGACAAACAAAACCAGAGATGGAAAAACTAATTGAAATTAGTAAATATTTTAATATTAGTGTAGATGAATTATTAGATGAAGAAAATAATAATCAAGAAAAAATAAAAAAACAAAAGGTAGGATTTAATTGGAAACCAATAATAATAATTGGAATAATTTTATTAGCAATAATATTATTTTGTATAGTTTCCTTTATAGCAACAATAATAACAATCGGTAAAACTACATATGATACAGCTACATCTATTATGAATACAGCTGCTTCTACTATTAATGATATAAATTCTGATTTAGATGTAGAATTTAATGTTAATGAAGCAAAAGAAACTTTTGATGAAATATCAAATGTATTTAATGAAGATTTTGATACAGAAGTTGATGAAATGGATAATGAATTTGAAAAAGAAAGTTTTAATACTACTTATACAACTTTATATCAAGGAATCCAAAATGGATTTCATGTAAAAAATGCAATCAATCGAGTTATTAATGATAATTTAGAAAATGAAAGAAAAATAGAAGTTGAATACAAAGAAACAATAACCAAAGAACAAGAAGAAATAATAAATATTAGAAAAAACTTTGAAGATTTTACAGAATATATGGTTTCATACGAATATGACGAAGAAGGTTATATCTGTAAAATGATAATAAAAGATATTTAAAAGGTGAAAATAAATGGAAGAAAAAGAATATTTAAGTGAAGAAAAGTATAGAAAAACAAAGAAAAAATTAAGAAGAATAGCATTATCAATTTTAATAATTGGAATTATAAGTGGTTTAATATTAATTGGAATAGGAATTTATATAAACACTACTAGGGATAAAAGTGTTATTAATGATATTAGAGTACAGATAGATAAAGAAATTACAGATAATGGAGTTAGTTTAAAATATTATGAATTAAGAGATGAGTTAGATAAAGAAGAAGATAAATATAATTCATGTGAGCAATTTTATGCAATAGGAAGTGTGGTTATCGTTCTTTCTTGCCTTATATCTACATATATGTTTGTAATTGTAAAAGGAAGAGAAATTAATGCATTTGCAGCTCAACAGGGAATGCCTATAGCTAAAGAAGTTATAGAAAAAACAGCACCTTCTGTAGGAAAGGTTGCAAAAGAAATAAAGAATGAATTAAAAAAAGAAGAAAAATAGGTAGGAGGTGAAAATATGATTATTTCAACAACATCAGAATTACAAGGAAAAACTATAAAAGAATATAGAGGAATAATATTCGGAGAGGTAGTTAATGGTATAGGATATTCTAGGGATCTTTCTGCTGCATTTACTAATATGATGGGTGGACGATCAAAAGAATATGAAGAAGAATTAGTAAATAGCAGAGCAGATGCTTTAAGAGAAATGATGGAAAGAGCAGAAAAAATCGGAGCAAATGCTGTAGTTGGAGTTAAAGTTGACTATGAAACGATGCAGGGAAGTATGCTTATGGTAATAGCTTCTGGAACAGCAGTAATTGTAGAATAATAAAAAGGAGTAAAAGAAAAATGGAAAAAAATAATAATGAATTCTTTGGAGTAGATGAAAAATATATACCTGAGTCAGAAAATAATGATAAAGAGTACATTAAAAATGATGAAAAAAATATATATGAATCAGAAAACGTTAATGTAGAATATACTAAAAAAGATAAAAAGAAATTTAATGTATTTTTAATAATATTATTGGTTTTATTGCCAGTTATTATATGTATAATAACTGTGATAGTGATATCTACAATGGGAGTATCAATTATGAAGCTAAATTTTAAAAACGACGATATAAAGGAAATAGCTGAGGTACAAAGTAATTTACACGGTATAAGAGATAACATAGAAGTGGCAAGTGAAATACATTCATCTGCGAAAGATGCTATAAATGAATCATTAATTCAAATGCAGAATCAAGAAAATGAAATGTTTAATTCACAATTTATTTACTATGAAGGAGAGCAAAAAGGGTCAAATATTAAAGCTTTATATCAAGCAGTTATTGCAAATAACCAAGCATACCAAAATGATGAAAAACAAGTGAAAGTAAAGGGGATAACAGATATATCTGAAGTGGAGTCTAAAAAAACATATAATGTAGAGTTTAATTATAACTCAGCAGGATATATAAATGAAATAGTTATTACAGAAACGGAATAATTATAATAAAAAAGGAGAAATAAAATATGGATAAAAAAACAACAAGTTGGGTTTCATATCTAACATTTGTGGGTTGGATTGTAGCATTTTGTGCAGGAGATAAAGAAGGGGCTAAATTTTATTTAAATCAATCTCTAGTAATATGGCTAGGAGTATTATGTAGTTATGTTGCATCTATGATAGCATTTATACCACTACTAGGATGGTTAATATCTTTAGCTATTGCAGTAGTAGATGTTTTTCTTTTTGTAGTGTGGATTATGGGATTAATTAATGCAATAAATCAAGAAGAAAAAGAATTACCAATTATAGGAGCAATTAAAATTTTAAAATAATAGTAAAAAATTAAAAAAGCTGTCAGTGGGGCCGGGGTATTTTGACATAATTTAGTATTAAGTTATGTCAAAATACCCCGGCCCCACTGACAGCTTTTTTTTGACTTAATTCCATCCTTTTATATTACTTCTTTTTATTGCACCATATAAATTAGCTTTCACATTAGGGATTTCTTTTTGAAATTCTCTAATTAAATTTTTCATATCTTCACGTTTTGAAACTCCATCCATAGGGCAACATTTATTCATAACTTCAATATTATTTTTTTTCACAAATGTTTTAATACTTTTTTCAGGAACATAAATTAAAGGTCTAATTAAAGTAACTTTTGATCTATCCATGTAACTTACAGGTGCAAAAGTATTTATATTTCCACCATAAAAAAGATTTAATAAAAAAGTTTCTAAAACATCATCTTCATTATGCCCTAATGCAATTTTGTTACATCCTTCACGAATAGCAGTGCTATTTAAAATGCCTCTTCTTAAATTAGCACATAATGAGCAAGGGTTTTTTTCTTGTCTTATATCAAAAACAATTTCTTTTATATGGCTTTCTTCTTCGAAATAAGGAATATCAAGTTTTTCACAAATTCCCTTTAAAAAATTACTATCAAAAAATTCAAAACCAGGATTTATACTAATTGCAATTATTTCAAATTTTTTTGGATAAAAAATTTGAAGATTTTTTAAAGCCATTAAAAGAGTAATTGAATCTTTACCACCAGAAAGACCAACAGCAATTTTGTCTCCTTCTTCAATCATATTAAAATTTTCAATAGCTTTTCGCATATTACTTAATATTTTTTGCATAAGAACCTCCGAATTGTAATTTGTATAGGGAAATATTTCTTGCATAATATGTAGGGGCGACCATTGGTCGTCCGTGCTTTATAGGAATACCCTATATTATAATTTTATAGTTTTATTATAGATTTTTTATAAATATTTTTTTTGATTATTTATAATTTTTAGAATTTTCTTCGAAGAGCGGACGACTAATGGTCGCCCCTACAACTATTGAAATTTATTTTGCTTTTCAATTATAATATAATCTATATTTCTTGTCAAAATATTTAAATTAGTGTATAATATCAAATGATGTGCACTTATAGCTCAGGTGGATAGAGCGCTCCCCTCCTAAGGGAGAGGCCGCTGGTTCGAATCCAGCTAGGTGCACCAAACTCGCTTATGCGAGAGTTAAAAGATAAAAGTAAAGAGTGAAAAGTAACTCGATTATTTTTAGAAAAAACAAAAAGCGAGTTTGTACTATTCATTATTCATTTTTCACTATTCACTATTAATTAAAAATTATTCTTGTACGATATGTTAATCTTTAAATACATTAAAATAGCAATTTATTAAAAAAGGTAAATATATATAATACAAAACCGCAGAATCTTTCGATACTGCGGTTTTGCCTTAAGTAAGCTTTACAAGGGTATAGTTACTTAAGGAAGAAAGAGTTGGCGTTTACTTTTCCTCAACAGGAGGATCAGCAGAAGGCTTAACAATAGGCTCAACAATAGGCTCAACAGGGGGATCATACTTTTTTACATAGCGTTCCGGATTTGCAGTTCTTTTATATCCTGCATCCATCAAGGAATTTACTATGTCATTTATGACCGTTTTTACTTTAAGAAGCCATGTACGACCATATTCGTCGCAGATAACAAGAGTTTTGTCGTCTATAACAATGTATGTGCCAATATTGTCTTTAGACTCATTATGCAACCACATCATTGTAAGAGCGCTGTACAAAGTACAGTTTTCCTTGTCATCATAATATGAGACTTCCTTGAGCTGATATTTGCCTGCAATTTTTACGGGTTTGATTCCCTTTTCCTGGGACACAGCATAAGCCTTTTCATGTGTTGCTGCCCAGTTTTCTGCTTCAGCAATTTTTCTGAGCCATGCATAAGATTCAGGAACCACTTCGCCATTTGAAAATGGTACGTAAAGAGCGTATTCCTGGTACCCGGCATCCTCCAACATCAAACGTATTTCTGAACGATAGGGTGTTACGTAAACGATACCATAGTCGTCAGAAAATGCTATTTGACCGTTATTCTGCCAATAGCATCTGGAAATATCATTTCGAAACTCAGTCTGGTATGAAAACTTTATGAGTTCTTCGAAATTGGTGAGGGGTGAACGCTTAATTGGTGTAGTGAACATAGGTGCTACCTCTTTCTGCCCACAATTCGTGGGACTTTAAAATATTTCATGCCCTTAAGGGTCATGGTAACTCCTTTGGGAGTATACGACATAATTATAACATATTATGTAAATAAATACAATAAAAATATAAAAGTATTCCAATTTTAGGTATATATGATATATAATATAAAAGAATAAAAATAAAAAAAGGTGAAATATGGATAAAGAAAAATTTATGAAAATTGCTTTAAAAGAAGCTAAGAAAGCTTTTGAAAAAGAAGAAATACCAGTAGGCGCAGTTATTGTTAAAGATGGAGAAATAATAGCTAAAGCACATAATTTGAAAGAAACAAAACAATCAGCAATGGCCCATGCTGAAATTTTAGCAATAAGTAAAGCAAATAAAAAGCTAAATAATTGGAGATTAAGTGATTGTGAAATGTATGTTACATTAAAACCTTGTGCAATGTGTATGGGAGCAATTATATCTTCAAGAATAAAAAAAGTTTATTTTGGAGTAGATGAAATAAAGCAAGAAAATCGAATAATAAATAATGAAAATAATGCGATTTTAGAAAGTGGAATTTTACAAGAAGAGTGTGAATATATATTAAAAGATTTTTTCAAAAAAAGGAGAATAAAATGATAGATAAAAGGCTTTTAACAAATAAAACAAGAAATACATTTATTATTGCGCTTGCAATTTTTGTTATATTATTAATAGCAGGTTTTATTATGCTAAAATATGATGTACAAGGTGAAACAAATTTACCATTTAATTTATCAAAAATAAATATAGTAAGTACTGCTAAAGAGGAAACTGTAAAAAATGAAGAAGATAAATGGCAAATGAATATATTGCAAAATAACGATATATATTTTTATATAGAGAAAAATAATGATTATAGAAAAGATGTTGTAATAGAAAAAGTTATTTTTGATAATTTCAATATAATTGAAGAAAATAATATAGGTGAAGTTAAAGTTTATAAACCAAGTGAAGATGAAAGTGATGTTTATAAATATAAAGAGGAATATGAAGTTTCAAGTGTTGAATATAAAGGTTCATTAGTAACAAATAATAAGTTTTTAGAAATAAATAATCAAGGTGGTATAGTAGAATTTAGTATAGCAAATATTAATTTAGGAAGTTATCCAATAGACCAAGAACAAACATTATCAGCAGATGGTTCATTATTAAATTTGATAAATGCAAACTATGATGATTTAAAATTTTCTATAGCATTTGATATGACAATTGTAGTAGAAAATGAAAATACATATAAAGCACAAATAATATTAGATTTACCAGTTGGAGATATCACACAAGAGGGCGTAAGCACACAAGAAGATAATGAGCTAGAGGATATTGTTTTCAAAAGAATATGATTAAAGATGTAGGGGCGACCATTGGTCGTCCGTAAAATCCAATTACCAAAATCTTTTAAAAACAATTGAAAAATCCAAATATATATTATATAATTCCAAATATAAGTTAACCTTTGTATGGAGAGTAATTCAATAGAAACCTATGAATCTCGTCAGGTCCGGAAGGAAGCAGCGATAAATAGTAATTTCTATGTGGATTACTCTCCATAGAGGGGTTAACTTTATTAAGAGGTGAAGAAAATGGGATATACAGCATTATATAGAAAATTTAGACCTTTAAAATTTGAAGATATGGTTGGACAAGCACATATTACAAGAACTTTAAAAAATCAAATTATTGCTAATAGAGTTGGACATGCATATCTTTTTAATGGTGGAAGAGGAACAGGAAAAACATCCGCAGCTAAAATTTTAGCAAGAACGGTAAATTGTTTGAATCCACAAAATGGAGAACCTTGCAATGAATGTGAAATGTGTAGGGATGCCATAACAGGTTCATTAATTGACATTGTTGAAATGGACGCGGCTTCAAATAATGGTGTAGAAGATATAAGAGCAATAAGGGAAGCGGTAAATTTTTTACCAACTAAAGCAAAATATAAAGTATATATAATAGATGAGGTTCATATGTTATCAACAGGAGCTTTTAATGCATTATTAAAAACATTAGAAGAACCACCAGAGCATGTAAAATTTATACTAGCAACAACAGAACCACAAAAATTACCAGCAACAATACTTTCAAGATGCCAAAGATTTGATTTTAAAAGAATAAAAACAGAAGATGTTGTTAAAAGATTGAAAATAATTTGTACTGAAAGTGATATTGAAGCTTCAGAAGAGGCATTAAAATTAATTGCGGTTTTATCTGAAGGAGCAATGAGAGATTCAATAAGTATTTTAGAAAGATGTGCTCAAGAGAATACAAAAATAGAAGAAGAAACAGTTAGAGATTTAGTTGGTATTCCAAAAATGGAATATATTTATAAAATAGCAGAAAATATTATTGAAAAAAATAGTGAAGGAGCTGTTTCGGTAATAAATGAAATACTAAATGAAGGAAGAGATATAGATAATTTTCTTTGGGAAATTATAAAATATATGAAAGATATTCTTGTTTTTAAAACATGTAACAGTTTAGAAGTATATAATGTGCAAGAACAAGAAAAAATAAAGGAATTAGCAGATAAGTCAAGTAAAGAAAAATTAATTGAAATAATTTATGATTTATCAGAACTTGCAAATGATATAAAATGGTCTTCACAAAAAAATATAATGTTTGAAGCAGGAATTATAAAAGCATGCATGGAGAAAAGAGTGGAAGTAGTACCTACATATATTCGAGAAACAACACAAAATAGTAGTGCAAATCCTATTCCAACACAAAATGCACAAACAAATAGAAGTTATAATTCAGAAATAAAAAAAGAAGCTACATCAGCTCCTAGAACAATTAGTGTAAATGATAAAGATAATTTACCATATTGGAATAAAATATTAGATACTTTAAAATCAAATGGAAAAGTAATGATATACACAAATTTAATTGGAACAAGAGCAAAACAAATAGATGATATGACTGTAGGAATAGAATTTTCAGGTAAAATATCTGCTTTTGGAAAAACAATACTTGAAAATTATGATAACAAAACAGAAATAGAAAGACTTATAGCTATGGAAGCGGGACAAAAAATGCATGTAAAATACTTAGAAGGTGTAAATGCTAATATTAAACAAGAAAAACAAGGAAATTCACAATTAGATGATATTTCTAAAAAAATAAATATAAATATTATAGACGAATAGGAGGAAGTGTTATGTCTAAAAGAGGAGGATTCCCAGGAATGGGTGGAAACTTTGGAGGTATGAATATTAATCAATTAATGAAAGAAGCTAAAAAAATGCAAGCTGATATGGAAAAAACTCAAGAAGAACTAGCAATAAAAGATTTTGAAGCAACAGCTGGTGGAGGAGCAGTATCAGTTAAAGTTTCAGGTAGAAAAGAAATTAAAGAAATTACGATAAAAAAAGATGTAGTTGACCCAGATGATGTAGAAATGTTACAAGATTTAATAATTACTTGTGTTAATGAAGCCTTAAGAAAAGTAGATAGCGCACAAGCTAGTAGTTTTGGTAAATATAACATACCAGGTTTAATGTAATAAAAAATAAAGGGGTCGTCGCCCATGGCGACTCGTTACTTTTAACATACCATAATAAAGGAGAAACAATGTCTTATTTTTCACCATCAATAGAAAAATTAATAGAAAGTTTTGAAAAGTTACCTAGCATTGGTCATAAAACAGCTGTTAGGCTTGCTTTTCATATGTTAGATTTAAATGAACAAGAAACAAAAGAATTTATAGACTCAATTATTAATGCAAAAACTAATTTGAAATTTTGTAGTCAATGTTATAATATTTCAGATTCTGACCCATGTCCGATTTGTAATAGTCCAAAAAGAGATTCAAGCATAATTTGTGTTGTGGAAGATGTTAGAGATATTTTAGCAATGGAGAGAACACACGAATTTAAAGGTGTTTATCATGTCCTTCATGGCTCAATATCACCTATGAATGGAATTGGTCCGGAAGATATAAAAATAAAAGAATTATTAACAAGACTACAGGAAAATGATATAAAGGAAATAATAATTGCAACAAATCCAAGGGTTGAAGGTGAAGCAACAGCAATTTATTTATCTAAAATAATTAAACCATTAGGAATAAAGGTTACAAGAATTGCACATGGAATACCAGTAGGAGGAGATTTAGAATATACAGATGAAGTAACCTTAACAAGAGCATTAGAAGGAAGAAGAGAATTATAGAACTAATAAAAAACATCTCAGATGAGATGTTTTTTTATTAGTTTTAGATATATTTTATCTATAAATATTGTAGGGGCGAACTCTGTTCGCCCGCCTTCGAAGCACGGGAGAACGAAGTTCTCCCCTACATAATAATTAAAATTATATTGTCTCCATCAATATCTCACAAATATCCTTTGTAGAATTCCTTTTAGCAAGGAGTCTTGCATTTATTTTCATATTTTTTAATTTCTCTGGAGAATTTAAAATTGAATATAATTTTTCTTCAATATCATCATTTCCCTTAATCCAAACTGCAACGTTTTTTCTTTCCAAAAATTCAGCATTTTCTTCTTCTTGACCAGGTATTGGATTTATAACTATTATAGGTAAACCAGAAGCTAGGCTTTCAGTGGTTGTTAATCCCCCAGGTTTTGTTATGACTAAATCTGATACACTCATAAGTTCAGGAACTTTATTTGTATAAGATAAAATTCTAACTGTATTACTTGAATTACCTTCAGAAGCAATTTCTTCAAATTGTTTTCTCATTTTAGAATTTCTACCAGATATTGCAATGATTTGCATATTTGAAAATTGAGCAACTAAGGACTTTAATATTTTATAAGTGTTGTCTTTTCCTAACCCATATTTACCACCAGCGAAGAATAAAATTGTTTTTTTACCTTCAGATAAACCAAAAGTAGATAGTACACGATTTTTATCGTAATGAGCTAAAAATCTGTTAGATAAAGGAATTCCAGTAGCAAATATTTTATTTTCTTCTATACCTTCTGAAATTAAAGATTCTTTCATACCTTCATGAGCAACAAAGAAATAATTAATATATTCAGGATACATTAACCATTGACCGTGAGGAGCATAATCAGTAAGAACAGTAGCTATTCTACAATTTATTTTTTCTTTCTTTTTTAAATAAGCACACATATGACTGCTAAATGGATGAGTAGATATAATTAAATCAGGAGATATTTCTTGCAATAATTTATTTAATTTTATAGCCATTGCTTTGTGTGTTTCATTTGTAATTTGTTTTAAAGGAGCTTTTTCAGAATTATAATATAATTTTTTCCACGCCCATCCAGCTTTTTTTGCCATATCTGAATATGCTTTTGTAGTAACTTTATTAAGAGCTTTATTTACATATTGAATTGCATCAACCATAAAGACTTCATTATTATTATAATTTGATTCAATATATTCTTTAATGTATCTAGCAGCAGATAAATGTCCACCGCCATATGAACCATAGAAAATCAAAATTTTCATAAAAGCGTACTCCTTTCTGTATTGTTGAATTTAGATTTTGGAATTTGGATGTTGGACATAACATGTAACAAAAAAATATAACACTCAAAAATCCATATTTATTTCTATATATTTTTTTAAATTTTCTTTATTATATCACAAAAAATATTTAAAAAAAGAATATTTTTCAAAAATTGGCACAAACTAATTTTATGAAAAGATTTTTAGTATTTATTTTATTAACAATTTTAATTTTAATATTTTTAATGTTGGGTATAAATCCTAAACAGCAAACAAAAGCTGAGTATGCAAGTAATTGGACAAGTGATGTTCAACTGCTTGCAAGAGCAATTAATGGTGAAGCAAGAGGGGAAAGTTATGAAGGGCAAGTTGCTGTTGGAGCAGTTATTTTAAATAGAGTAGAAAGCCCAGATTTTCCTAATACTTTAGCTGGAGTTATTTATGAACCAGGTGCTTTTACAGCTGTTTCTGATGGGCAAATAAATGTGGCGATAGCAGAGAATTCTACTGTATACAAGGCTGCACAAGATGCCTTAAATGGATGGGACCCGACAAATGGATGTTTATATTATTTTAACCCAAATACAGCGACTAATTCATGGATTTGGTCAAAAACAATTGTAAAAACGATAGGCAAGCATCATTTTTGTAAATAAGAGTTTGGAATTTAGAATTTGGAATTTGGTATTAAATTTAATTTTGTAAATTTTTACATTACCAAATGCCAAATTCTAAATTCCAAATACAAATGTGAAAGGATTGAGATAATGAAAAACTTTTTAACAAAAATAAAACCCCAATATGTATATGCAGTTTTAGCTATTTTAATTATTTTATCAATTGTATTAGGATATCTTTTATACAAGGAAAATAAAGAACATGCGATTTCAGTAGAAAACCAATATAATTTAGCTTTTTCAGAAGTAATAAATTATGTACAAAATGTAGAAAATTATTTAGCTAAATCATTAATATCTAGTACATCGGAACATGCAGCTGAAACTTTAACAAATGTGTGGAGAGAGGCAAATTTAGCTCAAGCATATTTAGCACAATTGCCAATATCAAGTAATGAACTTTCTGCTACTTCAAAGTTTTTAAATCAAGTTAGTGAGTACAGTTATTCATTATCAAGAGAAAATATAAATGGAACAAATTTAAATGATGAAGACTTTAATAATTTACAAACATTATATAATTACAGTAGAGATTTAGAAGGTACTTTAACTCAATTATATACAGATATGTATTCGGGTAGAATATCATGGAAAGAATTAACTAAGGATGTAAACACTGCATTTGCACAACAAGTAGATAATTTAAGTGCCACTAGTTTTAGTAACATAGAAAGCAATTTCGGAGAATATGAGGGACTAATATATGATGGAGCTTATTCAAGTCACATTGAAACTGTGGAGAAAAAAGGATTAACTGGTGAAGATATAGATGAAAAAAAAGCAAAACAAATTGCAAAAGAATTTATAGGTAATGATAGAATAAAAGAAATAAATTCTAATGGTCTAGTTGAAAATGGAAACATTCCTGTTTATGATTTCAATGTTACTTTGAAAAATGAAAAAGATGATGATAATTTAAACATTTCAATTTCAAAAAAAGGTGGACACATTGTTTTAATGAATTATAATAGAAATATATCAACAGAAAAATTATCTTATGAAGATGCTGACAAAATAGGGATAGATTTTCTAGATAGTAGAGGAATTCCCAATATGGCTTCAACATACTATTTAAAACAAGGTGGGGCAATAACAATAAATTATGCCTATGAGCAAGATGGTGTAGTAGTATATCCAGATTTAATAAAATTAAAAATTGCTTTAGATGACGGAGAAATTTTAGGAATAGAAACTACAGGATATTTAAATAATCATACAACAAGAGATATTTCAAAAGTATATATAACAGAGGAACAAGCTAAACAGGTTTTAAATTCTAATTTACAAATAACAAGTTCAGGATTGGCAATAATTCCAACAGAGTATAAAACAGAAATATTGTGTTATGAATTTAAAGGAAAAATAAATGATATAGATTTCCTTGCATATATAAATGCCGAAAACGGAAAAGAAGAAAATATATTAATAATAATTAATACGCCAAATGGGATATTGACGCAATAATTTGTCAAAAAAGTCTTTACAAATTAATAAAATGTGGTATAATAAAAATAGAAATAAGGAACCACTAAAAACGTGGTTGCCAATTGAGAAAATACAATCATATCTCAGAGGCATATAGAGATATGATTGCTTTTTTATTTACCGGTAATTATAATAAATATAATTAAGGCAATAGCGATTATTGTTAATCCAATATTTAAATATAAAGATAAATACAAAATTTGTAATAAAATATTTTCTAACATACGCACCACCTACTTTCTACAATAGAGTTTAAGGTGGCAACCACATCTCTAGCTTTTCCTTATTTCAAGGTAAGTATATTACAAATGTAAAATAATGTCAATGTCAAAAAGACAATTTTTAGTTTTTCTTGTAACGAATTCCCAATATAAAAAAAATATTTTTGCAAACAATAATAAAGGAAAAATGAAACCTCATTTTTCTAAAGGGGGATTTTTTATGGCTAAGAATTTAATGTCTGAAAAATTAAAAGAAGAAATTGCAAAAGAATTAGGAGTATATGATGAAGTAAAAAGAGATGGAGGATGGGGAAATGTTTCCTCTAAACATTGTGGTAGTATGGTAGCAAAAGCAATAGAAATAGCAAATAGAAAAGTGTAGTGGAAAAAAGAAAATATAGAGAAACCCCAGAAAAAATCTGGGGTTTGTCTATATTTGGGAAAGATACTTAATTATATTTGGAGATTTTTATATTATTAACTAATAGTTTTTAGAAAGCTGGACATACGCATTTTACTTGATAAATCAACATAAATATGGTAAAATATAATTACTATAAATAGGAGGTCTTATTATGTTAGAATTTAAGATTTGGGTTGCCAAAATTCGTGGATATGAAAGTATCTCAGTTTCAGAAAACCTAAGTCCGAAAAAAATCCGCTCTCTTGAGCGGAGAGGATATAGAGTGAGATACTCTTATCCGTTGTCCCCGTTTTTGTATGATATTCACTGGGGAGAATAAATTGAAGGAACAGCTAAAACTGTTCCTTCAATTTATTATGTGCTTTTTGGCAAATTTTTACCTATAACAAAATTAATTGAAGGGTACTAATTTTGTAAAAAATATATATAAATAAATAAAAGTGTGATATAATTTGGAAAAATAAAAGTAAAATATAATGTTTTGAAGGGGATTTGCTATGAAAAAAATATTATTTACAGCATATACACTCGAAGTTGGTGGAATTGAAACTGCTTTAGCATCTTTATTAAATAATTTAGTAGATAATTATGATATAACATTGGTTTTAGAAAAAAAACAAGGCCTTTTTTTAGATGAAATAAATAAAAAAATAAAAATAATAGAATATAATCCTAATCAAAATAAAAATCCTTTAATTAGAAAAACTATAAATTTATTTAAAAGAATTAATTTTATAATTAAATATAAAAATAAATTTGATTTTGCTGCTTCTTTTGCAACATATTCAAAAATGGGCTCATTTTGTGCAAGAATAGCAAGTAAAAACAATGCATTATGGGGACATTTAAATTATATCAAACTGTTTAAAAATAAAAAAGATATGATGAATTTTTTTAGATTTGTTAATTATGATAAATTTTCGTATATTGTTTTTGTTTCAGATGAAGGTGCGAATACATTTAAAGAAGTTTTCCCTAATATGAAAAATAAAGTGCTAACATGCAATAATTTAATTGATTATGAAAAGATAATAAATATGTCTAATGAAAAAATAGATATAAGAAAAGAGGAAAAGCCTACTTTTTTGAATGTTGGTAGACATGAAGAAAAACAAAAAAGATTAACAAGAATAATCGAAGCATCCAAACTTCTTGTTGAAGAAGGATTTGATTTTAGAGTTTTAATGGTAGGAGATGGACCAGATACAGAAAAATATAAAAAGTTAGTAAAGGAAAATAATTTAAATAATTATTTTGTGTTTTGTGGAAGAACAAAGAATCCTTATCCATATTTTAAAATAAGTGATGCAACAATATTAACATCAGAATATGAGGGCTATCCAGTTGTTTTTGTAGAATCCCTAGTATTAGGCGTTCCAATTTTAACAACAGATGTTTCTGATGCAAAAAAAGAAATACATAATAAACATGGTCTTGTAACAAAAGATAATACTCATGAAGAAATAGCTGTTTGTATGAAGGAAATCATTTTAAATAATAATAAATATAAAAATGAATTTAATGCAAAAAAGTTCAACGAAGAAATATTAAAAAAAATGGATATAATAATAAATGGAGGATAAAATGCCTAAAATTAGTGTAATTATTCCTGTATATAATACAGAAAAATATTTGAAAAAATGTTTAGATTCCGTTATAAATCAAACATATCAAGATTTTGAAATAATTATTGTAAATGATGGATCCACAGATAATTCTGATAAAATAATTAAAGAATATACATGCAAAAATCCAGAAAAAATTAAAAGTTATAAAAAAGAAAACGGCGGATTGTCAAGTGCAAGAAATTACGGATTATCAAAAGCTACAGGAGAATACATTTCATTTATAGATTCTGATGATTATATTGATCATAATTTATTTAATAAATTAAAGGGAGAGATGGAAAAAAATACTGATTTAATAAAATTTAAACTTACTACGGTTGATATTGATTATAAAGAAATATCAAAAATAGATGGACCCGTTTTTAAACAGAGATACGGTGAAGAAGCCTTTAATTCATTAGTATTTAAAGATGAACTGATGGAACCTGCATGCATATACTTGTATAAAAAATCTCTATTAATAGAAAATAATTTTAAATTTTCAGAAAATAAATATCACGAAGATTTTGGATTAACTCCTATTATTTTGTTGTGTGCAAAAACAGTAGCCTCTATTAATTTTTTTGGTTATTTTTATGTACAATCTAATAATACTATAACTAGAAACGATAATTATCAAAGGACAATTAAAAGAGCGAATGATTTATTGTTTCATTATGATAGAATGAAGGATGAAGTCGAAAAAATTGATATAGAACTTAAAACTAAGGAAAATATATATTTGTATTATTCGAATGCTATATTTAATAATATTAAAAATCTAAAAAAATCAGAAAGAAAAAAATATATAGAGAAAATAAAACAAAGAAAATTAATTAATAATATTAAAGTAACAAATATAAAAAGATTAATAAAGAAAATTATTTTATTAAGTTATATGAAGGGAGCATAATTATGATTTTAGCAGTATTATGTGTAAGAAATGAAGCAGAGCATTTACCCACATTTCTAAAACATTTAAGGAGATATGTTGATGGATTTGTTGTATTAGATGATGGTTCATCAGACTTTACGGTAAATATTTTAGAAAAAGAAAAAAAAGTTAAATTTATAATAAAGAAAAAAGTTACGAACCAATTAGATTGGGATGAACCTGAAAATAGGAAAGAAGTTATACGTAAAGCTTATGAATTAGGAGCAAATTGGATACTTTGTTGTGATCCAGATGAAAGATTTGAAAAAAGATTTTTAAGAAAAATAAAAAAATTGATTTCTACTAATGATTTTACTTGTTATGGGGTGCATTTTAGAGAGTTATATAATGGAATAAAGCAATATAGAACAGATGGAGTATGGGATACAAAAACTAAATTTATTTTATTTCCTTTACAAGAACAAATGAGTTTTGATAATTATTGTAGAAGACATCATATTCCATGGGAATACAAAGAAATAGAGAACAATAAACATCTTTTAGATTACAATTTATATCATTTGAAAATGGTAGACGTTGAAGACAGAAAAAAGAGAGCAGCTTTATATAATGATTTAGATCCAAACAAAGAAATGCAAGCAATAGGGTATGACTATTTATTTGATGATACTGATTTAAAAATAGAGAAAATAAATTATAAAAATAGATATAATTATAAATGTTTACCTAAAAAATATAGAATATAAATTTAAAATTGTAATAGGAGGATGTATGAAAAAAAATATATTAATATGTGGTGAACATTTAAATGATGGTGGAGTAGAAACTGCGATTGTAAATGAAGCCTTAATTCTAAAAGAAAAAGGGCATAATGTATATGTGTTGGCTGAGCAGGGAATATATACAAAAATTTTAGAAAAAGCAGGAATAGAAAATATAGATTTCAAGATGGAATTTAAAAATGGATTTGATATTGAGAAATCAGAAAAAATTGTAGATATTATAAGAAAAAAAGAAATAAATGAAGCACATATTCATAAGTTTATATCAATACCGGCATGTTTACCTGCTTTTATTCTTACAAATACTCCATATGTAGTTCATCTACATGAAGGATTAACAACATCTTATGATTGGATGATGAGATTATATTCTTCTTATAGAGATATGCTAAATATGTATTTAAGAAATGCATACAAAATTATAGCTATAACTGAAAATGTAAAAAAATATAATATGGAATTATTTAAAATACCTGATAATAAATATTTAGTGATTAATAATAGTATAAATTTAAAATTATTTAATAATGATGAAAATAATATTAATTTTCCAATAAAAAAATTCTTACTTATTAGTAGATTAAGCAAAGAAAAAGAGCAATCAATAAAAAATGGCATAGAATTATTTGCAAAATATAATGAATGTCAAAAAGATTCTGAATTAAGAATTGTAGGAAGTGGTCCTATATTAAAAGAAATTGAGAATTATATAAAAGAAAAAAATTATAAAAACATTAATTTTATTGGTAGAAGTTCTGAAATTGAAAAAGAAATATCTAATTCTGATATTGTTTTAGGATTAGGAAGGTGCATTATTGAAGCGATGGCATCAAAAAAAATATGTTGTATTATAGGATATGAAAAGTTAAAACCAATTATAAGTAAGGACAATATTGAAAAGGCAATGTATGAAAATTTTTCAGGAAGAGGACTACCAGATGAAACGATTGACTCAATAATAAAACAAATAAGAGAGAAGGAAAAGGAAGAAATAAAAAAAATAGTTAATGATAATTACGAAGTTATAAAAGAAAAATTGGATTTAGAAAAAAATATTTATATTATATCTGAAAATATAAAAGTAGATTATGGACAAACAATTAAACAATTATTTTACATTATAAAAAATATTCAAGATGAGAGAGATAATCATAAAAAGCAAAAGGATGAAATATGGGAAGCTAAGGTATGGTTGGAAAAACAATATTATACTCTAAAAGAAATTCAAGATAAAAAAAGTGAAGAAAACAGTTAATAAAATTAAAAAAAACATATAAAAAAATAAATAGATGTGATATACTGTTAGGGATTTATAAAGTGAGGTGCAAAATGCAAGAAAAAGATTTAGCAATTGAAGTGAAAAATGTATATAAAACATTCAATGTATATTTGGATAAAGCAAATACAATAAAAGAAAGATTATTATTTTTATTTAGTAGAAATAGAAGAGAAAAAAGAGAAGTATTAAATGATATAAATTTACAAATAAAAAAAGGGGAAGTTGTGGCTTTAATAGGTACTAATGGAAGTGGAAAATCAACATTACTTAAACTAATGACTAAAATTATATACCCTAATAAAGGAAGTATAGAAACATATGGTAAATTAACATCACTTCTTGAATTAGGTGCAGGTTTCCATCCAGATTTTTCAGGTAGGGAAAATATTTATTTTAATGCTTCAATTTTTGGATTAACAAAAAAAGAGATTGATAACAGGTTAGAAGAAATTATAGATTTTTCGGAACTAAGAGATTTTATAGATAATCCGGTTAGAACATATTCTTCTGGAATGTTTATGAGATTAGCTTTTGCTGTTGCAATAAATGTTGATGCAGAAATACTTTTAATTGATGAGATTCTTTCGGTAGGGGATGAACATTTTCAAAATAAATGTTTTGATAAAATGAGAGATTTAAAGAAACAGGGGAAAACAATGGTTTTTGTAACACATAATATGAAAGCAGTAACGGAGCTATGCGATAGAGCTGTGTGGTTATACAAAGGAAAAGTGAAAAAAGATGGAGAAACAACAGAAGTAGTAAATGAATATATAAAAACAACAGCATAAAGGAGAAAATAATGGAATTTAATTATAATCTATATCCTGGAAAAGAAAGAAAAGTAATAGAATTTGAAAAGCATAATATAGAACCGAAGATAACAATAGTTACTGCATATTATAATGGACATAAATACATAGATGAAACTATTAATTCAGTATTGAATCAGACCTATCCACATTGGGAGTGGTTAATAGTTAATGATGGATCAACCGATGAGGAAAGTATAAAAAAATTAAAAGATATAGAAAATATAGATAATAGAATTTCTATTATTAATAAAGAAAATGGTGGTTTAGCAGAAACAAGAGATTATGGTGCGAATAGAGCTAGCAAAAGTTCAAAATATCTTTTTTTCTTGGATGATGATGATTTAATAGATAAAACTTATTTAGAATGTGCTTATATTACATTAGAAACAAATAGAGATGCTGCATGGGCATATACGGATTTAGTTAATTTCAGTGGACAAGAATTTTTATGGGCAAAGTATTTTGACAGTGAAATAGAAAAAAAAGAGAATCTTTTAGTTGCAACTGCTTTAATTAGAAAAAAAGATTTTTTTGAAGTTAATGGATATGAATTGAGAGAGAAAGCAGTAAATGAAGATTGGAATTTATGGCTAAAATTATTAGCTAAAGGAAAGTTTCCTGTAAGAATGGATTTTGTTGGATTTTGGTATAGAAAAAAACCAAAAGAAGAA
The DNA here is from genome assembly GCA_017437145.1 of Clostridia bacterium. Taxonomy (GTDB): domain Bacteria; phylum Bacillota; class Clostridia; order TANB77; family CAG-508; genus CAG-452. Next base: position 334,949 of record JAFSBT010000008.1, on the reverse strand, counting down.
AGCGAATTAGAACGTTCAAAAGAAAATTATAAAAGAGCTCAGAAAATAATAAATGAAACTGCAAGCACAATAACAAAAAAGGTGAAGGCTATACAATATCCAAAACAAGATTATAATTGGGATATTTTAGAAGACATAAAAATCGAAATACCTTTTAGAAAAAAAGATAATAAAATACATATCCTTTTAGTTTTACCTTGGCTTTCAATGGGTGGAGCTGATAAATTTAATCTTGATTTTATAAAGGGGTTATCTAAAAGAAATTATGAGTTTACTGTTATAACAACAGAACCTAGTATGAATATATGGAGACAGCAGTTTGAAGAGTTTGCAACTGTATATGATTTAACCACTTTTTTAGACAGAAAGTATTGGGCAAGTTTTATAAACTATATTATAAAAAAAGAAAATATTAATATTGTAATGAATTCAAATAGTACTTTTGGATATGCAGCTTTACCATATATAAAGGCTTCTAACCCACAAGTACCAATCATGGATTATATTCATATGGAGGAATGGTATAACAGAAACGGTGGTTTTTCAAGAGATAGCTCTAACTTGGGAGATATCTTAGAAAAAACATTAGTATGTAATAATAACAGTAAGAATATTCTTATAAATCATTTTGGTAGAAAAGAGGAATCAATTGAAACAGTTTATATAGGTGTTGATTGTAAAAAATTTAATCCAGAAAAATTTAATAAAAATGATATATTGAACAAATATAATATTAATTCAAAAAATAAAATTATTGGATATATTGCAAGAATTGATTTGCAAAAAAGACCATATCTTTTAATGAAAATAATTAAAGCGTTAAAAGCAAAAAGAAATGATTTTTTAGTATTAATAGCAGGTGATGGACCTTTATTATCGGATATTAAAAAAATTACAAAAAAATATAATATTGAACAAAATGTGAAGTTTTTAGGACCAATTTCTAATACTGCTGAAGTATATGCAATGTGCGATATAACATTAAACTGCTCAATAAAAGAAGGTGTAGCGCTGACTTCTTATGAATCATTAAGTATGGGAGTTCCTGTTGTTTCTGCAAATGTAGGTGGACAAGCAGAATTAATAAATGATAAAGTTGGAGTAATTGTTCCTTGTTTACAAAAGGAAGAAGATATATTAAATTATAATTATTCAGAATATGAAATTAATAATTACGTAGATGCAATAAATAAAGTTCTTAATAATATAGATTTTTATAAAAATAATTCTAAAAAAGCAATTTTGGAAAAATTCAGTATAGAAAAAATGGTAATAAAAATGGATGAAATATTTAAAGATATTTCAAAAAGAGAGATAAAAGTATCTATGGAAAATTATAAGGATATATCAAAAGAACTTATTACAAAGTATTTAATGTTACATAGTCAGGAATATGAATGGTTATGCAAACAACTTAATTTAGCATTGTTCGGAGAAGAAAAAGTTGAGATAGCTGAAAAGACTCAAGAGCAAAATAAAAGCAACTTTAAAGTAAAAGTAATAAGATTAACAGTTAAATTACATATCTATAAAGAATGCAAAATAATTTTTAAAATTTTTAAACAAATATGGCAATCTATAAAAAATACAATTAAATTAATTTTAGAATTATTTAAACAAATTTCAAAAAGATTTTTTAATCTATTTAAAATTGGGAGGAAAAAATGAAAAAAAACTTTTTTAAAAGACTTTATGAATATAGAGAATTATTAAAAACGAATGTAAAAAAAGATGTAAGAGGAAAATATAAAAAATCTTTTTTCGGATTCTTATGGTCTTTTTTGAATCCATTATTACAAATTACAGTTTATGCTATAGTTTTTCCTTTGATTTTAAAAAATACCCAAGAAAATTATGTGATTTTCTTATGTACAGGACTAATTCCGTGGACATTTTTTTCAATTACTATTTCAAGAGCGGCAGGATGTATGATAGAAAATGGTAATATTTTAAAGAAGGTATATTTCCCAAGAGAAATCATTCCAATTTCGTTAGTTACTGCAGAGGCATTTAATTTTATAATATCAACAATAATTATATTAGGCTTTGTAATATTTGGAGGATTAGGAATTACAAAATATGTAATTTTTTATCCAATAATTTTAATAGTACAATATTTATTAGTATTAGCATTATCTTTTATAATTTCAGCTGTTACAGTTTATTTTAGAGATTTACAACACTTTATTAGTGTAGGATTACAATTATTATTTTATGGAACACCAATTGTTTATTCTGGAGAAACAATTCCAGAAGCGTTTAAATGGATAATAAATATAAATCCAATGTCATATATAATAAGTGCTTTTAGAGATATTTTTTATAATCAACAAATGCCTGATTTGATTAGTTTAGGAAAGTTAGCTATTATTTTAATTTTTGCATGTATAGTAGGATATTTAATTTTTAATAAATTACAAAAGAGATTTGCAGAGGAATTATAAAAAAAGATAAGAGTGTAATAAAAATAAAGCAGACGCAATTTTATAGTAGGAGAGTCATAATATGAGTAAATTTAATATTAAAAAACATATACGAATAATAAGTGCTATTTTATTAGCGTCAATTTTATTAGAGTGTGTATTGATGATATATAATTTGGGGATTAAATATGTTTTTAATAAAATGAAATTAATAAATAATGCCCCAATAACAATTGAAATGTCAGATATTACAGTTAATGAAGAAGAAAGCAATATTTATTTGAGTTATAATAGTAACGAACATATAAATATTAATAATATTGAATTAGTTCTAAAAAATAAAAATGAAGATGCATATATAAGATTTATACATAACGAAGGCGAAGAAGAAATGAAAAAATCTAATAAAGATGAAAATTCTTTTAAAGCCTATTTAGCACAAGAAGCTAGCATGAGTGATTTTAAAATTGTTTTTCCAAGCTATCAAATAAATATAGAAAATATAGATAAAATTGTTGTAAATAATAATATAAAGTATTTGCCAGAAACTGTTTTTTCAATATATGAATTATGTATAATTTTTATAGTTTTATTGAGTTTCTACATTTTTATTTGTGTTTATAAAAAAATAAAAAAAATGAATATAAAAAAAGAAAAAATTTTTCTTTTTCTTGGGATATCTTTAGGATTAGTTTTTACATTTATAAATATACCGCTAGCAAAGTATGATGAGCATGCACACTTTTGGAGAGCATATGAATTGTCCTGTGGAATAATAAAATCTGGGACACAAGAATTACCTAGTAGTATATTTAATATTATAATAGATAATGATGGGATTTATCATATAGAAGAAAGAACTTCTTATAGTTATTTAAATGAAATGTTAAATATAGAATTAAATAAAACTGAAAAAAATATGAATACAGTTGGAGCAACAGCGACTTTATCTCCATTTAGTTATATACCACAAACATTGGGATGTCTAATAGGAAATATATTAAATTTAAAACCCATTATAACAGTATATTTAGCAAGGATAAGCAATTTATCATTTTATATAGGAATAATTTATATAGCCATAAAGATAATGCCAAAAGAGAAATGGAAAGAAGTAATAATGTTAATAGCATTATTTCCAATGTCATTAATTATAGCAGCATCTGTTTCTCCAGATGTTACAATAATAAGTTTATCTATATTATTAGTGTCTTATATTTTATATTTAAAATTTAAAAAGGAAAAAGTAAATTTAATAGATTGTGCTATAATGATAATACTGAATTTGACTGTGTCAATGTCAAAGATAGTATATATCCCAATGGCATTACTATATTTTATAATTCCAAAAGAAAAATTTACAAATAAAAAACAAAGAATTTTGTTGTTTTTAATTACTCTATTAGTATTTGTAGGAACATATTTTATTTGGCAAAATATTGCTACAGGAGGAGTAACAATAATCAGAACAAGTACAACAGAGCAAATATATTTTACATTATCGAATATTATGAGAGATGTATATACAGGAATCAACACTATTTATAAATTTTCATCAGATTATTATTTTACAATGATTGGAGGCTGGAACACCCAGCCGATAATAGTAATAATATTCTCTATAATATTATTTATTACTGTATTTGGAAAAAACAATAATGAAATAGATGAACAAGATAATGTTAAGTTAGAAAAGCGAGAAAAAATTTTAATTAGTATAGCTGTATTAATATCAGCTTTGTTAATATTTGTTGGATTATATATTCCTTGGACAAGAGCATGTTTTACATATGTTGAAGGTGTGCAGGGAAGATATTTTCTGCCAGTGTTATTGCCATTAATATTAATTTTAGAGAAAAATAAATTTTTTTATGATATAAAAAATAAAAATAACATATTAATGTATTTAATAGTATTAATGTATATTCCAATATTTATTAATACTGTTAGTAGTTATATTAAATAGGAGGAAAACATGAAGATTTTAACAATAATACCAGCATATAATGAGGCAGAAAATATTCAAAAAGTTTTGGATGAATTAAAACAAGATTTCCCAGAAACAGACATACTAGTAATTAATGATTGTTCGAAGGATAATACTAAACAAATTGTAGAATCAAATACTGTTAATTGTATTACTACTACATTTAATCTACATTATGCATATGCAGTACAAACAGGTATAAAATATGCAAAAAAATATAATTATGATTACTGTTTAATGTTTGATGGAGATGGGCAACATATCGCGAAAGAAGCTAAAAAACTAGTAGATAAAATCCAAAAATCAAATTGTGATATTGTTATAGGTTCAAGATATCTAGAAAAAGGAAACTACAATGCTCCTAAACTTAGAAAAATTGGGACAAGTTTCTTCATAGGGTTAATAAAATTAAGTTGCCATACAAAAATATCTGATCCTTTATCTGGTTTCCAAGTTATAAATAAAAGAGTTATAGAAAAATATTCTAGAATGGGCGAATATCCTGAATTCCCAGATGCAAATCTTATCATTGAAATGTTATTAGATGGTTATACTATTGAAGAAGTATCTGTTAAAATGAGAAACCGTGAATTTGGAGAAAGTATGCATGGAGGAATTATTAAACCAATTAAATATATGATTGTTATGCTTTATACAATTTTGATACTTATTTTAAACAAACTATTTGGAAGGAGAAAACAAAAATGAATTATTTTTTCATAGTAATTGCGATAATTTTTATTATATACATTTTTAGAATGATAAAAAAGAAAAATTTTTCAATAAAAGAGAGTCTATTTTGGGTTGTAGGAACTATTGCAATGATAATATTTGCAGTATTTCCAAAACTATTAGACAACATTGCATTAGGTTTAAATATTACATATCCACCTTCTTTATTATTTTTAGTAGGAATATTTTTCTTATTATTTATTAATTTTAGGAATACACAAAAAATTTCTAAACAAAATGAAAGAATAACTGAACTTGCTCAAAAAAGTTCAATTTTAGAATTTGAAATAGACAAATTAAATAAAGGAGAAACTAATGAATAAAGTTGAAGATATAAAGAACAATTTTATCAAAGAAACTTATCAGGATATATGGGATATATATCAAAGGTCTTTAGGCAATAATTTATTACCTAAATGGGATTGGATTGTATTAACTGCATCTAATAAAGACCAAGCAGAAACATATAAACAAGAAATTAACTATAGGCTAAGTAGAAATTTATTACCTAAAAGCACAAAATATTTAGTACTGGAAGATCCTGATGGGAAAAGAGTTGGTTCTGGAGGAGCAACTTTAAATGTTATTAAGGAAATTAGAGAGTTTTCGAGTGAAAAAGATTTTTCTAAAGCTAAAATTTTAGTAATACACTCTGGTGGAGACAGTAAAAGAATTCCTCAATATTCTGCTTGTGGAAAATTATTTTCACCAGTACAAAGGGAACTACCAGATGGAAGGACTTCAACTTTATTTGATGAATTTATAATAGCTTTTTCTGCTGTACCATCAAGAATGTCACCAGGTATGGTCGTGCTTTCAGGTGATGTTTTACTTGTTTTTAATCCATTACAAATAGATTTACACTATTTAGATAGTGCTGCTATTTCAATAAAAGCTCATGTAGAAACTGGTTGTAACCATGGAGTTTTTCTAACTGATGATAATAATTTTGTTAAACAATTTCTTCACAAACAATCTTGTGAGAAACTTAAAGAATTAGGTGCTGTTAATCAAAATAATTGTGTAGATATAGATACAGGTGCTATTTATTTAAGTACAAAAATATTAAATGAATTATATAAGCTTATATCAACTAATAATTCTATTGATGTGGAAAAATATAATTCTTTTGTCAATGAATCTTCAAGAATAAGTTTTTATGGGGATTTTCTATATCCTTTAGCAAATGATTCAACTTTTGAAAATTATTTAAAGGAAGCGGCTGAAGGGACAATAAATGATGATTTATTAAGATGTAGGGAGATTATTTGGAAAAAATTAAATAATTTTTCTATGAAAGTTATTAAATTATCTCCAGCTTATTTTATACATTTTGGAACTACAAAGGAATTGTTAAATCTTGTTACACAGGAACTTAATAAATATAAATGTCTAGGGTGGAGTAAAAAAGTACTTAGTAATATAAATGATAATATTAAATATATTGTAAATCATTCATATATAAATGATACAGCTGTTATAAATCCAAATGTATATATAGAAAATAGTTATATCGGTGAAAACACTAAAATTGGCAATAATGTAATACTTTCTAATGTTACACTAAAGGAGATTTCTATCCCAGATAATATATGTTTAAATACTTTAATATCTAAAGATAACAAATATATTACAAGAATTTATTCAATAACAGAAAATCCTAAAGTAGAAAAATCTAATGAAACACCTTTCTTAAATACAATTTTAGAAAACATGATGAAAAAATATGGTATTAATGAAAAAGTTTTATGGGAGACTGAAGATAAATCTTTATGGAAGGCAAAGTTATATACAACAGAAAATAATAATGAGGAAAGTATTAAGTCTGCCTTAACATTATATAATATTGTGAATTGTACTCTTGCCCAGGATGAAGTGGAAAAATATTTTAAGAAAAAAAGAACTAGTTTATATGAAAGTTTTAATAATGCTGATACAAGTAAAATGAGGGAAAAAAATCAGCAAATTGAATTTGAATTGCGTAGCTACGAATTTATAAATTTATTAAAGAAAAAGACAGATATTAATATTGCTAAAAATGTATTGTTAAAAAGTTCTGATATAGTTGAGCAAATTAATAAATTAATCGAAATTTCTCAAAATTACGATTATCAAATTAAAAGCAGAACTTATTTAGCCATATCTAAAATTGTTAAGGAAAAAAATATTGAAAATCTTTCAAGTGATTTATTTGAAGATATGTGTTATGCTGAAATAAAAAAAATAATTTCAAATTCAATGCCCTGCGATATAGATAAAAATAAGATATTAAATTCATCATATGTAGAATTACCTATTCGTGTGAATTTTGGTGGAGGATGGTCTGATACACCACCATATTGTAATGAAAATGGTGGAACTGTTTTAAATGCAGCATTTAAATTAAACAATGAAAATCCTATAAAAGTAAAAATAGAAAAAAACAATACTGATTCTATTATTTTAAAAAGTGTTGATTTGAATTTTGAAAAAGAAATAACAAATATAGACGATTTAAAATCATGTATTAATACCAATGACCCATTTTCTTTGTTAAAAGCTGCACTATTGATTTCAGGTATAGTCAAGAAAGATGATTCATCTATAAAATCAGTTGTTGAAAGAATTGGTTCTGGTTTTAATTTTATAACAGATGTAGCCTCTATACCTAAGGGTTCAGGTTTAGGAACAAGTAGCATTTTAGCAGGTGCATGTTTGAAAGCGATTTATAAATTTTTAAATTATAAAATATCAGATGAAGAACTTTCATATAGAGTTTTAGAACAAGAGCAGCTTATGGGAACAGGAGGCGGATGGCAAGACCAAATTGGAGGTCTTTTACCTAGCATAAAATGTATTTATACAGATGCTGGAGCTAATCAGAAATTTAATATTGAAAAATTAAATTTAAGTAAGTCTTTTATTGATGAAATAAATAATAGATATGTTTTAATATATACGGGACAAAGACGTTTAGCTAAAAATTTATTAAGAGATATTATGAACAATTATATTTCATATAATTCAAAAACTTTAAATATAATTCAAGAAATAAAAAATAAGGCTGTTGAAATGAAAAAAACTTTAGAAGAAGAGAATCTAGATGCTTTTTCACAATTACTTAATGAACATTGGGAATTATCTAAAGCACTTGATAAAGGATGTACCAATGTTTGTATTAATCAAATTTTAAAGGCTTGTGAGGATTTAATATGTGGACAAATGATATGTGGAGCAGGAGGAGGAGGCTTTTTACAAGTTATATTAAAGAAAAATGTGGAAATCCGAAGTCTTGAAAATAGAATAAATGAAGTTTTTCAAGATAGTGGAATAAAAGTATATAGAGTAAATTTATTTGAATAAAAGGAGAATAAAATGAAAATTTCAATTGTAACAACTGCTTATAATTCAGGAAAAACCATAGAAGAAACTATACAATCTGTATTATCGCAAGAATATGAAAATTATGAACATATTATTGTAGATGGTGCATCAAAAGATAATACTATGGAAATTGTAAAAAGGTATGAAGAAAAATACAAAGGTAAATTGAGATATATTAGTGAACCAGATAAAGGAATTTATGATGCAATGAACAAAGGAATTAAAATGGCATCAGGTGATATTATTGGTTTATTAAATTCAGATGATAAATATGCAAATAATAAAATTTTGGGAATAATTTCTGAAACTGTTGAAAAAAACAAATGTGATGGAGTCCACGGGAATTTATTATATATGGATTATGAAACAATGTCAAAACCGCAAAGAAAATGGATTACAAAGTCAACTAATGTAAAAACAGGAAATATTTTGGCACATCCAACTTTATATTTAACAAAGAAAGCATATACTGAAATGGGATTATATGATTTAAAATACAAGGTGGTTTCAGATTATGATTTTATGGTTAAGCTGTTATTAAATAAGGAAATTAAATTAGTCCATATAAATAAATATTTAATACATATGAGAATTGGGCGGAGCAAGTTCTAATGGATTAAAAGGTTATATTTATAATTTAAAAGAATCATATAGAATTTTAAAGGACAATAATGTAAAAAATGCAATAATAATATCATTTATAAGAATTATAAAAACATTGTGGCAAATGGTTACAGCAAAATTTGTAAAAATAGGGGAGGAATAATAAATGAAATTCTTATTAATAGGAATATATTTAGTTCTAACAGTAAGTGGGTTAGTTTTTATGAAATTAGGAGGAAACTCGGGAACAATTTCATTAAATGAGGGAAATATAGGATTTTCTATAAATTGGATTAGTGCCATAGGTTTTTTATGTTATTTATGTAGTTTTCTATTATTTACAAGAATAGTGATAATGTTTGATTTAAGTTATATAATGCCAATATGTACAGGAATAGTTCAAATTGCTACATTAGTTGCTTCTAAAATTGTATTTAAAGAAGCTATTTCTATACAAGGAATTATAGGTGCAAGTATAGTAATTATAGGAATAATAATAATGAATTTACCAAAAAATATAACAACATAAAAAGTAAAAAAATAAAAGTTTATAAGAAAGGCATTTCGCTAAGTTAGTCTTTGAAGAATGTGCGAAATACTTGTACACGATGCTTCGCATCGGCACATACTAAGGTAGCCTAACCTTGTTGTATACGGAAAAATCTTAAATGTAGTCAAGATAAAAGTCGATTTTTCCTATACAATAAAAAAAGGACTATCAGTCCTTTTTTTATATAATTAGGTTAGGCTGACTTTTTATATAACCAACTTTTCACAACTCCAGGAACATATAAAACAACTACTAAAAATTTATTAAATGTTCCTTTAATGTTTTTTAATATGTTTTTATTCTTTGTTAAATAAGAAAATAGAATGTAGTGTTTTATAACATATAGTCGTTTACTAAATAATACATCCTTCATATCAAAGTTTAGTATTTGTCTAAAATATTCATAATATCCATAAGGATTTTCTATAAATATTTTTGCAATGTTTTGTGAATAACCTTCTTTTAAATATTCACAAATCATTATAGGATAATTAAAACATATAACATTATATTTTTTATCCATTTCATTATATAATCTTGCTTCTGTGCTAAATTTTTCATGCTTTTCTAGTTTATATGAATATTGTTTTCTAATTTTTGTTACAAAAACTAAAGATTTGTCACCTGTTAGACCATCTTTAAAGTATAAATTAAACATATTTGTTTCATAGTTATCATTTTTAAAAGTACTACCTATATTACATAGGTTTTGGTCATATTTTAGAAATGCTAGGGCATAGATATTTTCTTTATCTTTAATTCCCTCATATTTTGAATTGATAATTTTTATTGCATTATTTTTTAAATAATCATCAGAGTCGCATTCTATTAATAAATCACTTGATGCATTAGAAATAAGATTATTTAAAGCAGTCATTTTTCCTTGATTTTCTTGATAAAAATATTTTATTTCTAAACTAGAATTTGTATTTTTTTCAATAAAAGATTCTATTAGAGCTTTTGTTGCATCAGTTGAACCGGTCATCCATGATAAGCCATTCCAATTGAACCCCATAATTAGAATTTTCTAAAATACTTTCAAATAATTTTGTTAAATATTTTTCTCTATTATATGTAGCTGTTAAAATAGATATTTTCATACTAATCTCCTAATAAGTTTTTTATTTTATTTATTATTTCATTATTTTCATCGTTTGAGGTAGTGTCAGTAATTTTAATATTTGGATAATTTTTAATAATTCCTTTTAATCCATTATAAATACCATCTTCAGAGTTTTCAACAATTTTTTTATTTTCGTAATTTTCCAATGCTTCCTTAGAAGAATTATCAGTAATAATAATGTATTTATTTAATATTTTTGATTCTAATAATGTCATTGGTAGGCCTTCGGTGTATGATAGTAAGCAAAAGAAATCTGCATCTAAAATATAAGGATAAGGATTTTCTTTTTGCCCACATAAGAAGAAAGATTCTTTTAGGTTTAATTTAACTATTAATTCTTCTAATTTTGATTTTAAAGGACCATTACCAACTACAAAAAATCTATGATTATAACCTTCTTTTATTAGTTTATAATGTACAGTAATTAATCTATCTAAAGCTTTAGCTTTAACTAATCGAGCAACTGTGACAAAATTTGGAATATTATCTTTTGGTAAATCTGCATTAAATTCTTTAGCTTTTAAAAGTACATTTTCAATATTTAAATAATTGTGAATAACTTGTTTATTATTTTGGATATTATAAATTTTATTAAATTCATTTAAATTTTGTTTACTTACAAATACTAAATCACTATATTTTTTATATGTTTTTTTATTTATTATTTTTTTTATTTTAAGTTTAAAACTATTTTCATGAGTTGAAGATAAATCTGTGTGAATCCATGCAATTTTTTTTGTTTTTTTATTTTTTGAACTTAAAATATTAGTAATAGGGCCTTCTAAAAAAGCAACTTCAGCATCATAATTATTTTTAATATTTTTTTTGTAAATATTATTTTTAAATAATAAAATTCTTAAACTAATTAATAATTTTTTTGTTTTGTTATATTCATCGTATGATTTAGGATATAGTGATTTTAAATTAATATTTTTATTTAATAATTTTTCAAATTCTCCGTTTTGAATATATAGTAAAAATATCTATTTCATAATCATCAGAAAGTTTATTTGCAATATCAACTAAAACTCTTTCTGCTCCGCCTATTGATAAATTAGTTATTCCGAATAATATTTTTTTCATATATCCTCCAATATTTGTTAATATTTAATAAATTTAAATATTTTAAGTTGTAGCTCCACGTGTCGGTTGCACTTTTCTTTTCGTGCTTTAGACGAGAAAAGAAAATGTCCAACCGACAGCAAAATGGAGCGGATTATATGTTGCTTATTAAAATGTTACACATTATTTAACTAAAAGTTCTTCATTATTTAAACTATTTTGTTCAGTGTTTGTATTGTCAATTATATTAATTTTTTTGTTTTTTAAATTAATACATTTATTTAATAATAATACATTCATACATGTTATTATTATCATAGCTGATGAATTAAAGAAAATTTGTCCTACTAAGAATGATAGTATAAAGCTAAGAAAAATTCCAAAACATAGAAAAATATATTCTTCATCTATTTTTTTTATATTTTTTATTCCAATATAAATGTAATAAATAAATAAAGATAAAAATGGAATAAAATATAAAATAAATCCAATTAATCCAAAATTAAATAAAAATGCAGGTATTTCCATTTCTAAAGTTAATTCTCCATAATTATTTAAAAATCCATTTCCAAATAATAAATAAAAAATATTTGATTGATTTTTTACTAAATAAGCATTATATATTAATTGTTGAGTTCTTCTATCAGTTCCAGCTATATTGTGTTTGTTAGCAAAATTATATAATTCAGTTATAGAATTTTGCATAGGTTTTGAAATATATGTTTCATCTATTTCATTTTTTTCAATTTGTTCTTTAAATTTTAAGATATCACCAGTCACATGAGAAGGTTCTCCTGTTTGAGAATCTATAATAGCATTATTTAAACTATTTAAATATTTTCTTCTTGATAATAATGAACTACCTTTATATAAAACTAAGCCAACAATAAATACAATTAACATAGAACAAATTATTAATAATAATTTGTTCTTTTTTTTCAATTTTTTTTCTTTGTTTACAAAATGATTTCTAAATAATATAAATATTCTTGAAAATATGTATGCTCCTACTACAAGAACAAATCCAAATAATCCGGTTCTAGTTCCTAATAAAAATATTAAAAATATTCCAGATAAAATAATTTCTATAAAAGCAATTATTTTTATTTTTTTTTTTTTATTTTCTAATTTATTAAACAATGTAAAAATAATAAATAAATTTAAAACTAAAATAGTACTTAAACTATTGCCAGATTCAAACCAACCTTTAAATCCCATTCCTTCTAAATATGTAGTTGAAGAAGTATTTGTAAAAATTGATATATAAATTGATAGTATGTAAATTCCATTTGCTATTAAAACACTTTTTGTTATATTTCTTGTATCTTCTTTATAAAAAACGAATAAAAATATAAATAAATTTAAAATTAAAAAAGTGTAATTTACTATATACTGAAGTTCATGATTAATTGTTCCATAAGATATACCATAATTTAATTTATTAAAAACATATAAATGAACTAATGAATATATTACATATATACTTCCAATTATTATAGTTTTTAATTTAAATTTATATTTAAAAAATATTAATATAATTAATATTGTAGGAATAATAGGTCTAATAAAAGTTGATGGTGAAAAACTTGTATTAAAATAATTCCTAAAAATAAAACTTGACATGTCTAGCAGTGGCAATAATATTATAAATAAATATAATATATTTTTTGAATTTATTTTTTTCAATTTATGCTCCTTTAAATTTAAAAATAAAAGAATATATTTTAAATGTAAATTTATTTACAGATTTATAATACATATTTTTTTTACTTTTTATTTTTAATAATTTATTATTTTTCCAATTTGGGAATTTTAAATATAATTCATTTATAGATTTATTTAATAATTCTTTTTTTAATTTTTTATTTTTTATTTTAACAATTCTTAAAAATGAACTACCTAACAAAAATCTAATATATAAATATTCTAATTCATTTTTATAATTATCAAATAAATTATTATTTTTATAAAATTCAATAATGTTATTTAAAATTATAAAAATATCTGCTGTTTTTTCATTTTGATTATTTATTATAGAATTTTTTCTTTGAATATAATGATAAAAACTATTAGGCAACAGGTAAGAATTTTCAAAATATGGTGCTAATTTATAAAAAAATTCTATATCTTCATAATTTAATAATTTTGGAAATGTAATATTATTTTCTTTTATGATTGATGCTTTAAATAATTTATTGCATACCATTACTCTTCCTAGTAAGAATAAATCTCCTTTTGTTAAATAATTAACTCCACAATCATCTTTTGTTTTATTTGGATATTCCCAATTAAAATTACATTCAACTAAGTCTAAATTTTTTTCAATAGCTATGTTGTACATTTTTTCGAACATATCAAGTTCAACATAGTCATCAGAATCTACAAATCCTATATATTCAGATTTAACATATGGTATAGCATAATTTCTAGCATCAGATAAACCACCATTTTGTTTATTTAAATAAACTATTTTATCTGAATAATTTTGTTTAAATTTATTTATTATTGCTTCAGAGTTATCTTTTGAACCATCATTAACAACAATAATTTCTATATCTTGTAAGGTTTGATTTACCAAAGAATTTAAACATTTATCTAAATATTTTTCAGTATTATATACTGGAACAATTATACTTACTTTAGGCATTTTTTATCCTTTCTTAATTATTATCAATAAATTCTGAAACTATATTTAAAATATTTCCAGTATTACTAATAAATTTAGTTGGTTTAAAACTAGATATATTTTTTAATATTTCTTCTATATCATCAACGTTATGAGTTCCTTTTAAATATCCATTTGCGTCAAATGCATCTATAATTTGTATTTGATGATTATTTACATGCTCATTAAATTCTTTTAATCTTGAAACTGCAATAACTTTCTTTCCAAGTTTAAGTGCTGAAGTAATTGAACCTACTCCACCATGTGTAATAATCAAATCCGCTTCATTTAATAGAGTATTCATTTTAGCCAAAGGAATAAAATCAAATATTTCCATTTTATCTGAAGTGAATTTTGTATGACCCGCTTGAACAATAACATGGTCAGTAATTATATTCTTTTCTATACATTCATTTATTTTATTTAATAATCTCTCAAAGCTATTATTTTGAGTTCCTAATAATACTAAAATCATTAATAAATTGAACCTCCTAAAACTGCTTTTGGATATAGTTTTAACATTTCTTCCCATTGAACTATAAATAAATTAGAAATAGGGTAAATCATTTTACCAGATAAAGTTTTTGTATTTTTATTTGCAAAACTTTCAATAAAAATTATTCTTGAGCCAAATAATTTTCCAATATAACAAATTGGAACTGCCGTATGAGTTCCAGTAGTTACAATATATTTTGGTCGTAGTTTTACATATAAAAATAAACTTTTAAAACAGTTTGCAATAAAAATAAAAGGATAGCTAAAAAACTTTTTTCTAGTACCATAAAATAAGTATGAAATTTTTTTGTCGTACTTATTTTTTAGGTCAATAGTAGACTTATCCTTTTCCGTAATTATAAAGTATTCGTATTTATTAAAAATTGGTTCCAGTTGCATTAATTCATTTAAATGTCCACCTGTACTAGAAATAAATAATACTTTTTTCATTAATCAGTTTCCTCATCTTTTCTTAATTTCATTAAATCTTTATATCCTACAGCAATTATTGCAATAACCATTAAAGCAAAAGATAATGCTTTCCAAATTCCGCTTTCTAATAAAATTATTGCAAACATACCTAATGTAGCAGTTAAACCATATAGCATAAATACAGCTTGTTTTTGTGAATAACCTCTTTTCATGATTTTATGATGTAAATGTTCTTTATCTGCTTGGAAAATACCTTTTAGCGATTTAGTTTTAATCATTCTTCTAAAGATTGCGAGTGTAGTATCTAATAAAGGTATTGCTAATACAATTAATGGAGCAATAAGAACTATCGCTGTATAAGTTTTAGCCGCACCAATTATTGCAATTATAGCTAACGCAAAACCTAAAAAGTTAGAACCTGTATCTCCAATAAAGGTTCTAGCAGGATTAAAATTAAAAGGCAAGAATCCTAAAACCGCACCTGCTAAAGCAGTTACAAGAATAATTGATATCATAGGTGAATCGTTAAGTGCAAAGATTATAAGTAGCGAAATACAAGAAATCAAACAAATACCAGAAGAAAGTCCATCTAATCCATCAATTAAATTTATAGCATTTGTTATTCCTACAATCCAAATTACAGTAAAAACTAATAAGAAAGTTTCGTTGTTAACAAATGTTCCCGAAAGATTAAATAATTCAATTCTTTCAATAGAAGTTCCTGTGAAAACTACTATACAAGCTGCAATGATTTGGCCTAATAGCTTAACTATAGCAGGAATTCCTTTTAAATCATCTATAAAACAGAAAATGCTTAAAACTAAAGCTCCAGCAAAGAAACCTATTAATTGAGTATAATAGCTTTCAAAAGAAGCTGAACCTTCAAGAGTCATAACAATTAGCAAATAAATTACAGACACAGCAAAACCAGCTATGACAGCAAGTCCGCCTAGCCTGGGCATTACACGTTTGTGAATTTTTCTTTTATTACCTCTTGGAATGTCAACAGCACGCACTTTTCTTGCAAATCTAATAGTATAAGGTGTTACAACGTATGCTGTAATAACTGCAAGTAAAAAAGCTATTGCTATATCTCCCCACATAAAAAGCACTTCCTTTCATTATTTCCGTAACAATTTTACACTTTTTTAGGCACTTTTGTCAACTAATTTCAAGTAAACTATTTCCATTTCAAAAAAAATGGTATAAAATATGAAAAAGTATAATAGTTTATTACCAAAGGAGAAAAAATGATAAAAATTACAGTAAAAACAATTTTAGAAGTATGTAATGGCAAATTACTTACTAATAACAATGAAAATGAAATAGAAAATTTCGAGAGAAATACAAAGAATATACAAGTAGGAGATATGTATTTAGCAATAAAAGGAGAAAATGCAGATGGAAATGACTTTGTTGAAGTGGCATTACAAAATGGAGCTATAGGAGCTATTGTTGATAAAACTCCTAACCAAGAAATAATTGAAAAATATTCAGAAAAATGCATTATACAAGTTGAAGATACTATTAAAGCTATACAACAATTAGCAAATTACAAAAGAGAAAAAAATAATATTCCAGTAGTTGCAATTACAGGAAGTGTAGGTAAAACAAGTACAAAAGATTTAGTAGCGAGTGTACTATCTCAACAATTTAAAGTATTAAAAACAGAAGGAAATTATAATAATCACATAGGGCTTCCTTTAACATTATTAAAATTAAAGGACCATGATATTGCTGTAGTAGAAATGGGGATGAATCATTTCGGTGAAATAAGAACTCTTACAAAGATTGCTAAACCAAATGTTGCAATTTTTACTAATATTGGAACATCACATATAGGAAATTTAGGTTCAAGAGAAAATATATTAAAAGCAAAATTAGAAATGCTTGAAGGATTAGATAAAAATGGAAGCATTATTATTAACAATGATAATGATTTGTTAAATTCGTGGAATGATACAGAAAAATTATCAAATGTAAATACATATGGAATTTATAGTGATAGTATGTATAAAGCAGATAACATTGAAATAATAGATAATGGTAGCAAGTATGAATTGTTATCAAAAGAAAACAAATATGAAATTACAGTACCTGTATCGGGAGAACATTTTGTTTATAATAGTTTGTGTGCTTTTGTTGCAGGTAAGATATTTAATATTCCAGAAGAAAAAATTATAAAAGGTATTGCTGAATTTAAATTAACGGCCAAAAGAATGGATATAAAAAAAATAAAAGAAAATATAACGGTTATAAATGATAGCTATAATGCAAGTTTTGATTCAGTAAAAGCTGCTTTAGAAGTTTTGAAAAATACAAAAGGTGGTAGAAAAATTGCTATTCTAGGAAATATGCTAGAATTAGGAGAATTTACACAAGAGCTTCATGAGAAAGTTGGAGAAGAAGTTATACGTAATAAGATAGATTTACTAATAACTGTTGGAGAATATGCAAAAAGCATTTCTAAAATATCAAAAGAAAAAGGAATGTTAAATGTTTTTGAATGTAATTCTATTGATGAGGCAAGTGAAAAAATTAAAGAAATAATGAGAGAAGAAGATATAATTCTTCTCAAGGCATCAAATTCTATGAATTTTTCAAAAATCTTAGAAAAAATCATGTAAAAGTGAAAGGAAATTTGTAATGCAAAAAAATAAAATAGGAATAATTTATGGTGGGAAATCTACAGAGCATGAAGTTTCTGTTATTTCTGCAAATTCCGTTATAAATAATTTAAATAAAGACAAATATGAAATTTATAATATTTTCATAGATAAAAACAATAATTGGTATGACAAAAGCAATGGCGAAGATAAAAAAATAGAGGATATAAATAACTTTTTAAAAAATCTAGATGTAGTATTCCCAGTATTACATGGATTATATGGTGAAGACGGTACGATACAAGGAATGTTAGAATTATTAGGTATACCTTATGTGGGGTGCAAGGTATTGGCATCAAGCATTGCTATGGATAAAGTATATACTAAGATTATTTTTGACAGAGCGGGCATAAAACAAGCAAACTATGTTTATATAAAAAAAGTAAAAAACAAATATATTTATATAAATAAAAATTTTAATGAAGAAATTTTGGAGTTAGAAGATATTTGTAAGAGAGTAGAGAGTAAAATTAATTATCCAATGTTTGTTAAGCCTTCAAACTCTGGTTCGTCTGTAGGAATAAATAAAGCTAAAAACAGTGAGAAATTAAAAGAATATATAGAATATGCAGCACAATTTGATAACAAAATATTGATAGAAGAAAACATTATAGGTAAGGAAATTGAATGTTCAATTTTAGGAAATGAAGATGTTAAAGCTTCTGTCTTAGGAGAAATTAAATCTGCAGAAGAGTTCTATAGTTTTGATGCAAAATATAAAAACAAAGAATCTAAAACAATTATACCTGCTACTCTTTCTCAAGAGTTGACAGAGAAAGTAAGACATTTAGCAGTGAAAGCATTTAAAGCAATTGATGGTAAAGGATTTTCAAGAGTTGATTTTTTTGTAAATGAAGAAACAAATGATATATATATAAATGAAATAAATACAATACCTGGTTTTACAGAAATTAGTATGTACCCCAAATTATGGGAAGCTTCAGGATTAAAATATTCAGAACTATTGGATGAATTAATAAAATTAGCAATGGAATAAAATAGTTAATAATAAATGTAGGGGCGACCGGTGGTCGTCCGTCTGTTAAAAGTTTTATTTGTTTTTATAGAAAGGTAGGTGTTCCTATGAACCTAGAAGAAATTAGAGAGGTTGTAAAAAGTAAACTTTCAGAAAAAAGATACAATCATAGTATATGTGTAATGAAAAGATGTGCAGAGATTGCTAATATGTATGAAGTTGATATTGAAACAATGCAAAAAATAGGTATAGCACATGATATTGCAAAAGAGCTAGAACCTAAAGAAAAATTAGAATATGTGAAAAATAATCGTATACAAATTGATGAAATGGAATTAGAAAATACTACTTTATTACATGCAAAAATAGGAGCACATTTTTCAATAAAATATTTTGGATTTACACCAGAAATGGGACAAGCTATAGAAGCGCATACTACAGGAATGCCTGATATGAACATATTTGCAAAAATTTTATTTGTTGCAGACAGGACAAGCGAAGATAGAAACTTTGAAGATATTGGAAAATTAAATAAAATTTTAGATATTAATTTAGATGAAGCGGTTTTATATGTTTTAGATAAAAAAATTGAATTACAATTAAAAAAAGGTAAATCAATGCATGTGAATACAATAATTACAAGGAATGAATTAATAAAGCAATTAGAAAATAAATAGGAGAATTTTTATGAGATTTATACATTTAGCAGATATGCATTTGGATAATGCATTTAAAGTGCTAGCAATGAAAAAAGATTTAGGAGATTTACGCAGACTTGAACAAAGGTCTGCTTTTAAAGATGCAATAGAATATATAAAGCAAAATAAAATTCCATATTTCTTTATTGCAGGAGACTTATATGAACATAAATATATAAAGTTATCCACAATAGAATATGTGAATAACTTATTTAAAACAATTCCAGATACTAAAATTTTTATAACCCCTGGAAATCATGATCCATTTTTAAAAAATTCTTTTTATAATACTTTTAAATGGAATGAAAATGTATATATTTTTGATTCTGAAATAAGAAGATATGAATTTGAAGATGTTGATATATATGGTTATGGATTTACAGATTTTTATTGTAAAAATTCAGGGATTGAAAACATACAAATAAAAAATAAAAATAAAATAAATGTTTTAATAGTTCATGGGTCATTAAATTTTAGTAAAGCAATAGATGCAAGTTATAATCCAATAAGTGAAGGAGACTTAAAAAAACTTGGTTTTGATTATATTGCATTAGGACATATTCATAAAGCTAATTATCAAGAAAATACCAATATTATTTATCCTGGTTCTGCAATTTCGTGCGGATTTGACGAATTGGGGGAACATGGAATGCTAGATGTTGAATTGGAAAAAAATAAATTAAAAATAGATTTTATAAAATTAGATAAAAGAATATTTGAAGAAAAAGAACTTGATATTACAACAATAAATTCTGAGGAGGAGCTTGTAGAAATAATAAATTCTTTACTTCTAGATTATAATAATATGTATAAAATTATTTTAAAAGGATATAAAAATTTTCAACTTAATTTAAACAACATACAAAAATTAATAAATCAAGAAAATATTCTTAAAATAAAAGATTTTTCGGAAGTTCCATATGACATAGAAGCTATATCAAAGCAGAATAATTTAAAAGGAATTTTTGTGAAGAAATGTTTAGAAAAATTAAATAATAATGAATATACAGAAGAACAAATAAAAAAAGTAATTGAAATAGGATTAGGTGTTTTATGAAAATAAATTACATGAAAATTAATGGATTTGGAAAATTAGCAGATAAAGAAATTAACTTAAAAGATAATATAAATTTAATTTATGGCGATAATGAAGCGGGAAAAACAACATTGTTTAAATTTATATCTTCAATGTTTTACGGTGCATCTAAAAATAAAAATGGTAAAGATATTTCAGATTTTGAAAAATATTTACCATGGGGAGAAAAAGAATATTCAGGTAAAATAAAATATGAATTAGATAATGGTGAGCACTTTGAAGTTTTTAGGGAGTTTTCAAAGAAAAATCCTAAAATATATAATTCAAAGGGTGAAGATATTTCTAAAACTTTTAATGTTGATAAAAATAGAGGTAATGAATTCTTTTTGGAACAAACAAAAATTGACGAAACCCTATTTTCAAACACAACATTAGTAGAACAACAAGGAGTAACCTTAGATGAAAAAGGTCAAAATGTCTTAATACAAAAACTTACAAATTTACTTGCTACAGGAGAGGATAATGTTTCTTTTAATAAAGCAATGGATAAATTAAACAAAGAAATGCTGGAAAAAATAGGAACAGAAAGAACTACAGGAAGACCTTTAAATATAGTAAATGAAAAATTAGAATATTTAAAAAATGAAAAAAACAGCTTTGAAAATGATAGTGAACAAACTGAATACTTAAATCAGCAAATAGATAATATAAAAAATAATTTACAAGAAAAAGAAATTAAAGTAAATATTATTAAAGACATAAAAAACAAGAAGGAATCACTAAATTTAGAAAAAGAAAAAATAAATATAAATAACAATTTGAAACTAGAAGATGATGAGAAAATAGAAATTTATAAAAATAAAATAAAAAATAATGATTTAGAGAACAGCACAAAAGGTATGAGCAAAATGGTTAAAATGATTATATTTGCTATTTTGATTGTATTTGATGTTATAACACTTTTTGTAGATTTAAATCCATATTTAATGTATACAGCTAGTGGAATTGTCATGTTTTATATAGTATATTTAATCATTGATTCAATTAAAAATAAAAAGAAATATAAAGAAAAAAACAATCAAACTAAAAAAATTAAATATGAAATAGAAATTTTAGAAGAAAACTCTAAAAAAAGAAAACAAGAAATAGAAAGTTTAAATAAGATCATAAAAGAAAAAGTCACAGAAAACGAAGAAAATATCATTGCAGAATATAAAAATAAAATTGCTATTGATGAAATTAAATATTTATTAAAACAGGATTTTACTAATGAGGAAATAGCAAGTTTAGAAGAGGAAATAAACAAAACAAAATTTAAATTACATACTTTAGAAGTTGAAAAAGATAGTATATTAAAAAAAGTTGCGCAAGAGGCTAAAGTAGATGAAGAATTTGAGCATTGGAATGAACAAAAAGAAGAATTATTAAAATTAAAAGAATTAATGGATATAGCAAAAGAAACTCTTGAGGAATCTTACTCTGAAATGAAACAAAAATTTACTCCGAAATTCACAGAAGAATTATCTAAAATAGTAGATGTGATTTCTGAAGGAGCATATAAGAAATGTAATTTTACAGACGATAGAGGACTAGTAGTTGAACTTAAAAATGGTGAGTACATAGAATGTAAAGCATTAAGTTTAGGAACGATTGATCAATTATATCTAAGTTTAAGATTATCAGCAATGTCAGAAATAAGTACAGAGAGTATGCCAATAATTTTAGATGAAGCATTCGCATATTATGATAATCAAAGATTGGAAAATATTTTAAAATATATAAATAAAAATTATAAAAACAATCAAATTATTATTTTTACATGTTCTAATAGGGAGAAGGAAATATTAGGAAAAGCAAATATGGAATATAATTTGGTTGAATTGTAAAATACAATAAATGTTATAGTTTAATTAACAGGGGGCTAATTTAGTAGACGAAAGGAATAATATGAAAGAATTAACCTCCAGAAAAGATATTAGATTAAAAGAATATGATTATTCTCAAGAAGGATATTATTTTATAACAATATGCACAAAGAATAGAGAATGTATATTGTCAAAGATAACATGTAAAAATAATTGTAGGGGCGTGCATTGCACGTCCGTTTTAACTTTAGAAGGATATATAGTAGACAAATACATAAATAGTATGAAAAATATTTATTCAAATGTGCTTATAGATGAATATGTTGTGATGCCAAATCATGTACATTTAATTTTAATTATAGATAAAAAAATTGATAATACAATATCTAAAATTATCCAACAATTTAAAGGTATTGTAACAAAAGAGTTAAAGAAGTCTATATGGCAGAAATCATTTTACGAACATATCATAAGAAATGAAAAAGAATATCTAAAAATAAAAGAATATATTATAAATAATATTGCCAATTGGGATAAAGACAGGTATTACTGATATTATTTAATACATAACATCTTGAAAACAGTAAAATTATAATGTATAATGGCTATACTGAAAAATAAAAATTAATATTATATAAAAAGTGTAGGAGAGACCATTGGTCGTCCGAAAATATCGAATATTTAAATAGCGGACGTGCAATGCACGTCCCTACAAATGATGATTTATAAATAGAAGTTATAATAGAACAAAGGAGATCATTATGTTTCAAAAATTAGAAGACGTAGAGAAAAGATATGAAGAATTAAATTCTAAAATTAGTGACCCAGAAGTTATTAGTGACCAACAAACATGGCAAAAACTAATGAAAGAACATGCAGGACTTGTGGATGTGGTAGCTAAATTTAGAGAATATAAAAAAGCAAAGCAAGATTTAGAACAAGCTAAAGAAATGCTAAATGATAAAGACTTAAAAGAATTAGCAGAAATGGAAATGCTAGAATTAAAAGATAAACTTCCGAAAATAGAGGAAGAATTAAAAATTTTACTTATCCCTAAGGATCCAGATGATGATAAAAATATTATTTGTGAAATTAGAGCAGGAGCAGGAGGAGATGAAGCAGCTCTTTTTGCTGGTACATTATTTAGAATGTATTCAATGTATTCAGAAACAAAACGTTGGAAATTAGAAGTTTTAAACGAAAATGAAACTGGATTAGGTGGATATAAAGAAATTACTTTTATGCTTACAGGAAAAGATGTATATAGTAGATTAAAATTTGAAAGTGGTGTTCACAGAGTACAAAGAGTTCCAGACACGGAAAGCAGCGGAAGAATTCATACATCAACAGCAACAGTTGCTGTTTTACCAGTAGTTGAAGATGTTGAAATAGATATAAATCCAGCAGATATAAGAATGGAAGTATTTAGGGCTTCTGGTGCTGGAGGGCAACACGTAAATAAAACTTCATCAGCTGTCAGATTAATACATGAACCAACAGGAATCGTAGCAGAATGTCAAACTGAAAGGTCCCAAGTTCAAAACAGAGAATATGCAATGAGATTATTAAAATCTAGATTATATGAAATTGAAAAAGAAAAAAGAGATTCTGAACTTGCAAGTGAAAGAAAGAGCCAAGTAGGTACAGGAGATAGAAGCGAAAAAATAAGAACATATAATTATCCACAAGGAAGAATAACAGACCATAGAATAGGATTTAGCATATATCAAATGGAAAACTTCTTAAATGGAAATATAGATGAAATGATAGATAATTTAACAGCGGCAGACATGGCAGAAAAATTAAAAGGAGAATAGAAAAACAGGTAGGTTTGAAGACCTACCTGTTTTAGTGAATAATGAATAGTGAATAGTAAAAGAAAGAATTTGCTGTTGTACAGCAAATTCTAACAAATCCCACTTCACACCTCTCACATCGTAAATAAAATATCGATATAAGAGATTATTAAAACAACAAAAAATCACCAATTCCTACAGTCTAAACACGTTCGACATTATATGTCAAAAGTGTGACAAAAATATTACACAAATGTAACAAAAACTGTTGACTTTTTTCAGAAAATATAATAAGATTGCAACAATAAAAATAATGTAAAACGGAGGAGTTTTTCTTGGCTATTGGAGATATAATTGTAGGTGTTGACATAGGAACATCCAAGGTAAGCTCTGTTGTTGCAGAAATTAATAATTTTAATCAAGTTGAGATTATTGCTACAGCAGAAAGTAAATGCTTTGGAATGAAAAAGTCAAAAATTACAGATGAAGAAGAGATTGCCAATGCGATTATAAAAACAATTACGGAACTAGAAGAAAATGCCAGTTTAAAAATAAATTCTGCATATATAACTATTCCTGGAAAGTATGTGACAATCGTTCAAAATAGTATAGTAAAAGAAGCAAAAGATAAATATGCCGGAATATCTACAAAGGATGTTACATCAGCAATAATGCAAGTAAAAGATATCGATATTCCTGAAGATAAACTTTTAATAGATATTGTAGCAAGTCAATTTGTGCTTGATAATGGTAGAGTTGTAGATGACCCAGTAGGAAGCTTATGCTCAAGTTTTACCATAAATGGACAGGTTATCTTAGCAGACAAAGAATATGTTAAACAAATAACATCTGTATTTAAAAAAGCAGATTTAGAAATTGATGGCATAGTACCAAACGTATTAGCTGAAAGAGGTTTAATATTAGAAAAAAATGAAATGACAGATAATATTATGATATTAGACATAGGAGCAGGTAATACAGACATAGGGGTATTTGAGGGAGACAATTTCATTTATACAAATACAATTCCAGTTGGTGGAAACAATATTACAAGTGACATTGCTTACGTATTTAATATATCTGAAGAAGAAGCTGACAAATTAAAAAGACAATATGGTTTAGCTTTAAAATCTTTTATAGATAACGATACAGATATAATTTTGAATACATATAAAGGCGAAGAAAGAACTAAAAAAATTAAAAGTTCAGAACTAATAGAGGTTATTGAAGCAAGAGTTGAGGAACTATTCACTTTAGTAAAAAATGATATATCTAAAGAAGGAATAAAACAAAATATCAATAATGTTATTTTAACAGGTCAAGGAATTACAAGTATAAATAAAAGTGATGTTGCAGGAAAAATAATATTAAATATACCAGTTAAAATGTCAACAGGAAGACTTATAAGTACTATAAGACCAAGCTATAGATCAAGTTATGCGCTAATAAAATATGTTGCATCAAGACCTTTTGCAAGAACAGTTTCAAGTAGTATAGATATTAAGTCTAATGAAAGCTTTTTCAAAAATGTAATGGAAAGAATAAAAGAATTTTTCTATACGTAAATGGAGTTTTGTATTTGGATTTTGGAATTTGGTAAATTGAATTCTATTTAAAATTCAAATACAAAAAACAAAGTTATCAATTTTAAAATATAAATTAAGTTAGAATAGGAAAGAGATTAAGGAGATATATCCAAACTCCAAATTCCAAATTCTAAACACAAAAATAATAAGGAGGATGTGAACAATATGATGGAAACAGAATATGATGAAAATAATTACATGATGGACGGTACAGCAACAATTAAAGTAATAGGTGTTGGTGGTGCTGGAAATAATGCTATAAACAGAATGATTGAATCTGGAATTAGAGGAGTAGAATTTATAGCAGTTAATACAGATAGACAAGCTTTACAATTATCAAAAGCAAGTTCTAAAATTCAAATTGGTGAAAAACTTACAAGAGGATTAGGTGCAGGTGCAAACCCTGATATTGGTTCTCAAGCAGCTGAAGAAAGTAAAGCTGAAATTGCAGAAATTTTAAGAGGAGCAGATATGGTTTTCGTAACAGCTGGAATGGGTGGAGGAACAGGAACTGGAGCAGCTCCAATAGTTGCAGCAGCAGCAAGAGAATTAGGTATATTAACAATAGGTGTTGTAACAAAACCATTCACATTTGAAGGAAAGAAAAGACTTACTCAAGCCGAAAGAGGAATCTTAAGTTTAAAAGATAAAGTTGATACATTAGTAGTAATTCCAAATGATAAATTATTACAAATCATTGATAGAAGAACATCAATTGTTGAAGCATTCAAAATGGCTGATGATGTATTAAGACAAGGTGTTCAAGGTATATCAGACTTAATTTCTGTACCAGGTTTAATCAACTTAGACTTTGCAGATGTTAAAACTATAATGTTAAATACAGGAATGGCACATATGGGTGTTGGTAGAGCAAGTGGAGAAAACAGAGCAGAAGATGCTGCAAAAGAAGCAATCCAAAGTCCATTACTAGAAACATCAATAGAAGGTGCAAGAGGAGTAATTATTAATATTACTGGTGGAACTGATTTAGGATTACAAGAAGCTAACACAGCAGCAGAATTAGTACAAAGAAGTGTTGATCCTGAAGCAAATATTATCTTTGGTGTAGTAACAGATGAAAGTTTAGGAGATGAAATTCAAATTACTGTAATTGCTACAGGTTTTGAAAAAGAAGCACCTATATCAAGCATAGGAGTTGACAACTTAGTAAACAACACATGGAATAAAAAAATAAATTCAATTCCAACACCAACTGAAAATAAAGATGCAAATGGAGATTTAGACATTCCTTCTTTCTTAAGAAAAAAAGGAAATAAAATATAAAAATAAGAATATATAATTATAAAGAAAAGAAATAATCTATTTTTGTAGATTATTTCTTTTTTTCGCCTTCAGGAAATGACAAGCTTTTTCTTAAGGATATTGTACAATTATCCAAGGGTGATTAATGTTTGACAGTATATATAGATATTATTTTCCTTGAAAATTTATTTATGAATTACATTATTTTATTTGCAACAGCAATCATTGTAAAAACACCAATAAAAATCTTAAAAACACTTTTAGCAAGCGGATTAGGAAGTATATATGCAATTATTACATACATAACAAAACTGGAAATATTTACAAACACTATTTTAAAAATAATATTATCAATTGTTATGATTTATATTGCTTTTACACCAAAAAATACGAAATTATTATTTAAGCAATTACTAATTTTTTACTTAACATCTTTTACTTTTGGAGGAGTTGCTTTTGCTTTACTATATTTTATAAGTCCAGAAAATATATATTATGAAGGGCGGAAGATTAATAGGAACATATCCTATTAAAGTAGTATTAGCAGGAGGAATCATAGGTTTTATTATTACTACAATATCATTTAAAAATGTAAAAGCAAAAATTACTAAAAAGGATATGAATTGTAGCTTAAAAATACAAATAGATAATAATGAAAAATTTATAAAAGCAATAATAGATACAGGAAATTTTTTAAAAGAGCCAATAACAAAAACTCCAGTAATAGTTGTTGAAAAAGATGCTTTAAGAGATTTAGTTCCAGAGTATATTATAAATAATTCAGAAAAAATCATAAAGGGAGAAGACTTTGAAATACAAGAATATGCTTCAAGAATAAGGATAATACCATTTAGTTCATTAGGTAAGCAGAATGGTATCTTATTAGGAGTAAAAGGAGATTTACTTATTGTGAATTTAGAGGAAAAAGATATTTATATAAAGAATTTTATCATAGGAATTTACGACGGAGTTTTAAGTAAAAGTGGGAAATATCAAGCATTAATAGGGTTGGAAATTTTAGAAGAAACAGGAGGCGAAGTAAATGAACATTCTGAATTTATTAAAATGTAAAATAAACACAATATACGTTAAGTATTTTAATGAAGATAGTATAGAAAATTTAGAGATTTTTTATATTGGAGGAAGTCAAACTCTACCACCACCATTAAACGAAGAGGAAGAAGAAAAATATTTGAAAGAGCTAGCAAATGATAATTTTGAAGCAAGACAAATTTTAGTAGAAAGAAATTTGAGATTAGTAGTATATATTGCAAAAAAGTTTGAAAATACAGGTGTAGGAATAGAAGATTTAGTTTCTATTGGTACAATTGGGTTGATGAAAGCAATAAATACATTTAATTTAGGAAAGAATATTAAGCTTGCAACATATGCATCAAGATGTATAGAAAATGAAATTTTAATGTATTTAAGAAGAAGTAATAAAATCAAAGGTGAAATTTCAATAGATGAACCTTTGAACCAAGATGGAGATGGTAACGAATTATTATTATCAGATATATTGGGGACTGATCCTGATGTAACATCAAGAGCAATAGAAGATGAGGTTGATAAAAAATTATTAAAAGCATCAATAGAAAAATTAACTAATAGAGAAAAGAATATAATGGAACTTAGATTTGGTTTTATGAGTGGAAAAGAAAAAACACAAAAAGAAGTGGCAGATATGCTTCGGAATATCACAAAGCTATATTTCAAGATTAGAAAAGAAAATTATGAGTAAAATGAGAAGAGATATAAGCAGTAAGACAGGGTAAAATTAATGTGTTAAAGATTCATGGTGTGTAGGGGCAGGTCTTGACCTGCCCTGGGTCAGTCAAGACCGACCCCTACAAATAAAATTAATTAAATAATTGAAAAAATATTGAAAATTATAACATTAATATGTATAATTATCCTAGAAAACAATAAAAACAAGGAGGTAAAAAATGGCAGATTTAAAAGGTACAAAAACAGAAAAAAATTTAATGGAGGCTTTTGCTGGTGAATCACAAGCAAGAAATAAATATACTTATTTTGCAAGTAAAGCAAAAAAAGAAGGTTATGAACAAATAGCTGCAATATTCCAAGAAACTGCAGATAATGAAAAAGAACATGCAAAATTATGGTTCAAATTATTACATGGTGGTGAAGTTCCTACAACTACAGAAAATTTAAAAGCAGCTGCAGAAGGAGAAAATTATGAATGGACAGATATGTATGATAGAATGGCAAAAGAAGCAAGAGAAGAAGGATTTGACCATATAGCATACTTATTTGAAGAAGTAGGAAAAATAGAAAAAGAACATGAAGAAAGATATAGAAAACTTTTAGGAAACGTAGAAGGTGGACTAGTATTTAGCAGAGACGGTGAAAAAATTTGGAAATGTAGAAACTGTGGACATATAGTAATAGGAAAAGAAGCTCCAAAAGTTTGCCCAGTATGTGCACATCCACAAAGCTATTTTGAAATAAAAGCAGAAAATTATTAAAAATAAAACCCTTAGAGAATATTCTCTAAGGGTTTTTAATATCTAATACCTTATATAGCAATCCTTTTGCCAAATTTAATGTTTTATCATTCACATCTTTTAATGGATTAAATTCAACTAAATCCATAGATTTAACTAAATTTTTATATTTTATAATATAATCTATAAATTTAAAAGCTTCTGTTTCATTAATTCCGTTTTCTACGGGAACAGAAACACCAGGAGCAAATTTTGGATCAATAACATCTAAATCATAACTAATATGAATGCCATTAGTTCCTAAAGAAGCTATTTTAAAAGCTTCTTCGTAAACATGTTCAAAACCTTTATTTTTAATATCTTCTGTAGTAAATACTGTAATTCCTGCATCTTGTATATTTTCTTTTTCTAATTTATCCAAATCTCTAGCTCCAATAATAACAGTATTTTTAGGATTATAATAATTTCCATTATGAAAATCAGTTAAATATTTTTTTTCATAATTTGTTATAGCAGCAAGTGGAATTCCATGTATATTTCCTGAAATGGTTGTATCAAAAGTATTGAAATCACCATGAGCATCAAACCAAATAATTCCTAGATTATTATATTTTTTTATAGAAGCTAAACTTGAACCAATCGCAATGCTATGGTCCCCTGCTATAGTTAATGGAAATTTATTATTATTTAGTGATTGCAATGATTTATTATATAATTTAACATTAAATAAATTTACTCCTTTTAAATTTTTTCTTTTATTATCTTTAGATAAATCTTTCCTTATATTATCGAGTTTATCAATTTTTATAATATTATGATTGTCGATGCTTTCAATCAATTTATATGGACCTAATGCTGCTCCATCAATGTGAATACCTAAATCTGAGCAAGCTGCAATTATATCTACATTTTCCATTTAAAATCTCCTTAAATTTACAAAACTTGTGCTATTATATCAAAAGAATAAATTAAGAGCAAGATGTAAAGGTAAGAAACATTAAAATTTGAAAGTTATGTAAATTCATGGTATAATATACATGTACTTTGTACTTTGAAAAAATATAGCTATAAAAATTGTCTGATAATACAGGCATGACTGCTTAGCAGAATAGCTATTTTATATATAGTCCGAAAAAATTTACATAGACGGAGGAAAAATCATGAAAAAAATCATCGCAATCGTACTCGCACTTTCCCTTGTTTTCGCACTCACTGCCTGTGGCAGTAATGCAGACGAACTTGCAAGTACCACAGTCACTACAGTTGCAACAACCGAAGCAGAAGAAACCACAGCAGAGAAGGTTACTGAAGTAGAAACTACAGTAGCAGAAATCTCCACCACAGAGGCCAATGAAACCAACACGGAAACAACAATGGTCGCAACGACCAAGAGGTCAGAATATGACCTTTATGAGAAAATGCCTTTAACTGCTGAGAATTTGCCGATACAGTTTTCAGCGACAGTAAAAGAGGCCACATTTAATTATGTGCCGTATCAAATTCGTGAGGAAACTGGATTTAATTTTTATACGGTTCTTCAGGTGAAGGTTGATTGCGCTTCTCAGGATTTAGTAATAACTTTCCCTGGAAGTGAAACAGTTTTTCCGGCTAACATGCCGGAGGCAGTTGTTTATTCCGACAGTCAGCAGCATGCGAAAGCAAATTATGAAGTTGACTTGGCTGAAAATTCTGCCACAATGAATGGATTCGATGAGAATCTGGACAGTATCGATATTATTTTCCCTGCCAGGTATATGTCGACAATTGACATGCCGGTAGGAGACGAGATGTATGAGGTAACATGCATGCAGGTCGTCTTCACAAAGTAAAGGACTGTATATGGCGAAGAGCCTCCCACAAGGGAGGCTCTTTTGCTCTATTTAAATATTCTTGGTACTCTATTAGATATTGTACTTAAAAATTCATAATTAATAGTATTTGCTTTGTTTGCAACTTCTTCTAAAGTTATTATTTTATTATCCCAAATATACACATCATCTCCAATAGAAACATTTTCTATATCAGTTACATCTGCCATAAATCCATCCATACAAACTTTGCCTATAATAGGAGCTTTCTGCTTATTTATTACTACTTCGCCTATATTAGAAAGACATCTTCTTAAGCCATCTGCATATCCGATTGGAATAGTAGCTACCTTAGTTTTGTTTGTTGTTATATACTCTCTGGAATAACCTATAGAAGTTCCTTTTTCAACTTCTTTTAAATAAGTTATTTTAGATTTTAACTTACATGTAGGAACTAAATTAATTTTTTCTTTTGTTCCATCAAATGATTCATATCCATATAAAATAATACCTGGTCTTACTAAATTATAAGAATGCTCGGGGTAATTTAAAATACCATTTGAAGCTAAACAGTGTATATATTTTAATTCTCCTAAAATTTCTTTTGTAGAATTAACAGCTTCATCAAAACTGGATAGTTGTTTTTTTGTATATGAATCATCATAATCTGCGGAAGATAAGTGTGTATAAATACCATCAACTTTTATATTAGAATAGGTATTTATTTTACTTAAAAACTCATTAACCCTACTAGGTTTGATTCCAGTTCTACCCATACCTGTTCCAATTTCAATGTGAATTTTAACTGGGCATTTTAATTTTCCTAATTCATCAAGAAAATCATTTGAACTCAATCCAATTGTTATATTGTATTTTATAATTTTATCTATCTCATCTTTATAAGGTTGATTTAAAACAAAAATTTCTTTAGTAAAACCATTTTTTCTAAGTTCTACAGCTTCATCAACCAAAGCAACAGCAACAATATCAAATTTTTCTAAAATATCAATCCTTTTATTTATATATGTTCCATAGGCATTTGCCTTGATAACAGGCATTATTTTCACATCAGTGCCAATATATTTTTGAATTTGTTCTACATTATGATTAAAAGCATCTAAATTTACTTCCATTACAGTTGGTCTAGTAATCTCCATAAATTCTCCTTTCTAAATTAATATTAATATACTATCATAAAATAACAATTTCTTCAACAAAAATCAGACTAAGAGCTTATTGAACATGTAGGGGCGACCATTGGTCGTCCGTGCTACAGAGAACTTTCTATATAATCAATAATTAATAATATATTATAACTTTCTGGTTAAACTAAATACCAATGGAGGTAATATGAATTCTTATTGGTTAGAAAGTACAAATACAAAAGATTATTCAAAATTAGATAATGATATTGAAACAGAAGTATCCATTGTTGGTGCAGGTATGGTTGGTGTTACTCTTGCATACCTTTTACATCAACAAGGAATTAAATTTGTTTTATTAGAAAAAGATAAAGTTTTATCAAGTACAACAGCTAATACAACAGCTAAAATTACGAGCCAACATGGATTGTTTTATAGTTACTTAATACAAAACTTTGGAAAAGAATTTGCTCAAAAATATTTATATTCTCATGAAAATGCGATTTCTTCAATCGAATATATTATAAAGTCACAAAATATCGATTGTGATTTCGAAAAACAAGATGCATATGTATATACTTGTTCAGAAGAGAAAGTACAAGAGATAGTAACAGAAACTGAAATGGTAAAAGCTCTTGGATTCCAAGCAGAATTTTGTAATGAAGTTGATTTACCATTTAAAACACTAGGTGCTATAAAATTTCCTAACCAGGCTCAATTTCATCCTATAAAATATGCAAAAGGACTTTTAGAAAAATTGCCAGCTGATTGTATTTATGAAAATTCTAAAGTAGTGGATGTGAAAAAAGAAGGTCAACACTATAAAACTTATACTGAAAATGGAAGTGTGAAATCTAAATATGTTGCAATTACTACTCATTATCCTATAATAGACTTTCCGGGTGTATATTTTATGAAAATGTATCAAGACAGATCATATGTAGTTGCGGCAGACATAAAAAGAGATTTATTCCAAGGAATGTATATATCTGCTGAAGAACCTGTAACTTCTTTTAGAACAGCTAAGTATGGAGATAAAAGACTTTTATTAGTCAGTGGCTCTAAACATAAGTCAGGAGATAATAATAGTAAGTTAGATGATAATTACAAAAACATAGAAAATTATATAAAAATGCTATATTCTAAAGCAAACATACTATATAGATGGAACACACAAGATTGTATAACTTTAGATAAAGTACCATATATAGGCGAGTACTCAAAGTTAATGCCAAATGTATTTGTTGCTACTGGATTTAAAAAGTGGGGAATGACAACCTCCTATGTGGCTGCAAAAATAATTAGTGATAAAATTTTAGGTGTTGATAGCGTATACGAAGATATATACTCGTCTACAAGAGTAGAGCCAATTAAAAACATAAAAGAAATAGGTAACATGTTAAAACAAACAGCACATTCGTTAGTGTTAAATAAAATAACTCCTCCAATTATAAAATATGAAGATTTAAAAATTGGAACAGGTGGAGTAGTAAATTATAAAGGAATGAAGCTCGGAATTTATAAAAAATCCGAAGATGAAGTATATGCTGTGAAACCATATTGTGCGCATTTAGGATGTGAACTTTCATGGAATAATTTAGAAAAAACTTGGGATTGCCCTTGTCATGGTTCAAGGTATGACTATGAAGGTAATTTATTAAATGAGCCTAGTAAAAAAAATTTAGAAAAGGTTAAAATAGAAGAATAAAAATATGTATTATTTTTAATATACAATGAATTTAATCTATAAGTAGGGGCGATGTTTCATCGCCCGTGCTCCAGAGAATATTTTAAAAAATAAATTCTGTAAACACAAGCTAAAATATTAATTTTTGAAAATGAAGTACTCATTTGTCAAAAATTAATTATTTTAGCTTTTTAATTTATACTGAAAATTTTAAAATTTTCAGCATATCGAAGTAATGCTGCCACTATTCTTATTTGGTGTCCGACTAATTTATTATTTCAAATCATCTCATTTATGGGAGAATATATATTGCTTACGGAAGATTAAAAATTCTCAAAAATTTTCCTGAAAAAGTTTGAATAATGTTATATTTAGTGGTAAAATAATCCTTGTATTTTAAATAAAAGGGGATAGAAAAATGAGCATTTTAAATAACAAATGGACAAGAGCTGCAATACCGGCATTACTTTTACATTGTTCAATAGGAACAGTATATTGTTGGTCAACTTTTAAAGAAGCAATAGCTGATAAAATAGGGATGAGCACTTTTGCAGTAGGTTGGGCATTTTCATTAGCAATTTTCTTTTTAGGAATGTCTGCTGCTTTTGCAGGAAAAATGGTTGAAAAAAACATTCATAAATCATCTTTAATAGCATGTATATGTTTTTCTTTAGGGATGATAGGAACAGGACTATTTATTCAATTTACATCTGGTATAATCGCACTTTTAGGAATCTTTTTATGTTATGGATGTATAATGGGAATTGGACTTGGTATAGGATATTTAACACCAGTAAAAACTTTAATGTTATGGTTTTCTGAACAAAAAGGTCTTGCAACAGGAATTTCAATTATGGGATTTGGGCTTGCTAAAGCAATAGCTACACCAATAATGGAATTTATACAAGGTAATTTAGGTATAGAAAAAATGTTTTATATTCTAGGTGCAACATATTTCATTATGATGTTTGTAGGGCATTTACTTTTGAAAAAACCAGATGGCTGGATTGAAAAGGATGATGACAAGAAAGATGGAAATATGCTAAAAATGTTTAAAGATAAAACATTCTTAGGAATATGGTTAATGTTCTTTATTAACATACATTGTGGATTAGCTTTAATTACTTATGAAAAACAAATTTTAGGTGTTGCATTTTTGGGAACAGCTATCTTAGGAACAATCATAAGTATTGTTCCATCAGTTACAGCAGCATTTAATGCATTAGGAAGAATAGGGTTTTCAACACTTTCTGATAAAATGAAAGAAAGAAATACTGTTTATAAAATAATTTTCTTAAGCTGTATGATAATTACTGCAATAGCATTAGCAACATTTGCAATTTCAAATGGAGCTAGTTCAATTGTTTTTGGAATTATAACAATAGTATTATTAGTAGTTGTTAATTCAGGATATGGAGGAGGATTTTCAACATTGCCTGCTCTACTTTCAGAAAGATTTGGAATGGATAAAATAAGCTCACTTCATGGATTAGCACTTTCTGCTTGGGGAATTGCTGGATTAACAGGAAATAATATGTCTGAATTAATATTAAGCTTAACAAATAGAACATATGATTATATACTAATTGCAACTTTAGCTTTATACATTATAGGGATGTTCATATGTATTAAAATGGTAGGTAAAAAAACAGCTTAATTATAAAATAAAAATTAAACAAAGAATAGCAAGTCAATTACGATTTGCTATTTTTTATTTAGGAGTAAATTTTGTATATGTCCGTAAGATTTGCAAAGGGTAATAAAACATGATATAATATTTCAGCTAAAAATTTAGAAAATAAGGGAGTACAGTATCCCGGAAAGGAGTTAGAAACTTATTTAGCAATCAGTAAACAGTAAAACTATAAAAAAGAAAGAGGTAGACATCTATGGAAAGCAAAGAAAACAATAGAGTCAAGGAAGTCTTTGTCGGTATTTATGATTTTTTTGACAGGCATCGGGTCATTAAATGTATCACTTTTATCGTTACAGTATTTTTAATACTTGCAATTATGATATCGTGGTTCATACATGCATATTACAATCCAAATCCGGAACTTACCGATAACTACATTAAGCGGCCATACAGTCAGCTGTTAAGAGTTTTGGATGAAGCACCAGCAGATATTACCAAGCAGCCATACGAAGAAAATTTTCCTGATTTGGTTCAAGAAGATATTCAAAGAATGCTCGACGCAGATAAAGATTTGAAAATCTTGTATTATGGCGATGAGACATATATTGAAATTTCCGAATATGTAACTGGAATAAATGTTACAATCTCAGAGAGAGCTGGTTTTTCACCAACAAGTGTAA
Organism: Clostridia bacterium; assembly: GCA_017437145.1. Lineage (GTDB taxonomy): Bacteria > Bacillota > Clostridia > TANB77 > CAG-508 > CAG-452. The sequence continues at coordinate 298,207 of JAFSBT010000008.1, read as the reverse complement.
TGGAAAATATCTCTATGTATAAATCAGGAGATAGTATATTCATATATGGTGGCAGCTCTGGTGAAAGAAGAATAAGTAAGAGCATAGAAGTAAATGAGACATCGATGGATTATGATTTCTTAAATAACAGTAACATGGATTTATACGGCGCAACAAATGTTGAGTATGACAATGTACTCTGTTATAACGAAGAAATGTCTCTTGTAAGAAGCGGAAATGACTTCATGTTTTACAAACTTGGAAAACAAGTGGGTGAAACAGTATCTTTCCCTGGTGGAACAATCATAGATTTTAATTATCACTATATTTTAGATGATAAAAAAGATTTATATTATATGTATTACAATGCTAATCCAAGCAATTTTTGGATAAAATTCATCAAAGTGGATACTGATGTGGATGAGGTGTTAGTAGAAGATGAAGAATCTGTCTACGCTATGATGCCATATTTTAATCACTACGAGGATGAAATTAGTCTGGTATATCCTATATATTTAAAAGATGGAAAAAGATTTACCGGAATATCCAATGTTGAATTAGAAGAGGCATTCGGTTGTAATTATGGAAAGCATAATTATGATACATCGGATGCAAGTGCATTTAACTATGATATTACAGTTATCGAATTATCAGAAGAAAATGTAAGTAGTGTAATATTAAATCTTGAAGATTCTTATGTATATGATGATGGTTGGTATATACGTTACAATTATGCTAATGGAACGGTATATATTAAAGAACGAGTGAATGGATTAGATTCGTATTTGTTGAAGAATATACCGAAAAACGAAATAAATAAGTTCGACGGAAAAGAATTAAAACCTGAAGAGATTGATTCCACAATTAAAGAATTAAAACTGTTGTACGATAAGTATTCTAACATGTAAACCTATTGGTTTTAGCTAAAATAAACCCTCAGATGAAAGTCTGAGGGTTTCTGCTTTTTAATAATTTTCAATATCTTTTATTCCGAATTCTGGAATAATTACATCATCTTCACATTCTGTTATAAACCTAATTGCTTTTGCAACCTTTTGTGTTTCTAAACCTGTTGAAGTATCATAATCGTTTCCAGCTTTTTTAAATAAATCTGTTTGCATAAATCCTGGATAAAATCCAGTAACTTTGATATTTTCTTTGCTCAAAGTTCTTTGTATTGACCTGTTAAATCCTCTCATTGCCCATTTAGATGCATTATAAACTGTGCTAAAATCATCATTGTCAAAACTACTTTGTGAACATACATTAATAATTAATCCTTTATTATTTTGTCTCATAAATGGTAAAACTGCTTTTGTCATGTAAATTGGTGCTTTAGTATTAACATCAATACAATTTGAAATTTGGTCAAAACTATTAGATTCTATGTCTCCCGCTAACCATACTCCAGCATTATTAATTAAAATATCAACATTATCAATTTTACTTATAATATCTGTAATTTGATTATAATCAGTTAAATCACATACATAATATTTACAATTTAATTCTTCTGAAAGTATCTTTAATTTATTTTCATCTCGTGATATTAAAATTAATTCTTCATCTCTTAGTTCTTGTGCAATTGCTTTTCCAAGACCATCACTTGCACCAGTAATAATTATTTTTTTCATAAATAAATAGCTCCTTTTAATAGTATTTATTATTTGATAATAATTATAATATTTGTAAAGAAAAATGTAAAGGTAAAATAATTAAAACGTATACTAAATTTGAAAATTATGTAAATTTATGATATAATAAACGGTGAGATTTTTCATCAAAGGAGTGAAATGATGGGACCCAATGATAAAAAGGCTTACATTACTTCAAAAATGCGGGATTTCCCGCGAAACCCTTACCTAAATCACAACATTTGTGAAAAATGTGGGGGTAAATGCTGTCAAAGAGGCGGATGTGGACTCATGACATGTGATGTTCCGGAAATGTCAGTAGACGGTGTTAGAAAAATGTTGGATACTGGGAAGTATTCAATTACATTTTTTTGTGCTGCCGATGGAAATGAATTTATACCAATTCCTATCATTAATGCGCGCGAAGTAGATGCGGGAAGAGTGAATAACTCTATTATTCGTAGACCATGTGCATTGCAGGGAGAAAAAGGGTGTGAATTTTCGGACGATGAGAGACCCACTATGGGACTTTTATATATTCCAATTGCTAAAGGCGACTGCAGGATGTTGGTAGACGCAATGGATGCTTGTTTAGAATGGTATCCTTACAAAGCAATAATGGATGAAGTTGTTCTCGAAGAAACGGGAAAGAGTTCGGAAAAATTATTTTATAGTGGATGTGTCCAGGCTGCTATGGAAATCCGCCAAAAATTGGACATGGGGGTTGAGCTTACAGAAGGAGAAATGGCTGCAATAGGAATCCTCGAACTCACAGGAGTAATAATGATTCTTGATGAGTAAACAAAGACGCTTTAAGGGAAACCTTAAAGCGGCTTTGTTTATTTAAACTTTAGAGTTAGATGGTGTTCTATTCTAGGATATCATCTAATTATCTTAGAGCATTAATTAAAATTAAAAAAATATCTTGAATATTTTGTACTGTATTTTTACAGTACGAAATAGCTTTGTACAGTACAGTTAAATGCAGAGCATTTAAGCAGTTTATTGGTTAAGTATAGTAACCTATTCCTGCCTTTCTGAAAAACAAATGCAAGTAGTTTTGAATGGGAAGAAGAAATTTAAGTTTACATGACTTGCAATTAACATAAAAAAGTGGTAAAATAAAAAAAGTAAAAATTTACGCAAATATCCTTATTTTTACAACTATGAAGCAGAAATGCTTAAGGTCAGCATAGGAAAATAATTATTTTTAGAAGGAGGAAAATTTTGTGTGGTATAAAACCGAAGACAGTCAAGGGGAACTCATTCTTTCAGACGTTCTCCCGGAAGATTATTTCGAGGAAATTCAAAAAGCTGTGTCAGATGGAACTATGAAAAGAAAAGAAACGATTTCATTTTCAGAAATCGGTGAAAAAAATCTATTAGGTTTAAATCTTTTTCTTGAACCCGGAACTAATGCTAATAGTAATCAAAAACTTGATATGATTTTTTCTGTTAATGAGGCAATAGAAAAGTTAAATAGCGGGAAAACCATATATGCTTCTGGAATCTATTATAGTAATAATGTTCGTGGACTCGGAAGGCCTAGATGGAAAGGGCCTATTCACTTTATGAGTGGAAATGATCCCAACTTTGCTGAGACCGATGCTCAAGTTTTGAAAATTATAAGGAAAAAAAACAAATTAGAATTAGTTCTTAAATGTAAAACATATTCCAGAAACAGCACAGAAAAACATCGATTTACAGTCGTTCAAGCACATTTTTAAAAGAAAAGTATCCACTAGTTGTACTGGTGGATACTTTTCCTTAACTTTAATTGAATGCAATAACACGAATATAGAGAAATTTTGAGAAAGTTTGATAAATAAAAAAAGGCTTCAAATAGCCTTAAACATAAAAAATAGAGACTGTAAAAGTCTCTATTTTTGGTCGGGGTGACACGGATCGAACGTGCGACCTCATGGTCCCAAACCACGCGCTCTCCCAACTGAGCTACACCCCGATTTCAAAATGCTTATATATAATAACACAAAAAAAATAGAATAGCAAGAGTTTTTTGAAAATATTTTTATGTGTTTGGTCTTATTATATAATTAAAAAAAATGTAGGGCTCGGTCTTGACCGACCCCTACAATATAAAAAACAATCTTTACTAAAAAACTTTAATTTAGTATAATATCTTTATAATGTTGAATGAAAAGTAGGTGTTATAAATGGAAGCGGATTTAGTTTTAAAAAATGGAAAATATCTAGATGTAAGAAGTAGAACTTTTATACAAGGAGATATTGCTATACAAGATGGAAAAATCATAGGAATTAATAAAAACTATAATGGTAAACAAGAAAAAGATATAACAGGAAAATATATAGTTCCTGGCTTTATAGATGGACATATACATTTAGAAAGTTCTGTAATTTCACCAGAAAATTTTGCAAAAATAGCAAGCATTCATGGAACAACAGCAGTTATTACTGATCCACATGAAATAGCAAATGTTTGTGGAATAGATGGAATTAAATACATGCTTCAAAAAACTAGAAACTTACCTATATCAGTATATTTCATGATTCCGTCATGTGTACCAGCAAGCGAATTTGATGAATCTGCAGCAACATTGAACAGTTCAGATACAGCTATATGTTTTGAATTAGATGATGAAAGAATTTTAGGACTTGCAGAAATGATGAATTATCCAGGAGTATTATTTGATGATAAAGAGGTTTTAGATAAAATTGCAGAGGCCTATAAAAGAGGTAAAAGAGTAGATGGTCATGCACCAGGATTAACAGGAGATGACCTGATAAAATATATAAAAGCAGGAATACAATCAGATCATGAGTGTAGTACAATTGAGGAAGCTAAAGAAAAAATTGATATTGCAAGAGAATTGAATCAAATTTTTTATGTAATGATAAGAGAAGGAACTGCAGCGAAAAATTTAGAAGCACTTGTAGAGTTAATTAATAATCCTAATTATAGAGATAATATAATGTTTGCAACAGATGATAAACATCCAGAGGAGTTAAAAAGTGATGGACATATTGATGCAATAATACGAAAAGCAATTAAACTAGGTGTACAGCCTGAAGATGCATATATTACTGCTACATACAATGCAGCACAATATTTTCAATTAGAAGATTTAGGAAAAATTGAAGAAGGGGTGCATCGGTGATTTGCTTGTTATAGATGACTTAGAAGGAGTAGGAATAGACAGTGTTTATAAAAATGGAATCCAAATCACACATGAGTTATTATTAAATTGGGAAGATAATCATGTAGATGAAGAGGTTGAGTCAAGAGTTAAAAATTCAATTAATATGCGACCACTAACTACGGAAGATATAGAATGCATAGGAATACCTAAAAAAATAATAGGTTTAGTTCCTAGGGAAATAATAACAACAGATGAAGGCATTACGGACAACTATAATTTGAAGGATGATATTATTAAAATAGTAGTTATAGAATCACACAAAGGAACAATGCACATAGGAATTGCTTATTTAAAGGGGATGGGATTAAAACGTGGAGCTATTGGTACAACTGTTGCACATGACTCACACTATATGATACTTGCAGGAACAAATGATTCAGATATAGTAAAAGCAGCAAATGAAATTGCTAAAATGCAAGGTGGAAAAATATATGTTGAAAATGGTGAAGTAAAAGCAAGTTTGGCATTGCCAATAGCAAATCTTATGACAGATGAAAATCCTCAACAAGTTGTTAATAAGATGGAAAAATTAAAAGAATATGCACAAGTAAATGATGGAATAGATGCATTTATGAATCTATCTTTTGTAAGTTTGCCAGTTATAGGAGATATTAGATTACTTCCTGGAGGAGCGTTTAATGTTAAAGAGTGGCGAATGATTTCACAAGAAGAGATAGATGAGGAATGGGATAAAAAACAAAGGAAACGTAGTGGTAGTACTCAAAGTGATGAGGATGGACGATAATGCGAATCCTCCAATTTAAAACCACATAAAAAAGCCATAGCTAAAGCCATGACTTTTCTATGTGGTGCACCTGGAGGGATTCGAACCCCCGGTCTCAAAGTTCGTAGCCTTGCGCTTTATCCAGCTAAGCTACAGGTGCATGCACATACTATTATAACTAGATTATGCAATTTGTGCAAGGGTTTAGAGAAAAATAATTATTAAATTATGTGTAATAATTACTGTTTTAGTGAAATAGATTAATATACATATTAAATAATGAAAAATAAGAGAAAATTAGTTTTTCGAACACAAAAATAGAAATAAAGTAATAATATTTTAGATTAATTATAAGAATATTATTAATCCAAGATCACATAATCTACCGGCACGTCAAACTCATTAGGACAAACATCATCAATTAAACATTCTTTACAACAAAGGCCTATTTTGATTCCAGTATAATCTTTAAAAAATCTATCATAATATCCTTTACCATATCCAATTCTATACCCTTCTTTATCAAAAACAATACCAGGAGTAATACAAATACTGTTTTTAAAATTAGTTGCTTGTAGATTAGTTATAGGTTCTAAAATATTATAAGAGCCTAATTTTAAATCAGAAAAAGAATTAATATAATAAAATTCTAAATTATTATCAACACATTTTGGAACAGCAACCTTTTTATTTGATTTAAAGCATTCTTCGATAATTTTGTAGGTGCTAATTTCATTTCCAAAAGAAACATAAGTAAATACAATTTCTGCGTTTATAAATTCAGATGAATAAAACAGTTTTTTACAGATATTTTCAGTATTTACATTACAACTTTGTCTTATTTTTAAATATTTTTTTCTTAAAATTTTCTTATCCATATATATGTATATAATATAAATTGTTATATATGTCAATAAAAAATGGAATGTGTTTACATTCCATTTTAGTAATAAATTATGAATTTTTAAGTATTATATTTTCTACAGCATCAGCTATTTGTTCACATGCATCAAAACATTGTTCAAAGCAATTAAGTATTTGTGTCCAAATTAAAATGTCTATAGGATTGTTTGCTCTATATAATTCTCTCATATATTTTGAATATAAAGAATCACCATCTTCTTCCATGTGGTTTATTTCTATGATTTTTTCTTCGATATTAGAATTCTTTTTAAAATTTTTAAATTCAATAATTAAAGCATTTACTGATTTGCAACAATCATAAAGTAATTTTGTAAATTCAGAGATTTCAGGTCTTAAAGCAGTTACATTAAATATATCAATATTTATTAAAATTTCTTCGATATTATCTGTTAAATTATCTATTTTATGTGCCAAAAGTACAATATCTTCCCTTTCAATAGGAGGCAAGAAATCCTTTAATAAATAATTAGTTAAAGCATGTTTTTCTTCATCAGCTTCGTGCTCAATTTTATGCATTTTCACAATATTATCAGGTAATAAATTTTTATTAAAATCTTCAAAGATTTCATTTAGTAGTTCTATAGAATGTACAGAATAATCACTTCCTTTTATAAATTCATCAAAATAATTAAATTTTTCTTTTTTCATAAATAAAACTCCTTATATAATAATTTTAAAAAATTTTCATAAATAGATGAGCTGCAGCAAATCCTAAAAGACCACAACCAGGGAAAGTTAAAATCCACGCTAGAACCATTTCTTTTACTATTGACCAATTAACAGAAGAGAGTCTTTTTGCAGCTCCAACGCCCATAATTGCTGTTGTTTTTGTATGTGTAGTACTTACAGGAATTCCAAATAATGAAGAAATAAGTAAACATATTGCTCCAGCAGTATCTGCTGCAAAACCTTGATATTTTTCCATTTTTACCATACCCATACCAACAGTTTTTATAATTTTATATCCTCCAATAGAAGTTCCTAAAGACATAATTATTGAACAAAGAATCATTAACCATAATGGAATAGAAAATTCATTTACAGATGTATAACCATTTGCTAAAAATATTCCTAGCATAAAAACACCCATAAATTTTTGCCCATCTTGTGCACCATGCATAAATGCCATAGCTGCGCCACCCATTATTTGCCCATATTTAAAAAATTTATTTGTTTTTCTTCGTTCAATTTTTTTGCATATTAAAATAATAATTTTAACTACAACGAATCCTAATACAAAACCTAGAATTGTTGATAGAACAAGTCCATATAAAACTTTTATCCATTCACTAGAATTTATACCAGAAATTCCACCTTGAATTGCAATAGCAGCACCAGAAATACCGGCGATTAAAGCATGACTTTCACTTGTTGGAATTCCGAAGAACCAAGCAGCCACAGCCCAAGCTACAATAGCAAATAAAGCAGCACAAAGAGCAATTAATGCATTGTTAGAATCATTTCCAAAGTCAACCATATTATAAATTGTTTGAGCAACTGCTCTACTTATTAAAGTCATTACTAAAACTCCAAGAAAATTAAATATTGCGGCCATAACAATTGCTTTTTTGGGAGATAATGACCTTGTAGAAACACAAGTAGCAATTGCATTTGGAGCATCTGTCCAACCATTTACTAATATAACACCTAAGGTTAAACCTACAATTATTAGTAAAAATGGGTTTTGAATTATTTGATTTATAAAATCATAAAAATTTATAGTCATAATAACATCCTTTCAAAAGGTATTATATACTATAACAATAATAAAAAACAATAAAATTGTATTAGATTTTAAATATTAGAAGTGGGAAGTGTGATGTGAGAGGTGTGAATTAAATTTTTAGTTAGGAGTAAACTATAATTAACTAGCCTCTTTATTTTATAAGGGAAAAATGATATAATAAAAAACAAATATAGGTATAATGTTAGATAAATTTTTTATGAATAATTAAAAATATTAGAGGAGTTTAAAATGATAATTGGAATAACTGGATCATCTGGAAGTGGAAAAACAACAGTTAGTAATATTTTGGCAGAAAAATTGAATTATAAATTAATAAATGCAGATGAAATTGTGAAAAAATTATATAATAAAGATGAAGATTATTATAAAGAAATAGTAAAAACATTCGGTTTGAAAATATTAAATGATAATCAAGAGATAAACAGAAAAAAACTAGCTGAAATTATTTTTAATAATGAAACAGAAAGGCTAAAAATCAACAATCTTACATTTAAATATGTTGTAGATGAAATAAAAAAACAAGTGGAAAATAATTCCATCATAGATGCTCCTTTATTAATTGAATCACAGTTAAATACAATTTGTGATGTTACTATTGCAGTAATGGCAGATGAAAAAGTAAAAATAGAAAGAATAGTAAAGAGAGATAAAATTGAAGAGGAAAAAGCAATAGAAAGATTAAACGCACAACCTAAGGATGAGTTCTATAAAAAAAATTCAGATTTTATTGTATATAATAATAACTGTAATCTAGAAAAACAAGTAGAAGAGTTATTGTCTAGACTAAATATAAAATAGTGGAGATAATGTAGGGGCGACCATTGGTCGTCCGCTATTTGATGAAATTTTGATTTAAAAGGTAATGCATAATATATAATATAAAAAAATAGGAGAATAACATATGTATCAAACATGGGAAAAATTAGAAGAAGCATGTAAAAATTGTACTAAATGTAAATTATGTAAGGCAAGAAAAAATGTTGTAATTGGTACTGGTAATAGAAATGCGAAAATAATGTTTATAGGAGAAGGACCAGGAGCAGATGAAGATATTCAAGGAATACCTTTTGTTGGGAAAGCGGGAAAACTTATGGATCAAGCATTTCAAGGAACAGGAATAAAAAGAGAAGAAGTTTATATTGCAAATATTGTTAAATGTAGGCCACCAAATAATAGAAATCCAGAAGATGAAGAAGCAGATAGTTGCCGAGAATTTTTAAATACACAAATAAAATTAATAAATCCTGAAATTATAGTACTTTTAGGCAGTGTAGCATTAAAAAATATTTTAGGCAAAGAATATGGAATAACTGCTAGTAGAGGTAATTGGTTCGAAAAAGAAGGTATTAAATACTTACCTACATTTCATCCAGCAGCATTATTAAGAGATGAGTCGAAAAAAATAGATTTTTGGAAAGATTTAAAAAAATTAATATAAAATTTACAAAAAAAGTGAACCCTAAAAAACACTTATCCCTAAGTATTAAAGAAAAACGAAAGTTTTTTGTAACACAATTGTAATATAAATATCATTTTCAAGTCACAAAAAAACCTGAAATGCGCTTCCGTAAAAACGTGAAGCGCGTTTTTTTTGTAAAAATAAAGGGGCGAGAAATTTTGCTATTGATTTTTTTTTTCTTCGCGAGTATATTTAAAGCATGAATTTTTGAAAAATTTTTAGGAGGGAAAATTTATGCTAAAGAGGAGTGCAATTTTTAAAGCGTTATTAATAGGAATACTTGCCTGTGTTTTCTTATTAATATCAGGAGGAACTGCCAGAGCAGAAGTTGTATGGGATATTGATCAAGATGTTTTTGATGCAGATAATCCCGATTGGTGGAATGACGAAGTAGGCAAAGTTTATGTAGGAGAAACTAATGGCATTAAGTGGAAAGCTACTATTTTAAAAGAAGATAGCTTACTTGATGGTGCAGGAGAAGTTTCTTTTAGATTTGTAAATGCTTCAACTTTAAAAGGAACAGTTACTATACCAGATAAAATAAGAATTCCAAAAAATTTATTTACTAACTGGAATGAATACGTTTATAAAGTAACTCAATTTGGATTTAATGCTGATAAAAATAACGGATTAGTTGACTATACTGCAGATGAAAAAACAGGAGAAGTATCACCAAAAATTACAGGTATTACAGGAATTAAAATAGGTAAATATGTAACAAATATGAGTGCTTTATCATTTGAACCTTGTACTGCATTAACAAAAATAGAGGTAGATAGTGATAATACAGCATTTTCAAGTCAAGATGGAGTTTTATATAATAAAGCAAAAACTACATTATTAAAATTTCCATTAGCAAAAAGTACAACTACTTTTACTATGCCAGCTTCTGTAAGTACAATAGCAACATATGCATTTGCGAGAAACGTTACAAATGATGCAAAAGTTACAATAGGAAAATCAGTATCAAATATTGATTCACATGCTTTTTATTGTTTTAACGGATTAAAAACAGTTAGTTTTGAAAATGAAGCAAGTGTAACAAAAATTGGGAAATGGGCATTTGCTGGAACTTCATTAGAGAAATTTCCTAAATTATCTAATATTACAGTAATACCAGCTTCTATGTTTAGAGCTTGTACAAATTTAAATGAAGTTTTAATAGGCGAGAAGGTAACAACAATAGAGGAATATGCTTTTTATAAAACAAAACTTTCAAGTTTAAATTTACCTACAAGTGTAAAAAATATAGGAGAATTAGCTTTTGGTTATTCTTCATTAGTAGAAGCAAATTTAAGTAATGTAACATCAATAGGAAATGCTGCTTTTAGAGATTGTACTTCTTTAAATAAAGTTGTTTTATCAAATGAGTTAACATCATTAAGTACTAATGTATTTTATAATTGTACAAAATTAGAAACAGTTAATATGCCAAGCAAATTAACTTCAATAGGTGCTCAAGCATTTTATAAAACTGCTTTAAAAAGTGTAGAAATACCTAAAACAGTTACAAGTATAGGAAATAATGCATTTTTAGGATGCTCTAATTTAACTGTTGCAGTAGTTCCACAAGGATTAACAACAGTTGGAACAACTATATTTGATTCTTCAAATATACCATGCAATAAAAATTTAATAGTATATTGCACAAAAGATAATCCAATAATTGCACAATCTCCAGCATATATAATATATACATTAACTGAAGGAGAAAATGGATACGCTACAATAAATAGCTTTAAAGATAACAAAGGAAATATCACACAAATTACCCTTCTAAATAAAATATATGGACTACCAGTTAGAATAATTGGAGAAGGTGCTTTTAAAGGAAATACAAAATTAACAGCAGTTACAATGCCAAATTCAGTAACTGAAATTCAAAAAGAGGCATTTTCTGGATGTATAGCTTTAAAAGAATTGGTTTTACCAACATCATTAAAAATAATTGGAGAAAAAGCTTTTTATGATTGTACAGGAATGAAAACTATTATAGTACCAAAAGGTACTCCGATAGAAACTATAGGAACAGATGCATTTAAAAATTGTACAGCAACAATTTGTTATGATGGTACAAATATTGCAATAAATGATTATAAACAAAAAAATCCTAATGCAAATATAATGGTTGATGTAACACCACCAACAGCAACTATAGGAAAAGAAAGACCAGCTGGAAAATATTATATGACAATTACATTATCAAATATAAAAGATGATGCAAGTGGTGCATATAAATATATAATAACAACAGAAGCTGATCAAACAAAACTAAAAGATGAGAATTGGAAATTAATAACATCAGATACAATAAAAGAAGATATAAAAGTAAATGGAACAATATATGCTTATATAATGGACAAAATGGGGAATATAGGTGTATATACACAAATAATAACAGAAGTTGATACAAGTAAACCAGTAATAGGAGAAATTGAAAGTATCGAAGGCGGAAAAGTTGCTAAAATTAAAGTAAGTGTTGAAGAAGTAGGAGAAAGTGGATTAAATAGCTATATAATTTCATTGACTAAAGATGTATCTAAAGTAACAACAGGATGGAAAACATTAAGTGGTACAAAAGCAACTATTGAAACGACAATTGAAAACGCAGGAACATGGTATTTATCAGTAAAAGATAAAGCTGGAAACATTTCAGATGCAAAAGAGATAGTAATAGATAATAAAATGATTGATAATATAGCTCCAGTACCTCAACCTTTATCATATGTAGTTAATAGTGATATTAAAATTAGTAATGGACAAGTATATGCTGAAACAGTAAAATATTCATTAACAGATGTGGGAATAGGACTTGCTGGATATGTTATAGATACAAATGAAAAAGCAGATGAAAATACAAAATGGATAACTATAGATGGAAAACCAGCTACATATGAATTTACATATGTTTATGAAAATAATGCAACTTATTATATACATGCTAAAGATGCATATGGCAATATAAGTAATACAGCATATATAGAAAATAAAATTCAAGTTGATGCTATAGCACCAAGAGTTGAGTTTGGTAAAAAAGATGGAAATAAAGTTGAAATAAAATTAACAGATGCATTTAAAGGTTTAGCAGCAGGAGCAAACATTGGATATGCATTTGTTAGAACAGCTGAAGAGGAACCAACTGAATATACAACAGCTAAATTAAGCTATAAAGCTGGAGATAAAGTTGCTTCTTTCATAGTAGATGGAAGTAATTTAACAGGAACATATTTTGTAAAAGTTAAAATTGCTACATTAAAAGATGTTCAAGGAAATGAAAATAAAGACGGAGTTAAAGTATCAGGAGAATATGAATTTGATAACACAGCACCAACATTAACAATTACAGCATCTGTACCTGCAGTAAAAGAAAATGGAAAAGTAACATATACAATAACAGCAAATGAAGATGTTGTGTTAAATAAGGATGTTAAAGCAAGTATAACAAATGATAAATTTGAAAAAGATGATAAATTAGGAACATTAGGTGAAATAACAGGAAGTGGAAAAATTTGGACAATTACTTTAACAGGTGGAACAGCAAATAGCCAAGTAGTATTAAAAATTCCAAAAGAAATGTTTAAAGATAAAGCTGGAAATGTTTTAGTAGAAGATTATACTAATACAAAAGTAAGAGTTGATAATACAAATCCAGAATTACCAGCTCCAGCATTAGATAAAACAACAGTAAACAGCGAAGGAACTGCAGTATATACATTCAAAACATCAGAAGCGTTAAATTTAGTTCAAGAAAAAGTAACACAAATTACATTAACAGGTGAAGGAATAAAAGGTACAATAGTTGAGGTAAAAGCACCAGAAGTTGATGGAAAAACATGGACAATCACTGTAAAAGGTGGAGTTGGAAATGGACCAGTTAAATTAAACTTACCTCAAGGATTATTCACAGATGAAGCAGGAAATAGTTCAGTAAAACAAGAAGTTGCCGGATTAAGCTTTGACAATATTGCTCCAAAAATTACAATTGAAAGTATAGATAATAACTGTATAAACAAAGATGGAGTTGCAAATTATACAATAACTTCTGACGATAAAGTTATAAAACAAGAAGGAATAGAAGCTAGATTTGCTGCTTTAGATGGATTTGGGGAAGCTTCTGCGAAATTAACGACAGAAGCCAAATCAGAAGATGGAAAAACTTGGGGAATAAAAGTAACAGAAGCTCTTGGAGATGGTAGAGTTCAATTATATATTCCTGAAGGAATGTTCATTGATGAAGCAGGAAATAAGTGCTCAGAAGCATATGATATGACAATACCAACATTTTTATTAACAATTGATAACACAGCTCCAGTAATAACAAGTGTTAGCGAAGCATTACTAAGTGAAGATAAAAAATCAGCAACTATTGTAATTACAACAGAAAGTAAAGAAGATAAATTTGTAATAAGTGCAAATGAAAATGTAGAATTAATAACAGAAGATTGGAAAACAGCAACTTCAACAACATTAACAGATACAGTTAAATCAAATGGAGATTTCTACATATATGTAAAAGATAAAGCAGGAAATATTGCAAAATATAATGGAGTTGTAAAAGTTTCAGGAATTATAGACAATATAGCACCAACAGTTAAAATTGAAGCTGCAACACCAGCAAGTATTAAAACAGGAAATAAAGCTACATTCAAAATTATTACTTCAGAGGCAGTTACAAATGCACAAGGATATACAGCTATGTTAAAAGGTGAAGGAAGCACAGGAAGTACAGTAACATTAAATCAAATCGGAAAAACAAGTTTTGTTGCAACGGTAACAGCAGGAAGTAAAGAAGGCGAAATTGAATTAGTATTACCAAAAGGTATATTTAAAGATACATCAAATAATCCAACAGAACAAGAATATACAAAAGCAGGATTAGTTGTAGATAACACAGCACCAAAAGCTGAAGTTAAATATGAACAAACAGAAAATGGAATCAAAATAATTATTATAGCTAATGAAGCACTAAGCCCAGTAGAAGGATGGACATTAACAAAAACAAATAAAGATAATGACACATTAGTTAAAGAAGTTAAAGAAGATTTAAGTGAAGTTACAATTAAAGATATTGCAGAAAATGAATTAAAAGTAGCAACAAAAGTTAAATTTGCAACATCTATAATACTAAATGAAACAGCAAATGTTGATGTTGATGGTAAAAAAGCTTTAGTAGCAACAATAGTTCCATCAGATGCAACACCAGAATCAATTAAATGGGAATCAAGTAATACATCAATTGTAACAGTTGATTCAAAAGGAATCATGAAAGGTATTTCAAAAGGAACAGCTACAATTACAGCAACATCAATAAAAGATGCAAAAGTAAGTGCAACATGTCAAATAATCGTAAATGAAAAAATAGAAGTTGAATCAGTAACATTTAAAGAAGAAGCTCCTAAGGAATTAACTTTAGGTGGTAAAGCAGAATTAGCTAATTTAATAACAATTGCACCAGATAATGCATCAGTTAAAGATGCTAACTGGAGTTCAAGCAACACATCAGTTATATCAGTAGATGAAAATGGAACAGTAAAAGCAGTAGGTGTTGGAGATGCAGTAGTAACAGTAACAGCAGATGGAGGAAAAACAGCTACATTAACAATTTCAGTTAAAGCAATTGATTCTACAGAAGTAACAGGAATTGAATTAGATAAAACATTATTAAGATTAGTAAAAGGACAAACTGCAGAATTAAATGAAACAGTTAAACCAGAAGAATTGGCAAGTTCATTACAATCTGTAGTTTGGGCATCATCAAATGAAAAAGTAGCAACAGTAGTAAATGGTTTAATTACAGCAGTAGGAGCAGGAGAAACAACAATTACAGTAACAACAATTAATGGTGGAAAATCAGCAACATGTAAAGTGTATGTTGAAGAGTCAAATGTAACATTGGAAAGTATAGCATTTGAAAAAACAGCATTAGAAATAGTAGAAGGAAAAAATGAAACATTAAAAGTTATTTTCACTCCAAGTAATGCTATAAATCAAGATGTAACATTTGTATCAAGTGATGCAACAGTTACAACAATTGATGAAAAAGGAAAATTAACAGCTATTATGCCAGGTGAAACAACAATTACAGCTACATCAGCAGAAGGTGGATTTACAGCAACATGTAATGTGGTAGTAACTAAAGCAATACCAGTAGAAAAAATAGAGTTAGATATTACAACATTAGATTTATATTCAGGAGACAGTACTGAAATTAATGCAACAGTAACACCAGATAATGCAACAGATAAAGAATTAATTTGGACATCAAGTGATGAAAAAGTTGCAACAGTAAATACTAACGGAAAAGTAATTGCAGTTGGAGCTGGATCAGCAACAATTACAGCAAGCTCACTAGATGGAAAAGTAACAGCTACATGTCAAGTAACAGTTACTGATTTTGTAGCCGTAGAAAGTGTAACTTTAGATAAAGAATCTGTTGACATAATGAAAAATTCTGATATAATATTAGTAGCAACAATTAATCCAGAAAATGCAACAAATAAAAAGCTTACATGGACATCAGATAATGAAAATGTTGCTAAAGTAGAAGCAACAGAAGATGGTTCTGCTAAAGTAACTGGAATAGGAGATGGAACAGCAACAATTACAGTAACAACAGAGGATGGAAATAAAACAGCTACATGTAAGGTTACAGTAACAACTGGAACAGGAAAAGTTACAGGAGTAAAATTAAGTGCAAATGAAATGACTTTATCAATAGGAAAAACATCTCAAATCATTGCTACAGTTGAACCAGAAGATGCAGCAAATAAAACATTAATATGGAAATCAAGTAATGAAAACGTAGCAACAGTAGATGCAGCAGGAAATGTAACAGCTATAGCAGAAGGAACAACAGTAATTACAGTAACAACAGAAGATGGAAACTTTACAGCAACTTGTACAATTACAGTTGTACAACAAGCAAAAGGATTTACAGATGATGCAGGATTTGGAATGAAAACAATTAATGGTGTAAATTACTTAGTGGGAATAAATCCAAAAGTTGCAATACAATCTATACTAGATAAATTAGCGGAAGGTTATACAGCTACAGTAGAAGATGCTGATAAAGAAGTAATCAGTGATTATACAAAATATGCATCAACGGATAATACTAGAATAATAGTAAAAAATGAAACAGAAACTATTACATATATTGTAGTAGTAACAGGAGATTGTACAGGAGACGGATTAGTTACAGCTAATGACTTAATAGACACAGTAAAACAATTTAAATACACAAGATCAAATGGATCAAAAGGTACAAAACTAGAAGGCGCTAAATTATTAGCAGTTAAATTTACAGATAAGGAAGAATATACAGCTTCAGATTTAATAAACGAAGTAAAAATGTATAAAGAATGGAGAAACAAATAGCTAAAACTTAAAGTTTAAATTAAAAGGAGGAAACAAAATGAAAATTAAAACAATAGTAAGCTGTATAGTGATGTGTATCTTAATACTAATAGGAGTACAATCTAATGCAGCTATAGAGGCAAGTGTAACAGGAAGTTGCCCAACAGAAGCAAAACCTGGAGACAAAATTACATTCAACGTAAACATAAATGTTACTTCAGCAGGTTCTGGAATCGATGGATTCGTTGCAGAACTAGAATATCCATCAGATATTTTAACAATAAATGTGGCATCATCATCATCTAGCGATTTCTTCATCATGGATGGTATGTTAATGGGAGCATTTGACGATGCTATTAAATCAGGAACTAAAACAATAGCGTTAGATGTTCAAATAAAAGAAGGAGTATCTGCTGAAAGTGCAACAATTAAATTATCAGGAATTGAATTAACAGACTTAGATAAAACAACAAAGGATATGGCAAGTATATCTAAAACAATAAGCTTAAAGTCATCTGGTGAATCAGAAGCAACATTAACTGAAATAGTAATAACAAAACCATCAAAAACAACTGTAAAAGTTGGTGAAAACCTAGATGTCTCAAGTATGAAAGTAACAGCAAAATATAGTGATGGATCAACAAAAGACGTAACAAGTTTATGTAAATGGTACTGGGATGGAAAAGAAGTAAGTTCATTAAATGGACAATCTTTAACACAAGGTACACATACAGTAAAAGCTGTTTATGAAGGTAAAGAAGATAGCTTTACTATAACTGTAGAAGCATCATCAACTGGCTCTGGTAATTCTGGTTCAACAACAGGAGGAGATAATACAACAGCTAACAAAGTTATAGATAAAGCAGGATTAGAAATAATTACAATACCAGGAATAATGCTTGCAATTGCCGTAGCAGTAATTTCTTACAAAAAATATAAAATGTTCTAAATAAAAACAAAAAACCTATAGGATTTATCCTGTAGGTTTTTTATTAATTTCAATAAATAAATTATAAGTCGATGCATTTGGTAATTGGAATTTGGTAGTTGGTAGTTGGATGTATAGAGTATGCCATCGTAGACATTACCCTATATTTCTAAATGCCAAAATCTAAAATCCAAACACAAAAAATGCTAGTCAAGGACTAGCATTTTTTCTATAAATAATTTATATCTTCTCCATTCACATTAACTCTAAATAATTTCTTTAATTTAATCATAAATACCTTTGCAAAGCTATAGGATTCTTTCGTAGTATTAATTAAAGAGAGTGCTTTTGAATCTTTATCAAACAAGTTAATTTCGCCATGTTTTATAATATAAATTCTTTTATCTTCTAATGAATTCATTATATTACAGTAAAAATCATTATAAAAAGTATAATTTTCTGTATATCCCATGATATTTTTAAATTTATATAAATCTTGTTGAAATTCTTTAATTTCATCTAAATTTCTTATTGATTTAAAAGAATTTTCAAAGCAGCTTTTTATAATCAAATTTTGTGCTTTAAAAAATGTAGAACGTATTTCTTCTTTTCTTTGACTGATAATATTGTTTAAGGTTTTCATACGTCTAACTTTATCTGTATTTCTTAAATCATGTATATAATAATTTAAATCATTTTCTAAATATAATAGTGTATCTAAATATTTTGAAATTTTATCATATATTTTTTTTCCTGATTTTAATGTAAATGTATTTTCAAATATATCATTACTATTTAATGTACTATGGTATAGAGGATAAGTCCCTGTGAAATATGCCATTTGATTAAGTATAGCGCATTGTAAAGGATAATAATCAGGACTAGAAGTCTTCAAATTAATACCATAATATTTTTCTTCGCAAATTTCACATGTGTTAGCTTCAGATGTCATTAACTGAACTGCAGCTTCATTTATTGCTAAACCTGAATTTACTTTATACAATCCCATTCTTACTAAATTGTAATTTTCATCAGTTATTTCCTGAATAAAGTGGATACATTCATGTACAGCCACATTAGACATTTCTTCTGGTGACGAATATCTTTTAAAATATATAGAGTTATTTTTGTAAAAATATTTAGCTTGTGAATAATCTTCAGGCATATTTGCAATATACATATTTATATTAGAAATTGCAGAAATTAAAGTGTTTCTTTTAAGGTTGTGTTCCGGAAATGCAAGACAAAGTTTGCTAGCAATATTACTAGCAATAGCAGAAACATCTTTTTCATTTAATTGCTGAACAATGTCGATTCCAGCTTTTTTTAAATCAGAATTAACACTCATCCGTAACTCCTTAAATCTTTTGTATGTTTATATTATACAATATCTTATAAAAAAAATATATTTCAAAAATATTAAGATTATATTACAGTTGTGTTACAAAGTGGAAATGTAATATAAATGTAATGAAAAAATAATATATGATAGAGGACGAATATCCGTAAAAATACAGCCTTAAGAGACTTTTGTTGTCAAAAAAATGCATTGACAATATTAAACAAAAAAATATAATTATATTAGGATAAAATAGTATAAAGAGGGAGAAAAAATGCAAAAAAATAAAATTTTAAAAATAAGCATTTCAATATTAGTTTTTTTAGTACTGATATTAAATATTTCTGTTAATTATGCTAAAACTAACTATAATGATATATATGTTAATACAGATAAGATTGTTTTATCAAATAATGGTAATTTTGTAACATATTATCAAAAAGGGTTTGATAAAACTTTAACCTATGGTGTAAACAATGTATTTTTATCTAATAAATTAAAAGCTACGAACTTACCAAGTAAATACTCTTTACAGGACGATATGAAAATTAATATATACAAACAAGAAGGTGAAACTTGTTGGATATATAGTACAAATAGTATTATAGAAACTACTCTTGGAAAAAATACAAAAAATGATATTGAATATAATAAATTTAGTATTAATGCAACAGAAGCTGATTCTGCAAAAATATATAATAGACAAATTAATGGTGGAGGGAATCCAGCTCTAGCATTGAGCTTTTATACAGGTGGATATGGACCTAAAACGACAGTTGGAAATATTATAGATACATACATAGGAGATTATATTTCAATAGCTAGTATAATTAAAGGGAAAAATAATAATGGAGATATTGAATATAATGGTGGTCACTATAGTAAACAGCAAGTTGACTTAATAAGAAATGAAATTAAAGAGCATATAAAAGAATATGGAGCTGTTACATCATGTATGTATTCACAAGGAGAAGAATACTTTAGTGATGAGGAAAACTATTTTAATTCAGAAGCATATTATTGTGATTATGATTATAATTTTGAAGGAATTAATACAATAAATCCTGACCATCAAATTACTATTATTGGATGGGATGATAATTATAGTAAAGAAAATTTTAATGAAAAACACAGACCACAAAATGATGGAGCTTATATTGTATTAAATTCATGGGGAGAAAATTTCTCAAAGGATGGAATATTTTATATTTCATATGAAGATACATTCGTTGAAAGCTCAGTTTATGGAGTATACAATGTAAAGGAAAAACAGTATGATAATTTATATCAACATGATGAGTTAGGACTTAGAGAAATTTTTGGGTTAAAAGGAACTGACATTTATGGAGCAAATGTCTTTACAAGAACAACAAGCACTCCTGAAAAATTAACAGAGGTTTCAGTTGCAAATTTAGTTGATTCTGCATATGAAATTTACGTTAATAGAACTGGTGGAGAACTTGATTTTAATAAATTTACTAAAGTTGCGGAAACTGAAGTATTAGATGCAGGATATCATACAATTAAATTAAATAATGAAGTTATTTTAACAGGAGAAAAGTTTGTAATAGCAGTAAAATATAAAAATAACTATGACGGAGTAACTTATTACGGAGTTGAATATACAGGCGTTGAGGAAAGTAAGAAAGAAGGACAACAATCTTTTTGGGAAAGTGCAAAAATTAATCAGGGAGAAAGTTATATTTATTCAAAGGATGTAGGCTACTGGGGAGATATATATAAAGAATTTTGTACTAATAGTAATGCAAGTGCAACTACAAAACAAGTAAGAAATTTATGTATAAAAGGCTTTACTGAAAATGTTGAATTTGAAGTAGAAGAAGAGGAATTTTATATGAAGATAAAAGGGTATGGTGTTAAGGATAGATATATTTTACATGTTCCTATAAATACTACTAAAGCAAAATTTTTAAGTAATATTGAATCAAATGTAGAGAAAATAGAAATATATTTAGCAGATAGTAAAGTTAATGAAAATGATATATTGAAAACAGGAATGAAAATTGTTTTTGCAAAAGATGAAAAAGAATATGTATATACTATCGTAATTACTGGAGATAGTAATGGAGATGGTAAAATTGATGCAACTGATTTAATTACAGCAGTAAAACAATTTAAATATGATAGAAGTAATGGTATAAAAGGAAGAAAAGTAGAAAATGAAGCATTACTAGCAATAAAATATACGGATAATGAAAAATATACAGCACAGGATTTAATAAATCAGTTAAAGGTATATAAAGAAAATAAATAAGTTCTATAAAACAAAAATAGTAAGTATTTACTTGCTATTTTTATTTTTTTAGAGTAAAATCAAGGAGTTGGAGGGGATATTATGGAGTACAAATATTTAACAAGAGGAACATGTTCACGTGAAATAGATTTTGAAATAGAAGATAATATTATAAAAAACATAAAATTTCATGGAGGATGCCCTGGTAATTTAGAAGCAATAGCTAAAGCAATGGAAGGAAAAACGGTTGAAGAAATAGAAAGTTTATTTAAAGATATAAAATGTGGTAACAAACCAACTTCATGTAGTGCTGAGTTAGCAAAAGCCGTAAGAAAAGCATATGAGGAGTTGAAGAAATAAAAAAGATAAATAATTTGTAATTTTGAGGTATGAATTAATTGCAAATACTGTAGGGGCGAACTTCGTTCGCCCGCCTTCAAAGCACGGGAGAACACAGTTCTCCCCTACATATATCCAATTACCAAACACAAATTACAATTTATTTAACCAACAATATAAAAAATAAGGGATGTGATCTAATGAAAGAACAATTTATAGAACTATTAAAACAAACAAACAGAGAAGGAATAGAAGAATTAATTCAATTTTTAGAAAATTCAGACTTTTTTAAAGCTCCTGCAAGTACACGATTTCATGGGAATTTTGAAGGCGGACTTTTAGCACATAGTTTAAAAGTTTATGAAATATTAAAGAAAAAAGTTGAAACATGTGTTATAGATATAAAACCTACAGAAGAAACTTTAATTATAGTTGCATTATTACATGATATTTGTAAAACTAATTTTTATAAAGTAGATTATAGAAATGCAAAAAATGAATTAGGTGTATGGGAAAAAGTTCCTTATTATACAATAGATGATACTATTCCATATGGACACGGAGAGAAATCAGTAATGATGGCGACAGAATATATAAAATTAACAAGTGAAGAAAAATATACAATCAGATGGCATATGGGATTCACGGAGCCTAAAGAATTATATGGAACAATTGGTCAAGCTTTTAAAAAATATCCACTAGCATTATTATTATTTGAAGCAGACTTAGAAGCAACATATTTTTATGACATATAATAGGCGAACATGGTTCACTAATAAATTTAATAAGCGAGGTAATAATGAATATAATAAATCAGTTATTAAATATATTTGAAAATATAAAAGATATAAATATTTTTAATTTAGCATTAGCAATAATAATAGCCATTGTTTTCAAAATATTTGGCAGTGTTTTTGCATATATAATAATAAAGATGTTTAATTTAAGGAGTAAAGATAAAAAGAAAATAAAAAGAAATGGTTTTTATAAACCAATAAAAATATTTTTCGTTTTATTAGGAATATATATAGGTCTTAAAGTTTTAGAAATCCCAGAAAATATATTTTCAAGTATAACAAAAATATTTAAAATATGTACCATCTTTTTAATTGCCAAGGGTTGTGCAAATTTATTTAATTCAGATTCAGATACATTTGAAAAAGTAAAAGCGAAATTAAACTTCAAAGGTACAGATACTGCAGTAAATTTTTTGAGTAAAATAATAAAAACTATAATATATATAATTGCGGGATTTATAATAACTAAAGAATTAGGGTATGATTTAAATGGATTAGCAACTGGACTTGGAATTGGAAGTGTAGTGGTTGCTTTAGCTGCACAAGAATTAGCAAAAAACATAATAGGTGGTTTTTCAATAATAATAGATAAGCCTTTTGAAATAGGAGATTATATTGAAACTACAACATGTGTTGGAACAGTAGAAGATATAACGTTCAGAAGTACTAGAATAAGAGATATAAACAACCAAATTATAGTAGTTCCAAATAGTATTATTGCAGATTCAAGTTTAATAAATGCAACTAAAAGAGAAAAAAGAAGATATGAATTAAGATTAACATTGGAATTAAATACTCCGTTAGAAAAAGTACATGAGCTTTCAAACATGTTAAGAGAACTTTTAAATTCGCATACAAGTGTATTTAAAGATAGTATTTTAGTATATTTTGATACAATTAGTAATAACGGAATAGATTTACAAATCATATCATATACAAGTATTATAGATTATAAAGAATTTCTAGGATTTAAAGAACAATTAAATTATGAAATACTAGCAACAGTAGAAAAACAACAAATAGAGCTAGCTTATCCATCACAAACAGTATACTTAAAAAAGTAATGAATGGTGAATGATGAATAATGAATAGTGAGTAATAAATGAAAGAATTTGCTGTGTAACAGCAAATTCTAACAAAAATTATTAATTATTAATTTTTCACTATTCACTAAAAAAGTGTGAAGCATGCTTCACACTTTTTTTATTAGTCTAATTCAGTAAAAGCGTCTTTTGTTGCTCCACAAATTGGGCAAACCCAATCTTCTGGTAAATCAACAAATTTTGTTTCTTCGCTTTCATCATCATAAACATATCCACAAACATTACATTTATATTTCATAACTATCAACCTTCCTTATTGTGATTATAATAATACAAATTATAATCTTTGTCAATAAATATGTACGATTTCGAAAAAATATGATAAAATAATAAATATGATTTAAAGGAAACATAGATTATTATTTTTATAGTTTTTACACAATAATATAGTAATAATGCAAAGGAATGTTAATATGGAACAAAAATATATATTAAAAAATTGTGACTCATTTGAACCAAAACACATATTTGAATGTGGACAATGCTTTAGATGGAATGAAAATGAAGATGGTAGTTACACAGGTGTTTTTGGAAATAATGTTATAAATGTTAATAAAATAAATCAAGAAGTGATTTTTAAGGGCGTTTGTGATGGTGATATAAAAAATATTTGTGAAAATTATTTCGATTTAAAAAGAGATTACGAAAAAATAAAATATGAGTTATCTAATATAGATAACTATATGAAAGAAAGTATTAAATATGGCTCAGGTATTAGAATTTTAAATCAGGAACTTTGGGAAACAGTAATTTCATTTATAATATCTGCAAATAACAATATACCTAGAATAAAAGGAATAATTGAAAGATTATCAAAAAAATACGGAAATAAAATAGTATGGCAAAATAAAGAATATTATACTTTCCCAACAGTTGAGGAATTATCAAGAGCAAGCATAGAAGACTTAAGAAAACAAGGATTGGGATTTAGGGATAAAAGAGTTTATGAAACAACTCAAATTTTTTTAAAAAACAAAGATTTTGAAAAAAAACTAAAAGAAGAAATTAATTATGAAAAAATAAAAAATTCATTATTAGAATTACCAGGTGTTGGACCTAAAGTGGCAGATTGTATATTACTATTTTCTACATTAAAAAAACTAGAAGCATTTCCTATTGATGTTTGGATAAAAAGAGTAGTCCAAGAATTATATTTTAAAGAGGAAAAAGATTTAAAATTAACAAATGATGTTTTAAATAAATTAGCCAAAGAGAAGTATGGAGAGTTAGCAGGAATAGCACAGCAATATTTATTTTATTGGAGAAGAGAAGCATGAGTTTAAATATAATTTATGGACGAGCAAAAAGTGGAAAAAGTACATATTGTTTTAAAGAAATAAAAGAAAAAATAAATACTCGGGAAGAAAATATATATTATTACTCCTGAGCAATTTTCGTATTCTGCAGAAAAAACATTGTTAAAAATTTTAAATAATCGAAGTTCAATAAATGCAGAAGTTTTAAGCTTTGGTAGAATTGCTCATAGAGTTTCCTTAGAAGTTGGAGGATACACGGAAGTAAATTTATCAAAAGCAGGAAAAGCAATGATTTTATCTAGCGTATTAGATAAACACAAATCTGATTTAAGATTTCTACGAAAAAATTCTGAAGATATAGATATTGCTTTAAGGTTAATTTCTGAGTTAAAAAAACATAATGTATATTTAAACAACATAGATAAGGCAATTAGCGAAACAGAAGATATATATCTTAAAACTAAGCTATCAGATATAAGCATAATATATGGGAACTATGAAAAAATAATAAAAAATAATTTTATTGATGAAGAAGATGAATTATCAATTTTAGCAAAACAATTAAAAGAAAGTTCAATGTTCGATGATTCATATATATACATAGACGAATTTGTAGGATTTACAGCTCAAGAATATTCAATAATAAATGAATTAATAAAAACAGCTAAAGAAGTAAATATAACTATTTGTACAGATTCATTAGAATCAAGTATAAATAGAGAAAGTGATATTTTTGCACCAAGTAAAAGAGTAGTGAAAAAAGTGATTCAGGCTGCTAATGGAGTTGAAATAAAAGAAATTCATGTACAAGAAGATGGATATGAAAGTAAAGAAATAAAGCATTTAGAACAAAATATCTATAAAAATGTTATAACACAAGATGCTCGATATGAGCAAAATGTTAAAGATATTAATTTATTACTTACACAAAATCCTTATTCCGAAATAGAAAATGTTGCGAAAAACATAATTAAATTAGTAAGAGATGAAAGATATAGCTACAAAGATATTGCAGTAATAACTAAAAACATGGATGAATATGAAAGTTTAGCAAGAGCCATTTTTAGTAGTTATGGAATACCATTTTTTATTGATAAAAATGGGGATTTAAGTACGAATATTTTTGTAAGATATATTTTATCAATATTAGAAGTTTTTGAAAAAAATTGGTCTTCTGATGCAATTTTTAGTTATGTAAAAACAGGTTTTTTAAATATAGAAAAAAATCATATTTATTTACTAGAAAATTTTTGTAACAAATGGGGAATAAGAGGTAAAAAGTGGCATGAAAATTGGGAATATGAAGATGAAAATATAGAACTAATGAATGAATTAAGACTGAAAATAATAAATCCATTAACTGATTTAAAAAAGAAATTACAAAATAATAGAACAACTAATGAAATAACAAAAAATGTATATAAATTTTTAGAAAATAATCAAATATTAGAACAACTAAATAATAAAATCGAAATATTAGAACAAGCTAATGAATTTGTTTTATCAGAAGAATATAAGCAAAGTTGGGAAATTTTAATTGAACTATTTGATGAACTTTCAATGATTTTTGGAGAGGAAAAAATTACATTTGAGAAATATAAAGAATTATTAAAGGTTGGTTTAACATATAGTGATTTAGGCAAAATACCAACAACAATTGATCAAGTGCTTTTTGCGGATGTTGATAGGTCTAAACCCAAAAATCAAAAAATAGTTTTTATTTTAGGATTAAATGATGGGATTTACCCAAGTGTAAATAAAAATGAAGGATTTTTAAATGACAAAGACAGAAAATTTTTAGAAGAAATTAATATTGAAATGGCAAATGGAACATTAGATAATTTATATGAAGAGCAGCTAAACATATACAAAATTTTAAGTTTGGCTGATGAAAAAATATTTTTATCTTATGTTTCATCTGACAAGAGTGGAGGAACGCTAAGACCGTCGATACTAATATCTAAAATAAAAAAAATCTTTCCTAAGTTACAAGAAAAAAGTGATATAGTACATACTGAAACAGAAATTACAACACAAGCAATTACTTTTAAAGAATTACTATCAAATTTAAGAAAACAAAAAGATGGAGAACAGATTGATGAGCTTTGGGAACATATTTATGTATGGTTTAGTGAACAAGAAGAATGGAAAGAAAAATTAAGAGTGGCATTAAAAGGACTTAGATATGATAATGAACCTGAAAAGATAAGCCCTATAAATATAAAAAAATTATATGGTGAAACCTTAAATGTAAGTGTATCAAAATTAGAACAATACAAGAAATGCCCGTTTTCATTCCATTTAAAATATGGAATTAAGCTAAAAGAACAAGAAGAATTTAAATTAAAACCAATCGATACGGGTTCATTTATGCACGATGTAATAGATTGTTTTTTTCAAGAATGTACAAATTATAAAGAAATGAATGAAACCCAAATTGAAGATGTAGTTAATAAAATAATAGACAATAAATTAAATTTAAAAAAGAATTATAAATTTACAAGTGCTCCTAAATTCATAGTATTAACAAACAGATTAAAAACAGTAATTTTAAAAGCTATAAAATATATTGTAGAACAAATGAAAAATAGTAGTTTTGAAATTTTAGGTAATGAGGTAGAATTTAGACAAAAATATGATAATGTAGAGTTAACTGGTAAAATAGATAGAATGGATATAGGTACAAATGAAGATGGAGAATATATAAGAATAATAGATTATAAGTCAAGTACAAAACAAATAGATTTAAATGAAATGCTTGCAGGAGTCCAAATACAGTTATTAACTTATATTGATTCAATAGCAAATAAGTACAAAAAAATACCAGCGGGAGTTTTATATTATAATCTAATAGACCCAATTATAAAGTCTAAAAAGAATTTAAGCGAAGAAGAAATTGAGGAAAAAATACGTAAAGAGTTCAGGATGAAAGGTTTGATATTAGCAGACATTAAAGTTATTAAGATGATGGACAAGAACTTGGAAACTGGGGCGTCATCTATAATACCGGTTACAATAAATAAGAGCGGAGAGGTTAGTAAACTCAAATCAGATATAGTAACAAAAGAAGAATTCACAAAATTAAGAGAATTAGTGAATAAAATAATCAAACAAATATCAAATGAAATATTAAAAGGTAATATAGAATTAAAACCTATGTATAATAGAAAAACTAAAACAGCAACATGTGAATATTGTGAATATCGAACAATATGTGGATTCAATCCAAATTATAATTCATATAATTTCATAGGCAATAAAACCAAAGAAGAAATATTACAAGACTAATTAATAATGAAAAATGAATAATTAATAATGAATAATAAATGAAGAAATTTGCTGTTAAAAAGCAAATTCCAACCAAAACTATTCACTCTTTACTATTAACTATTCATTAAAAAAGGAGGCTGTTATGGGAACAGTAGGATTTTATGCAGGTTCATTTGATCCTTTCACAAATGGACATCTTGAAATAGTAAAAAAAGCAAGAGAATGTTTTGATAAAGTTATAATAGGAATAGGTTATAATACTGAAAAGAAACAAAGAATTGACAAACAAAAAATGAAAGAAGCAATCGAAAAAAGTATACAAGAATTAGGATTAGACAATGTAGAAATTGTATTATACACAGGGCTTACAGCTGAGGAAGCAAAAAAATACAACTCAGATATTTTAATAAGAGGATTAAGAAACGGTACAGATTATCAATATGAAGAAAATATTGCACAAATGAATGAAAAAGTTTATAACATGGATACATGCTATTTTAGAGCAGGTGAATTAGGGTATTTATCATCAAGTCTTGTTATGGAATTATATTTAAATGACAAGCCTGTAGATAATTATGTACCAAAACCTATAGCAGATTTATTGCAAGAAATGAAAAAACGTGATAAAATGTCAAAAAACAAGGAAGTGATTTAATGAAAGTAATATTATTACAAGATATAAAAAATGTAGGAAAGAAAGACGAAGTAATAAATGCGAATGATGGATATGCGAGAAACTTTCTTTTCCCTAAAAATTTAGCAGTTGAAGCAACTAAAGATAATATGTTAAAACTACAAGCAAAAAAAACTTCTATACAAAATAAGAAAAATGCTGAAATAGAAGCTAATAAAAAAATAGCAGAAAAACTAAAAGAAATTACTCTTGAAATAAAAGTAAAAGCAGGGGAAAATGGAAGAATTTTTGGAGGCGTAACATCAAAAGAAATATCAACAGAACTTAAGGAACAATATAAAATTGAGATAGATAAAAAGAAAATAATCTTAAAAGAAACAATAAAAAATCTAGGAGTATTTACAGCAGATATAAAATTCGGAGACGGAGTAACAGGACAACTAAAAATAAATGTAAAGAATTAATTGCAAATGCTGTAGGGGCGACCATTGGTCGTCCGTGACCCGTAAGGAATGCTAAAAAATGAAAGGAGAAAATCATGGAACTAGGCAAAATTCCGCCACATGACATCGACGCAGAACAAGCTGTTATAGGAAGTATGCTGACAGATAAAGATGCAGTAATAGATGCAGTGGAAAAATTAAAATCAGATGATTTTTACAGACAAGATAATAAATTAATATATGAAGCGGCAATGAATCTATACAATAGAGCTGAACCTATAGATATAATAACAGTAAAAGCCGAATTAATATCTATGGGCAAATTTGAAGTTGTTGGTGGATTAGAATATTTAGCGATGCTGCCAGATAAAGTTCCAACAACAGCAAATGTTGACCAATATATAACAATAGTAGAAGAAAAATCTATTTTAAGGAATTTAATAAAAACAGCAAATGAATTAATTGATTTAGGATACGCTGAAACGGAAGAAGTAGAATCAATAGTTGACCAAGCTGAAAAGAAAATATTTGATATAATGCAAAACAGAAACCCAAAAGGATTTTCAGCACTAAAAGATATATTGGTAGAAAGCTTCGCAGAAATAGAAAAATTATATAACCAAAAAGAACCAATAACAGGTGTGCCTACAGGATTTTCAGATTTAGATTATAAAACAGCAGGATTACACAATTCTGACCTAGTATTAGTTGCAGCAAGACCTGCAATGGGAAAATCGGCATTTGCATTAAATATTGCAACAAATGCAGCTGTAAAGAGCAAAGTTCCAGTAGCTATATTTAATCTTGAAATGTCAAAAAGTCAGCTAGTAAGCAGAATTCTATGTAGTGAAGCGATGGTTGATAGTAACAAAGTAAGAACTGGCAAAATTGAAGAAGATGATTGGGTAAAATTAGCGACAGCACTAGGACCACTTTCAGAAGCACCAATTTATATAGATGATACCCCAGGAATTACAGTTGCAGAAATAAGAGCAAAATGTAGAAAATTAAAAATAGAAAAAGGTATAGGATTAATAGTAATTGACTATTTACAATTAATACAAGGAAATAGCAAAAGAAATTCTAGCCGTGAGCAAGAAATTTCAGAAATAAGTAGATCTTTAAAAATTCTAGCAAAAGAATTAGATGTTCCAGTTATAGCTTTATCACAGTTATCAAGAGCTGCAGAACAACGTGCTGACCATAGACCGATGCTTTCTGATTTGCGTGAATCTGGAGCAATAGAGCAAGATGCTGATATAGTAATGTTTTTATATAGAGATGATTACTATAATCCAGAATCTGAAAAGAAAAATATTGCAGAAGTAATAATGGCAAAACATAGAGCTGGTTCAACAGGAACAGTAGAATTATTATGGATGGGAAGTTATACAAAATTTGCTAATATAGAAAGATATAGAGAATAATTAAGAAGGAATTTGTATGAAACAAAAAATTTTACAAACAATAAAAAAATATAATTTAATAGAGAAGCGGAGATAAAATTGTAGTAGGTGTATCTGGGGGGCCAGATTCAATATGCCTACTACATATTTTAAATGAATTAAAAATTGAATTAAATTTTGAAATTTTTGTTGCACATATAAATCATATGATTAGAGAAGAAGCTATTCAAGAAACTAGGTATGTACAAGAATTCTGCGAAAAACTTGGTGTACAATGCTTTACAAAGAAGGTTAAAGTTATTGAATTAGCAAAAAAAGAGAAAAAAGGAACAGAAGAAACAGGTAGAGAAGTAAGATATAGTTTCTTTGAGGAGGTATTATTATTAACAAATTCGAATAAAATAGCAACAGCACATAATAATAACGATAAAGTAGAAACTATAATTATGAATATTTTAAGAGGTAGCTCATTAACAGGGCTAAAAGGAATCGAAGCCAAAAGAGATAATAAATTTATAAGACCTTTAATAGAAACAGAAAGACATGAAATAGAAGATTATTGTAAAGAGAATAATTTAGAACCAAAATATGATAAATCAAATGAAGAAAATATTTATACAAGAAATAAAGTGAGGAATGTAGTGATTCCCTATATAAAGGAAGAATTTAATCCAAACATAAATAAAACAATAAACAGATTATCCGAAATAGCAACAGAAGAAGACGAATATTTAAATAAAATAACAGAACAAATTTTTAACGAAATACGTGTAGGGGCGACCATTGGTCGTCCGCTCTTCGAAGAAGTGCTACAAAACAATCAAATAATATTAGACCTTAAAAATTTCAATCAATTAGAATTAGTAATAAAAAGAAGAATAATTTTATATACTATAAATATGGTTTTAGGGCATACTAATGGTATAGAGAAGGTTAATATAGATGACATAATCAAATTATGTGCTAATAATATAGGAAATAAATATTTATTACCTATAAAAGAGATAAAAATATTAGTAAAAAATAGAAAAATTTTTTTCATACCTAACATTGAGCTTCCGTAGGAAAAGCCTTGATACGTCTGCATTTCGACAAAAAAAGTTTATAAAAAAGTATTGAATTTGATAATTGCTTATGTTATAGTGCAATTTAGAAAAAAATATTTTACAAAAGAATTAAGCTAATAAAGGAGAATTGAAATGAAAAATAGTTTAAAAACAATTGCTATGTGGTTAATTATAGGAATAATCTTTATAACTCTGGTTTATACAATTATGGATAATGCAGATACAAAAATGAGTTATTCAGATTTAATGGTAGCTGTAAAGAGCGGAAATGTAAAAACTATAGAAGTTGATTCTGATGGGACTACTGCATATGTAACATTAAATGATAGCCAAACAGAAAAAAAAGTAAATATTCCAAGTTTAGATAGTTTTATGAATAGTGTAAATGAAACTTTAGCAAATGGAGCTATTTCTTTAGAATCTAAATCAGAATCTATTTTTATTACAATATTAGGTTTATTATCACCATTCGGATTACTTATTATATTCTTTATATTCTGGTTCTTGTTTATGGGGAATAATCAATCAGGCGGAAGCAAAACTATGTCATTTGGAAAAAGTAGAGCAAGAATGGTAAATGGTACAGAAAAAACAAGAATAACTTTTGGGGACGTAGCTGGTGTAGATGAGGAAAAAGAGGAATTGGAAGAAATAGTTGAATTTCTAAAAGCACCTAAAAAATTTACAGATATGGGTGCAAGAATTCCAAAAGGTGTTCTATTAGTTGGACCTCCAGGGACAGGAAAAACAATGTTAGCAAAAGCTGTGGCTGGAGAAGCAGGAGTTCCTTTCTTTATAATAAGTGGTTCAGACTTTGTTGAAATGTTTGTTGGTGTTGGTGCTTCAAGAGTAAGAGATTTATTTGAACAAGCAAAGAAAAATGCACCATGTATTATATTTATAGATGAAATTGATGCCGTTGGACGTCAAAGAGGTGCAGGACTTGGTGGAGGACATGATGAAAGAGAACAAACATTAAATCAATTATTAGTTGAAATGGATGGATTTGGAGCAAACGAAGGAGTAATAGTTCTTGCTGCAACAAATAGACCAGATGTATTAGATAAAGCTTTATTGAGAGCAGGAAGATTTGATAGACAAATATTAGTTTCAGCACCAGATGTTAAAGCTAGAGAAGAAATACTTGAAGTTCACAGTAGAAAGAAAAAGATTTCAGACGATATAGATTTAAGAACAATTGCTAAAAATACAGCAGGTTTTTCAGGAGCGGATTTAGAAAATGTATTAAACGAAGCTGCTTTACTTGCAGCTAGAAGAAATAAAAAAGAAATAGAAATGTTGGAAATAGAAGATGCAATGATTAAAGTTACAATGGGACCAGAAAAGAAAAGCAGAGTAAGAAGTGAGAAAGAGAATAAATTAGTTGCTTTTCATGAAGCAGGTCATGCTGTAGTAAGTAGATTTTTACCAACGCAAGATACTATACATCAAATCTCTATAGTTCCTAGAGGAATGGCTGGAGGATATACAATGTATAGACCAGATGAAGATAAAAGCTTTATGTCTAAATCAGAGATGGAAGAGTCTATTGTTTCACTTCTAGGTGGTAGAGTAGCAGAAAGTTTAGTATTAAATGATATTTCAACAGGAGCAAGTAATGATATAGAAAGAGCTTCAAAAATAGCTCGTGAAATGGTAACAAAATACGGAATGAGTGAAAAATTGGGAACTATAACATTCGGTTCTGGGCAAGAAGAAGTATTTTTAGGAAGAGATTTTACTCAAACTAGAAACTTTAGTGAAGAAACAGCTGGATTAATTGATGAGGAAGTAAAAAGAATTATTGATAAAGCATATACAACAGCAAAAGAAATTCTTTCATCAAATATGGATAAATTACAAATAGTTGCAGGATTATTATTAGAAAAAGAGAAAATTGATGGTGATGAATTTTCTGCAATATTCGAATAAGTAATATATAAAAGATAAAAAAGGCGAACATGGTTCGTCTTTTTTTACGTAATAAAAAAGTTCGCCTTTTTTAGTGTGATAAAAATTACAAAAATAGAAAAATTTACAAAAAGTGTTGACATAACCACTTACAAAGTGTATAATTAATTTATCCATGGCTATAGTGTCATGGCTATAGAAGAAAGCGAAATCTAATAAAAAGAACTTTTATACATAATTAAAGGGGGTTGATGTAATTATGAAAATAAAAGAAATATCAAAAAAAATAATATCTGGATTTTTAGTATTAGCAATTATGTTATTACCTACAATGGTTTTTGCAGGAGAATTTGAAGATGATGAATTAGACACAAATCAAGAAAATAAAGTACAAGAAAATCAAGTTCAAGAGAATAAAACAGAAGAAAAAGAAGAAATCATTGATAAGGAAGGATTTGAAGATGATGAACTTGATGAAGGTGACAACGAAAAAGAGGAACCTAAAAAAGAAGACGTAGAATATATAACAGATGCTAAGCAAATAAAATTATTAGATAAAATAAAATTTACTGGAAAATTATATAAAAGTATAAAATGCAGTGCAGAAAAAGGTGTGTATACTGATCAAGTAGCTGTTGTAACAGAAATTAGTCAAAGAGATGAAGGAATTTTAGGTGTTACTTTCACAAGAGAAGGAAAAATATTATCAACATTTGGATATATAAAAGTTGCAGAAAGCAATGTTTTAGCAAATGGAAAACTTTTAACTCTTAGTTTTAAACTATTTGAAGGAGAAAGTGGTTCTTTAAAGATTAATGGAAAAGAATATGATATTGATTCTCATTCAGTTGTTCAATTAGCAAATGGTGGAATTCAAATAGATGATGAGTTTATAGCATTAAAAGAAGGAGACGAAATTGAAATTGTTGGATTAAAAGGAAGCTTCTGCATAGAAAATGAAAGCAATAAAATGCTTGATAGATTTGTTATAAATGGAGATACTAATTTTAAAATTACAGCTAATGGATTTATTGTAAAAGGAAATGCAATAGTAAATGGAGAAGAGGTATCAGGTGAAATTAAAGTTGAATATGAAGAAGGAGATGTTAAATTAAAAATAATTTCAGCAGAAATAGATGGAAAAGAATTAAAAACTGAAAATTTTAAGACTATAATAGGTGATATCATATCAAAAATAATTGGCTTCATAAAAGATATTTTTGGTAAAATATTTGAAAAATTATTTTAAAATATAGTAAAAAAACTTGGAGCATTTATATGCTCCAAGTTTTTTTAGGAATCTTTATAAAAGCATGGAAAAAGTTGACATAAACGTAAAAATGTTGTATAATTAAATTGATTGATAATGTGTGCTTATTTAATAATTTATAAAATGTTATATAAATAAGTTATAAAATAAGGGAGGTATATAAAAATGAAAAATGGAGTTGAAAAAATTATCGCATGCATTTTAATTTTTTTAATGATGTTTGCTATAGTATTACCAACTATGGTTTTAGCTACAAATGGAGAAAATACAACAGATGAAAACGAATTCTCAGCAGATGAATTGGAAATAGATAAAGAAGATAAAATGGAAAGTCAAACAGAAGGGCAATTAAATGATATTAGCCAAGTAAAATTAAATAGAAAAATTAAATTTACAGGAAAATTATATGAGGCTAAAATGTTTGATATACTTAATAAATTATTAGGAGAAGAAACT
This sequence comes from Clostridia bacterium, assembly GCA_017437145.1. Lineage (GTDB taxonomy): Bacteria > Bacillota > Clostridia > TANB77 > CAG-508 > CAG-452. Next base: position 262,732 of record JAFSBT010000008.1, on the reverse strand, counting down.
TCAACTGAATATAATGTTGTAGGAGAATATACAAATCAATTAGCATTAGTAACAGATATTTTAACTAAAAGAAAAGAAGGAATGATAGGCGTTGCTTTTATAGAAGAAGGGGAAAAATTACCTACAATAGGATATTTAAAAGTTGAAGAATGTACTCTAACTGATGTAGGAGAATATATTACATATGATTTCAATTTAGAAGATGGAGCGAAATTAACAATTGTAATAAATGGTGAAAAATATCCTGTAACATCAGATACAACAGTACAAATGATTGATGGAGGAATTCAAATAGGCGAAGACGTAGTTTTATTACAAGAAGGACAAACGATTAATATTGTAAATGTTGATGGTAGTTGTTCTTTGGATATAGGTAATGGAAAACCATCTGTATCAGGAGAAGGAAGTGTATCTGTAGTTGATAAAATTACAGTTAATGGAGATGCAACAATAACAATGATAGATAAAGGTGTAGAAGTAAGTGGAGATGCTAATGTAAATAATTCACCAATAGGAAATGGTACAGCCCAAATAACTTATGATAAGGATCAAATCGTTAATGTTAACGTAACAGAAGCAGGGGCAATTGGAAATACTATTCCTACAGAAACATTAAATATGATTGCAAATGGATTAATTAAAGGAATTATATCATTAATAAAACATATTTTTAAATTTATAACTACAGCAACAATTATGATGTAATAAAATAATAAAAGAAAATCTTGGAATTATTTCCAAGATTTTTTTTTATTATTTAAAAAAAGAACTTGCATTTAATAGAGTAAAACTATATAATAAATATAAATATGTAACATAGGAGAAAAAAATGAAAAAATTTGTAGGGATACTAGTGTTTGGAATTATATTTTTGTTGGCTTTTGTAAGCAATTCTTTTGCTGCTGAAGAAGTAACAGTGAAACTAGAAATGGATAAAGCAGTTCTAAACACAGGAGATGAAGCCACCGTTACAATTTCAGCAACAAGTAATGCAACTAGTGATATAATGGGATTGGGAGGAGCAATTGAATTTAATAAAGATGTTTTCGAACTAGTAACAATAGATTATGACACAGCTGTTGAAGAAGCTGATAGTATTATGGCAACAATTTTAACTGAAATGAAAAAACAAATGGAAGCACAAGGAAAAGAATGTAAACTTATATGTGTTAACGAAGATTGGTGTATTACACTAGTTGAAGAACAAGGAATTAGTGTGTTTGCGGCAATTACTATATCAAGTCCAATAAAAACATCTTCAACATATACAGAAATTGGAGATATAAAATTTAAAGTTAAGGGTTCAGGAAGTAGTTCAACAGAAAAAATTTCATTAACTAATATGAAGGCAACGGCAGGAAGCGATTCTTCAACAAGTATTAGTGCTTCTGATGTTTCAACACAATCAATTACAGTTAATGCTGGTGGAGCAGGAGATATGGATGATATTCCCTCTTTAAAACCAAGCAATAATAATGACAACAATGATCAGAAAAATGAAACACCTCAATCAACAACTACTAATTCGCAAACTGCAAATACAGATGCTCCAGATGCTGGAGTTGAGGACCTTATTCCTTTTGCTATAATCATAATGGCAGTAGGTTTATTTGGATATGTTAAATATAGTAAATATAGAGGTATATAAGTAATAATTATAGCTTTCTTTGCATATGGTAAAGAAAGCTTTTTACTTAATAGAAAAGTTCTACTTTCCTATTAAGTAAAAATGCTATAATCGCTATTGCCTATTGAGACTTTCTCATTACATTTGGAAGCTCAATTCGGCGAGAAGAAAAGTTTGGCAAAACCACTTTTCTTGTAATAAAATAATAAATTAGGAGGTTTATGTATGAGCTGCAAATGTGGATGTGAAAATTGTAAAGATGAAAAATTAGAGAAAATTTTACAAAAATATAATCAAGATAAAGATAATTTAATACAAATACTAAATGAAGTACAGGTTCAATATGGATATATACCAAAATTCGCGCAAGAAAGAATTTCGGAATATTTAAATATGCCAATGGCTGAGATTTATGGAGTAATTACATTCTATGCAAGATTTACACTAAAACCAAAAGGAAAATATAATATAGCTGTATGTTTAGGGACAGCATGTTTTGTAAAAGGTTCTGAAAAGATATTAGATAAAGTTAAAGAAAAATTAGGAATAGATGTTGGTGAAACTACCGCAGACGGAAAATTTTCTATAGAAGCAACAAGATGCATAGGGGCATGTGGTTTAGCTCCTGTATTTACAATAAATGATGAAGTATATGGGAAGGCTACACCAGAAATGGTGGATAGGATTATTGATGAATATATGAATAAGTAAGTCGAATGGAAAACGGCATCTTGCATAATTTTATCATAGTCAAGAATGAAGATGCACAAGAGAGAGTAATATTTAGTGAATAACGAATAGTGAAGAATTAATAATGAATAATAAATGAAAGAAATTGCTGTTTTACAGCAATTTCTAACCACAATTATTCACTATTCACTATTAATTATTAATTATTTGTAAAGGGGAGGCAAGGAATGAAGTCTTTAGAAGAAATAAGAAAAATAAGAGATGAAAAAAGAAAAGAACTAGATTTACGCGTTAATTTAAATGCAGATACAAGAGAAAAACATATACTAGTATGCCACGGTACAGGGTGTACCTCTTCAAAATCACCTAAAATTATAGAAAATTTTAGAAGTATTTTAAGTGAAAAAAATATCGAAAATGTAAGAGTTATACAAACTGGGTGTTTTGGGCTTTGTGCAAAAGGTCCTATTGTTATAATAAGACCAGAGGATACTTTTTATGCAATGGTAAAGCCGGAAGATTGTGAAGAAATTATAAATACACATATAGTAGAAGGTAAAATAGTAGAAAGACTTCTTTGCAAAGATATTGATAATTCGGTTGTTCAAAGACTAGATGAATTAACTTTTTATAAAAAACAAAAAAGAATTGCGCTTCAAAACTGTGGAATAATTGATCCGGAAAATATTGATGAATACATAGCTTTTGATGGATATAAAGCATTAGAAAAAGTTCTTTTCGAAATGAGTCAAGATGATGTAATAAATGAAATAGCAGAATCAGGATTACGTGGTAGAGGAGGAGCTGGTTTCCCTACAGGTAAAAAATGGTTCTTTACAAAAATTGCAGAAGGAAATCAAAAATATGTTGTGTGTAATGCTGATGAGGGAGATCCAGGAGCATTTATGGATAGAAGTATTTTAGAAGGAGATCCTCATTCAATAGTAGAAGCTATGATGATTGCAGGATATGCAGTAGGAGCTAATAAAGGTTATATTTATGTTAGAGCTGAATATCCGATTGCTGTACATAGATTTCAAACTGCAATTGACCAAGCTAAGGAATACGGAATATTAGGAAAAAATATATTTGGAACTGAGTTTAGTTTTGATTTAGAAATAAGACTTGGAGCAGGAGCATTTGTATGTGGAGAAGAAACTGCGCTTCTAGAATCAATTGAAGGCAGAAGTGGAAGACCAAGATTAAAACCACCATTCCCAGCAAATTCAGGATTATGGGGAAAACCAACATTAATAAATAATGTTGAAACATATGCTAATATAACAAAAATAATTTTAAATGGAGCAAAATGGTATAGCTCAATTGGAACAGAAAATTCTAAAGGTACAAAAGTTTTTGCATTAGGTGGTAATGTTGTAAACGTAGGATTGGTTGAAGTACCAATGGGGACAACATTAAGAGAAATTGTTTTTGATATAGGTGGAGGAATTCCAGGAGGACGTGAATTTAAGGCAGCTCAAACAGGAGGTCCATCAGGAGGATGTATACCAGAAGAACATTTAGATACACCAATAGATTATGAATCTTTAACACAAATAGGTTCTATGATGGGGTCTGGTGGACTAATTGTAATGGATGACTCTAAATGTATGGTAAATCTTGCAAAATTCTATTTAGGATTTACAGTAGATGAATCATGTGGAAAATGTAATCCATGTAGAATAGGAACAAAAAGAATGCTAGAAATTCTAGAAAGAATAACTCAAGGTGAAGGTGAAACAGGAGACATTGAAAAACTAGAAACTTTAGCTGAAACAATAAAAAAAGCTTCTGTATGTGGACTTGGTCAAACAGCACCAAACCCAGTACTAAGTACAATAAAATACTTTAGGGATGAATATGTTGCTCATATTGAAGATAAAAAATGTGTAACAAACGAATGTAAAGCATTAGCAAGTATAGAAATAAACAAAGAATTGTGTAGAGGCTGCGGAATTTGTAAAAAACAATGTCCGGTAGGTGCCATTTCAGGAGAAGTAAAACAACCACATGAAATTAATCCGGAAATTTGTATTAAGTGTGGAGCATGTGCAAGTAAGTGCCCATTCAAAGCGATAAAATAGGGAATAAATAATGTAGGGGGAGTGTAAAACGCTTCGCTTAGTGAATAGTGAATAGCTAATAATTAAATTAATTAAAAGTGTAGGGGTGGGCCCTGTGTCCACCCGTAAAGGTGATTAAAAAAAGGAGGTTTAATAATGCCAGAAGCAAATTTAATTAAATTAACAATTGATGGGAAAGAGGTAGAAGTAAAAAAAGGTGTTTCTGTTTTAACTGCAGCTAGAGAAGCGAATATTGATATCCCAACATTATGCTTCTTAAAAGAAATTAATGCAGCAGGGGATTGTAGAATGTGTATTGTAGAAATTGAAGGAAGAAGAGGTTTCGTTCCTTCATGTATAACAAAAGCAGAAGAAGGTATGATAGTAAAAACAAATACTCCTGAAATAAATGAAGCAAGAAGAGTGATTCTAGATTTAATTTTATCTACACATAATAGAGAATGTTTAACATGTGTAAGAAATGGTAATTGTGAATTACAAACTTTAGCAAGACAATTTGGAATTCAAGAAATAGAATTTGAGGGAGAAAAAATTGAAGCAAAAATTGATGATTTATCACCTTCTATTGTAAGAGATACAAGCAAATGCGTAATGTGCAAAAGATGTGTAGCTACTTGTAAAAATATTCAAAATATAGGAGCTATTGACGTTGCTGGAAGAGGTTTTGAATCGAGAATAGCAGCTACAAATGATGAAAGCTTAAACAATGTAAATTGTGTTTTTTGTGGACAGTGTATAGAAGCATGTCCTGTAGGAGCATTAAAAGAAAAAGATGATACAAAATTAGTTTGGAGAAAAATAAATGATAAAGATACAGTTGTTTTGGTGCAAACAGCTCCTGCAGTTAGAGTTGCTTTAGGAGAAGAATTTGGAATGCCTATAGGAACAAATGTTGAAGGAAAAATGGTTGCTGCATTAAGAAAAATTGGGTTTGATAAAGTTTTCGACACAAATACAGGTGCGGATTTAACAATTATGGAAGAAGCTAATGAGTTTATAGAAAGATTTACAAAAAATGAAACTCTGCCAATGATTACATCATGTAGTCCAGGATGGATAAAGTTTATTGAGATGAATTATCCAGAATTACTAGGTCATTTATCAACATGTAAATCTCCACAAGAAATGTTTGGAGCAATTTTAAAATCATATTATGCTGAAAAAGCAGGCATTGATCCAGAGAAAATTTTTGTTGTATCAGTTATGCCGTGCGTGGCAAAAAAATTTGAAAGAAGCAGAGAAGAACTTAAGAATGACAATTTAGATAATGTAGATGCTGTTCTTACAACTAGAGAACTTGCTAGAATGATAAAACAAGCAAATATAAATTTTATAAATTTGCCTGATGAAAAATTTGATAGTCCAATGGGTGATGCAACAGGAGCGGCAGTTATATTTGGAACAACTGGTGGCGTTATGGAAGCTGCATTAAGAACAGCGGTAGAAACAATTACTGGTAATGAATTAAAGAAATTTGATTTTGAGGAAGTAAGAGGTACAAAAGGTGTAAAAAAAGCTGCAATAAAAATAGGCGAAATAGAAGTTAAGGTTGCGGTGGCACATGGATTAGCTAATGCTAGAAAAATATTAGATGAAATAAAAGATGGAAAAGCAGATTATCAATTTGTTGAAATTATGGCATGCCCAGGAGGATGTGTAAACGGTGGAGGACAACCAATTGTAAGCTCAAAAATAAGGTCTGAAGTTGATGTTAAGGCTTTAAGAGCTAAAGCTTTATATTCTATAGATGAAGCAAGTATAATTAGAAAATCACATGAAAATCCTGTAATAAAAAAACTATATGAAGAATACCTTGAAAAACCAGGAAGTCATAAAGCACACGAATTATTACACACAACATATAGAAAAAGAGATAAATATAGTATACAATAAGATTAAAATTGCATAAAGGAGAAAAATATGAAATTTAAAAATAATAAAGGTATAACCTTAACCGCCTTAGTTATTACTATTGGAGTAATGACGATATTAATTGGAACTGTGGTTATAGTAGCGTTAAATGAAGGCGGGATAATAGGAAAAGCTGGAGAAGCAAAAGAAGGCGTAGAGGATGTTGGTGTGTATCAAGATGTAATACAAGCAGTGCTTATGTCTAAAAATAAAAATGGTAAAATAAATGAAGCAACTTTCACAAAAAAACTTAAAAAAATAGATAGTAATGCAAATATAACTTGTGATGAAAATACAAATAGTTATATTATTAATGTGAAAGGTAATAACTATATTGTTGAAGAATATGGAAATGTAACTGTGCAAGAATAAAATATGTTTTTATGAATATATTTTATTATGAAAAAAATAAAAGCATTAATAATAATTTTATTTGTTTTAATTGCAGGGGCGGGCCCGGTATCCGCCCTTGTTTTATATATTGATAAAGATTATATTCAAACAGCAAATAATGTTCAAAGTGAGTATTATATTTTGGTGGACGTAGAAAGCTCTAGGTTATATCTTTTAGATAATGGGAAACTTGTAAAAGAATATTCATGTTCAGGAGGAAAATGGAATACACCATCACCTATAGGAACATGGGAGATAACGAAGAAAGCAAAATGGGGAGAAGGTTTTGGAGGAAGTTGGCTAGGATTGAATGTTCCGTGGGGTGATTTTGGAATACATGGAACTATAAATCCTAATTCAGTTGGTTGGGCAAGTTCGCATGGATGTATAAGAATGAAAAATGAAGAAGTTGCAGAACTATATAAATTAATTCCTATAGGAACAAGGGTAACAATAGTTGATGGGGTATATGGAGCATTTGGAAAGGGATTAAGAAATTTGAAATCTGGTATGTATGGTTCGGATGTAATGTGTATTCAAAAAAGACTTAAGGATTTAGGATATTTTTTAGCAACTCCAAATGGGAAGTTTGGCGCCGAAACAGAAAAAGCGGTGCAAAAATATTGTGAAGCTAACGGACTAAATTCAAGAAAAACTATAGATGTAGAATTACAGAAACACATGGGATTCATGCTAATCGATTAAGATGCTATAGGGGCGACAATTGGTCGTACGCACTTCAAGGACGAGCTCTATATAACCAAACACCAAACTCCAAATTCTAACAACAATTTTTAAAAAAACATTGACAAGCCACATATAATTATGATATTATTATACAGCACATATTTCGCCAATAGAAATATGTAGCTCTTATCATATAAGGGTGGTTAAAATAAAGATAATAGTAATATAGAATTGAAAAATAATAAAAAGTGTAGGGATACAATAGTTTGAAGAGTATCCAAAGAGTAAAAGTTATAATTTTCTCCTACACTTTTTTGTATTGCTAAAAAAATTAAATAAAGAGGAATTAGATATTAATTCAGGTTATAAGAATCAAAATTGATTTAGGGCAGTACGGTTTTGAGGATTATAACACATTAGTATTTGAGAGGGACTTTATTTAATTATAAAATAGAAATTTATTTCTATATAAATATATCTGCTCAAAAAAATTTAATGAATAGTGAAAAATGGATAATGAATAATGAATAATAAATGAAAGTTTTTGACATGTATGTCAAAAACTAACCAAAATTATTAACTATTCACTATTAATTATTCACTAAATTTCGGGGGAGTTGATTTATTTTGTTAACAGACTTAAATTATGAAAAGACAACAAGAAAAACATTTGCGAAAATTGGAGATTTCGTAGATATTCCAAATCTTATTAAAGTTCAAAAAGATTCTTATGATTGGTTCGTAAAAGAAGGATTAGGAGAAGTATTAAGAGATATTTCGCCAATCATTGACTACACAGGAAATTTAATTCTTGAATTTTTCGATTATTACATGGAGGATACAACTAAATATTCATTAGAAGAAGCAAAAGAAAGAGATGCTACATATTCTACTAGATTACATGTTAAAGTAAGACTTATTAACCGTGAAACTGGTGAAATAAAAGAACAAGAAATTTACTTAGGTGATTTTCCTCTTATGACAGATAGCGGAACTTTCGTTATTAATGGTGCAGAAAGAGTTGTAGTAAGCCAATTAGTTAGATCTCCAGGTTGCTACTATGAATCAGATTATGATAAAACTGGTAAGAAATTATATAAAGCAACAGTTATGCCAATTAGAGGTGCATGGCTTGAATATGAAACAGATAGCAACGATGTATTCTATGTAAGAATTGACAGAACAAGAAAAATACCAGTAACAGCACTTTTAAGAGCAATAGGATTAGCTACGGATGAACAAATTATAGAAGTATTTGGAGAAGATGAAAAAATATTAGCAAGTATTGCTAAAGATACTATAAAAACTAGTGATGAAGCAATAGTTGAAATTTATAAAAAATTAAGACCAGGGGAACTTCCAACAGTAGATGCTGCAAGAAGTTTATTTAACAACTTATTCTTTGATCCAAGAAGATATGACTTAGCAAAAGTAGGAAGATATAAGTTTAATAAAAAATTAAGTTTAGCTTCAAGAATTGCAGGTCAAGTTGCTTACAATGATATTTTAGATAATGAAACTGGAGAAATTTTAGTAGAAAAAGATACTGTAATTTCAAAAGAACAAGCAATTGCAATTCAAAATTCAGGAATAAACATTGTAGATATAAAAATTGACGATAAAAAAGTAAGAGTAATTGGAAATGGAACAGTAGATATAAATACATTTGTAGATCTTAAAAAATTAGAAATCAAGGAATTTGTTAATTATGAAGTATTAAAGAACATTCTAGAAAATACAGATAAAAAAGATTTAGAAAAAGTAATTGATGAAAGAATTGATGAATTAATTCCAAAAAATATAATAACTGAAGATATTATTTCATCAATCAACTATGTATTAAACTTACAATATGGATTAGGAAGAGTAGATGATATTGACCATTTAGGAAACAGACGTATTAGATGTGTTGGAGAGTTATTACAAAATCAATTTAGAATAGGTTTAACAAGATTAGAAAGAGTTGTTAGAGAAAGAATGACAATTCAAGACTTAGATGTAATAACACCACAAACATTAATTAATACAAAACCTATAACATCAGCAATTAGAGAATTCTTTGGAAGCTCACAATTATCACAATTCATGGACCAAACAAATCCATTATCAGAATTAACACATAAAAGAAGAATATCAGCATTAGGGCCTGGTGGATTATCAAGAGAAAGAGCAGGATTCGAGGTTCGTGACGTTCACTATACACACTATGGAAGATTGTGTCCAATAGAATCTCCTGAAGGACCAAACATTGGACTTATATCAGCACTTTCAACATTTGCTATTATAAATGAATATGGATTTGTTGAAACTCCATATAGAAAAATAGATAAAGAAAGTGGAAAAGTAACAGATGAAGTTCAATATATGACAGCTGATGAAGAAGATGAATATATTATTGCACAAGCAACAGAGCCAATGGACAAAGATGGAAAATTCATAAACAATAGAATAAGAGTAAGATACTTAGATGAAATAACAGAAGTTGATGCTAGCCAAGTAGATTACGTAGACGTTTCACCAAAACAATTAGTTTCAGTTGGTGCAGCAATGATTCCTTTCTTAGAGCATGACGACGCTAACCGTGCATTAATGGGTGCAAACATGCAACGTCAAGCAGTTCCACTTATGATTACAGATTCTCCAATAGTAGGAACAGGAATTGAATACAAAGCAGCAAAAGATTCTGGAATAACAGTTTTAGCTAAAGAAGCTGGAACAGTAGAAAAAGTAACTGGTGACGAAATTACTATAAAAACAAAAAATGGAATTGATACATATAAACTACGTAAGTTCAAAAGAACAAATGGTGGAACATGTATTAATCAACATCCAATAGTTGTAAAAGGTGAAAAAGTAAAAGTAGGAGATGTTATTGCTGACGGACCTTCTACACAAAATGGAGAAATGGCGTTAGGAAAGAATGTTATAATTGCATTCACAACATGGGAAGGATATAACTACGAGGACGCTATATTACTTAGTGAAAGATTAGTAAAAGAAGATGTTTATACATCTATTCATATTGAAGAATACGATTGTGAATGTCGTGATACAAAACTAGGAGCAGAAGAAATAACAAGAGATATTCCAAACGTAGGTGAAGAAAACTTAAAAGACTTAGATGAAAACGGAATTATTAGAATTGGTGCAGAAGTTAGACCAGGAGATATATTAGTAGGTAAAGTAACTCCAAAAGGAGAAACAGAACTTACAGCTGAAGAAAGATTACTTCGTGCAATATTTGGAGAAAAAGCTAGAGAAGTTCGTGATACATCATTAAGAGTACCTCATGGTGAAGCAGGAACAATAGTTGATATCAAAAAATATAACAGAGACAATTCAGATGAACTTGGACCTGGAGTAAATGAAGTAATAAGAGTATATATAGCTCAAAAAAGAAAAATTTCTGTTGGTGATAAAATGGCTGGACGTCATGGTAACAAAGGTGTTATTTCAAGAATATTACCAGTAGAAGATATGCCATTTATGCCAGATGGAACACCAGTAGACGTTGTTTTAAACCCACTAGGTGTACCTTCTCGTATGAACTTAGGTCAAGTTTTAGAAGTTCACTTAGGAATGGCAGCAAAATTATTAAATATGAAAGTTGCAACTCCAGTATTTGATGGAGCTTCAGAAGAAGATATAGTTGAATTATTAAAACAATCTGGATTATCAGAAGATGGAAAAACAATTTTATATGATGGAAGAACAGGAGAACCATTTGATAAACCAATTACAGTTGGAGTTATGTACATGTTAAAACTTCACCACTTAGTTGATGATAAAATACATGCTCGTTCAACTGGACCATACTCATTAGTAACGCAACAACCTTTAGGAGGTAAAGCTCAATTTGGAGGACAACGTTTTGGAGAAATGGAAGTTTGGGCTCTAGAAGCATATGGAGCAGCATATACATTACAAGAAATTTTAACAGTAAAATCAGATGATGTTGTAGGTAGAGTAAAAACATATGAAGCAATAGTAAAAGGTGAAAATGTTCCAGAGCCAGGGGTTCCAGAAAGTTTCAAAGTTTTAGTAAAAGAATTACAAAGTTTAGGATTAGACGTAAGACTATATTCTGACAATGATGAAGAACTAGAACTTAAAGAAAATATAGATGAAGGAATAGACTTAAATATTGAAGAAGCAAATAAGTTACTAGAAGCTGAACAAATTGTTAATGAAGAAGAATTACAAGATGAATATAACGAAGAAAATCTAGAAGACGATGATTTAATTGATGATATAGATGATATTGATGAAGAAGATTTACTTGAAGAGCCAGAAGTTTTAGATAAAGAAATTTTTGACAATGACCTTGCAACAGACAATCTTTTAAATGACGAAGACATTATAGAATAGTAAAATTATAAAAATGATGTAGGGGCGGGCCCTGTGTCCGCCCGAATAAAAAATCTAATCTAATTAAATATTAATCAATAAAATAAAATTAAATTTCAAAATGGAATTGTTCGAGCAGTGTATATTTGATTTTATGATATTGTATAAACGAATTTGTAAAGATGTACGGACTAATGTAGGGGCGACTATTGGTCGTCCGTAATGAAAAATGAAAAACATGTAGGGGCGACCATTGGTCGTCCGAGGGCGAACGCAGTTCTCCACTACAATGCGAATTTTTGAAGGAGGAAAGAAGACCTTTATGGAAAACAAAGAAGTTAAAGATGAATTAGATATTTTTAATAAAATTAAAATAGGGCTTGCATCAGATGAAAAAATAAGAGAATGGTCTAAAGGAGAAGTAAAAAAACCAGAGACTATTAATTATAGAACTTTAAAACCAGAAAAAGATGGATTATTCTGTGAAAAAATATTTGGACCAACAAAAGATTGGGAATGTCATTGTGGAAAATATAAAAGAGTAAGATATAAAGGAATTATATGTGATAGATGTGGAGTTGAAGTTACAAAATCAAAAGTTAGACGTGAAAGAATGGGGCATATAGAATTAGCTGCACCAGTAGCACATATTTGGTATTTTAAAGGTATACCAAGTAGAATAGCTCTTATGCTTGATATATCACCAAGAAGCTTAGAAAAAGTTATTTATTTTGCATCATACATAGTAGTTGATAAAGGTACATCAGGATTAACTAAATGTCAAATTTTAAATGAAAAAGAATATCATGAGGCTGTGGAAAAATACGGTAAAGGTTCTTTTACTGCAAAAATGGGTGCAGAAGCTATAAGAACTCTATTAAAAGAAATTGATGTAGAAAAATTAGCTGCAAAATTAAAGAAAGAGATAGAGAAATCAAGTGAGCAAAAGAAAGCTAAATTAGTAAAAAGACTAGATACAGTAGAAAGCTTTAGAATTTCAGAAAACAAGCCAGAATGGATGATTATGAATGTTGTACCAGTTATACCACCAGAACTAAGACCAATGGTTCAATTAGATGGAGGTAGATTTGCAACATCTGATTTAAACGACTTATACAGAAGAGTTATAAACAGAAATAACAGATTAAAAAGATTATTAGAATTAGGAGCACCAGAGATTATTGTAAGAAATGAAAAAAGAATGTTACAAGAATCTGTAGATGCTTTAATAGACAATGGAAGACGTGGAAGACCAGTAACAGGAGCTGGAAACAGACCTTTAAAATCTTTATCAGATATGTTAAAAGGAAAACAAGGACGTTTCCGTCAAAACTTACTTGGAAAACGTGTTGACTATTCTGGACGTTCAGTTATCGTTGTAGGACCTGAACTAAAAATATATCAATGTGGACTTCCAAAAGAAATGGCAATAGAATTATTCAAACCTTTCGTAATGAAAGAATTAGTTGAACGTGGATTAGCACACAATATAAAAAATGCAAAAAGAATGGTTGAAAAATTAAGACCAGAAGTATGGGATATATTAGAAGAAGTTATTCAAGATCACCCAGTAATGCTTAACCGTGCTCCAACACTACACAGACTTGGTATACAAGCATTCGAACCAGTTTTAGTAGAAGGTAGAGCTATAAAACTTCATCCATTAGTATGTACAGCATTCAATGCTGACTTCGACGGAGATCAAATGGCGGTTCACGTACCTTTATCACCAGAAGCTCAAGCAGAAGCAAGATACTTAATGTTATCAGTAAATAACTTATTAAAACCACAAGATGGAAAACCAGTTACAGTACCTACTCAAGATATGATCTTAGGAAGTTATTACTTAACAATGGAAACAGAAAATGAAAAAGGTGAAGGAATGTACTTCAAAGATGAAGACGAAGCCCTTTTAGCATACTATAATGGTGACTTAGGATTACATGCAAAAGTAAAAATAAGAAGAACAAAACAAATTGGAGAAGAAATAAAAACAAAAACAATAGAAACAACAGTAGGAAGAATAATCTACAATGCTGAAATACCTCAAGACTTAGGATTTGTTGATAGAACAGACCCTGAAAAAGCCTTTGATTTAGAAATTGACTTCCCAGTTATGAAGAAAAACTTAGGAACAATTATAGCAAAATGTATTGATAAACATGGATTAAATGTAGCTGCAGAACTATTAGACTATATTAAAACATTAGGATTCAAATATTCAACAAGAGGTGCTATTACAGTGTCAGTTGCTGACGTTGCAGTGCCAGAAGCTAAAAAAGAAATATTGGCAAATAGTGAAAAACAAGTTGATGAAATTGGAAAACAATTTAAACGTGGTTTAATTACTGAAGACGAAAGATATGCATCAATCATTAAAGTATGGGAAAAAGCAACAAGTGAAGTTACAGATGCAATGAAAGATAATTTTGATGATTTAAACCCAATCTACATGATGGCACAATCAGGAGCTAGAGGTAATATGAACCAATTACGTCAAATTGCAGGTATGCGTGGACTTATGGCAAACACATCTGGTAAAGCCGTTGAAATTCCAATCAAATCATGCTTCAGAGAAGGATTAGATGTTCTAGAATACTTCATATCATCACACGGTGCTAGAAAAGGTTTAGCAGATACAGCTTTAAGAACAGCTGACTCTGGATACTTAACAAGAAGATTAGTTGACGTTTCTCAAGATATTATAGTAAGAGAAACAGACTGTGGTTCAACTGAAGGAATTGAAATTGAAGATATAAAAGATGGAAATCAAATAATTGAAAAATTACATGAAAGATTAGTTGGAAGATATGCATTACATGATATTATTGACCCAACAACAAATGAAGTAATAGTAGATACAAATACTTTAATTTCTAGCGATATAGCAGATAAAGTTATAGCTGCAGGAATTACAAAAGTTGAAGTTCGTTCAGTACTTGGATGTAAATGTAAACATGGTGTTTGTGCTAAATGTTATGGTATGGGATTGGCAACAAGAAAAGAAGTAAACATTGGTGAAGCAGTTGGTATTATAGCTGCGCAATCAATTGGTGAGCCTGGTACACAGCTTACAATGAGAACTTTCCATACTGGAGGTGTTGCAGGAGGAGATATCACACAAGGTTTACCTAGGGTTGAAGAGTTATTTGAAGCTAGAAAACCAAAGGGATTAGCTGTAATTTCAGAAATAGATGGTACAGTTAAAATACAAGATGTTAAGAAAAGAAAAGAAATTACTGTTACATCAAAGGAAGATTCTAAAACATACACAATTAGTTTCGGTTCTAAATTAAAAGTAAAAGAAGGAGACGAAATTAAGGCAGGAGACCCATTAACAGAAGGTTCAATAAATCCTAATGAAATTTTAGCAATTAAAGGTGCAGAAGGAGTTCACAGATATTTAACAGCAGAAGTTCAAAAAGTTTATAGAAACCAAGGTGTTGATATTAACGATAAACATATTGAAGTTATTGGAAGACAAATGCTTAAGAAAGTAAAAGTTGAAGATGTTGGAGACACAACATTAATTGCTGGTTCATTAATGGATGTTAATGAATTTAATGAAGAAAACGAAAAAGTAAAAGCAGAAGGAAAAACAGAAGCAACAGGAAAGAGATTATTATTAGGTATAACAAAAGCATCATTAGCTACAGATAGCTTCTTATCAGCAGCATCTTTCCAAGAAACAACAAGAGTATTAACAGAAGCAGCAATAAAAGGTAAAAAAGATGAATTAATAGGATTAAAAGAAAATGTTATTATAGGTAAATTAATCCCAGCAGGAACAGGAATGAATGCATATAGAAATATAAGAATAAGCACAGAGGAAGAACAAAAAGTAGAAGAAAATGCAGAAGTAGTAAATGAACCTGCTCAAGAAGAAACAGCAGAAGTAACAGAATAGAAAAAATGCTCACATGTGTGAGCATTTTTTTGTAGGGGCGGCCATTGGTCGTCCGCGCCTCGTGAGAATTTCTAAATGTAGGGGAGAACTTTGTTCTCCCATGCTACGAAGGCGGGCGAACGCAGTTCGCCACTACAACGTTGAAAAATAGATTTATGAATGTAAAATTATTTTCAAAAATTAAATATTACAACAATATTTTTCAACAAAATCCTTAAATCTTATTGAATTTATAGAAAACAAATGTTACAATCTAATAGTAAAAATTTCGACATAAAAAACGAAAAAATAGGGGGAAATAATAATGGAAAACATTAAAGTATTTGCTTGTAATTCAGCAGAAGAATTTACACAAGAAATATGTGATTGCCTTGGAATACCAATGGGAAAAAAAGATTCATTTAAATTCGCAAATGATAACAGTTTTGTTCAATTAAAAGAAACTGTAAGAGAGCAAGATGTGTATATAGTACAAACAACTGAACCACCAGTAAATGAAAGAATAATGGAATTATTAATAACAGTAGAAGCTGCTAAAAGAGCAGGAGCAAGAAGAATAACAGCTGTTTTACCATATTTTATGTATTCAAGATCAGATAAAAAAGATCAATCTAGAGTGCCAGTAACAGCAAAATTAATGGCAACAATATTAGAAGCAGCAGGAGTAGACCATGTATTAACATGCGATTTACACAATCCAGCAATTCAAGCATATTTTAATGTTATATGTGATAGAGTAACTGCTAAACACTTATTAGAAAAATATTTTGAGGAAAAACAATTAGAAAACATGGTAGTAGTTGCAACAGATGCAGGAAGCTCAAAAAAAGCATATAAATATTCACACTATTTTGAATGTCCTTTAGCATTAATAGATAAAAGAAGAGAATCAAATAATGATAATGCAGTTGCAACAAATATAATAGGAGATATAGAAGGAAAAACAGCATTAATATTTGATGATGAAATAAGTACAGCAGGAACATTAGTTGAAGCTGCAAATATATTAAAAGAACATGGAGCAAAAGAAATATATGCAGGAGCTACTCATGGAGTTTTAGTAGGACCAGCTATAGAAAGAATTCAAAATTCTCCAATAAAAGAAGTTGTTGTAACAAATACTATTCCAATTGAACCAGAAAAAATGATAGATAAAATAAAAGTTGTATCAATAGCTCCATTATTTGCAGAAGCTATAAAAAGATTAAACGAGGCAAAACCTCTAGGAGATTTATTTGAATATGATAAATAGATAAATAAAACAAGAAAGCACCCGTAAGGGTGCTTTCTGTGTAACATTAATCATTGTAAAACGTAACTAAGGGGTGCTGGTTGGCATCAACGCATCTGAATTTGCCGTCTTGCTTAATAACAGATATTCCGCAATCAAATTGAATATATTCTTCACACCATTCATAAGGGATTTTTGTGAATCCTATACCAGTATGTATAATTCCTTGATTAGTATCAAGAATAAAGATTCTTTTTCTATCCTTGCTTGAACAGTAATACAAATTCCCTTTTCTTGCGAAAACGACATTATCATCAAGATCGCTTACTTCATCATATTCAGGCTTAAAGATTTCAAATTCTCCATAAGAAATGCAACCGTATTTATTGTTGAGTTTGGTTCTTGCAACACCATTATAAGGTTCATAAATCCAGTCATAAATTAATGGTATAAATTGGACTCCGAGTTTGTTTATAAATCCATATTTTCCTTCTATTTTAACTTTTGATACACCTTTTTCATCAAAGGAAGTTGCTGAATCATAAATAGGTTCTATTATAAAAAATGTGTTTATATTGGCAAAACCAATTTTCTCGCCTTTTTTTATTTCAAACATTTCATTAATGCAGCAATCACTTATGTAATCATAAGATAAAGGTATACATTCAACTCCAAGCTTGTTTATAAGACCGTATTTACCTTCAATATCAACTTTGGAAAATCCTTTCTCAAAAGAAGTTGCTGAATCATAGATAGGTTCTATTATGAAAAAAGTATTTATATTGGCAAAACCAATTTTTTCACCTTTTTTTATTTCAACCATTCCATTGATGCAACAATTGCTTATGTAATCGTAAGATGCACGAATACATATTTGACCTGAAGGATTGATAAGACCATATAAATTATCTTTTCCTACAATGAAGAAACCATATTTGGTCATAGTAATGGAATCATAAGATGGTTTGACGATTTCAATACCATCTGAGTTCAATATTCCTAATAGTTCTCCTGACTGAGTAAGATAAAAGGGTTTTGATGAATTGAATTCAGTAATATCGTCGAAGACTAACCGCTCACCGTTTTTGTTTACAATTGTTTTTTGGATTTTCAGCATTCTGAATCCTCCCTAAATAAATTATTAATTTGTTACCGAACAATTATAACACTTTATGTAAAATTTTGCAAATAACAACAGTCAATTAAATTTTCTTATTAGTTTTAACAACATAATTTATAAAAATCACCTATAACTATTGACATTAAAGAGTTTTTTCTATATAATACAAAAAGTGAATTATCCCACAGCATGGAAAAAAGTGCAATATCGAGGGGAGGGAAAGTAAATGTCAGAGATTAAAGTTAATAATGGAAATATAGAAGACGCATTAAAAAGATTTAAAAGACAATGCGTTAGAAATGGTGTTTTACAAGAAGTAAGAAAAAGAGAACACTATGAAAAACCAAGTGTAAAAAGAAAGAAAAAATCAGAAGCAGCAAGAAAAAGAAAATTTTAAAATATAATGAAAGAGGTGAGAAGGTTAAATAAAAACTTTTCGCCTCTTGGTTTTTATTATAAATATAAAATGTAGGGGCGGGCCCTGTGTCCGCCCGAATAAATAGAGGAAAAATTTTGAAAGGAGAATATATATATGTTAAAAGAAAAATTATTAGAAGATTTAAAAGTTGCTATGAAGGAAAAACAAGAATTAAAAAAGAATGTAGTTCAAATGATTAGGGCTGCAGTATTGCAAGTAGAAAAAGATAAACAAATTGAATTAGAAGACAATCAAATTCTAGAAATAATAGCAAAAGAAGCTAAAAAAAGAAAAGACTCTTTAGCAGATTATGAAAAAAGCGGAAGAGAAGATTTAGTTGAAAAAATAAAAGCAGAAATTGAAATAGTGTCTGAATATTTACCAAAACAATTATCAAGAGAAGAAATTGCTGAAATTGTAAAGGTTATAATTGAAGAAACAGGTGCAACAACTATAAAGGATATGGGAACAGTTATGAAACATGCAAAGGAAAAAATGGGAGCATCTGCAGACGGAAAAGCAATAAACGAAGTAGTAAGAGAATTATTGAAATAAATTGAATAAAAACAAATTAATGGAAAATAATATTTGTAGGGGCAGGCGCACGGACGCTTCGCTTAGTGAATAGTGAAGAATGAATAGTTAATAATAAAGGAGAATAGTTTCATGTCATATATTTCAAAAGAATTAAAACAAGGAATTAAATTACATTGTATAGATACAAAAAAATTCAAAACAAATTTATTTGCATTTTTTATAACAATTCCTTTGTCTAAAAATACAGTAACAAAAAATGCACTTATACCTGCACTTTTAAGACAGGGGACGGCTAATTTAAAAACACAAGAAGAAATAAATATAAAATTAGAAGAACTTTATGGAGCTACATTTGATTGTGGTATAGATAAAATAGGTGATAATCTAGTACTAAAATTTTATATGGAAACACTAAATGATGAGTATGTACCTACTAAAGAAAATCTTTTAGAACAGGCAACAAACTTATTATTTGATTTAATTTTAAATCCATTTATTGAAAATGAGGGATTTAAAGAAGAGTATTTAGCTACAGAAAAAGAAAACATGAAGACCTTAATTAATTCTAAAATAGACAATAAAGATAGATATGCATTTAATAGATGTATAGAAGAAATGTACAAAGATAAACCATATGGTTTATATAAATATGGAACAATAGAAGACTTAGAAAAAATAGGTCCAAAAGACTTATATGAACAATATATAAATGTTATTAACAATTATAAAATGGATATATTTATATCTGGAAACATAGAACCAAACTCGGTATTTGAATTAATTTCAAAGAATGAAAATATAAATAAATTGCAGGACAGAGAAGGAAAATATATTTTAAATAATGAACAAACAGAAGTAAAAGAAGAAACTGAAATAACAACCCTAGAAGAAAAAATGGATGTAACTCAAGGAAAATTAATATTAGGATTAGATATATTTAATAATGAGTTAGGAGCAAAATACATTACTAAAATATATAATGTTATTTTAGGAGAAAGTGCGACATCTAAATTGTTCCAAAATGTTAGGGAAAAAGCGAGTCTAGCATATACGACAAGGTCAAACTATGTATATCAAAAAAATAATATATTCATAAGATGTGGAATTGAAATACCAAATTATGAAAAAGCAGTAGAAATTATAAAAGAACAATTAGAAGATATGAAAAATGGTAACTTCACAGATGAAGATTTAGTAAATGCAAAAAAATATATGATTTCTGGATTAGAAACGTTACAGGACGAACAAGATTCAGAAATTACGTATTATTTGGGACAAGAATTATCAGGTACGTTGGTAACATTCCAAGAATATATGGATAAAATAAATTCTGTAACAAAGGAACAAGTGCAAAATATAGCAAATCAAATAAAAATAAATACAATTTATTTTTTGAGGAATTAGAGATATGATGTGAGATGTGCGAGGTGAGAGGTGAGATTTTTGAAATAGATTTCGAAGTTTTTCTGAATTCGCACTTCCCACTTCACATTTCACACATCGAGTTGTATAAAACTAAAAGAGATTGACATTATTAAGAATTATAATAAATATTACAAAGGAGTCGCCAAATGCAAATAATTGAAAATTCTAAAGTTAAAGAAAAATTATATATAGAGAAATTAGAAAATGGACTAACTATAATGATTATGCCTAAAAAAGGTATTCAAAAAAAATATATAATGTGGGCTACCAATTATGGTTCAATGGATAATAAATTTGTAGTTCCGGGTGAAGAGAATGCAACAGAAGTGCCTGAGGGAATTGCTCATTATTTAGAACATAAAATGTTTGAACAACCAAATGGAACAAATAGCTTAGACACATTAACAGCATTAGGTGTTAATGCAAACGCATACACAACAACAGATCATACAGCTTATTTATTTGAGTGTACTGATAATTTCGAACCTGCATTAGATGAACTTATGGATTATGTTCAACATCCATATTTTACAGATGAAAATGTTGAAAAAGAAAAAGGGATTATTGGACAAGAAATAATGATGTATGATGATTATCCTGAATGGGCAGTATATATGAATGCAATGAAGACAATGTATGAAAAAAATCCAATAAAAATAGATATAGCAGGATCAATTGAATCGATTGCGAAAATTGACAAAGATGTGTTATATAAATGCTATAATACTTTTTATCATCCTTCTAATATGGTAATGGGTGTGGCAGGAGATTTTGAACCAGAAGAGTTATTAGAAGAAATCAAAAAAAGATTAATAAAAAAAGAGAAACAAGAAGAAATAAACAGAATATTAGAAGATGAACCAGCAGAAATTGTACAAAACAAAATTGAAAAGCAAATGGAAGTAAGTATGCCTTTATTTGTAATAGGAATAAAAGATTTTGAAGGCGTTGAAACTGAAATAACAGCAAAAAAACATATGACTATAGAAATTATTCTTAATATGTTGATAGGAAAAAGTTCAAAATTATATAAAGAATTATATAATAAAATGTTGTTAATGTCAGAACCATATGTTGAATATGAATTTTCAAAAAATTATGCACATGTGGCGATAACAGGACAATCTAAAGAACCAGAAACAATATTAAAAGAACTTCAAAATGCAATAAATGAAATGAAACAAAATGGAATAAATGAAGAGCAATTCGAGAGAGTTAAAAAGATGATTTATGGAGCATATGTAAAGGAATATAACAATGTTTCAGATATAGTTAGAATGTTTGTATCAGATTATTTTAAAAATATTAATAGTTTTGATTATTTGGAAAATTTTGAAGAAATAACAACAGAATATGCAAAACAAATATTGGAAGAAACGTTTAGGGAAGATAGAACTATAATATCTATAATAAAACCAAACGATACGCTTTCGCGTAGTGAATAGTGAAGAGTGAATAATGAATAATAAAGGAAAGAATTTGCTGTTTTTACAGCAAATTCTAACCAAAATTATTAATTATTAACTATTCATTATTCATTTAGAAAATGTAGGTGTCGTCGCCCTCGGCGGCACGCCAAACTTTTACATAGAAAAGAGAAATAAAAAATGAGCACCATCACGTTTCCATTATTTAATTTAAAAATGGATATACCAAGAGTTGCTTTTGAAATTTTTGGTGTAAAAATATACTGGTACGCAATAATAATAGTTTCAGCAATTATTATTGCGTTATTAGTATGCAAAAAAAATGAAAGAAAATTTGGAATAGATTTTGCTACAATTTTAGATTTGCTAATTTTTTTAATACCAATATCAATAATATCAGCAAGATTGTATTATGTATTATTTAATTTAGATAGTTATATAACGCAGCCAGAGCGAATTTTTAATTTAAGAGCTGGCGGTCTAGCGATATATGGAGGAATAATTGGAGGAGCAATTACTTGCTATATTTTTTGTAAAAAAAGAAAAATAAATTTACTTGATTTATTTGATTACATAGTTCCATCATTAGCTTTAGCGCAATCAATAGGAAGATGGGGAAATTTTTTTAATAGCGAAGCCTATGGACATGAAACTTCAATTTTCTGTAGAATGGGTGTATATGAAGCGGGAAAATATATAGAAGTTCATCCTACTTTTTTATATGAATCAGTAATTACTTTAGGAATATTTATTATACTTCAAAAAATAACAAAAAAAAGAAAGTTCAAAGGTGAATTGACAGTAATTTACTTAATTTTATATTCTTTTTTTAGAATGTTGATTGAAGGTGTAAGAGCAGATAGTTTAATGATGGGAAATGTTAGAATATCACAAGTATTATCAGGAGTGATTTTTGTCACTTTATCTTTCTTTTTGACATATAAAAAAATAAAAAATAAAAAAATAAAAACAGATGTTAAATAATATAAAAATATGGCATACGAAAATTAGCCTAAATACAGCTTTTTAGCTGTTTTTTTATTGACTAAGATGTAAAAATATGTTATTTTTAAACCATACTAAAGAAAAAACATAAGAAAAGGAGAGGTATGTATGATTAATGATGAAATTAAGGAACTAAGAAAAAAATTAGATGAAAGCATACAAAACAAAAGGCCTTATGATGAAATTTATAAAATAAGTGTAGAATTAGATGAATTAATAATAAAATATTATAAAAATGAAATAGATAAAAGAGCGTAAAATATGCTCTTTTTTTGTTTGGAATAAAATTATTGTAGGGGCAGGTCTTGACCTGCTCAGGGTCGGTCGAGACCGACCCCTACGTATAATTCACTAAATTTTATCAAATTTCATTTGCAAAATAGTTAAACATATGTTAAAATGCATATGAATATTTGAAATAGTACACATAAAGTGTTGAAAAATATGTTTTTATGTGGTATAATATAGATGTTAAAGAAAAAAATAGGTGATTTTTATGAATTTAAAAAAGAAAAGTCTAATATTGCTATTAATTTTTTTAATAATTATAACAATAATGCCAACTGTTAGTGCAAGTTTTGATCCTGAGGAATATGAACCGGACCCATTACAAGGAGGAACAATAATTATTGGAGCAGGTAATACGATTTTAGGTGTAATACAAGTTGTAGGTATAATTGTTTCAGTTGCTATACTTATAATATTGGGCATTAAATATATGTTGGGGTCTGTTGAGGAAAAGGCGAGTTATAAAAAATCTATGATACCATATTTTTTAGGAGCAGTAATGCTTTTTGCAGCATCAGCATTTGTTGAAATATTATATGAATTTGGAATGAAAATAGCTGGAGCTTAGATGCAGAAATGGAAGTGATAATATGAGTAAAAAAATAATAATTATATTAAGTATATTTGTATTATTGCTAGGATTATTTATAAATCCTACATATGCTATTGATGAAATTTTAGAACAAGGTCAGTCATTTATAAAAGATGGTGAAACTCTAGTACAATCTGAAGGAGAACCAATAAAAGATGATGATTTAAAGGAAGTGTCAAATACAATTTATAATATACTTCTTGCAATTGCAATTTTCATTGCTGTAGGATATTCAATGGTTTTAGGTATTTATTATATGGTGGGAAGTATAGAAGAACAAGTAAAAATAAAAGAGAGTTTATTACCATTTGCAATAGGATGTATAGTTGTATTTGGAGCTTTTGGAATATGGAAAATTATTGCAAATATTCTGCAAGGAATTTAATTTAAGTTTTTAACATTATTCTATAATTAAGTAGAATAGTTAAAATATATATAATAATAAAAGGAGGACTATAATATGAAAAAATTAGTAAAAATCGTTTCTATACTTATGATAGCTTTAATGATGGTTACTGTAAGTTCATCTGTTTTTGCAACATTTACACCAGGCAGTGTTCAACCAAATCATGATGGAACAGGAAATATCCAAACATTTGGTAACAGATTAGTAGGTATTTTACAAGTTGTAGGAATAATTGCATCTGTTGCAATACTAATTGTTTTAGGTATTAAATATATGATGGGAAGTGCTGAAGAAAAAGCAGAATACAAAAAAACAATGATACCATACTTAATTGGTGCTGTTTTAATATTCGCTGCATCAGCGTTAGCTCAAACAGTTTTCACATGGGCACAATCATTAACAGCTGGAGCTTAATAATAATTTTTAAACAAAAGAACCTTGTTCAGAAAAGAACGAGGTTCTTTTTGTTACAAGAGTGTTACATATACATGACATTTTTGTGAAATTTATGTAAAAATATTATCATTTTTAGGCGTTTCTGTTATAATATATATAATTATAATTGTATACAAAGGAGAACTTTGCATGGGAACATATGAAATACCTAGAAATGTAAAAGGTGAAGGTAGAATTTTATTTATTTTTTCAGTTAAATCTTTATTATGGACAGCAGCTACAGGAGCGGTAGGATTATTATTCTTTTTTATATTTAATATACTAAATTTAAATGTAGTAGGAATAATTATTGCACTTGTATTTGCAGCAATAGGATATGTAATAGGTAGCTTTAAGGTACCTGAAATATCAAGTTGGGAATTTACAAGAAAAACAGGTGGAGAAAATATTGATGATGTAATAAAAAGAGCAATAAATTTCCGAAGAAAAGGAAGAAGAATTTATGTATATACAAAGGAGGAAAAAGAATAATGGGAAATTTGTTATCAATCTTATTAATTGTTCTTGTATTTGTGATAATAGTATTAGCATTCATATATTTGAAAATGTCAATGGATGAAAAAAATGGCGTAGAAAAGAATAAACAAAAAAATAAATCAGATGAAGAATCTAAAAGTAATAAAGCTACTCAATCATATACGAAACAGTCAATTTTTGATTTTATGGAATTTGATAAAATTGAAGACAATATGATAATACAAAAGAATGGAAAAAGATATTTAATGGCTATAGAGTGCCAAGGTATAAATTATGACTTAATGTCTAGTGTTGAAAAAAATTCTATTGAAAGCGGATTTATTCAACTTTTAAACACATTAAGATATCCAATTCAAATTTATACACAAACAAGAACCATAAATTTAGAGAACAGTTTACAGAATTACAGAAAAAGATTAGATGATATAGAACATAGTTTAACAAGTAAAGAAAACAAATATAAACAGATGCAACAATCAGGAAAATATACAGAAAAAGAACTAAACAAACAACGAATGGAAATAATCAAAGAAAAAAATCTTTTTGATTATGGTAAAGATATAATATTTAATACAGAAAGAATGAGTTTAAACAGAAATGTTTTAAGAAAACAATATTATATTATAGTTTCATATTATGCTGCGGAAGCAGGAAACGACTTATTAGGTGATGATGAAGTTAAAAACTTAGCTTTTTCAGAATTGTATACAAGATGTCAATCTATAATTAGAACCTTGTCAGCATGTGAAATAGCCGGAAATATTTTAGATTCTTATGAATTAGTTGATATGCTTTATAACGCTTACAACAGAGATGAGGCGGAAACTTATGGACTAGAAAAAGCTTTAAGAGCAGGATATGATGAGTTATATACAACAGCACAAGATGTATTAGATAAAAGAATGGAAGCATTAGATGAAGTTATTGAACAAAAAGCATTAGAACAAGCAACAATGGCAGTAGAAGAAGCTAGAAGTGAAAAAGAAAAAAAAGTAATGAAAAAAGAAATGAGTATAGAGGAACTAGCAGAACAAATGGCAGAAATGATTATTATGGAGAATGAATCATACCTGGGAGCTGATATAGCTGAGGAAGCTATAAAAAAAGTAAAAAAATCTAGTACAAAAGAAAAAGGAGGAATTAAAGATGGCAGCAAAGAAAAAATCAAGAGAACAAGAAGAATTGCTCAAAGTTAATTCGCCAGAAGAAAAATATGAATTATTAAAAAAGAAAACAATAAAACAGTTAATTGCACCATCTGGAATAGATGCATCAAATATAGATCATTTAGAAATAATTTCTAATACAACAAGATTTGCTAGAAGCTTTTTCGTATCAAATCTACCAAGAATGGCAACATTCCCATATTTACTTAGAGATATGTATGAATTTGGTGATATAAATACATCAATATATATAAAACCTATACAAGAATCAACATCTCAAAATCAATTAAATAAAGTAATAAATGAACTTGAAACAGAAAGAATTGTTGCTGCAGACAGAGGAAATATAAACAGAGAAAGCTTATTGGCTCAAAAAAGAATAGAAGCAGAAGAATTAAGAGATGAGATAGCATCAGGATTTAACAAATTATTTGAAGCTTCAATTATTTCGACATTATTTACATATAACCTAAAAGATTTAGATAGATTAACAAAATTACTTGCAACAGAAATGTCTAAATCATTAGTTAATATAAAATCAGCTTGGGGAATGCAAGAAGAAGCTTTTCAAAGCAATTTACCTTTAATGGATGATAAAGTTAAAAAAGTTCATACTTTTGACCGTAGGTCAATGGGAACAGTATTTCCATTTACTACTTCAGAAGTAGGACACCTTACAGGAATTCCATTAGGATTTAACAAACAAACAGGAACACCTATATTATTTGATAATTTTCATAATTCATTAACAAATTATAATATGGTTGTTTTTGCTAAATCTGGAGCAGGTAAATCTGTTACAATGAAAACTTTAATATCTAGGTCTTCAGTTTTAATGGGAATTGAGAGTTTAGCTCTTGATGCAGAAGGTGAGTACAAGCCAGTTGCAGACGCATTAGGTGGAATAAATGTAATTATAAGTCCAAACTCTAGTACAATAATTAACCTTTTTGATATAGAAGTTGAAAAGGTTAGAGATGAAATTACAGGAAGAGAAAGAGCGGTACTTAATGTAGAAAACAAAGTTGAAGACGTTACTCAAGCAATACTTACAATGGCTAGAGGAAGTACAAGAAGTACAGAAGTTAATGAGCTTACAAAACAAATAATATCAGAGGCAGTTGCAGAAGAATATAAAAGAGTTGGAATTACATCTGATCCAGCAAGTTTATATGAATTAGATAGTAATTTTAATGGAGATTCTTTAGCAAAAAATAAAAAAGAAATGCCTACAATTGGTTCATGGTATAAAAGAATTGTAAATAAAGCACAAGAAAACGATAATGCAGATTATAGATTCCATTATAGTTACTTAGTAAAAGTTATGAAACAATACATAAGAGAATTTAATGGACAAATGGCATACTTTGATGGACAAAGTACATTTGATTTATTAGAAGGCGCGCCATTTATAAATTTAGATATTTCAGGATTAGAAGAAAGGTTTGCAAGACCATTAGCGCAACAAATACTACTTTCATGGATTTGGGAAAAATATGTTAAGAAAAACAGTGAAGATAGGTCAAAAGCAACAAAGAAAAGGGTTTTAGTAGACGAAGCATGGATGCTTTTACCATATCCTGAAGCAGTAGACTTTTTAAACACAATGGCGAGACGTGCCAGAAAAAGAAATGTATCTTTAGCAATAGTTTCACAAAGATTTCAAGATTTTTACGAAAAACCAGAAGCACAAGCAGTATTAACATCATCAGATACAAAACTATTTTTAGCACAGGATAAATCAGAAATAAGTTATTTAAAAGAAGTTTTCAAATTAAGTGAAGGAGAAGCAGGATTTTTAGTAACTTGTTTAAAAGGAGAAGGATTACTTAAAGTTGGTTCTGATACAGCAATTTTACAGATAAAACCTACAAAAAAAGAATTTGAATTTGTGGAAACGAATTTAAATAAATTAGCACAAATGAAACAGTAAAACAAAGGACTAAATATTTAGGAGGATAATATGAAATTGTTTTTCACAAAAAAGAATTTTATGCAAAAGATAATAATTTGTATAGTGTTAGTTCTACTAATAAATTTTTCATTAGCACCTACTTATTCACAGGCAGCTTTGCATGATGACTTAGGCAATATATTTTTTAATATATTACTACGTGTGGGAGACGGTGCAATATGGATAGTACAAAGGGTGGTATATGGATTAGAGAATTCATTTATAAAAATTGATAGGAGTACCAATTGGAAAAATGTAGTTGGAGGAATTCTGGTAGGTATAGCTGCAATTGCAGGAGTTGTTGCTTCAACCGTTTTAACAGGAGGCGCAGCAGCAGTTGCTTGGGTAATTGCTGGAGGAGCGGCAATAGGAGCAGGTATAAGTTTTATATCAGCTTCTGAAGATGAGATGTTAGAAGTTACGGCAGGAAAAGTCCCCGCCAATTTATATTTACCGGTTATTATAATTTCACCGAAACATATTTTCTCAAATTATTTGGGATTAACAGATGTAAATTTCTTTAATCCAAGTGCTTCTTCTAAAGGAATGTATAAAGATCCAGAAACAGGAGAAGAAAGCGAAGTATATTACTCAGATCTTGATGGAAATGGAAAGGTTTCTGCAGACGAAATAACAACAATATCTACGGCAGCTATATTAAGAGATACAATTACTAAGTGGTATTATGCAATTAGAAATTTAGCCTTAGTTGGATTGTTATCAGTGTTAGTTTATGTAGGAATAAGAATAATTATATCAAGTTCTACAACTGAAAAAGCGAAATATAAAGCTATGATTACGGATTGGCTTGTTGCAATATGTTTAGTTATGGTTTTACATTATATAATGGTATTTGCAATAACACTTGTAGAAAAAATAACTGTAGCTGTATCTTCTTCAAATGAACCAGAGCTAAGGTGGTATGTTATAGATGACAAAGATTCTATTGAAGCAATAAAGGAGCAAGCTCCAGAGCTGTTAAAAGATGGAATTCTTAGATGGCCTGTTAACTTATTAGGTGCTGCAAGAATGGAATCTCAATTTTTATCAGTTTATGATGAAACCAAAGCAACTACTACAGATGATTCGGATAATATAGATATGGATCAAACATTAAGACAGAAAATGTCTTATACTATAATCTATTTGGCAATGATATTCTTTACAATATATTTCTTATTTTATTATTTGAAAAGAGTAATTTATTTAGCTTTCTTAACACTAATAGCACCATTAATAGCGCTAACTTACCCAATTGATAAAATAAATGATGGAAGTGCACAAGGATTTAGTGTATGGTTAAAAGAATATATGTATAATTTACTTATACAACCTTTTCATATATTACTATATACAGTATTTATAACAACGGCTTTTGATTTTGCTGAAACAAATCCTATTTATGTTTGTGTAGTATTAGGATTTTTAATGCCAGCTGAAAAATTATTAAGAAAAATGTTCAATTTCAACAAGTCAGAAACAGCAAGTGCATTTTCTGGTGCAGCTGCAGGTTCAATGGTAGCATCAGCAGTTTCTAAACTTGCTGGAAAAGCAAAAACTTTAGGATCAGGATCATCAAGTAAAGAAAAAAGTAAAATTGGTGGTAAAGATTCAGATGGAAATAATGATGATGGATTATATAAAGGCAGAACAAATTCAACTGATGGATTCTTAGAAGGTGGAGATGATGACTCAAGAGATAATGATTCAGGAGATGATAATGGCTCTGATGAATGGGGAGACTTAAATGATGAACAAAAAGCAGAAAGAGATAGATTGCTTGATGAAAAGCAAAGATTAGAAAATGAAGATAACCGCTTATATAATGATTCAATAGAAAACCCAGAACCAGATGAAGAAAGAGATAAAGCATGGGCGAAGAATGAAGAAGAGAGAAAGGTTAATCAAAAGGCAATTGACGAATTCAAGAAACAATTAGAAGCAGATAGAGAAAAAGATAAACCTAAAGAACCAACTAAAACGAAAGATAAGAAAAAGCTTTCAGATCAGTATAAACAAGGAAGGGTTAAATCATTTGCAAAGGCTGCTTTAAAAACTGGATGGAAGAGATTAAAGAATCCAGCAATGTACGAAAACGGAGTGAAAAAAGCCCTAAGATTTACAGCAGCAGCAACATTAGGAGGAGTAGGAGCATCTGTTGTAGGAATTAGTTCATTAGCAGCAGGAGAATCTCCAAAAGAGATATTAGCAAAAGCAGCATTAGGAGGCTCTGCAGGATATGCATTAGGAAATGCATCTTACAATTTATCTGAAAGAGTATTGGGAGGAACAATACAAGCCGGACATAATTTTGGAAGCGATTTATATAGTAATTATAGATCACAAAGGTTGGGGGCAGATAATGCAAATAGGGATACAGATATTGAAAGCAAAATAAAATCAGAAAAAATGGAAAGATATTTGGACAAAAATTATGCAGAAGCAAGTAAAAAAGAAAGAAAAGAAAATGCACGAGAAATTGCAGAATATTCAGCAGATACAGGTGTAAATGATTATAAAATGATTGATAAAGCAAGAGATTTAAATAAATCAGGAGCCTTATCAGAAGCCGAGGCTAAAAGTTTACTTGTTGGCGCAGCTAAATATAAGGCAGAAAAGCCAACAGGTGGAATGATGTCTGATGCTGATAAAGCTGAGTTAAGAAAGGCTATGCTAAGAAAATTTACAGATGCATATACTAAAAAAGAAAAAGAAGCTGGAAATGATGTGAAAGACAGTAAAATTAAACAAAAAATCAATAAAAATGCGCAAAATGCAACTAAAAAATACGTTGATAATTTTGAAAAATTGTTATAGAAAATAGGAGTAGATAGATGTTTAGATTAAAACAATTTTATAATCAAAACAGAAAAAAAATTTGGGTAGGTATTATAGTATTCATATTCTTATTTGGATTATTGCAATTATTAAATTATTTATCGAAAAATAAAGTGAACACAAAAGATATTAGTAATAGTAGTACGAACAGTACTACTATTACTGCTACTAAAGATAAAACACAAAAAAAGCAAACATCAGTAATGAATGATTATATTATTTCAGATAATACTGCAAATTTGAATGAAGAAATAATAAAAAAATTTATAGAATATTGTAATAATGGAGAAACAGCGAAGGCATATGAGCTATTAAGTAATAATTGTAAAGACGTTTTATATTCAACTGAAGAAGCTTTTATAGAAAATTATTATAAAAATATTTTTAATGAAAAGAAAATATGTGATATGCAAGTTTGGACAGTTGATGGAACTACATATACATATAAAGTAACAATAGCTTCAGATATTTTATCAACAGGACAAGCTAATAATTCAAATCAGCAAACTGACTATATTACAGTAATCCAAGAAGATGATGAAAAAAAATTAAATATAAATAGCTATATATGTAGAAAGAATGTAAAAGGGACTAGTACACAAAATAATATACAATTAACAGTAAATTATAAAGACGTTTATATGGAATATGAAAAATATAATATTTCAATAAAAAATAAAAGTCAAAATATTATATTATTAGATAATAAAGAAAATGTAAAAACAATATATTTATTAGATGATAATGATGTTAAATATAGTGCATATGCACATGAAATAAGTAAAGTTCAATTAGTTTTTAAACCACAACAAAAAAGAACACTTGATATCAAATTTAATAAAGTATATGATGCAGAAAAAGTGATTAAAAATATGCATTTTACAAGTGTAATTATAAATTATGAAGAGTATGTAAATGATAAAGAAAATTATGAAGGTATAAAACATATAATAGTTGACTTATAACATTATTTATTAAAAGAAGATGTATGGGCGATTTTAATCGCCCATACACGAGAGAAAGACCTTAAATGATAAATAATTTTAAGGAGGTGAAGATGTAATAATGGGTGATTTTGATAATTTTTCAGGAAAAGCAAAGGAAGCTGGAAAAAAATTAGGTGAATTTTTTAAAGATGCATTAATGGCAATGTTTAGCAAAGCTAAATTAATAAAATTCTTAAAAAAATATGGTATAATTTTTGTATTAGCAGGTATAGCTTTAATTTTTATATTAGCTAGTAATTCAATTAATGGAAACACAGCTAAAGCAGCAGGTAAATCAGCTGAAACAATTGCATCTTCTACCAAAATTGAAAATGGAGAAATTAAAATAGACGAAACAGTTTCTGAAACTATTAGAGAGGATTTAAAAGAACAAGGATTTTCGCCAGAATCGTATTATTTAGGTGAAAATGATTTTTGCGAAGATGGTAGTGGATTAACTTATTTAGATAAAATGGTACAGGCTGAAATTGTAAGTAATTATCCAGATACGGGAACAGGAGACATACGAGGAATTATAAAAATACACAGAAATGGTACTCCTTTAACATATGTTAATTATACTGATTTTGAAAGTAAAGTGTCTAATGCAAATAGCAATCAAAATGAAAGTGATGTAAATGAATTAAATAATCTTTTTACAGTAGATGAATCATGGAATCTGTATGTGGCAGTATCAAATCAAACAACTGTTACAGACACAACAGGAGCAACAACTACTACATATAATGTTACAACGACACCAATAAACTATCAAATGTTAGTTTCACAATATACTATTCCATATGAATTTTTATTTGTACTTATGCAAATAACTAATAATCCAGAATATGTATCAGCTGTTGCAGATTTAGCATTAAAGGGTGAAATTGTTTTAGATATAAAAGATATAACAACAACAGAAACAATTACTGAAAGTTATGAATGGACAGAAGAAACAGTTGTAAGAAAAACGACCAATTATGCAACTAAAGAAGAATTAACAAATGCAGAATGGGCAAGTGAAACAAAAACAACTGAAAATAAAGTTGAAAGTTCAACAACAGTTAATACAATGACAACAATAGATGTAAAAGTAACTAAAGTAGATACTTGGGCATATAAAAAGGATACAACTTACACTCAAAATACAACAGCACATGATCCAATGGATGAATCAACAGAAATAGAAGAAGAATTAGGGGAAGAAATTGTTACAACTAAACAAAGTGGAACCGACTATTATAAAGAAGGTAAAGCCGTTAATAAAATTAATCAAAAATTAAAATATACAGGAAACACTAATACTACTGAATGGATAATTGGAAGTTCAAATGAAGAAATAAATGTAAATGGATTTTTAGGATTATGGAGAAACAAAGATGGTAAATATGTTTCACCATATTCATCAGAATATACAGAGGGAATAAATGACTATGTAACAGAAGATGATGGAGGTAAAGAAGTAAAATATAAAAGTCCTGAAGATAAATCATATAAAATACCAATTCGTTATATTATAAATGAATATGAGTCTGCAGATACATTTTTTTACTATTTATCTTTAAATGAAAGAACACAAAAAATTGAAACATTAATGAGGTACATGTTATATAAATATACAGGAAATGACTATGGTGTAACAGATGAGGATTTAGCAAGTTTATTAAGCGTTTTCCAAGAAGGAGAATTCTATTCAATAGATGGAAGTTTTGTGGGAGATTCTTTAGAAGCGAAGATTTGGTTCGCATTAAAAGGTCATGGATATTCAGATGAGCAGGTTGCAGGTGTAATAGGAAATCTTAGT
This sequence comes from Clostridia bacterium, assembly GCA_017437145.1. GTDB lineage: Bacteria > Bacillota > Clostridia > TANB77 > CAG-508 > CAG-452. Next base: position 228,956 of record JAFSBT010000008.1, on the reverse strand, counting down.
GCAGAATCAGAATTAAATCCTAATGCTATAGAAACAAGCACAGGAGAAGGAAGAGGAATAGCCCAGTGGAGTGGAGAGAGAAGAGATAAATTAGAATTATATGCTGATCGTAAAGAAGTTAGCTGGACAGATGAAAATATACAAATTGAATTATTAATATCTGAAATTAAAGGTGTAGGACAACCTGTAACTGAGGTAGGAGCTCAAATAGAATTTTCAGAATCTCCATATTCATATAACGGGAAAGTTTATCCAGCTGATTCATGGCATAAAGCTACTACTGTTGAGGAAGCAGCTATTGCATTTTGTGTAACATGGGAAAGACCAGATATAAATGAAGCACATATGGACAGAAGAATAAAAAAAGCTGAAGAAATATATTCTAAATATCATGGTAAAACATTTGGAGGAACAACAGAAACAACAGGTGAAAGCTTTACTACAGTATTTACTTCAGGAATAACAGGAAAAACATTTAAAATGGTTAATCAAAATAAAGTACCGGGATGGAGTGATAAATGTAACAGAGCGGCTAGTATGTGTATAGTAAGTGCTTATACAGGAAAAACAATAGACCAGTTAATTTCTGAAATAAACTCATATAGCGGCGGAATACCTTATGGATCTAATGGTGAAAAATATTTTAATCAATATGGACTAACAAGCAGTCGTCAAAATACAAATAATCATGTTTCAGCATTAAGTGCACAATTAAGAAGTGGTGGATATGCATTAATACATCTTAAAGGAAATTCAGGATTTATAGGAGAATCTGGAACAAGTTGGACAAAAAAAATACACTGGGTTTCAATAATTGGATATAAAAATGAAAATGGACAAGAAAAAATATATGTAGCTGATCCAGCAAGTAGTTCAAGATGTGATTGGTATGATATTGATGAATTTGAAAACAGTAAAAAAGGTTTTGTTAACTATCTATATTTTGTAAGAGAAAAATAAAATGTAGGCGCGAACAAAACGCTTTGCTCAGTGAAGAGTGAATAATGAAGAATAAAGGAAAGAATTTGCTGTACTACAGCAAATTCTAACAAAAATTATTAATTATTAACTATTCATTATTCATTAATATAAATAGGAATACCTAAAAATTTGAAATGGAGTGGTAGAACTAATGAAAAAATTAAAATTAATAATAATACTGCTAATTATATTAACAATTGTAGTTTTAGTAAGTCTTCTTTTTGTAAATAAAAAAGAAGAAAGTGAAATTACAGATTCTGAAACTCCAGAGAATATAGAAGTAGAAATTGAAGAAGAAGTGGCAGAAGTTTTATTAGAACGTTCAGACTATTTTACAGTAAACACATGTATAAGAGAATATGTTAATACTTTAAATATAAAAAATAGTAAATATTATGGATATAATGAAGAAGGGGAATATGCTTGTGTAGTTGGTGAATCAGAAAAAAAAGAAAACATATATAATTTACTAAGTAATAAGTATATAAAAGAAAATAATATTACTATAAACAATATATATAGTAATATAAATACATTAGAAAAAAGTATGCTATTTTCTGTATTAGATATGAAAAATTTACAAAATTCAAAACTAAAAACATATGCTGTACATTTTATTATACAAGATATGATTGATTACAGCATTATAGATGAGCAATATGTAGTAGTAAATATTGATGAGAAAAACTTAACATTTTCAATTGAACCATTAGATGAAGAGTACAGAAATATTGACGAAATTACAGTAAACAAACTTGAAGAAACAATAACTAAAAAGGAAAATAATATTTTCACATATCCAACAATGACCAACGAAGATGTTGTAAGAGAATATTTATCACTATACAAAAAAATTACATTAGGCTCACCAAAAATAATGTACAATTTATTAGATGAAGAGTATAGGGATACAAGATTTGGTAGTTTAGCAAAATATAAAGAATATGTAGAGCAAAATTTACAAAATATAAAAACTGCAATGGTAGATAAATATCAAATTGTAGAACAAGATGAATATACCCAATATATTATTATAGATAAGAAAGGTAATTACTATATTTTTAACGAAAAAGAAGTAATGGACTATTCAGTTATTTTAGATACGTATACAATAGACACACCGCAATTTATAGAGAAATATAATTCAGCTAATGCACAAGGTAGAATGGCATTAAATTTACAAAAATTCTTTGATGCTATTGAAAATAATGATTATAATTATGCATACAATTGTTTATCAGAAGGGTTTAAAAATAATAACTTTGCTTCATTAGAAAGTTTTGAAGCATATATTAGAGGAATTTGCTACAGTGATTTAGAGATTGAATATGAAGAATTTGAAGAAAAATCAGGATTATATACTTATAAAATAATAATAACAAATTTAGATGACAATAATCCTTCAACAATTCAAAAAACATTTATAATGCAATTAAATGAAGGGACAGATTTTGAATTATCATTTGATATTTAAAGGAGGAATTTAATATGGCAGAAAATGAATTAGTAAAAGATGATTTAGCCATAGAGCAAGCATTTGAACAAATGATAGAAAATGAAATAAATATAGCTATAAAAAATAACAAAACAGAAGCAACAATTAAATTAAATGATGGTGGGAAAGCTGTTGTCACAATTAAAATTGAAAAAGCAACAAAACCAGAAGCATATAGAATATATATGCAGGGGCACCATTTTGCTAGTATAGATATGAATGGTGAATATAGTTATAGAATGAAGTTGAAAGATATAGAAAAGGCTACTCCAGAAATCAGTATAACAAAGGCTATAGCAGCATATAATGCAAGAACACGCCAAGAAAAGCTTGGTGATGGAAGTGATTCAGCAAAATTACAAAAAGAATTAGAGCAAGCAAAAAAAGAAGGAAGAGCAGAACCAATAAGAACAGGAAGGGAAATAACTTCAGGAGAATCTTTATCAGAATTAACAAATAGAATGTTTGGAGAGAAAATGCATGAGGTTTATAGAATTAGAGGTAAAGATGCACATAGCTTTAAATATGTTGGATTAAATAATGCAGGTAAATATGCTGAATTTGGTGGAAGTACAAAACATGAAGGAACAAATCCGGACCAAAAAGTATTTATATTAACAACAAGTGGTAAACTTGAAGAAAAAACGGTAGATCATTTAATCACAAATGGTAAATATGCAATAGCAACTGATATTCCTGATAGTGCAATAGCAGACAGAACAAGAACATTGGTAGGAAATAGATTGCCAAGTGGAAGATATTTATTTATTGAAGCATTAGATTCGAGGAATGCAAGTGCATCAAACAATAAATTTGTAAAGGATTTTCTAACAAGAGGAGAATCACAGTATAGAATGGAAGATGTAGCTAATGATTTAGAATTAGCACAAAAAATAAGAGCTTTAAATTTAGATGGTTCAGTTACTGCAGAAGAGTTAGAATTAGTTATTAAACTAAGAGAAGAAGGTTATAACGGTGATCAAATAAATGTTATAATAAATTTAGTAGATGAGTCAAAAGAAAGTGAATTAAACTTTACAAAAATCAGAGCAATATTAGATAGCACAGAAACAACAGCAAATCAAATTGAAGAAATGGAAAAAGCACATATGACAGAAGAACAACAATTAGAAATATTTTCTAGAATGTATGATTCAAAAAGAGGATGTATTTCATTTGAACAATCATTTTCAGAAGTAAAGAATGGAACTAATTATGGGGATGAAGATTCGCAACGAAAGAAAAAAGAAGAACAATATGAAAGAGAAGGAAAAAAAAGACAAGATGATGAGGATGAAAATGAATTTATTTATGGACAACAAAGAAGAAGACAAAGACCACATTAAATGTGGTCTTTAATCATATTTAATTAAAATTATATGTTGTAGGGGCAGGTCTTGACCTGCCCAGGGTCGGTCAAGACCGACCCCTACAGATATGTAAAATGTTACTTTATTCTCAAAAACACATTAAACAAATCTTTCAATTTAATCCTATTACCATAATTTAATATAGTTGCAGAATATATACGAATTGCAATAAAAGCAAGAATAATAACTCCAACTAATAAAAACAATAAAGAGACAATAACTTCAGTATTTCCCGCATAGTTAGTTAAGTATTTTGCTGGCATTGAAAATGCAGATGAAAAAGGAAAATAACTAGCTAATATATTTAAACTACTTTCAGGTGTTTGCATTGTAAAAAATGATAAATAGAAAGATGCTAAAGAAAGTATTGATAAAGGCATATTTGCAATTTGAATATCTTCAGACTTACTTACAGTTGCTCCAATTACAGTATTTGCAAAAGCATACAGCAAATATCCTAAAATAAAATATGCAAATAGTACTAACAAAGTAGAGAAATTAAAATTAACAGATTCCATAATTGTTGATATTATATCTAAATTAGCTGGTATGAAAAAATTATATGAAAAAACTGTAACAGCACATAGAAAAGCAAGTTGTATAATACCAAGTAACCCCATACCTAAGGTTTTCCCAAAAATAATTTGATAAGGTCTAGCAGAAGTTACAAGTGTTTCAATTACCCTAGAAGTTTTTTCAGTAGCAATTGATGTTGCGATACTATGTCCATATAAATATATTCCAAAGAAAAGTAAAAAAGAAACTGCCATTGAAATAATTACATTAGTAGGTAAAACTTCTTCTAAAGAAGCTTCATCAGTAACAGGAGCTAGTTCTATTTTTATTGTTGATAAATCACTACCTACAAACATAAATGCTCCAATAATTAATATAGCTAAAATAATATTACTAATCCAAAAAGATTTTTTCTTTATAGCTTGTTTAATTGTAAAAGTTAAAATTATAAATAAATTTTTCATTTTTATTTTCCCACCTTTTCAATAAAGATTTCTTGTAAAGAAGGTTCCTTAATTTCAAATTGAATAATATTAATATTATTATCTAATAATTTTTTTAAAAAAGTATTAGATAAATTGTCAGAAGTGTTGATGAATTCATAAGTATCAACAGTTTTATTAACTAATTTCATATCATCAGTTATAAATTTAGATATATCATCACTAGTTTTAATTAAGAAATTGTTATAACCTAAATTTCTTTTAATTTCATTTAAATTACCTTGAACAACACTATTACCATTATCAAGAATTAATATATTTTCACAATATTCTTCAACAACGCTCATTTGATGACTAGAAAGAATAATATAAACACCTTGAGATATTAAATACTCTAAAACAGTTTTAATTAATTTAGTGTTAACAGGGTCAAGTCCACTAAAAGGTTCATCTAAGACTAATAAAGTAGGATTATTAATTAAAGCAGAAATTAATTGAACTTTTTGTTGATTACCTTTAGAAAGCTGTTCAGCAGGAGAGTTTATATAATCATTAAGTCCTAAAACATCACACCAATAAAGAACCTCTTTTTTTGACTCTTTTAAATTCTGTCCTTTTAGTGAAGATATATAACTTAATTGCTCCATAACAGTTGCTTTTGGATAAAGACCTCTTTCTTCAGGAAGATAACCAATTTTTACATTGTTTCTAGTAAGTGTTTTACCATTCCATAAAACTTTACCTGAATCTATATTTAAAATTCCGTAAAATCATTCTAATAATTGTAGTTTTACCAGCTCCATTAGAACCGATTAAACCAAATACACCAGGTTTATCCATTTTAAAAGAAATATTATTTACGACTTTTTTATTTTTAAAACTTTTATTTAAATCAATAATTTCTAATCCCATAAGAACTCCTTTCGTCTAATTCACGTTCATTGTAACACAAAAACAAAACAATATAAACAATAATGAATAAAAATTTTGGTAATGGTAAAAAATATAAATAATATTTTGCATTTGGAATTTGGAATTTGGTGTTTGGTGTTTGGAAATATAGGAAAAGTCTACGAAGAAAATCACAATACGTCCAACAACCAAAATCCAATTACCAAATACAAATTGTAAAAGGAGGAAATTCAAGTGAAAAACAAAATTAAAAATTTAATTCTATTATTTATCTTCATAGTAATAGTAGTAATAAATTCTAAAAGCATAGCAATGACACATTATCAAACAGTGCCAACACCAACAGGATTAGTTACAGCTTCTGCATTAAATGTTAGAAAGGGACCAGGAACAGATTTTGGAATAACAACAGTAGTGTATAAAAATGAATATATAAGACTATTTGCGAAAATAGGAAAATGGTATGTAATACAAACAGATGATGATAATGTAGGATGTGTAAGTAGTGACTATGTAAAACTAATATACCCAGAATCTGTAAACTCAGATGTAAATACAGATGAAGAAAACACAACAAGTAGTGTATTAACACAAGATGAATTAGATGTATTTAATTTAATAAATGAACAAAGAAGAAACAACGGATTGTCAGAATTAAAAATTGATGATGATGTACAAAATGTTGCAAGAATAAAAGCACAAGATATGGTAGATAACAATTATTTTGCACACAATTCACCAACATATGGAACACCATTTGATATGCTCAAAAGTTTTGGGGTAAAATATAAAAGCGTAGGAGAAAATATTGCAGGAAACTCAAATAACAAAGCAGCAGTAACAGCATGGATGAATTCAGAAGGACACAGAGCAAACATATTAAACTCAAACTATGACTACACAGGAGTAGCAGTAGTAACAAGCCAAACATATGGAAAAGTATATGTGCAAATGTTCATGAAAAAATAGTGTGATTTTTTTTTCTGAACAGTAACATTTTGATACACATTTTCAAATTTCATATTGATTTAGTTACAGCTTTGTTATATACTACAGACATAAGCATACAGAAAGGAAGCGTATGTGAAAATGTCTGAAAAAAAATCTAAAATTTTTAGCACAACAAAAGAAATTAATGAGGCTATATGGGATTTTACAGATGAAATTGCAAATGATAAAGAGATTGATTTAAATAATTTACTTATAATTTGTGTTGACCATGGAGGAAAACCTTTTTTCAATTTAGTAATTGACAATTTAAAAAATCGAAGAAGTAATCGGAAGAAAAATTGAACCTGCAATAGGACATGTGAAAACAACAAAAGATCCAACAAAAAAGAATCCAAATGGGTTTGAATATCCTCAAATAAAATATGAAGCAGGTTTAGAGCGTTCAGCAGTTAGAGGTAAACATGTAATTATTTTAGATGACATAGTGTATTCAGGAAGAACTTTAGCGGCTTTAAAAAAACTCATTGAGGATAGAGGTGCTGAAAGTGTAAAGACATATGCGTTAATTGATGCAAGAAAAAATAATAGTGTTGAGATTGATGGTGCATGTTTAAAAGGAGAATTTTCACAGGCTTATTTTGGAGTAGGTATGGATGTATTAGGTGCTAAAGGAATACAAGATGGAAAACATAAATTAAATATTTATAGAGCAGGAAAAAGAAAACCAAAAGCAAGACATGGTGATGCGATTAAAAAAACAAAAACAAGTGAAAAAAAAGATGTTGATATAGAAAGATAATATTAATTTAAACAGTTATAAACCTTATATAAATAAATATATTTATATAAGGTGATTTTTTATGAAAAAAAGAATTATTAAAGTAGCTATATATTTATTAATTTTTATATTATCATTTATAAATTATTCAATATCATATAACATAGAAGAGAATACTGATTACTCTGTAGAAGAAATTATACAGACAGTTTCAAATTCTACAGATGATTTGCAAATATCATCAGGTTATGCAATAGCATTTGATAGAGGTTCAAAAAGTGTAATATTGGGCAAAAATGAAAACAAACAAGTGCCAATGGCTTCGACCACAAAAATCATGACAGCAATAGTTTTATTAGAACATTGTGAAGATTTAAGTGTAAAAGTAGAAGTATGCAAAGAAGCGGCTAGTATTGGAGGGTCAAGACTTGGACTAAAAACAAATGATAAAATAACTATGAATGATTTGCTATATGGTTTAATGTTATGCTCTGGAAATGATGCTGCAACTCAAATAGCCGTAAGTGTTGGTGGGAGTGTAGAAAAATTTGCAAAAATGATGAATGCAAAAGCAAAGGAATTAAATTTATCACATACTCACTTTACAAGTCCTCATGGATTAGACAATCCTATGCATTACACAACAGCTTATGAATTAGCTATTATAACTGATTACGCATTAAACATAGAAAAGATTGCTGAAGTTGTAAATACTAAAAACTACACGGTTACAATAAATGGATATTCAAAAAATATTACAAATACACATGAACTCTTAGGATATTTAGAAGGTGTAAATGGAGTAAAAACTGGATTTACGAATGGAGCCGGAAGATGTTTAGTTACATCTGTAGATAGGAGCGGTTTTAATATAATTGTTGTAGTACTAGGAGCTAATACAAAAAAAATAAGAACAAAGGATTCTATAAAAATTATTAACTATATTTATGAGAATTATGAATTAGTAAATATAGAAGAAAAAATACTTGAAAGTTACGATAAGTGGAAACAAATTAATGAAAAAAGGATTGTTGTAAACAAAGGAGTTAGAGATAATATAGAAACAATTCTAGGAAATATTAAAATAAAATTTTATCCAATAAAAAAAGATGAAATAAAAAATTTGAACATTCAAATTGAAAATATAGATTATTTAGAAGCACCAGTTGAGAAAAAATTAAAGATAGGGGAAATAAATATATCCTTAGGGGAAAAAGAAATTCAGAATATCAGCATACATAATAACAGCTCAATTGATAAAAAAAGTATATATGATTATCTGAAAGAATTCGGAGAAGTAATTAAACTGCCTTTGAAGTATAATTTAAATATGTAGAGTTAATGTAGGGGCGACCATTGGTCGTCCGTTAATTATATCTATTTTTTTACTAGTTGCCCTTTAAATCTTTCATTAATGTATTGAAGAAAAAAATATATAATAATATAATAATCATGATGAGGTGAAATAATATGAATAATATTAGTGATTTATTAGTTGAAAAAGAATGTACCTGTGGAATGACTCATAAATGCAATATAAAAAATATAATAATTGAAAATAATGCTATAAGTAAAGTAGGAGAGCTTTTAAAGGGGTATAAGAAAATTTTATTAGTTGCAGATAACAATACATACTCAGCATGCTCAGAAAAACTAGAATATTTATTTGATTCAACAGATTATGAAATAGAAAAACAGATATTTAAAACCGATGGAATGCTCGTGCCAAATGAGCAAGCAATAGAAAAAATAAAAAATAAAATGACAAAAGATACAGACCTAATTATAGGTGTAGGATCAGGTGTTATAAATGACTTATGTAAGTATGTTAGTTTTATAAATAACTTACCTTATTATATAATTGCAACAGCTCCATCAATGGATGGGTACGCATCTGTGGGGTCAGCGCTAATTATAGATAGTATGAAAGTAACATATAATACACATGTACCAACAGCAATTATAGGAGATGTTTCAGTATTAAAAAATGCACCAATTGATATGATTAAAGCAGGATTTGGGGATATAATAGGAAAATTTTCTGCTTTAAATGATTGGAAATTAAGCCATATAGTAAATGAAGAATATTTTTGTGAATATGTATATGATTTAGTATATGATTGTCTTAACAAAACAATAGATTTAGCAAGTGGTTTATTAAAAAGAGAAGATGAAAGTATAAAAGCATTAATGGAAGCATTAGTAATTGTTGGTATAGCAATGAGTTATGTTAATAATTCAAGACCTGCTTCTGGAAGTGAGCATCATTTATCTCATTTTTTTGAAATAGTAGGTTTATTAAATAATGAAGAATATTTCTTTCATGGAATAGATGTAGCATACTCAACTATTATTACATGCAAACTTAGAGAGGAATTACTTAAACTTGATATACCTATATTAAAAAATGAGTTTTCTAAAGAGAAATATATTGAAGATATAAATAAAATATATAAACATTCAGCAAAAGGAATTTTTGAATTACAAGAAAAAGCAGGATGGTATTCTAAAAATTTAATTGATATATACAACAATAAATGGTTAGAAATAAAAAAAGTATTAGCAGAAGTTCTTAGTGCAGAAGAAATTGAAAACTTATTAAAAACAGTAGAATTAGACTTGCAAGAATTTAATAATTTTTATGGTGAAGAAAAAATCAATAATGCAATTAAATATGCTAAAGAATTGAAAGACAGATACACAGTTTTATGGGTATATAATTTAGTGAAAATATAAAATTTTATGGTATTTAATAATAAAATATGTTATTATTTTATTAAAAGTAAGAAGTTAGGTGATAGATAAAAAAATGAAAATTGATGATGATATGATTATAAATTATATATATTTAGGAATGATTTTAATATGTGTTGTAATTATTCCATTTATAAAAAAGATTATACGACATATTAAATATAAAAAGGAAATAAAACAAATTAAGTTTGATGAGTTTGATACTATTGAAAAAATAAAAAAACAGGATAAAAGAACAAGAGAAGAAATGGAATATGAAGCTAAAGTATTAGAAAAAGTTTATAAAGATACATACTCACAATCCATGGAAGAAGCAAACAAGTATGATAATCGTAATTACTATAATAATGATAAATTAGATTTAAAAGATATTTATAATGAATATAATGCTCATCAAGATGCACAAGAGGCTGTGGAAAGGGCAAAAAGGGATTTATATAATTTTAAAATATTAGATGCCGTAGAAGTAGAAGAGGAAGATGTAAAAGAAGGGAATTCAATTAATGCATTAAAAGAAAATGGACACCATTTTGATTTTAGGTTATTTAAAAAATGGAGTAGGCAAATATTTGGATGTATAAAATCTGGTTCTAATGAGGCAATGGAAATTATTAAAAACTTTATGACTGAAGAGTTATATGATAAATTAGTAACTCAAAGAAAAAAATTTGAAAGAGATGGATTAGAGTTTATAACAGAAAATTTGCTTATTGAAAAATGTAGTATATATGATTATTATAAAGGTATATCTAGAGAAGAAATATTAATTCTTATTAATGCTACAATGGTAGAATATATAATTAATAAAAAAACTAATGAAATAGTCAGAGGGGATAGATATAAAGAGTATAATAAAAATATTTTAATGACGTTTTCAAGGCAAAATACAAAAGGAGATGAGGGACTAATTCATAATTGTCCTAATTGTGGAGCAAAAGTTACAAAAACTGAACTAGGTAAATGTGGATATTGTAGTACATTGTTAATTCCTATAAGATATAATTGGACATTGACTAAATTTGAAACGATGTAAACATTTAAGTTTTAAGAGATATATTATAAAAACAGATTTAAAATGTTTTTTGATATAACTCTTAATTATTTTAAAAGCTAGTTCACGTAAAATTTGAAATTATAAAAAAATCATGGTATAATGATTAGGCAAAAATCTTAGTCATGTCTTCAGCAAATACATCATTGGCGTGACTTCGAAAAAATTTTAGGAGGCAGAAACATCATGAACTTGCAAAAAAGACCTACAGAAATTTATCCGGGTTTTTTCTTAAGTGACAAGATTACTTCAATGCAGAACACTGTTGTAGAACAATTGAAGCAGATAGTAGCATTGTGGGTAAGAAAAAACAGCGAGATAAATAATTACGGGCAAAAAATCACAGCAGAAGAGTGCATGAAACAGTTGAAAAAAGCATCTGATATGCTGTTTCCTGTACACATTACCAGAGCAACTTTTGAGGAAAAAGGAAATCGGATAGGCTATTTTATGTGTATCGATGCGGATAACAATACTTTTAAGGTAGAGTTAAGCGTAAGCGACACAGAGTCAAGATTTTCAACAAAAACAAGGGTTAAAAGTAATGAAATAGAGCACGTTGAAAAGAAATACATACTTTATGGCTCTGTTTTTGTACTGAATGATGAAATTTATGTCAAACATGAAAATGGCAAAGTGTTTATCTATACGGGAATGTATAATGACACAAAGACAAGAGCAATTTTTAACAATACTCATGTTATTGAAATCTCAGGTGACGGCATTAAGGCAGAAGAAAAAATTGTATTTATCAATGAACGTATCACTTTACCTTTTCCCACAATGCATCAAATCTATACTGAGATGGAGGAATTTTTTGACAGAAGCTTCGAAAATTGTACAATCAGGTGCTTTGAGATTGTAGACGGTAAAGAATGCGAGCGTGGAGTCTATGTGAAAAAACAAGGTAGGTTTTCCGCATATGGAGATACCCTCAGCAATGGAGCTACTTTAATAGTATCAAGAAATAACTATGGTGCTATTGAGTGGACTTATGGTATTGAAGGGATTATCAAAGTTAAGCAGGACATGGAGGACGCTCATAATAAAGAAATTTCTATTGTTGCAAGCGAAGATTTCATGGACAAAATTGATATTAAAGAATTCTTTTCACAACTTCATGAAAAAACAAGCGATTTTATTACTGTAATTGAAGGTTAATTGCAAAAAAACACCCCATACATTCACAATGGTGAAGGTATGGGGTTGTTTTTATTTTATAGAGATAATTCATCAAAACATTCTTCTTTATCTGTTTTTTGTTTGGTTAGTGCATAGTAAACTGATGGTTTTACGCCATATTTTCCTGATGGGTCTGTTCGTTCTTCATCTTCTAATCCATATGTATAATAAATTTCCCAAACATCTTTAGTGTAATTTGAAAGTCCAGGTCTAATATATTTTAGAATTTCATTTTGCATTGCACTTCTTAATTGAATTCTGTATTGATCTGCTCCTATTATATCTTTTAAACGGATATTAGTTGTTGTTAGATATTGTTTTTTCCATTGAGTAGAAAAAGAAGTTGAACTTAATCTTCTTATTACTAAGCCGTAATTGATTGAGGCACGTCTTAGTATTTCGATAAGTTTTAATGCATCAGTTTCTGATATGTCTACAGGTGTGTCTATAACATTAAAATCATCAGTAAAGAAAGCTCTATTTGAAAAGATTTCATTATGAATGGTTGTAAGTAACCAAGCTGCATATAAATCAACGGGTTCAACTTTACCACCGTATCTATGTCGCATAAATTCTTTATGTACTGTTAAAAGTGGTACGCCAAACTCTTTTTTATACTCATCTAAAGCTTTTCTAGTAATATTATCTTCAACATATGCAGTTTCAGTTGTTCCTATATAATATTCAAAATTTTTATTAATCATATAAATATAATCCTTTTTTTATAGAATGCATAGATTATATCATAATTTTATGTAAAATGTAAAGACTTTACATAAATTGCAAAAGAATTGAGCTGTGGTGCCCATTTGTTGGAGCACAAATATTTTGGCGAAAAAAAGGCTTTTCTCTAAAAACAAAAGATGGCTTCTTCGGAAAACGTGTATAGTCAAAGCAGCATAAGAATCTAAAACCTGTTTAAAATCAAAGAATATCAACTCCAAAAAAACAAGTCTATCTCACGATAGACTTGTTTTTTTGGAGGCGACACCCGGATTCGAACCGGGGAATCAGAGTTTTGCAGACTCGTGCCTTACCGCTTGGCTATGTCGCCGAATATTAATTTAATATAATATATTCACTTTAAAATAGAATATTACTAATTTATATTAACAGTGAAAAGTTAAAAGTGAATAGTTAAGAGTACAAATTTTTAAGTCTCTTAAAAATTTGGAGCGGGAAACGGGGCTCAAACCCGCGACCTATGCCTTGGCAAGGCATCGCTCTATCAACTGAGCTATTCCCGCAACTGCATTTAATATAATAACAAAATTATAATTAAAAGTCAACAATAATTATAATAAAATTTTATTCCTATTTAGGTTAAAAGAAATCTTGTAGGGGCGACCATTGGTCGTCCGCGCTGCAATGAAATTTCTATATTTTATAATTAAAAAATATTTTCCTTTTTTTACATAATCAGTTGAAAAAAGTTATCTATTATAGTATAATAATTATGTTAAATTAGGCGAAATATGTTACGGAAATGCATATTTTATATAAATAGGATATTAAAAAACGAAAAAATATTAAAAATGTCATTAAAAAGTAATATTTTATTAATAGTTTGAATGAAAAACTAGGAAAAAGGCTTCCGTAGAACATTTTTTGAACTAATTTTAACTGTATAAAACTGAGAAAAAATGAGCTATTGATTAAAATAAAAAAATATATATAATATATGTAATAAGTTTGCATATAAACAAGGAAGGTAAATTATGAAAAAAACTAGCAGATTATTAATTTTAGGAATTTTTATATTAGGAATAATATTCTCATCATTATTTAGCATGACATATGCTGCAGAGACGAAAACAATAAATGCTAAAGGATTAAGAGATACTTATAGTTATGCATTTTCAGATGAAAACAACGTATTTCAAAGAATATTAAAATTGTATGAAGTGAATAATGAAAATGTAGATTTTCTAATTTACTGTGCTAGAGGTGGATTAGGATTTGGTGGAAATGCTAAAATAGAGCCACTTGACTATAATTTGATTGCAGATTTCAAAACACAAAAAACAGAAGTTGTAAACAAATATAAAGAATTTATGAATGTAAATTTAGACAGAAATGAAGAAATAGAAATAAAATATTCTTTTAACAAATCTAAATTTAATGAAACAACAAATAATGAAGAGGAAAGATTTAATAATCTAAAAGATTTTTTAAGTAAAAATGCAGACAAAGTTTCTTACACAACAAGTAATGATAATAAATTAGAATTTAAAGAAGATAAAGATATTCTTACAATAACAGTTAAATATAAAAATGTAAATGTGTATAATGCAATTTTAGGATTAATAGATAATATGTATTTACCTAAAAATGCACAAGTTAGTCCAACAAGAACAGAATGGTTAAAGTCAGCAGGAATTAAAGAAGGAACAATAACAGATGAGCAAATAGATGCAACACAACAAATGGCTTTATGGTATTTTACTAATTTAGGAGCAGAAAAGGATTTAGAAAAATTGTTTTCATTTACAACTAATGGTAGTGCTATAAGTGCAAAAATGAAATATTCTAAAATTGAGCTACTTCAAAAAGAAGCATTAGAGTTAGCAGATTTTGAAGACAATGTTCCAGAAAGTGTTGGAACATTATATGCGCATTTATTAACAAATGCTGTTCAGGATTCATATAATTATAAAACAGATGGAACAACTATTGAAGCTACTCCAAAAATTGAATTTGCAGAAACAAGTACAAAATTAGAAATTAAAGAATTTAAACCATCAGGTACAAGTTATTATTTAGTTGGTCCATTTAAAATAGAAAATAAAGGAAGTAATAAGTATAATAACTTTAATTATACTTTAACAGGAATTGATTCAAAAGGAGAAGAAAAAGTACTTTCTTTAGACGATACTGGAATGGGACAAATTATTGTTACAGATGCTAATGGTATTAAAGATTTAGGAGATATAAAATCTAGAATTAATGAAGGAGAATTTTATATAAGAATTCTAAAAACTATGGCAGTTGCTCCTACAGAAAAGATTTATGATATTTCAAACTTCAGAATGGAATTTTCTTATGATTACTATAAATCTTCAGCATCATTATGGACAACAGAAAGCAAAGAAGATCAACCAGTTATTATAGTTAATAAGGTAAAAGAAATTGATAATGCAGATAAATCAACATCTAAAATTGAAGGAAACTTCAATGTTGAGATTGTAAAAATTGATGCTGCCACAGAGAAAAAATTACCAGGTGCAACATTTACAATAGAAGATGAATCAAGACAAATAGTTGCATTGACAAACAACCAAGATGGTACATTTGAAACAGGAAATGTAAAAATAGAAAGCAAAGATGATAAATTTATTTATACTATTACAGAAACGAAAGCTCCAGTTGGATATAATGGAATATCTTCTCCAGTTACAATAGAAATAACTGTAAAAGAAAAAGATGGAGAATATGTTATAGATAAAGCAATTATGAAAGAAGATGTTCAGGGAGTTGCTTTAGAAGTAAATGAAGCTGGTACAACAATAAAATTAACAGTAACAAACAAAGAAAAACAAGAATTTGATTTAGCATTAAGAAAATATATAACAAAATTAGAAAGAGATAATAAAAACATTGAAATTACAAATAAAAGAGAATTAAACAATATAGATACATCAACAATATCAACAAAAGGAACAGCAACATATAATCACAGAAAAGATCCAGTAGAAGTAGAAACAGGAGATATAGTTACATATACATTTAGAGTATATAACGAAGGTGGCATAGATGGATATGTAAATTCAATTACAGACTATTTACCACAAGGAGTAGAATTCTACACAGAAGGATTAACAAAAGTAGAAAGTTCAGATGCTAATGTAGAAATTTGGGAGAAAAGTGTAGATGATGGTTTTACACCTGGAACTACTGCTACAACACGTTATACACTTAATAAAAATTCAAGAGAATTAACTATAACAAGAAAATATCACCATCATTCTAGCGTGATAAACCCTGAAACAGGTGAATTAAATGAAGGAACTATAGAAAACCATATATTTAAATTGAGTGCATATAGTAAAGATAATGAAGGAAAAGAACAATTTGATGCAACTGAATTTTTAACAGGATATGTTAAAGGTTTAAATTATGGTGAATTAGATGTAAAATTCAAAGTAACAGCAACATCAGGAGATAATGCACAAATATTAACAAATATTGCAACTATGACTTATGAATCAGTTGGAGAAGAAAAAGTTTCAGACAGAGATTCAAAAGGTGAAACATTTAATAAAGTAACTAATTTAAATACTACAGATGTAGGATATACAGGAAAAGATAATTACACATTAGTACAACTAGAAGAAAACAAACACTTCGAAGGACAAGAAGATGATGACGACTTTGAAAAAATCATTATAAGAGGAGTAGATTTCGATTTAGCTTTACGTAAGTTTATTACAAAAGTAAATGGAAAAGAATTAAAGGAATCTAGAGTTCCATCAATTGATTTAACAACTTTAGAAAAAGGACAAGTAAATGAAAAAGGACAAAGAGAATATACAGCAACATATACACATCCGAAAACAACAGTTACAGTGCATAAAGGTGATATAGTAACATATAAATTAAGAGTATATAATGAAGGCGAAGTTGATGGATATGCAACAAAAGTTGCAGACTATTTACCAGAAGGACTAGGATTATTATTACAACATAATACAACTATAGATAATCAATGGAAAGTAGTAACATCTTCAAAAATGATTTCATTAGTGGGGGAAGATGGCTTCTATAAAAATGAAAATGATGTATTAAACTTAAAATTAGAAGACTTTACTGGTGTTAAATCATTAAAAGATGTTCAAATAGTTGCAGGAAAAGCAAAAATAGAAAGTAATTTAATTCAAGATGATAAAATTCTAGCATATGATAAAAATGCTAAAGCAGATGAAGGATGGCAAAAAGCAGCTACAGGAGAAGGCGGATTATACTACGAAGAAATTGAAGTTGCATGTATAGTTTTAGCAGAGAATACATTTAAAGGAAGTCTTGTTAATATAGCAGAAATTAGTGAAGACAAAGCAGTAGATGAAAACGGAAATGAAATTAATGCTAATGATAGAGATTCTAAACCAGGAAATGTAGATTTAGATAATTATGAAATCAAAAAGGAAAACAGCACATATCAACAAGATGATGATGATTATGAACCATTAAGTTTAGAATACTTCGATTTAGCACTTAGAAAATTCATAACAAAAGTAAATGGTGAAACACCAAAAGTATCAAGAGTGCCACAAGTTGATGTTACACCATTAGTGGATGGAACAGCTACAACAGCAAAATATAATCATCCTAAAGACCCATTATATGTTGCAAATGGAGATGAAGTAGAGTATACAATTAGAATATATAATGAAGGCTCAACAACTGGATATGCTTATGAAATTGCTGACGACATTCCAGAAGGTTTAGTATTTGATCCTAAAAATGAAACAAATATTAAATATGGATGGAAAATGTATAAAGAAGCGGAAGAAAAAGCTACGAAATATGATTATATATATAACAACAAAAAATATGTAGAAACTGAAAAAGCAGAAGAAGCAACAATAATTAGAACAAGATATTTAGATACATACATATTAAAAGCATTTGATCCTGATAATAAAGCAATAGATTATGCAGACGTAAAAGTAGTATTTACAATTGACGAAAAATATACAGATGCTACAAGATTAATAAAGAATGAGGCTCAAATAACAGAAGACAGTGGAGATGATATTGATTCAACACCAAATGACTGGAAAGGCGAAGATGATGAAGATATTGAATATGTATATGTACAATACTTCGATTTATCATTATTAAAATGGGTAACAAAATCTATAGTTACAGTAGATGGAAAAACAGTTACAACAGAAACAGGATTTGAACCTAACACAGGTTTAACAGAAACAACAGGAATAAGAGATAATGCAGCGGCAGAACCAGTAGCAAAAGTTGAAGTAGACAGAAAGAAATTAAAAAATACAGAGGTTAAATTTGTATATAAAATAAGAGTAACAAATGAAGGAGAAATTGCTGGGTATGCAACAGAAGTAACAGACTATGTACCAGTTGGATTAGAATTCTTCGAATCAGATAATACTGCATATGGATGGAAAATTGCTGAAAAAGGAAAAGTAACAACAAGAGCATTAGAAACTGTTTTATTACAACCAGGTGAAAGTGCAGAGTTAGAAATTGTGTTTAGATGGATAAATGATGCGAACAACTTGGGAATAAAAACAAACGTAGCAGAAATTAGTGAAGATTATTCAATAAACAGTGATAAATCACCAGATATTGATTCAGACCCAGAATATATAGACATAGAAAATTATATTAAGGAACAAGAAGATGATGACGACTTTGCATTAGTAATATTATCAATAAAAACTGGTGGAGGAGCAGCTATGGCATACATGGGATTAGTAACAACTGTAGTTGCAATATTAGCAGTAGGAATATTCTTAATAAAGAAATATGTGATAATATAAAAATTGTAGAATAATTGTAGGGGCGGGCCTTGTGGCCGCCCGCAATTGAAAAATATAACAAAATTTATATAAACCAAGCTAAAATATTAATTTTTGAAAATGAATTCTCATTTGTCAAAAATTAATTATTTTAGCTTTTAAAATTTTAGTGAAAATTAAAAAATTTTCACTAAATCGAAAAATAGTGTGAATTATTTTTATTTTGTACTCGAAAAGCTTAACTTACTGTCCAAACCTAAATTTAAAATTGTAGAGTAGATGTATGGGTGATTTTAATCACTCGTTTTTCAAAAATACTGCTTAAAAATAACAATAGCCACACAATAATTTCCAAATAAAAAAAACATATTTACAAATATTGAAATATTATGTTATAATTTGTTACAAGGAAAGGAATAAGGTTAATATGAATCAAATTTTAGCTACGGAAAATAGTAAAAAAGAACAAAAAAGTAATAATATTCAAGAAAATAATTATGAACCAATTCAAGAGTTTGAAGATTACAATGAACCTATAAATAATTTTGAAAGTACATACGAACCACCAACATACTCAGATGATAATAATTATTTTGATATGAATCAGGGATATCAATCAAATAATAGTTATTCAAACAAACCAAAAAAAGGGACAGATACAAAAAAAATTATAATTATATTTGCGATAATTATAATAGTATTTGGACTTGCAATAGGTGGAGTAGTTGCCTTTAAAATGATTAAGGATAACATAATAAAAAATGCAACACCAGAGGTTTCAATAGAAGAAGTAGAAGGTAATGCTAAAATATCAGCATATTGTAAAAAAGGAATAGCTAAGGTAACATATTATTGGAATGAAGAAGAGAAAATAGAAATTCCTTCAAATGGAGAAAATGTTGAAAAATTAGTAGAACTACCAAGAGGAGAAAATACTCTTACGGTTATAGTTGTAGACTCAGAAGGAAATGAAACACCATATACAAAAAGCTTTTCATATTATAAAGATAAAGAAAAACCAACTATAGATTTGGTGTTTGATGAAGAAACAGTATCATTGCAAATAACTGCAACAGATGAAACAGAAATAGCACAATTGACATATCAATGGTGGGAAATGATATATGATGAAGATGAAGAAAAAGAAGTAGAAGGAGAAATGATACTAGAAAAAACAATCTATCCAGATGAAGAAGGAGCTCTTACAATAGAAAAAAGTATAGAAGTTCAAAGAGGAAAAACAAGATTAAAAATAATAGCAGAAGATGCTTCTGGAAATACATGTGTAGAAGAAAAACCATTTAATGGAGTAAAAGAACCAGAAATTGAATGTATAGTAAATAAAAACAACGGTTACTTATATATGATAGTTTCACATGATATGGGAATACAGAAAATTGAATACCTGATTAATGGAGAAGAATTTACATTTGACGATACTTTAGACAGCTATGAAGAAGAAAAACAACTTGTAAGAAGAAAAGTGCCATTAATAGAAGGCGAAAACGAAATAAAAATAACAGTATATAGCATAGAAGAACCAGAAAAACCAAAAACATTAGAAGAAACTTATACATATACTTCTGAGGAATAAAAACAAAAGATAGGGAGATAATAATGTTTCAAGAAATATATATTATTGATGAGAATAGAGATTTAATTGAAGAATTAGAAGAAATGTTTCAAAAAGATAACGAACTTAAAATGAAAAGTATAGCAGTAAAAGATTTAGATACAGTACTAAGAGGCATTCCTGATTTAATAATAATTGATGAAGATGATATAGAAGAAAATGTTGTAGATGTGTGCAAAAGAATAAGACAAAACGAAGATAACAGTATTACACCGATTATAGTAATATCATCAAACCAAGATACTTTTCATGCACTATCAATAATAGAAAATTCAATAGAGTACTATATACAAAAACCAGTAACCAAAGAATATTTATATTACACAATAAAAAATATAATTAGACTTTTATATGTAAATAGAAGAGTAAGTCCACTAACAGGGCTACCAGGAAATGTTCAAATACAAACAGAATTAAAGAAAAGATTATTAAAAAAAGAACCATTTGTGGTATTATATTTTGATTTAGATAATTTCAAAGCATACAATGATGTTTATGGATTTTTAAAGGGAGATAATATAATACAATTAACAGCTAAACTTATAACAAAAAATATACATGATGCAGAAGAAGGAAAAGTATTTGTTGGACATATTGGAGGGGACGATTTCGTAGCAATACTAGATGGAAATTGCAATTATGATAAAGTGTGCCAAGATATAATTTCAGAATTTGATATAGAAGTTGTTAAATTATTCAATGAAGATGATATAGCAAGAGGATATTTAAATGTAGAAAACAGAAAAGGGATAATGGAGCACATACCATTAACATCAATATCAATAGGAGTAGTTGTTGCAGATGGAAAAAGATTTGCAAATGTTTTAGAAATAGGAGAAATAGGCGCACAAGTGAAACATTTAGCAAAAATAACAATGGGAAGTTGTTACGCAATAGATAGAAGAGAAGCGGAATAAACACGTTGCTTAATGAATAATGAACAGTAAAAATTAATAATGAATAATTTGTGAAAGAATTTGCTGTAAAACAGCAAATTCTTTCTTTTTATTATTTACTATTCATTAAATACACCATAGGGGTCGGTCAAGACCGACCTCGAAGAGCAAATGAAGAAAATATTGCAAACGCTAAAAATATCAGTCAAAAGCGCCATTTTTAAAAATTTACATAAATTTACCAAAATGTGTTTACATAATAAAAAAAGTATGCTATAATAATAACGTGGGGAGTTGTTACTCCTAAAAACGAAATAATTATTATAAAATATAAAGGAGGAATTTATATGAAGAAAATTTCTATAAATATGATGAAAATAGTAGTCGTGCTAATGATAGGAATATTTGCAATAGGAATGAGTTTAGGAGTAAATGCCGCAGAAGTTAAAGATATCAAAGTTAAAGTAAAAGGTGGCTTTGAATATGGGCTAAATGATGAAATAGAGGAAGACAAATTTCAATTTATAGCAGTAGATGCTGAAGGCTGGGAAAAAGATGTAACAGAAGAAGTTGAAATGGTACTTCCTGAATTAAATGAATTAGGAGAACATGAAGTAATTGTTAAATATGGAGAGTTACAGCTTACATTTACAATTACAGTGGTAGAAGCTGAAGAAGTATTACCAGATGAAGAGTTAGAAGAGGAAGAAGTGATAGTTACTCCTGAAGACCCAGAAGAAGATATGGAAGAAGACTTAGAAGAAGATATGGAAGAAGACTTAGAAGAAGATATGGACGATGTAGTTGAAGATGCAACAGATGGAGGATTCGACTTCATGGGAACAATGAGTGGAATAATGGAATTTTTACAACCATTACTTGATACATTATTAAATTCAATATTACCTATGATTATGAATACAGTACTACCAATGGCAGTAGACGCTGCGTCAACATTAATTCCAATGGCTATAGATGTAGGAGTGCCAGCTATAACAACATTAATCGGAGCGATTTTCTAGAAATAATAAAATTAAACACATATAACAAAAAGAAAGGAGAATAATTAATAATTGAATAAAGTAAAAGCAGATGGATATAAAAATCCATCTGTTTTTAACTTTTATTTGTACTAGTTTTATATACCGTAGGGGCGGGCCCTGTGTCCGCCCGTTAATGGTACCAAATAACGATGCAAAAATTACAAACGATGTAGGGGCAATTTTGATTATAAAATTTTAAAAAACAAAAAAGTTGACAAAAATTTCCTTATGTGATAAAATAATAACATGGGGAGTTTTACACCTAAAATAAACCATAAATATATTTTGATTACATATATATTTTTTCATTAGATAAAATGTAAAGGGGGAATTTATATGAAAAAATTTTCTTTAAATTTATTGAAAGTGAGCTTATTATCAATCTTAGGATTGTGTATGATTGGTATGGCAACTGAAGTTAATGCTGATGTAGGTAGCTTGAAAAGGATTAAAATTGATGGTGAAAAAACTGAAATTTCAGGTCTTCATTTTGTTAACAGAGGTTATAGTCAAAAGGTTGAGGAGATTTTGTGTGAAGGCAAACCATACAATAATAATGCAGAAATAGCTAACACAAGCATGATAGGAAATGAACAACTGATCGATGCAAGACGTTGTGCTGGGACCGTTAAAGGAGTAGGTGGGCCATTTTATTTTAAACATCTTAGCTCAGATAATGTATATGCAGCTTTTTTAGTAGATATGAAATTAGGACTAGCAGATTATGATTATTTTGAATTATACGGAAAATCAGATAAAACTTATAAATATGATTATCATGGAGCGTATAGATATAGATTCTTGGATAGCTCAAAAAGTCTTGGAAGTGATTTTAAATTAAAGCTCGATTACAATAATGGTAAAACGCTTAATGGTGGAGCAGCTATTAAGAAAACAATGGAAAATGGTTCTACAGATGGAATGGGAATTAAAGACATTTTCGGACTTAGCAGATGGTATTTTAATGATAATGATATAGAAGCAAAATATTATGTGAATTGGGTACAAGACCAAAATGGTAGTGTATTAAACAATAAAAATGACTATGTAACAATAACTAATGATAGTAAATTGAGAATTAACAAAGCAAATGTTAATAAATATTTTGAGGATAATGAAGATAAAAAATATATAGTTATGAGAGTTACTTTAGATACTAAAGTTTTAGCACGTACTTCTACATTGCCAGATGGAAAAGCGTTTACAGCAGATAGCAAGGAAGCGATAACAAGTAATGTAAAGACAGGTTTTGATGTATTTATTTATAATTCAAATCTTTATAATTCACACTTTGAATTTGTAAAGCAACAATCAAGCACACAACAACCTACAACGAACGAAGTGACTTTCACATTAGATTATAATGGAGGAGTTAACGTTAACAATAAAACAAGCGAATCTATAACAGATACAGATGGAAGTATAACTATACTAGATTATAGCAGAAAAATATCTAATGCTGGACATAATTTAATTGGATGGTCAAAAAATAAAGATGCAACTACAGCTGATTATGAAATAGGTGATAAATTAACAATCAAAGAAGGGGAAACTTTGTATGCTGTATGGGAAAAGACAGAAGCTAAAGAACCAGCTAAAGAACCAGTAAAACTACAAGATGCAAATGGAACTGAATTTACAGTTGGAGATTACGTAAAATATACAGATAATACTAATGAAGGTGGATGGAATTTACGTAAAACTGCTAGAGGAAAAATATTAGGAGAAATTAAAACTGGGACAATGCTAGAAGTGACTGAAGTTTCAACAACTGATATTTGTATTAAAGTTAAAGTTTTAGATGGGGATTTAGAAGGAAAAGAAGGTTGGTTAACTATATCTGCTAAAAAGAATTTTGAAATTATAGCTGATTATACACCTGAAGAAGGAGAAGAAGGAGAAGAGTTAGTAGAAAAACTAGAAATTGACTTAGGTAATTTTAAAGGTATATTTGAAATTATTTGGAATCTTGTAAAGATATTAATTGAAAATCTTCCTACTATAATTGAAAAAACAAGCCCACTTGTAGAAACAGGACTTACTGCTATAGGAGGTTTGGTAAGTGGATTAATGCAATAGTTAAATAATTAATAAAAACTGTCAACAAAAGTTGGCAGTTTTTGTTGTTCTAAAAAGAAAATACAGCATGTGTAGGGGCAATTTTAATCGCCCGTTCTCTGAAAAAAATATTTCATGAATTCACCAAAACTAGTTTACATAATCGCGAAAATGTGGTATAATAAAAAGGTAGGGAGTTTTAAATCTAAAACTACTTATAAAAAATTATTACATCTAATAAGATGAAAAAGTAAAAGGAGGAATTTATATGAAAAAATTTTCTATGAATTTAATGAAAGTTACATTTTTGTTAATTATGGTAATGTGTATGTTAGGAGTAATTTCGCAAGTTCATGCAGTAGAAAGGGTAAAAGCTGATCTTATAATTGAAGAAGAAACAATTGAATTATCTAAAGGAGAAACTAAATCTTTTACTTATGCATTTGATGTTGTAAAAGTGGATGGTGAAATATGCATGAGACTTAATGAAGATTATACTTTGCCAGGTGCATATTTAACTAATGAATCTACGACAGAAATTAAATCAGAGAATACACAATTTGCTACAGTTGATGAGTTTGGGAAAATAACTGGTGTTAACAAAGGAAACACAACAATTATATGTGAAGTTTCAACTGAATGGGAAGGCAAAGATATGGTCTTTTATGATGAAGTTATAGTAAATGTAATAGATTTGAACGATGAGGCAGACGATTCTGCGGCTGATTTACCAGGATTAGAAGGAATTGATTTTGGAGAAACAGCTAATGGAATAATTAGCGTTGTGAAAATGCTTCTTGGATGGTTAGGTGAGATCTTAGCGAGCATTAATTGGGTAGAAGTAGGAAGTGCTGTAATGGAAATAGGTGGAGGATTAATGGGAATGCTATCTGGAATAACGAATAATTAAATAATAAATATCATAAATCACCATAACTATAATAAAATAGTTATGGTGATTTTATGTGTTTTGTATTAAAAAAGAAAACAATAATTAAAGTGCTAAGTATTATGATTTGCACTGTAGTTGCAAGTTGTTTGTATATTTTTTATAAAGATGATGATACAGTTCAAACTTCTAGTGCAAACAATGATAAAATAATTGTTGTTTTAGATCCTGGACATGGTGAACCGGACCGGACGGAGCCGTAAGCGTAAATGGGATTAGTGAAGCAAGTATAAATTTAAAAATTGCATTAAAAGTAAAAGAAATGTTAAAAGAAAAAGGGATAAAAGTAATCTTAACGAGAGATAGTGAAAAAGGAATATATGATTCAACTTGTGAAACTATAAGAGAAAAGAAAAGGTCAGATATGAAAAATAGAGTTAAAATCGGAAATAATTCTAATGCGGATATTTTTGTTTCAATACACTTAAATAAAATTCCTCAAGAAAAATATTGGGGATGGCAAACTTTTTTTAAAAGTGGAGATGAAGATAGTAAAAGGTTAGCAGAAGAAATTCAAAAAGGGTTGAATAAGATAATACAGAAGGAAAATAAAAGACAAAGTTTAAAAATTGATAATGTTTATATAATAGAAAATGTAAAAATACCAACTGCTATAGTTGAATGTGGATTCTTGTCAAATAAAGAGGAAGAAAATTTATTACAGACAGATGAATATCAAAATCAAATAGCAGAAGGAATTTGTAAGGGGATAGAGAAATATTTTAAGAAATAATAAATTTAAATATTAAGGAATCTACAAACATCCAATTACCAAATTCCAACAACCAAACACAAATTATAAAATTTGACAAAAATAAATAAAGATGTTATAATAATAACATGGAGATTCTTTACCTAAAATTTCCATAGGATGTAGAAAATGTAATTTATATAAAATCGATATAATAGGGGGGCGATTTTTATGAAAAGTATTTCTATAAAAATGTTAAAAATAATGTTATTATTAGTGATAGGGATTTGTTTATTGAGTGTGGTATCAAAAGTTAATGCTATACAATTAAGTAGAACAAGTATTACAATTAATGTTGGCGAATCTTACACTATAACGGCTACAGATAATGGAGAAAAGGTAAAAGGGGTTAAAGCTCAAGCAACTGGAACAGGAAAAGTGGATATTTATAATAAAGATGGAAATGTTACGATTACAGGTAGAAAAGCTGGAACACAGTATGTTACAATAACATCTTTAACTAATCTTTCAAAAATGGATGTATGTACAGTGCATATTGTAGGTGATTCGGAAGATACTGAAAGTGATGGAATTGAAGTTGGATCTAATTCAGAAGAAATAGATATTGCGGGAACAATAAATGTTGTAGCAGAAATTGTGAGTATTATATTTAATCTTATAAAAACATTTATTTTACCTCTTTTAACTAGTTTGACTATGTAATGCAAAAAAGCGTTCTTGCGAGAACGCTTTTTGCATGCAAATAAGATGCAATATTGTTTATAAACGTTGTAGGGGCGACCATCGGTCGTCCGTAATAATGCATTTAGCGGACGTGCAATGCACGTCCCTACAAATACACAATTACCAAATGCCAAACTCCAAATACATTAATTAACATATAGAATTTTAAGATTTATTATGCTAAAATATAAAAGATAAAAAAGAAAAAGAGGGATTTTATGAATAATTATATTACTGTTATTGGTGGAGGATTAGCAGGCTCAGAAGCGGCATATCAAATTGCAAAAAGAGGTATTAAGGTTAAACTTTATGAAATGAAACCTAAAGAATTTTCGCCTGCACATTCCAATGAAAATTTAGCTGAGGTTGTTTGCAGCAATTCTTTTAAATCTAATGCTATTACTAATGCGTGCGGGCTATTAAAAGAAGAATTAAGAAAATTAAATTCTTTACTTATTAAATGTGCTGATGAAACTTCGGTTCCTGCAGGACAAGCTTTAGCTGTAGATAGAGAAAAGTTTTCTGAACTGGTAACAAAAAGAATTGAGGATGAACCAAATATAGAAATTATAAGGGAAGAATTTACAGAAGAGTTATCTAACTATGATGGGATAGTAATTGTTGCAACTGGACCTTTAACTTCTGAAGGATTATCTAAACAAATATCAAAATTAACGAGTGAAGATAAATTACACTTTTATGATGCAGCGGCTCCAATAATAGATAAAAATAGTATAGATATGAATATTGCTTTTTATGGAGATAGGTATAATCAAGAAAAGAAAAAAGAAGAAACTATAGAAGAATGGAAAGAAAGATTAGAGAATGAAGAACAGAGCTATATAAATCTTCCAATGAATAAGGAAGAATATGAAGCTTTTTATAACGAATTAATAAATGCAGAGGTTGTAGAGCTTCATGAATTTGAAAAAAGAGAAATTTTTGAAGGATGTATGCCGGTCGAAATTATGGCTAAGAGAGGAATAGATACTTTAAGATTCGGACCATTGAAACCGGTTGGTTTTGATGATCCAAGAACAGCTAAAAGACCATATGCGATAGTTCAATTAAGACAAGATAATAGTGAAGGCTCTATGTATAACATGGTAGGTTTTCAAACTAATTTAAAATTTGGCGAACAAAAAAGAATTTTCTCTATGATTCCTGGATTACAGAACGCTGAGTTTATAAAATTAGGGGTAATGCACAGAAACACTTATATAAATTCTCCAAGTTTATTGGATGAAACATATAACTTGAAAGAAAATAAGAATATATATTTTGCAGGACAAATTACAGGTGTTGAGGGATATGTGGAATCTATTGCATCTGGAATGGTTGCGGGATTGAATGCGGTAATAAAATTTTATAAAAACAACGTAGGGGTCGCCGCCCTCGGCGACCCGATTTTCGGAAACAAGGAAAATTCTAACAAATATATTTTCTCAAAAGAAACTGTAATAGGTGCATTGGCGAATTATATTTCATCTCCAAATGATAATTTTCAACCAATGAATGCAAATTTTGGAATACTTCCTGAACTAGAAGAAAAAATAAGAGACAAAAAACTCAGATATACAAAAATGGCTGAAAGGTCATTGAAACATTTTAAAGAATAGGAGAAAAAGAGACAAGGGGGATGTCAGATTGTCTAAAAATTAATTAAATGGTTGTAGGGGTCGTCGCTCTCGGCGACCCGAACTTCGAAGAAATCACTAATACAATATAATTTATTGCAAACACTGTAGGGGCGACCATTGGTCGTTCGCATTTTTATGTAAAAAAATTAAAAATGTAGGGAGGTACACCAATAACGATAATTAAGGTTTAAGGTTTCAGAAGGAAGAAACACTTGACAAAGTTGCCATAATATGTTAAAATAAAAGTATGTTATGAAAAGGAGCTGATTGATATGCTTCGATATTTAAATACAAGGGAAAAGAAGAATTATATAAAAATAAAACAGGGCGTTGTGTGAAGGTAAAACCTTTTAAGCTTTTAACACAACGTCTTTTATTTTATGTTTTTTTAAAATTTGATGTATTAGGGGGCGATTTTTGTGAAAAAGATTTCTATAAAAATATTAAAAATAATGTTGATTGTAATTGTAAGCGTATGTGTATTCAGTGTGTTTTTTAAGGTAGAAGCTGTAAATGAAGATTTACAGCAAATAAATTCGGGAGAAGAGATGAATTTAATACAAGAGGATGAATTAGAAGAGTCTGGACAAGTCAAAAAAAGGATGTCTTTTAAAAATATTATAGATTATTTTATTCCAGTAATTGATTCATTTTTTGCAAGTATATTGCCAATGATAGTTAATGCATTTAAAATTTTTTAATTTAATAAATAAAAGGTTTATGATGAAAGTGATTAATATAATATTCATGTATAGGGGGCGATTTTTATGAAAAGTATTTCTATAAAAATGATTAAAATAATAATATTATTAGTAGTTGGAGTATGTTTATTTAGTATAGCTTCAAAAGTTAGTGCGTTCACTATAAATCCAAGTAATCCAACAGTAACAGAAGGAGAAGTGTTAAAATTTAAAGTACTTGATGATGAAGGAAAAGATATTAGTAGAAAAATTAGATGGAGATCAGAGAAAACTTCTATAGCAACCGTTGGTTATTCTTCAGGTGAACTTACTGCAAAAAAAGCAGGAACTGTTACAATTACATCAGAGCATTATGATACAAAGGAAGTAGTAGAATTTACAGTTACGGTAATTGAAGATAATAGAATAACTTTAAATGAGACTTCTATAACAATGAATATAGATGAAAAAATGGAATTGATTGTCTTAAATAGTAAGGGTAAAGAGATTTCTGATAATGATATTGAGTGGACAAGTTCAAATGAAAAAATAGTAAAAGTAAAAAAAGGTGAAATTCTACCAGAGAAAGCGGGCAACGTAACTATTACAGCAAGAAATAAAAAGACAGGAGCAACAGCTACCTGTGATGTAGTTGTTAATGAGCCTGAAAAAGAAGAATCTGAAAAAAAGACATCATCAACAAGTTCAGCACCAGCTACTCCTGCAAAACCAGCAACTCCAGCAACACCGGCAAAACCTACAACATCTACTAAACCAGAAACATCAACAACAGTAACTCAAACACCGACAGCTACGATAATAGATCCTGAAGAGTCAATAATTTCAACAGATACAGCTGAAGGTGAAGGAGAAAGTGAGAATGAAAAAGAAATTGAGAAAGTGACTAATGCCGCGACAAATGGAGGATTTTCAATAAATGGATTGCTTTCAAAGATTACTGAAATCATAAATAAAATTATTAACTCTATATTTAATTTTATAAATGTTGGATTAAATAGATAATTTAATAAAAAAAGCTACTAAATCTTATGATTTTAGTAGCTTTTTCTTTTAAAACACTTGACAAATGCATGAAAATATTGTAAAGTAATATAGCATTACAAATTTAGAGTAGATAGGTTGGTAATAAAAGATGGAAAAAAACGTTAGAATTAGTATTTTATGCGAATTGTATGGAAAACTTTTAACAGAAAATCAACTAAATATTCTAGCAAATTATTATGATAATGATTTATCTCTTTCTGAAATAGCAGAAAATGAAGGCATTACAAGGCAAGCAGTAAGAGATATTATTATGAAAGGGGAGAAAAAGCTTTTTGAAATTGAAGAAAAGCTAGGTTTTATGAAAAAGATGTTTAAGCAGGAAGAAAAGATTGCACACATTTTATCTGAGCTTACTAAAATTGAATCAAAGTTTACAGATAAACAAGTTGCTAAAGTTCTAGAACATGTTAGAGATGAACTAAGAAACATAGCATAATTATTTAAAAAAGGAGGATTTTAAATGGCTTTTGAAGGATTATCTTCCAAGTTACAAGGTATTACAAGAAAACTTAGAGGAAAAGCAAGAATAACTGAAGGAGATTTAAAAGAAATTTTAAGAGAAGTAAAACTTGCTTTACTAGAGGCAGATGTTAATTACAAAATAGTTAAAGATTTTATTTCTACTATTCAGGAAAAAGCCTTAGGCCAAGATGTTTTAAAATCCTTAACACCAGGTGAACAAGTTGTAAAAATAGTAAAAGATGAAATGGTAGAACTTTTAGGAGGCACAACTTCTAAAATCAATTTCACACCGAATCCACCTACAATAATAATGTTAGTGGGATTGCAAGGTTCAGGAAAAACTACAACAGCAGGAAAACTTGCTAATATTTTAAGAAAGCAAGGAAAGAAACCTTTATTAGTTGCTTGTGACGTTTATAGACCAGCAGCTATAAAGCAATTACAGGTAGTTGGTTCACAATTAAATATACCAGTATTTGCTAATGAGGTTTCAAAGGATGTTGTACATATTGCTAAACAAGCAATGAATCAAGCAATGTCAAAGTTAAATGATGTAATAATTTTAGATACAGCAGGAAGACTTCATATAGATGAAGAGTTAATGACAGAGCTTAAGAATGTAAAACAAGGTGTAAAACCTCACGAAATTATATTGGTTGTTGATTCTATGACAGGTCAAGATGCAGTAAATGTTGCAGAAAGTTTTAATAATGAACTTGGAATAGATGGTATTATTTTAACTAAACTAGATGGTGATACTCGTGGTGGTGCAGCACTTTCAGTAAAAAAAGTAACAGGTAGACCAATAAAATTTGCTGCTACAGGTGAAAAATTAAGTGATATAGAAGAATTTCATCCAGATAGAATGACATCAAGAATTTTAGGTATGGGAGATATTCTTTCAGTTATAGAAAAAGCTGAAGAAGCATTTGATGCTGAAGAAGCTTTAAAGTTAGAAAAAAAATTAAGTAAGCAACAAGGGTTAGACTTAGATGATTATTTATCTCAACTAAGGCAAATGAGAAAAATGGGTTCATTTTCATCAATATTAAAAATGATTCCAGGTATGAATAAATTTGGAGATATAAAAGTTGATGATAAAGAGTTTGTAAAAATAGAGGCAATTATTTGTTCAATGACTAAAGCGGAAAAAAAGAATACTAAACTTTTAAATGCAAGTAGAAGAATAAGAATTGCAAAAGGTAGTGGAACAACAGTTCAAGATATAAATAGATTTATAAATTCATATGAAATGACGCAAAAAATGATGAAGAAAATGCAAAATAGTAAAGGCGGAATGAAAAATGCGTTAAAAGGAATGGATGTTAATTCATTGAAAAATATGAAATTTTAATATGTTATTAAGTTTTTAAGTATAAATGAATGAAAACTAAGGGAGGTGAATTTGCATGGTAAAAATAAGACTACAAAGAGCTGGAAAGAAAAAAGCACCATTCTATCACATTGTTGTTGCTGATTCTAAATCACCAAGAGATGGAAGAATAATTGAAAAAATAGGTTCATATGATCCTATGACAGAACCATCTACAATAGTATTAGATAAAGAAAAAGTAGAAAAATGGATAAAAAATGGAGCTAAACCTACAGATACAGTAAAACGTTTAATAGAGAAAGGAGTATAGAAAGTGAAAGACTCTTTATTAACTATTATAAATAGCTTGGTATCAGATGAATCACAAGTTTCTATTAATCAAATTGATGGAGAAAAATCTGTAATTTTTGAAGTTAAAGTTGCAGAATCTGATATGGGAAAAGTTATTGGAAAAGAAGGTAGAATAGCTAAAGCAATTAGAACTATAATGAAAGCTTTAGGAGCAAAAGAAGACAAGAAAGTTACAATAGAATTTATAGATTAAAGGAATTTTAAAGATTATGGAACAATATTTTGAAATTGGTCAAATTGTAACAACAAATGGAGTAAGAGGATTTGTTAAAGTAAAACCTTTTACAGATGATATAAAAAGATTTAGCAAACTAAAAACTATATTTTTAACTATAAATAAAGAATTGGTTGAATTTGAGATTGAAGAAGTAAAATATTTAAATAGTATGGTACTTTTAAAACTAAAGGGAATTGATTCTATAGAAGAAGCTGAAAAATATAGAAATTGTTACTTGAAAATACATAGAAAAGATGCTGTAAAACTTCCTAAAAATTCATATTTTATAGTCGATTTAATCGGGTGTGAAGTTTATTCAGATGAAGATGAGTTGTTAGGAAAAATTGAAGATGTTTTTTCTACAGGAAGTAATGATGTATATGTTGTAAGGAATGAAATTGGAAAACAAATTTTAATACCTGCAATAGCTTCAGTTGTAAAAAATGTAGATATAGAAAATAAAAGAATAGTTGTTAAATTAATAGAGGGACTACTATGAAAATTGATATACTTACACTATTCCCTGAAATGTTTGAGTCATTAAGAACAAGTATTATTGGCAGAGCTAGTAAAAAAAATATTTTAGAAATAAATATAATTAATATTAGAGATTTTGCTAAGGATAAACATAAAAAAGTTGATGATACACCTTATGGTGGAGGAGCTGGAATGGTTATGAAACCAGATGTTGTATATGATGCTTTTAAAAGTATTGAAGGGGAAAGTAAAAAAACAATATATTTATCTCCACAAGGGAAAACTCTAACACAAAATAAAGTCGAAGAATTAAGTAATGAGGAACATATAGTTTTATTATGTGGTCATTATGAAGGAATTGATGAAAGAGTAATTGAGGAGATTGTTGATGAAGAAATATCAATTGGGGACTATGTTTTAACAGGAGGAGAAATACCTGCAATGGTATTAGTTGATTCTGTTAGTAGATACATAGATGGAGTACTAAATAAAGAATCTATAAAAGAGGAATCTTTTTCTAATGGATTGTTAGAATATCCTCAATATACTAGACCAGAAATATTTTTAGATAAAAAAGTTCCAAGCATTTTATTATCTCGGAAATCATCAAGAGATTGAAAAATGGAGAAAAGAAAAATCTTTAGAAGTAACTAAAAAGAAAAGACCGGATTTATTAAAATGAAGGTGAAAAATGACATATATAGAAAATATTAAAGGATAGGAGGTTCAGTAATGGACATTATTAAATCAATCGAGCATGAGCAAATGAAAAATAAAATTCCAGAATTAAAAGTTGGAAATACAGTTAAAGTTCATGTTAGAGTAAAAGAAGGAAACAGAGAAAGAATCCAAGTTTTCGAAGGAATTATAATAAAAAAACAAGGTGGAGGAGTGAATGCAACATTTACTGTAAGAAAAACTTCTTATGGTGTTGGTGTTGAAAAAACATTCTTAGTACATTCTCCAGCAGTTGAAAAAGTTGAAGTAACAAGAGTTGGTAAAGCAAGAAGAGCTAAATTATTTTATTTAAGAGATAGATTAGGAAAATCTGCTAAAACTAAAGAAATGGTTGGAGCAAGAATTGAAACTAATGAAATCACAATTAAAGAAGATTTAGCTGAAGAACCAGTAGCTGAAGAAGTTGTAGCAGAAGCTGCAGTTGAAACACCAGCTGTTGAAGAACCAAAAGCTGAATAAAGCAATTTATTGCAAATGTTGTAGGGGCGATGTTTCATCGCCCGTGCTACAGAGAAATTGCTAAAATATTTTATTATATAAATTAAGCTAAAATATTAATTTTTGAAAATGAATAATCATTTGTCAAAAATTAATTATTTTAGCTTTTTAAATTTTGCTGAAAAATCTTAGATTTTTCAGCAAATCAATATGATATATCTTATGTTTTAATTAATTGTCTGACAATTATAAACAAACAAAAGATGTGATGAGGGGAGTCTCAACACATCTTTTATTTGTTTATTTATTTCTCCTTACTATATTCTGAATATTTCTTTAATTTTTCTTGTACTAAATAATTTACTGTTCCTGAAGGGAATTGTCCAAATTTATTTTTCTTACCTGCAGGTACACCTGTTAAAATTTCAATTCCTTCATCAATTGTAGAAATTGCATATACATGGAATTTATTATTCTTAACAGCTTCAATTACTTCATCTGATAAGCTTAGGTTTTTAACATTTTGTATTGGAATTATAACACCATGTTCACCATTTAGTCCACGCATTTTACATACTTGGAAGAATCCTTCTATTTTTTCATTAACACCACCAATTGGTTGTATTTGACCTTTTTGATTTACTGAACCAGTAACAGCTATTGATTGATTGATAGGTAGTTCAGATAAACTTGAAAGTATTGCATAAGTTTCTGTACTTGAAGCACTATCTCCATCAACTCCATTATACAATTGTTCAAAACATATACTTGCATTTAATGATAGAGGAAATTCTTGTGCAAAAGTTTCACCTAAATATCCTTGTAATATAAGAACTCCTTTAGAATGGCTTGAACCAGACATATCAATTTCACGTTCAATATCTATAATACCTTCTTTTCCAACAAATGTATTTGCAGTAATTCTTGAAGGCTTTCCAAAGCAATAGTCTCCGATAGTCATTACTGTTAATCCGTTTATAACACCAACTTCGTATCCACTTGTGCTAATAAGTAAAGTGTTTTCTTTTATCATTTCAGAATATTTTGAGTCGTATTTTTTTACTCTTTCAACTCTTTCAGTTAATGTTTTTGAAATATAATCTGCAGTAATAACTTTTTTTCTTGATAATTTTGCCCATGTAGAAGATTCAGAAATTATTTCACCAATTTCATTAAATTTTGTTGATAATTTATCTTTATCTTCAGATAATCTT
Source organism: Clostridia bacterium (assembly GCA_017437145.1). Classification (GTDB taxonomy): domain Bacteria; phylum Bacillota; class Clostridia; order TANB77; family CAG-508; genus CAG-452. The sequence continues at coordinate 193,403 of JAFSBT010000008.1, read as the reverse complement.
GAAGCATATTCAACAATTTTTGCTACTGCACTTGCATCTAATGGTAAACAATCTGCTTTTTTACAATAATTATGGATGAATCTAGCTAATTTTAAAATATTTGATTCATTTTTTGGAGCAGATTCTTCGAATTCCACTTTTATTTTAAATAGTTTTTTGAAATCATCATCTAAAGCAAGTAATGTATGATATATATTTGCATCTCCTAAAAGTAAAACTTTAAGGTTAATTGGAATTGGTTCAGGTTTTAATGAAATCATTACCATATAAGAACGTTGTTCCATACTATTTTCGATACTTAATTCTTTAACCATTAATGCTTTTTTTAATGTTTCATAACAAAGCGGATTTGCAAGTAAGTCACTTGCTTGTAATATAATATATCCTCCATTTGCTTTGTGAAGCAATCCAGGTTTTAACATTGTAAAATCTGTTTTTAACATTCCATATTGACTTTCATATTCTAATTTTCCAAATAAATTATGGTATAAATAATTTGAATCCATAATAACAGGAGAACCTTCTAAAGAGCTATTATCTACAAATAAATTTACTCTATAGTTAAGCCATGGCTTTGGATTTTCTTGATTTAAAGTTTGCTGTTTTGTAGGCTCAGCTTCTTCTTGCAAAAAGTATTGAAGATTTTTTAAAATATCATTTTTTATATTTTCAAAGTATAAAGTTATTTTTTTGTATTTTTTATATTTAGATTTTAAAGGATTAATTTGAGCATTAATAGCTACAATTGCAATACTTGCTTGCCAATCCTCAATTTTTTTATCAGTATCTTTTTCTAAAAATTTAATTTGTGTAATAACTTGCATTATCATTTCTTGAACCATAGGAGACTTATCTTCAAAAGCTTTTTTTGTTTCATCATCTAGTTTGTCAAAATCTTCTTCATCTATAGGTTTTCCATCAATTATAGGCATCATGTATATTCCATTTTGAGCAGTTTTAACTTGGAAGCCTTCTTTAGATGTTCTTACATTTAATTCATCTAATAATTCTTTTTTTCTTTCTTCAAAATTTTGTCGCATAATAGATTTTTGTTTTTCAAAATCATCGTTATTAAAAGTATTTTTTAAGTCTTTTTTTATGCTATTAACAAAACTTTCCATATCTGCTTTAAATTCTTTTCCAGCTCCAGCTGAAACAGATACAGCGATAGGTTCATTAGGATTGTCAAAATTATAAATATAGCACCAATCATCAGGAGTTTTTTTCTTAGCGGCAATGCTTTTTACATATTGCTTTGTATATAATGTTTTTCCTACACCTGAAGGTCCTTCTACATATAAATTATAACCTTTTGAATCTACAGATAGCCCAAATTGTAGAGCTTTAATTCCTCTGTCCTGTCCATAAACTATGTCAGTATCTTCAATATCGTTAGTTGTTTCAAATTTGAACATACTTGGATTACAACAATCTTTTAATTGTTTGTAACTTAATTCATTTTTTTTCATTTGTTTACCTCCTAAAAAATGTGTTATATAGTTATTCACATTTTAAATCTTTTGTCATTATAATGGCATCCTCGGTACCATTATAATATTTTTTTCTTCTCCCTAGTACTTTAAAACCATATTTTTGGTATAAATTTTGTGCAGGAAGATTTGAAGCTTTGACTTCCAATGTAATAGAAGTTACATTTTCATTGTTTGAAATTTTAATAAGTTCTTTTAATAATAAACTTCCAATTCCTTGTTTTCTATATATTTTTTTTACTACAATGTTAGTAATATGAATATCATCAACAGCTTTCCATATGCATGCAAATCCAACAATTTCATCATTTGATTTTGCAATAATACATTTTGAATTAGGATTTTCAATTTCACTTTTTAATAAGTTTTCATTCCAAAAATCATCAAATTCAGTGTTCAGGATATTGGAAATTTGATTTAAATCTTGTATAGTCATTTTATGAATTTGAATCATTTTGTTGTCTCATCCTTTCGGCTTGTGATACACGTAAGTATAAAGGAGTGATTGTATCGGCATCTTCACTAAATCCTTTTAAATATTTTTCATATCCAAACAGACCTATTTGTGAAGCAAGGAAAGTAGAAATACAATCAGTTTTATTTAAGTAATTACATGCACCATCACCAACAAATGTAATCTCGGAAAACTTTTCTAATACGGTTGATACATTATTAATATCATCAGCTATATATTCATTAACTAAATTATATTTGTTATCAAAAATTCCACAGTATACTTGATGGTTATTTGCATCTATTAAAGAACATATAATTCCATCATCTTTTTTTATAGTATAAGCTAGACCTTCTAATGAAGTGACTCCAACAACAGGGATGTTATTTACTACTGCTAAAGCTTTAGCTGTTGAAACACCTATACGTATTCCTGTAAAAGAACCGTGGTCCTATATCACATGCTATTAAATTTATATCTGATAATACTAAATTTGTTTCTTTTAGTACTTGTGAAACTAAAGGCATTAAATTTACTGAATGAGTTTTATTATCAGAAGTATGTATTTCTTTAATGCATTTATTATCTTCTAAAATGGCAACAGAACAAATATTAGTAGAAGTTGATAAAGCTAAAATTTTCATTAAAAAATCTCCTTAATTGACTTATTATTAGTAGTAATTTCAAAATGTCTACATTCTAAGTCATTATTATCTTTAAGTATATTTATAAAAATAGAATTTGAAGGAACAATTGATTCAATTAAATTTCCCCATTCTACAATACATATTCCTTTTTCAAAATATTCTGTTCCACCTATTGCAAAAAACTCGTCTAAATCGGCTAATCTATACAAATCGAAATGATAAATATTCATATTTTCAGAACAATATTCATTTACAATAGTAAAGGTAGGGCTAGAAATTTCATCTTGCAAATTCCAAAAATTTAAAAAACCTTCAGTAAATTTCGTTTTTCCACTACCTAAATCTCCGATTAAGAATTATAATATCTCCTTTTTTGCATATACTTGCTAATTTAAAGGCAAAATCTTTTGTTTCGTTTTCACTATGAGATATAAATTTATACATTACGCCACCTTAATTTTAATATATAATACTATTTTATATTAGTTGAATCTATTTGTAAACAAGAAAGTGAAAAAATATGTGATTATTTTGTTGAAAAATGTTCAATAAATAATTAAAGATTGTAGAGGTCGTCGCCCACGGCGACCCGCTCTTCAAAGAAACATCTACATATTTTTAAATGTATAAATTAAGCTAAAATATTAATTTTTGAAAATGAATGCTCATTTGTCAAAAATTAATTATTTTAGCTTTCTAAATTTTACTGAAAAACAAATTGTTTTCCAGTAAATCGATATAATTTTCATATTGTTATATATAGTACTCGAGAATTTATTGTTTTTTTTACTCTAGGGGGCAGGCGACTTTAGTCCTCCCATTCTAAAAAGGAGAGAACCTAAATAAAAAAAATAAAAATTTTTTTAAAAAGTGTTGACAACGAATAAAACATAGTTTATAATCTATATCTGTGATGAGGAAATGCAGGTGTAGTTCAATGGTAGAACCTCAGCCTTCCAAGCTGATGACGTGGGTTCGATTCCCACTACCTGCTCCATAAAAAAGAATCATAGCAAAGCTATGGTTCTTTTAGTTTTTTTAAGAGTGGGAATCGAAAAGGAGGGTGCCAAGTTTCGAGCAGGTCTGGGGCCTGCCGAAACGAAGGCAAAAGATGTCCAGTGGACATCTTTTCCGACGCGAGGGCGATGGGACCCACTACCTGCTCCATAAAAAAGAATCATAGCAAAGCTATGGTTCTTTTAGTTTTTTTAAGAGTGGGAATCGAAAAGGAGGGTGCCAAGTTTCGAGCAGGACTGGGGCCTGCCGAAACGAAGGCAAAAGATGTCCAGTGGACATCTTTTCCGACGCGAGGGCGATGGGCCCCACTACCTGCTCCATAAAAAAGAATCCAAATGCTATGAAATGCACCACATTTAGTAGACACAACAAAAAGGCTAGTGTGTTAAAATGCTTCGGCCCTTTTGGCATAAAATTATTAAAAAACATTGATAAAAAGATTTTTTTGTGCTAATTTTATAGTAGATATTAGTTTAAAGAAAAAATATTAAACAAAAGAATTTGTGAATAAAAAGATTTATGTTCTAAAAATAGGAGGAACAAATATGGATTTATTACAAAAAATATTAGATTGCAGTGAAGAAGATATAGATACTATTGTGGAACAAGCAATTGAAGAAGCAGATTCTAATAGCGACAAAATAGAAAAGCTTGGATTTTTAAATTGTGGAATAGCAAATAATTTATTCAAGGGATTTATTCCATTGAATACACGAATTAAATATTCAAAATTTTCAATGGAAGATTATGGTATGCAAACAACAGATTATATGTATGAGTTTGCTCATTTTATAAAGCAATATAATATTAACTCAAAAGCTTCTTTAATACAGAATTTAGAAAACTTTATTAATTCGTATTTTGGGATGCCTGATAAAGGAGACAGAGAACAAATATTTAATGATGTTGCATGGAGTAAAACTACAACAGATGAGGAATATTTTGCTGCACTTGAAAATAATAAGTTAGAAGATTTAAAACATAAAGGAGCTGCACAATGTACAGAAAGAAGTGCATTGGCTCAACAAATATTAAGTTTACTTGGTGTAGAAAGTTATTATTGTATGGGATGTTTAGATTTAGGTGAACATCAAGAAGGACATTGTTTTAATATTGTTAAAAGGAAAAATGATTATGCGATTTTAGACTATAGTTGCCCTGTAACAGTGTATAGTAAAGATGGCGCTGTTCAGGCATATTATCCTTTTGTTGGAACTTTAAGTGATGAAGAATTTTTAGAATTTGCAAACAATGGAACTATTAAGAGTTTTGAAAATTATGAATTTGTTGAAGGTAAAAGGAGTACAACGGGTGAAAGATTATATGTTGTTGGAGCATATGAAATTGATAAGAAGAAAATTAAAACAGGTAGTGAATTAGGAAGAGAAGTGATTGCAGAAATAGAAGATATACAACTAGTAGATAATACAGAAAAATATATTAGTGCACAGCAAAAACAATTACAAAATCAAAAAGATGCAAATAATCAAACTTTATAAAGGAGAATAATAATGGTTGAAGACCAATATGCTAATGCATATAAAGAAGTGTTAGAAATATTAAAATATATTCAAATAGAAGATTATAATAAGATACCTAAAACAAAAATTGAATTATTTGAAACTTATTCTAATAAGGATTATATTTTCAAATATAATCCTAGAAAGACCTTAAATGAACAAAATGTTTCCAAAACAGCTAAAGCTATTATTGGTTTATTATTTAGAGATTATTGGGCTACTGAAACACAAAAGGATAAAATTATTGAAAAACAAAAATATGATAGACAACAAGTTGAATTGAAAAAAAGAAAAAAATATAATCCAGATAATATTTTTAGAAATAAAAAACAAAATACAAAGCGAGAAAAAAATATAAATAATACTGTAGCTCTTATTACATACAAAGAATCAATATATAAGAAAATACTGAATAAAATTAAATCAATGTTATATAAATAAAATATTATTTATATAATTAAACTTTAGTAAATAAATTTAAAAAGAATATAGTAGATAATTGTAAATTTCTTTTTAAAAGCTATTATGTTAACTAAATGCAAAAAGTTGGTTTATAAAAGAATCATAGCAAAGCTATGGTTCTTTTAGTTTGTTTCAAAAGTGGGAATCGAAAAGGAGGGAGCCGAATATGCGACTAACGTCGCAGTGAATAATTAATAGTAGGTCCACTAGCATTACTTATAATAATAAATAATATTAATAGTAAATCTTGAAATGTTATGTTTACTATGATATAATATTGCCAAGTTCTGTAAACACAGACAAATTTGAAAGGAGAAAATACTATGCAACGGCAAGAATTGCTAAATCAATTCTACAGTAAAGCTTTAAGCAATGGATGTAATGAGCTGGCTGAAGAATTAATTGGACTCGGCGCAAACTACCATAAAAGGGAAAGCGAAGAAACGGTTGCCTTAATGGAAGCAGCTAAAAGTGGTTATCTTGAAAAGGTCAAAAGATTAAGTAAAGATGATGTGAACTTAGTTGATGAGCATAACAAAACAGCATTAATGCATGCTTCTGAAAACGGATATCTTACGATTGTAAGTTATCTTTTGGAAAAAAAAGCGGATGTTCTAATAAGGTCTGAATGGGGTGAACATGCTCTAAAATTAGCAGCGGCTAAGGGACATATTAAAGTAGTAAAAAAGCTTCTCAAAGAAATCGCTACAAACTATAGTGGTGTAATGTGGCCCTTAAATGATGCGTTGGAAGCGGCTATTGAAGGAAAGTGTGAAGCTATTTCTAAAGAAATAGCTGAAAATTTAAAATCAGTATCTATTGAATCATTGGAAGCTGCAGTAGAAAACAATAACATTGAAATGGCCAAGAAATTAATACCGAAAGTAAGAAATCTTGATTGCCCGGTAGGTTTTAACGGTCACTATACATTGTTGGGTATAGCTGCTCAAAACGGTTTTCTTGAAATGTCCAAAATTTTATTAGATGAAGGAGCGAGCGTAGATATGCAACATCAATATGGCGCTACGCCTTTATTCTTAGCAGCAGAGAATGGACATTTGGAAGTTGTTAATATGTTACTGGATGAATACAACGCTAATCCGAATTTATATGACGGAGGATCAATAATTCGATATACACCTTTAATGAAAGCGGCACAAAACAATCATTACGAAGTCGTAAGGGCATTGGCGAATAAAAATGCAGATCTCAATGCGTTTAGCACAGGTGTACGCAAAACAGCTTTAATGTGGGCTATTGATAAAGGAGCAGAAGAATCAGTAAGAGAACTTGTAGATTGTGGAGCCAACCTTAATTTGAAACAACTCGATGGTTATGAACTTACTGCTTTAGATCTTGCACCTGAAGAATCTAACATTAAGAAAATATTAAGAGACGCAGGCGCCAAAACAACTTGGCAGTTACTTTATTGTTAAAGTGTTTTCAAAGCGAAAGAGACTCGCGGATACGAGTCTCTTTTAGCTATTATAATTTAATATATAAGTAATTCTATTCTACTATACAATTTAAAGTTTCTTCTAATATTTCTTTTCTAGTTGTTTGAAAAATTGGAAGAAGAATTTGAATACATATAAAAACAACACAAATAAAAACTGATAATCAGTTCAGAGCAGTTCTCTACCTGCTCTGTTTTTTGCATAAAAAAGATATGTGTCTCTACACACATATCGAGCGTTGCTTATAAGACCAGTTTCATGCATTTAAGCTAATATTATTAAAACATCGATTTTGTTATATGTCAAATTTTATTAAGAAATTCTCATGGTTATTTAAAAAACTGATTTATCTTGATTTTATTATAAGAAATATAATATAATCAATGAAAAAATAATGATTATCAAGGAGGATAATTTTGATTATATATAAAAAAATTAGTGTCGATAATAGACAAGAGTTAATAGAATTAATGGAAAATGTTTTAAATAAATTAGAAAGAAAAGAATTTTTTATTCCTTTTACAGATGATGAATTAGAGGAAATATTTCAAGAAAACAAAACAATAAGTTATGGAGCTTTTGATAATGAAAAACTTATAGGAACTGCACAATTATATTTAGAAGGATGGGATTGTATTAATGAAATAAAAAAAGAAATTAATTTAGTAAGTGATAAGGTGGTAGAGATAGGAGGATATTTAGTTTTAGAAGAATATAGAAATAAAGGTATCATGAAAGAACTAGAGAAGATATTAATAAAAGAAGCAAAAGAAAACAATTATGAATATATAATTATTACAGTTCATCCAGACAATTTGCCTTCTAACAAAGCAGTAGAATCTACTGGTGCTAAAATAGTTAAAACTACAAAGTTTGGAGAGTATTTGAGAAATATATATTTGTTAAAATTATAAAAGGTAAAACACATTGTTCAATGAATGATGTGTTTTTTATTTGTGAAATTGAAGAACAGTTTTCATATACAAAAACTTATCTCATTATCTAAAAAAATTTAAAAAAGTTTCAAAAAAGTATTGATTTTTCAATTCTTATCATTTAAAATTATATCAAAGTGGAGGAAAGTGGAACGAAGTGGTGAAAAAATACATCAAAGTGTAAGAGAGGTGAAACATTTGTTAATAGGCGAATATGCACATTCTATAGATACAAAAGGAAGATTAATAATGCCTGCAAAGTTAAAAGAAGACATAGGAGAAAAGTTTGTAATAACTAAAGGTTTGGATGGGTGCTTGTTCGTATATTCACAAAAGGAATGGAAAAACTTCGAAGAAAAATTAAGAGCCTTTCCACTTACCAATAAAGATGCTAGAGCATTAATGAGATTTTTCTTAGCAGGAGCTATGGAATGCGAAATAGATAAACAAGGAAGATTTCTAATTACAAGCAATTTAAGAGAATTTGCAGGACTAGAAAAAGAAGTTATTATTGTAGGTGTTCTAAATAAAATAGAAATTTGGAGCAAAGACAAATGGACTGCATATACTGAAAAAGAAAATCTAGAGGCAGATGAAATTGCTGAAAAAATGTCTAACTTAGGTATATAACTTGCAAAAGTTTATATAAAGATACAAAGGATAAAAGTAGAGCAAGAATTTTGCTTGACAAGGTACAAAAGATTTAAAAAGTACAAAAGAAAAAAGATTACAAAAGATAAAAATTTAAAATTTACAAAAGAAAAATTAAAAAAGATACTAAAGAATAAAAATACTTACAAAAGATAAAATTAAAAAAGAAAAATAAGACAAATGAGGAACACTAATATTATGTTGTAAAACACAAAAGATATATATATACAAAAGATGTAAAGTAAAATACAAAAGATAAAAATTTTATAACACAAAGAATCAAGACAGCTGGTGTAGCTTATATACCAGCTGTTTATGCTATTTTTAATAAAAATAAGTTAGAGGTAAAGAAGTTGAATTATATAAATTTTAATCATGTTCCTGTTTTGTTGAATGAATGTATTGAAAATTTAAATATAAAACCAGATGGAACATATGTAGATGGAACTTTAGGTGGTGCTGGACATAGTTTTGAAATTGCATCTAGATTATCTAAAAAGGGAACTTTAATTGGGATAGATAGAGATGAAGATGCTTTATCTGTTGCTAAACAAAGACTAAAAGATTTTAGTAATGTTAAGTATGTTAAAGGAAATCATGATGATATAAAAAATATTCTTGAGGAAATTGAAGTAGAAAATGTTGATGGAATTCTTTTAGATTTAGGAGTTTCGTCATATCAACTAGATGAAGAAACAAGAGGATTTAGTTATATTAAAGATGCTCCATTAGATATGAGAATGGATAAGTCACAAAGCTTAACAGCAAAAGATGTTATTAATAATTATGATGAGCAGGAGTTAGCAGATATAATTTTTCAATATGGTGAGGAAAAGTTTTCAAGAAGAATAGCCAAAAAAATATGTGAATACAGAAAACTTGAGGAAATAACTACGACTACACAATTAGTAAAGATTATAGAAGAAGTAATTCCAAGTAGCATGAAAAATAAGTATGGACATCCTGCAAAAAGGACTTTTCAAGCAATAAGAATAGAAGTAAATAATGAAATTGAGCCATTATACAATACTGTTATAAATTCGATAAATGCTTTAAAACCAGGTGGAAGGCTTTGCGTTATTACCTTCCATTCATTAGAAGATAGAGCTGTAAAAAAAGCTTATCTAGACAGTATAGAAAGTTGCACATGCCCAAAGGATTTACCTTATTGTGTTTGTAACAAAAAAAGTTTAGGTAAAATAATTACTAAAAAACCAATTATACCAAATGAAGAAGAAATGGAAAATAACTCTAGAAGCAAAAGTGCAAAACTAAGAGTATTTGAAAAAATATAAAAAATGAATAATGAATCATAAAAGAAAACAATTGTTAACCAAAATTATTCACTATTAATTATGAAAATTAGAAGGAGGTGTATAAATCTTGCCAAGAAATTATAATAGATATCAATATGAAACAAGTCCAAGAAAATTGAAGCCAGAATATACACCTGCTAAAAATCCGTATAAACAAAAAAAGACTACTATAAATAAAAATGAAAATCAAAAGAAAAAGAATACTATAAAAAACAAAAATAAAAAGGCGAAAACAATAATGTATATAGCTTTGGCTTTTTCAATTCTATTTACAATAAGTTATAGAAATGCTCAGATAGATGAAAATTTTTCTGAGGTCCAGGACTTAAAAAAAGAATTAGCTTTACTGGAAAAAGAAAATGAACAATTAGAAGTTTCAATTGAAAGTAATTTGAATTTAAGTAATTTAGAAGAGCAAGCAAGAGATTTATTAGGAATGCATAAATTAACAAGTAAACAAACAATATATGTTGATTTACCTAAAAGTGATTATATACAATCGAGTGCAGAAAAAATTGTAATGGAAGAAGAAGGGCTATCTTTTAAAAGTTTATTTGAAACAATAACAAATTTATTTAAATAAAAAACAAATCTTAATTTAAATAAGATTTGTTTTTTTATTGTTCTCATAAAAACATCTTATATTAATATAATTTAATAAGATTTTATTTGTGGAGATGTTTTTATGAATGTTAGTATAAAAAAAAGAATATTAAGAGTCTTAATAATAAGTGTGATCATTTCTAGTCTACTTATTATAAGAATTGGATGGATTCAGTTTGTGAATGGAGAAGAACTTCAAGTTATGGCATATCAACAACAAACTTTAAATAGGGCAATAAATCCTAAAAGAGGGACGATTTATGATGCGACTGGGAAAGTAGAACTTGCTGTAAGTAGTAGTGTGGAGACGGTTTCAGTTAATCCAACTAATATAAAAGATGAGGATAAAGAAAAAGTTGCAAGAGCATTATCAAATATTTTTGACTTAGATTATGAAACTGTGCTAGGAAAAGTTAGAAAAAGGACATCAATTGAAACTATTGTAAAAAAAGTAGATAAGGAATCGGCAGATGAATTAAGAATTTGGCTTAAAGATAATAATATAGAAACAGGAGTTAATATAGATGAAGATACGAAAAGATATTATCCATATGGAGAATTAGCATCGCATGTGATTGGATTTACAGGAAGTGATAATCAAGGATTAGATGGGATAGAGGCGTATTATGATAAAACTTTAAGTGGAGAAAAAGGAAAAATACTTAGGATGGTTGATGCGAAAGGGAAAGACATGGGAATAGAAGGTGAGGATTATATTGCTGCTATAGATGGAGATAGTATAGTTCTTACTATTGATATGACAATTCAATCTATAACGGAAAAATATTTAGAACAGGCTTGTATAGATAATGAATGTACTGATGGTGGTAATGTTATAATTTTAGATGTTGATACAGGGGATGTTTTGGCTATGGCAACATATCCTCGGATATGATTTGAATAACCCGTATACTATAAATAATGACGAGTTGACAGCAATATGGGATAGCTTGCCTTCTAACGAAAAGTCTGAAAACTTGCAAGGAATGTGGAGAAATAAGGCTTTATCCGATACGTATGAACCGGGGTCAACATTTAAATTAGTAACCTCGTCTGCTGCAATTGAAGAAGGAATTGTAGCAGATATAGAGAAAACAGATTTTGGGTGCACAGGTTCTATTAATATTGCTGGAACTAGAATTAAATGTTGGAGGTATTATAGACCGCATGGTTCTCAAAATTTGAGGCAAGCATTAATGAATTCATGTAACCCTGTATTTATAGGTTTACGGACAAAAAATTGGTGTAAAAAAGTATTATGAATATTTAAATAAATTTGGCTTTTTAGAGAAAACTAAAATTGATTTGCCAGGTGAAGCATCAGGAATTTTTTTGAAAGAGGATAAGGTTGGACCTGTTGAGCTTGCTACAATATCTTTTGGACAAAGATTTGAAGTTACACCAATACAAATGGCGAAAATGGTAGCAACTATTGCGAATAAAGGAGAGGAAGTTAATCCAAGACTTGTAAAGGCTATAATTGATAGTGAAACTAATGAAAAAACAGATATTCCTGTAGAAGATGGAGAACAAGTGATATCTAAGGATACGGCAGAAAAGGTTTTTGACATGATGACATCGGTAGTAGAAGAAGGTACAGGAAAGAATGCTCAAGTTGCAGGATATACTATTGGTGGAAAAACTGGAACTTCTGAAGATGGAGTAAATACAAATAAGTATGTAACTTCATTTGTAGGAATAGGCGGAAAGGATGAACCAGATATTGCGATTATAATTATATTATATAATCCAGTAGGAGAAGGTGGGCATCAAGGTGGTGCTGTTGCTGCTCCAATTGCTTCTCAAATATTGGGAGAAGTTTTACCATATATTACTCAAAAAAGTATAAATGAAAATGAATTGGTAGAAATGCCAGAATTGACAGGATTATCAATAAAAGAAGCAAAAGAAATATTAACTAACGTGGAATTAGATTTTGAAATAGATGGAGAAAGTGCAGATGGAATAATACAAGACCAACTTCCAAAGAAAGGAATTAAGGTGTCGAAAGGCACAAAGGTGATTTTATACACGAAGGAGGAATGAAATAAATAATTGAGATAGAGATTGTGTAGGGGCGAACTCAGTTCGCCCGCGGGCGACCAAAGGTCGCCTCTACAGTCAGTAAAAATTTTATTACTCATTGAATGATTAGATGCAAACAAGAAATTTATTTAAAAAACTCAAAAATACTATACAAAATAGAAAAATAATTATATAATACATGAGGATAAATAAAAAGATTGGAGTGTAACCATGGAGCTAAAAACAATATTAAATGGAATAGAAGGATTAAAAGCTAGAGGAGATTTAAACCTTAATATAGAAAATATTTCTCAAGATTCAAGAAAGATTATACCAGGGGGAATGTTTATTGCTATAAAAGGATTTGAAGTAGATGGACACGATTATATTAAAGCTGCAATAAGCAATGGAGCAAAAGTAATAATGATTAATGAAGGTGCTACATTAAAAAAATCAGATATTAATGCTGATACTACAATAATAATGGCTCCGGATACAAGAAAAGCATTAGCAAAAATTGCATGTAACTTTTATGATAATCCATCTAAAAAGTTTAAGTTGATAGGAGTAACAGGAACTAAAGGTAAAACTACAACAACCTTTATGATTAAAGAAATTTTAGAAAAAGCTGGTCAAAAAGTTGGCTTAATAGGAACTGTTGCTAATTATATAGGAAACAAATGCTTAGGAGAAAGCGAAAGAACAACTCCAGATAGTATGGAATTACAAAGAATTTTCAGCGAAATGGCACGTGAAAATGTTGATACAGTGGTAATGGAAGTATCATCACAAGCTTTAAAATTAAACAGAGTTGATGGTTCTGATTTTGATATAGGAATATTTACTAACTTCTCTAAGGACCATATTAGTGAAAAAGAACATCCTGATATGGATGATTACTATAATTCAAAAATCAAGTTATTTGAAATGTGTAAAATAGGTTATATAAATGCTGATGACTATAAAGTTTCAAGATTAAAAGCTATAAATACGCAATGTGAGATAAAAACATATGGAATAGACAATACAGCAGATTTATTAGCAAAAGATATAACTGTTACAAATGTAAGTGCTGATTTTAAAGTAAAAGTAGGAATGAGAAACGAAAGAATAAAAGTAGGAATACCAGGAAGATTTAGTGTATATAATTCATTAGCAGCAATTTTTATTGCAAATAAATATGGAATAGATGCAGAAAAAATAAAAGAAGCCTTGTTAGAAATAAAGGTTCCAGGAAGAAGTGAATTAGTACCTAATAAAAAAGAATTAGCAATAATGATTGATTATGCACATTCTCCAGAAAGCCTACAAAATATATTAAATGCTGTTAAAAATTATACAAGAGGAAGAGTTATTTGTGTTTTTGGATGTGGAGGAAATAGAGATTCAAGTAAAAGACCAATAATGGGTGAAATAGCTGGAAATACAGCTGATTTTACAATTATTACTTCTGATAATCCTAGAAATGAAGAACCTGAAAGTATAATTAACCAAATTGAAGAAGGAACAAAAAAGACAAAAGGGAAATATGCTGTTGTTGTTGACAGAACAGAAGCTATAAAACAAGCAATAAAAATGGCAAATAAAAATGACATAATTGTATTGGCAGGAAAAGGTCATGAAACATATCAAGAAATAAATGGTGAAAAGAGACCATATGATGAAAGAAAAATTATAAAAGAAATAATTGGATAAATGTAGGGGTATGATTGCACTTGGAAAAAATGTAGGGGTCGGTCAAGACCGACCCAAGGGCTAGTCAAGACTAGCCCCTACAACGAATTTTGGAGGAGGAAAAACAATTGTATTTTCAAACAAGGATATTATTTGTATCTTTTATAGCAACAGTAATTTTATCAATATTTATAATACCAATATTAAGAAGATTAAAAGTAGGGCAAATAGAAAGAGATGATGGACCTCAAAGTCATTTTAAGAAAAAAGGAACACCTACAATGGGAGGAATAATTATTGCACTTGGAATAATTATTGGAACTATTGGAGGAGTAATTTACTACAGTAGCAAAGAGCCAGAAGTTGGATTTAATATATTACCTCTTTTATTTATAACAATAGGTTTTGGTATAATTGGTTTTATAGACGATTTTAAGAAATTAGTATTAAAAAATACTGTAGGATTAAAACCTTCGTATAAAATGTTTGGTTTGTTGATAGTATCTGTTTTATATACATTATATTTGTTAAAAGGTATAAATTTAGGAACAGAGACATTTGTACCATTCTTAAAAAGTTATATAAATATATCAGTATGGATATATATTCCATTTACCATATTTGTAATGCTGGCTACAACAAATGCAGTTAATTTAACAGATGGAATAGATGGACTAAGTACCAGTGTATCAGCAATAATAGTAACATGCTTAACTGTTATTGCAATAATATTAGATGTTAAAGAAATAGTAGTATTTGGAAGTATTATAGTAGGAAGCTGTTTAGGATTTTTAATTTTTAATTTGAATAAAGCTAAAGTTTTCATGGGAGATACAGGTTCACTGTTACTAGGAGGAGTTATATCTGCTATGGCTTTATATTTGCAAATGCCACTATTATTGTTAATTATAGCTGCAGTACCAGTAATTGAAACTTTATCAGTTGTTTTACAGGTATTGTATTTTAAGAAAACAGGTGGAAAAAGATTATTTAAAATGGCACCACTACATCACCATTTTGAATTATCTGGATGGAAAGAAAATAAAGTTGTTTCTGTATTTTGTATCTTAACATTGATTTTATGTGTTATTGGATTATATGCAATTTAAAGAGAGAGGTTACTAATGGCAAAAAAGAAAAGAAATAAGAAAGTGAATCAATTAAATCCCTTTGATTTTATATTGTTTATTACAGTTATTGTACTTATATCACTTGGAATTATAATGGTTTTATCAGCAAGTTCACCAACATCATTAGCAACAACAGGTAGTAGTTATACATATGTATATAAACAACTTATATCCGCTATTATAGGAATTGTTTTGATGCTTGTAATATCAAGAATTGATTATAGACATTACGGGAAATTTCATAAAATTATATATATGATTTCTATTGTGATTTTGTTATTAGTAATAATTCCTGGTGTTGGAAGGACAGTTAATGGTGCAAGAAGATGGATTAATATTCCTTTATTCTCATCAGTGCAACCTTCAGAGATTACAAAGTTAGGATTAATAATTTGTATAGCGATGTATTTAACACAGAACAAGGATAATCTAAAACATATTTGGAATGGATTCTTTAAGCCAATTATTATTTTTATAGGAGTTCCTGTAGGAATTTTATTAGTAGTACAGTCACATTTTAGTGCTTCTATGGTAATATGTGCGGTACTTGCTATTATGATGATTGTAGCGGGAAGTAGACTTATTCATTTTTTTACATGTGGTTCAATTGGTGCTGGAGGACTTTTAGGTGTAATGTATATTGCTGCGAAGTTCTTTGATAAAGGGTCATTTAGATTAACTAGAATTACAGCTTTTTTAGATCCATGGGCAGATAAACAAGGCTCTGGATGGCAAATAATACAAAGCTTATATGCTATTGGTTCAGGAGGACTTTTCGGAGTTGGACTTGGAAAGAGTAAACAAAAATATTTATATATATCAGAGCCACATAATGATTTTATATTTGCTGTTTTAGCAGAAGAACTAGGATTTGTAGGATGTGCATTAGTTATATGTTTATTTGCAATTTTTATTTGGAGAGGAGTTGTTATTGCAATGAAAGCTCCAGATATGTTTGGTAGTTTGTTAGCAATAGGAATAACTTCGCTTATAGGATTACAAGCAATTATAAATATAGCAGTTGTAACATCTTCAATGCCAGTAACAGGAATTGCTTTACCATTCTTTAGTTATGGGGGAACATCATTAATTATTTTATTATGTGCAGTAGGTATACTACTTAATATATCAAGACAGACAAAGAAGATATAAAACATGGAGGTAAACATGAAAGTAATTATTGCTGCTGCAGGAACAGGTGGACATATAAATCCTGGGATTGCAATCGCAAACAGAATAAAAAAAGATAATAAAAGTTGTCAAATTACTTTTATAGGAACTAATAGAGGGCTTGAAAATGATTTAGTTCCAAAAGCAGGTTATGATTTGAAAAATATAGAAGCTTATGGTATTAATAGAACAATTAATATACAAAATATAAAAAATATGTTTAAAACTTTAAAAGGATATAAAGATACTAAAAAAATAGTAAAGGAGTTAAATCCAGATATAGTTATAGGGACAGGTGGATATATTTGTGGACCTGTCTTAAAAGCAGCACAAAGTTTAAATATCCCCACAGTTTTACATGAAAGTAATGCGTTCCCAGGAGCAGCAGTAAAATTATTGTGTAAAAAAACAGATTTAGTTCTTGCTGGATTTGAAGATACTAAAAAAAGATTACCAAAAGCGAAAAAAATAATAGTTACAGGAACTCCAACTAAGGTTAAAGAGATTCGTTTTACAAAACAACAAAAAGATGAGCTAATTAAACAATTAGATTTAAGAAATGACTTGCCAGTAGTTTTAATATTTGGTGGAAGTCAAGGTGCTAAATCTATAAATACAGCACTTATAGAAATAATAAGAAACAAGTTAAATGAAAATTATCAAATAATATGGGCAACAGGGCCAAAACAATATGATGTTATAAAAGATATACTAAAAGAGGATTCAATAAATATAAATAAAATAGAAAAAATAAAAATTCTTCCTTATATATATAATATGGAAGAAATTATGAATTTATCAGATATTATTATTGCTAGAAGCGGAGCAATGACAATAACAGAAATATCTAAATTAGGGAAACCTGCAATATTTATTCCATTCCCTTTTGCAACAGAAAACCATCAAGAATATAATGCAAGAGTATTAGAAAAAGCAGATGCAGCTGAAATTATTTTGGATAAAGATTTGACATATGATAAACTAAATAAAATGATAGAAACAATGATAGCAGACAAAGAAAAATTATCTAAAATGGGTGAAAACGCAAAAAAAACATCAATAGATAATGTAGAAGATAAAATATATGAAGAGATAATGAAATTGGTTAAATAATGTAATTAATTATAAAATTTGTAGGGGCGAACACAGTTCGACCCTACAAAATCTAAAATGCAAAACATAATCTAGATGGAGGTGATAAAATGAATCTAGAAATATTTGAAGAGAACATTGGTTATAAGTTTAACGATTTAAAATTATTAAAAACTGCTTTAACTCATACATCATATGCACATGAAAGAAAGCAAGAAAGTAATGAGAAGTTAGAATTTTTAGGAGATGCGATATTAGAATTTGTAGTTAGTAATTATCTATATGAAAACTATAAAAATTTAAAAGAGGGAGAAATGACTAAAGTTAGGGCCACAGTTGTGTGTGAAAAAAGTCTATATGAAGTAGCAAAAATGCATAATTTTAGTGATTTCTTATATCTTGGAAAAAGTGAAGAATCTAGTAATGGAAGAAACAAACCAGCCATATTAGCAGATAGTGTTGAAGCTGTTATTGCAGCAATTTATATAGATTCAGGACTAGAACAAACAAAGAAATTTATAATAAATAATTTAAGACAGGCTATTGAAATTGCAAGTAAAAATGTAGGTGTAAAAGATTATAAAACCGTTTTACAAGAAAAATTGCAAATTCATGGAAGTGTAGATATTAAATATGAGCTTGTAGAAGAAAGAGGACCTGATCATAATAAAATTTTTATTGCAGAAGTAAGCTGTGATGGAAAAAAACTTGCAAAGGGTAAAGGTGGAACAAAGAAAGCTGCAGAAATGGAAGCAGCTAGAGTTGCATTAGAAAATTTAAAAAAGGATGTTAAAATATAGGAGGAAAAGAAATGCAAAATAATTATATAATACCAATATTTATACCACATTTAGGATGTCCAAACGATTGTACTTTTTGCAATCAAAAGAGTATTAGTGGACAAGCAAAACAAGTAACTAAAATGGAAGTAAGAGACATAATTGAAGATTATTTAAAGAGTTTTAAAGATGAAAATGCATATAAAGAAGTAGCTTTTTTTGGTGGTAGTTTTACAGGAATAGAAAAAGAAAAACAAGAGGAATTATTAAGTGTTGCATATGAATATATAAAAGATAAAAGGATAAATTCAATTAGAGTTTCTACAAGACCTGATTACATAGATAAAGATATTTTGAAACTTTTAAAGAAATATGGAGTGAAAACTATAGAACTTGGTGTTCAATCTACAAATGATTACATATTAAAAAGATGTAGAAGAGGACATACTTTTGAAGATGTAAAAAGAGCTTCTAAACTAATAAAAAGATATCATTTTGACTTAGGTCATCAAATGATGATTGGATTACCAGAAAGTACAAGGCTTGATGAGTTAAATACAGCAAAAGATTTAATTAAATTAAAACCAAAAATAGTTAGATTGTACCCAGTGCTTGTTATAAAAAATACACAATTAGAAAAAGAATATAAGAATAAAGAATATGAACCTTTAGCGTTAGAACAAGCAGTTGAAAGATGCAAAGAATTATACTATTTATTTAACAGCAAAAAAATAACAGTTATAAGAATGGGTCTTCAAAATACAGATATAATATCTGATCCTAAAAATGCAAGTAGTGAAGTTGTTGCAGGTCCATATCATGAAGCATTCGGACAACTTGTTGAAGATAGAATTTGGTATGAAAGCATTTTAGAGAAAATTAAAAAAGTAAACACAAAAGTAAAAGAAATAGAAATTGAAGTTAATCCAGTAGATGTAAATAATGTAGTTGGACATAAAAAAGATAACTTAAATAGATTTAAAGATTTATATGATGTTGACGTGAAAGTTAAGCAAAGTGAAAATATAAAAGTAGGAAACTTTGAAATGAAAATTTTAAAAACATACAAAGACTTCTTAGATGACTAGAAAGAATAAATAATGTAAAAAGCATCCATAATATAAATGGGTGCTTTTTTATGAAATTTAAAACTAAAAAAAGGATAATAAAGTTAAGAAAAATTATTTTACAAATAATACAAATAGCAATAGGTACTGCTTTAATGGCAGTTGCAGTGGATTTATTTTTACTTCCAAATCAAATATCTTCAGGAGGATTTTCTGGTATTGGTACGATTTTGTATTACTTGTTTGAATTCCCTGTAGGAACTACTACATTATTATTAAATGTTCCACTTTTTATAATTGTTTTAATAAAAGATGGAAGAAAGTTTTTTTTCAATGCATTAATAGGGACTGCTTTTTTATCATTTTTCTTAAATATATTTCAAAGGTTTGGAGCGCTAACGCAAGATAGATTTTTGGCTTGTATATATGGAGGAATTATAACTGGAATTGGAACAGCAATAGTTTTAAAAGCAAACTCTTCAACAGGTGGTACAGACCTTGTTGCTCATATTATCAGAAAATTTTTTCCATGGATTAGAACAAGCATGACAATAATATTTTTAGATACTATTATCATTGCTGCTAATGTTTTATTTTTTAAAGAGTTAGAAATTGGTTTGTATTCAGCAATAACAATTTATATCATGGGAAAGATAATAGACTTGTTTTTTGAGGGAATTGATTTTGCGAAAATGATTTTAATAATATCTCCAAAAAATCAAGAAATATCAAGAAGGATAAATAAGCAAATTCGAAGAGGGACAACAGCATTATATGGAAAAGGAATGTATAAAAATGAGGATAAAGAAATTCTAATGTGTGTAGTATCAAGAGGGGAAGTAAGACACATCATGAAAATTATACGCGATATAGATAAACAAGCATTTATAATTATCACAAATGCAAGAGAAGTGTATGGGAAAGGTTTTAAATAAATAGAAATTTGTGTAGGGCCCGCCCCTACAAATACAATTAAAAATAAATCATCCATGTGACATTAGCATGAGGAGTTGTAAAAATTATGTAAATATGATATAATGCTTTTCTAGCAAATACCAGTAAGTATTTTTAGTAAATCTTTTCAATGTTTAATATGTATGGAATTAAACATAAGAATTATGAAAGGTGAGAAAAATGTTAAGAGAAATTCTTGATGAACGTTTGAAGACAGAATTCAATGATGAATCTAAAATCAAAGAAGATTCTATTAGGCAAATAAGGTCGTCTATTGAGTTTGGCGCAGGCGAAGGGACTTCAACATATTGTTTTAGCACAGAAAATGCAAACTATGAGATGACTTGCAGCTACAAGCTTGACCTTTTTCCATATCCGCCTAAGGGTTACGATTCTACACAAGAAATGGAAAATCACTGGAAGAATCGTGATTATAAGATTGAAACTCTTAAATTAAGTGAATAAACCGGTAACAACTCCTAGAAAACCATGCTAACTAGGAGTTGTTTTTTTGTGGAATTTTTATACTTAATGGCACATTAATTAAAGCATAATGTAGGGGCGATTTTAATCGCCCGTTCTCCGAAGTGCGGGCGAACGGAGTTCGCCCCTACATATATCCAAACTCTATTTTCCGTAAGAAAATCTAACTATAAAACGCTCCAAACTACATTGACTTTTTGATGTATATATGATAAAAAATAAGAGGGAAGACATATATAAAAGGAGCGCAATGTTATGATAAAAAAATTATTAAAATCAGTAAGAGAATATAAAAAATATGCAATTGCAACACCAATAATTGTTGCAATTGATGTTGTTATAGAGATACTTATTCCATTTCTAGTAGCAAAACTAATAGATAATGGAATAGAGGCCAGAAATATAGGCTATATTTGGAAAATAGGAATAATACTTAGTGCAACAGCATTAACAGCATTAGCTTTGGGAGTATTACATGGTAAAACTGCAGCTAAAGCTTCTACAGGTTTTGCTAAAAATTTAAGAAAAGATATGTATTATAGAATCCAAAATTATTCTTTTGCAAATATAGATAAATTTTCTACATCAAGTTTGGTAACAAGACTTACAACAGATGTAACAAATGTTCAAAATTCATTTCAAATGCTAACTAGAATTGCAATAAGAGCACCTCTTATGATAATTTTTGCTTTAACAATGGTAATAGGAATAAATAGTAAATTAGCGTTAGTATATTTAGCTATAGTACCGGTACTTGTAATAGGTTTAACTTTGATTGCAATAAAGGCTTTTCCAATTTTTGAAAAAGTTTTTAAAACATATGATAATTTAAATAATGTAGTACAAGAAAATGTTAGAGGAATTAGAGTTGTAAAATCTTATGTATTAGAAGATGAAGAAAATGAAAAATTTAATAAGGTTTCAAATACAATTTATAAACTATTTTCAAAAGCAGAAAAAACAGTTGCTTTAAATGCACCTTTAATGCAATTTGCTATGTATGGTGGAATACTACTGTTATCATGGTTTAGTACAAAATTTATAATAGCTGGGGACATGACAACAGGAGAATTAACAAGTGTTATTTCGTATTCAACGCAAATTTTAATAAGTTTAATGATGTTATCTATGACATTTGTAATGATAATAATGTCTAAGGCTTCTGCTGAAAGAATTGTAGAGGTTCTTAATGAAGAAAGTGATATACATAACCATGAAAATCCAATCTATAAAGTTGAAACTGGAGATGTAGAATTTAAAAATGTTAATTTCAGCTATGTTAATGACGAAAATAAAATATGTTTGAAAGACGTGAATTTAAAAATAGAAAGTGGAGAAACTGTAGGAATTATAGGAGGAACAGGTAGTTCTAAAACTACATTAGTACAGTTAATACCTAGATTATATGATACAACAACAGGAGAAGTTTTAGTAGGTGGAAATAATGTAAAACAATATGATATAGAATCTTTAAGAAATGAAGTTTCTATGGTTTTACAAAAAAATGTATTATTTTCAGGAACAATAAAAGAGAATTTACGCTGGGGTAACAAGGAAGCGACAGATGAAGAGATTGTAAGAGTTTGTAAATTAGCACAAGCTGATGAATTTATTAATCAATTTCCGAATAAATATGATACATATATAGAACAAGGTGGAACTAATGTATCAGGTGGACAAAAGCAACGTTTATGTATTGCAAGAGCTTTACTTAAAAAACCAAAAATACTAATTTTAGATGATTCTACTAGTGCAGTTGATACAAAAACAGATAGCTTAATTAGAAAAGCATTTAAAGAAGAAATTCCTAATACAACAAAATTTATAATTGCGCAAAGAATATCTTCAATAGAAGATGCGGACAAAATAATTGTTATGGATAATGGAAAAATAAATGCAGTTGGAACACATGAACAATTATTAAAAGAAAATGAAATTTATAAAGAAGTTTATTATTCTCAAAACAAAGGAGGTATGACAGATGAAGTTTAATAAAAAAGAACAAAAATCCGTATCTCCAAAAATGAAAATTAATAAAAATACAATAAAAAGGTTGTTAAAATATATAACTAAAAATCATAAGTTTACACTTATAATAGTTGTAATATGTATAATATTAAGTTCTTTAGCTAGTGTAGCTAGTGCATTGTTTTTACAAATTCTTGTTGATGATTATATTACACCAATGTTGGAAGATCCTAATCCGGTTTTTACAGGATTAATAAAAGTAATTATAACAATGGGAGTAGTATATTTAATAGGAATATTAGCATCTTTTATATATAACAGATTAATGGTTAATATTTCACAAGGAGTTTTAAAGGAAATTAGAGATGAAATGTTTAATAAAATGCAAACATTTCCAATAAAATATTTTGATACAAACACAAACGGAGATATTATGAGTCATTATACAAATGACACAGATGCATTAATGCACATGATATCACAAAGTGTACCTAATATAATATCATCAACATTTACTATAGTTGCAGTTGTAAGTGCAATGATATACCTAAACATTTATTTAACACTAGTAGTTTTTGGATTTACTTTTATGATGTTACAAGTAGTAAAATTTGTTGCAGGTAATAGTGCAAAATATTTTATAAAACAACAAGAATCAATAGGAAAAGTAAATGGATATATAGAAGAGATGATAGATGGTCAAAAGGTAATTAAAGTATTTTGCCATGAAGAAGAAGCAAAAAAAGATTTTGACAAATTAAATGAAGAATTATGCCACAATTCTAAAAAAGCAACAGGATTTGCAAATATATTAATGCCTATAATGGGGAATTTAGGTAATCTTCAATACATAGTAGTTGCAACGATTGGTGGAATTTTATATATAAATGGAATGTGGGGATTAAGTATAGGAGTAATTTCTTCTTTTATACAATTATCTAAAAGCTTTGGAATGCCAATTTCTCAAATATCTCAACAAATGAATTCTATAATAATGGCATTAGCAGGAGCTTCAAGAATTTTTGAATTAATGGACCAAGAACCAGAATTTGATGAAGGATATGTTACATTAGTAAATGCAAAATATGTTGATGGTAAATTAACAGAAACTAAGGAAAAAACAGGAATATGGGCTTGGAAACATCCACATCATGATGGAACATTAACTTATGAAGAATTAAAAGGACATATAGAAATGCACAATGTTGATTTTGGTTATGAACCAGAAAAAATAGTTTTACATGATGTAAGTTTATATGCAAAACCAGGACAAAAAATAGCATTTGTAGGTGCAACTGGAGCTGGAAAAACAACAATAACAAATTTAATAAATAGATTTTATGATATTGAAGATGGAAAAATAAGATATGACGGAATAAATATAAATAAAATAAAGAAAGATGACCTAAGGCGTTCTCTAGGAATGGTTTTACAGGATACAAACTTATTTACTGGAACAATAAAAGACAATATAAGATATGGAAAATTAGATGCAACAGATGAGGAAATAATTCAAGCAGCAAAAACAGCAAATGCACATGACTTTATAATGAGATTACCAGACGGATATGATACATTTTTAGAATCAAATGGGGATAGATTATCACAAGGACAAAGACAATTATTATCAATAGCAAGAGCGGCAGTAGCAGACCCGCCAGTAATGATATTAGATGAAGCAACATCTTCTATAGATACTAGAACGGAAAAAATCGTACAAGATGGAATGGATAAGCTAATGGAAGGAAGAACTGTATTTGTAATAGCACACAGACTATCAACAGTAAGAAATTCAAAAGCTATAATGGTATTAGAAAATGGTCGAATAATAGAAAGAGGAGAACACGACTTTTTAATAGAACAGAAAGGAAAATACTATCAACTATACACAGGAGCATTTGAGTTAGAATAAACACAGCGCTTCGCTTAGTGAATAGTGAATAATAAAGGAAACAAATAAAATGGGAGTTATAGAAATTATATTAATTAGTATAGGACTTGCGATGGATGCTTTTGCAGTTTCAGTATGTAAAGGCTTATCTATGAAAAAAATGAGCTGGAAAAAGGCAATTATTGTTGGACTTTATTTCGGAATATTTCAAGCAGGAATGCCAATAATAGGATATTTTTTAGGTGTACATTTTGAAGATTTAGTAGTAAAAGTAGATCATTGGATAGCATTTATCTTATTAGGTGCTATTGGTGCAAATATGTTAAAAGAAGCATTTAGCAAAGAAGATGAATGCCCTGATGATAGTGTGAATTTTAAAACGATGATAGTTTTAGCAATTGCAACAAGTATAGATGCATTAGCAGTAGGAATAACATTTGCATTTTTAAGAACAAATATAGTTTTAGCTTTTTCTACAATAGGAGCAATTACATTTGTTTTATCAATGCTAGGAGTGAAAATAGGAAATAAATTTGGAAGTAAATATGAAAGGAAAGCAGAAATTGCAGGAGGAATAATTTTAATTTTATTAGGATTAAAAATTCTATTGGAACATTTGGGAGTAATTCATTTCTAGGATTTTATAATACAATTAATTTTAAGATTAATTTTGTGTAGGGGCGAACTGTGTTCGCCCGTTAATATGTAATTTTAATTTGTTACAAACATTGCTATTTATGTAAAATTATGCTAAAATATATTTATAAATTTTTGGCAATAGCCGAAAGGAGTGTTAAGATGGCTGCAGGAACAATGACCACATCGAGAACAATTGTGGACTTGTTACGTGAAGCTAATTCGCCGGCACCTGAAGAAAAGGTTTTTTATTTTAAGGGTGATTTATGCCAGATGACTAAAGCTGCAAATGTGGCGGAAACCTTAGGTATAAGTACCGGCGTTGCAGGCGGTATTCCTTACGTAAAGTCAAAAGAGGACTTCGATAAGGTTACAGCCTACATGAAATTAAACAAAGTGGATGGCTATTGGCATTACGAATAAAAATTATGCACACCATCCCACCCCGGAGAAATCCGGGGTTTTTCTTTTGTATAGTATTTACAAAATTTGCCAAAAAGTACTTGACGCAAACAAACAAATGTTTTAAAATGAATATAATATGAAAAAAGATATATAGCACAAATAAAATAAATTCAAAACTTGAGGTCACAAATTGTGACCTCAAGTAAAAAAGAAATTTATGGAGGTACGAATGAATTTAATAAATAGTAACGAAGATATAAAGAACTTAATATACACAATAAGAGGAAAGCAAGTGATGTTAGATAGTGATGTTGCGATGTTATATCACTGCGAAACAAGAATAATAAATCAGACTGTAAAAAGAAATATAGATAGATTTCCTGAAAATTTTTGTTTTAAGTTAACTCAAGAAGAAATAGGTAACTTGAAATCACAATTTGTGATTTCAAGTTTTAAAAAAGAAAACTCATATGGCGGAAGAAGAACACAGCCATTAGTATTTACAGAACAAGGAATTGCTATGCTTTCCGGTTTATTGAAAAATGAGATAGCTGTGCAAGTAAGTATCAGTATAATGAATGCATTTATAGAAATGAGAAAGTTTATTTCATTAAATGGGCAAGTATTTGAACGATTGACAAACATAGAATACAAATTATTAGAACATGATAAGAAATTTGATGAAGTATTTAACCAATTACAACAAGAAGAAAACGTAAAACAAAAAATATTTTTTCAAGGACAAATATATGATGCATATAGTTTAATTATTGATTTAATAAAAAAGGCGAAGCAGAAAATTACTATAATAGATAACTACATAGATGATAGTATTTTAAAAATGATATCAAAGAAAAATAAAGATGTAGAAGTAGTAATATTAACATCAGATAAAAGCAACATATCAAAATTAGATATACAAAAATTTAATAAAGAATATCCATTATTAAAAGTAGCAAAATCAAACAAATTCCATGACAGATTTATTATAATAGATAACAAAGAATTATATCATTGCGGTGCATCAATAAAAGATTTGGGCAAGAAGTGTTTTGCAATTTCTAAAATGGAAAATGAGGAAATGCTAGAAATGATGAAAAATATAATATAAAAATCCAGAATATAAATTCTGGATTTTTGTATATTGTATTTGATTATCTCTTAGAGAATTGTGGTGCTTTTCTAGCTTTTTTAAGACCATATTTTTTACGTTCTTTTGTTCTAGAATCTCTTGTTAAGAATCCGTTAGATTTAAGAACTGGTCTAAATTCTGAATTAACTTCTAATAATGCTCTTGAAATACCGTGTCTTACAGCTCCTGCTTGACCACTTATTCCACCACCTGTTACTTTTACGATAACATCATATTTATCTAAAGTATTTGTAGCTGTTAAAGGTTGTTTAACTATAACTTTTAAAGTTTCAACACCAAAATATTCATCTAAAGGTTTGCTGTTTATTGTTATATTTCCATTACCGTTTACTAATCTAACTCTTGCAATAGAATTTTTTCTTCTTCCTGTTCCATAGAACATTATATTATCTTTTTTTGCTGCCATAATTATTTTACCTCCCAAATTTCAGGTTTTTGTGCTTGGTTTTCATGTTCGCTTCCTGCATAGATTCTTACTTTTGTAAGCATTTTTCTTCCTAAAGAATTTTTTGGAAGCATACCTTTTATAGCAAGCATCATAGCTTTTTCAGGATTTTTATCTAACATACTTCTTGCTGAAGTTTCTTTCATGTTTCCGATATATCCTGTATGATGTCTATAAATTTTTTGATCTAATTTTTTTCCTGTTAAAATAACTTCTTTACAATTTAATATAATAACATGGTCACCTGTATCTAAATTAGGTGTAAAAGTTGGTTTGTGTTTTCCTCTTAATAATTTAGCAGCTTCTGCAGCAACTCTTCCTAAAGGTTTGTTACTAGCATCAATGATGTACCATTTTCTTTCGATTTCACTTAATTTTGCTGTATATGTTTTATTGTTCATGGTAAAAATGTTCCTCCATTCAATTTATTTTTTACTAATTTTATAGTTTAAACTACCGGGCAAGGGTCTAAACCAAAAATCGTACTAAAACATTCTAATACAAAATTTCAAAAAAGTCAACAAAAATACTTGACTTTTTTTAAAAAATAGAGTAAGATATATCATGTTTCAAGAAGAAGGTTCCACTTCTCACCTTATCTTAAGTAGAAAAAGGTTAATATTTAGAAATTACCAAACTAGTAATATATAGATATTTTGTGGAAAACTTGTTCTTTTTGAAAAACAAGTTTTTTATTTGTTTAAGGGAGGGATAATTATAAAACAAGACTTATTAATCAATGAGCAGATTAGATTTAAAGAAGTTCAAGTTATTTCTGAAGTTGGAGAAAAACTAGGGAAATTATCAATATCAGAAGCTCTTGATGTTGCTGCAGAAAAAAATATGGATTTAGTTCTAGTTTCATCAAATCCAGAAAATCCAGTATGTAAAATAATGGATTATGGGAAATATAAATTTGAACAAGCAAAAAAAGAAAAAGAATCTAGAAAAAAACAAAAAACTTTTGAAACAAAGGAAATAAGAGTTACTCCTAATATTGAAGACCATGATTTTAACTTTAAAGCAAAAAATGCTAAAAAGTTTTTAGAGGATGGAAATAAAGTTAGAATTACTGTTAGATTTAGAGGAAGAGAACTTAACTATGTTAAATTAGGTGAAGAAGTATTAAATAAATTTGCCGAAGAATTAAGTGAAGTTTCATCACTTGAAGCGAAACCAAGATTAGAAGGTAAAAACATGTTTATAGTACTTTCACCAAATAATAAATAAAATGCAAATAAATAAAAGGAGGAAATAAAATGCCAAAGTTAAAAACAAATAAAGCAGCTGCAAAAAGATACTCATATACAGCTACTGGAAAAGTAAAAAGAACAAAATCAAACAGAAGACACCTTTTAGCAAATAAAACAACAAGACAAAAGAAATCTGGAAGAATCCAAGATGCTTACGCAGATAAAACATGTGAAAAAGGAATCAAAAAATTATTACCATACGGAAACTAATTAAAGAGGAAAGAAAGAAGGAGGAAAGAAAATGGCAAGAGTAAAAACAGCTGTAATTACAAAGAAAAAACATAAAAAAATATTAAAACAAGCAAAAGGATATTTTGGAGCTAAAAGCTACAGATTTAGAAATGCTAATCAAGCAGTTTTAAAATCAATGTCTTATGCTTATGTTGGAAGAAAAGATAAAAAAAGTAACTTTAGAAAATTATGGATTACAAGAATCAACGCTGCTAGTCGTCAAAATGGTTTAACATATAGCACTTTAATAGCAGGATTAAAAAAAGCTAATGTTACAATAAACAGAAAAATGTTAGCTGAATTAGCTGTATCTGATGCTGCTGCATTCGCAAAAATAGCAGAAATAGCTAAAAATGCATAATTAAGACAAAAAAACAATCATTTGTGATTGTTTTTTTTTGTGTACTATAGTAAAATGTATTTGAAAAAATAAAAAAAGAAGGGTGATATTTGTGAAAGTTACAGATGTTGAAAAATTACAACAAATTGCAACAGAAGTAAGAAAAAATATTATTGAAGAAGTATACAATGCTTCATCAGGACATCCAGGAGGTTCTTTATCAGCAGCAGATATTTTAACAGTTTTATATTTTTACGAAATGAATATTGATAAAGACAACTTAAAAGAAAAAAGTAGAGATAAGTTTGTTCTATCAAAAGGACATTGCTCACCTGCATTATATGGTGTACTTGCTGAAAAAGGATTTATTGAAAAAGAAAGTTTAAAAACTTTTAGAAAAATAAATAGTCCATTGCAAGGACATCCAGATATGAAAAAAGTTGATGGCGTAGATATGAGTACAGGTTCTTTAGGACAAGGATTATCTGCTGCAAATGG
Source organism: Clostridia bacterium (assembly GCA_017437145.1). Lineage (GTDB taxonomy): Bacteria > Bacillota > Clostridia > TANB77 > CAG-508 > CAG-452. Next base: position 163,657 of record JAFSBT010000008.1, on the reverse strand, counting down.
AATGGCGATTGCTGCAAAATTAGATGGAATAAAAAACAGAATTTATTGTTTACTAGGTGATGGTGAAATTGAAGAAGGACAAGTGTGGGAAGCTGCTATGTCATCAAGTCACTACAAATTAGATAATTTATGTGTAATAGTTGATAATAATAATTTACAAATAGATGGGAAAATTACTGATGTTATGAATGGACAACCGATAGATGAGAAATTCAAAGCATTTGGATTTGAAGTTATAAAAATAAATGGAAATGATATTAGTGAAATAATAAATGCTTTTGATAAAGCAAAAGAAGTAAAAGGAAAACCAACAGCAATAGTTGCAAAAACTATAAAGGGAAAGGGTGTTAGCTTTATGGAAGACCAGGCGGGATGGCATGGAAAAGCACCAAATGAAGAACAATATAATCAAGCTATGAAAGATTTAGTAAAATAGTTTTTGTAAAAGGAGAGAAAATATGAATTTAGAAAATAAAAAAGCTACAAGAGAAAGTTACGGAGAGGCTTTAGCTCAATTAGGAAAAGAAAATAAAGATATAGTTGTTTTAGATGCAGATTTATCTGCTGCAACAAAAACATCAATTTTTGCAAAAGAGTTTCCTGAAAGATTTTTTAATATGGGGATAGCTGAACAAGATATGATGTCAACAGCTGCTGGATTAGCATCATGTGGAAAAATAGCTTATGCAAGTACTTTTGCAATGTTTGCTACTGGTAGAGCTTATGACCAGATTAGAAATAATATATGTTATCCAAAATTAAATGTAAAAATCTGCGCATCACATGCAGGAATAACAGTTGGAGAAGACGGGGCTACTCATCAAATGTTAGAAGATTTAGGACTTATGAGAGGATTACCTAATATGACTGTACTATGTACTTCTGATGATATACAAACAAAATGGGCAGTAGAAGCAATTAATAAAGTAGAAGGACCTACTTATTTAAGATTTTGTAGATTAAGCACACCAAGTATTTATGATGGCGAAATTCCAAAGTTTGAAATAGGAAAAGGTGTACAGTTTGGAGAAGGCACAGATGCGACAGTTTTTGCTACGGGTGTAACTGTTTCTGAAGCACTTCTTGCAAAAGAAGAATTAGAAAAACAAGGAATAAATATTAGAGTTGTTGATATGCATACAATTAAACCTATAGATGAGGAGCTTATAATAAAATGTGCAAAAGAAACAAAAAAATTAATTTCAATTGAAGACCATAGTATAATTGGAGGATTAGGAACAGCTATTGCTGAAGTTTTAACAGAAAAATGTCCAACTAAATTGACAAGAATGGGCATTAAAGATGAATTTGGAAAATCAGGACCAGCAAAAGAATTATTAAAATATTTTGGATTAACAAAAGATGAGATAGTTAAAGAAATATTAGATGTATAAATAATGTAGGGGCGACCATTGGTCGTCCGTTTTTTATGCTTAAAATTTAGTTTTGACATTTGTAAAAATTTCTTTTTTCCGTAATCTTCTATTGATTTTTAACTAGTTTATTATTATAATGTAAAAAGGAAAACAATATTTTTAAGAGGTTGAAAAATGATAGAATTTAAAAATGTAAGTAAAACATATAGTACAGGTACAGAAGCCGTAAATAATGCTAATTTTAAAATAGAAAAAGGAGAATTTGCTTTTTTAGTAGGTGCATCAGGTTCAGGAAAATCAACACTTATAAAACTTATTTTAAAAGAAGAGGAACCAACAGAAGGAAATATAGTTATTAATGGAAAAGATACAACTTTTTTAAAACCAAAAAGAGTTCCATTTTTAAGAAGAAGTATGGGAGTTGTATTTCAAGATTTCAGACTTTTACCGGATAAAACAGTTTATGAAAATGTAGCCTTTGCTATGTATATAGTAAATGCTACACCAAAACACATTAGAAGACAAGTTCCTATGGTTCTTTCTTTAGTAGGTTTAAGTGGAAAAGCTAAAATGTATCCACATGAGTTATCAGGAGGAGAACAACAAAGAGTTGCATTAGCACGTGCTTTAGTTAATAATCCATCAATGATTATTGCGGACGAGCCTACTGGAAATTTAGATCCTGAGACAGCTTGGGATATAATGAATTTACTAAATGAGATAAACTTAAGAGGAACAACAGTTGTTATAGCAACACATGCTAAGGATATAGTAGACCAAATGAAAAAAAGAGTTATTGAAATCGAAAAAGGTATCATAATTAGAGATGATAGAAAAGGTGGGTATAGCAAGTGAAATATAATATAGTTAGTTATTTTTTAGGTGAAGGATTTAGAAATTTATTAAAAAATAAAAAATCAACAATTTCATGTTTAGGTGTAATGTGTGTAACAATGCTTATGTTTGGACTATTTTACTCAATAGGAAAAAATATTACTCATATGGTTAAAGAAATTGAAGCTGAACAAGGAATGCAAGTATTTATTGTAACAGAAGCTACACAAGATGAAATTGATGAAATAGGAGAAAAAATAAGAAAAATAAATGGAGTTAATCAAGTAACTCCTGTATCACAAGAAGATGCTTATAACCAAATGAAGGAAAGATTAGGAGATAGACAAAGTTTAATGGAAGGCTTAGAACCAAGTATTTTTAAATCTTCTTATCTTGTAACTCTTACAGATTTAACATTAAACTCAAGTGTTCAAAATGAAATAAATGAATTAGAGAATATTGACAAAATAACAAGTAGCAATGAAACAATTAATAATTTATCGATTTTTGGAAAATGGATAAGAATAATAACTGGAGGAATATTAATAATTTTAATTATAATTTCAGTGTTTATTATTTCTAATACAATAAAACTTACAGTTCATGCTAGAAGAAAAGAAATTTCTATAATGAAATATGTTGGAGCAACAAATAATTTTATTAGGTCACCTTTTATTGTAGAAGGAATTATAATAGGACTATTATCAAGTATTATTTCTGTATTATTAGTTAGTGGACTTTATAGTTTTGTAGCTAATAAAATAGCTATGGCTGATTTCGATTTGGGAGTAACCGTTTTAGGATTAGGAGATTTATTAACACAAATTATAGTTGTATACGCTTTATTAGGAATGGGAATAGGAATTGTAGGAAGTTCAATTTCTATGAGAAAATATTTAGATGTTTAAGAAGGTGAGACCTATGAGGTTAAAGAAAGCTGTAATTGCAATAAGTGTTATTTTAATATATTTTTTGTATAATTGTAGTGTATATGGGACCAATTTAAGTGAATTACAAGATAAGAGACAAGAATTACAAGGTCAAATTGATAGTACTAATGCAGAAGCAGAACAAGTTAATATAGAATTAACAGAATTATTAAAGCAAATATATGAATTAGAAGCTAATATTGCAAGTTATGAGACTGAAATTGCAGAGCTAGATGTAGAATTAGGAGATGTTCAAAAAGAGGTTAGTGAAAAAACTAATGAATTAGAACTTCTACAAACAGATTATGATAAACAAAAAAAAGCATTAGAATCAAGACTTGTGGCATTGTATGAAGCAGGAGAAACTACATATTTAGATGTTTTATTAAATTCAAATAGCTTATCAGATTTTATATCTAATTATTTTTTAATTAGTGAAATAACAAGTTATGATAATGAATTATTAAATAATATTGAAAGACAAAAAAATAGGATAGCAGTAATTAAAGCAGAATTAGAAGGTAAGGAAGAAAATTTAAAAACAATAAAAAAAGAAAAAGAAAAAAAAGCGATAGCTTTATCAAATACAAAATTGGTTAAAGATACATATGCTAGTAAATTATCAGAAGAAGAAAGAGCTCTAAAAGCAAAAGTTGATGAACTAGAGGCAGAACTAGATGATGTTGATTCAGAAATTAGATATTTAGCAACTGGTTCACTTGGAGAAAATTATGTAGGTGGAGTGATGGCATGGCCAGTACCATCTAGTACAATAATAACATCTCCATTCGGAATGAGATATCATCCTGTGCTAAAAATAAGTAGAATGCATAATGGGATAGATATAGGTGCGCCTAAAGGAAGAGATATAGTTGCAGCTAATGATGGAGTTGTTATAAAAGCAGGTTATGTAGGTTCATATGGAAATTTAGTAATGATTGACCATGGAGGAGGAGTTGTTACTGCATATGGACATGGTTCAGAAATAATAGTAAAAAACGGACAAACAGTATCTAGACGGAGATGTAATAATGTTAATAGGTTCAACAGGTTTATCAACAGGACCGCACTTACATTTTGAGGTAAGAATAAATGGAACATGTGTAGATCCATTACCGTACGTAACATCAAATAAAACAGTAGATTAATAATAAAAATAAAGATACGTGGAGGAAAAAATGGTAAGAAAAATTACATTAATAATATTAATTATTTTTGTTATGTTATTTTCAAATATAATAATTACATTTGCTGCTACAAAATCTGAACTTAAGCAACAACAAAGTGATATTGATGAGAAGATTAAGGAAACAGAAAATAAAATAAGTGAAGTTGAAAATCAGTTATCAGATACAATGGCAGAAATTCAAGAATTGACAACAAAAATAAGTGAATATCAATCACAAATAGATGGATTAGAGAATGAGCTTACTGAATTAGAAAAGACAATTACAGAAACAGAAGCTAAACTACAGGAAGCAGAAAAAGCTTTTTCCGAACAGGAAGAAATGTTGAAAAATCGATTAGTAGCATTATATGAAGCAGGAGAAACTACATATTTAGATGTTTTATTATCATCATCTAGTATAGGTGAATTTTTATCAAGCTATTATTTAATTTCAGAAATAACAACATATGACACTGAATTATTAGACCAAATGGAATTTGCAAAAAATGAAATAGCTATTGCAAAGGAAAACTTAGAAACATCAAAGCAACAAGTAGAAACTGTAAAAGCTAATAAGGAAGCAACTGCGAATTCATTAAAAACTACTCAATCGACAAAAGAAGGTTATGTAGCAAAACTTAATGAGGATGAAAAAGCATTACAAGCTGAATTAGACCAATTTGAAGAGGATAAGAGGGCTATTGAAAGGGAATTAGCATCATTGGCTGCTAGCTCTACTATTACAGGAGCTGTTATTACAGGGAATCCAAGCTCAAGTGGATATATAAGACCTCTTCAAGGATATAGTATAACATGTGGATGGTACGGATATTCTGGACATACTGGAGTAGATTTTAGTGGAAGCGGAATAAGTGGAAAACCTGTATATGCTGTTAAAAGTGGTACAGTTGTAACATCTACAGCACTTAAATATGCTGATGGTAGATATAGAAGCTATGGGGAGTATATAGTTATAGACCATCATGATGGAACAATGACATTATATGCTCATGGTTATCCAGGATCAAGAATAGTAAGTAAAGGACAAAGTGTTTCTCAAGGACAACAAATTATGAGTGTAGGAACAACTGGAAATTCAACAGGACCACATTTACATTTTGAAGTTAGAATAAATGGTAGACCAGTAAATCCAACACCATATTTACCTTAAAATAAAGATAATATAATTTAAATTTAAGCATATAAATACTTATGGAGGAAAGCAACATGGATTTTGAAAAAAAGAATAATATATATAAAACAGTAATGACTATATTAATTACTGCAATGCTTACTTTTTTAATTACAGCAATTTGTTATTCTAATTATTATACAAGTACTGAAAGTGGATTAAGTAAAGTTTTATCTAAGCAAATAACTGTAGACTTAGATGATTTTGAAGATAAAATAAAATTAGTAAAAATATATTTAGAAAAATATTACTTAGGAGAAATAAATAATTCTGATATGCTAGAAGGTGCAATAAAAGGGTATGTCGAAGGTTTAGGGGATCCATATACAGAATATTTAACGGCAGATGAATATGATGAACTAATGACTAGCATAAATGGTAATTTTGTTGGTATTGGAGTTTATATGACACAAAATAAAGAAGGACAAATTTGTGTTCTTGCACCAATAAAAGGGTCACCAGCTGAAAAAGCAGGAATTGAATCAGGAGATATAATTTTATATGCTAATGACGAAGACTTAACAGGAATGGAAATAGATTTAGCTGTAAGTAAAATAAAAGGCAAAGAAGGAACCACAGTTGAATTGGAAATACTAAGAGGTGCAAAAACATTTAAAGTTACAGTTGAAAGAAAAACAGTTGAAATACCAGATGTAGAATCTGAAATGCTAGAAGGAAATATAGGATATATTAATTTATTAACTTTTGATGAAGAATGTACAATAGAATTTCTAGACCACTATAATAAACTAAAAGAACAAGGTATGAAGTCATTAATAATTGATGTGAGAGATAATGGTGGAGGACTTGTTAGTGAAGTTTTAACTCTTGCAGATATAATTCTTCCTAAAGACCAAATAATAATGAGATGCATAGACAAAGAAAAAGAAGAAACAATATATAAATCAAAGATTAAACCTATTATTAATGATGTTGAAATAGTTGTTTTAATAAATGAATATTCTGCAAGTGCATCAGAAATCTTGGCAGGAGCATTGCAAGACAACAAAGCTGCAACTATAGTAGGAACTACCACATATGGTAAAGGAGTAATGCAGGAATTAAAACCAATTTCAAAAGGAGCTCTAAAAATTACAATAGAAGAATTTAGAACTCCAAATGGAAATGTAATAAATGAAAAAGGAATATCTCCAGATATCGAAGTAGAAGAAGAATTATCAGAAGAAAGCACAGAAGATGTACAATTACAAAAAGCAATTGAAATATTGAAATAAATAATATAGGGGGCGGGCGATTATAGTCCGCCCGTAAAAATGCATATTTTACCTTGAAAAAACATCATAAAACATGTTAAAATATATAAGTAAAATGCGGGTATAATTTAGTGGTAGAATGCCATGCTTCCGACCTGGTAGCGAGGGTTCGATTCCCTCTACCCGCTCCAAAAAAAGAATCCAAATGCTATGCATTTGGATTCTTTTTTTGTACTATTCACTATTAACTATTCATTTTTCATTATTCATTAATATAAAAAGAGTGTCAAAATGCCCCGGCCCTTTTGACATGAGAATAAGAAATAATAAAGTTAATGTATTTTTAAGTGATGATGAAAAATTTATTTTAAAAAGAGCATCTTCAAAATTAAACTTATCTCAATCTGAATATATTAGAAATTTAATTGTAGGATATGAGATTAAAATTCCAGAAGTTAAAGAAGAACCAAAGCCTAAAAAAGATGAGTATATTATAGAAAATATTGCTAAAGCACTAGAAGAAAATATTGAATGCTTAATCAAAGTAAAAAATAAATTTCATTATCTTGGATATTTTGAAGATGAACGAGCAATTGGAACTAAAATTGAATATTTAAAATTACAAAATACTACACTAAAAAAATATGTACCATCTGAAAATGATAAAGACAATGCCAACTAAGCATTGTCTTTCTTCATAACAAGTGTTTTATTTATACTATTTTCGTAAGGTATAAATTCAAAATCAAATCCAGTATAATTACTACGCTTTAAATTCATATAATTTTCAACTTCTTCATTAGCTGTTTTATCTATTTCATTGATTCTACATACCTTACCATTATTTTGAGTAAGTGGTACTATATATCTTTTCTTTCCCTTTACACTAATACAATATTTATTATTAATAGGAATATCGGAACCATAAACGAATTTAGCATTTTGAAATTTAGCAAAACTATCTTTAATATAAGTATCATTGCAATTTTTAATTCTGTTAATAACATCTTCTTCTGAAAGTTCATACAAATCGTCAATTGTTATATAACCTTTTACATTCATTGATTTTACTATATCAGCAAAGAATTGCATAACTGTTCTATTATTATCACTATCATAATTAGCAAATATAGGTAATATCGCATGTAAATATTCTTTACAAATCTGAGGTGTTTTAAAACCTAATTCGTCTATTCCTTCTTCATCTTTTAAAACAACAATATCATTATAATATTTTGAAACCTCGTCTAAATCCCAAGCATCATATAAAAATATTCCATTAGAAAATGTATATTCAAATCTATCCGCACTTAATTTTGGAGTATCATTATCAGCAATTGGATAAATATGATAATCTGAAATTTCTTCAACCTTTATTCTATCACGGCTTAATAAACTCATTATTTTTTCTGAACTTTTTATTATTTGTTCTGTTCTTTCTTCAGTAGACTCTTGATGTTCTGAATCTCCGTTCATAAAGTCAATACAATGTTTAAATGTTGGTGTTGCTATATCGTGAAAGAGTCCTGATAATGTTTGTTTCTTATCCTTTGTAAAATTCCATATAATTAAGGCCACGCCAACGCTATGATCTAATACCGAATTAAAAGATACATAATTATATATTTTTGAATAGTCAGTTCCACAAAGCATACTTATTCCTGAAAGCCTTTGCATTTCTGGTGTATCTATATAATCTAATAACCACTCTGGAAAAACGGGTGATAAAACTTTAAAATATTCTTTTCTTAAATTATCTAAATTATTATAATATTTATTCATTTTTTGCATTCTCCTTTTTTGATTTCATTGTTTGGGCATCATCAACAATTAATGACATTGATATAAAATATACTAATGCATCTATGAAACTTTTCATATCATTTATATCTCTATCATCTTGTATTTTAACATAGTGTGCCTCATCATTTCCAATCCATTCAGATTTTTCAGCAAGAGTTTTAATTTTTTCATTATCAATATATTCTTTTAAGCATTTCATCATCCAAGTTGATTTAATTTCTTCTTCTTTTTCAGGATTATTATATATTGCAAAATCTTTTATTAAAAATTCTAATGCTTTCCTATAACCCAATCCTGCTATTTCATCCAATGAAAAATCTTCAGCTTTTAATGCTTGATTATAAACTTTTACAAATTGTGGAGATAATTTCTTTAATTTATCATCAAATTCTCTTTCTTTAAAATTAACAGGTGCAGAATGATTTAAACTTACCATCTTATATTCTTTATCATCATATTCAACGGTTCCATTTGAATTAGTTCTTCGTATTTTCTTTGATATTTCATATTCAGAAACTATTAATGAATGGCATCCATTACAAAAATCAGCAACAGATAAAGTTTCTTTGTCATTTTTTAGATGTACAATGCCATATAAATTTTGTGGTGCTAATGCTTTTTTGCAATTAGGACATTCTTCAATTGAATCATAACTTACATATACCCCTGTATTATCATTTTTTCTAGTAAAACTTTTTCGTATATTCATAAATACCTCCATGAAATAATTACTAATATTATACATTATATTACAAATTTTTTCCATACTCCCTTGAAAATATCTAATAAAATGATATAATTGATTTATCAGAGAGATTTAATCAAATCTTATAGTCTTAATTTCGCATACGTGTATAGTTAAGGCTCCAAATGTGCGTTGTTGACACAACGCAGTGAATAATGAATGATGAATAGTTAATAATGAATAATATTTTTAATAAGGTGCAAGGAGCGCATTTGTATTATTCACTATTAACTATTCATTTTTCATTATTCATTAATGCGAAAATGGTGTCAAAATATCCCCGATTCCTGTGACAGAAAGGTTGCAATTTACATAAAATATGTTATAATAGACTTATCTAGTGTACTTTACACAGCAAAGTCTAGAGAAAATTTATTATTTTTTTCTGGGGGAGCTGTGTAAGCCTCCAGATAATTATGGGAGGAAAAACCTATGACAAAAAAGATTCTCGCAACCCTGATGTGCATTTGTGTATTCCTTGCATTCACTGCATGTGGTGCATCAAATGCAAGTTCAGACGAACAGGCAGAGAAGGCAGTAGCAACACCTCTTACCTATGTAAGAAACATAGGAGACGAGGACATGTACGACTCGAATCTTGTTGAAACTAAAGAGGGTGTAGTTATCCTTTGTTCATCCAACTATGTGTTGGGACCTGAAAGTGGCGGCCAGTTCATTTTTATGCTTAGCGACTGGGCAGAAGAAGAATGCCTGGAAGATGAAGATTCCTTTGATTGGAACGTTAAGTTCGTATCCAACGGACATATTTACCAGACAGATTTCTATGACTACGAAGGAAATCTTATTGCTACAGAAGAATGCAATGGCATGGCAACGGTAGATCAGGATTATAAAGATACTGATACCTACATCGATACAGTTATTCTTCACATTGAATACGAGGATGAGCTGTTTACTGCAATGTTCATAAGAAGTGGTGCATAAGAGTCGGAGCACGGGCTGAATTATTACTAATTCAGCTCGTGCTTAATTTTATTCTAATACTTATAGAGTTTAAAAATTATGTTAAATCAAATAAAGCGAATCATAGAAGAAAAGCTTTTTTTCTATATGTAAACAATGCTCCGCATTAACACAAATTTACATATAGCTGTGTCAAAATGTACGTTCCTCTTGACATTAAAGTTGCATTTTATGTTAATAAATGGTATAATATTATTCGATTAAACTTTTTCATGCTCCAGACCCTATGAGATGAGACAGTTTAAAATATTTTGGTCAAATGACCATGGAGGAAAAACAATGAAAAAAGTCTTCTTATTCGCACTCTCACTTGTACTTACGTTTTTGAGTATCATCTCATTAACTGCTTGTGGCAAACAGTCTCCCACTGAAGAAGAAACTAATTTTGTACAGGTGGTTGATAATCGCTCCGACGCAGAAAAGTGGCGTGATACAGCAATCGACGATTTCAAAAATGAGCTTCCGTATGTTTCCATTGTTGCTTTTGATGATGAGACTCGTGCAGAACTTGACGCAATTCCTGAAAAATTTGTTATTTATAAGGATAACTTTAATGTCGAGTTTGAAAATCCCAGCGACTTCACAGAAATGCTTGTTACAGCTGCATTAAGCGATTCTAAATATGACAGGCATGTTGTGGCAGGAAGAGCAGATTGTCCAATTGAACTTTTGGTAAAAATTGCGAAAGATGAACCTGACAGCGTCGTTAGATTTCGTGCATCAGGAAATCTTCTTTCAAGAGATGATTTATCTGAAGAGTTTCTTATTGAGTTGGCCAATTCGGAGTATGCAGATGCACGTCTTACTGCAATAATGCATAAAAATTGCAGCCCTAATGTCGTCTCAATGCTTGTAAATGATGCTGATTCCCAAGTAAAAGAGGAAGCGAATAAAAAACTTTCAAGCGTAAGTTAATACGCAAAAAGACACTCATTTCCTGAAAAGGATAATGAGTGTCTTTTTATTTTAACTTTTCAATTTTTACCAAATAATAAAGCAAAGATTGAAATTATTAATAATATAATTCCTAATATAATTCTTTTATAATTCTTTTTAAAATCAATTTCTTTAAATATCAAAATTCCAATTAAAACAGACCATATACCACTCATATTAATAATTGTAAAAGCAATAGATGCAGGTAAGCTTTTATATGATAAAGTATTAAAATATGTTGCAAAGTAATATAAAACTCCACCTAAAAGTGATAACATTTTATTTTTTAAAGAAATTATTTGTAGGTTTTTAACATTTTTTTCTTTAATTAATACATATATATATGAAGCCAGCATAATGGTTATTGATTGATATAATTGTTGTGTATATATAAAACCACAATTTGTAACAAATTTTTGTATTAAAGCATTTACAGATAAAAATAGGGAAGCAATACAAGCATATATTATTCCTGTTTTATCTACTTTTTTAGTATTATCTTTTTTTATAGTAAATAACAAAGCTGAAAAAAAGGTTAATAAAGCTGCTAAAAGTACAAACGATACATTAGTTACTTTAAATTCTGATAAAAATATTAAAGTAAGTAAAACTCCAAAAGGTCCTTTTAAATTTTTATATTGCGTTGATCTAGACATACCAATTTTATCTATTGAAATTAAAAATAAATTTGATGCAACAAACCATGATAGACCTCTTAAACAAACTAACAGTAAAATCGGATTAAATAAAGGTTCATTATTATTACCAGTTAATAATGAGATTAGATAAGCTATTAAAGATATAGCAACAAATCCTAAAGACATATAGAATAAATAATGTTTTGTATCTAATTTAACAATCTTTTTTGGAATGATGTATATTCCAAAAAAAAGAGAAGATAAAATTGCTAATAAATATCCAATCATATAAACCTCCAAAATTCAACTATAAATATTATACTATAAATCGCAAAATAGTCCACTAGACTTATATTAAAATAATATGAGAACTATTACGGAATATTTTTATAAATAAAGATATTTTTTTACTATTCAATATTAATTAATTTATATTGATGCTCTTAACCTTTTGATAAATATTTTAATAATGAATCATACATAATTTTTCTTTCAACAACTAAATTAGAATCTATCATTATTCTTAATTCATTTATATCAATATATTTTACTTGTTCAACTTCACTTTCTTGAACAATAATATCTGATATTTTCACATCATCTTTATTTAATATATAAAAATCATAAAATTGATTCTCTATGAAATCTTCTCTTATTATTCGTTGGTCTTTATATGTTAAAATATATTCAAGTTCATTCTCAGTACAATCAACATTTAATTCTTCTTTTAGTTCTCTAATTGCTCCTATTTTAGAAGTATCACCTGTTGACAAATGACCCGCTACTGAAATATCCCACATACCTGCATTTTTTTCTTTATTATAAGAACGTTGTTGCAATAAAATTTGATTGTTATTATTAATTAAAGCAACTACTATAGCTCTATGCCATAATCCTTTTTTATGAATTTCTTTTCTTGTGGCTATTTTACCAGTTTTGATTCCTTTTTCATCTAATATATCTATTAATTCTTCCAAAATTATTCCTCCTATAAATATAATAATCCATTTTGTTTTTTATATCAAGCAAGGGAATTAAAATTTTATTAGTATTTGGATATCTAGAGCAAAAAATTTAAAAATATAAAAATCCCCCCAGTCCTAATAAAATTTTATCAGAACCAGAAGGAAAATGTTGTGCAGGATATATTAACCTGCCAGGAGAATGTTACTTAGCAAGGAATTCTTCTCTGCTGATTTCCTTGCCTTTGAAGTAAATATCGACGTCGGGGTTGCGCTTCACAATATTCTTAGCTATTCCCAGCTGGCTTTCGTCGCAAGCATAGCGTGAAATTGGAGCCTCATCGTCAACTTTGAGAGCCCAGACATCGATGCGTATTGGACAATCGCTTACAGGCCTGCATTCTTCGGGAACATACTCAGTGGCTTCGAATAATTCGACGCTTGTAGTTTTTTTATTTCCGCGAGTAGTGCAGCTAATACCTGCTCTTCCGGTAAGTTCAGTGGTATAGTATTTATTTTTATACTTAATAATGCTGCCACTTATTACCACGCAGGTAGCTTTATGAGCGAATTCTCCGACATAAGTCAATTCGCGCTTGAGCCGGCAGAAATCTTTCATATTGAAAACTGCCTGTTCACCTGTAATTTTAAATACAATAGCCATTTGTTTAATCCTCCTTTTATTAGTATGCTGTTGTATTGCAGTTAAAAGTATAACATATTTTTATGTAAATTTCAACCAACCTTTATGTATTTTTTGAATTAAGTTATATGTTTTGTTGATGTTAGTGGAATATATCAAATTATCATTCATGAATTTTCTCCTTTTTGGTTAATGTATATTTGTTTAAAATATTATACTATAAAAAAATAAAAAAACATATAATTCCATTTAATATATCTTTGAAAAATATGTTAAAAGGCCTCGTTTCTTTTGACACAAAAAAACTGCCCACCGAAGCGGACAGAAAAAAGTAAATCTTTTTTTTTAGTTAGAGAGAGAGCTCACCAGAAGACCATAGGTATCATCTTTACCCACTGTCAGTTCATCGATAATTCGACGAAGGTCTGATACGGGTGCAACCCATTTTCCCGACAGATGTTTGTCGCACCTGTAGAGCTTTCCATCGACGTCGTAATAGAAGCCGCCTTTGTTGATGGGATGGGTGGGGTGACCGTGGTTAACACGGTTTTCGAACTCAGCTATACCAAGTTTATACTCGGACATTGCTTTTTTGATGAATGCACTGAGTTCGTCGAGACATGCATTGAGAGTTTCTCTCAGGCTGAAGTCTGCCTCGATGGCAACCATTCCGTTGGGTGTTACCTCAACGGTAAACTTCACTACGTACCAATTGCCGCTGTTAGATCTTCTCTCGTAAAGAAATGTTCTGGTCATAAAATTTCCTCCTTGCCACAATTAAGTGGCTATAAAATTTGGCCCTTTCGGGCATCCCCAATATGGGTAAGGTATGGTATGGAGGAATATGACAATACATAAATTAAGGGATATTACCCTAAATTTATCATGATACAATTATAACATATTTAGTCAGAAAAAACAATATTATGTAAATAAAAAAGACTAATGAATGGTTATAGGTTTGTCATGTTTAAAGGATATTTGCTTTTAGACATAATATATGCTATAATAAAACAATCTATAGTACTTTACACAGCAAAGTACAGAAGAAATTTTAATCATTTTTTTCTGGAGGGGCTGTGTAAAACCTCCAGTTAATTTTTAGGGGGTTAAATAATGCCAAATTTACCTGAAAACAACTCCAAAAAGCTTAAAGCTTACTGTAAACGATGTCACAAATATTATGAAGTGACTGAAAAATCCATTTTCAGTGGAGGAGAGTTTAGCACATATGCTACCCGATGTCCCGATTGTGGTTTCGGAAGGGGACTTCCTTATGAAGAAGTTCATAAAGTATTCGGTGAATTGAAAGTATAAAGTTTGCCTCACTTTTACAAGTGAGGCATCTTTAGTTTGAAATTTAATTAATATCCCAATTCTTCACCAATAATTATAACTTTAATACGATTTGGTACTCCGGAACGTCTTGTAACAACAAATTGACTACATATACAGTCAGGTGAATAACAATTTTCACATTTGCCTGTTATAGAACAAGGTGTTTTTCTATTTAATCTAACAGTATTTGGTGGAGCTGCTATATCACGTGCTCTTTTTAGTCCTGCATCAATATCTGTAACAATTTTATTTATACCAGTTAATATTAAAACATTTTGTGGACCATAGCATAAAAATGAAACACGATTTCCTCTACCATCAATATTAATTAACTCTCCATCTAAAGTGATTGCATTAGTGCTCATTAAAAAGTAATCAGCACAGCAAATTTCTCCATATATTTTTCTTTGTTCTTCGGGAGTTTTAGCAATATCTCGATTAATGATTTTATAATCTCCATTTTGAATTGCATCCATCAACCCAATTTCAGTAAGGGTCATTGAACCACCCCAACCAATACTTGAACCTTTTGGAATTAATTCTAAAGCTTTCTTTAATGCAGAAGTACTATCTGGACAATAATATCCTTCTATTTGACGCTTTTCCATATTTTTTATAATTGTATTTGCAATATTTTCATAATATTTTTTCTTTGGAAGTGATTTTTCCATATAAATCATAGCTCCTTTCGTTGTATTAAATATAATCATATTGTATTTTATTATAGTTGTCAATGAAGTAGAAGTACTAAACAAAATATATTTAAGATTAACAAAAAGTCGAAAAATGTCATAATATATTAGTGTGGAGGTGCTAAATTATGGAGACAAATGTAGAAGTATATTATAAAAAAGATAGAAAAAAAGATTGTTGTTGTTTATATCTAATAGTAGGAATAATAGCAATAGTGCTATCATTCTTCATAGGTGTACTAGTTGCTGGTTTAACAGCGATATTTACTACACTTGGATTAGGTGCTATAGTAGCATTAATAATTGCATTAGCCGTTTTATTAATAGTTGGTGTAATTGCTATTATATGTTGTAAAAAAGATGATAAAAAGAAATACTGTTGTTAGCATAAATCAATAAAGAGAAGGGGACTTAAACCTTCTCTTTATTAATTCATATGCTATTAATTTGATTAGTGTTATTCTAAATTAGATTGTTCTAATTGTGGAGCTGGGGTGTTATTCTCTTCGCTCATTTCAATATAGAAATCAATACCAAGGTAAAGACTTACTGTTCTATGGGCTACATTAAATATATTTTCATCTGATGTAAATTCATACAATTCGTATATTTTTATACGTTCTTTTTGAATATCTGAACATATTTTTTTTGCACAATCAATTGCTTGCTCAGTAGATGTAATTTTTGATTCTATTTCAGAATTATCTTTAGAATTCGGTAATTGAGTAGATAAGTTATTTATTATCGAATTAAAGCCAGAAACAATCGATAACAGCTCTGTTTTTTTATCATCAGGTATATTAAGTTGTTTTAATGAATTATTAATATCAGAGACTTCACATATAGACCATTTGAAATATGCAAGCCATTCCTGCAAAGTAAGTTTGTGACTACTAAATAAATATATGTTATTTCTTTGTGCATATTCTCGAATACTTTGAATTATTTTATCGGTTTTACTAGCTATATTTTTACCCCATTGGATATTAGGATGATTTTGAACACGGTTAAATAAACCAGCTATTTTTGTTCTTTCTTCAACTGCTAATGTATCTTGATTAGTTGATGATAATCTTTCATTCATTTCTGTTATATTCATTATAACTTTATATTTTCCATTTGTTTCTTTAGCAGCTTCAGGAGAGCTTTTTCTGTACATATCAAAGTATTCTAATGCATATTTATCACTTTTATCATCTTTGTAAAATGTATCAATAAAAATCATGTCTACATCTAAAAAAAGACCTTCTTCATTAGACATTTCTCTTAAAATATCGTCAATAGAAATAGTATTGATTGTAACATTTTTGACAATTAATTTTATTGCTTTTTCTAAATATATATCGTCATCAATTAATAAAATGGTTAGTCTACGATTCATATCTAAGCCATCAGGTATTTCATTATTTGATGAAGTTGCCATATTTTGCAATTGAGTTCTGAATTGTTTTGCATTAGAATTCATTTTTTACCTCTCTACATTTTTGATAATAAGAATTATAACACAAGTTCACATAAAAGTAAATATTCAGTTCTTACTAAAAAAACAAATAGTTAATACAATAAATTAACTATTTGTTCTTAAATACTAATTTAATTTTCTAAATTCTTTTACTTTATTTAAAAGTTCATCTTTATTATCTTCATCTATATATCCTTCAATTTTTCCAACCATTTTTCCATTTTTAAAGAAAAGTAGAGAAGGTAATTCTTTTATATCATATTTTTCTAATATAGCATCTGAAGTTATTTCAATTTTTCTATATCTAGTATTTTCGTCAAATGTATCTGCAATTTTTTTCATAGGTATACTTTTTAATAAACACATAATAGAATCTTCATTATATAATTCAACCATAAAAGGTCTTTTAGCATCACCTAATTTTAATTCTATTTCGTTTTCTTTTCCAATCATTGCTTTATCTATTGGTGTAGCACCATATCTATCAACTAATAAATCATTTATGGTTCTAGGGTCATCATCAAATTCCTTTTCTATTTTTTTATATTCTTCTTCTGTTCTAGCAACTTTTATAGCTGAAACCATACATGCTTTTTCACAAAGACCACAACTAATACATTTTTCATTATGTATTACTAAAGTGCTATTTTTTTCGTCCCATTCGAAAACTTCATTTGGACAAGCACTCATTCCACTGCATGCTTTATCATTATCGCATATTTTGAAATTCACTAATACTGCCATTTATCTTTCCTCCTCTTTATCAATTTCTATTTTTCCATTTTTATTTTTTCCTTTTCTTTGTTTGCCTTTTATAATAAGTTTTTCTTCACCTAGTTCTTTTAAAAAATGTAGATAATATTTACCTTTATATTTTCTTATTTTTATTATAAGAGGTGGTAATTCTTGGTCTGATATTTCAAACCAGCAGAATTTTATATGTTGATCACTTTCTTCTATTATATCTGCCATGTTTCTAAAGAAATTTATACTATTTTCAGAGAATTCAATGTTTTTTGGATAATTAGAGGAAGTAGAGTGTATTCTTTTTCTGAAATCCTCCATCAATGCGTCTCCAGGACAGTTTTCATTACCTGCTTTTACATTTATAAAATCTTTTTTATTTCCCATTTTTATTATCTTTTAAACTCCTTAACATATTTACAACATTTGTTAAAATTTTTATAAAAGTTTCAATATCTTTTTCAGTATTATATTTTCCTAAACTTATTCTTATAGGGCTATAATCTTCTAAATTAGCATTACAAGCAACCAAAACATGTGAAGGTTCGGCTAATTCAGAATTGCAAGCTGAACCAGTGCCAACATATATATTATAACTTTCTAAAACAAGTAAGATTTCTTCTCCTTTAATTCCTTTAAAAGCTATACTTGATGTGTTAGGAAGTCTATTTTCTAAATCCCCATAAATATGTACATCTGTAATATTTTCTTTTATTTCTTTTTCTAATTTATTTCTTAAAAATTCTAACCTAGTATTAATTTCAGTTTCTTCTTCAAGAAGTAATTCTGCAGCTTTTCCAAGGCCTATAATATATGGAACATTTTCAGTACCGCCACGTTTATTTTTTTCTTGATGACCAAAAATTAGGGGAGTATAGTGTAAATCTTTTTTTACATATAAAACACCTATTCCTTTTGGTGCATGAATTTTATGACCCGATAGTGACAAAGTATCTATATTCATTTCTTTTACATCTATTTTTACTTTTCCAACAGCTTGAACAGCATCACAATGAAAAAGTATATTATGTTCTTTTGCAATCTGACCAATTTCTTGTATAGGGTATATGTTACCAATTTCATTATTAGCCATCATAATGGAAATAAGAAGAGTATCGTCAGAAATTGATTCTTTTAATTCATCTAAATTAAGTCTTCCTTTATTATCAACAGATAAATATGTTATATTAAATCCTTTAGTTTCTAAATTTTTCATTGTTTCAATTATTGAAGCATGTTCTACTTTTGTTGTGATAATATGCTTTTTACTTGGATTATTATTAATAGCATTCATAATAGCAGAAACATTACTTTCGCTTGCACAACTTGTAAATATAATTTCTTCTTTATCTGCATTTAGTAGTTTAGCAATTTTTTCACGTGATTTAGATATTTCCTCTTTAATTTCTTTACCAAAAGAATAAATACTACTAGGATTACCATAATTATTTCTAAAGTACGGTAACATAGAATCGATAACGTGTTCATCACATTGAGTTGTAGCATTATTATCAAAATAAATTTTAGAATTCATAAAACCTCCATAAAAAATACTAATAAAATTATACTACAAATATGAATGTTTTACCAGTAATTTCATCATATTTTCAAAGATGAATATATATTTAAAATTATAAATTAGTATAATAAATATTTTTTTAGAATATATAAATTATGAGGAGGATCTATGTCAAAACAATATTCTATTTTTAAGTTTGAATTTTTTAGTGCTATTTTTACATTAGTGTTTGGGACAATTTTACATTTTACTTTTGATTGGTCTGCGAATAATTTAATAGTAGGAGCTTTTAGCGCTGTAAATGAAAGTACATGGGAGCATTTAAAATTAGTTTTTTTTCCTATGTTAATAAGCACGATTATTGGTTTTATTTATTATAAAAAAGAATATCCTAATTATTTATGTGTAAAAACGAAGGGGATTTTTCTTGCGCTTTCTTTTATTGTAATATTTTTCTATACTTATACAGGAATATTAGGAAAAAATATTTCTGTTTTGGATATTGGTAGTTTTATTGTTGCTGTTATTTTAGCAGAGTATTACACTTTAAAAAATGTCAGTAATAAATCTACATGTGATAATTTTATAACAAGTATTATTTTAATAGCATTATTTTTATGCTTTATATTATTTACATTTTTTCCACCACACATTGGATTATTTATGGATCCAATAACTGGAAAGTACGGAGTTTCATAGAAATAAAAATCTAAAAGGACTGACTAGAGTACATACTTTTAGATTTTTACTTTATTATTTATTTAATAATTCCACTTTAGTAGTTAGAATTTGGAGTTTAGTAATTACCAACTACCAAACTCCAAATTCCAAACTTCTTTTTAATACCCACCAGATAATTCTTGTTGCATTGTTACAGTAATTGTGCTTCCTCTTTCTAGTTGTTTGCCTGATGAGATATCTTGACTTATTACAATACCAGAACCATCTATAATTATATTTAATTTATTAGCTTTTAAAGTATTAATAGCTTCTGAAACTGATAATCCTTTTAAGTTGGGAACTGTTACAAGTTCTCTTTCATTATTAGCTTCAGTATATAAATATACATTAGAATCTTTTATAAGTGAAGTACCAGGTTTTGGAACTTGGTCTGTAATTAAAGTTGCGTTTACGTCTTCATTACCAGAAATTATAACATTGAAACCTGCATTTGCTAGTATTTGTTTTGCTTCAGAAATTGTTTTTCCTCTAACATCTGCTAAAGATACACTAGAGTAAACTTCAGGAGTGTTTTCAGTGTTACTAGAAGTTATTCCTAAATAAGGAAGTACTTCAGATAAGATTTGTGAAACAACAGGTCCTGCTACTTGGCCTCCTTGATATGAAGCACCTTTTGGGTCATATATTGCAACTAAAATAACGACTTCAGCATTTGAAGTAGGAGAAACACCAATAAATGATGCAACATAACCTTCATCTTTTTTACTATCAATTGGTTCAGAAGTACCAGATTTACCACCAATAGAATAACCTTGAACTTGAGCATATTTACCAGTACCATCTGTTACTACATAATCCATCATTTGCATTAAAGTTTCTGAAGTTTGTTTAGACAGAACCTGTCTAATTTCATTTGTTTCTACAACTTCAACTGATTTGGTATTGGTGTCTGTAATTTCTTTTATAATTTTGGGTTCCACTAAAGTACCTTCATTTGCAATACAAGAAATAGCTGTAACCATTTGAAGCGGAGTAATTACAAATCTTTGCCCAAATGATAAAGTTGCAAGATCAACTTCACCAATAGAGTCCAAATCGTGAAAAATACTGTTTGATTCTCCATAAAATTTTGTACTTGTTTTTTCGAAAAGACCAAATGCCTCATAGTATTTATATAAAGTTTCAGGTCCAATTTTTCTTGCTAATTGAATAAATGCAGGGTTACATGAATTACCTAAAGCTTGTTTTAAACTTTGATAACCGTGAGGATTGTAACTACGCCAGCACTTGATATTTCTATCTGCTACAGTTTCTGAGCCATAACAAGAAAATAAAACTTCATCTACATTTGTTATAATATTTTCTTCTATAGCAGTAGCAGCAGTTATAAGTTTAAAAGTAGAACCAGGTTCATAGGTACTTTGAACAGCTTTGTTAGACCAAATGCTATATAAATAATCATTTTGTTCTTCAGATGATAATGTATCCCAATTTTTTAAAATTTCTTCATCAATAGGAGTAAATGGAGTATTTAAATCATAATTTGGATAAGTAGACATGGCTAAAATATCACCATTATTTGGGTTCATAATAATAACATTTCCGCCATCAGCATTATTATCTATTACAGCTTGCTCCAAATATTTATCAGCAATTGCCTGAATGTATACGTCTATAGTAAGTGTAACATCTGAACCATTTTTTGCAGCAACATAAGTTTGTTCAGAATTAGGAATTTCTCCATTAATTGAATCTAAAGATGTTACGACTGTGCCAGCTGTACCAGCTAAAATTGAATCTAGGGAATTTTCTAGCCCCATTAATCCTTGGTTATCAGTACCTGTAAAACCAATTAAACTTGAAGCTAAAGTTTCATAAGGGTAGTGACGAGTAGTTTTTTCTGTAATATTAACTCCGGAAACAATATCGTTTTGTTTCAACCAATCTTTTAAAGTATCTATAGTATCTTTTTCTACTTTTTTTGCTATTGTAACAGAAGTAGATTCAGATGATAATTTTTCAAGAGTTTCATTATAATCTAATTTAAATAATTCACTGAAATATGAAGCTAAGAATTCTTTAGGTACCTCAGAATCATTATCGTAAAAAACATTAGAAGGGTTTACTGTAACAGTATCTGTAGATAAGCTAGTAGCAAGAACTTTCCCTTTAGAATCATAAATTGTACCTCTTTCAGGGGCGATAGTTCTATTAGTAGTTTGTTGAGTATAAGCTTCTTCTCTTAAGGAGCTTCCTTGGATAAATTGTAACCAACATATACGAATTATTAGCAAAATTAAAAGTACTAGTCCAACAATTAAACAACCTACAAGTCTTTTAGTATTTATATTTTTAGTTTTTATTTTTTTATTTACTTTTTTATTCATAAAATCATACAACTCCTAAGTAAAATTTTATATTAACAACCGATAAAAAGCAATAAAAAATAATAAAATAAATTTGTATTTGGTATTTGGAATTTGGTGGTTGGATATGATATAATAAACCTCATAAATGATTTGGAGGGTTAAATGGAACTTTTAAAAGAAACTAAATTATTAATGAAAAAATATAATATAACAGCAAATAAAAGATTAGGACAAAATTTTTTAATAGATGAAGAACCTATAATAAAAGCAATAGAGGCTGCAAATATTACGAAAGAAGATTTAGTAATAGAAATAGGTCCGGGGTTAGGAACATTAACAAAATATTTACTAGAAGAAGCCGGAAAGGTTATTTGTATAGAATTAGATGAAAGAATGTTAAAAATATTAAATGATAGATTTCTAGCATATAGCAATTTTCAATTAATCAATGATGATGTTTTAAAAGTTGATTTAAAAAACTTAATAAAATCTGAAAAAACTAATGAAATAAAAAATGTAAAAATAGTTGCAAATCTTCCTTATTACATAACAACACCTATTATAATGAAACTTTTGGAAGAAAGACTTGATATAAAAAGTATAACAGTTATGGTACAAAAAGAAGTTGCTGATAGGCTAGTTGCAAAACCAGGTGAAGAATTTTCAGGAGCAATTACTTATTCAATAAATTACTATACAAATCCGGAAAAAGTAATTGATGCACCAAACACATCATTTTTACCAGCACCAGAAGTTGATTCTGCAATTATAAAATTAGATATTTTAGAACAACCTGCTGTAAAAGTATTAAATGAAAAAACTTTATTTAAAGTTATAAAACTTGCATTTATGCAAAAGAGAAAAACATTATTAAATGCGTTCTCTAATGGTAACTTATTAAAAAGTAAGAATGAGATAGAAAAAATGCTTGAATGTTTAAATATAGATTTGAAAATAAGAGGAGAAAAATTAACATTAGAACAATTTGCAGAAATAGCAGATTATATAGAGAGAATAAAACAAAAATAAAATGTAATAATATACAAAGGAGGAAAATAAATTGCTAATAGATATTTTACTAATTATTTTAGGTTTTATATTATTAGTATTAGGAGCAAATGTATTAATTAAAGGAGCAAGTAATATAGCCAAAAAATTTCATATACCGGAAATTCTAGTGGGATTAACAATAGTAGCAATTGGAACATCTCTACCAGAACTAATAGTAACAATAATTTCAGCTGCCAAAGGGTCTACAGATTTAATTGCAGGAAATGTAATAGGTAGTAATTTAGCTAACCTATTATTAATATTAGGTGTTATGGCTGTAATCAAACCAATAGATATAGAAAAAACAACAAAGAAAATATATTTGCCAATATTGTTTGCAAGTTCAATCGTTATAATTGCAATGGGTTTAGGAATATTTGGTGGAGAAAAAGCGGATATAAATAAAATTGAAGGTATAGTACTTTTATTATTTTCAGTCATCTATTTTTTAGTTCCAATTATATTACAAATAAAAAATATAAAACAGTCAAGTGAAGAGAATGAAGAAGCAAAGCAAGATAAAAAATATAGTTTAATCTCCTCAATAATTTATATAATATTAGGAGCGATTCTACTAAAATATGGAGGAGATTTTGTAGTTGATGGTTCAACAAATTTTGCTAGTAAAATTGGAATAAGTGAAAGAGTTATAGGTTTAACTATAGTTGCTATAGGAACTTCATTACCAGAATTAATTACATCAATAATAGCAATAATAAAACATGACGATGATATTGCAGAGGGAAATATTATAGGCTCATGTATAGTAAATTCATTCTTAATATTAGGTACAGGAGCTGCTTTAATAGATATACCATTTGATGAAAATCTTATAAAAAATTTATTTTTACTTGTAGGAGCGACATTATTAATATGGCTATTTAGCTATGCAAATAAAGAAAACAGAATAAATAGAAATAATGGAATATTATTACTTTGTATATACGCATTGTATGTAATTAAATTATTTATATAAAATAATTTAATTATAGATGTAGGGGCAGGTCTTGACCTGCCCAGGGTCGGTCGAGACCGACCCCTACAATTAAGAATTATAAAATTCAAATAACAAATATTGCATAATAATTTTGTTATGATATAATTTAACCAAACAAAAGAAAGGAAGGTAGTAAAATGGATGATGAAAAACTAAAGAACATCCTATTTAATACAAAAAAATGTGGATGGGAAAAAACAACTGAGGAAGAAAAAAATGAAATATTTAAACTTGGAGATGAGTATATTTATTTCTTAAATAAATGTAAAACAGAAAGAGAAACAATCGAATTTAGTAAAGAAATTTTAGATAAAAACGGATTTGTAGATATAAAAGAAAAAATGATTTTAGCACCAGGAGATAAAGTATATTATATTAATAAAAATAAAAGCATGTATATAGCTGTAATTGGTGAAAAACCATTAGAAGCTGGATTAAACATAGTTGGAGCTCATGTTGATGCTCCAAGATTAGACTTAAAACCTAATCCTTTGTATGAAGATACAGGATTTGCATATTTAAAAACACATTATTATGGTGGAATCAAAAAATATCAATGGACAACAATTCCACTTAGTATTCATGGAGTAATAGTTAAATCTAATGGAGAAAAAATAAAAGTAAATATTGGTGAAGATGATGAAGATCCAATATTTACAATAACAGATTTATTACCTCATTTAGCTATGGATCAAATGGAGAAAAAATTAAAAGATGGAATATCTGGAGAAGATTTGAATTTATTAATAGGAAGTATGCCTTATGGTAATGAAAAAACATCAGAAAGAATAAAATTTAATATATTAAAACTTTTAAATGATAAATATGGAATAACAGAAGCAGATTTCCAAAGTTCAGAATTAGAATTAGTGCCAAGTTTTAAAGCAAAAAGCTTAGGTTTTGATAAGAGCATGGTTGCAGGATATGGTCAAGACGATAGAGTTTGTAGTTATACATCATTAAGAGGAATTTTAGATATAGAAAATCCAAAGAAAACAGCAGTGTGTATTTTAGCGGATAAAGAAGAAATTGGTAGTATGGGAAATACAGGAATGGAATCACATGTTTTTGATACATTTATCGCAGAATTATTAAACAAATTAAATGAAAACAGACCAAATTTATTAGATAAAGTTTTCTGTAATTCAAGAATGTTATCTGCAGATGTTGATGCAGCATTAGATCCAATATATGCTTCAGTATCAGAAAAAAATAATGCATCATTCCTAGGTTATGGAATAGGACTTAATAAATATACAGGAGCAAGAGGAAAATCAGGGGCATCAGATGCAAATGCTGAATATGTAGCAGAAGTAAGAAATCTTTTAGAAAATAATGATATACCTTACCAAGTTGGTGAATTAGGAAAAGTAGATGTTGGTGGAGGCGGAACTATTGCATATATATTAGCAAATAAAGGTATAGATGTAATTGATTGCGGAGTTCCAGTATTATCAATGCATTCACCATATGAAGTAACAAGCAAATACGATATCTATTGTGCATATAGAACATATACAGCATTTTTGAAATAACTAGTAATTAATCGTTGGTTTTCAGTAGATACACTTTTCAATCGTAGGGGCAGTCGCCCACGGCTGCCCATTTTCTGAAAAATTTATATATATAATTTAAGCTAAAATATTAATTTTTGAAAATGAAGATACATTTGTCAAAAATTAATTATTTTAGCTTTTAAACTTTTACTGAAAATCCTTTCGATTTTCAGTAAATCGAAAAAGTTCTTATTTTGTTTTTATTTTGTACTCGAAAAAATATCTTAATCTAATTAAGTATTAAAAAAATAATTCTCTAAATACTTGCAATTTGAATTAAAAAATGATAATATATTTATATATTGATTATAATAATAGATTTAAAAAAAACCCCTTTTGTAAGGCAATTTTTTAAATCTATTTTTGTTTTGTATAATAAATGATAAAAATATTAAAAGAAGGAGCAATAAAATGAAGCAAGGTTTTGATAGCGAAGAATACTTAAAAATTCAAAGTGAAAAAATAGAAGAAAGAATAAATATGTTTGATAAGTTATATTTGGAATTCGGTGGAAAAATATTTGATGATTATCATGCAGCAAGAGTATTGCCAGGATTCAAACCAGATGCAAAAATAAAATTATTAGAGAGATTAAAAGATATTTCAGAAGTTATTTTTTGTATAAGTGCTAGTGATATAGAAAAAAGTAAAATAAGAGCAGATTATGGAATAAGCTATGAATTAGAACTTATTAGATTAATCGAAAACTTACAAAACCTTGGAATTTCAATAAATAGTGTAGTAATAACTTTATATGAAGGACAAGCAAGTGTTGAACACTTAAGAAAATTATTAAGAAGCAGAAAAGTTAAAACATACATACATACACCAACAAAAGGATATCCAAATGATATAGAATTAATAGTAAGTGAAAATGGATACGGTAAAAATCCTTATATAGAAACTACGAAAAAATTAGTAGTGATAACAGCTCCGGGTCCTAATAGTGGTAAATTAGGAACCTGCTTATCGCAATTATATCATGAACATAAAAAAGGAATAAAAGCAGGATATGCTAAATTTGAAACTTTTCCAGTATGGGATTTAAGTTTAATGCATCCTGTAAATGTTGCATATGAAGCTGCTACAGCAGATTTAGGAGATATCAATATGATAGATTCTTTCCATTTAGAAGCATATGGAGAAAATGCTGTAAATTATAATAGAGACCTATCTACATTTCCAATAGTTAAAAATATTTTACAAAAAATAACAGGAAAAGAAATATATAAATCACCTACAGATATGGGAGTAAATATGATTGGGAGATGTATTATAGACGATGATGTTGTAAGAAGAGCAGCAGAAGGTGAAATTATAAGAAGATATTACAGCGCATTATCTGATTACAAACAAGAATTATGCTCATTAGAAACAGTTGAAAGAATAGAAATAATGATGAATAAATTAGGACTAAATTCAAAAGATAGACAAGTTGTAGAACCAGCATTGGAAAAAGAAAAGAAAGAAAAGAAAAATGTTGTTGCAATAGAATTGCCTAATGGAAAAATAATAACAGGAAAGGAATCTGAACTATTAAGTGCAGCAAGTGCAGCAATTATAAATGCATTAAAAGAAATTACAAATATTCCTGATGAAGTATATCTTTTATCACCATCAATGTTAGAAGCTATATTTAAAACAAAGAAAAATACTTCATACAGAACATCATATTGCTTAAATGTTCAAGAGGTACTAATTGCTCTTAGTATATGTTCAGCAACAAATCCGATAATAGAAAAAATGATTAGTAAAATTGCAGAATTAAGAGGATGTGAAGCGCATTCTACATATATAATAGAAAAAAGTGAATTAAACGTTGTGAAAAATTTAGGAATAAATTTAACTTGTGAACCAAAGATGTAAAAAGGTATATAAAGCGGCAAAGCTGCCTTGTAATATTTTCCCTAAAATATAAGGCTTTATAGATATTTTTGCCTTTGACGCAATACTATAAACTTGTAACAAAACAGAAATGCCACCAAAACCTAAAACAAATGAACACAATATTAAATTCAAATTATTATAAGGTAATAAAGAAAAGAGTTCAATACCATGAGTTACTTCTATAATTCCAAATAATATAGTTTTAATAAGAGGATTATTAATTTCAAAAATATTTTCAATAATTGAAATTAATACTGAAAAGAAAACAATAAATCCACCAATTAAAAAACAAGTATTTATCGCAGATAGAATGCAAGTAGAAAGTATTTCACCTAAATTTGAAAATGAGATTAAAGAAACCTTAGAATTATTTAATAGATCCGAATGAGATGAATTCTCATTCGGACTTTTTTTCCACCATCTAAAAATAAAACCTACACTTAAACAAGCAAGAATGTGGGTGATAAGTAATATAATACCAGTATGAAGGCTTTTAAAAAGGGCTATTCCGACAGTGCCTAAAATGAATAGTAAACTGGAGTTGTTTGTAAAAGCAATTAATCTTTCACATTCAATATCAGAGAGAATTTTTTGCTTTTTTAGGTTTGCAATTATTTTTGCACCTATAGGATACCCACTAACAATTCCCATAACAAAAGGAAATGCTCCACTACCAGATACATTAAATATAGGTTTCATTATTCGTTTAAATAAATTTCCGAACCAATAAACAACATTTGTATAGCTTAATAATTCAGTTGCTATAAAAAACGGAAGTAGTGATGGTAAAACTGAATTTGCCCAAAGAGCAAGCCCATTTTTAGTTGCAGAAATATTACTAGATGAAAATAAAAGTAAACAGATGATAAAAATGCAAATTATTATAGGGAAGAACAAAGATTTTAATTTTATAGTTATAAAATGCATTTTTATCACCTCAGTTTAAATATATGAAAAATAGGATTTAATATTCAGGTAAATCTTAATGTATATAAATTAATTGCAAACGTTGTAGGGGCGAACTGTGTTCGTCCGCGGGAGACCAAAGGTCTCCCCTACAAAATCACAATATCAGTAGGAGAGACAGTTGCAGCGCCACTACTAGACAAATCTCTAAAAAGATGATATATTAACGAAGGTACAATAAATAACAAAAAACAACATTTATAGATAAAAAAATAAAGGTAGGTAAAAAATGAAAAAAGCCGAAGAACTTTTAAAAAAATATAATCAAGAACATATAATTCCATATTTAGAAAAAAATGAAGAATTAGAAAAACAAGTATTAAAAATAGATTTTGAAGAATTAAATAAACTTTGTTTAAAAGCTCGAAATTTAAGAATAGAAGAATTAGAAAACATACAGCCAATTAATGCAATTAATCCAGATAAACTTTCACAAAATGAAAAAGAAGCTCTAATAAAAAAAGGAACAGAGGTTATTTCAGAGAATAAATTAGCAGTAGTAACAATGGCAGGAGGACAAGGAACTAGATTGGGTCATATTGGACCTAAAGGAACTTTTAAAATTACTATAGGAGATTCTGAAAAATATTTATTTCAAATATTAGCAGATAACTTAATAAGAGAAGGAAAAAAATATGGAGTAACTATTCCTTGGTACATAATGACAAGCAAAGAAAACAATCAGGATACTATGGATTTCTTAAAAGAAAATGAATACTTTAATTATCCTAAAAGCGAACTTTTCGTTTTCGTTCAAGAAGAAATGCCTTTAATTACAACAGAAGGAAAATTAATAATAGAAGATGGATTAATAAAAGAAGCTTCAAATGGAAATGGCTCTATTTTTGCTTCTATGGAAAAAGCAGAAGTTATAAAAGATATGGAAAAAAGAGGAGTTGAATGGATTTTCATAGGTTCTGTTGATAATATTTTATTACAAATGGTAGACCCACTTTTAATTGGTGTAACTTTAAATGATGGTTCTTATGCAGCAAGTAAAACAATTTTAAAGAATGCACCAAATGAAAAGGTTGGAGTTTTTTGTAAAGAAAATGGAAAGGTAAAAGTTATAGAATATACAGAACTTCCGGAAAAACTTTCGACAGAGTTAAATGAACATGGAGAACTTTTATATGGAGAATCACACATAATGTGTAATTTATTTAATATAAAAGCTTTGAAAAGAGCTGCAACTCAAGAGATGCAATATCATATTGCAACAAAAAATATAGCTGGGGTTTCTTGTTATAAGTTTGAAAAATTTATATTTGATGCATTTAATATGTTTGAGCATATATCAATTTTAAGAGGAAAAAGAGAAGCTGATTTTGCTCCTATAAAGAATAAAGAAGGAGTAGACAGCCCTAAAACAGCTGTAGAACTATATAAAAATTATTGGGGAATATGATTGCAAAATGATGCAGAAATATGATATATTATACAAGAAAAAATATATAGGGGGATTATTTAATGAGTGCAAGTAGAAATAGAGGAAGAAGATATGATAATGAACCAAAATTAAATTATAAAAAACTTTTTGGAGTTATAATTGCTTTTGTAGTGCTAATTATGATTATAGTATCAATTGTAAAATTAGCTAAAGGTTCTGGAGAATCTCAAGAAGCAACTGTTACAGATTATTTTTCAGCTTATACAGATGAAAAATGGGTAGTAATAGATAACAATGGAGATATAGTAATAGATAATAATGAAGAAATGGTAGTTGTACCAGATAGCTCAAAAGATGTATTTGTTACAGTTTATGATATAGATGATGCTACAGGAACATATAAAACAAAAGTTGTGAATTCAAAAAATGAAGAAATATTTACTGAATATGATTTAGTTGAAGCAATAGAAAACTATGATTCAAAACAAAATATATGGTATGAAAAAGCATTAAGAGTAAGCAAAGATGGAAAATATGGTTTAATTGACTTAGAAGGAAATAAACTTTTAGAATGTGAATATGAGGAAATCAAAGCTTTACAAGGTGCAGAAAGTAACATATTAATAAAAAAAGATGGAAAAATGGGATTAGTAAATGAAGCAGGTCAAAAAATAATAGATACAACCTATAATAACATTTTAACATTAGAAGAAGGTTATACAAATGAATATATAATCGTTAATGAAAACAATCAACATGGAATTATAACAACAAGTGGTAAAATAACAGTTGAACCGCAGTATGAGAATATAAAATACGTTAATAGTTCAGACTATTATGCTATAAAAGCAGGAGAAAGCTGGAAATTGGTTAACACAAATGGGGAAGCATTTTTAGATGGATTATATAATGAAATTTTAGAAGTTAAAGGAGATAACATTATAGTTGTAAAAGATGGAAAATATGGAGTTGTTAATAAAAACAATGAAGTATTAATTCCATTAGAATATGATTCTTTAAAATATACTTTCTCAATTTATTATATAGCAAAAAAAGGTGACAAATTTGGTATTATAAATACAAACAATGAAACAATAGTAGATTTTGAATATACAAGCATGAACTATGTAAAAAGTGGAAACTTTATAATTGCAGATAAAACAGAAACTGAAACAGTAGTTTTCGATAGTAACTTAGCACAAAAAATAACAGGAATTATTTCAGAAGTTAACACAGACAAAGGATATATAAAAGTATATGTAGATAATGATTACAAATACTATAATTTTAAGTTTGAAGAAAAATCAAATGTTGATATATTATCATCAAATACTTTATTACTAAGTAAAAAAGATGGTAAATATGGTTATATTGATAAATCTGGAAATGTAGTGGTAGATTATCAATTCGATGATGCAACAGAACAAAATAAATTTGGATATGCAGCAGTAAAAAAAGACGGTAAATGGGGAAGCATTAATAAAGCGGGAGTTCAAGAATTAGAACCAAGTGTTAATTTAGAAAGTAGTATTTATATAGACTTTATAGAAGAATGGCACTTGAGTGATGAAGGAATGTTCTATACAAAATAAAAGGATGTGGAAAATAAAATGAAAATACTTTGTGGTACGGATATAATAGAAGTATCTAGAATAAAACAATCAATAGAAAGAAGCGGAGATAATTTTTTAAATATAATCTATACACCAAAAGAAATAGAATACTGCGAAAGCAAAAAGATGTCAAAGTATTATCATTATGCAGGTAGATTTGCAGCTAAGGAAGCTATTTTTAAAGCGATATCATCTTTACTTGAGAACAAATATGATATATCTTGGCATAATGCTGAAATAATAAATGATGAAAATGGAAATCCAAAGGTAGAATTTTCAGGAATAAAATTTCCACAAATAAAGAGTTTCGATATAAGTATTTCGCATTGTAAGGAATATGCAGTAGCTACAGTTGTTGCGATAGTTGAATAGGAGAAGAAAATGGAGTTTTTTGATTCACATGCACATTATAATGACGAAAAATTTGATAGTGATAGAGAAATCTTAATTGAGCAAATATATAAAGAAGGTATAACCAACATTATGAATGTTGGTTATAATTTAATTTCGTCAAAAAGAGCAATTGAAATAGCAAGTAAATATGATTTTATGAATGCTTCAGTAGGGATATCACCCAATGACATAGATGATATAGGAATAGAAGATTTAAATCGAATAAAAGAGTTAGCTAAAAATGAGAAGGTAAAAGCAATAGGAGAAATAGGTCTAGATTATTATTGGAATAAAGAAAATAAAGAAAAACAAAAAGAAATTTTTATAAAACAAATAGAGATTGCTAATGAATTAGATTTACCAATAATAATTCATACAAGAGAAGCGGTAATGGACACATTAGATATTTTAAAAAACAAAATGTGTGCAAATAAAAAAGGAATTTTTCATTGTTGCCCATTAAATATAGAATTAATAAAAGAAGCTTTGAAACTTGATTTTTATATATCATTCGCAGGACCTGTTACATTTAAAAATTCAAAAAATGCACAAGAGGTAGTAGAGAAAGTACCATTAGAAAAATTACTTATAGAAACTGATGCACCATATTTAAGTCCAGAGCCAGTGAGAGGAACGAGAAACGATTCAAGAAATGTAAAATACACAGCACAAAAAATAGCAGAAATAAAAGGAATAACAATAGAAGAAGTAGCAAAACAAACTTATATAAATACGAAAAAAATATTTAATATATAAAAGAGGCATATGATGCCTCTTTTATGATTTTATTCCTTACAGTTTGAATATTATGTAAAATTATGATATAATATATGATAGGAGTCTATTGACTTACTTTTAAATTCCGATATGAAAGGAAGTATACACAAATGAAAAAGTTTTTGGCATCACTCGTAGCAGCAATGATTCTCATGACAAGCTTTACCGCTTGTTCGTCACAGGCAAATCAGGAAGTGACTCAGGAAACAACAATGGTAGTTGAAACTGAAGTAGAAGAAATTTTTATTATTGAAGAAACTTCAGCTGTCGAAGAAACTACTGTAGTTGAGGAAGAGCTAATCAGCAATGTTATCGAAAATCTCAATAACATTGTTGAAACCCATGACAACATTGTTGTTAAATCGAACTTTGAACCCCATAAAAGTCGGTTAACAGCAAATGAACAGAAGGTTTATGACGAATTTCTTGCAAAAATTTTCAAGTATGAAGAATTTGTCGTTGACTTTTCCGACCCGAATTCTAACCTCGATTATGATGGTTTCTATCGGGTAACAGATGCTATTCGAGGGGACTATACTGAACTCAGGTTATATCTTGAAACCAGTGAATTATATTCAGATGAAATGTATAACGGAAAAGTGAGATACATTTCAGTTGGGTATGATTACAATTGGATTATAAGAGAAGAGTTTGACCGTGAGTTCATGGAAGACTACCTTGAAGAGATAAACAAGGTTTGCGACGAAATAATTGCAAGAATGCCGGATGGTACATATGCTGAAAAATACGAATTCCTCGGAAGAGAAATTTGCAAAATGACAGTATATGGCGAACAGGAGGGCGAAAACATTCCTGTTGAAGAAGTTGATTGGTCTTACGCATATATGAATGGACCACTTCTTTACGGTGAAGCAATTTGTCAAGGTTACGCATATGCATATAAGTACTTGTGCAATCGTGCAGGACTTTGGTGCATAACAACCAGCGGCGGATGTCATTGCTGGAACCTCGTTATGTTAGAGGATGGATCAACATATAATGTCGATTTAACTTGGGCAGATACAGGAAATGATTTCGAAAGATATTTCCTTCTTACTCAGGAAGAAATCGAAGTTGACCATACCCTTTATGAGGGCGAGTGGGAGGCAACAGGTAAGTAATAAAAATTCCCTTACAAAGAGTTAATCTTTGTAGGGGAATTTTTATTTTAATAAAATTTTTTTAAAATATACATATTTTGGTACAAGCTGCATATAATATAATAAATAGGTATATTAAAAATAAAATAATAAAAGCATAGGGAAAACTGCGTTTTCATCACAACAAAATGAAATATGACAAATATATTACATTAAAATTTGACAAAAAAAAATAAAAGAGGTATAATATTGAAGAATGTTTAAGGAGGGATTATTATTTTTAAAAAGAAATATGAAAAAGGTTCTATTTCAATAAAGAAAATAGTAATTATAAGTTTAATAACAATATTTATCTTAGGGATATCAGTAATAGCAAGTAATGCAAATATAAAAAATGTAACAATAACATTTTCAAATGGATATGAAATAACAGTATTAACAAGCAAAACTAAAGTTGCAGAAATTCTTGAAGATAATGGTATAGAAATTGAAGAAAATGAAACAGTTATTCCAGCTTTAGAGAATGACATACAAGATAATAAAATACAAATTTTCTTAAAAGGTGAAGAACCAACAGAAGCATCACAAATCTCAGAAGAAAGTAAAGATTTAAATACAATTTCAGAAGATTATTTAAATATTACTGAAAAAATAATAAAAGAAAAAGAAGAAATACCATATGAAACAATTACAAAAGATGTTTCTACAGGAGATGGAACAACAGTTAATAGGGTAATACAATCAGGAAGAAATGGAATAAAAGAAGTAACTTATAAAGTAACTTATAAAAATGAAATAGAAGTATCAAGAGAAGCATTAGAAGAAAAAATTATTAGAGAGCCAAGAAATAAAATTGTTCAAGTACAAACAAGAACAATTACATCAAGAAGTACAGGAACTACAACAGCTACTTCTGGAGTATATAAAGTAACAGCATATTGTGCATGTATGTCATGTTGTGGTAAAACAAATGGAATTACAGCATCAGGAACACGAGCAACAGCTAATCGTACAGTAGCAGCACCTAGAACATTTGCTTTTGGAACACAAATGGTAATAAACGGCCAAACATATACAGTAGAAGATAGAGGTGGAGCTATTACTGGAAATAGAATAGACGTTTACATGGATTCACATTCTGAAGCATTAGCTTGGGGAGTAAGATATTTAAATGTTGAAGTGTTAAATTAAAATTTTATAAAAGAGCTTAATCAGATTTTCTGATTAAGCTCTTTTTATAGTTTATTATATGAATAAATATTGTAGGGGCGACCATTGGTCGTCCGTGTTTTATGAAAAAATGTTTTTTTTAACACTTTACCACAATTCAATATAAAATCATTTACATAAGATAAAAAGTGTGATATAATAATAGAGGGGAGATTTTTTTAAAATAATCCTCGAAGGAGTTGATTTTATGGAGATAATTCAAAATAGAAAAACAATGAAAATAATTTCAGTATTAATATTAATGATAATGCTTATTAGTACAATAACACCAGTATTTGCAGCAACAAAAACAGCAAATACACTGGAGTTAAGAGATACAAGTGTGACAGTTAAGGTAGGGAGAAAAGGCAAAATAAGAATAAAAACAAATACAACAGGAAAAGATGTTACATGGACTAGTTCTGATAAAAATAAAAAGGTTATAGGAACTCTTTATGGATATCCAAGTGGGTATGTTGAGTTTGAAGCATTAAATGTAGGTACGGCAACAGTAACTGCTACTGCAGGTGGTAAAAAAGCAACTTGTAAAGTAGAAGTAACCGAAGGAAATAGTTTAAAATTGGGAGACTTATTTAAAGGTGGAGAAGATAATGAAAAAACACCAGAACTTCCAAGTGGAGGAGGGACAGGAGAAGCATTAAGTACTCTCATTTCGACAACATTTACTGGTGTAACAAAATTAATAACTAGTGATGAAGCGAAAAATGCAGCTAGTGGACTTGGTGATATAATAATGAACTTTATCAATTCATTACTAGAAGGATTGCGAAGTATAATTTCAAATATAAAACAAATTGAACTTCCAAAAGGAACAGATTTACCAGCAGAAGCTACAGGAGGAGAAACAGGTGAAAAAGATAATAAAACAGTAGAAGTTACAAGTGTGTCAATAAGTGGTGCAAATAAAGTAAAAGTTGGAGAAACGATTACATTAACAGCAACTGTAAAACCAAGTGATGCAACTAACAAAAAAGTAACATGGAAAAGTTCTAACCCTACATATGCAACAGTTGATGAAAATACAGGTGTTGTTAAAGGATTAGAAGCTGGTATAGGTGAAAAAGTTATTATAACAGCAACAACATCAAATAAAATAACAGCTGAATATGAAGTTTCAGTTGAAGCTGCAGATTCAGCACCAGGTGGAGGAGATTCAACAGGTGGGACAACTATAGATTCAGATGAAGTATTAATAGGAACAAAATTAAATGTATCGAATATTACAGTAAGTAATATAACAGAAGGTAATGCAGTTTCAGTTGGAGGCTTTTCAATATTTGATGACAATAAACGGTGATCCAACAAAATCTTGGAATAAGTCAACATCTAAATTAGGTACAGTTTTAGAAGTAAGTAAAGAAAATAATGTTATAACTTCAAAAATTGTTCATCCAAACGTAAAATGGACTACAATAAATTATGGTGGTTCGAATATGCACGTTTATACATATACTGATAAAAATAATATTAGTTATATTATAGTAGGAAGTACAAATTTGAATTTATATAAGTATGGAGAAGTGTTATACCTTAAAATAGGAAATAATACATATAGAGCAGTTATTGCTGAATGTAATACTGCAGCTGCGAATGGAAAAGATGGAAGGCCTGATTCTGCAAAACATCCTTATTTAGATATATATTGTGTAACAGATTATGGTAATTGCATGAAGAATGATGCTACTGCCTACAAAACAGGTGAAACAATTACATTAAAAAGTAATTAATATAAATTAAAGTTTCCAGAATAGTTTATTACTATTCTGGAATTTTTATGTGATTTAATTGTAAAAAAAATCCTAATATGATAAACTAAATAAAAAACTAAAGGAGAAAAAATTGGAAGCAGAAGAAAGAATAAAAAAAGAAAGAAATACACCGTTTATGAAAAATGTCTTAATTCTTATGTTATCATCAGGTTTAATTAAAGTATTAGGATTTGTATATAAATTTCTTATTGTAAATGTAGAAGGATTTGGAAATACTGGGAATGGATATTATAATACTGGATATCAAATATATGCAGCTTTATTAACATTGTCTTCAGTTGGTATTCCAACAGTAATATCAAAACTAGTTTCCGAAAGAGTAGCAATGGGAGATTATAAAGCTGCTAATAAAATATTTAAAGTAGCATTTCAATTATTTGCAATAATAGGAACTTTTTTTTCATTGGTTTTATATTTTGGCGCAGATCTTATTTGTAATAAAATATTAAATGTACCAGATGTTAAGTATGTATTGAAAGTCCTTGCACCTGCAATAGCTTTTGTAGCTATGGGAGCTGTTTTGAGAGGATATTTTGAGGGGCTTGGTAATATGAAAGCAACGAGTATTAATCAAACCTTAGAACAATTTTTCAATTGTGTGCTTACCATTACATTTGTTTATGCATTAGTAGGAAAAGATCCAGCAATAATGGCTGCAGGTGGAAATTTATCTACAACTTTAGCTATTATTATTGCTTTTTTATATTTAGTAATTTTATATTTACATAGAAAAAAAGGTATGAACAAACTTTGTGAAAAACAAGAGGTACAAACAGAATATAAATCAGTAAAAAACACAATAAAAATTGTACTATCATTAGCAATACCAATGATGTTAGGTTCTTTATTCTCGGTTATACATTCTCTTATTGATACAATAACTATAAGTAATTGTGTACAACAAGCTTATGAAGGAATTATATTAACCAAAGAAGCTTTGGAAGATAAGGCAATGGAGCTTTCAGGAACTTTAGCAAAGGTAGAAACATTAATGCATTTACCTACAGCCATTACAGTAGCTTTTTGTACAGCTTTAGTACCGGCAATATCAACTGCAATAGCAAAAAAAGAAATGGATATTGTTAAAAAAAGATTATCTTTTTCAATATTTGCAACAATGCTTATAATATTACCATCAGCAGCAGGAATGATATTTTTAGCTAAACCAATTTTGCAAATGCTTTATCCAGCCGCTTCAAATGGAGCACTTCTTTTACAATTAAGTACAATAACTATGATATGTGTAGCAATAAATTATGTTATAAATGGTGGATTATATGGATTGGGAAAAATTCATGTACCTGTAATTGCATTAGCTATTGGAGGAATATTAAAACTTATTTTAAATTTAGTTTTAATTAGCAATCCACACATAAATATATATGGTGCAACAATAAGCTCTAATGTATGTCAGATAATTGCTGTAACTATATGTGCATGGTATTTAAATAAACATATTAAATTAAATGTTAATATTGTTAAATGTTTTATAAAGCCTGCAATTTCAGCGTTTGTTATGGGAGTAGTTGTATATTATAGTCATAAATTAATGGTTCAGGGTCTTGGAAATACTATAGCAACAGTTTCTTCAATAGGAATTGGTGTTATTACATATGCAATAATGATTTTGGTTACTAAAAATTTATCAAAAGAAGATTTACATATGATTCCTTTTGGAACAAAAATATATAAAGTTTTAGTTAAGGTGGGATTATATAAAGAATGCGATTAATTTCATGGAATGTAAATGGACTAAGAGCTATTTGTAATAAAGGATTTAAGGATATTTTCGAAGATTTTAATGCTGATATTTTTTGTATTCAAGAAACAAAATTACAAGAAGGTCAAATAGATTTAAATTTTGAAGGGTATAAATCATATTTTAATTATGCAGAAAGAAAAGGTTATTCAGGTACAGCTATTTATACAAAAAAAGAGCCTATAAATGTTACTTATGGAATTGGTATTGAAGAACATGATAAAGAAGGAAGAGTCATAACTTTAGAATTTGAGGAATATTATTTTATAGTTTGCTATACTCCAAATTCAGGAAGAGAGCTAGTAAGATTAGAATATAGACAAGAGTGGGAAGATTGTTTTAGAGAGTATTTAAAAAGTTTAGATAAAGTAAAACCAGTAATATTATGTGGTGATTTAAATGTTGCACATAAAGAAATTGATTTAAAAAATCCAAAAACAAACAGGCACAGTGCAGGTTTTACCGATGAGGAAAGAAATAAAATGACAGCACTTTTAGAATGTGGATTTATTGATACATTTAGATATCTTTATCCAGACAAAGAAAATGCATATACATGGTGGTCATATATGTTTCATGCAAGAGAAAAGAATGTTGGGTGGCGTATTGACTATTTTATAATTTCTGATAGAATAAAAAATAATTTAAAAAATGCCTATATATTTGATAATATAATGGGAAGTGATCATTGCCCAGTAGGAATAGATATAGATATATAATACAAGAGAGGAGAATTTAATAGTGAAAGAAGAAAAAAGAAAAACGAGATTTTTTGTATGGTTTATTTTTGCATTGTTTTTAGTAATAATTTTCAAAGCATTAGATAATTTTACAAACATTTTTTCATGGCTAGGTGAATTGATTTCAGTGTTGATGCCATTTATAGTAGGTGTTTTATTATCATATTTGTTATATATACCATGTAAGCAAATTGAAAAATTATATATAAAAATGAAAATGCCTAAAAAAATTGCAAGACCGATTTCAGTTTTTACAGTATATATTTTAGGAATAGTATTAGTTATAATGATTATAAATATTATAATGCCAATAATTTCTAAAAATATAATAGATTTAGCACAACATTTGCCAGGCTATTATCAAACAGCAAAAGAATATATAAATAATATGCCAGAAGATTGGATTATAAAAAAAGAAAGTATACAAGATATTATTACTAGTTTAGAGAGTGTAGATATTATAAAAATAATAAGTTTAGAAAATATTGCAGATTATATAAAGGGTGTTGTTGGGATTGCAAGTGGTATTTTCAGCGTATTTGTAACATTTATAATGTCAGTATATATTTTATTAGAAAGAACGAAAATTGTTCAATTTATACAAAAATTTAATAAAGCAGTTTTCAAAGAAGAAACATGTAGGGCAATAAACAAATACTTTTTTGAAGCAAATAATATATTTTTCAAATATATTTCAGCTCAAGTATTAGATGCGATAGTTGTAGGTGTTTTAGTATCTATAGTTTTAGCTCTTTTAGGAGTAGATTATGCTGTTTTATTAGGAGTAATGATTGGACTATTTAATATTATTCCATATTTTGGTTCAATTATTGCTGTGGCAATAGCTGCTATTATTACATTGTTCACAGGAGGATTTGCGCAAGCAATATGGATGCTTGTAGTAGTTATTATAGTACAACAAATTGATGCAAATATAATAAATCCTAGATTAGTGGGAGCATCATTAAAAATAAGTCCAATATTAATTATATTTTCAGTAACCATCCTTGGTGCTTATTGGGGAGTATTAG
The DNA here is from genome assembly GCA_017437145.1 of Clostridia bacterium. GTDB lineage: Bacteria > Bacillota > Clostridia > TANB77 > CAG-508 > CAG-452. Next base: position 123,170 of record JAFSBT010000008.1, on the reverse strand, counting down.
GAATGTTTTTAGCAGTTCCAATAATTGCGGTTATAAAATTATTGGTAGTAGATTTTGTAGATAATAGAATCGAAAAGAAAAAGATGAAAGAATAAAATAGTGTTTGGCATTTGGATGTTAGTATTTGGTCGTTGAATGTTAGAAATTTGATATAATTATGGTAAATTAAGTAAAAAAAGAAGATGAGAAATATTTTCATCTTCTTTTTTACTATAAATTATTATCTAACTCATATGTATAACTTCTAATGTCCAAAATCTAAACTCCAAATTCATAAATTATTTCTTTTTCTTTTTTATAAAAATCGATATTAATATAGCTGTTAATATAACCGCAACAATTGCAATTACACCAAACCATCCTAAAATAGAAACAAGTTTACTTCCACATGACATTATAATTCCTGCAAGAACAACTCCAAGAGCTACAGCTGAAATACTTGTTTTAAAATCAAGTTTTAAAAAACTAGCTGCCAAGGTTCCTGTCCAAGCGCCTGTGCCAGGAAGAGGAATGCCAACAAATATTAATAAAGCCAAAAAGATTCCTTTGTTTCCAGCTGATTTTTTTAATTTTTCTCCGCCTTTTTCACCTTTTTCTATACACCATGTGAAAAACTTACCAATTATTTTTTTGTCCTTACCAAATTCTAAAACTTTTCTTGCAAATAAATAAATAATTGGTACTGGAAGCATATTTCCTATAATTGCAATAGGGTAATATATAAAAAGATTTAATCCAAAGCCTTCAGCAATAGGTATTGCTCCACGAAGCTCAATAATAGGAACCATGCTCACAATAAAAACTATAATATATTTAAAAATAATACTTTCTAACAATTAAATCAAACTCCTTCTGATGTATTACTGCTATCAGTAATGTTGCTAACATTATTTACTTCATTTTCAGGAGTATAACTAAAAGAATTTGCTACATATCCTGCAAAAAAGCCTAATAAAAATACAACAATAATAATAATAGTTGTTGTTATACTTTGTTGCTTTTGGTATATTTCTTTGTCATAAACTTTCATAAAAACCTCCGTTCAAAGCATTTAATACTTGCCAAATGTAATTTTTATTATTATATATTATAATTAAAATAGTTTCAATAAATTTTAAAAGTATTTTTTGATTAATTATAGCTGATGTAAAAGTTTAGTGTAAATATAAATTGTAAATTGGAGGTGAGATGTGAGAGGTGTGAGGTGGGATTTTAGGGATATGTTTCGTAAGCTTTACTTAATTCTCACACTTCTCATACAAATTACAATTCATATAAAAAACAGTAAAAACACACAATTTAATTGAAAAATCCACATATTTAATATATAATACTACAAGAAAGAGGTTAAGATGAAATCAAAATATATAGATTTTAAAAATAGAATAGAATATGAAAAAATAGATGAGGCATCAAATGCAATACGAGAAGGTGAATTAGTATTATTTCCTACAGAAACAGTGTATGGAATTGGCGCTAATGCTTTAGATGAAAATGCAGTATCAAAAATTTTTATAGCCAAAGGTAGACAATCTGATAATCCTTTAATTGTACATATTTCTAATAGTGACATGTTAAAAGATTTAGTAACAGATATAGGGAATATTGAAAAAAATTTAATGGAAAATTTTTGGCCTGGTCCTCTTACTATAATTTTTAATAAAACTAAAAATGTACCTAATAATGTTTCGGCTAATTTAGATACAGTTGGAATAAGAATGCCAAGTAATCCTATTGCACTGCAGTTAATTGAAAAAGCAAATGTTCCAATAGCAGCACCTAGTGCAAATATATCAGGAAAACCAAGTGGGACTTTAATTGAAGATATTATTGAAGAATTAGATGGGAAAGTGGAGTATATTATAGATGCAGGAATGACAGATATAGGAGTAGAATCAACAGTTGTAAGAGTAATAGAAAATAAAGTTCATATTTTAAGACCTGGAAAAATTACTAAAGAAGATATAGAAAAACTTGGGTTTGAAGTAGTTATTGAAAGACATATTCTTGATGAAATAAAAGATAATGAAAAAGTAATGTCTCCAGGAATGAAATATAGACATTATGCACCAAATACAAAATGTGTTTTAGTTTATAGTGAAAAAGAAGAAAATTTAATAAATAAAATCAAAGAATTAATGATAACTCAAAAGAACTGCTTAGTAATTTGTAAGAACGAGAATATGGAAAAATATGATACAAATAATAAGATTGCGATGGGAAGAACAATAGAAGAAATTAGTAGAAATATTTTTACAATTTTAAGAAAAGTAGATTCATACAATGTTGATTTAGTTATTATTGAAGGCGTTGAAAAGAATGAATTAGGATTGGCTATTATGAATAGACTAATAAGAGCTTGCGAACATAATTATATAGAATGCTAGATCATATTATATATTGACAAAAATTATTTTAACTGTCAAAATATATTATATAAATCTTTTAGGAGGAACAAATGAAGAAAGTTAAAAATCAAAAACGGAATTACCATAGTAGCTTTAGTTATAACCATAGTAGTTATTTTAATTATATCAGCTACAATGATTACAAGTATTAGTAATTATACTAATTCATCCGCTTTGATGAACATGCAAGCTGATATACAACTTCTTAAAGATAAAGCAACGGTATATTATAATTCTTATGGAGATATACCTAAATGTGAAGAAACTTACTTTGAAACTATAGAGACTGCAGAGGGGAATATAACGGTATACAAGATTTCAGAAGGCACAATTATAAATGAAGAGTTTATTGCAGATAGAGATAGTGAAGATGGAGATATATATTATCAAATAGATAAAACTAAGCTTAATAATGTAACATTAAACTTTGGGACGAATGAGGATGTATATATAATTAATGCAAGAACTTTAAATGTTTATTATACTAATGGCATTATGAGCGAAGACGTAATGCAATATACTTATTAATTATTGTTTTTATGTTATTGGAATTTAGAATTTGGAATTTGGTAGTTGTAGCATAATTGAATACGTTATAAAATTTTAGGATTACCAAATGCTAAAATCCAAATGCCAAACACATATATATTATTAAAAGGGGGAACAAAAGATGGAGCACAAAATAGTAGGACAAACAGTACCAGTTGTAGAAATGACATTAAATGCAGGAGAAACTGTATACACACAATCAGGAGGTATGGCTTATCAATCAGAAGGGATTGAAATGAAAACAAATACACGCGGTGGAGTTATGAAAGGATTAGGAAGAATGCTTTCAGGAGAATCAATGTTTATGGCAAATTATACTGCACAAAAAGATGGAGCAATGGTAGCATTTGCTTCAACAGTGCCAGGAAGTATAATACCTGTAGATTTAAGTAAAATACCACAAGGATTAATGATTCAAAAAGGTGCATTTTTATGCGCAGAAGAAAGCGTTGAAACAAGTATAGCATTTACTAAGAGATTTAGCGCAGGATTAGTTGGAGGAGAAGGATTTATTCTTCAAAAAGCTCAAGGTAATGGACAATTATTCTTAGAAATAGATGGAGACCCAATAAAAAAAGAACTAGCACCAGGAGAAGTTATAAAAGTTGATACAGGAAATGTGGTAGCTTTTGAATCTACAGTTTCATATGAAATAGAAACTGTAAAAGGATTTGCAAATATTTTCTTAGGAGGAGAGGGATTATTCTTAACAAAACTTGTAGGACCAGGAAAAGTAATTCTTCAATCTCAAAACTTTAAAGATTTTGCAGGTAGATTAGCACCATATATGCCATCGTCAAAATAGAAAATACAATATATATTTTTATGAATAAATTTATTATAAGCTTTGTAGGGGCGAACTGTGTTCGCCAGTCTTCGGAGCCGGGAGAACGAAGTTCTCCCCTACAAAATAAAAATAAATTATTAAGTACAATATAAAAAATATTTTTTAAAATATTTCTTGCCAAATGTGTAAAATTATGTTAAAATAAGCAATGCGAAAAAAGCGTTGCTTATTTTCGTTCCTTACTCATATAGGATATATGGGTTATAAATCCAAAAGGAGGTGCAAAAGTAATGAACAAATATGAAAGTGTTGTCATTATTAATCCAAAATTAGAAGAAGAATCAATTAAAGCTTTAATTGCAAAATTCTCAGATTTAATTAATAAAGACGGAAAAGTAGAGTCAGTAGACGAACTTGGATTAAAAAAATTAGCTTATGAAATTAAAAAGAACAAAGAAGGATATTACATAGTATTACATTTTGAAGCTAAACCAGAACTAATTGCTGAACTTGAAAGAGTATATAGAATAACAGACGAAGTTATTAAGTTTATTGTAATAAAAGAGGAGGAATAAAATGAATAAAGTAATTTTAATGGGGCGTTTAACAAGAGATCCTGAAGTTAGATATACACAAACAAATAATACTTTAGTTGCTTCATTTTCCTTAGCAGTAAACAGAAGATTTGCAAAAGCAGGAGAAGAAAGACAAGCAGATTTTATAAATGTAGTTGCATGGAGTAAAACAGGAGAATTTTGTAGTAAATATTTTAAAAAAGGTCAACAAGTTGGAGTAATTGGAAGAATCCAAACAAGAACTTGGGAAGATGAAAACAATCAAAAAAGATATGTAACAGAAGTTATTGCTGAAGAAGCATATTTTGCTGATAGTAAAAGAGATTCTGAAGGAGGAGCAAGTTTCGAAAATACTTTCGGAAGCTCAATATCTGAAAGCTCAGAATTTACTACAACATCTGAAGATGATTTACCATTCTAACACAAAGAGATTTGCAAAAAATAAGACAAAGGGGGTATAATAATGGCAGACAATAAAAGAAAAAATAATGGAAAGAATAATAGAAGAAACAACAATGTTGATGACGATTTCAATCCAAGATTTAGAAAAATAAGAAAAAAAGTATGTGTAATGTGTGCTAATAAAGATTATGTTTTAGATTATAAAAATCCAGAACAATTAAAGAAATTTATTAATGAAAAAGGTAAAATATTACCAAGAAGAGCTACAGGAGCATGTGCAAAACATCAAAGAGAAATAACACAAGCTATAAAAAGAGCAAGACATATTGCTGTATTACCATACACACAAAACTAATAATTATAGAGAACTGTTAACTAGAGTTAATGGTTCTTTTATTTTGCCAAAAGGGACAGGTCATGGTGGACGTTAGACTGTCTGTCAAAATGCCCCGGCCCCACTGACATGTCTTCGTAGATATTATTCTATATTTCCAAATGCTAAACTCCAAACTCCAACTACAATTTTAATTCTTCTAATTCCTTGTTTCCCTTGACAAAACGGGCTTTTTGAGGTAAAATATATGCAGCCTAAAAAGCTGAAAAGTAAGGAGAAATTTATGACAAATAAAAATATAAAATTATTTGAAAGTATCGAATCAAAAACAAAAATATATTTAGTTATAATTGCAATTATTTTAATTGTACTTTGTGTATACAAACCTATTTTTATAATACCAGCTATTGCAGTATATATTTTAATAATTGCGTATACTATTTGGGTATATAACAAAAGAAAAGGAGAAATCTCTAGTTATGTTGAAGAATTAACTATAAGTATGGATTCAGCAGCAAAAAACACTTTAATAAATTCTCCATTCCCTATAATAATTCTAGAAACGGATGGAAATGTTATTTGGAGAAGTTCTAAATTTAACAAAGAGTTTGCAAATGTTGGTATAAATACTTACATAGATGACATAGCTAAAGAAATAAAAATGGATATTGAAAGAGAAAATAATCCAAAAATCGATAAAAATATAAGAATAGACGAAAAAACCTATAATGTATTAGGTAACTATGTGAAAATCAAGCAAAAAGATAGAAAAAAACAGACTAAGTACATGACTATACTTTATTTTATTGATACAACTGAAAAAGAAGACTTGTTAAATAAATTTAAAGGTTCACAAACTTGTATCGGAATTATAATGATAGACGGTTATGACGAAATTATTCAAAGATTAGATGCGGAAGAAAAAACACAAGTTTTAGCAACAATAGAGAAAAAATTATATCAATGGGCAGCTAAAACAGGTGGCCTTATGATAAAAACTGAAAGAGATACATTTATTTATGCATTTGAACAAAAATATTTAGAACAAATGGAAAATGATAAATTCAGTATTTTAGATGAAATAAAAGAAATAAAAACAAGGGACAAATCTCAAATAACATTAAGTGTTGCGATTTCTAATGAAGGAGATAGTAATTATGAAAAATATCAATCAGCTCTTGTTGCACTGGATTTAGCTTTAGGTAGAGGTGGAGACCAAGTTGTTCTTAAAGAAGATGGAAAATATAGTTTCTTTGGTGGAAGAAGTCAAGAAATTGAAAAAAGAACAAAAGTTAAAGCAAGAGTTATAGCTCATGCATTAGAAGAGCTAATTTTAAAATCAGAAAATGTAATTATAATGGGACATTTAAATGGTGATATAGATTCAATTGGTTCAAGCCTAGGAGTATACAGAGTAGCAAAAACACTAGGTAAAGATGCTTATATAGTAAATAATAGTTTAGGTTTAACTTTAGAAAATTTCATTAGTGTTTTAGAATCACAAGAAGAATATAAGAATGTTTTAATAGGAAAAAATGAGGCTCTTTCAATTATAAATTCAAATACTTTATTAATTGTTGTGGATACTCATAAAAAGGGGTATACAGAAGCGCCAGAACTTTTAGAAAAAACAGAAAAAATTGTTATAATAGACCATCATAGAATGAGCACAGATTTTATAGATAATGCAATTCTGTCATTCCATGAAGTTTATGCTTCTTCAGCAGCAGAATTAGTAACAGAAATTATAGAATATGCAGAGACAGATATAGAATTAGAACAAATAGAAGCAGAAAGTTTATATGCTGGTATAATGGTAGATACAAAGAATTTTACTTTTAAAACAGGAGTTAGAACTTTTGAGGCAGCTGCATATTTAAGAAAATATGGTATTGATATTATAAAGATTAAGAAATGGTTCCAAAGTGATTTGGATAGTTATAATGTAATTGCCGATATAGTTAAAAATGTTCAAATTGTAAATGATACTGTAGGTATATCACAATATGATGAAAAAGATAAAAGTGCAAATCTTATATGTGCAAAAGCTGCAGATGAATTATTAACAATAAATAATATTACAGCATCATTTGTAATAGGAAATTTAGGCGATAAAATTTGTATTAGTGGACGTTCAATAGGAGATATTAATGTTCAAGTTATTTTAGAAAAACTTCGGGGGCGGAGGACATATTACTTTAGCAGGAGCTCAAGTAGAAGGAATGACTATGGATGAAGTAAGAGATGAACTTATTGTTAGAATAACAGAATATTTTGCAGAAAATTCCTAAAATATGCAAAAGACAATAAAAATAAATAATAAAAATATCACAAAATGTAAAGAACTTTTTCTATTTTGACAACTGATTATGACAAAAAACATAGGACAAATTTATTATAATTAATAAAAATAGAAAAAGATGAAGGTGGTAAGGATGTTTCAAAATATAGCAGATGATGTAAAACAAGAAGAATATGAGGATGTTAAAGAATTAAATAAAAAATCAAAAATAAAGAGACTATTTGGCATACAAAACATAATTTTATATGCAATATCTTTTATGCTATCAATGGTAAGTTTTGGTACAGAACTTGCACCATTTGGACTAGCAATATTTGTTGCAACTTGCAGTAATAAGATTCCATCGGGAATAGTTTTCATTGTTGCTGGAATTGGAACATTTATTAAATTTGGTTCAAGTGGACTTTTAATGTATATATTAACTGTATTGGTATTCATTGCATTAGTTTTAATTTTTAGACCGAAATACGAGTATACACAACGAAATGAAAAACAAAAACTTGGAAAATATATTTTGATTGCTACACTATTAGTAAATATAGTAAAAATGTTTTTTACAATGTTTTTGATATATGATTTATTGACAGCTATAATGTTATCAGTTACAACATATATTTTCTATAAGATTTTTTCAAATTCTATAATTATAATAAAAGAATTTGGAATAAAACAAGCTTTTTCAATAGAAGAAGTTATGGGAGCTGCTTTAATGTTATCTATTGCATTTAGCTCATTAAAAGATTTAACAGTATTTAGTTTATCAATAACCAATATATTAAGTATAATGTTAGTTCTTTTCTTAGGATGGAAAAATGGAATGCTAGTTGGTGGCACAGCGGGAATTACAATAGGAATGGTATTAGGAATTATTACTTCAAGTAGTCCGATTTTAGTTGCTGCTTACGCATTTTCTCGGAATGGTTGCAGGTATACTAAATAAACTTGGTAGAGTAGGAGTAATAATTGGTTTTTGTTTAGGAAATGCACTTCTTACATATTTTACAAATGGGAATACTTTACCAATAATTACTATCAGGGAAATCTTAATTGCGTCATTGGGACTTTTATTTATACCTAAACATATTGATATTAATATAGAAGATATTATTGGAAAATCAAAATATTTGCCAGTTGCACAAAACAATAGATTAAATGAAGGTGCTGAAGTTACAAATAAATTAAATACAGTTTCTGAAACAATTTTAGAAATGGCACAAAGTTATAATGAAGTTGCAGCAACTACTATTGAAACAGACGAGGAGATTGAAACAGAAAGCAAAAATATATTTAAAGAAGATTTGATAAATAACATAGAAGATTTTACTGAAAATTTATTATATGAAGATATGATGGATGACGAAGATGTTATTCTAGATAGCATTTATGAGTTTTTAGAACAAGAAGAAGAAATATCAAAAGAAGACTTTTTAAAAATTTTTGAGCAAAATAACAATTATATAATTGGAATCAACAGTGATGATGAAGAAACTAAAGAACAAATAAATAATGATATTAATCAAATAGTAAAAGCTATAAATCATACGTATAGAATAAATAAATTGAACTTATTGTGGAAAAAAAAAGAAGCAATGAATAAAAAAACTTTGGCAACTCAGCTTGGAGGAGTATCAAAGGTTATTTCATCAATAGCAGATGAAATAGATGAGCCTAAGGAAGAAAAAGAAGATAATAAAATAAATTACAAAGTACAAATAGGTTTTTCAAATAGTATAAAAAAAGGAAGTACTATTTCGGGAGATAATTTTATTCATGAAACATTACATGATGGCAAATATATGCTTGCAATAAGTGATGGAATGGGTTCAGGAGAAAAAGCAAATAAAAGTAGCAAAACAGTTATAAATATGTTATCAAGATTACTTACAACAGGATTTGATAAAGAAGTATCAATAGGATTAATAAATTCCTCAGTGAATTTGAATTCTAATAGTGAAACATATGCTACACTTGATATTTCAATTTTAGATTTAAAAAATGGAAATGCTGAATTTGTTAAAAATGGTGCTTGTCCAACATTTATAAAAAATGGTAAACAAGTAGAAGTTGTTAAATCGGTATCTTTACCAGCAGGAATATTAGATAATATAGATTTGGTTGTTTATGACAAAGATTTACATGGAGGAGAATTCATCATAATGTGTAGTGATGGAATTTTAGAATCTAATAAAGAGCTTGCTAATAAAGAAATTTGGATTAAAGAATTACTAGAAAATTTAGAAACAAATGAGGTACAAAAAATTGCAGATATAATTTTACAAGAAGCATTAGACAATAATGTTGGAATAGCAAAAGATGATATGACAGTACTAGTTGCAAAAATAGATAAAATATAAAATGTAGGGGTCGTCGCCCATGGCGACCCGAGTTTTAAAGACATTTAATGAAGAGTGAATAGTTAATAGTGAATAATACAAAAATCGTAAAATGATTTTTGATGTAGGGGCGGGCCTTGTGTCCGCCCGTAAAAATGTTTTAAAATATATTAATATATACCATTTAAAATTAGTTGACAAAATTATAAAAATTTATATAATATTATATGGTAAACAATGTAGGAGCGGGCAAACGCTTCGCTTAGTGAATAGTACAAAAATCATAAAACGATTTTTGATGTAGGGGCGGGCCCTGTGTCCGCCCGTAAATATGAATAACACAAAATTCGTTTTACGAATTTTGAAGGAGGAAAAGAATGAACAAATATAGGACTAACAATTGTGGAGAATTAAGAAGTAATGATATAGGAAAAACAGTAAAATTAGCAGGATGGGTACAAACAATTAGAAATTTAGGCGGAATGAAATTCATAGATTTAAGAGATGAATTTGGTATAACTCAAATAGTTTTATCTAGTGATAAAGAAGAGCAACTTAAAGATGTTGTTACAGAAACCGTTATAAGTATAGAAGGAAAAGTTATAGAAAGAGCAAGCAAAAATTCTAAAATTCATACTGGTGATATAGAAATAGAAGCAGAGAAAATAGAAATTTTAGGTAAATGTAAAAATGTATTGCCTTTTGAAGTGAACTCTGAAAAAACGGGAGAAGCCAGAGAAGATTTAAGATTAGAATATAGATTCTTAGATTTAAGAAACACTAAATTACATGAAACAATATTATTACGTTCAGAAATAATGAAAACTTTAAGAAATAAAATGGATGAATTAGGATTTACAGAAATTCAAACACCAATATTAGCTAATTCTTCACCAGAAGGAGCAAGAGATTTCTTAGTGCCAAGTAGACTACATCCAGGAGAATTTTATGCACTTCCACAAGCACCTCAACAATTCAAACAATTATTAATGGCAAGTGGATTTAATAAATATTATCAAATAGCTCCATGTTTTAGAGATGAAGATCCTAGAGCAGATAGAGCACCAGGAGAATTTTATCAATTAGATTTTGAAATGAGCTTTGCAACACAAGAAGATGTTTTAAAAGTATTGGAACAAATTTTTACAGAAGTATTTACAAAACATACTGACTGGAAAGTTGATGAAGCACCATTTATTAGAATTCCATATCTAGAAGCAATGGAGAAATACGGTTCAGATAAACCAGATTTAAGAAATCCATTAATAATTCAAGATGTAACTAAAATTTTTGAAAATACAGAATTTAACGCATTTAAAGACAAAACAATTAAAGCAATTTTAGTTCCAAATGGTGGAGCTCAAACAAGAAAGTTCTTTGATAGCATGACAGAATTTGCAGTTCAAGAATTACAAGCAAAAGGTTTAGCATGGGTTAAATTTGATGAGTCAAATAATCCTGTTGGAGGAATTGCAAAATTTGTAAATGAAGAAATAAAAGAAAAATTACAAGAACAATTAAATGCAAACAAAGAAGATAGTATATTCTTCATTGCAGATGAATTTAAAACTGCACAAAAAATTGCCGGAGGAGTTAGATTAGAATTAGGAGAAAGACTAGAGTTAATAAAAAAAGGTGAATATAAATTATGCTTTATAGTTGATTTCCCAATGTATGAACTATCTGATGAAGGTAAAATAGATTTCTGTCATAATCCATTTTCAATGCCACAAGGTGAAATGGAAGCATTAGAAACAATGAATCCATTAGATATTTTAGCTTATCAATATGATGTTGTATGTAATGGATATGAAGTTGCTTCAGGAGCAGTAAGAAATCACAATCCAGAAATAATGATTAAAGCTTTTGAAATTGCAGGATATACAGAGGAAGATGTTAAATCAAAATTTGGAGCATTATTTAATGCATTCCAATATGGAGCACCACCACATGCAGGGGCAGCTCCAGGATTAGATAGAATGGTAATGTTGGTTGCTGATTCAAGCAATATAAGAGAAGTAATTGCTTTCCCTAAAAATAAAAAAGCAAGAGATTTACTTATGAGAGCACCAAGTCAGGTTTCAAAAGAACAATTAGATGATGTACATATACAAATAAAAAGTGAATAATGTAGGGGCGACCATTGGTCGTCCGCGCTTCGAAGGAATAACCATATATTATGTAGGAGCGGGCCTTGTGTCCGCCCATCTTAAAAGAAATGACAAAATATAATGTAGGGGCAGGTCTTGACCTGCCCATTTAAAATATATACAGGAGTGTTATAAGAATGAAATTCGTAATCCAAAGAGTTAAAAATGCAAGTGTAGAGGTAGAAAATAAAATAGTAGGAAGTATAAATAATGGTTTTTTAGTATTAATTGGTATAACACATGAAGATACTAAAGAAACAGCAGATGTTTTAATAAAAAAATTAATAAAATTAAGAGTATTTGAAGATGAAAATGGGAAAATGAATTTAGCTCTAAAAGATGTTAATGGAGAATTATTATTGGTATCACAATTTACATTATATGCAGATTGTAGAGGAGGTAATAGGCCTGCATTTATAAATGCTGCAAAACCGGATTATGCAAATGAATTGTATGAATATATAATAGGTGAATGTAAAAAAGAAATTTCAAAAGTACAAACAGGAATTTTTGGAGCAGATATGAAAGTAAATTTATTAAATGATGGACCAGTTACAATAATTTTAGATAGTGCAGAACTTATAAAACAATAAAAATTTGCAAAGCAAAATTAATGAAAGGATTTTAAATATGATACTAATTGGAATATGTGGTGAATCAGGTTCAGGGAAAACTTTGACTTCTGAAATCATTGCAAGGAAACTAAATTGTCAGGTTTATCATCTAGATGATTTACAAAAAGAAGTAGAAGTATGGAAAAGAAGAAGTTTTCTTAAAAAATTTACAGTTCCTACTAATGATACTAATGGGGATGTAAGAGTGGTTATAGACCCTAGATTAAAAGGGAAAAGAATGTCTAGTAAAGCTGTTGAAAATTTATATGAAAAGATAAAGATGTCGGCATTAAAGTCAATCATTATGAAAAGAATTTTAAAACAAAGAGTGTCTAATGCAAAATATTTTATAATAGAAGGAACACAATTACCTGTATATGTTCCATTGAATATGTTAGATATTAAAATATTAATGAGTAGAGACTATTTTTTTAGGGAAAGAGATGTTTTAAAAAGAGACAACATATCTGAAGAAGAATTTAGAGAAAGAGAAGAGTATGATAAACCTAAAATTAAACTTTGTAAAGGATTCAAAAATGTAATAAATAATAATGGAACAAAAGGGGAATTAGAAGCTAATATTCAAAATATATTAAATAGAGAAATAGATAATGAAAGGTCAATATAAAAAAGAACAACATCAAACTTGACATATTATGTAAAGTTTGATATAATTAATATATGATTAGGATATGTTAGATGTAACAATCTAGTCGGTCTCTTCGTATAATAATTAATACGATTAGTATTAGAAAAAAGGAAAAAGGAGGTTATATGGAAGAGAAAAAATAAGGAACATTGAAGTAAGAAAAGTTCAATGTTCCTTTTTAACTTGATTTTATAATTTTAAATAGAAAATTTTAATTTAATGCGTTTGGACTTTGGAGTTTGGATGTATAAAGTAATTCTTCGTAGCTTTCCATTATATTACCAAAATCTAAACTCCAAATGCCAAATACAAATTGCTATTTTCCATAAAAAATAATTTTGCACATAAATATAATATAGGAAAAAGAGTTTATGAAACTCTGGGCTCTTTATCTTTAGTGTATTTAAGCTTTGTTGCCATTCCACCACGAATATGTCTTTCAGCTTTATTTTCATCTAAAATTTTTCTTACTTCTAATGCTAAAGCACGGTTTATATGTAAAAGTCTTTCACTAACATCCTTATGTACAGTAGATTTAGAAATACCAAACTTTTTAGCTGCACCTCGAACAGTATCTTTTGAATCTATAATATATTGTGCCAAACTTATTGCACGTTCTTCTATTGATATATTTCTCATATAAGAAAAACCTCCACTTACGAATACATTTGTTTAATTGTATTCGTGTGGAGGTTGTATTATTACCTTGAAATTATCTATTTAAAATAAGTTTTGTAAGTTCAACTGGGTCAACGATTTTTCCATCTTTATATACTCTCATGTTACCAGAAGCAATTTCATCAATAAGAATTACTTCATTATTGTTATAACCAAATTCAAATTTAATATCCCATAAATCAAGACCAATTGATTTTAAATCATCAGCAACGATTTTTGTGATTTTTAAAGTTTGTTCTTTCATACTTTCGAACATTTCAGGAGTCATAACTCCAAGTGCTGCTAAACCTTCACCAGTTACAAGTGGATCTCCTTTTGCATCATTTTTAAAAGTACATTCAACATATCCACCTTCAAGAGCAGTACCATCTTCTATATATTCACCATATCTACGAATAAAGCTTCCTGTTGCAACAAGACGACATATAACTTCAAGCCCATGTCCAAATACAGTTGCTGGAAGTACTTCCATAGTAGCTTCATCAATATTTGCACTTACATAATGTGTTTTTATACCAGCATTTTTTAGAAGTTCAAAATAACGTATAGATGTTTCTAAGTTTGCTTTTCCGATTCCTTCAATAGTTAAACCTACTGAATTCTCACCTGGATCGAAAACACCATCTTTACCCGTACAATCATCTTTAAATTGTAACATTACGTTTCCATTTTCTAAAGAATAAACATCTTTTGTTTTGCCTTCATAAATTTTCTTCATAATATATCCTTCTTTCTTAATTAAAAATTTATTTATATTTTATCACGATTTTTTTTTCTTGAATACATTTTTTGTAAAAAAAATAAATTTTTTTTCAAAATTTATTAGATTTCATAAAAAAAATGTAGGGGCAATTTTAAATCGCCCCTACATTTTTTTGTTTTCGTTTAGAATTTGCTTTTATGTCATATCTATAAACAGCTATTATTGTAGATATAAATCCTATAGAGTCTAAAACACAAGCAGTATAGGCCATAACTAAAAAATCATATGTTGCAAATAATAATTTTAAAATGAAAGTATATATTCTAATTTTTTTCATATCTTTTGTCAATAAAATGGCAAAGGACATAAAAGAACCTATGGTCGGTAATATACTATATATATTTTCATAAGTTATAATACTACCTATTAATAGAAATGATGAAAATAATATTATTAGCCATGTAGGAAATTTTTTGTTTTCAAATATGCTAAAAATTAAAGTTAAAATTAAAAGAATAAATGTATTAAGTGCACCTGAATAGGCATCTAATAGTAAGTAATTTGCAATAAGTAAAATATATGCTACAATATATGCTAATAAATATTTTTTCTTATCCTTCATTTGAGTGGCTATAATAGTTGCTCCTGGACCTAATATTCCAAAAATTTGAGCTAATATAAATATTACCATAAATTTTCTCCCTAGTTTGAATTGTTTAAATTATTTTACTTCTGCTTCTTTTTTTAATAAATCTCTTATTTCTTCCAATAGAACAATGTGTTCATCTTTTTTTACTTCTTCAACAACAGTTTCTTCAACTTCTGCTTGTTTCTTTTTTGTAAATCTTTCGATAACTTTTACAAAAACAAATATACATGCAGCAATAATAAAGAAGTCAATAACATTTTGAATAAGATTTCCATAAGCAATAGTAGAGTCTTTTACAGTATAACTTAAATTAGTAAAATTAATTCCTCCGCTAATGATACCCATAGCTGGCATAATAACATCATTTACTATTGAAGTAACGATTTTTCCAAAAGCATTACCGATAATAACACCGACAGCTAAATCAATAACATTACCTTTTGCAATAAATGCTTTAAAATCTGAAAAAAATTTTGAACCTGTTTTTATTACATCTTTTCTTTTCATATTTTCTCCTTTTATAAATTAATTTCACACAATATAATATCATTTTTTTCAGTAATTTACAATAATTTAACTGCATAAATTTTTAAGCGAGATATGTGAAATAAAAAATTATAAGATGTATTTTGAACATGAAAAAAGCCTAATTAAGATTTACCACGTCTTAATTAGGGGAAAAATTATAATTTTTTCACGCTATGGCGATAGACCAGCCATAAATATATCACTGTCGATATATTTAAAAGCGAGCCTAAAACGCCATAGTATTCTGTACCTGTTTTGACAAACAGATAGAAACCTGTATTGCCCAATATAGGTAACAGAATACCACATACTATTACTAGTATGTTTACTGCTTTTTTTGTCAAGTGAACACCTCCTTTAATCAAGGGAATGGCGTTATGCTGTAATATTCCTCGGTAATAAGGTTAAGGACTTGCGAAATGGTCCCTTTCAGCATCAGTAAATGAGTTGCTTGACTCTCAAATACAATAATATTATACCATATTATGTAAAGAAGTGCAAGTATGGATACTTGCTATGAAAAAGATAATAATACTAAAATTATAAAAATAATATATAATTACAAATTTATTTATTTTTTCTTAAAACTGCTAAATAAATTTAAAATTTAAAAGTTCAATTTTATTAGAAAGAAAATCAGGATTATCATCAATAGATTTACTTAAATCGGTTGATAAATATTTTTTATTGTCATCAGCAAAAACAGTTACTACATTACCATTTATTTCTTCGTTTAATAGAATAGAAGCAAGAAGATTTGCACCTGAGGATATGCCAACACCTAAGCCTAAGTCTTTAGATATTTTTCTAGACATATTGATTGCATCATCATCATTTATTAGAAAAATTTTATCAATTAATTTCCTATCGACTATACTTGGAATAAAATCATCACCAATTCCTTCTATTTTATGGTCTCCTAGGATTACTCCTTTAGATAGTAATGGAGCTGTAGCAGGCTCTAATGCTGCAGTAGTAATAGATTTTAGATTTTCTTTTAATTTTTTTGATATTCCAATGAATGTTCCACCAGTTCCTATACCGGAAACAAACCCATGAACATTATTGTTCATTTGTTCTAAAATTTCTACAGCAGTTGTTTCATAATGTGCAATAACATTGTTTTCATTTTCAAATTGATTTGCTAAAAATGCATTATTTTCTCTAGCAAATTTTTTTGCTAATTCTAAAGCTTTTTTAAATCCACCATCATTTTTAGAAACTAATGTAACATTCGCATTATACATTTTCATCAAGTTTACACGTTCTTTACTTACCCAATCAGGCATAAAAATTTGAACAGGATTTTTATAATAAGAACCCAAAGCTGATAAAGATATACCAGTATTGCCACTTGTAGCTTCAACAATAGTCATATTAGGTTTTAAGGAACCATTTTCAATAGCTTTATTAAGAATAAAGTATGCAATTCTATCTTTAATGCTGCCAGTTAAATTATAGTATTCTAATTTTGAATAAACTTTTTTTATTTTATTATTATATTTATATTTTATTTCTACCATGGGAGTATTTCCAATTTTTATATTCATATAAACCACCTCTAATTATATTATTTTATACAAATTCAATATAATTAGTTACAACATTCGGATTTTGCAAAACCAATTTTAATATAAGTTTTGTCCATATAAACCACCAAACTTTCTTAAACATAAACAAAAAGCATGTCTAGATTATTATTACCTAAACATGCTTTGAATTTATGATATTTATTTAATACAAATTATTTAGGTAATAAAATTAGACATGCAAAAAGAACAACAATTTTTAATTGTTGTGTAAGCAATAATACTTAAATTAGATGTTCTTATTTTTAACATGTAAATATACCTCTTAAATAATTTTTTACAATTATACAATAAAAAAGAAAAAAATGCAAATATGTGATATAATAAAAAAACAAATTAAGGATTTAGATAAATTTAGTAATTGGATTTTGGTAGTTGGATGTACAGAGTGATTCTTCGCAGCCTTTCCCTATAATCCCAAATTCCAAATGCTAAATTCTAAATACAAATTATTAAAAGAAAGGTGTTTATAAATGCAGAGTATATTAATTATCACAGCAACAGATGAGGAGATTGAAGCAATAAAAGCTAAATTTAAAAATTTAGAAGAAATAAAAATTAAAGATTTAAAATGTTGGATAGGAAAATTTGATGAAAAACAATATATTTTAACAAAAGCAGGAATAGGTAAAGTAAACGCAGCTAGAGTAACACAATTACTAATTGATAGTTTCGATTTTGAATATGTAATAAATATAGGAGCAGCAGGAGCAGTAAATGAACTATTAGAAATTGGCGATATTGTTATAGGAGAAAAGCTAGTACAGCATGATTTTGATACAACCGCTTTTGGTGATAAAAGAGGCTATATAACAGGAGTTGGAAAATATTTTGAAAGTAACGAAAAATTAATCAAGGCATGTTCCAAAGTTATAGAAAAAAGTAAAATTAATACAAAATGTATTTTTGGAATTATTGCAACAGGTGATGTTTTTTGTACAAAAAATGAAATTAAAGAATATATAAGAAAAGAGTTTAATGCAGATTGTGTTGAAATGGAGGGAGCTGCAATTGCACAAGTTTGTACATTGAATAAAATTCCTTTTCTAGTAATTCGATCAATATCAGATAAATTAAATGGAAATAATCAAATAGATTATAATGAATTTGCAAAATTAGCTGCAGAAAGAGTTGCACATTTTGTTTTAGAGATATAGTTATTTAACTCACGTTACAACATAATTCGACATAGAATATAGTAGTCGAAGTGTTGGGGTGAGATATATAATGAAAATTAAAGAAGGCGATGTAGTAGGTAGAAAGTCTTATAATAATGACATATTATTTGTAATAAGTAGAATAATAAAAATTAATACTAAAAAATTTGCAATATTAAAAGGCGTATCGATTAGAATAGAAGCAGATGCTCCGTTAGAAGATTTAGAACTAATTGATAAAAGAGTTGTAAATGAAAATATAAAAGAGATAAATAATAAATTATCAGAGAGAGTAAAGAATTATCATAAAAGAGTGAATGGCAAAGTATATACAGGAAAAATTTTGCATTTGGATGGGGACAAAAGATATAGTGAAAAATCATTAAGATATTACAATAAAATTGGTCTTAATGCAGTTGTTAAAAATATACCAGAAAGTAAACAACCAAATAATATAAGAATGTTATTAGAAAAATATAAACCAGATATTCTGATTATAACAGGACATGATTCAATGCTTAAAAACGGTACTAATTTTTATAATATATATAATTACAGAAATTCAAAATATTTTGTAAGTTCTGTAAGAGAGGCAAGGAAATGGCAGTATAGTTTGGAAAAATTATCTATATTTGCTGGAGCATGTCAAAGTTTTTTTGAGGCAATTATGGAAGCGGGAGCTAATTTTGCATCATCACCAGGAAGAATTTTAATAGATTTTATAGACCCAATAATAATTGCAGAGAAAATTGCTACAACAGAAGAAAATAAATTTGTTACAACAACAGACATTATAAAAGAAATAAAAGAAGGTTCAAAAGGTGTTGGAGGAATAGGGGCGATGGGAAAAAAGAAACTAATAATAAACTAAAAAATAGATGTGAAATATTTTTGTAATGATAATGTAATACAATTGTAATATTAAGACAAAAAACGGTTGAAACACTTGAGCTGCAACGGAAATGGCGAATTGGCGAAAGACGAGTTTTTTTGACATTTTTTATAAAAAATGTTAAGATAAAGCTATCATAAGTAAGAAGGTTGTGATCTCATGATTTACAAAAATGACATTGATAGTTTAAAAACAGAAATTAATCAAAAAATTGGACAAAAGATAATTGTAAAAGGTTCACTTGGAAGAAATAGACCTTTTGAAGAAGAAGCAACAATACAAGAAACTTACCCTAATATTTTTGTTGTAAAATATGAAGAACATGATACTAATGTTAGTTACAGATATACAGATGTTTTAACAAGAGATTTAGAAGTTTCTGTTTTTGATGGAGAAGGATATTGTCCTTTAATTCCACCAGTACAAAAGTAAAAATAAATTTAAGAATAATAAAAATTCCTAGTAAAATAGGAATTTTTTTTTATTTAGTTAATATAATAATTACTGATAAATATTTAAGGAGGGATTAACATGCTAGTAGAAGTAGAGAAACAGCAATTATGCATGAATCAATTAATTGCTAAAAAAAATGATGTGGTTAAAGTAGAAGGGGATATTATTGTAAATGATGTAAAACCAGATGTATTAAGTATTTTAAATACAAATGGAATAGTATGTGTATATAAAAAAGAAGTAATGGATGGGAAATTAAGAATAGATGGATGTATAAATACATATATTATGTATTTAGCTGATGACGAGAATGGAAGTGCGAGAAGTTTAAACACTACATTGGATTTCACTCAAATCATTGATTTAGAAAAATGTAAAGTAGGAATGAGTGTAGACGAAAACATAATTTTGAAGAGTATAGAATCAAAAATTATAAATGGTAGAAAAATCAGTATAAATGCTATGATGGACATAGCTATAACGGTATATGCTAATGAGTGTATAGATATAATTGATAGTGTAAACAATCAAGAAGATGTACAAATGTTAAATGAAACAATTAAATTAAATACTTTAATTGGAGAAGGTTCAAATATTGTTTATGCAAAAGATACAGTAATGCTTAATGAAACAGATGATTTAGCAGAATTAATGAAAGTAGATTTCAGAATTATAAATAAAGATTCTAAAACAAGTTATAATAAGGTTGTTACAAAGGCAGATGCAGAAATAAAATTGATGTATTTAACGGAGGATAACAGAATTAAAACTATAAACGCAATAATACCAATAATGGGATTTGTAGATATTGAAAATATTACAGATGATAGTATGTGTGATATAAAGTATAAATTAAAAAACTTAATAATAAAACCTAATTCAGGAGATGCTTCTAATTCAATATATGTAGAAGCTGAGATTGAAATTTCTTGTTTAGCTTATGAAAATAAAGAAATCAGTTTGATAAAAGATTTATATAGTACAGAAAATGATTTTAAATGCAAAGAAAATGAAATTACAATTATGACAAGAAGAGAAGCTTATTTAGATGTGTATAGATTTAATCAAGAAGTAATAGTTCCTGAAATATCAAATAATAAAATTTACGATATTAGTGCAAATCCTAATGTAATTACTACTCGAATACAAGGAAATACATTATCTTATGAGGGCGATTTAAACATAAAATTTATTTATAGAAACAATGAGGTTGTAGAAACAAAAGAAGTAACAACACCTTTAATGTTTACAATGCAACTAAGCAATATAAATCCGACAACTAATATTTCAACAGATATAGAAGTAAGAAAAGATAATTTTATTACTGGAGATAATGGGAAAATAAATGCTGATATTGAATTGGGATTTACAGCAATAGCAACAGACTATGAAAGAATAAATCTTATAAATGAGATTGAAAAAAGCGAAATGTCATGTGACAATTCATATAGTATGGTCATATATTTTGTAAAAGAAGGTGATACTTTGTGGAAAATAGCTAAAAAATTTAAAACTAGAGTAGAAGATATAGTAAGACTAAATAATATAGAAGATGAAAATAAAATTAAGGTAGGACAGCAACTATATATTCCAAAATATGTGAAAAGAAGTGTTGCAGTATAAATGGATAGTATTTATTCAAGAAAAAGAATAAAGATTCCTAAGATAAAGTTTTTTAATGTTAACAATAATTTCAATAAAAATAAAGTAAGATTGCTTATAATTATGATTATTGCAATCTTTACTTTTTATATTATGATAAGCTCTATAGAACCAATTTTTGAAAATTCATGTAAACAAAAAGTTATAAGTATAGCCACGAATATTATAAATACCAAGAGTAGTGAAGTTTTAGAACAAAATGATTATAATCAAATGCTAACAATACAAAAAGGTGAAAATGGAACTAATACATTAATTACTAATGTAGCAGTTATAAATAAAATTGCATCAGATATAGCGGTTGCAATAGAAAATGAATTTGCTGAATTAGGAAATGAAGAAGTAGAGATACCAATTGGAGCTTTAACAGGAAACAAGTATTTTGCAGGAATGGGACCTGGAATAAAAATAAAAATAATTACTAGTGGAAATGTTGAAACAGAATTAAAAACTGAGTTTAATTCACAGGGGATAAATCAAACTATTTACAGAATTTATTTAAATATTAATTGCTCGAGTAAAGTCTTGAGCTCATATAAAACAATAGAACAAGATATTACAAGCCAAGTTCTTTTAGTAGAAACGGTAATTGTAGGCGAAGTACCAGAAACATATTATAATTTAGATGGAATGACAGGAGATGATACATTGAACTTGCTAGAATAGAGAATAAGAATTTAATATGTAGGGGCGACCATTGGTCGTCCGCGGGCGAACACAGTTCGCCCCTACATTTTTCAATACAGATATTCATAATAAATAAATTCTAATAAAATTTCTTGATTTTTATGTAAATCCATGATATAATATATTGGAAAAATTAAAAATAAAAAATAAAAAAGGTGGAATATATGAGTAAAATAGATTTATCTTTAGAAGGTATATTAGATTCTAGATGGAGCTTAAAAGAAATAGGAGAAGGAAAGTTTAAATTAGAATATAATGGATTAAAAGGAATTCCTTCAGAAGAAGAAACTAGAAAAGCGATAGGAAATGTATTATATGCAAAAAGATTAAGTAGTATATATGTTAGTGGATATAAAGGTGATATAGAAATAACCGCTTCAGAAATAGCAGATTTTAATTTTCCTAGAAAAAGTATAGATGATACAAAACATTATTATCATAAACAAAGAGATATAATGGGAACACCTTTCGGTGCAGAGGAAGATTTAATGATTAAAGAAGAAAGAGAATTTATTTAAAATTTCTAACTGTCGAATAAAAATCGGCAGTTTTTCTTTATTTTATTAAGCTTTTATGATATAATATTTAAACTTTCAAAAATTTTAGAGGAGAATTTTTTATGAATGAAACTATAAAAGTTTTACCTAATTTTAAAAAATTTAAAACATATATAAAGGATGTACAAGATAACGTAAATCCAATTATGCTTTCAGGTCTTACTGATGTAGGTAAGGTCCATTTTGCATATGCAACATCATTTTATACTGAAAAACCAATTTGTATAATAACATATAATGAAATGCAAGCAAAAAAAATAATTAAAGATTTACAATATTTTTCTAATCAAATAGATTTCTTTCCTAAAAGAGAAATTTTAACATACAACTATTTAGCTGAAAGTAAAGAAATATCATACCAAAGGATTTCATGCTTAAATAATATATATGCAAAAAAAGCTAAGATTATTGTAACTACAATAGAAGCAGTATCACAAAAAATAATTTCTAAAGAAGCTCTATATAAAAATATAGTTACAATTAATAAAGGAAAAAATTTAGATTTAGCGGAAATAAAAACTAAACTTACAATGTTAGGATATGAAAGATGTGATATGGTAGAATCTAAGTCTGAATTTAGCATAAGAGGTGGAATTATTGATATTGCTATTTCAGAAAAAAAGGGATTTAGAATAGAGCTTTGGGGAGACGAAGTTGATTCTATAAGATATTTTGATATAGGAACTCAAAGGTCTACAGATGAAAAATTAGAAAATATAAAAATTTATCCAGCACATGAATTTATTCTAGAAGATAATTTAAATGGCGAAGAATTTGAAGAAGAAGATTTTGAAGAAATAAAAAATGGTGATTATTTAAACAAAGTTGATAAATATTTTAATGTTTTTTACAAAAGTCAGGGTACATTAATAGATTATGTAAAAAACGATTATGTAATATTTTTAGATGAGATAGGAAAAATAAAAGCACGTTCAGAAAACATAATTAAAGATAATGAAAGTGTAAAAAAGAATTTGGCGGAAAGAGGAAAAACAATTCCTCAAAGTTTAGGTAATTTAAATAATTATATAAGCTTTATAGAAAGCTTAAAAACAACACAAACTATTTATTTAGAAAAACAAGATATTGGTTTTGTTGATAAACAAAGTATGCATGCAAAAAGAAACGGATATAGCTTTAGCTATAGGGAGGTTAACTTTTTTCGCAGTTCAATGGATTTATTGCTTGAGGAAATACAAAAAAGCGTTGAAAGTAATAAAACCATAATAATTGCATGTGGCAATTCCGAAAATATTAAAAAAACAAAAGAGTTATTAAAAAATTCTGAAGAAGATGTATTATCTTATGATAATTTAATATTTACACAAGGTGAGTTATCTACAGGATTTGAATGTTATGATTTTAATTTAATTGTAATATCTGTTACAGAAGTGTTTTCGGCTCCAAAGAAAAGAAGAAAATTATCTGCTGATTTTAAACAGGGAGAAACAGTAATGTTCTCTGAATTAAAAGTAGGAGACTATATCGTTCATAGAGTAAATGGTATAGGACAATTCAGTGGAGTAAACACCATAAAGGCAGATGGAATTGTAAAAGATTATATAAAAATAAAATATAGGGATGATGATATTTTATACATTCCAACAAATAATTTAGATAGCATTAGAAGATATATTGGTGCAGGTAATAGAGCTCCAAAAGTAAATAGATTAGGAAGCAAAGAATGGACTAATACAAAAGCAAAAGTAAAATCAAATTTAAAGGAAGTTGCAAGAGATTTAATAGAGTTATATGCAAAAAGGGAAAAGTTAAAAGGTTATGCTTTTTCAAAAGATATGCCGTGGCAAAAAGAATTCGAGGATAGTTTCGAATTTGAAGAAACAACAGATCAATTAAGAGCAATAGAAGAATTAAAGCAAGATATGGAAAAAGATAAACCTATGGATAGACTTCTATGTGGAGACGTAGGGTATGGAAAAACAGAAGTAGCACTAAGAGGAGCTTTTAAAGCATGCATGGATCAAAAACAAGTTGCATATCTTGCACCAACTACAATTTTAGCAAACCAACAATACGAAGCTTTTAAGGAAAGAATGAAAGAGTATCCTATAAGAGTAGAAGTGTTAAATCGATTTAGAACTAAAAAAGAACAAACAGAAATCATAAATAAAATAAAACTAGGTGAAATAGATGTAGTAATTGGAACACATAGATTGCTTAGCAAAGATGTAGAATTTAAAAACTTAGGATTTTTAATAATTGATGAAGAGCATAGATTCGGAGTTAAAGATAAAGAAAAAATCAAGCAATTAAAAACAAATGTTGATGTTTTAACAATGACAGCTACACCAATTCCAAGAACTTTGCATATGTCTATGGTTGGTATAAGAGATATGTCTTGTTTATATGAACCACCACAAAATAGAATACCTGTTCAAACTTATGTATTAGAATATGATGAAGAAGTTATAAAAGAAGCAATAACAAAAGAATTGGAAAGAGAAGGGCAAGTCTTTTATTTATACAATAATGTAGAATCTATTGAAAGAAAAAAAAATAGAATTGCTGAATTAGTACCTGAAGCAAAAGTTGCATTTGCACATGGGAAAATGAGCGGTGCAGAATTAGAAGATATAATGCTTGACTTTGTAAACAAAAAAACAAATGTATTAGTTTGTACTACAATTTTAGAATCAGGTATTGATATACCAAATGCAAATACAATAATTGTAGAAAATGCGGATAGGCTAGGCTTAGCACAGCTTTATCAAATAAGAGGTAGAGTGGGAAGATCTAATAAACAAGCATATGCATATGTAACATATAAAAAAGATAAAATGTTATCAGAAGTTGCAGAAAAGAGATTAAAAGCAATAAAGGAATTTACTGAATTTGGTTCAGGATTTAAAATCGCAATGAGAGATTTAGAGATAAGAGGGGCAGGAAGCTTACTTGGAGAAATGCAACATGGACATATGGACCAGGTTGGATATGACACATATTGTAAATTATTAGATGAAGTAATTAAAGAATATAAAGGTATAGAAACAGAAGAGGAAAAAGAAATCACTATAGATATAGATGTTTCAAGTTATATTCCAGATTCATATATAGAAAATAATTCTCAAAAAATTGAAGTATATCAAAATATTGCATTAGCAAATAATGAAGAAGATTTGAAAAATGTAGTTGATGATATTTCAGATAGATTTGGAAAAATTCCTAAAGAAGTTGTTGGATTAATTGATATTGCAAGAATAAAAATATTATGTCGAAATTTAGGAATAATTAAAGTAATGCAAAAAAGTTCTAATGTAGTATTTACTTTTGAAAAAGATAAATTTAATATGGATATAAATAAATTAATTGAAGAGTATGAAAATAATATTAAATTTTCACCAGCAATTGAACCATATATTACACTTAAAATTTCAAATAAACAAACTATTATTGAAGAAATAAAAAAATTTTTAAAGAGGTAATAAATATGATAATTACTAGTAAAGAAAATGAAACAATTAAACACATCAAAAAATTAAAAGAAAAAAAATACAGAGACGAGTTTAATGAGTATATTGTAGAAGGGTTAAGACTTGTTAATGAAGCAATTAAAGAAGAGGTTCATATAAAAAATATTATAGTGTGTGAAGATTATTTAAAAGATAATGACATATATGAATGTAATATTGAGAAAACATATGTTAATAAAATTGTATTTGATAGTATTACAGAAGTAAAAAATCCACAAGGAATATTAGCGATTATAGGAAAAGATGGAACAGACTTAAATATAAATTATAATGAAGATGTAATTGTAGTTTTAGATAATATACAAGACCCAGGAAATATTGGGACAATTTTAAGAACAGTAGATAGTGTTGGGCTAACTCAAATTATAGTATCTAAAGGAAGTGCAGATGCATATAATTCAAAAGTTATACGTTCTACAATGGGAGCGATATTCAGGGTAAAAATAATTGAGAGTGAAAATCTAGTAGAATTATTAAAAAATATGCAAAATAAAGGATATAAAGTTGTTTCAAGCATACTAGAAACAGACAAAACAATTTATGATATTGACTATAAAAAATCAATAGTAGTAGTTGGGAATGAGGGAAACGGAATTTCAAAAGACATAATAGAAATATCAAATGAAAAGGTGAAAATTCCTATGATAGGAAAAACAGAAAGCTTAAATGCATCAGTAGCAACAGGAATAATATTGTACGAATATGTAAGACAAAATAGATAAATTCTTTTAAAAGAATTTATCTATAAATCATAAAAAAGTATATCAATATTTTGAATTAAAAGCTTTAAGAGCCCTAGCATACAGATAACCCGTGAGACCTTTAAAGTTTTAATGAAAAATATTGATATACTTTTTTAATATATATGTTAATTTTCAGAAATTTCATCTTGTAAAATTCCCAATATTTTTGGATAAAGTTTACTAGCATTTTTTAGCCAATTATCAGCAATTAATTTAGCTTGTTCTTGAGTTCCTGCATATGTTTGAACTTCAAATAAAATTTGATTGTTTTCTACGATTTTACATTTTACACTATACTCATTTTCACTATGAGGTATATAATCTGCAGTTATTGACATTTCATCTTCTATTTTACCTAAATTTTCTTTAAAATTATTATCGACTCTAAATTTAATAATCCCAGGAATTAAATCAACAGTTAATTCTAAAGCTGTTTTTCCTTCAGATGTAAGCTCATATATAGTTTCTCCATTTTGCTCGTAAGAGACTATATATTTATTTTCGATTAAATCTAATAAAAATTGTTGAAAATAAAAATAATTCATATTTTCAATTGATAAAACCAACTTTAAAAGAGCGTCATTGTTAATAGGTTTTGACACTTTATCAAGAATATATAAAATTAAAGCTTTATTTTCAGCTAAAGTTTCGCTGTCTGAATTAAGTTTCATTTAAAGAACACTCCTTAAAGTAAAGATGTAATAAAATAGTTGCTGTTCATGCTTGATTTTAAAGATGTAATTTGTAGGGGCGACCATTGGTCGACCGACCTTCGAAGAAATTTTTAAATAAAAAAACAATAACCTAAAATATTTTAGCACACTAATAAAAAAAACGCAACAACTTGACATAAAACGGAAAAAATAGTATAATATATAAGGATTTTAAATAAAAGGAGTTGATTTTGTGGCAAAATCAAAACGTGAAAGAAAAGA
Source organism: Clostridia bacterium (assembly GCA_017437145.1). GTDB lineage: Bacteria > Bacillota > Clostridia > TANB77 > CAG-508 > CAG-452. The sequence goes on along the minus strand of JAFSBT010000008.1, from coordinate 95,343 downwards.
AGAAAAAAGAAATAAAAGAGCAGGATTATCGCCAGATGAAATAGCAAGAAAAAAAGAATTTGATGAAATGAGGGCAATATGGTATAGAAGTGCACCTGTTAAATCAAGTAAATCATCAAAAACAGATATACCAAGAAGAAATTTTGTTGAGCATGTAGAAGTAGATGAATCTAAGGCATTAAAAAAAGTAGATCAAGCAATGGTTTTTGATTATATCAGAACAAGAACGAATGGCTTTAATTATGAATATATGTTAGCTGAAGATTTAATGTTTATGAGAGGACTTGGAAAAAAAGTTCCAAATTTAAGTAAATATCCAAGTAATGTAATTGTTGAGGGTGAAGCAAATTTATCACAATTAAGAATGAAATTAAAACGTTTAGATTTTAGAATGAAAAATCGTGGTAGTGTACAGATGGAAGTTGCAGAATTAAAAGAAATTTTATCTAAAGGTTCAAGAATATTCTCTTCTACTGAATTAGATATTTTAAAAAGAGCAGCAGTAACTGAACTTGGATCAGATAAAGCTAGTGAAATTTTAGGAAAAAATGTAGTAGAAGAAATTATGGCAGAAAATGAAAAATATAATTCAGAACAAAGTAAATAATTAATAAAAATAGCAAATATAAAAATATTTGCTATTTTTTTGTCATTTTTTGTCGACGAAAAATTCTTTACTTTTTACAACAAGCATTGTAAAATTAATCATATTCTAAATTGCAGTTCTTGCAATTATAAATCTAAAAATTTTTTCTTTTAAATTTCCAAAAAGTAAAAAATAAAATTGAATAAAATAGAGGTGATGCTTATCTGATTACATTTACAAAATTAAATGTTAATTCGATTGCTCTTGTTATAACTATAATAATTTTTATGAGTTTAAACTATATATGGACAAGTATTAGTAAGCAAGATATCGAATATGGAATTTTTAACAAAATAACACAAGAAGAAAGAAAACAAAATAAAATGGTACAAGAGAAAAATAATATAGTAACGGAAGAATTTACTGATAATCAAACAGAAGAAAGTGTAGAAGTTATTGAAAAAGCAACAGAAGAAATAAGACAAATTGGAACAATAAAAATTCCAATATTTAATGTGGTTGCACCTGTTGCAGAAGGCACCAGCGAGGATATTATGAATCAATATGTAGGCCATTTTGAAAATACTAGTTTATGGGATGGAAATATAGGTTTAGCAGCACATAACAGAGGATATCCTGTAAATTACTTTGCCAATATAAAAGATTTACAAATTGGAGATGAAATAATATATGAAATAGAAAATCAATCAAGAACATATTTAGTAAATGAAATCACGATAATTGAAGATACAGATTGGTCATATTTACAAGAAACTAATGATAATAGAATAACATTGATAACTTGTGTAGAAAATGAACCAAGTTATAGAAGATGTATTCAAGGAATAGAGAAAAAATGATAAAAAGCACAAAGCAATTTTATGAAAAATTGTAGGGGCGACCATTGGTCGTCCGTGCTACAAAGAAATGACTAAAAAACAAGAAAAGAGGTAATTAAATGAAAAAATGTATATCGATATTAGCAATAATTATTATGCTAATTAGTTTAAATGTAAACATAAGTTTAGGAGCAAATATAACTGAAGCTTATTTATACTCTAAAGGAGGAGTGAAAGATTTATTAATGTATAACGGAATTGAAGTTTACACTACAATTGTTGTTTATTCAAATGATGGTGTAGAATATCCAGCATATTGTGTAAATAAAGATTTACCAGGAGTAGGAGAAAATGGACCATATACAGTAAGTACAAGCAACTTATCAAATGTTATGATATGGAGAGCTTTAATAAATGGATATCCATATAAATCTTGCGCAGAATTAGGATGTAGTAATGAAGGAGAAGCATATATGGCAACAAAACAAGCGATTTATTGTATTATTTACAATAGAGATACAAGTGGATATAGCGCGATTGATGAAGCTGGACAAAGATGTTTAAATGCTTTAAATCAAATAGTAAATGCTGCTAGAAATTCAAGTGAAACAAAAATTTCTTCAGAACTTTATATTAATGAAATCAATACTGACTGGAATATGGATAGTTTAGATAATAGTTATGTTTCTAAAGAATTTACAGTAACGTCAAATGCAGGATTTAGTGAATATATTATATATATCGAAGGAGAATTTCCAGAAGGAACAAAAATTGTAGATTTAAATAATAAAGAGAAGAATAATTTTTCTTATAATGAAAAGTTTAAAATAATTATGCCAATAAAAAATGTTAGTAAAGATGGAAACTTTACAATAAAAGCACAAGGAAAAGTAAAAACAAAACCAGTTTTATATGGAGCGTCAGGTAATAGTAGTTTACAAGATTATGCATTAGCAACAAGCATGTTAGAAGATGGAGATGGAAAAGCAAAAGTTTATTATACAAAAAATAATACAAATATAGTAATAGTTAAAAAAGACAACAAAACAAATGAATTTTTACAAGGTGTCAAATTTAATTTATTGGATGAAAATAAAAATATAATTTATACAGAATTGGAGACAAATGAAAATGGAGAAATAAGAATAGAAAATCTATTGCCAGGGAAATATTATATTCAGGAAATAAGAACATTAGCAGGGTATAGCATATATGATAAATTAATTAAAGTAGATATATCATTGAATGAAACAGCAAAATTCAATATAAATAATGAAAAAACAGAAGTAATAATTGAAGAAGAAAAAATTGAAACAGAAACAACAGTTATAAATAAACAAAAAGAGGTTACGTTGCCGGTGACCGGATATTAATTTTTAAAATACAGGTAAAATATACCTTATCCACCTTTGTTTTCCCTTGACTTTTATACATATAAAATATATAATATTTGCTATGAAATTATATAAGGAAGGAAGAGCGGAATAAATAATGCTACAAGTATTTGTTTTAATAATACTAATATTAGTAAATGCATTTTTTGCATGTACAGAAATTGCATTCATATCTATAAATGATGCAAAAATTGAAAAAGAAGCAAAGGAAGGAAATAAAAAAGCAAAAAAAATTAGAAAAATGCTAAAAGAACCAAGCAAGTTTTTAGCAACAATACAAATAGGAATTACTCTTGCTGGATTTTTATCAAGTGCTTTTGCAGCAGATGCATTTGCAGATGATTTAGCACCTGTATTATACTCATGGATACCAGCAGTTAGTGAAGCAACCTGGAACAGTATTTCAATTATTTTAATTACAATAATACTTTCATATTTTTCACTAGTTTTTGGAGAACTTGTTCCAAAAAGATTAGGAATGAAAAATGCAGAAAAAATCGCATATAAAACAGTAGGAATAGTAAGATTAATAAATATTCTAACATCACCATTTGTTAAATTTTTAACAGCTTCAACAAATATAATAGCAAAGCTATTTGGTGTAGGTAGTACGGATGAAGAAGTTGTTACAGAAGAAGAAATAAGAATGATGGTAGATGTTGGAGAAGAAAAGGGTTCTATAGAGGAAGAAGAAAAAGAATTAATAAATAATGTATTTGAGTTTAATGATAAAGTAGTTTCAGAAGTTATGACACATAGAAAAGACCTTTATGCGGTAGATATAAAATCTGAACTTTCAGAAATACTTGAAGACTTAAAAGAATATAAATACAGTAGAATTCCAGTATATGAGGAAAATGTAGATAATATAGTCGGAATTTTATTTATAAAAGATTTACTTGCATTTATTAACAAAAAGAGAGAAGCTAAAATAAAAAATATCGTTAGAGAAGCATATTTTGTACCAGAAAATAAAAATATAAATGAGTTGTTTAAAGATATGCAAAAGAATAATCATCAAATGGCAATTGTTCTTGATGAATATGGTGGAACAGCAGGAATTATAACAATGGAAGATATTCTTGAAGAACTAGTTGGAGACATTTTTGACGAATATGACGAAGTAGAGGATGACTTTAAGGAAGTTGATAGTAACACATTTTTAATTAGTGGAAGTGTTGCAATCTATGATTTAAGAAGAATTTTAGATATTGATGATATTCCAGAAGGAGAATACGATACATTATCAGGATACCTAATAGATAAATTAGGAAGAATACCTTCTGATGATGAAAAACCTATTATAGAAACAGAAAAAGTAACATATAAAATTGAAGAATATGAAGACAAAAGAATTCTTTGGGTTAAAGCATGCAAAAATATTGTAGAAGAACCAGAGGATGAGGATGAAGAAGACGAATAGGAACAAAATGAAGTCTGTTCGTAATTACGGTTATAAAAGTATAATGTAAAAGGCGGACGTAACTGTCCGCCTTTTATGTAGGAGCGTATGCTACGCTGTGCTTAATGAATAGTTAATAGTGAATAATACAAAATTTGCTTTGCAAATTTTGATGTAGGGGCGACCATTGGTCGTCCGTGCCCCATGAGGAATACTAAATAATGTAAAGGAGAATAAATCATGTATCAAAATTTTGGAATTAAAAAAGAAATAATTGAATTAGCAGAAGAAGTTGAAAATAAAATTCAAGACCAATTTAAGCAAATAGATAAAATAGCTGAATATAATAGTTTAAAAGTTTTACGGAGCTTTTCAAGAAAATAATCTATCAGATATTCATTTCAATTCAACTACAGGATATGGCTATGATGATATAGGTAGAGATACAATTGAAAAAATTTTTGCAACCATTTTTAAAGCTGAAGACAGTTTAGTAAGAAATCAATTCATATCAGGAACACATGCTTTGACAGTTACTTTATTTGGAGTGTTAAGACCAAATGATACATTATTAAGTATTACAGGGAAACCATATGATACATTAGATGAAGTTATAGGAATAGTGGAAAATAAAAGTTCACTAAGAGCTTTTGGTGTAAATTTCGACAAAATAGATTTACAAGATAATGACTTCAATTATGAAGAAATTGAAAACAAATTAAAAAATGAAAAGATTAAATTAATAACAATCCAACGTTCAAGAGGATATGATACAAGAGATAGTATCGGAATAGATAAACTTGAAAAAGTAATAAAATTCATAAAAGAAATAGATAATGAAGTTATTATTATGGTTGATAATTGCTATTGTGAATTTGTTGGAACAAAGGAACCAACAGAAGTAGGCGCAGACTTAGCAGTAGGTTCATTAATAAAGAATTTAGGTGGAGGAGTTTCACCAAATGGAGCATATGTTGTAGGTAAAAAAGATTTAATAGAACTTGTAGCAGAAAGATTAACAGCACCAGGATTAGGAAAAGAAGTTGGTCCTTCATTGGGAATCAATAAACAATTTTTACAAGGTCTTTTCTTTGCACCACAAGTTGTTGCAAGTAGTTTAAAAACAGCAGTGTTTGCAAGTAAAATGTTAGAAGAACTTGGATATAAAGTGTATCCTAAATTTGATGAAGAAAGAGCAGATATTGTCCAAATGATAGAATTTGGTGAAGCAGAAAAACTTATAAAATTCTGTCAAGGAATACAAATGGGTTCTCCTGTAGACTCAAAGTCTATACCAGAACCATGGGACATGCCTGGTTATACAAATAAAGTTATAATGGCTGCAGGAACATTTGTACAAGGTTCTTCAATTGAATTATCATGTGATGCTCCAATAAAAGAACCGTATATGGCATATTTACAAGGTGGACTTACTTACCAATATGGTAAAATAGGAATCTTAAAAGCAATTTCAATGCTATAAATTAATGTAGGAGTCGCCGCCCTCGGCGACCTGTGCTTCAAAGAAATGACCATATATAATTTCGGGCGGACACAGGGCCCGCCCCTACATAAAATGAAAAGATATAAAATAGAGGAGAAATTTATAAATGAGCAAAATTATAATAATCGGTGGTGGTGCATCAGGAATGCTAGCTGCAATAACTGCTGCGGAACAAAAAAATGAAGTAATCATTTTAGAAAAAATGAATAGTTGTGGTAAAAAAATTGCAATTACAGGTAAAGGTAGATGTAATATTACAAATAATATTGATATTTCTGAATTTATAAAAAACACACCTGGTAATGGCAAGTTTCTTTATAGTGCATTTAATAATTATACAAATAGAGATATTATAAATTTCTTTGAAAATATGGGTGTAAAAACAAAAGTTGAAAGAGGAGAAAGAATATTTCCAGTATCAGATAATGCAAGAGATGTTATAGATGCTTTATTAAAAAGACTAAAAGAATTAAAAGTAAAAATACAATACAATTCAAAAGTTGAAGAAATTGTTGTAGAAAATGAAAATGTTGTGGGAGTGAAGCTAGAAAGTGGAGAAAACTTAAAATCTGATAAAATAATTCTAGCGACAGGGGGAATGAGCTATCCTGTGACAGGTTCAACAGGAGATGGATATAAATTAGCAGAGAGAGTTGGACATACTATATCTACTGTAAAACCATCTTTAGTACCACTGGAATGTTATGATAGAGAACTGTGTAGAAGTATGCAAGGAGTAAGTTTAAGAAATGTTGCAATAGAAGTAGTTGATACTGAAACAAATAAAGTAATATATAACGATTTTGGAGAAATGTTATTTACACATTATGGTGTTTCAGGACCAGTTATATTAAGTAGTTCAGCATATATATTAAGATATAAAAATGCAGAAGAGAAAATAAAGCAAGGCAAAATAAAAATAAGTATAGACTTAAAACCAGCATTAGATGAAGAAAAATTAGATGCAAGAATCTTAAGAGATTTTGAAGAAATTAAGAATAAAGACTTTAGTAATGCATTAAATAAATTATTACCAAGAAAAATGATAGAACCAATTATAGCTTTAACTAAAATAGATGAAAATAAAAAAATAAATGAAGTGACAAAAGAAGAAAGAGAAAGAATTGTAAAAATATTAAAAAAATTAGAATTAAAAGTAAGTGGATTTAGACCAATCGAAGAAGCCATCATTACTGCAGGAGGAATAAATATAAAAGAAATAAATCCCAAAACAATGGAATCTAAAATTGTAGAAGGATTATATTTTGCAGGAGAAATAATTGATGTAGATAGTTTAACAGGAGGATTTAATTTACAAATAGCATGGTCGACAGGATACGTGGCAGGGATAAGCGCTTCGCTTAGTGAATAGTGAAGAATGAATAATAAAGGAAAGAATTTGCTGTAAAACAGAAAATTCTAACAAAAATTATTAATTATTAACTATTCATTATATGTAAAGGAGATATTTATGGTAATATTCAAAACAATAAATGATAAATCAATTGCAGAAATAGTAGAAAAAAAATCAAGATTTATAGCTCAAATTTTCCATGTTGAAACAATAGAAGAGGCAGAGGAAAGAATAAGTGAAGTAAAAAAACAATATCATGATGCAAAACATAACTGCTTTGCTTATGCTATTGAAACAGGAGATGGAGGAATTGCTGTAAAATTTAATGATGATGGAGAACCTCGGAGGAACAGCAGGGTCTCCTATTCTTAAAGTTGTTTTAGGTTTGAATTTATCAAATGTTTTGGTTGTAGTAACAAGATATTTTGGAGGAGTTTTATTAGGTACGGGAGGACTAGTAAAGGCATATACAGAGGCAACCCAAAAAGCTATAGAACAGACTGTTTTAAAAAGTCAAACGAGAGGATATGAAGTTTCGGTTTTGGCAGAGTATGGGGAACTAGAAAAAATAAAATATTATCTAAACAAGAAGAATTTAAACATTAGTAAAATCAATTATTTAGATAATATAGAAATAATTGTTGAAATCCCAGAAGAGGAGTTAGAAATTTTTACAAATATAAACAATAATACTTCGTTTAAAATTATAAAATACAATATTCTAAAAGAAAAATTTATTGATATATAGCCTATTGCAGAGAAAATTAGAAAATTTTTCCAAAAACTACTTGAAAAAATTGGAAAAAGATAATATAATCCCAATTGTAAATTTTTTACAAATATTTTATGGGAGGTATATTAAGTTGAAAGAAAAAATTTCAGTTTTAATTGCAGATGACAATGCAGATTTTGCTAAAACACTAGTGACTTATTTAGAAAAAGAAAAAGATATGGAGGTAATAGGAATCGCGAAAGATGGTAAAGAAGCTTGCGACATGATATTAAATACTGAACCAGACGTTGTATTATTAGATGTTATTATGCCATATTTAGATGGATTAGGTGTTTTAGAAAAAATAAGCACAGCTGACATGAAGAAAAGACCAACATGTATAATGTTATCAGCAGTTGGACAAGCAAAGGTTACACAAAAAGCAATAAGTTTAGGAGCAGAATATTATGTAGTAAAACCATTTGACATAGAACTATTGATAAAAAGAATAAAAGAAATAAAAAATTATCAACCTTCTTTAAATCAACCTAGTTTTATAAATAGAGAAATAAAAGTACCATATATAGATATTCCAAAAGAAGAAAAAAGTAACGAAAATAATTTAGAAGCTTTAGTGACAAATGTTATCCATGAGTTGGGAGTGCCAGCACATATAAAAGGATATCAATATTTAAGAGAAGCAATTATGATGGTTATAAATGATATTGATGTTATAAATCAAATAACAAAACAATTATATCCAGAAATTGCGAAACATTTTAAAACTACACCATCACGTGTAGAGAGAGCAATTCGTCATGCAATAGAAGTAGCATGGTCAAGAGGCGAACAAGCTGCAGTAGAAAGAATATTTGGATATACAATATCAGCAGCAAAAGGAAAGCCAACAAACAGCGAATTTATAGCAATGATAGCTGATAAATTAAGATTAGAATTAAAAACTGCATAGGAATTTGATAGAAACTAGTAATAACAATATGTAGGGGGCAGGCCCTGTGTCTGCCCTAAAAACACAAAACAAATTCCAAACGTGTAGGGGCGATTTTAATCGCCCGCAAATCTATAAAACTCTTCTTTACCAAGGTTATGTTTAAAAATTTATAAACATGAACCTGGTAAAGAGGAGTTTTTTAAAAAAACAAAGAAAAACTTGCAAATTTACATAAAGTGTAATATAATGATAATCGTTACAAAAAGAATAGAAAATAAACTAATGATAAAAATAAAAAAAAGGAGAAGATATGAAACAAGACAGAATTATTTTATTATTAGTTTTAATGGTTATAATATTATCAGTATTATTTGTAACAGGTGTAGGATATGCTGTTGAAGATGAAAATATATTAATAAGTAATGGATGTAACACTTTAGAGTTATACAAAAAAGATTTTAATGTAGTATTTTCAGGAGAACCAACATATAAAGGAAAAGGGGTTGCTGAATTAGCAATAACTGGTCCAAGAACAGCAACTATTAATATAACAGAATTAGAGAAAGTTGGAGATACAATAACTGCAATATTTACATTAGAAAATAAGAGTGACTATTTATATGCTGATATTAATACAGAGGTTACAAATACAAATACTGAATATTTTAATGTAACAAGTAGATTGACAGACAATAAAATAAGTCCGAAAAATGGAAAAATAAATATTGAAATTGATGTAGAGTTAATTAAATTACCAATATATGAAGAAAAATCTTCTATTAGTGTAAATATATTTGCAGAGCCAATTAATTAAAAGATTAATTTACTATATACAGAAAGAAATATAAAATAAAGTTGTAAATTATTTAAGTATAAAAATATAAAGTTTGCGAAATATGTAGGGGCGGCTATTAGCCGTCCGTTTTTATTAGATTTCATAATTAGTTATAAAAAATATTTATCTTTTATTATTAAGTGAAATCGATTTTGTATGCAATTAGAGTTGAAAAAAATATAAGAAAGCTATATTATATAAAAAACAAGCAAAAAAGGAGAAATAAAATGAAATTAAAATTTTCTAATACATACAATAATGAAAACAAAACTGCATTATGGATATTGATAGTTATTTTAATTTTTCTTATTATAATGCATATACCTGTTTTAAAAATGAAAGCATCTATAAATATAGTACTTATATTTATGGAATTAATAGTAGTAGTTGCTATAATATGTCTAATATATAGTATAAAAAAGAAAAAAGATATAAGAATTCGTGAAGTATGGAAAAATGGAGAAAAGTATCAAGGATATATTGAAGAAGCAGGATATATAAAATCAAATTATCGTCATTATAGAGATATACATCATTGGAAAGAATATGTAGATGAAAAAGTTCCATATCAAAGAAATCAAAACATTTCGAATTATCGTATAATAGATTATTATATTACAGTAAAGTATAATAATTCATATTATATTGATATAAAATCTATAAAATATAATGATGCATATGTATTATTAGGAATGCTTTTAAATCCATTTCCAATTAAAGAAAAAATTCAAGTTCCTATAGATATGTATTTATATAAAAATAAGGTTTATGCAGATATAGATAGTATTAAGTTACATGAAGTAGAAGGGTATGAAGAATGTAAAAAGATAATTGAAAAAACACGACAAAATGATTGGTATTAAAAAAATATGTTCTTAAGTATACCTGATTCAATAAATCAAGCTATAATATTAATTTTTGAAAATGAAAATTTATTTATCAAAAATTAGCTATTATAGCTTATTATTTTTTGAAAAAATTTAGTAAAAACTGTCAATTTTTATTGACAGTTAAATAGCAATCATATATTATATTTTAAATACAAAGGAGGTAAAGTAATATTATGAAAAAAGAAAGACAAGAAAAAAGAATTATATTATTTTTATTGATTGGTGTAGTTCTTATGACAGTAGGTTTTGCTACATATTCAGGATGGTTAAATATTGATGGTACAGTAAATGTTAAATCTAGCAAATGGAGTATAGGATATGTTACAGATTCTTATAAAGAAACAACAGGTTCAGCAGCAGCAACTTCAAAAAACGTAACTGCTGACACATATACTTTTGCTACAACTCTTTCTAAACCAGGAGAATTTTATGAAGCAACAGTAAATGTAGAAAATGCAGGAACATTTGCAGCAAAAGTAACTGGAATTGAAATGAGTGCTTTATCAGAAGCTCAAGCAAAATATTTAACATATACAGTTACATATGATGGACAAACATATTCTGCAACAAATAGTGCATTAAATTCAGCATTAGCTGCAGGAGCAACAAAACCATTAGTAGTAAGAGTTACATATGTTCAACCAGACGATTCAGCAGATTTACCACAATCAGATGTAGAAGTTAAAGTTACAGGAAAACTTATATATGAAATAGCTGAATAATTATACTTAATTTAGCAGTCATTTTATATTAAAAAGTGACTGCTAAATTAATCGGAGTAAAATAATATGAAGAATATAAAGAGTATTTATAAAATTGAATTATTGATATTATTTTCAATTATTATTTTATTTTTTATAAATGATGTTAAGTTTAAAAACTTAATAGCTATTATAACCTTTGGAATAATATTATTTGGTTCATTGTTGTATTATGGTAAGAAAAAAGATAATAATTTTTTTAGATGGTCTGCAACAAAAATAGTAGTTTCAGTATTAATTTGTTATTATGTCATAACATTAATACTTGGAATACATTTGGGTTTTAGTAAGACATTTTTTTCATTAAAATTTGAAAATATTTTAATGGGGATTGTGCCTGTTTTAATAATAAATTTAATATGTGAATACTTAAAATTTGTTTTAATTAGAAATAATTTTATAAATAAAAAAGCAATATATATATTAACAGCATTGATGTGTATTTTTAATGTAATCATAAATCTTAGTAGTTCTATTAATGAAGGATACGAAATTTTTGCTTTTATATGTATGATAGTGATTCCTATAATAGCACAAGAAATACTAAGCACATATTTAATTTTTAATTACGGTTTCTTACCTGCAATAATATATAAACTAACCATGAATTTGTATTTATATTTAACACCTATATCAACAAATTTAGGAGATTATTTATATAGTGTGGTAAATATAGTAATACCTTATACAATATATGTAACATTAAAAAAAGTACTAAAAAAAGAAGATCAAAAGGAAAAGAATAAGAAAAAAATAAATGAAGTAAGTTTTTCATTTTTAACAATTCCAACTATAATATTACTATTTATAATGGTAATTTTAGTGTCGGGAATAACTAAATATCAAATGATTGCTATTGCTTCAGACTCAATGTTTCCATCATATCAAAGAGGAGATGCTGTAATATTTGAAGATGTAGAAGTGTCAAACATAAAGGTGGGAGATATATTAGTTTTTAGTAATAATAATCAAGTGGTTACGCACAGAGTTGCTAAAATAAAAGAAAGTGAAAATAAATTGTATTTTTACACAAAAGGTGATGCAAATAATTCATTAGATGTAGAACCTGTTAAGCAAGAAAATGTATTAGGAATTGTAAGAAATGGAATTAAATACATAGGATATCCAACAGTAATAATAAATGAAATAATAAAAGGGAGGTAGTATATAACTTGAGCAAAATTAGTAGAAAAAAAATACTTATAAAGTTAATAATAATTTTTGTTTTAGCTATATTATCTTTCTGTTTTGGATTTAAAAAATGTAGTTATAATAAGTGTTTATTTGTTGAAGACAATTCAGTAGATTATAAAGTGTATCTAAAAGATAATGCATATTTTGAAACACCTTATTTAGAAAAAAATAAAACATATATTACAAGTTTAATTGATTACATTGACACTTCTTATAAATACAAAGTTGATTTTGAGAATGAAGTAAGTGGAAAAATAAATTATCAAATTGTAGCAGAAATAAAAGCAGATAAAGTTGGAAATGAAATCGGAAATTATTGGACAAAAAAATATGAACTTACTGAATTAGAAACAAAAGAAATAAAAAACAAATCAGAATGTACAATAAATTTACAAAATAAAATTGAATATAATAAATACAATGAAACTTTAAATAGTTTCATAGAAGAATATAATTTGCAAGCAGAATCTATTTTAGAGGTAGCTTTAGTTGTGACAGGAAATGTTAAACAAGATAAAAACAGTGAAGAAATAGCGATTTCATCAGAAATTTCTTTAAATATGCCATTATCACAAAAAGCTATCGAAGGAAAAATAGTAGTAGAAAATGATTGTGAAAAAAATATGGCTCAAACACAAGATAAATTAGCAAAATTGCGTGACATATTTAAACCATTATTCTTCATAGAAGTGTTAATTTTCTGTTATTATGTATTTCAATATATCCAAGAGTTAAAGAAAAAGGGAAGTATGATGGGATATCGTGAAAAAATTAAGAAAATTACAAATGATTATGATGGAATAATAATTAGAGTTGACAATATAAATATTGAAAATTATGTTAGAATTGACGTTAAAACTGTAGAAGATTTAATTAATGTTTATAATAATACAAGAGAACCAATTAATTTTTGGTATAGTTATGAGAAATCTGTTTTCTTTATAATAAATAATAATACTTGTTATGTGTATACCATAAAAAAAGAGGGTGAATAATGAAAATTTTTGAAAAAATAAAAAAGAATAATATTGCGATATTATTCTTTTTAACTTTAATATGTATGACAGTTGGCTTTGCGTCATATAACCAAATATTAAATATATCAGGAAGTGTAGGACTAGTGCCTGGTGGAGTAATTGCAATTAAAAGTGTAAATACTGTAAGTTTAACAAATGCTTCAGCCAATCCAGAGATAATAAATAATAATTCAGGTATTGATTTTAATTTATCATTTACAACTCAAAGAAGTGAAGATGCTATATATGAAGCAAGTTTTGATGTAACAATTTCAAATCAAACTTTTAATGATTTTGTATTTAATATGCCTGATTATAAACTTGAAATACTTAAAGTAGTAGATGGAGGATATGAAAGTATAGATTCTGCATTTGCTGGTTGGAAAATTACCAATGCAGATATAGGAGATAAAATACCTGCTAAAAGTGAAAAAACATTTAGAATAGTATTTAATTTTTTAAATCCAGAGGAAAGCTATGGTATTACTTATTTAATCAATTCCGACTTTACGCCTAGTGTTAGTAATGATGATGACGCAATATTGATGGGTAGTGTTTCGGATTCAGAAACAGGAGATTTAACAGGAAGTAATGAATCAGCAAAATTTACTTTGAAGGTTATTAATACACATACAACAGAAAAAGTATTTACAATTGGAGTAAAAAATACAGATAAATTTGCAGTGCAAAATGCTAATACTGAATATACAATAGCGGCAAACAGTGAAGATACATTTGAATTCGAGATTACAAAAATAGATGGAGTTGAATTTCCTTATAGTTCAACGAATGTAGATATAATAATAACTTCACAAGGAATAACTTATAGTACAGGAAGTGTAAGTGTTTTAGTAGATCAAACTATTATTTTAAATGATACTACAGCTCCAACAATAAGTAATGTAGTGGCAACAATTCAGGATACAGAAGGTACAGCACAACTAACTTGGGATGCAGAGGATAATGTAAGAGTAGATAATTATATAATATATTTATATAAACAAAATGGAGATGTATTTGAAAAAGTAAGCGAGATTGATACACAAAGTTCAGAAAAAAGTTATACAATTACAGGTCTGAGTGAAGGAACATACTATTTCACCGTTTGCGGAGTTGATAATTCTGGAAACACAGCTAGTCAAACAGAAATTGATTCAGCTACAACAGCATCAGGAACAGCATCGAGAACAGAAAGCGCAGAATATAGATGGAATTTTACCGTAACAGTATCAAATTATGAACATTTATCATATTCAGGAGATACAACTGTAAAAAGAGGTGGAACATGTACAGTAACTTTTAAAGGGAAAACAGGATATAATGTACCAGAATCTCTTGATTCATTAACTATGGGTGGAGCTGCTTACTCAAATTATACTTATGCAGATGGAGTTGTTACAGTTCCGAACGTAACAGGGGATATTGTAATTGCTGCAACAGGAAAAAGTATAGCGTGCTTAATTGAAGGAACGAAAATTTTATTAGCAGATGGAAGTTATAAAAATATTGAAGATATTAAGTATACAGATTTACTTGCAGTGTATGATCATTTAAATGGTGGAATTACACATGTCTACCCTGTATGGATAGATAAACGCGAAGTTACAGAAATCTATGAAAAAATAACTTTTAATGATGGCACTAATATAAAAGTTTCAGGCAGGCATTGTATCTTTGATTGTGGAAAAAATCGATATGTTGATGTTTCAAACCAGAAAGAGTTTGATATAGGTGATAAAGTCTTTAAATTTGAAAATAATAAATTAAAAGAAATTACAGTAACAAAAATAGAATATATTGAAGAAGAAGCTAATTGCTATAACGTACTTTCAACTACAAATTATAATGTAATTGCTAATGGATTAATTACAACAGATATAATAACTCAATATGCAAATATTTTGTATGGTTTTGATGATAGAGCAGTATTTAAAAATTTTGATAAAGTATCAAATAGCAAACAATTAGAATATAAAGATGTTAGTTTTATTCCTTACAATATATTTAAAGGATGTAATTTAGGTAATATATTATTTTTAATAGAAAATGAAGGAATGGATATGAATTCCTTAGCAAAATTTTTAATAGAAAATGAAAAAGAACAAATTACCAAAAATGGTGAAAGACATTATATAGTTACAACATCAGAAGATAAAGTAAATTCAAAAAATATAGATGACTATTTATATAAAGAAAATAGTATATATACATTTCCTAAAATTGGAGCAAAATATTTTATAGATACATCAACAAACAAAACATACAAAGAAGGAGAGAAATTTGTAGTATATAACAGTACACATTTTAAAGTAGTGTATTAAAAATTGACAAAAAAACAAAAAAAACTATTGAATTTCTGAACTAATTTTGCGATTAGTAGAAATGCTTTTACAACAAAAAGAAGAAACTATGAAAGCAAAAGAACAAAAGAGTGAAGGCTAATTGTATACAATACATAGCCGAGGCGAGGTAGATTTTACGGGTCTATCTCGTTTTTTACATAAAAAAAATAGTATGTGCATTTACGGTACACATACATGATACAAATGACAACTCTGAACAAAGAATGCATTTGCTTAAGCTATATATATAATATCATATATTTGCTATTGTGTCAAATAAAAAGAATTAAAATTTGTAAAAAAACGAGGACACCGTTCACGGTGCCCTCTAGGTTTAGGTTTCAGAAGATTTCTGAATCTTTCCGAAAATCCATGATGCAAAATCACAATACTCATCAGTGTTTCGGAAATGTATTTCCAAATTTGCGCCTCTGTGTGAAAAGGCGAAATGTGAAGGATATTTTCCGCTTTGCAATTCCTGATTTACTTTTTCCTGGGGAACAAGATTTCCAGGTATTTCAAGATTGCAAATTACTCCAGTCTTGGCGTCCTGCGATTTAATGACTAACATGAATAATTTACCTCCTAATTAAAAGTTACATAATTATAACATGCTTTATATAATTTTACAATCTTATGCTTGCAAAAAAAATTGCAATATGGTAACATGCTTTTGTTAAATAAATAAACAAGGAGAATACAAATGGAAAATAATCAAAAAATAGCAAGTATAATTGCAGAAGAATTGAATGTTAAAGTAATACAAGTCACTAAAACAATAGAATTGATAAATGAAGGGAATACTATTCCTTTTATTGCGCGTTATAGAAAAGAAGTAACAGGTGGACTTTCAGATGAAACTCTTAGAGAATTAGGCGAAAGACTAACATATCTTAGAAATTTAGAAGCAAGAAAAGAAGAGGTAAAAACTTCTATAGAAAATCAAGGCAAACTAACAGAGGAAATTGTAACAAGTTTAGAAATTGCAAAAACTTTAGCAGAAGTAGAAGATATTTACAGACCATATAAACAAAAAAAGAAAACAAGAGCAACAATAGCAAAAGCAAAAGGATTAGAACCTTTAGCTGAAATAATTTTAGAACAAAAAGAAATTAAACCTCTAGAAGAAATAGCAATAGGTTTTGTTACTAATCCAGAAATAGTAACAGAAGACATACCAAAAGAAAACATAGTTGCAAATATAGAAGAAGCAATCCAAGGTGCAAAAGATATTATTGCAGAAATAATTTCAGACAACCCTAATTATAGAAAGCAAATAAAAAGAAAATGCTATAGAGATGGATTTATTGTAACAAAAGGAACAAATACAGAAGAAAATTCAGCATATAATATGTATTATGATTTTCAAGAAAAATTAAATAAAATACCAAGTCATAGAATTTTAGCAATAAATCGTGGAGAAAAGGAAGAAGCTTTAAAAGTAAAATTAGATAAAAATGAAGAAGATATATTAAGATATATTGAATATGATGTTATAAAAGGAGAAACACAATTTACTGAAATATTAAAAGAAACAATAGAAGATAGCTGGAAAAGATTAATTGAACCATCAATTGATAGAGAAATTCGTTCTGATTTAACAGAAAAAGCTGAAGATAAAGCAATTAAGGTTTTCGGAAAAAATGCAAAACCATTATTATTAGCAGCACCTTTAAAAGGTTATACAGTTATGGGATTTGACCCAGCATATAGAACAGGATGTAAAATTGCAGTTATTGACGAAACAGGAAAATTATTAACAACAACAACAGTTTATCCAACTGAACCACAAAATGATGTAGAAGGAGCAAAAAAAGAATTAAAGAATTTGATTTCAAAATATAAAATAAATGTAATTGCTATTGGAAATGGAACAGCGTCACGTGAATCTGAAAATTTTGTTTCAGATATGATCAAAGAAATTTCAGATGATGTGCATTATGCAATAGTAAGTGAAGCAGGAGCTTCTGTTTATTCAGCTTCAAAACTTGCCACAGAAGAGTATCCCAATATTAATGTTTCATTAAGAGGTGCAATTTCAATTGCAAGAAGATTACAAGATCCGCTAGCAGAATTAGTTAAAATAGATCCAAAGGCGATAGGGGTAGGACAATATCAACATGATGTGAATCAAGCAAAATTAACAGAAAGCTTAACAGGAGTTGTAGAAAATGCTGTTAATGAAGTTGGAGTAGATATTAATACAGCAACACCATCACTTCTTTCTTATGTAGCAGGAATAAATAAAACAATTGCTAATAATATTGTAAAATATAGAGATGAAAATGGTAAGATAAAAGAAAGAAAAGAACTTTTAAAAGTGGTTAAGTTAGGACCAGCAGCATTTAAACAATGTGCAGGATTTATTAGAATTCCAGAAGGTAAAAATCCATTAGAAATAACAGGTGTTCACCCTGAAAGTTATGAAATAGCAGAACAATTATTAAATAAAATAGAATATAAAAAAGAAGATTTACTGGACAAAGAAAAGCTAAAAGAAATAAAGATAAGATTATCTAAAATTGGAATTGCGGAAGCGGCAAAAGAATTAAATGTAGGGGAAATGACATTAAAAGATATAATAGATGAATTATCAAAACCAGGTAGGGATCCAAGAGATGAAATGCCAAAACAAATTTTAAGAGCAGATGTATTGAAATTTGAAGATTTAATAGAAGGAATGTCTTTGACAGGTACAGTTAGAAATGTAACAGATTTTGGCGCTTTTGTAGATGTTGGTGTAAAACATGATGGATTAGTCCATATTTCTCAATTAAGTAATAGCTTTGTAAAAAATCCATCAGATATTGTATCAGTAGGAGATATTGTAAAGGTTAAAGTTATAGGTATAGATAAGGATAGACAAAAGGTGCAATTGACGATGAAGGAAGTGTAATTATAGGAATGATGTAGGGGCGGGCCCTGTGTCCGCCCCTACAACGTTTATAATAAAATTATAATTATAATCAAAAAAATATTTGCCAAATTAAATATAATCATATATAATACAAAAAAGAACAGGTTGAAAGGAGAGGTTAAAATGAATATAACAATATCAGGAAAAGATTTAAAAGCTACAGATGCTATAAAAGACTATGTTGGTAAAAAGGTTGAAAGATTTGAAAAATATTTTGGTGAAGATTTTGATGTTTCAGTTATGATAAGAACAGAAAGAGAAGAACAAATTGCTGAAATAAATGTAAAAACAAGTGATGATACATATAGAGCAGTAACATCTCATAAAGATATGTATGCTTCAATTGATAAAGATATGGACATATTAGAAGGTCAAATTAGAAAATGGAAAACAAAAAAAGACAGAAACTTAAGAGATGATTCTATTAAAAATTTACCAGTTGAAGAAATGCAATCAAATCCAACAGAAAATGAAATAATAAAAACACTTTATTATGATTTAAAACCTATTACACCAGAAGATGCAATGTTAAAACTTCAAGAAAAACCAGCAGATAGATTTATAACTTTTATAAATTCAGATACAAATAAAGTAAATGTTTTATTTAAGTTAAAAGATAGCAAAAATTTTGGGTTAGTAGAACCAGAAGTTTAATAATCCAAACAAAAATAACAAATAAAAATTCCTTAGCTTAGCTAAGGAATTTTTATTTGTTAAATTATTTTAAAATAGTTATTTTACCTATTAATGGTAATGGTTTTTCTTCTTGTTTAATAGCATTTACTAATCCCATAATCCACATAATGAAAGCATATAATGAAATTATAGGAGCAGCAATCCAACCTAATACAGGTATTATTGCTAGTATACCACCAACGATAGGTAATGCAAGAACTACTAATGCTGAATTTAAATGGAATTTAGCACCTTCTCTATCTCCTGCAAAGAAAGCTATTAACCATCCAATCCAAGAAATATAACCTACGATACTTGTTACTTTTTTATCCATAATAGAAGTCCCCTTTCTTTTGAATTATAACTTTAGAATACAAATTCTAAAATTATACTATCATAAAAAACATAATATGACAACATTTTTTTTGAAAATATTTATTTTTATAATTTAGAGGTGTGAAATGTGAAGTGAGATGTGTGATTTTATGGCGGAGGCTTCGTAGGATTTACTTGGTTTTCGCACTTTGCACATCACACTTCTTATACAAATTGAAATTTCTATAATACAAAATATAATATTGACAAAATAATTTGAATAATATATGGTTATAATCAGTAGGAAGAGGTTTTGCTATGAGAAAATATTTAAATAAAATAAAGGAAAATTATAGAACTACTAAAAAGAAATCTTTAATAGTATATTTTGTTCTTAGAATTTTAGTGATTATATGCATGGTATTACAAATATTAAGAGGGGATTGGAATAATGCGTTTTTATGCTTATTATCATTAGTTCTATTTTTAATACCGACTATAGTAGAAGAAAAATTGAAAATAAAATTACCTACAGTTCTAGAAAGTATTATCTATTTATTCATATTTTCAGCTGAAATATTAGGAGAAATAAATAATTTTTATGGAAATATTCCACATTGGGATACAATATTACACACAATAAACGGATTTTTAGCCGCAGGCATAGGATTTTCATTGATAGATTTATTAAATAAAAACAGCAAAAGTATAAACTTATCTCCTTTTTTTGTTGCGATAGTTGCATTTTGTTTTTCAATGACAATAGGAGTCTTATGGGAATTTTTTGAATACGGGGCAGATACCTATTTGAAATATGATATGCAAAAAGACAGAAAGATATCGACAATAAGTACCGTTGAATTAGATACCGAAAAAGATAATAATGCAATACTGATAAAAAATGTTAATCATACAATTTTATATGATTCTCAAGGGAAAGAGTTAGCTATTATAGAGGGTGGATATTTAGATATAGGACTCATTGATACTATGAAAGATTTATTAGTTAATTTTGTAGGTGCATTAGTTTTTAGCTGTATAGGGTTTTTATATATAAAAAATCGAGAAAAATATAAATTTGTAACGCATTTTATACCTAAGAAATGAAAAAGAAGGCAGGAACACAATTCCTGCCTTTATGTATTCATAAAAACAAAAATTATATTCCTGCTTTACTAAAAACTAACTAGTATAAAACTTATTTACCAGCCATTCCGTTTTCAACTTGTTGGATCATTTTTCTAACCATGTTACCACCTATTCTACCAGCGTCTCTAGAAGAAATATCTCCATTGTAACCTTTTTTTAAATTAACTCCAACTTCGCTAGCTACTTCATATTTGAATTTATCTAAAGATTCTTTAGCTTCTGGAACTAATTTTCTATTAGAATTTGATGTTGCCATTCTTTTTCACCTCCTAGGAAAGTATTTTCTTATATAACAGAAAATTTACAAAATTCTGTTATGTTTAAAAGCTTTTTTGCTTTCAATAGTTATGATTAACATTATTAAAAAAAATAAACTAGTAATTTTTTCAAATAATTTTTTAAAAAGATTGTCAAAAAATAATAGAATACTTTATAATAAATAAAGGAGGACAAAAGAAAAATGTATAAATTAATTGCAATAGATATTGATGGGACATTGGTAGATTCTAAAGGAGAAATTTCAGAGGAAAATAAGTTGGCTATAAAAAAAGCTAGGGAAAAAGGAACTGAAGTTGTTTTGACCTCAGGAAGAACTCCACAATCAATTGAACCAATAGCAAAAGAAATCGGTGCAAATAATTATTTAATAGCTGGAAATGGAGCTATGGTTTTTGACATAAAAGAAAACAAAGTTATATATGGTAAATATTTATCAAAGAAAAAAGTTTTAGAATTAATAAAAATATGCCAAGAAAATGATATATTTTATAACATATATTTAAAAGACAAAATTGTTACGGAAACAATAGATTATAACATTTTGTACTATGATAGTGAGAATAAAAATGTTGCTCCTGAAAGACGAGTAAATATTGAAATAAAAAATGATATTTTAAACTTTATAAAGAAATATGAAGGTGATGATTTCTTAAAGATAGCTATCTGTGAACAGAATAAAATAGCTTTTGAAAGAATTGTCGAAATTTTAAAAAACATGAAACAAATAAGTTTTTTAGATATGAAACAAAGAACGGTAAAAACTATAAAGTCTGAAAATGGAAATAAAGAAATTGCATATTATTATACGGAAATAATGGACGATGAAGTAGATAAATGGTCTGCGTTAAAGTTTTTAATAAAAAAATTAAAAATAAAAAAACAAGAGGTTTTAGCAATTGGGGATAATATAAATGATGAAGAAATGCTCAAAAATGCTGAAATGGGAGTAGCTATGGGTAATAGCTATCCAAGGATAAAGGAAATTGCAAATTATATTGCACCAGATAACAATTCGAATGGGGTTGCAGACGCAATTAATAAACACAATACGTAATATTACAAAAGTGTTACAAGAATATGTTTTTTACATTACAACAAGCTTAAAATGTTGTTTTTAGATAAAATTTGTTATAAAATGAAATATGATAAATAAGATAAATAGGGGGAATTAACATGGCAACAAATCCAATGCAAAGAAAAACAAGAAATTCATTTCTTTTAGGAATGATAATTACTCTTTTAGTATGTATGATTATTGGTATAGTATGTTATTTTTTAATAGCAACAAAAAATAAAAAAGAGGAAGAAGAAAAAGGTGCAGAAGTAATAGCATATGTTTTAAATCAAGATGTTAAATCAGGAGATGAAATCACAGAAGGAATGTTTACTCCAATAACAGTATATGCAAATACTGTACCATCAAATTATGTGGATGAAGCTCAAATCAGTGCTTTAAAAATGCAAGATGAAGAAGGAAATACATTGTATAAAGGTGATGGAGATTCATTTTACATGATACAATCTGAAAGAAGTATATATAAAACAATAGATGAAGAAGGTACAAAAGTTTTAATTAAGAAAGATGAACACGGTTATTATAAATTAAAGAGAAGTAATGAAGAAAAAGAGTACATAAAATTATTAGAAGTACCAACTGTTGCTAAAATAGATATGTATACAAACACTGTATTAACATTAGATGCTTTAAGTAAAAGTGACGAATTTCTTACAGATGATGTGAGAATGGTTGAATACAATATGATTACTTTACCAACAACAATAGATGTAGATGATTATATAGATATAAGATTAACATTACCAAATGGGCAAGATTTTATAGTTATATCAAAAGCAAAAGTTATCAGCATCCAAGATACAACAATTGGTTTATATTTATCAGAAGAAGAAATTCTAATGATGAATAGTGCTATGGTTGAAGCATATACAATGACAGCATCTAATTTTTATGCAATTCAATATGTTGAAGCTGGAAATCAAACAATGGCAAAAACTACTTATACACCAACAGAAGCAGTTAAAAATTTAATTGATTATGATCCAAATATAGTAGCGACAGCTCGTGAGGTATTAACAAACAGATTTGATCCAGGAGTTAGAACTTATATTGATGGGTCAACAGGAATGTATGCAATGGAAGCTAAAACAAATATAGAAGCAGGATTCCAAGAACAAATAGAAAAAGCAAAAGAGGCAAGAGAAAGTTATTTACAATCAATTGCCGCACCAGTTGAAACAACAATAGAATAAATCAAAAAAACTAAAGAGGAGGCGTGAATACAAAGTGAAAAAAGTAGGATTTGTAGGAGGATTTGACAAGACAGATTTAATTATATATGTTGCTAAAATGTTAAGTGAAGTAGGCAAAAAAGTTTTGGTAATAGACACAACAATCAATCAAAGAGCAAGATATATTGTCCCTACAATCACGCCTAGTATATATTATATAACGGAATTTGATGGAATGGATGTTGCCGTTGGATTTGATAGTATAGATAAAATAAAGGATTATTTAGGATTAGATGAACTAGATTATGACGTTGCTTTAATAGATATAGATTCAGATAAAAGTTTTCAAAATTTTGATATACAACATGCGGATAAAAATTATTTTGTAACAGCTTTTGACAACTATTCATTGAAAAAAGGTTTAGAGATAGTTGGAAAGCTAGAACAAAAAGTAGAAATGACAAAAGTCTTATATGCTAAAGAAATTCTACAAGAAGATGATGATTATTTAAACTTTTTATCATTTTATTATAGTATACAATGGAGTAAACATATTATATATTTCCCACATGAACAAGGAGACTGTTCAGCTATAATGGAAAATCAAAGAGCTGCAAAAGTAAGATTCAGAAATTTATCTTTGCAATATAAGGAAGGATTATTAATGATTGCACAGCAAATTATGCCAGAGATAAAAAATAATGAGTTTAAAAAGATTTTAAAGAACATATGAGGAAAGAGGTTAAATACAAATGCCAATAATAACATTTTGGAGTGATGGAAAACATGAAACTGGTAAAACTGTTTCTATGGCTGCTATAGGGACAGCATTATCTATAGAGAATAATTATAAAACATTATTATTTAATGCTAATTATAATGACACAACTCTAGAAGATTGTTTTTGGGAAGAGCAAAAAGATGCAAAAGTTAATATTGCTAAAAATTCTAAAATGGTTGATATTAGTGAGGGTATAACTGGAATTTCAAAAGCTATTGCAAGTAATAAAGCTTCACCAGAAATAATACCTAACTATACAAAAACAATATTTAAAAACAGACTAGAGGTTTTAACAGATAAAAATGTTTTGGCAGAAGATTATGACAGACAAAAGCCATTATTTAAGGAAATTATTAAAATGGCAAGTAGATATTATGATTTAGTTTTTGTAGATTTAAATGGTGAATTAGATGATCCAGTTGTAAAATCAATATTAGAATGTTCAAGCATAGTAATTGTTACAACATCTCAAAAACTACAACAAATAAAAGAATATACAAAAATAAAAAAAGAAGGAAATCAAATACAAAATAAAAATATAATTTTACTTCTAGGAAGGTATGATAAAAATTCAAAATATACAAGTAAAAATATAGGAAGATATATTGGCGAAAACACAGTTTTTGCAGTTCCGTATAATACATTGTTTTTTGAAGCATGCAATGAAGGAAAAGTTGTAGATTATTTTATAAGATATAGAAAATCAAATGCAACAGAAAGAAACAGTTTATTTGTAAAATCTGTTCAAGAGGTTGCTGAAGGAATAATATATAAATTAAAAGAAGTACAAATGAAAGCCTATTAGTTATATATAATGAGAGGAGCGAAAAGACACAAATGGATATGATAGTAAATATTTTATTAACATTAGTTATGATTGTGGTAATTGGTATTATTATAAGATATTTTATCCTAAAAAATAAAAATGCTGAACAAGAAGAAGTTGTTGCAATGGAGGATAAAACTTATACTTTAGAAGCTGCAATTGCATTTATAAAAAAGAGATTAGATGAAATCACAAAAATAAATTTATATGATATAGGTCTTTCAGAAGAGGAGTTAAAAAGAAGAAAAGCTAAAAAGTATGAATTAAGAAAAGCCTTAAAAGGATGTACTTATGGAGATGTTAATGATAAAAAATATGTTAAAGAATTAATATATGATTTATTATACAAAGAATATGGAGTAAATGAATCAAACATTTCAAAATCAATTCCATTTGATATACCATCTCTTTTAACAGCACAAGATAAATTTGACATTTTATTATATACATACAAAAAAGATTTTGGATATGAAGCATTAACAGAAATTATAAAAAAATACGATTTAGCTAGACTTAAATATGTACAAGGAGAAACAAAGCCTTGTTATGTAATTACAGAAGAAGAAATTGATGAAATTTACGAACAAGAAAAAATAGAACTTACATTTTCAGATAAATTAAATGTTTTAGTTCAAAGAATATATCAACATTATAAAGGATATAGCTCAATAGATGAAATTAGAGATATGAATATAGATGGTGTTTCTGGTGGTGTATCTGGATTGCCAGAAAGCTTTTTAAGCCAAGTTGCTCAAACAGATAGTGAATATTTAGAGCAAATTACAGAATATAAAGTACCAAGAGCATGTGATAGTATTTGGATAATGTTCCAAGGTAAATCAATAAGATTGGCATTTTTATCATTTGGAAGAGAAAGTGAATTAAAAAGAGTATGTCAAAACATATACAAATATAATAATCCAGGACAGTTATCAGATACAAATGGATACAAAATAAATGAAATGAAAGATGGTTCTCGTGTTGTTGTTGTACGTCCATCAATGTCAGAAACATGGGCATTTTTCGTAAGAAAATTCGACGTAAAGAGAGCATCTTTAGAGCAAATTATAAAAGTACCAGGAAAAGAAGATGCAATAGATTTGTTAAAATTCTTAGTAAAAGGTGCAAGAATTATATCGCTAACTGGAGAACAAGGTTGCCGGAAAAACAACAATGCTTATGGCAATGATTGAAAATATATACGAAACAATGAACCTTCGTATCACAGAAACTGCGTTCGAGTTGCACTTAAGAAAAATCTATCCAACAAGAAACATATTATCAATGCGTGAAACAGAAACAATTTCAGGACAAGCCTGTTTGGACGTTCAAAAGAAAACTGACGGTAGTGTTAACATCATAGGAGAGGTTGCGACTGACCCCGTTGCATCTTGGATGATTCAATCTGCCCAAGTTGCTTCAAAATTCACATTATTTACTCACCATGCTAAAACATTCCCAGACTTAGTAACAGCACTTCGTAACTCTATGTTAAGAGCAGGTGTTTTTAAAGATGAAAGAATTGCAGAAGAACAAGTTGTTCAAGTTCTTAACTTTGACATACATTTAGTAAAAGACTTTAGAGGAAGACGTTACATTGAAAGAATAACAGAATGTGTACCGGTAGAAGATAAAAATGAATATACATATGACCATAGACAAGAAAAAACTCTAGAAGGCAAATTAGAAAAATTCATGGATAATGCAACAAGATATTTCACAAAAATTACAAATAAAGAATTATATAAATATGTAAACATATTAGAATATAGAAACGATGAATATGTAATAACAAACAAAATCTCAGATACAAATATTAGAGAAATGAGAAAAAATATGGAAGCTTCAGATATAGAAGCATTTGATGAATTTGTTGAAAGATGTTGGGGAAAACAAACAGTAAATGCAATGGCAAATTCATATGTTGGAACTTCAGAGCCAACAGTAGCAACTACTGAAAAAAGACGTGGAAGACCAAGAAAAAATGTTGAATAATAAAATTCTACACTAACAAACGAAGAAGGTGAAAAATAAGTAATGTCAGAGCAAATTATATATTATCTTTTAGCAGGTGTTGCAGGAATTCTTGCAATAATAGTAATTGCGTATTTTATAATACAAAAGAAAATGAATAAAGGCGATTCTAAAAGAATTCAAGCAATGCGTGAAAAAAATAAAGGAAGTAGTAATGCATCAGATGTAAGATATCAAAAATTATACGTTATATACAAAAGCATACCATTAGTAAACAGATATTTAAAAAAATTAAGAAGAAGACTTGAAATTATAAACATTGAAGATGAATATCTAACAAGAAAACAATCTGCTAGAATTATAACAAATGCTTTAATAATTATAATTCCAGTAATTTTAATTACAATATTACTTACTAAATCAAACATATTAATGATGGCAATATTTATATTATTTGAAGCCTTTTTACTTGAAACAATTATGTCTGGAATGGTAGATAAAATCGATACAAAACTTTTAAAACAACAAGTTGAATTTTTTGCAGATATAAGACATGCTTATCACGAATATAACATGGTAGAAGAGGCAATATATGAAGTTTCTCAAAAAGATGAACTAGAAGTATCAAGACAAGGAGAAAAAATATACGAAATTTTAATATCAGATGATCCAGAAATGGAATTAGAAAAATATTATGATATAGCACCAAATAGTTACTTAAAAGAGTTTGCAGGAATTTCTTATTTAACTCGTGAATTTGGAGATAGAACAATTGGTGAAACATCATTATATTTAAAAAACTTAAATAATATTACAGAAGAAATGCAACTTGAAATTTTAAAAAGAGAAAAATTAGATTATGTTTTTCAAAGTTTATCTTTTATTTCAATCGCACCAGTACTATTTATAGAACCATTAAGAAGTTGGGCAGTAAGTAATTTCTCTTTTACAAGTCAGTTTTATGATGGTAAATTAGGATTAATAGTACAAGTTTTATTAATTGTGTTAACTTTTATATGTTATCTTTTAACAAGAAAATTAAAAGATAGTGGAGCGATAAAAGATGACTATAAAGACCCAAACAAAGTTTGGCAAATGAAGTTATACAATAAAGCACCTGTCAAAAAAATTGTAGACTTATTTATTCCTAAAGAAAAAACAAAAGAATATAGAAAAATCACAACATTAATGAAGGATGCTGCTACAAAACAAAAAATAGAAACATTATATGTTAATAGAGTAGCAGTTGCAATAGTGAGTTTTATAGGTGCATTACTATTTTGTTTTGCATTACATAAAGTTTCTGTAGACTATGTTTATACAGAGCCAACAGCAGATTATGATTTGTTAGGACAAATGTCTGAAGCTGATGAAAAAAAAGCAATGGACAAAACTGAAATACATAATCATTTTTTAGATATGCTCAAAGGAAAAAATCCAACAGTAGAACAAATTCAAGCATTAATATCAGAATCAGAATATTATGAAAATGCATCAGAAATAGATATAGAAAATGATGCACAAAAAATATATGATAAATTACAAATTGTAAATTCAGAATATTTAAAATGGTTCGAATGGATTATTGCTTTTGTATTTGCAATAATAGGTTATATGGGACCATATATAATGCTTGTTTTCCAAAAAATATTAAGAAGATTAGAAATGGAAAATGAAGTAATGCAATTCCAAACAATTATTTTAATGCTTATGAAAATTGAAAGAGTAAATGTTGAAATGATGCTAGAATGGCTAGAAAGATATTCAAATATATTTAGAGAACCAATAACTAAGTGTGTTAACAATTATGAAGCAGGTGCATGGGAAGCATTAGAAGAATTAAAAGATGAAATTACATTTGTTCAAATGATTCAAATAGTAGAAAGTCTTCAAGCAGCAGTAGAAAGAATTCCAATACAAGAGGCGTTTGATGAATTAGATAATGAAAGGGAATATTATCAAGCAAAAAGAAAAGAATCAAATGAAAGATTAATATCTAGAAAGGGATTAATCGGAAAAGCTATAGGTTTTGCACCAATGGTATGTTTATTTGTTGGTTACTTAATAGTTCCATTAGTAGTAATAGGTATGTTAAGTATGACACAATCATTTAGTACAATGAGTTCATACATGTAGAAAGGAGAAAACAGTAAATGGAAAATGCATCAAAAGCTTTATTAATGGCAGCTGGAATGCTTATAGCAATATTGCTTATAAGTGTAGGCGCATTTGTTTATTCAAAAGTTAAATCATTAAAAACTACAGAAGCAGAAATTACTGAACAAAAACAGGTACAAGCTTTTAATGCAGAATATGAATCCTATAACAGAAGATTATTACGTGGAATAGATGTAATATCGGTTGTAAATAAAGCTATAAGCAATAATGAAACACAAGAAGCTACTAACATTGATCCATGGTATGTTAATATCAAACTTGACTTGTCAAGTGAATTTTCTCAAACAGTAGAGGAAATTGATATGTCAGAACCTGTTTATAAAAAGAAATTTTTAAGTAAGTCGGAAATAAATAGTGCTCGGAATTTCGATTAAAAAAATAGCAGGAACAATCAATATAGGAACATTCAAAAAAGATGATAGTATGGATATAAAAATGAATGAAGATATTATAGAATTTTTCAAAAATGCAAATAGTGATGAGAAAGAAGATTTAATACATAAAAAAAAATATATAATTCATTCAGGGCTTGAAAGTTTTAAGGCTGCTGTGTTTGAATGTACAGAAGTTTTGTATAACAATGAAGGTAGAGTTTATCAAATGACATTTAAAGAAAAATAAATAAAAGGAGAATTTTATGGATAATGCAGCAAAAGCATTGCTGATGGCAGCTGAAATTTTAATAGCTATTCTTATTTTAACTTTAGCAGTATATGCTTTTGTTTATTATAGCGATGTAGCTGTTACATATGAAAAATCTAGACAAGAACAAGAAATACAAAAGTTTAATAGTCAATTTACAAAATACTTAGGGACAGAAGAGGTAACTATACAAGATATTATAACACTAGTACATATAGCACAAGATTATAATGCAAAAGTAGATGAAGGTATAAAAAAAGCTAATGGAAAAACAAATAAAGTTGAAATTAATGTAGGTAATGTGCCTTCAGGTGATTTAACAATAAAAAATGATAATGAATTAATAGAGTATGTAAAAGATAATACATCAGAAACTGACCCTACAGATCCAAGCAAAATCGTAATAAAAAAATATAAATGTACTGATGCAAAATATAATGATGAAAATAGGGTATATAAAGTGATTTTTAGTGAGACTTAAAAAACATTATAATAAAGGGAGGAAAAATGAAAAAGGGAATATTTTTTATAATAGCAATCTTTCTTATTGTAATGTGCATATTGTTTATTTTCTTAAGAACAATACAGGCAGACCAAAGAGCATTAAAAAAAGAAAACAGCGTATATGAAAATTATTTAAATAAAGAAATATATGGTACAGATTTAGCATCATTAATTAATAAAATAATTAATCACAATGAAAAAAATAATATTCAAAAAAATAAAAATGGATATTATATAGAAAATAACGAAAATAGTATAACATTAGAAGTAAAAATGAAAACAGTAGAAAAAACATACAAAATGGAACAATTTTATAATAATGATATTACAAAATTTGTTGAGAATTTTAATGAAATTAATTTTAAATGTATTGAAATTAAATACAATAAAAGTGGTAAAGTAAGCAAATTAATTTTTGAGGAAATAGTTGAAAATATTAAACAGAAATAATACAAAAGAAAAGGAGAGTTCTTATGGAAAACGCATCAAAGGCATTATTAATTGCAGGAGCAATATTAATAGTAATATTATTAATTGCAGTAGGAATGTTAGTATATAGTCAGTCAAGAGGAGCAATAGATACAGGAGTTGCACAAATGAGTTCTGCAGAAATAAATATGTTTAATGCACAATTCACAAAATTTGAAGGCAAACAAACCAAAGCAACTGCTAAAATGTTATTAGAAACAATTGTAGATAACAATTCGACAAATAAAAATTCACCTGAAAGAACTGTAAGAACAAGGGTATTGTATAGAACAGAGCCTGGTAGATTTACAGCTGTAGGACGGAGATTTAAATAACTACGGAGAAGCATTAAATTATTCAAAAGGAGCTTTAAAGGCTATTGATGAGGCTGAAATAAAATCATTTATAGTGAAAATTTATTATGGAGAAAATGGAACAGTATATTTTATTGACGTTATTGGTGCAGATTGTGAAAGTATAGCTGAACATTACGATTGGAAAGAATACACTTTTGATTATAGATCATATGATATTTAAATTTGAAAATATCTATAAGAGGTGCATAATGAATTTTAAAATTAAAGAAATGATATTTATAATAATATTATTAATATGTGTAGTGATATTTACAAAAGATATAGTTTATTATGTTAAAGAAACAGAACAAATAAAACAAGAGGAAAACAAATATGAAGCAGAATTAAAGGATAATAAAAAGTATTTAAATGATATAATAGAAGAAACAAAAGATATTGACAAATCTGAGAATTACGCATATAATAATCCATATGTATTAGAAGGGTTTAAGCATATTACTGGAGAGTATAATACAGGGTTTGTAATACAAGATGAATTACAAAATGAATTTGTATGGGTTCCTTGTTCATTAGATAACGAAAAACAGACTACTATTTTAGGAAGATATGATTTTAATGAAAATTCAAATAACTTTATAGATACAAAAGTTTTTGAATGTATGGAAAAAGATGAGAAAATAGAAGAATTTATCTTAAGTGTACAAAAATATGGTGGTTTTTATATAGCAAGATATGAAGCAGGCAAGGAAAATGAAATACTAGTAAGTAAAAAAAATGTACAAGCTTGGAACAATATAACACAGCAAGATGCAATAGATTTATCATCAAAAATGTATAACAGTGATGAATTTAATAATTCACTAATAAATTCATTTGCATGGGATACTACATTAAAATGGCTCGAACAAACTAATGATATTAAATATAGCGAAATTGCAACAAGTAATAACAATACAAATACATATATTACAGGTGATACATTAATAAATAACATCTATGATTTTAATGGGAATGTTAGTGAATGGACAACAGAAGTGCTAGAAAAATTTGCAGTATTTAGAGCAGGAGGATTTTATGATGAAGAATTAAATGAGACCTCTGCCTTTGTAGGAAATAGAAATATAATTTCCAAAAAAGCTAAATACGATAGTATAGGATTTAGAGTAATTCTATATAAGAAAAATTAGTTTTTAACTTTTTAGAATTAAGATTCTAAAGATAAAATAAATAAAAATTCAAAGGAGGAAAAAATTATGGAGAATGCATCAAAAGCGTTATTAATTGCAGGAGCAATATTAATAGTTATTTTATTAATAGCTGTAGGAATGTTGGTATATAGCCAATCAAGAAGTGTTATAGATGTGGGTGTTGCGCAAATGAGTTCAACAGAAATATCTATGTTTAATGCACAATTTAATGATTATTCAGGAAGTCAAAAAGGTTCAAGTGTAAAGGCATTATTACAAGCAGTTAATGCTAATAACCAAACCTATAAAGATGATCAAAGTAAAATTGTAGAAGTAACTACTTCAGGTTCTGGAGTAGGTACAGCATTGACTAATTCAAAAGATGCTAATGCTATTTCAAATACTATTTCTTCAATACAATCTTCAAAAAAATATACAGTTACTTTTACAACAGATTCATCTAATGGTTTAATTACATCAGTAAAAATAAGTGGTTAATGATGAAGAAAGGCATGAAAAAAAATGGAAAATGCGGCTAATGCTTTAAAAATTGCTTTTGCAATCATAATGCTTGTACTTGCAATTACAGCAACGTTTTCAATAATATCACAAGCAAAGGAAACTGCAGATGCAGTTTTCTTTGCAAGCGATGAAACAAATTTTTATGACATGTCTAGTATGACAAAATACAGTGACAGCAATAAAAGAGTGGTTGAAAAGGATACAGTTATTTCAACTTTATATAGATTGTATGATGAATCTTTATGTGTAACAATAATAGAAAAAGCAGATCCAACAGATCCAAAAGTTTTTAATAGCAATGACTATAAAAGTAAAAAGGAAGCATATAATGTAATAAGTGCTTATTGTGAAAGTTTAACCGGAAATGAATTTTTTGAATCATATCAAGAAGTAAAAACATCTGGAATTTATCAATATGCTGATGATGGTTCAGAACTTATAGAAACACCAGGTAGCACCAAAATATATATAACTTACGTGGAAGATTAAATTTAGTGAAAAATATAATGTAATTTATTATTATATAGGAAATAACTATATGTTTTTTCTATATAATGATAAATAAAAGGAATTTTGAACAAAAAATCTAAGAAAAATGATATTTATTATATATTTATTAGAAAAAATATGATATAATTAGCAAAAGACAAAGATTTTTTAATAAATTAAACTAGGAGGATATCATGAGTGATTCATTAATTTTAATAATTGCAATAGTTTTAGCAGCAATACTAATGTTCATAGTTCCTTTAATGTCAATTTCTGAAAGAAATGATGACATTACACAATTAGCAGTGCAAACAGCAACATCAGATTTTGTTGAAACTGCAACTACTAAAGGAAAGATAACACAAGATGATTATAGTGCATTTGTGCAAACTTTAGCGGCAACAGGAAATACATATGAAATAGAAATGGAAGTACAAGTTATAGATGAAAACTTCGGTAAGAAGAGTGCTAGTACGTCAGGTGACCTTATAGGAGAAAACTCATATTTTTCAGTGTATACTTCAACAATTGAAGATAAATTTAGAGAACAAGCAGAGGCTCCTACACCAGTTAAAAATCCTGTATATCCATTAAAGCAAGGCGATAATTTTATTGTAACTGTAAAAAATACAAATAAAACAATAGCACAATTATTAAGAGGATTTTTCTATACAGTAGCAGGAAATGATACTTACCAAGTAGCAGCAAGTTACTCAAGTACAGTAACATCTAATGGAAATTAAACTTTAATAAATAGGGAGATGTGAGATGTGAGATGTGAGATGTGTTTGGAAAAATCATTTCACATCTCATTTATTTACATAATTATAAAAAATCTAAAGGGACTTCCCGGTTATATAAACAAGGTGGTGAACAAATGAAAATCCAATATATAGCAGTAATATTTTTATTAATAGCATTACCAATTTTATTGGTAGTATCATATTATATGGGATTACAAATAGATACAATAACATTACAAACAACTTATAATACTAAATTACTTGCGTCAACTAAAGAAGCTTTAGAAGCATTTGAAATAAACACAGTAGAGTGGAATAGCCAATATTCAGATGTAGCAAATTCACGAAGAAGAAATGTGGAAGCTGCAATAAATACATTTACACGTTCATTAGCAAATAATTTAGGTATAAGTGGAGCAAATAAAGAATATTTAGAAGCATACTTACCAGCAGTATTATGCACTATGTATGATGGATATTACATTTATACACCAACTGATATGAAGGAAACTGTAAAAGATGCAAATGGACAAGATGTTGTAACAGAAGAAGGGGATATTGTATATAAAGCACGAACTGGAGGAAGAACTATAACTGTTGATAGTATAGATTACCATAATGCAACAGATATTCCAGCTAATGCAGAGGAAAAAAAAGAACATACTCTTTTACCATATGTAGAATATTCAGAACAAATAGGAGATATAACAGTAGCATATACACTTGATAATTATATAAAGGTATATGGTAAGTTTTCATCAAATAATAGTTTTAAAAATTATGGTGGTGATAAAGCAAAACTCTTAAAAGATAGATTAACAGATACAACATCTTATTATGTACAAGAAGAGGGATATTTATTAGATTTTGATGGTAGTGATGAAATAGAAGAAAAAAAAATAGGGGAATTAGAATATAATGGAACTCCAATTTATGAAGAAACATTAACAG
This sequence comes from Clostridia bacterium, assembly GCA_017437145.1. Taxonomy (GTDB): domain Bacteria; phylum Bacillota; class Clostridia; order TANB77; family CAG-508; genus CAG-452. The sequence continues at coordinate 60,398 of JAFSBT010000008.1, read as the reverse complement.
AAAATGTGGCATATAAGGATGATGCTGGTGTATATCATGAAGAAGAATTCGCATATATTTATATAGAAGATAGTCAAGGAGATAAAACAAAATTATATTATACAACTCCACCTCTAGGTTACTCTAATAATTGGTTTACAATAAACACCAAAGATGAGAGAGTTTTTTTAACGGATAGTATAACAAATGTAACACAATATGTGTATAAAAAGGTATCACTTCCAGGAATAAAAATTGCAGGAACATGGAACGACCCTAATGGTGTAAGCATGCAAAATAGATATATAAATTTTTACCAAGTGCTAAATGGAGAAACTTATGATTCTACAACTGGAAATGGAGAAAAAGGTAAATGGTATGCTGATTGGAATGATGATGGTAAATTAACACCAAGTGAAAAGGTGTCAGATACTATTTATTATAGCGAGTTTAATTTAGGTAGAATAGATTTATGGGAAGATTGTTCAGCAATTAAATATTATGTACAAGCATATTATTTTACAAAGTGGGTTAATTCTAAAGTAACAGAAAAACTTCCTAATAGTAATGATGATTTAGGTTTTTCATATAAAAATGATATTTTTAAGATAAATGCAACTAATGACCCAGGTAATCCTGAAATAGCAAAAGATTCAGCTTTTTATCAGCATAAAAATCAAATAATACAAGATAAAATAATGGATAGCCTAGCACAAGCTATATATTATTATGAAGATAGTTCAGGACAATTACCAAACCCAACAGGAGAAGAATGGGAACAAATATTAAGTAATGTATCTATGGTAAGCTTTATGCAAGGAGTACCTATAGGATTAAAAACCTATAACAGTTATGCAATAGCAACAAGCACGAATAACAGAGAATATGTAGACCCAAATGAAATTTATTTTATAAATATAGATGATGATTATTATCATAGATGTTATTGTGATAAAACAGTTGATTCTATGATAAATACAATGGGATATAGAAGTATAGATTTTATTGAAAAAAATTATGAAATAAAAACAGATGAAACTACAACGACTAAATATTACTTTTTACATAATGGAGCTGGTCCAATTGATAAAATTAAGGGATCAATGGCTTGTTATTACTGTTTAGTAAATAGGGCTAATATGGTTGAGTATGTAAATATTGCATATACTGATGCATATAATACAGCACTTGCTAGAGAACGATACAGATCAAAGCAGGATGTAATATTAGCAAAAGAATATGCAGAATTTACTGTAGATAAAGCAGTTGCCTCTATAAATGGATCACCAACGGCTACTTATGCAGAAGTGGGAGATACTATAGAATGGAAAATAACTGTCAAGAATGTAGGAAAAGTAGAAGGAAAAGTAAATGTATATGATAAACTTCCAAATGGATTAAACTTAGAAGGAGTGTCACCAGCATTATTAGCAGTTGATTCCGTTGAAGATAAAGTAGAAGGAACTTTAACTATAGGCGCAGGTGTTTCAGTGGAACTTATAGTAACAACAACAGTTGAAAGCATTGCAAGTTTAGGAGAAATAGTAAATACAGTTATAATAAAAGATGAAACTGGAGATATCAAGATTGACACAGCAACAGCATATACTTATATAGAACAGGAAATAGAACTTACTACTAGTACTTCAGGAGGTGGTTCTGGAGAGGGCGCAAATATTATTTTAGTTGCTGACTGTTCATGGAGTATGATAAAATTTATGGATGGAACTCCTAAAATTACAGGTGTAAGGAACGTAATTAAAAATATATTATTAAGGGAGGAATTTTATACAGAAGATGGAAGCCCAAGTAAATTTAATTTAGCTATTGTACCTTTTGCAGCTTTGACGACAGGTACAGGAGGTACAATTATTAGTCCTAGTAACTTTACAGTAACTGATAAATATAGTGGTTCAGAGTGTGTTAAATGGAGCAAATTAAAACAAGAATTAACAAACAAAGGTGAAAACTATTTACGTACGAAAGCTGGAGTACATTCTATTACATCTCCGGGAACGAATTACCATGAAGCTTTCGAAGCAACTGCTGAGCATTTTGATAAGATGAAGAATCAAATGGGACTAAATGGAGACAATTATGTAATTTTTATTTCTGATGGTTGTCCTACAACAACCTTTACTACAGAGGATGCTAAGGATTGGATTGCAGGGTCTGTTGATGGAAGAGGATGGTTAACTTGGTTACCTTTCTTCGATTTTCCTGCTTGGATTGTTAGTGTAATAGGTTCTGTTATTGAAGTTAGGCTTAATAGTGTTGATGAAGACGCGAGCGGAAATCCTACAATATATCATTCAGATTTTAAATTAGCTATAGTTGGTGATTTGGGAGAACTTGTTGGTGATGCATTAAAATTCTTAGGTATAAATGTTTCGGCTGTTGAACAATTAGGATGGATGCCTTGGGGAGAATTAATTAATAATCTTTTTCCTGGTTTGGCAATGGCGATGCCTAGTGATTGGAAACAGATTATTGAAAATGGTTATGATGGTGTTTTAGATGGAGTAAATAATAGTACTTCAACAGCTAAAGGTGGAGTATTCCGTTTACATGAAGAATATGGAGCAAAAATATTTACAATTGCTTTTGATTCTAGTGATGCTAAACCTGGATTAGACTATATAGCAAAAAAAACAGGTGGACAATCTTATGAAGCAGCAAATTATGAGGAATTATATAATGCATTAATGAATGCTATAGGACAAATAACTGGAGGACCAGAAGTGCCTACAGAACCAATTATAGATCATACATCATCAGGTAAATATGATTTAGGAGATGACAAAGTTTTAGTAAAACTAATTGTAAACAATGATGAGGTAAATCATTCATATGATAAAGCAACTTTAGAATCAAAAGGATGGAAATCAGGAAATATATTAGACATAAGAAAAATGAAAGAAGAACTAAAATCAGCAGGTGTAACATTAACTTCTGTAAAAGTAATATACTATTAATTCAAAATGTCGATTGGGGACTGTCCCCAATCGACATTTTGTCGTTTTTGGGACATATCTATAACAACAAATATTTTTCTGAAAAATGGTCATCCTAATTATAGGGTGACCATTTATGAATTTATTTAAAAAAATTTTGCTAATTTCTTGTTTATTAGTAATATTAGTATATGTAACAAACATTACTTCTATACCAAGTCAAGTTGTTTTGTTTGAAGGTGAAGAATTAAATTTAGGAACAGTATATGGAATAACTATAAAGGATAAAAATAATGAAAATCAAGTAGTAAAAACTTCAAGTAATTTAAATAATAACAATAATGAAACAATCACAATAAGCTTATTTAATATAGTAGATGTTAAAGATGTTCAAGTAGATACAATTCCAAGAACTACAGTTGTTCCATTAGGGAATACAATAGGGCTAAAATTATATACTAGTGGAGTTTTAGTTGTAGGATTAACCGAAGTAAATGGTGTAAAACCATATGAAAACACAGGAATAGAAGAAGGAGATTTGATAGTTTGTGTAAATGGAGTAGATGTTACAACAACAGAAGAACTAACAGAATGTGTAGATGAAAGCAAAGGAAAAGAATTAGAAATAACCTATATAAAGGATGGAAAAGAACTCACTACAAACATGACTGCTACAAAAACATCTTCAAATGAATATAAATTAGGACTATGGGTTAGAGATGGAGCAGCAGGAGTTGGAACAATAAGTTATTATGAACCATCAACTGGAATGTTTGCAGCATTAGGACATGGAATAGTTGATATTGACACAGAAGAATTAGTTACAATATCTAAAGGAACAGTTGTAACAACAAACATTACAGAAATTGTCAAAGGAGAAAAAGGAACACCAGGTGAAATAAAAGGAACAATAATAAACGGACTAGAAGTGGGTAAAGTATATGATAATTCAGAATTTGGAATATATGGAACACTTACAAATTTATCTTCTTTAAATATAAACAGCGAAGAACAATACGAAGTAGCATTAAGAGATGAAATAAAAGAAGGTAAAGCAGAAATCATAATAAATTTAGAAGATGGAACAAGGAAGAATTATGGAATAGAAATTACAAAAATTTATAAAAATAATAATTCTGATAACAAAAGCATGATAATAAAAGTAACAGATGAAGAATTGTTAAACTTAACTGGAGGTATAATACAAGGAATGTCAGGAGCACCAATAGTGCAAGACAAAAAATTCATAGGAGCAGTAACACATGTATTGGTGTCAGATCCAACAACAGGTTATGCAGTATTTGGAGATTTAATGATAAAACAAATGAGAACAGCAAAATAACTACAAACATCGTAGGGGTCGGCGTCCTCGACGACCCAAAAATAAATTGCAAACGTTGTAGGGGCGACCATTGGTCGTCCGCGCTCCAAAGACATTCTAAATAGAAAATTTAAAATAAGTAACAAAACTTACTTGCCAGGTGATTATAAATCGTCTGGTACTTTTTATTTTAAAATATAGTTTTTGATTTATTGCTTAAAAAAGAGTTCTGTGATATTATTTAAATATAAAATATATAAAGGTAAGAATAATATGGATTTAATTGGAAGCTTAACTGGTTCAAATAATGTTAGAGGAATAACATTAAATAACCAACAAATAGATTTATTTAATATAATAGAGCAAACTCAAAGCCGTGAAGAAGCTATAAAAAGAATTAATGAGTATTTGGAAGATATATTACAAGCTAGTAAACTATCTAAAGAAATGAGTTCACAAGGATTAAGTACAGCACAAAAAATAAAGAGAATAGTAGAAGAAAAAGCTGATGATGTACCTAATAAAGAAGAATTCTTGAAATTTTTATACAAAAATGCAATGCAAATAAGAGCAAATTGGGATACAAGAGATAGTTTAGAAAAACTTTTTGAAGGGCAAGAAATAGATAGTACATATATAGATGAAATTTTAAATATAAAAAAATACTTTGCATATCAAACACATGGTATATTAACATTTTTAGTTAATAGTAATGGACAAACAATTAATCCAGAAAGTACAGAAATAAGTATTGATACAGAAAAAACATTTCAAAAAGTAGAAGCTTTATATGATTATGTTGTTGGAAGTTTAGAAAAAGATAAAAAAAGATTTACTAGATTAACACTTGATGGACAAGGGAGATTTGGAACAGTAGCAGGTGTTATAGAAACTGAAAAAGAAGCTAATGCACAACCAGAAGATTATAATCTTACCCCATTAAGACAAGGATATGAATTTGCCAGAAAAAACGAGATGAATGAAGTTTATATTAATGCACTTGTATTTTTTAAAGATTTTCCAGATAGATTAGTGGGAGAAACTAAAGAACAATTTGAAACAGCCTTAATTAATTATGGTAAAGCAGTTGCATCTGTCGCTAAAGAATATGAAGCACATGGAATACATACAGTAGTAGATATGTTTAATGAATTTGTAGATTATTATGCACCTTTTTCAGAAAGAACAAATAATTGGATGTCAAAATTAAGTATTGAAGACTTATGCAAAGTTGCAGTAGCAATAAAAGAAGAAATGCCAAATGCTGATTTTGGATATAATGATTGGAATTTTGAAAATAGTGATAAAAGAGCTGTAATATTTGAAGTAATAAAAAAAATACAAAAATATGAAAAAGATAATAATTGTAAAATAATAGACCATATAGGAACTCAATGTCACACAAGCATTAATGAAAAAGATATAGAAGGCTTAAGACAATCAGTAGAAGAATTACAACAATTTGGATTACCAATAGATATAACTGAATTAGATATTTCTAAAGGTTTAGAAGATGTAGATTATGAAACTGCAACACCAGAAGAATTAGCTGCAATAAGAAAATATGAACAGAAATTACAAAATGATGTAATGAAAATGATAAGTGAGTTTGTAAAAGAAGGAAAAATAAGAGGTGTCACATCTTGGAGTATAACTGATGAATTATGTTGTGATTTTTGTGATGGAAAAGAAGCATCTGTTATTGGAATGAGATATGATAGCAAAAATGGATTTACTTTCTTTGGTAAAGATATGGATAAAGTAATTGAAATGACGGAGCAAGAAATGCGATTGATAAGAGGACACCAGTCAAGAGTTAGAGAAAACAATACTAGAGAAATTAATCAAAATCCAACACAAGATTTCTGTTTTCATACACATACGGGGAGATGTGGACATGGTGCTAAAGATACTGGAGATGAAGAATGGGTACAAAATGCAATAAAAGGTGGAATTAAAAAAATAGCATTTACTGACCACATTCCTTTGCCAGATGGATATAATAAAACACCTAAGTCAAGAATGGATATAGCAGAAGTTGAATCGTATTTAACATCTATTAGATATTTGCAAGAAAAGTATAAGGGGCAAATAGAAATAGAGTCAGGTTTTGAATTTGAATATTCAGATAGAGATTTAGCACATTTGCAAGAACTAAAATCTAAAACAGATAAAATGATATTAGGTCAGCATTTTGTAATTGATGCTGATGGAAGAGAACATGGAATAGCAAGAGGAAAAGGTGGAAAACAAATTAGTGATGAAGTTTTAGAAATGTACGGAGAATCTATTATATCTGCTATGGATAAGGGATTGCCTGATGTTATTGCACATCCAGATTTATTTATGCAAGCAAGAGATAAATTTGGAGTAAAAGAAGAAGAAATTACTAGAGCAATTTGTAAAAAAGCCATTGAAAAGGGTATTCCACTAGAGATAAATTTTGGAAAAATAGCATCAAAAGTAGATAGTGGAATGTCAATAGAAGATATAAAGAAAAGAACACCTTATCCATCACCAGAATTTTGGAAAATAGTTGCAGAAGAGACTAGAACAGCAAAAGAAAACGGACAAGATTTACGTGTTATATATGGAAAAGATGCACATTTTCCAGGGCAACTATCAACAGAAAGAGATTATGAAATTGCAAAAGCAATTATAGGGGAACAAACATTAGAACAATTGCAGATAGTGACATCGTATAAAGAATTAGAAAATACTAGAAGTCTTACTTGGAGGCAAATTGGAAAAGTAACTACAAGAGATTTTAGTTCTAATCCAGAACAAGCAAGTAAAGCTTTAAAAACATTAGAAACAGGAGTTAGAACACAAGAAGAAATAAAAGAAGGACAAACTCAAGGAGAAGAATAAAATGGTAAAAACGAATTATGCTAATGCATATAAAGAAGTTTTAATTATTTTAGATAATTTAATAAAAGAAGATTATGATAAAATTCCAAAAGAATATATAGAATTTTTAAAATCAAACTGTAATAACGAATATGAGTTTTATTATGATAATTCTAAAACTTTTGAAGAACAGGAATTATTAGATTATACAAAATATATATTATTTGGATTATTTGAAAAATTTGGAGCAACAGAATTACAAAAAGAAAAAATAAAAAATTTCAAGAAAAATTATTATAATAAACTAGAAGAAGAAAAAAGAAATTTATATAATTCAGAAAACATATTTAAAGAGAAAAAAGTAGAAAAGAATGAAAATATAAATCTAGTAATAAAAGAAAATAAAAAAGAAAATTTTATTAATAAAATTTTAAAATTCATTAAAAATATTTTTAGAAAAGATAATTAAAAATATAAACTAAAAAAGATATTAAGATAGTGATATTTTAATATCTTTTTATAATTGAGAATATGTTATATGTTAATTATAAATTTTAAATGTTCGCCACTTCGGAATATTATTTTACCTCTTCAGGTTTTAATATAATTATATTACATCATATTTACATAAAAAAGAAAAGCTTGAGCAGAAAAGGTGGATATGCACAAATTGACACATTATGTAAATTATGGTAAAATGTTATATGTACATTTGTGCTAGTTGGCCATTTGTAGAGGGAAAACTATTCTATTTATGAAAGGACGTGCTATATTGAATTATGACAAAATGGGGATAAAGGAGAAACGGGAACTCCTTTTAGAAGACCCAACTGAGAATTATGTAAGTTATGAGGAAAGCAAATATAAAATAAATGCATTTTTTATTCACCTTAACAATACTGATGAGTGCTACAGGGAACGTATGGTTTCATTCATTCCTATGTTACCACTTTTTCATAATGATGAGGTTAGAATGGAGGAAGCAGACTATATTTTGTATTGCCATCCTTATGCTAGATGTGAAGATGTATCACATGTAGCAATAAAGGAACTTAATTACATAGACTCATTAAGAAAACCCGGAGCCGAAATTATAGTCGTTGGAAAAGCGGCTAATGCTGAAAAATTATTGAATGGTTCTATAAAAAATATTACTTTTTGGATGAGCCACTTCACTGAAAAATTAGGCGAAAAATTCGGCTTAAATATCAAGGAACAGTATTTCGTTTGGGATGACGAAGAAGAGCATTTAGCAATATGGCCTGTTGATGGTTGTTTGCAGAAATGCTATTTTTGCAGAAGATCTTATATGCATATTCCTTTTGAAAGTCTTAGCTTAGAGTCAATCAAAAGGGAGTTAGATTATATAAGAAAGACTGAACCTTATAAATTACGAAATATAAGCCTTAGGGCAGAAAACCTTACAGAATATGGTATCGATATTTATGGCAAGCAATGCTTACATAAACTCATAGAGTTAATCGATAGCTATGAAGAGGTTGAAAAAATTAAAATACCTATAGGTTTATGTATTGGTGAGGTTACAGAGGATATAAAAAATGCATTATGCAAGTCTAAGAAAATCAAAAGTGTGGCTTTGAACCTAGAAGCAGCTAGTGATAGGCTGCTAAAGGTTATAGGGAAGAAACACACTGTTCAGCAAGCAATAACATTGTTTTCAGCATTAAGAGAAACTCATCCGGACCTTTATATTAGCTCTAATGTAATGCTTGGCTTGCCAACAGAGACAATGACGGATGTATTTGCTCTTGCTGAACTTATTGGCATTACACAACCTAATTTTGTGCTTTGCAATTATTATAGTTGGGCACCGAAACATCCTATTGCTAATTTGCCTCAGTTGAGTGAATCCTTAAGAGAATATCATTTAAAGATATTTCTAAAGCATCTTAGATGTACTTTTAGAAAAGATTTAGATGTTACACATGAAAAAATCTTCAAGAGAAAGTACTCAAGAACTGCTATTCGTGAGAAAGAAGAGATAAGGATTTATAATGAAGATTCGGATTTTCCAGCTATTATTGAAGATTACACGAGTTATAGAATAATTACAGAATAGTTTTCCAAAATAAGAACCGAGCAGAAGAGTTGTTACACTTTTGCTCGGTTTTTTCTATATAATAAAACGAGAAACCGGCGGACCAAAGCCCACCGGTTCTCTGCAATTTAACAATTATTTTGACAGACAAGGATTATAAACTGTCCAGCAGGATAAAGAAGCCAAACCAATTTACGGAGAATATCCTTTTTAAGTTTGAAGATGGTTTCAATTCCAATAATGAAATCGGAAGCTAAAAACCATAAAGCTCCTATCCAGGCCAGCGATTTTGCGCTGTAGCTGTAAGAACAGATACTTATAAAATTAAATCCAATTACAAAGATATAGAATCCGAAGACTCCTATCATTACGGGACTTAATTTTTTACCTTTTATACAAACAGCTGCAACGATTAAAAAGCAAATCATGAATCCAATTGCGATATATGTGCCAGGGTTAAAATATGCATACGAATTTGCTATAATATTTTTTATGTATGCAATAGCGTAGCAGACGTGTCCAACCATAAAAGCTCCAGCTCCAGTATATAAAAGAGCATGAGGTCTTTTTTCAATAGGCATGGAATTCAAACACGTATCTCCGACGAAACACAATCCCATTGCGGCAGAACAAAATAATGCGCTAGGCCATTCCGGACGTGCCATACGAATAAGAAAGGCAAGAACAAGTAAACAAAAACTTATAAAAAGTTTTGTTTGATTGCTAATAAGCGGAATCCATGTAAGAGTTACAAATTCCTTAAGCCGTCTTTTGATTGTTTCAATTACCATTTTTTCAAGTCCTTTCATAATAAAATTTTTTACTGATAAAGATAACTGAAAGTTTTGCAAAAAAATTATACTACAGACATCAACTTATGTCAACGCAAAAACTTATGAAATATCTTGTCAAACATAGTAATATGATATAAAATAAGTTCGAGGTGTTGATTATGGCATGTATAATAGATGGAAAAGAATTAGCTAAAAAGATTAGAACTTCATTAAAAAAAGAAGTTGATGAATTAAAGGAACAAAATATTTTTCCAAAGTTAGCAGTTATTATGGTCGGGGATGACCCTAGTTCTAAAATATATGTTAGAAATAAAAGTAAAGCATGTGAAGAAGTAGGAATTGAATACGAAGAATACCTTTTAAATGATGAAACTACAATGGAAGAGTTAGTAGATTTAATTGATAAATTAAATAATGACGATAAAATACATGGAATATTAGTTCAAAGTCCTATACCAAAACATTTAGATATTAATAAAGCTTTTAGAACAATAAGTGAGAAAAAAGATGTTGATGGGTTCCATCCAACAAATGTAGGAAAATTATGCTTAGGTCAAAATACATTTGTTTCTTGTACACCTTTTGGAATTATGAAAATACTAGAAGAATATAATATTGAAATTGAAGGAAAAAATGCAGTTGTAATAGGAAGAAGTAATATAGTTGGAAAACCTATGTTGCAATGTTTAATGTCTAAAAATGCAACAGTAACAGTTTGCCATTCCAAAACAAAAAATTTACCAGAAATCGTAAAAAATGCTGATATAGTAGTTGCAGCAATTGGAAAAGCAAAATTTGTTACTGAAGACATGATTAAAGAAGGTGCTGTCGTTATTGATGTTGGTATAAACAGAGGAGAAGACGGCAAACTTTGTGGAGATGTAGATTTTGAGAACATAGTAAATAAAGCGGGATATATTACACCTGTGCCAGGTGGAGTTGGACCTATGACAATAGCTATGCTTATGAATAATATTGTAAAAGCGGCAAAAGAAATGTATAGATAATGGGGGATTATATTTTTGAGGGCTAAGGAAAGGATTTTTTATGGAAGATATATACTGGATTTGGCTTTCAAGAATTCAAGAAATTGGACCAATAACTTGGATTAAATTATTAAAAAAATATAAAACTCCAAAACAAATATGGGAGACTTCAAAAGAAGATTTTATACAGGCAGGATTTAGTTCAAAAATAGCATGCGCTCTTACTAATGAAGAATACAGAAAAAATTTAGATAAATATATAGAGTATATAAAAAAGAATAATATTAAAATATTAAAAATATATGATTCGTTTTACCCAAACAAGTTAAGGCAAATATATGCACCACCAATAATATTATTTGCTAAGGGCAATTTAGAAATCTTAAATGAGCTTAGTATAGCAATAGTTGGATGTAGATATTCAAGTAGCTATGGAGAAAAGGTAGCAAAACAGTTTGCATATAAATTATCTAGTAAAAATATTAATATTATTAGTGGACTAGCAAGAGGTATTGATACATGTGCTCATTTAGGTTGTATGCAGTCAAAAGGAAAAACAATTGCAGTAATGGGATCAGGATTAGATATTATATATCCTCCTGAAAATAAAAATATTTATAATCAAATTATAAATAATGGAGGAGTTGTTCTTTCAGAATACATTATAGGTACGAAACCACTACCAGAAAACTTTCCTAGACGAAATAGAATAATAAGTGGATTATCAGATGGAGTTTTAGTTATAGAGGCTAAAGAAAAAAGTGGTACATTAATTACAGTAGATTTTGCATTAGAACAGGGGAAAGAAGTATATGTTGTACCAGGAAATATTGATAGCATAAATTCTTACGGAACAAATAGTTTAATCAAACAAGGAGCACAATTAATAACAAATGAAAATGATATATTAGAAAATATGAAATATATTGTAAAATAAAAATAAATGTAATATAATACAGTATATATTTAAATGGGGGGAATATTTAATGGAAAACAACAAAAATAATAATCCTATTAATAATGAACCAAATAAAACAAAACAATATAAGGTTGTTTCTAATAAGAAAAAAAGAAAAATAGGAAAAATAATAAAGAGAGTATTTTTAACATTATTATTACTTACAATAATTGGAGCAGGGGTTGGTTTTGCATTAATTTATGGAATTGCAAAAGATGCTAAATTAGACGCTCAAGATTTAGCTATTGAATATGAAAATTCAGTAGTTTTAGATATTGAAGGTAATGTGATTGCAAATTTAAGTGGAGATGAAAATAGAGAAATAGTTACTGTTTCAGAAATGTCTAAATATCTACCTAAAGCTTTTGTAGCAATAGAAGATGAAAGATTTTATGAACATGATGGAGTTGATATAAAAAGAACAGCTGCTGCAACAGGTAAGTATGTATTAAGTAAAATAGGAATAGGGTCAGCTGATTATGGTGGAAGTACAATAACTCAACAATTAGTTAAAAATTTAACACAAGAAAAAGATAGAACTTGGAAAAGAAAAGTAAAAGAAATGGCAAGAGCTTATTATATAGAACAAGATTTATCTAAAGACCAAGTACTAGAATTATATTTAAATTTAATATTTTTAGGTGGAAATACATATGGTGTTGAAGTTGCATCAAATTACTATTTTAGTAAAAGTGCGAGTGATTTAACATTAGCAGAAAGTGCTTTCTTAGCAGGAATAAACAATTCACCAAATTCATATTCACCTTTTTCAACAGAAGAAGATGATATAAAGAAAGTAAAAAATAGAACAGAAACAGTATTAGATAAAATGTATGAATTAAAAGAACTTACAGGAATTACAGAAGAGGAATATAAAAATGCTGTAGAAGAAGTAAAACAAGGTATTAAATTCCAAAAAGGCGTAATTGCTGAAAATGTATATTCATATCATACAGATGCAGCTATTACACAAGTAATAAAAGATTTACAAGAAAAAAATGATTGGACAGAAGAATATGCAAGATTATATGTAAAAAGTGGAGGATTAACAATTTACTCTACAGAAAATCCAGCTATTCAAAATGCAATGGAGGAAGAAGTTGCTAAGGAAAGATATCAAATAGCTTCAAGAAAAACTAAAGATGAAAATGGAAATTATGTTTCATCACAAGCTGCAATGGTATTAATTGATCATACAAATGGATATGTATTAGGATGTGTAGGTGGAACAGGAACAAAAATGGATTCATTTGGATTAAATAGAGCTACACAATCACCAAGACAAACAGGTTCATCAATAAAACCATTATTTGTTGCAGCAGGGGTACAAAATGGAACAGTTACAGCAGGAACAGTTTTTGATGATGTACCAACAACTTTTGGTTCAAGCTATTCACCTAAAAACTGGAATCATTATAGAGGATTAATTCCAGTTAGATATGCTATAGAAACTTCACAAAATGTCCCTATGGTAAAATTATTACAAACAATTACACCAGAATATGGTATAGAATTTTTACATAAATTAGGTATAACTTCTGTAACACAAGAAAAAGATGCTAATTTATCAGCTGCTTTAGGAGGATTAAGTCATGGAGTAAGTACATTAGAAATGGCAGGAGCATTTGCAGCTATTGCAAATGATGGTAAATATATAGAACCAACTTTTTATACTAAAGTAGTAGATGCAAATGGAGATATTGTAATAGAAGTTGAACAAAGAGAAGAAGAGGTTATGTCTCCAGCAGCAGCATATGTAGTAAAAGAAATTTTAACACAACCTGTAAAAACAGGAACAGCATCATTCTGTGGTATTTCAGGTATAAGCGTAGCTGCAAAGACAGGTACAACTGATGATGATTTTGATAGATGGTTATGTGGTTTCACACCATACTATTCTGCAGCATGTTGGTTTGGATATGATGAAAATGAAGAAGTTAGATATAGTGGTAATCCAGCAGGTGCTATATGGGATGCTGTAATGACTTCAGCACATAGTGGAAAAGAATCAAAATATTTTGCTAATACAAGACCAAATGGTGTTACATCAGTATCAATTTGTAAATGTTCAGGTAAACTTGCAACAGAACATTGCGCGAATGACCCAAGAGGAACACAAGTATATGGAGAATATTTTGTTGCAGGAACAGTGCCATCACAAAAATGTGATTGTCATGTTAAAGCAAGAATCTGTAATGAAACAGGTCTTTTAGCAACAGAATTTTGTCAAGATGTTACAGAAAAAGTTTATATAACAAGACCAAATTCTGATACAAGTACATCATGGCAAAGAGCAAAAGATGCAGAATTCATGTTGACAATAAAAGATACATGTAATGTTCATACTCAAGAACTTGATAAGGTTGCTCCAGCAATAACATTAAAAGGTGCTGCTACTATAACATTAGAAGTGGGGGGGAAATATACAGAACAAGGAGCAACAGCAACAGATAATAAAGATGGAGATTTAACAAATAAAATACAAACTTCAGGAACAGTTGATGTATCAAAAGCTGGTACATATAAAATTAATTATACAGTACAAGATGCAGCAGGAAATAGTACTACAGTATCAAGAACTGTTGTTGTTAAGGAAAAAGCTGTAACTAAACCTACTATTTCATTAAGAGGCGGAGAAGTTGTTATTTTAGAGTTAAATCAAGAATATTCAGAACCAGGATATTCAGCAACAGATAGTAATGATGGAGATTTAACAGATAAGGTTGAAATTACTGGAGCAGATGAAATTGATTCATCAAAACCAGGCTCTGAATATACTATTACATATACAGTAAAAAATTCAAAAGGTGAAACTACTATGGTAAGTAGAAGAGTAAAAATAAAAGCAAGTGAAGTAAATGAGGCTTAAAATAAAGGGGAGTTAAACTTTGGATATATATTTTTATAATACTTTAACAAAACAAAAAGAACTTTTTAAACCAATAGAAGGCAATACAGTAAGACTATACAGTTGTGGACCAACAGTATATAAAGATGCAACTATTGGAAATATGAAATCATTTATATTCATGGATACATTAAGAAGAGTTCTTAAATATAATGGATATAATTTAAAACATGCAATGAATATAACTGATGTTGGACACCTTGTATCTGATGGAGATGAAGGCGAAGACAAAATGGTAAAAGCAGCAAAAGAGGAGAAAAAAACTCCTCTTGAGATTGCCGCTTTCTATACAGAAAAATTCTTAAAAGATTTTGATAGATTAAACATAGATAGACCAGAAATAATTTGTAAAGCGACAGAACATATTGAAGATATGCAAAAGTTTGTTGAAAAATTACTAGAAAATGGTTATGCTTATGAAACTTCAACAGCAATATATTTTGATGTTTCAAAACTAGATAAATATGGACTACTTTCAGGAATAGATTTAAGAAACCAAAAGGCAGGAGCTAGAGTAGAAATTGATGAAGAAAAAAGAAATCCATATGATTTTGCATTATGGATTAAGGCTCCTAAAGAACACATAATGAAATGGGAAAGTCCATGGGGATTATGCTATCCAGGATGGCATATTGAATGTTCAACCATGAGTAACAAATATTTAGGAGAAGAATTTGATATACATACAGGAGGAGTAGATTTAATTCCAACTCATCATGAAAACGAAATTGCTCAAAGTAAAGGATGTACAGGAAAAGTTCCTGCAAGATTCTGGATGCATTGTGAATTTCTTCTAATTGATGGAGGTAAAATGTCTAAAAGTTTAGGAAATGCCTACTTAGTAGAGGATTTAATAAACAGAGGATATGATCCATTAGCATATAAAATATTATGTTTTTCATCACATTATAGAAATAAATTAAACTTCACTTGGGATGCTTTAAGTAGTAGCCAAAAAACTTTAGAAAAATTAAGAGAAGGATATTCAAAACATAGTGAAGGAAATGAAACCATAAGTGAAGAAACAATAAACGAATATAGAAATAAATTTATAACAGCACTAAATGATGACCTAAATATGCCTATAGCTATGAGTGTAGTTTGGGAAGTTGTAAAAAATCCAGTAAAATCAAAAGAATTTGCAAATTTATTATTAGAATTTGATAAAGTATTATCAATTAATATCGATAAGCCAGTAGAGAACACTGAAATAGAATTACCAGAAGAAATCAAAAATTTAATAGAACAAAGAAAAACTGCAAGAGAAAACAAAGACTGGGCTTTATCAGACAAAATAAGAGACGAACTAAAGGAAAAAGGATACCTTGTAAAAGATACAAAAGAAGGAACAACAGTAGAAAAAATAAATGGATAAAATATTATTGTGTAGAGAATTAATTTTTATATTGTAGGTGCGAACTGTGTTCGCCCGAAAAATTGTGTGTAAAGGGGGGAGACCAAATCAAAATCGAGTAATACTAGGAAAATGAATAAAAATTATTGAAACTATATAAAAATATGTTGAAATAATTTTTATGAAATTTGACGATGTAGGACGAAGATTTTCATTTGGGCTAAACGAAAATGCCAAAGAGAGATAACTATATAAACTGGGATGAGTATTTTATGGGAATAGCTTTACTTTCAGGAGAAAGAAGTAAAGACCCAAATTCACAAGTAGGAGCATGTATTGTAAGTCAAGATAATAAAATTTTATCAATAGGATATAATGGATTTCCAGTAGGATGTTCAGATGACTGTATATCATGGGAGAGAGAAGGAGATTTTGCAGAAACAAAATACCCTTATGTATGCCATGCAGAATTAAATGCAATATTAAATTATACAGGAACAACAATAAAAGGAAGCAAAATATATGTTGCATTATTCCCATGTAATGAATGTGCAAAAGCAATAATACAATCAGGAATAAAGGAAATAATATATTTAAGTGATAAATATGCAGATACAGATAGTGTAAAGGTATCAAAGAAAATGTTTGATATGAGCAATGTAAAATATACTCAATATAAATCAAGAGGAAATAAAATAACATTAGAATTGTAATATATAAAAATTTAAACGAAACACCTTAACCAGTAAATTTTTGGTTAAGGTGTTTATAAATGTAGGGGCGATTTTAATCGCCTGTTATTTGTTAAAAAAAAGAATAAAAATGATAAAACTAGTTTACATAATTTAAAAAACATGTTATAATAAAAACGAGGGAAATTTCCCCAAAAATAAAAAAAGGAGCTGATTTTATGGAGATAATTCACCATAAAGTACAAAAAATAATTGTAATAATGATGTTAGCAATAATGATAATATGTGTTGCAACACCAGTATTCGCAGCAACAATATATACAGGTTCAATAAATATAGGAGATACATTAGAATTAAAGAGTGGAGAATGGTTTATATATAAAACAGAAGCAGCTGCAAAAGATTTAGATAAAAGTCAAGTTTATAATACAAGGTTAAAAGCAGGAGAACCAGTAACTGTAGAAGATAAGAGTGGTAATGTGTTAAAAATAGATAGTAGTAAGTATATTTATTACGGAAGTACAGGGGCTAAAAATTTTACAAAGATAAATCAATCAAAAGTAACAAGTGAAAAAAAAGAGAATATAAAATTAGATTTAAATAAAGTTAATACATCTATAAATATAGATACTTCAAGTATTGGAAATGCAATTGGGCAAATAGGACAAGGCTTTGTAACTGCAGTACAAGGAATTGGAGAATCTGGAATTTTACAAAATATATTTACAGTTATAACAGAATTAATTACTAGATTAGTAGAAATGTTAAGAGGTATTGAGATACCAAAAATAACTATTGGTACTCCTGTAGAAAAACCTGTGGAAGGAGAAACTGAAAAAGGAGAAATAGAAGAAAATAAGCAAGATGATAAAGACACAGAAGATGTAGATAATGATGAAGTAAATTACATATTTATTGGAGATTCAAGAACAGTAATGATGCTTAGTGCAACAAGAAATGATATTAAGAATACAGGAAATATTGTAAAAGAATATGCAGCTGTTGGACAAGGATATAATTACTTTTTTAAGGGGAATATGCTTAATAATATAAAAACATCATTGAACAATGCTCCAAAAGGTACGAAGGTAATAATATGGTTAGGAGTAAATGATTTGTATCAAGCAAATAATTATGTAAGTATGGTAAATAGTTTAGCAAATACATATACAGACCTTAATTTTTATTATGTATCTGTAACACCTGTTAATGAGGAAAAGGCAAAGAAAAGTGGATATACAGTAAAAAATAGTGAAATAGTAGCCTTTAACAATACAATAATAAGTGGACTTAATAGCAAAGTTAAATATATTGATGTGTACAATAGTAACTATAATACTATAGTAAATGGAACTGAAGCAGATGGATTACATTATACTTCAAATACTAGCAAAACTATATGGTCATCAATTTATAGCAAACTTTAAAAGTTGTTTATATTAACATTAAAATATAAAAATATTAAAAAAGGAGTTGATTTTATGGAGATAATTCGCCATAAAACACAAAAGATAATTGTAATGGCAATGCTAGCAATAATGATAATGTGCATTGCAACACCAGTATTCGCAGCAGGAAAATTAACATTAAAAAGTAATATGACAGTAACAAAACTAAATGTAGAACAAAAATTAACAGCTACGTCTAATACAACAGGAAAAGACGTTTATTGGAGTACAGAAAACAATAAAAATGTTATAACTATTATTAATGGAGGGACTGACAGATTAGGAAGAACATTTGTAAGATTTAAAGCTAATAAAGAAGGTAGTGCTGATTTGGTTGCAAAAGATGCACTAACAAATGGAAAAGAATTAGCTAGATGTAAAGTAACAGTAAAATTATCAGATAGCGAAAAAAAAGATGATGTAAACTTAAATTTAGATTTTGAAATGCCAGATTTAAATATAGATACATCAGGATTGGCAGATGCAGCTGGAACAATAGGAGAAGGATTAATAAGTGGAATAGGAAAAATAGGCGAATCTGGAATTTTTGAAAATTTAATAAAAATGATAACAGATTTAATTACTGGAATAATAAATAGTTTAAAGAACATTAATTTAGAGTTACCATCAATAGGTAATACAAATATATTTAAACCAGAAGAAAAAGTGTTGAAAATAGAGATAGAAAAAACAAGTATGGAGGTTGAAGATACAACAGATATAAAAGCAACTGTTGATGGAAAAGAAGTAGATGTTGAGTTTAGACATAGAAATTATGATGAAAATGGAAATTTTATAGTAGATAGTGTAATTAAAATTGAAGGTAATAAAGTTATTGCAAAAGCACCTGGAAAAGCTGTTATATTGGCTAATTATAAATATAAAAATGGTGTTATAAATGAAGAATTACAAGCTCAAGTTGAAGTGAAAGTAAAAGAAAAACAACAACAGCAACAACAAAATCCTCCGAAAGAAGACGCTGAAACACAAGGAGATACTAATTCAGGTAGTGGAGGAATTCAAAGAACAAGTACCAAAACTTCAAATTCAACATGGGAAACATATTGTACTAGAATGGAAGCATATTTAGGATATGTAGAAGCAGCTAGTAATGCAACAGGTGTTCCTAGAAATACAATAATGGCTGTAATATATGTAGAAAGTAAAGCAGACAAAAATTGTGTTGGTGCTGATGGAGAGATTGGATTAATGCAAATTATGCCGTGGTATTCATCAGGGTATACAAATCTACCAGAATTAACTGAAGCACAATTAAAAGATCCTGAAACAAACATTGACAGAGGTACAAGATTATTAAAATCACATATAGATTATTACGGAAACGAAACAGATGCATTACAGGCTTATAATATGGGTAGAAACGGATACGCTAAAAATCCTAATGCAAGAAGCTATTCTAATAGTGTAAAAAATGCACGAAATACAATAAATACATTATATACATTTAATTAAAAATAAAAACAAACTATACTAGAAAATTAGTATAGTTTGTTTTTTTTTATTCTTCTTGAATTTTTTTGTAACATTCGCAATTAACCCTTGTAAAAATGGACAAACTGTTATAAAATAAACAAACGTGGAGGTAGGTATGAAATTAGTTGATGATAGTAATAAAATAAAATATAAAGAATTCTTAGAAAAACACGAAAGATGTAATTTTCAACAATCATTGGATTGGGGAAAAGTAAAGACTTTTTGGAAAAATGAAGTTGTTTTAGCAGAAGATTCAGAAGGAAATATTATTGGTTCAATAAGTGTTTTAATTAGAAAAATTCCTATTTTCGGCAACATCATGTATGCCTCAAGAGGACCAGTTTGTGATATTCATGATAAAAATGTTTTAGAACAATTAACAAAAGGTTTAAAAGAACTTTCAAAAAAATATAATGCTTTTGTATTAAAAATTGAACCAGATGTAAAAAGTGATGATAAAGAATTTAGAGAAATAGTTGAAAGTTTAGGGTATAAAATTAAGGATGATGCAAAGAATTTTAATGAAGAAATTCAACCAAGATATGTTTTTAGATTAGATATAAAAGATAAAACAGAGGATGAAATTTTTGCAGGATTTCATCAAAAAACTAGATACAATATACGTTTAGCAACAAAAAAAGGGGTAACAATAAAAGAAGGAACAAGAGAAGACTTAAAGGATTTTCATAAAATTATGCAAATAACAGGTGAAAGAGATAAATTCATGATAAGACCTCTTTCATATTTTGAAAAAATGTATGATGAATTATATCCTAACCATATGAAAGTACTTATGGCATATTATGAAGGAAAACCTATTTCAGGAATTATAGATATAATGTATGGAAATAAGGTTTGGTATTTATATGGTGCAAGTAGTAATGAACATAGAAATTTAATGCCAAATTATTTGTTACAATGGGAAGGGATAAAATACGCAATTGAAAACAAAAAAGATGTATATGATTTTAGAGGAGTTTCAGGGGTATTAGATGAATCTCATCCTCAATATGGATTATATAGATTTAAAAAAGGCTTTGGTGCAGAATTCACAGAGTTCTTAGGAGAAATTTATATAGAATTTAAACCATTAAAATATAAAGTATATAAAATTTCTGAAAAAACATATAAAAATTTAGCAGTTGCAAAAACAGAAATAAAGAAAATAATCAAAAAAATGGGAAAATTAACAACTATAAATGGAGTTGCAAAACAATCACAAGAATAAGGAGTTTTTTGATTAATGAATACATTATTAATAAATAAAGAAGATTTAAGACATAATGTAAATATAATAAAGAAATTGGCTAAGCAAACAGATGAAAACTATAAAATAATTGCTGTTGTAAAAGGTAATGGATATGGATTAGGATTAGTAGAATATTCTAAATTTTTAATAGATAACGGTATTGATTTTTTAGCTGTTGCAACTGTAGAAGAAGCTTTAGAACTTAGAAAATCAGGAATAAATGAAAAAATATTAATGCTATCAAGTACATCTATTAAAGAAGATATAGAAGCGCTTGTTGAAAATGATATAATTCTTTCTATTGGTTCTAAAGAGACTGCAGAAATTGCAAATAATATAGGACAAAAAATGGCTAAAAATGTAAAGGCTCATTTAAAGATTGATACAGGAATGGGAAGATATGGCTTTTTATATAGTGCGCTAGATGATGTGAAAAATGTAATTGAAGCAAATAAAAATATTGAATTTGAAGGTATTTTTTCTCATTTTTCTATAGCATATTACGAAAATAATAAATGGACAAAACAGCAATATCAAAATTTAATAAATGTTATAAAATTTTTAGAAAATAACAATATAAATTTTGAATTTAAACACATTTGTAATTCAACAGGTTTTTTACTTTATAAAAATATGAGATTGAATTGTGCAAGAATTGGTTCTGCTTTTTTAGGGAGAGCCGCAGTAAATAATAATGGGTTCAAAAGAATTGGTTATATAAAAACTAATATTAAAGAAATAAGAAATTTGCCAAAGGGATACAATATCAGTTATTTAAACACATATAAAACAAAAAAAGAAACTAGAGTAGGAATAATACAAATTGGGTATATTGATGGAATAAATATAGAAACCAGTCAGGATATGTTTAGATTTGTAGATAAATTAAGAATATTTTATCATGCGGCAAAAGATTTAATAAAAAAGAAAAAAATAACGGTTATGATAAATGAAAAAAGATATCCTGTATTAGGAAAAATTGGAATGTATCATATGGTTATTGACATAACAGATACAAATATAAAACTAAATGATGAAGTTTTATTAAATATAAATACATTACACATTGATAGTAAAGTTAGGAGGGAGTTTATATAGTGGAGCAAATAAAGATGCCTTTTTTTGTAAGATTAAAACGAGCTATATTTAATCCGGAATCATATTCTAATTTTATACTAGAAAAAACTAAAGAGGGTATAAAATATTTTTTAAAATTTTTAATAATTTTTTCAATCATAGTTTCAATTGTACAGACTATTGATTTTTACAATCAGGGAATAGGTGAAGAACAGCTAAATATATTAAGAGATTATGGATTCGATGAAACGCATATACAAGAAGTTAAAGATTTTTATGAACAAACAAATGGTTTTTATATTATTGCAATAGCTTTTATAGCAAATCTTATTTCTTCATATGTTATTTATGGAATATCGACGTTATTAACAGCGTGCGTTTTTAGTGTTTTTGGATTGATAATAGCAAGAATTTGTGGAATTAAATTGAAATTTGGAAATGCTTTTAATTTAGCAATATATGCAATAACTCTTCCTACAATTTTACTTGCTATATATATGATTGTAAATATACTGTTTGGAATAGAAATTAAGTATTTTTCTTTGGCATATGATGCTATAACATATATTTATATAATTACAGCGGTATTGATGCTAAGGGCAGATTTAATAAAACAAAAAATCGAATTAACAAAAATAATTAAAGAGCAAGAAAAAGTAAAAGAAGAAGTTAAAGAAAAAGAAGAAAAGAAAAAAGATAAAAATGATGAAAATGATGAATTAAATGGAAACGAAGAACCGCAAGGTAATAAGGCATAAATAAAATATGTAGGGGCAACAATCGGTCGTCTGTTCTCCGAAGGAATTACTAAATAAAGAAAGGAAGAAAAAAATGAAAGAGAAACCAAAGAATAAAAATAATAAGGATAAATTTTATTATTTATTAGCATTTTTAGTTGCAATAATATGTTTTGCAGGAGTATTTTTAATTATATTTAATCAAAACAAAGATAAAAAGGAAGAGGAAAAAGATTTAGCGTATACAGAACTTATTAAACAGATAGATGAAGGTTCTATTGAAAAAATAGAAATGACAACAGGAAGCACAACTATAAAAGTTAAATTAAAAAATGTTGAGGAAGAGGAAAAGGTAATAATCCCAAGTACTCAAGCGTTTATCGAACTTGTGCAAGAAAAAGTTAAAGAAGGAAATGAAATAGAACTTATACAAAACAGTCCAAATATATTTTTAAAAATTGCAGATACTTTAGTTACATTTCTTCCAACTATAATAATATGTATACTTTTTATAGTAGTATTAAAAATGCAAGGTTTAGGTGATAAAGGTAAAGTATATGATGGGGAAAAAGGTACAAAAACAAATGTTAGCTTTAAAGATGTTGCAGGATTAGACGAAGAAAAACATGAGTTAATAGAAATTGTGGATTTCTTGAAAGAACCAAAAAGATTTCATGAAATGGGAGCTAAAATTCCAAGAGGTATTTTATTATGTGGTAAACCTGGAACAGGAAAAACTTTGATTGCTAAAGCGATAGCAGGAGAAGCAGGAGTTCCGTTTATTTCAATGAGTGGTTCAGAATTTATAGAAATGTTTGCAGGGTTAGGAGCATCACGTGTAAGAAAATTATTTGAAAAAGCTAAAAAAATATCACCATGTATTATTTTTATAGATGAAATTGATGCTATAGGTGCAAGAAGAACTAATGCAAGTGGAGCAGAAAGCGAAAATAATCAAACATTAAATCAATTATTAGTTGAAATGGATGGGTTCGATACTGAAGAAACTATAATAGTTTTAGCTGCAACAAATAGACCTGAAATGCTTGATAAAGCTCTATTAAGACCAGGAAGATTTGATAGACAGATTACAATAGCTGCACCAGATGCTAAAGGTAGAGAAGAGATTTTAAAAATTCATGCAGAAAATAAAAAATTTAGTAAAGATATAAACTTTAAAGATATTGCGAATGATACAGCAGGTTTTACAGGAGCTGAGCTTGCTAATGTTTTAAATGAAGCGGCTATTATTGCTACTACTAAAAAACATAAAAATATCCTTATGCAAGATTTAGAAGAAGCTGTAAAGAAAGTTACTGTTGGTATAGAAAAACATAGTAGGGTTATTTCTGATAAGGATAAAAAACTAACAGCATATCATGAAGCAGGGCATGCGATAGTAAGTAAATTTTTAGAAACACAATTTGAAGTAAAAGAAGTTTCAATTATTCCAAGAGGTTTAGCTGGTGGATATACAATGTATAAAACAAATGAGGACAAGTATTATGTTTCAAAAACTGAAATGGAAGAAAAATTAATTGCTCTTTTAGGCGGTAGAGCAGCTGAAAAAATTGCTTTAAACGATATTTCAACAGGAGCAAGTAATGATATTGAAGTTGCAACACAAGTTGCTAAAGATATGGTTACAGTTTATGGAATGAGCGACAGTATAGGTCCAATAAATTTACAAACAAAAGAGCCATATGAGCAACTAAGTTTTGGTGAAAATATAAATGATGTTATAGGAAGCGAAGTAAAAAGGCTAATAGATATAGCATATAAAAGAGCGCAAGAAATTTTATTAGCAAATATGGATAAATTACACAGCGTAGCAGGAAGATTACTAGAAAAAGAAGTAATATCAGCAGAAGAATTTGAAGAATTTTTTAGATAAATTAAAAGATTGTCGTTAAAAACGACAATCTTTTTTTGTAGGGGTCGCCGCCCTTGGAGACCCGAATACAGGGAGAATGTTTTTTTATCAAAAAAACATTGACAAATAGACAAAAACAAACTAAAATATTTATAAGGAGGTTAAAAATGGAAAAGGATTTATTAGAAAAATTAAAAAAACAAGGAAAAATTAAAGAACTTAATGAAGCATTTGTAGAATTTCCGCCAGAAGAAGAATGGCACAAAGGAGATATTAATAGTTTTATTAAAGAGGAAAAAGAAAAGTATGGAGAATATAATGTTGGTGATATTGTATTTGTTGAAAAATATACATATAAAAACGGAAATGAGGGAAGCAGGCATCTTTTTGTAATAATAGAAAAGGATAATTACGCTGTTCCAATCGAGTATTTTTCAATGCTAATTTCTTCACATTTAGAAAAATTGAAATTTAATAAAAATAAATTGTTGCTAAAAGATGAACTAAATAATCTAAAAAGAAATAGCATTGTAAAAACCGATGCAATTTATAAAATAACAAATGAGAATATTGTTTTCAAAGTAGGTGAGGTAACTAAAGAAACAGTGCAAGAATATCTTAAGAATTTAGAAAAATTATATTAAAGCTTTATTTCCAGTCCATTTAAATAATTCAATATTCCACTATCAGTTTTAAAATTAAATTTCAATTTATAAGCACATAAATCTTGAGTTGATCTCTTGAATTTTTTATTAATTTCATTTTTACCATATTTTCCATCACCTATAATAGGAAAACCGATATGTGCTAAATGAGCACGTATTTGATGAGTTCTTCCAGTGTGAAGATTAACTTCAAGAGTAGCTGTATTTTTTGAATAATCTTTTTCTTTTATAGTATATTCAGTAATAATTTTTTGATAACCTTTTTTAAAGGTATTAGAAATATATACTAAAGATTTTTTTGTATCTTTAAAAAGATAAGCTTCTAAAATCTCATGTTTTTTAGATGGGATACCATATACTGTACATAAATAAACTTTTTCAATTTCTAAATTTTTAAATTTTTTTAAGAGAATATCCAAAGCCAAAGTGTTTTTAGCAAACAAAACTAAACCAGAAGTGTTTCTATCTAATCTATGACAAGGAGAAATATCATCATTAGGAAAGAAGGTAGTTACATAGTAGGTCAAATCTTTTTCGTTGTTTTTACTAACGACCTCAATTCCAATGGGTTTATTTATTACAACTATATTTTCATCATCATAAACAACTTTTAAATCAAATTTTTTATAAAGAAAATCATCAGTAATATAAATTGTAATATTATCATTTTCTTTCAGTGATACATTTTCAGTTATACGTACATTATTAATGATAATATCTTTTTTTCTCAAAGCTTTATAAATTGTATTCATTGTTAAACCATCAAATATATCTAGTAAAAATGATGACAATTTTTTATTATTATATTTTTTATTTACAACTAAATTTTTCATAAATATATTATATAAATTTCCTTGCATTTTGTAAATAAGTATGCTAAAATAATTAAGTCAATTTAGATGGAGGTAATAAAATGAATATAGTAGAAAATGTATTAATAATAGTTTATGCAATATTATCAATAGTATTAATTGCGATATGTTTAATGCAATCAAAAGATGATGAAGGTGCTTCAGCAACAGTAGTTGGAGGAAGCTCATCAGGAAGTTTCTACGAAAAAAATAAAGGTAGAACAAAAGAAGGTAAATTAAAAAAATGGACAATTATTTTAGGTATAGTTTATATTATACTTACAATTGTATTAGGAATTGTATATATGTTGTAATTTAAAAATAAAATTTTTATAAAAGCAGATGCAAAAAAAGCATCTGCTTTTTTGCTGTAGGGGCGATTTAATTGCCTGCATATCAATAAAATTTTTATAGAATCAACTGAAAGTATGGAAAATAATTTAATTGTAGGGGCAGTCGCCCACGGCTGCCCGGTAATTGATGAAATATTTTTATATATGGATAGTCCTTGAAGTGCGGACGACCAATGGTCGCCCCTACAATATTTTCAATAGAATTCCTTTACTTTTACAAATTATAATAGTATAATAAGCATGTTAAAATAAAGTAATATATGAGGTGTGATATGGAAAATAAGAAATTATTTGAGCTTGCAAAAAAGTTTAAAGTTTCAGGAGAACCAACGGACATAAAATTAATAGATAGTGGACATATAAATAAAACATACAAAGTTATTTTTGAGGAAGAAAATAAAAAAGAGACATATATTCTACAATATGTAAATACAAATGTATTCCCAAATTTGCCAGAATTAATGAATAATATAAAAAAAGTTACAAGCTATATAAAAAACAAAGCAACAGAATGTAATGAAGATATTTCAAGAATTACTATAACTATGAAAGATACTGTAGACGATAATCCTTATGCAATTTGCGAAAATAATTGGAGAATGGAAGATTTTATAGATAATACTACTACATATTTATTTACAGAAGATTTAAATATTTTATATGAAGCTGGAAAATCAGTTGGAACATTTCAAAGATATTTAGATGGATTCCCAGCAGATGAATTATATGAAATAATTCCAAAATTTCATTATACACCTAATAGACTTAATCAATTAATGGATGCTATTAATAATGAAGAAAATAAAAAAATAAGACAGGATAGATTTGAAAAGGCAAAAGAGGCGATAGAGTTTTTAACGGATGTTAAAAGAACAAGTAAAGCAGGAGCTATTACTTCTAAGTTAGGAACAAAAGAGGTCCCTTTAAGGGTAACTCATAATGATACAAAATTAAGTAATATTTTATTTGATAAAAATACAGATAAAGCAGTTGCATTAATAGATTTAGATACAGTTATGCCAGGTGCAATAGCTTATGATTTTGGAGAAGCTATAAGAACTGGAATTGTAACTTCGAAAGAAGATGAACAAGACTTATCAAAAATATATGTTGATATAAATAGATTTGAAGCGTTTACAAAAGGCTTTTTAGAGAAAACAAAAAGTATTTTAACTAAAGAAGAATTAGAAATGCTTCCTTTAGGAGCATGGATGATGACATATGAAAATTCAATGAGATTTGTTGCGGATTATTTAAATGGAGATACATATTTTCATGTAGATGAAAATATACCAGACCATAATTTAGTAAGAGCAAAGGCTCAAATTGAAATTATAAGACAAATGGAAGAAAAACAAGAAGAGATGGAAGGAATGATAAAAAAATATGGATTATAAAGATTTAGCAAATTTAATTTTCCCAGAAGCAAAACCAGTTTCATATTATGAAGAAAAATATCCAGAAAGAAATTTACCAGAAGGAGCTATGGTTACAAGATTTGCACCAAGCCCAACAGGATTTATTCATATTGGTGGATTATTTGGTAGTATTATAGACCAAAAACTAGCTAAACAAACAGATGGTGTATTTATATTAAGAATAGAAGATACAGACCAAAAAAGAGAAATTGAAAATGGAATAACACAAATAGTAGATAGTCTAAAAGATTTTGACATTGTAGCAGATGAAGGTATGACATCAGAAAATACTGAAAAAGGAATTTATGGACCATATAAGCAAAGCGAAAGAAAAGATATTTATCAAGCTTATGCAAAATGGTTAATAGAGCAAGGATTAGCATATCCATGTTTTTGTACACCGGAGGATTTAGACGAAATAAGAGGAAAACAAGAAGCTGCAAAAATAAGACCTGGATATTATGGAATATGGGCTAAATGTAGAAATATTCCTTTAGATGAAGTTGTAGCAAGAATACAAAATGTAGAAAAATATATAATTAGATTTAAATCACAAGGAAGAGAAGATAGAAAAATAAAACACAAAGATTCAATTAAAGGAAACATAGAATTTCCAGAAAATGACCAAGACATAGTAATAATTAAAGCTGATGGCCTTCCAACATACCACTTTGCGCATGCGGTAGATGATCATTTAATGAGAGTTACTCAAGTTATTCGTGGAGATGAATGGGTTTCTTCAATACCTTTACATTTAGAACTGTTTAAAGCGTTAGGATTTAAACCACCAAAATATGCTCATACTGCAACAATAATGAAGGATGATAATGGAAGCAAGAGAAAAATAAGTAAAAGAAAAGACCCTGAAGCAGCAGTAAGTTATTACCATGAACAAGGAATTCCAGTACAAGCAGTTAAAGAATATTTATTAAATATTGCAAATTCAAATTTTGAACCATGGAGAAGAGCAAATAAAGACGCATCTATGGATGAATTTGAATTACAATTAAATAAAATGAATGTAAGTGGAGCAGTTTTTGATATGGTAAAATTATTAGACATTTCAAAAACAGTTATATCAAAATATGATGCAGAAGAAGTGTATAACAAGGCAATAGATTGGGCAAATAGATATGATGAAGAATTGAAAAATATGTTAGAGTCTAATGCTGAATACAGTAAAAAAGTTTTAGGAATAGAACGTGGAAATGTGAAACCGAGAAAAGATATTGCTAAATGGTCTGACTTAAAAGATTCAATTATATACATGTATGAGGATAAATTTAAACCAGTTTATGAATTCCAAAAAATAAATTCTCAAGAAGAAGTGAAAAATATTTTGAAATCATATATAGAAAAACATTTTAATATTAATGATGATAAACAAACATGGTTTGATAAAATGAAAGATTTAGCAGAAGAATATGGTTATGCAAGAGAAGTAAAAGAATTTAAAGCAGAGCCGGAAAAATATAAAGGACATGTTGGAGATATAAGTACTGTAATAAGAGTTGCGGTGACAGGAAGATGTAACACACCAGATTTATATGAAATCATGCAAGTTCTAGGTGAAGAAACAGTAAAACAAAGAATACACAATGTGTAGTTCAAGGTATTTATAAAGGCGTAGGGGTCGGTCTTGACCGACCTGTATTAAATATTATAAATTTTTTTAATTGTAGGGGCGACAGTACGTTTCGCTTAGTGAATAATGAATAGTGAAGAGTTAATAATAAAAAGACATAATCCTCCTAAAATATGCATACAATTAGGTAGCGTATTTTAGGAGGATTTTTTATGTTTTATATAGTTAATAAAGAAAGAATTGTATCATGCGTAATCGCATTAAGTACAGTTTTGATTTTGTTTTTAATGGCCACAGTTGTGCCGGCAAAAGAACCGAATGTAGTTGCTACTTCTACAAATGATAGTAGAGTTTTACCTATATATAGTGTAGATACAGAAGAAAATAAAGTTGCTTTAACTATAAATTGTGCTTGGAGTACAGAAGATATAGATTTGATATTAGAAACATTAAATAATAATAAAGTAAAATGCACATTTTTTATGGTAGGTGAATGGGTAGGAAAAAATCAAGAAGTGGTAAAGAAAATTTTTGATAATGGGCATGAAATAGCAAATCATTCATATAGTCATCCGCATGTAAATAATTTAAATTATGATAAAAATGTAGAAGAAATTAACAAGTGTAATAATCTAATAGAAAAAGTTACAGGGAAAAGACCTACTTTATATAGAGGACCTTATGGAGAATATAATGATACTGTAATACAATCTGCGATGGATACAAATAATAAAACAATACAATGGTCAATTGATTCTTTAGATTGGCAAGGATTAACTGGAGAACAAATGTGGGAAAGAATCCGGAGGAAAATTAGAAAATGGAAGTATAATTTTAATGCATAATGGAACTGAAAATACGGCACTTAGTTTAGATATGCTCATAAAAAATATAAAGGGAAAAGGATATGAACTAGTTACGGTTTCGGAATTGATATATCAGGAAGATTATAGTATTGATAGTAATGGGGTACAGCATAAAAATTAAATGTAGGGGCGAACACAGTTCGCCCCTGCAAATATTAAAAAACAATAAAAATACTTAAAATTCAAAAAAACTTATGTCAAGTATTGCAAAATTATAGAAGATAATATATAATGTACGTGGTTATTTTACAAATGTTACAATAATATTATTTATGTGTGACATTTATGTGTTATCTATTGACTTATTTTAAATTTGAAATAAAATATACTTGTTTAGAAGAGGCTTGAAATATGAGAGTTATAAGCGGAAAAGCAAAAGGAAAAAAATTAAGTTCTTTAGAAGGACTTAACACAAGACCAACCTTAGACAGGGTAAAAGAGGCTTTATTTAATATAATACAATTTGATATTGAAAATAGTATGGTTTTAGACTTGTTTGCAGGAAGCGGAGCACTTCGGAATAGAGGCATTAAGCAGAGGTGCAAAAGAAGCTTGGTTTTGTGATAATTCTTATACAGCAATAAAGTTTATAAAAGATAATTTGAAAAATACAAATTTAGAAGAAAATAGTAATATTATAAACAAAGATTTTGTACAAGCACTAAAGCATTTGGCGAAGGAGAACAAAGAATTTAATATAATTTTTTTGGATCCTCCATACAAAACTGATTTTGGTACTAAAGCAATAGAACAAATAATAGAATTAAATTTATTATCTAAAGATGGAATAATAATATTAGAAACTGATGATAAAAATAAAAAAGAAGAAATCCTAAGAAGAAATGATATAGAGATATTTAGCGAAAGAGAATATGGTAAAGTATTACTCATATTTATTCGAAAGGGGTAAAAAAGAAAATGGAAATTTTTACATTATTAGAAACATTAGAAGATATTATGGAAAGAAGTAAAAGTATACCTTTTACAGAAAAAGGAATTGTTGATAAAGATGAAATATTAGAGATAATCAAAGAAATAAGACTAAAACTTCCTGACGAATTGAAACAAGCTAAATGGGTAAAAGAAGAAAGAGGACGTATTTTACAAGAAGCTCAAAAAGAAGCTGATGGAATTGTAAAAGAAGCTGAGAATAGAATAATCGCTATGATTGATGAACATGAAATTACAAGAAAAGCATATGAACAAAAATCTGAAATAATTGAAACAGCTAATGAAATGTCTAGAGAAATTACAAAAGGAACAAAAGAATATGCAGACAGTATATTAGCTAATATTGAAACAGCAATAAATAATGTTTATACAACAATGAATGAAGCAATGAAAACAATTGAAAACAACAGAAAAGAATTAAAATAAGTTGGAAGTCAGAATTATGGGGGTCATAAATAGAAATATTGATTTCCTAATTCTGATTTTTTTATTGTAGAAGGAGAAAACAAATGGCAAGAGGAAGAAGAAGTAAAAAGAAAAGTCATAATATAGATTTACAAGTAGTTTCTTTAATAATTATTAGCATCTTATTAGGAATTTTAATATATGCAAGAACAGGTTATATAGGAGAACATTTGAGCCCGATATTAGGTGGAATCATTGGATGGATAAAATATATTATACCTGTTGGAACTTTTATTATTGCATTATATGTAGCTTATGGTGAAGGTGGTCAGGGAATTAAGAAAAAGCTTATTCCTTATATAATTTTATTGATTTGTATATCTGTAATAATAACAGTAATTCAAATTATGACGTCAGGATTAGTATTGCCAGAAGGATATCAACAATCAATAGTTGAGGCTTATAAGCAAGGTAGAAATGATATTGGAGGAGGAGCAATTGGGGTTATATTTGCAATTCCTTTAATAGCATTAATTGAAAAAGTAGGAACAATTATATTGTGTGTTGGAATATCAATTATAACGTTAATATTTATATTAGGTATAAGCCCAGCAGAAATCTTAAAAGAAAAGTTAGACGAAATTAAAGAGAATAAAGAAAATAAGAAAGAATCATATAAAGAACATTATAAAGAAGAAAAAGAAGATAAGAAAAAAGAAAAAATTGAAAAAGTAAAGAAACATGATAGAAAACATGAAGAAATAAATGAGGACAAGATAGAAGATAACGTGCTAGAAGATCAAATTAATATAAAAATGGCTAGCGAATCATCATTATTCAAAGAACAAGAGGAAGTAAAAGAAGATAAATCAAAACAAGTTTTAGTTTTGGAACATGCATTAACGGTAGAGGATGAAAATTATGAATTTCCTCCTATGCACTTTTTGAAAGAAGGACAAGGCTCAAGTTCTAAAGGTGGAAAAAAAGCAATTACTGAAACTGCAAATAAATTACAAAGAACATTATATAATTTTGGAGTTTCTGCTAAAGTAGAAGATGTTTCAGTAGGACCAACAATTACTAGATATGAATTAAAACCTGCAGAAGGTGTAAGAGTAAACAAAATAGCTAATTTAGCTGATGATATTGCATTAAATTTAGCTGCAGAAACAATAAGAATTGAAGCTCCAATACCAGGAAAACAGGCTGTTGGTATAGAGATTCCAAACAAACAAAAAGAAATTGTTGCATTAAAAGATATCATTGCGAGCGATGCGTTTAAAAATGCAAAATCTAAAATCTCTTTTGCTTTGGGAAAAGATGCGGCAGGTGAACCTGTTGTAACAGATATCGCAAAAATGCCTCACGTTTTAATAGCAGGAAGTACAGGTTCAGGAAAGAGTGTTTGTATAAATACATTAATTACAAGTATTATATATAAAGCTAAACCAAGCGAAGTAAAACTTGTTATGGTTGACCCTAAAGTTGTAGAATTATCAGTTTATAATGGGATTCCTCATTTATTAATTCCAGTTGTAACAGACCCTAAAAAAGCTGCAGGAGCATTAGCTTGGGCTGTTCAAGAAATGGTAAACAGATATAATTTATTTGCTCAAAAATCTGTAAGAGATATAGCGGGATACAATGAAGCATTAGAAAAAGAAGGCGCAGAAGGTAAGTTGCCACAAATAGTAATTATTATAGACGAGCTTGCAGATTTAATGATGGTTGCAAAAAATGATGTAGAAGATGCAATTTGTAGATTAGCTCAAATGGCTAGAGCTGCAGGAATGCATTTAGTTATAGCAACACAAAGACCTTCAGTAGATGTAATTACAGGTATAATTAAAGCCAATATTGCAAGTAGAATTTCATTTGCAGTAACTTCAGGTGTGGACTCAAGAACAATATTGGATTCGGTTGGAGCTGAGAAATTATTAGGTAAAGGAGATATGCTATTCTTCCCAACAGGAGTATTAAAACCACAAAGAATTCAAGGTGCATTTATATCAGATAGCGAAGTTGAAAAAATAGTAACTTTCTTAAAAGAAAATGGTGGACCTACATATAGTGAAGACATATTGGAAAAAATAGAAAGAGTTAATAGTACTGATAAAGAAATAGATGAAGATGATGATGAAACAGACCCATTTTTAATGGAAGCAATAGAGGCCGTTGTTGATTTGGGTCAAGCTTCAGCTTCATTTATCCAAAGACGTTTTAAAGTAGGATATGCAAGAGCTGGAAGAATTATAGATCAAATGGAAGCAAGAGGTATAATTTCAGGGTATGAAGGAAGTAAACCAAGACAAGTTTTAGTAACAAAAGAACAATGGCAAGAGCTAAAAACTTCAAGGACATCTGAAGAAAGTTCATCAGAAGAGTAGTTATTAATTAGAGATATTACAAAAGAAAGAAGGAGAATTTTGGGAAAGGAAGAAATTTTTTCCAAATTTAATATTAAAGATTACAATAATGAGCTCGAGAAAATTATAGAAAAGAAGGCTTTTTCGGAGGATGCAAAAAACCTTCTTTTAAGCATGTTTTATAAAATAGAAAATGCTTATGATGATTATAAAAAAATAAAATCAATTGAAAAAACAAAAAAAGAGGAGTTAGAGCAACTTTTAAAAACTATAGAAAATGATTGTAATTCTATAGAATTAGTAAAACCCAAAATAAAAGAAGAAACCGTTTTAAAAGATAAAAAATTTATTGCAATATATGAAGAAAAGAAAATAATCGCTTACCAAAATGAAAAATCTATTTATTATGGATTGTGTAATTTACAGCAGCCTAAATATAAAGTGAAAACTAGTTTAAAAATAATTGACAAAGTACTAGAAAAAGCTATGAATGAAGGATTATGGATTAACAAAGCTGAAATAATTAGAGATTTTGATGGGTGGTCATGGAATATAGAAAAAAATGATATAGATAATTATATTTATAATTTAATTTATCAAAATTTTTCAATTATTTTGGGCGAAAATAAATTAAATAAATGGTTAAATAATAATGGATATTTTGGCGGAATAGAAAAAAATATTGATAAAAAAATTTACAAGATAATATGTAGAATTTTATTGCAAGAATATATTACCGTTAATTCTGATATCAAAAATGAGATTGATATAAAAATAAAAAAATTCAGAGAACAATTATCAAATATGGAAGACAAAAAAGTTTATTTAGAAAATCTGGCAGAGAAGAAAAAGGAAAATACTAAATTAATAAGGCAAATAGATAATTTACTAAGTAATTTAAACGAACTAAAAGAGGAATTTATAAAAGTAAATAAAGAATTGGATGATGATAACAAAATATTTAGTCTTAGTGATTTTGTAGAAATCAAACAAGCACATAGAAATAAGCTAATAAAAGAGATTGATGAGTATAGTCAATCTATGAAACCAGCTGTTTTTGTTGAAAAAAAGGAATTTATTAAAGATTCAATTGAAATACTTTCTAGTGCTGAAGATTTAACCACTCAAAGAAAGTCTTTAATAGATTTACAGAAAGAAATATTAAAAATTTTTTCAGAAAGAATTGGAAAAATAGAAACAAAAAAAGAAATTTATGATATGATATATAAGTTGAGATATTACAAGGAAATATATTTAAATGAACATGAACAAATAAAGGATATCAAAGAATTAAAAAAATATATAGAAAATGTTGAAAAAAAATTATTAACAATAGCATGTAATTTTAAAGTGTTAAATATAATAAGTAATACGATAGAAGAAAATTTTAGAGTTATGGAAGAGATATTTAATACAAATGTGATTGATTTAGAGGATATTATTTTAGAATTCAAAAAGGAAAATGAAAAAATACTTTTGAATATTTACGAAGATGAAAATTTAAATAGATGCATTGAATATGATAAAATTGAAGATTTAAATGTAAAATATAATAAAAAGTTTAAATTGTTTATATAATACAAAAGAGGAGGAAACAATATGAATATTTCATTTCTAGGAGCAACAAGAACTGTTACTGGTTCTAATTTCTTGTTAGAAGGTGCTGGTAAAAGAATATTAATTGATTGTGGTTTATATCAAGGTAAGGCTAAAGAAGAGAGAGAAAATTATGCTGAATTTCCATTTGATGTAAGAAATATAGATTATGTGCTATTAACACATGCTCATATAGACCATTCTGGTAGGATACCTAAATTATATGTGGATGGGTATAGAAATCCTGTTATTGCAACAAAAGCAACATGCGATTTATGTTCAATTATGTTACCAGATAGTGGACATATTCAAGAGATGGAAAATGAATGGCAAAATAAAAAAAGGGAAAGGTCTGGTAAAAAAACACTAGAACCGCTATATACTGCACAACAAGCAATAGACAGTTTGGAAATATTTAAACCTATAAATTATGATGAGATAATAGAATTAAGTCCAGAAATACATGTTAGATTTAATGATGCAGGACATATGCTTCGGTTCTAGTATTATAGAAATTTGGGTTAATGAAAATGGGAAAGAAGAAAAAGCTGTTTTTACTGGAGACTTAGGAAATGCTGATTTACCTTTATTAGATTCTCCTACAATGATTGAAAGTGCAGATTATTTAATTATGGAATCTACATATGGAAATAGATTTCATGTAAGTGACGAGAATAGAGCAGAAGCTTTTCTAAATATAGTATCAGACACTCTAGATAGAGGAGGAAATGTAATAATCCCTTCGTTTGCGGTAGGAAGAACACAAGAAATTTTATATGAAATTAATAAAATAAAAGAAAATACTGATGATAAATCTTTTATGAAAAAATACAAAAAATTAATGAGTGCGCCGGTATATGTGGATAGTCCTTTAGCAATTTCTGCTACAGAAATATTTAAGAAAAACACTTATTTATTCGATGAAGAAGTAAGAAATGAAATTGAAAGAGGAGATAATCCATTAGAGTTTCCTGGACTTAAATTTACACAAACAGCAGATGAATCAAAAGCTCTAAATGAAAGTTCAATACCATCTATTATAATTTCTGCTAGTGGAATGTGCGAAGTAGGAAGAATAAAACACCACTTAAAGCATAATTTATGGAATTCAAATAATACAATTTTATTTGTAGGATATCAAGCAGAAGGTACATTAGGGTCTAAAATAGTAAGAGGGGACGAAAAAGTAAAAATATTTGGGGAAGAAGTTGCAGTTAATGCAAGAATAGAATATATAGAAAGTTATTCAGGTCATGCAGATCAAGAATGGTTAATGAATTTTATATATTCATTCAGATTTAAACCAAAGCATATCTTTTTAGTCCATGGAGAATTTGAAGCTCAAAAGGCATTAAAAGAAAAAATCTTAGAAGAAACAAAAATTCCTGTTACTATACCAGATTATGGTGAAGTGTATGAACTAAATGATAATTTAAATGTAGTATATAGATACAATTCAGAAAATAAACATAGATATTTAAGATTAGAAGTAATTGATAGATTAGCTACTTTAAAAGAAGAGCTAGAAGAAATGGGAGATATTATTAAAGACGATATATTTAATGAAGATAAAAAAGATGAAGAAATAGCTATGATAAATGACAAAATAAAAGAACTAGAGCAACAAATTGTAAAGATTATTTCTATATAAAAAACGAGGAGAAACAAATGGAAAAATATTTTAATGATGCAATAATTGGAAATCAAAAGATGACAGTAAGTTATACAAAAAAAGGAGAGCTTTTAAGGATTTTATATCCTACAACAGATTATAGACAATTTATAGACTATTTTCATGTAGGAATAAAAATAAATGATTCAGGAATTATTTATTTACATGATGATATTAATAATTTATATAATCAATATTATGAAAAAGGAACCAATATCTTAAATACAGAAATTATTAACACATATTTTAAATTAAAAATAATTCAAACAGACTTTGTATGTATAAAAGAAAATGTATTAGTAAAAAAATATAAATTTATAAATGAAAACAATATAGATTTAGATTTGAACTTTTTAGTCCATTCAAAACTAATTTCTTCAGACAATAATCAAGTAAGCGGATATTGCAAAAATGATTATTTATTACAATACATGCATGATTATACACTATGTACATTTTCAAAAAATAAAATAAATTCATCACAAATTAATAATACTTCAGCAAAAATTTGTGAAGGGAATATATGGGATAAAGATTATGTAGGAATGTCTAGTGATTCTAGCATTCAATACAATCTAGAAACATTGAAGCCAAATGAAGAAAAGGAAATTGAAATATTCATATATATTGATGAAAATAAAACTGGATTAGATGGAATAGATAAAGAAATAGAAAGAATAAAGAAAATTGACTTTAGAGATGAAATAGATAATACAATGAAATACTGGAAAAAATATTTAAAAGACCATCAAAAATTAGAACTAAAAATTCCAGATTCACCAAGTAAAAATAAAATAATGGAAATATATGAAAGAACGATTTTATTATACCCATTATTAATAAATCATGAAACTGGAGGAATTTCTGCTGCAGTCGAAGCAGATGAGAAGTTAACTCAATGTGGAAGATATACATATTGCTGGCCAAGAGATGCTGTTTTTATTACAAAAGCAATGGATATTTTAAACATGAAAAAAGAAGTTGAAAAATTCTACAAAGTATTTTGTAAACATACACAAAGTAGAAATGGTATGTGGGAACAACGTTTTTATACAGACGGAAAATTAGCTCCATGTTGGGGATATCAAATAGACGAAACAGCAAGTGTAGTATATGGAGTGTATGACCATTTTAAAGCAACTCAAGATAAGAAATTCTTAAAAGATAATTTAAAAATGTGTGAAAAAGCCATAAATTTTTTACAGAAGTATGTGAAAGATGTTATTGAAGAAGAACATAAAATGCAACTAAGTTATGACCTATGGGAAATGTATGAAGGAACTCATCTATACTCTATGTCAAGCATTTTTGCAGCATATGAAGCTATGATAAATATTTATGAAGAATTAAAAGAAGAATTTGTAAAGAATAGAGTTAAGCAAGAAAAAGTACATAATGAAACAGAACAACTAAGAAAAGACATGGTAAAAATAAAAGAATTTATTTTACAAAATTTTTATGATGAAAAACAAAAAAGTTTTGTAAGAAACTTGGATGATAAGAAAATTGATATTAGTTTATTAGGAGCAGTAACTCCGTTTAATGTATTAAAACCAAAAGAAAAGAAAATGATTAATACAGTAGAAAAAATTAATTTGACATTAAGAACATATACAGGTGGATATCAAAGATTTGAAAATGACCATTATATGAATGGAAATCCATGGGTAATTGCAACATTATGGATGGCAAATTACTATATAGAAACAGAAGAATATAAAAAAGCAAAAGAATGCTTTAACTTTGTATTAAAAAGCAGTGGACAACATGGCTTATTAGCAGAACAAATAAACAATGAAAAAATGCAACCGGCATGGATAATAGGTTTAGGTTGGTCACATGCAATGTTTATAATAGTATTGAAAAAATTAATAGAAAAAGGAAAAATGTAGATATAAACAAACACAAGCTAAAATATTAATTTTTGAAAATGTAGAACACATTTGTCAAAAATTAATTATTTTAGCTTTTTAAATTTTTGTGAAAAATATAAAATTTTCCACAAAATCGATAAGGCAAATTTCATTTTTTAATAAATTACTCGACAATTAATTAGATTGTAGGGGATACCATTGGTCGTCCGTGCTCCAAAGACTAACTCTATACAACCAACAACCAAATTCCAAAATCCAAATTGCTTTCTTAAAATTTTAGTTGAACATAAGCCATTATTTATGATAATATTTAGTTTGTAAATAAATATAATTTAGGGCAATTTATATAGAGAGGTTAAAGGGTGAGTTATATGGCAAAACAAAAGACTGTTTTTGTATGTAGTAATTGTGGAAATGAGTCTCCAAAATGGTTTGGAAGATGTCCACGGTTGTAATGAATGGAATACTTGCTATGAAGAGAAAGTAAGCAATAGTAATAAATCAAATAATAAAGAAAAAAAATTAGCTAAACCTACATTATTAAATGAGGTTAAGGGACAAGATGTATTAAGAACTAGTACAGGATTTGCTGAGCTAGATAGAGTGTTAGGTGGAGGACTTGTAAAAGGTTCTTTGACTTTATTAGGTGGAGAACCAGGTATAGGTAAATCTACTTTAATATTACAACTTTGTGATAAGGTTAAAGGTGAAGGTAAGGCTTTATATGTTTCAGGAGAAGAGTCTGCAGAACAAATTAAATTAAGAGCAGATAGATTAAAAATAAATAATGATGATATTATGTTTTTAGGAGAAACGAATATTGATACAATTGAAGATGCAATTGTAAATGTAAATCCTAAGCTAGTTATAATAGATTCAATGCAAACAATGTACTCAGAAGATATTACTTCAACAGCAGGAAGTGTAAGCCAAGTAAGAGAAATTACATCAAGAATAATGAAAATTTGTAAACAAAATGATATTACAACAATAATTATAGGACATGTTACAAAAGATGGTAATATTGCAGGACCAAGAGTTTTAGAGCATATGGTAGATACAGTTTTATATTTAGAAGGAGAAAGATATTTTGCATATAGAATTTTAAGAGGTGTAAAAAACAGATTTGGCTCAACAAATGAGATAGGAATGTTTGAAATGCAAAGTAATGGAATGGTAGAAATAGATAATCCTTCATCAGTGTTACTTTCAGATAGAGAAGATAATCCAGTAGGAACAGTAGTAACTGCAAGTATGGAAGGCACAAGACCATTACTAATTGAGTTACAAGCATTAACTACACAAAGTGTATTTGGAATTCCAAGAAGGACTGCAAATGGACTTGATTATAACAGACTTACATTATTAATTGCAGTATTAGAAAAATCTGCAGGTTTAGCATTAGGTTCACAAGATGTTTATTTAAATATTGTTGGAGGAATTAAAATAAATGAGCCAGCATTAGATTTAGCTGCAGTAATTTCAGTAGCTTCTAGCTTTAAAAATATGAGCATAAAAAATGATGTGGTAATAATGGGAGAGGTAGGACTTACAGGAGAAGTTAGAAGTATTAACATGATAGAAAAACGAATTAAAGAAGCGGAAAAGTTAGGATTTAAAACTTGTATAATTCCAAAAAGTAATCAAAAAGTCTTGAAAGAAAAGTATAAATTAGATATAATAGGCGTGCAAAACATAGTTGAAGCTATGAAATATTTAGGTTTGAAGTAGGGGTGAAAAATGTTAACAGAAATTCTTAAAATTATAGCTCCAGGAACTCCATTAAGAGAAGGACTAGATAATATTTTGAAAGCAAAAACAGGAGCATTGATTGTAATTGGTGATACAAAAGATGTTATGGATATAATAGATGGTGGATTTAAAATTAATGAAGATTATACACCTTCAAGATTATATGAGCTTGCAAAAATGGATGGTGCAATAGTTTTAAGTAAAGATACTAAAAAAATATTGTTAGCAAATGCACAAATCATACCATCTTCAAAAATTAGTACAAGTGAAACAGGTACAAGACACAGAACAGCTGAGAGAACAGCAAAACAAACAGGAGAACTAGTAATTAGTATTTCTCAAAGAAGAAATATAATTACAGTTTTTAAAGGTGACAACAGATACATAATTGAAGATACCGCAAAAATATTAACAAGAGCAAATCAAGCTTTACAAACACTTGAAAATTATAAAAGAGTTTTTGATACAAAACTTAATATATTAAATGAATATGAATTTAATGATATTGTTACATTAGACAATGTTGTGACATGTATACAAAGAGCAGAAATGGTTATAAGAATTGCTAAAGAAGTACAAGATGCTATATATGAATTAGGCGATGATGGAGTTTTAGTAAAAATGCAATTAGAGGAACTAGTTGATGATTTGCCAGAAGAAGAATTACTAATAATAAAAGACTATTTAGCATCAGGAAAAAGAACTATGCCAGAAAAAATATTACAAACGATTCATAATAAATCTCAGGATGAGTTCATAGACCCGATAATTATTGCAAATTTATTAGGGTATGAAAACTTTGACAATTATGAGGAAGTAGCGGTATATCCAAGAGGATATAGAATACTTAATAAAATTCCAAGAATGCCAAATACAATAGTAACTAACTTAGTTAAATCATTTAAATCTTTCCAACATATTTTGTTAGCAGATATAGATAAATTAGATGATGTAGAAGGAATAGGAGAAGTAAGAGCAAGAACAATCAAACAATCACTAAAAAGAATGCAGGAACAATTTATGTTTGACAATTTAATGGTTTAAAATTGGAGGACACTTATGATAAAAAATGAAAAAGGAATTACCTTAATTGCATTAATAATTACAATAATTGTTATGCTAATTTTATTGTCTGCAACAGCATATTTTAGTGTTGATACATACAAAGAATCAGTATATACTGCTTTTGTTATGCAAATGCAAATTATTCAAAAAAAAGTAGATACATTGGTTAGCGATGAAAACACTGAAATAGGAATACATATTACTGAAAGCAGTAAAAAAACAGAAATAGAAGAAACAATAAAAAAAGCCAAAAATGGAAATGAAATAACTAATTGGGATACTACTTTGCAGAATATAAGGTACTTTTCTAAGGAAGATGTAAAAAATATTTTAGATATTGATAATATAGATTACAATATTATTGTAAATTTTGATACAAGAGAAGTGGTAAGTATAGAAGGAATTGAATATGAAGGTATAACATATTATACACAATATAAATTACCACAAGGACAAAAAGTTTCTCAATATGATTATGAAGGAATTCAAGAGAATAGAGAAAGTTTAACAACTTTTGGAGAAATCAATATTACAAGACAAACAGTAGAGGCTGAAAATATAACAATAGATAATGCTGATGGATTAAATTGCGCAGTAGTAATATCAGATATAGGAATAACAAATGGAACATTAAAATATAAATTGAAGGATGAGAACTGGCAAACTATAACCAATTATACTAAAGCAGGGAAAAATTATGCAGTACAAATATCAAAATCAGGTACATATTTTTTTAAATTAATAGATAATACTACTTCAAGTGAATATGAAAATAGTAAGTATATAGAAGTAGTGAATAAACCCCAAAAAGATATGAATTTAAGTATAGAAAAATTGCCAGAGGAATATGATTATTCTGATTTAACAAGTTCAAATAATTGGGCATATTATTATCAAACAGGCATTCCTACATATGTTTGGATTCCAAGATTAGCATACAAAACGGTATACTATACAGATAGTACATATACACAAACACAAGAGGAAGAAAGTAATTATGAAAGACTTGAAATAAAATTTACAAAAGGAATGTCAAATGTTTCTACAGATGATACTTATCTTGACAAAACATGGAATATATCTGATATATTTATAGACGACTCAGGAAATAAATTAACAGGAGTATGGGTAAAAGTTAATTCAACATCAGGGAATAATTTGTTAGATTTAATAGAGCAAAACCAATAAACGTATACATAAATATTATTGGATATTATAATTATTGTATAATAATGTAGGGGTCGTCGCCTACGGCGACCAGCAGAAAAACATAGCTTTTTATATAAAAAATATATAAAATAAACACAAAAGAAAAAGGAAAAAAATTTATAATTTTGAAAGGAGCAAAAAACATGATTTATTCAAAAGAAGTAGAAGAAATGTGTCCAGTAGCAAAAGGAGTGGACCATGGACCAGCACCAATACCAGAAGAGGGTAAATGGGTAAAATCAAAAGAAATTAAAGACATTTCAGGATTAACACACGGAATAGGATGGTGTGCACCACAACAAGGAGCTTGTAAATTAACATTAAATGTAAAAGAAGGTATAATTCAAGAAGCTTTAGTTGAAACAATAGGATGTAGTGGTATGACACACTCAGCAGCTATGGCAGGAGAAATTTTAGTAGGAAAAACATTATTAGAAGCATTAAACACAGACTTAGTATGTGATGCTATAAATACAGCTATGAGAGAATTGTTCTTACAAATAGTATACGGAAGAACACAATCAGCATTCTCAGAAGGCGGACTTCCAGTAGGAGCTGGATTAGAAGACTTAGGAAAAGGAACAAGAAGCCAAGTTGGAACTATATATTCAACATTAGCAAAAGGACCAAGATACTTAGAATTAGCTGAAGGATATATAACAGAAGTTGGATTAGATAAAAATAATGAAATTATTGGATATAAATATGTAAATTTAGGAAAAATGATGGAAAACATCAAAAAAGGATTAGAGCCTTTAGAAGCAATTGAAAAAGCTTCAGGACAATATGGAAGATTTGATGAAGCGGTTAAGAAGATTGATCCTAGAAAGGAGTAAAAAATGATATTATGTTCAATACCTATAATAATATTATTAATATTTTTGGCAGTAATATTATTTTTACAAGGTAAAAAAATACTTCCTAGTATATTGTTATTAGGGGTAGTTTTAATAATTTTATTTTTAATATATATAATGAATGGTATAGCCGCGTAATAATGAATAAAATAGAAAAAATAGAAGTGCGAATGTAGGGGCAGACCCTGTGTCCGCCCAGAGAAAATATGCACATATTCTAAAAAATAGGAGGAAATAAAATGGCATTATTTGAAAGTTATGAAAGAAGAATAGACCAAATA
The DNA here is from genome assembly GCA_017437145.1 of Clostridia bacterium. GTDB lineage: Bacteria > Bacillota > Clostridia > TANB77 > CAG-508 > CAG-452. Next base: position 15,899 of record JAFSBT010000008.1, on the reverse strand, counting down.
AAACCAGTTATGGAAAAATACGGAATAAAAGATTTTGATGATGCATTAGCAATATGCAAAGAAAAAGGATTTAATCCTTATGAAATAACAAAAGGAATTCAACCAATTTGTTTTGAAAATGCAGCTTGGGCATATACTTTAGGTGCAGCAATTGCAATTAAACAAGGATGTACAAAAGCTTATGAAGCAGCAAAAGCAATAGGTGAAGGTTTACAAGCATTTTGTATACCAGGTTCAGTTGCTGATGATAGAAAAGTTGGATTAGGACATGGAAATTTAGCTTCAATGTTATTATCAGAAGATACAAAATGTTTTGCTTTCCTAGCAGGACATGAAAGCTTTGCAGCAGCAGAAGGAGCAATAGGAATTGCAAAATCTGCAAATAAGGTAAGAAAAGAACCATTAAGAGTTATTTTAAATGGTTTAGGAAAAGATGCTGCACAAGTAATTTCTAGAATAAATGGATTTACATATGTAAAAACAGATTTTGATTTCTTTACAGGAAAAGTAAATGTTGTAGAAGAAATAGCTTATTCTGATGGAGAAAGAAGTAAAGTAAAATGTTATGGTGCAAATGATGTTAGAGAAGGTGTTGCTATAATGTGGTTAGAAGATGTTGATGTTTCTATTACAGGTAACTCAACAAACCCAACAAGATTCCAACATCCAGTTGCAGGAACATACAAAAAAGAAAGAATAGAAAATGGAAGAAAATACTTCTCAGTAGCTTCAGGTGGAGGAACAGGAAGAACACTTCATCCAGATAATATGGCTGCAGGACCAGCTTCTTATGGAATGACAGATACAATGGGAAGAATGCACTCAGATGCACAATTCGCAGGTTCAAGTTCAGTTCCAGCCCATGTTGAAATGATGGGATTAATAGGAATGGGAAATAACCCAATGGTTGGTGCAACAGTTTCTGTAGCAGTAGCAGTTGAAGAAGCTATGAACAAATAAGGAGAAAATATTATGACAAGAGTTAAAGTTATAGGGAATAGTTCAGATTCTAGAAGAATGTATGAACAAATACAAAAGATAGTAAAAGAAAAAGGCTTTAACGTAGACTTAAGATGGGAAGATATTTCATCTAGCTCAGCAAAGTCAAGATATGATGTTGATAAATTTCCGGGACTTCAAATTGACGGAAAAATGATAAGTCAAGGAAAAACTAATTATTCAGAAAGCGAATTAATTAGATTAATAAGATAAAAAACGATGCCGAGGTTTATATCTCGGTATCTATATATTGGGGTGTCGCCAAGTGGTAAGGCATCGGACTCTGACTCCGACATTCCGTAGGTTCGAATCCTACCACCCCAGCCAAAATCAAAAGAATCACCTTCAGGTGATTTTTTTGATTTTGGATTTAAATAGTAGGATTCGAAAAGGAAGGTACCAAGTTTCGAGCAGGTTAAGGCCTGCCGAAACGCAGGTAAAAAATGTCCAGTGGACATTTTTTCTGACGCGGCTCGACGAATCCTACCACCCCAGCCAAAATGTGCGACTGACGTCGCAGTGAATAGTGAATGGTGATAAAAAAACTATTTAAAAAAGTAAAAATATCTGTTATAAAATATACCAAGTAATAAAATATTGTAGTAGGAATGGAAAATATGAGTAAACAAATTGCACCAACAGGAATAATTTTCGCTGGAAAATCAGATATTGTAAATGAAGAGGAAATCAACAGAGTTATGTATGATTATACTTCTAAACCACCAGCAACAATAGAATTAGAATAAAAAAATGTCAAATTTTGTAATACGAAAAACTAGTGTTATTATAAATACCTATTGAATTAACCAATAGGTGTTTATATAATAATACTAGTTTTTTTAATTTATTTTATTATTGCAGGTGGACATCGGCCGGCTGTGCGAAATAAAATGAGCTACAGCTGACACATATCCTTGGTGTACAGGACTCACTCCTACAATTATTTTTTATAATGTTAATTTTTATCTAATTTATTTCCAAAAAATACTAAATAATAATTAAATACACCGTTTTGTTTGCAAAATGCAAAGATAGTAAAACTAAAAAGTCAAAAAATGAGTTAGGGTATTTGTTGACTTGATTTTTAGCGTGTTATATCATTTTGGTATACGAAGAGGGAGTAGATAATATGAATCCAAATATAATAGGAAATAGAATAAAGTCCATAATGATTATTGAAGATATAAAAAGAAGTTATTTAGCAAAAAAGATGAATATTAGCTATAATACCTTAACAAAAAAATTAAATGGTGAAAGAGAATTCACTTTAAACGAAATTTTAAAAATGAAAATAATTTTAGATTTAGATATGGAAACATGTGCTAATTTATTTTTTAATGAAGAAAATTTTGTGTATAAAGAAAAAAAGCTTTTAAAAAATGAAGCTTAAAAATATTAATATATATTCTCCTACTTTTTGGTAATAATATAAGTATTAAAGAGTAGGAGGTTTTTTTATGGGGAAAAAGTCAAAAATAAAAGAAATCAGAGCAATGGAAGTTTTGGATTCTAGAGGGAATCCAACAGTACAAGTAGATGTTTATACAGAAGAAGGAATAAAAGGAAGTGCAATGGTGCCATCAGGTGCTTCAACTGGAAGTTTTGAAGCAGTAGAATTAAGAGATAATGAAGAAGGAAGATTTTTTGGTAAAGGTACATTAAAGGCAGTAGGAAATGTTAACAATGTAATTGGAAAAGAACTTAAAGGAATGGATGTTTTTGAACAAAGAGAAATAGATAATAAGTTAATACAAATTGATGGAACAGAAAATAAATCTAAATTAGGTGCAAATGCAATGTTAGGTGTTTCTTTAGCAGTTGCAAGAGCTGCAGCTAACACTTTAAATATACCATTATATAGATATATTGGAGGAATAAATGCAAAAGTTTTACCGATTCCTATGCTTAATATCTTAAATGGTGGAAAGCATGCAGATAGTTCTTTAAGTATACAAGAATTCATGATTGTACCAATGGGAACAAGAACATTTAGAATAAAAATTCAAATGTGTGTAGAAATATACCATAAATTAAAACAAATTTTAAAACAAAAAGGTTATTCGACAGGTATAGGAGATGAAGGAGGATTTGCTCCAAATCTAAAAAATGAAGAAGAAGCTTTAGATATAATAATTAAAGCAATAGATGATGCTGGATATAGAGCTGGGGAAGATGTATGTTTAGCATTAGATGTTGCAGCAACAGAAATGTATGAAGAAGCTAAAAAAATAGGACAAAAAGGTAAATATTATTTTTGGAAAACTAAAGAAATAAAAAGTTCAGATGAAATGATTGAATTTATGAAAGAATTAACTGAAAAATATCCAATAATTTCGATAGAAGATGGACTTGCAGAGGAAGATTGGAAAGGATGGAAAAAATTAACTAAAGAGTTAGGGGACAAAATTCAAATTGTTGGAGATGATTTATTTGTAACAAATATAAAGAGATTAAGTAAGGGAATAGAAGAAAAAGCAGCAAATAGTATATTAATAAAATTAAATCAAATAGGAACATTATCAGAAACATTAGATGCTATAAAATTAGCAAATAAAAATGGATATAGAACAATAATTTCACATCGTTCAGGAGAAACAGAAGACACGTTCATTGCAGATTTGGCAGTTGCAGTAAATGCTGGGCAAATAAAAACAGGAGCACCAGCAAGAAGCGACAGAGTAGCAAAATATAATAGATTATTAAATATAGAAGAAGAAATACTATAAAGTTTATTTCAAAATTTAAAATTATAGAGTGGATGTAGGGGCGATTTTAATCGCCCCTATTTATTACATAAATTAATTGATAATGAATAGACTTTTAGTTACTTTTTTAAAAAAATAATAAAAACACTTCCATTTTATAGTTAATGTATGATAAAATAACAAATTGATAGGAGAGTGTTTTTATGGATTTAGCATATAAACGTATTTTACTAAAGCTTAGTGGAGAAGCTTTAGCAGGAGAAGAAAAAAAAGGAATAAATGCAGAAGTACTTGGTAAAATTTGTGACAAAGTTAAAGAAATTGTTGATATGGGAGTTCAAGTTTCAATAGTTGTTGGTGGAGGAAACTTCTGGAGAGGAAGATATGGACATGAAATGGAAAGAACAACATCAGACTATATGGGAATGCTTGCAACATCAATGAATGGATTAGCATTACAAGATGCTTTAGAATCTAGAGGAGTAGATACTAGATTGCAAACAGCAATTGAAATGAGAGCTGTAGCAGAGCCATATATAAGAAGAAAAGCTGCAAAACATCTAGAAAGAGGAAGAGTTGTAATATTTGGATGTGGTACAGGTAATCCATATTTTTCAACAGATACATGTGCAGCATTGAGAGCAGCAGAAACTGAAAGTGAAGTAATATTACTTGCAAAAACAATTGATGCAGTATATTCAGCAGACCCAAAAGAAAATCCTAATGCAGTTAGATATGATGAAATAACATATTTAGATATATTAAATCAAGATTTAAAAGTTATGGATTCAACAGCAACATCACTATGTAAAGATAATAAAATTCCATTAGTTGTTTTTGGAATAGATGATCCTGAAAACATCGTTAGAATTATGAAGGGGGAACGTATCGGCACCCTAGTTAAATAGTTAAGAAAATGAAAAGCAGCATCTTGCGTCGTTAAACTTATAATAAAAATCCTCAACGTGCACACGCACGCCTCCGGTATTTTATTATAAGTTTGCCTAGCAATATACTACTTTTGATTTTCTTTATATAAATATTTTTAATTAAAGGAGAGAAAGAAATGGATTTTTCAAATATTGAAGAAAGAATGAATAAAACAATAAGCGTTTTATCTGAAAATTTTTCAGAAGTAAGAGCTGGAAGAGCTAATCCAGCAATATTAAATAAAATAAAAGTAGATTATTATGGAACACCAACACCAATAAATCAAGTGGCTGGAATTTCTGTTCCAGAAGCAAGACTTATAGTAATCCAACCTTGGGATGCTAGTCTTTTAAAAGAAATAGAAAAAGAGATTTTAAAAGCTGAAATAGGAATAAACCCTAATAATGATGGTAAAGTTATAAGATTATCTTTTCCAGAATTAACTGAAGAAAGAAGAAAAGACCTAGTAAAAGAAATTAAAAAAATGGCAGAAGATTCAAAAGTTGCAATTCGTTCTATTAGAAGAGATGGAATAGATGAAGCAAAAGCAAAACAAAAAGGTGGAGAATTGACAGAAGATGAATTAAAATCTGCAGAAGATCAAATACAAAAATTAACAGATAAAAAAGTAGCAGAAATTGATGCTTTACTACAAAGCAAAGAAAAAGATATAATGAGTGTATAATAAATGGAGAAAAAACAAATGAAAAAAACATCTGAAAAAACAAAGAATATAATAAAATGTACAATTATTGGAATATTATTAATAATTTTAGTTTATATGGTTGTAAATTTAACAGGAAAATTTTCTAATAGAAGTGTAGCGGTAGAAACAGTTAATCCTGTAGAATTTGAACAAGAAGAAATAAAAGATATTGAAGATTTGAATGTTCTAGAAGAAAATGTATTAGAAAAAGAACAAGAAAAAATACAAGATGATAAGTCAGAAAAAAGTAATGATAATAATAAAAAAAAGAAAGTAAATTCAGATAAACCATATTACATAAAAGTAAATTATGGAGCAAATGTTGTTACTGTATATAGTAAAGATGAAAATGGAGATTATACCGTTCCTGTTAAAGCTATGGTTTGCTCTACAGGAAGAGCTACACCAACATCTGGTACATATACTATTAAGGGAAGATGGCGTTGGTTAAAAATGATTGGTGGAGTATATGCACAGTATACAACTCAAGTTGTTGGAAATATTTTGTTCCATTCAGTACCTTATTTAAGAAAAGGAGATTCTAGTTCATTAGAATATTGGGAATATGATAAATTAGGAACAAGAGCTTCTGCTGGATGTATAAGGCTTACTATGCAAGATGCAAGTTGGATATATAACAACATAGCATCAGGAACACTTGTAGAATTTTATTCTTCTTCAGATCCAGGACCTCTAGGAAAACCATCTGCACCAAAAATCTCTTGGAATGAAGAATGTAGAGGTTGGGACCCAACAGATTCAGACCCAAATAATCCTTGGAGAAATTATCAACAAAATATTGTAGTAGAAGAAAATTTAAACAACAATTCAAATGATAATAATTTAGATAATAGTAATAATATAGATAATACCAATAACAATATAGATAATAGTGGTAATGTAGATGACAATGTTAATAATGAAATAAATAAAGATAATAACACAATTGAAGATGATAATAAGGAAAATGAAAAAACAGAAGAGGAAAATAAAAATAATAGCATAGAAGAAGAAAACTATAATGATAATGAACAAACAAATCAATACAATAATGATATAGATAAAAATAATGAATGATAAAAAACTGAATGCATGAAAATGAAATGCATTCAGTTTTTTAGTTAAGGTTTGGAGATTGTTTGCAGCTTATACATATACAAACTATAAATAGGAATGAATATTGTAAATAATAGTAAAGTTATTTTAAAATAAATTATATTATTCAATGTGCTAGCAATTAAAAGTATTCCATATCCTACAATTCTTCCAATTTGCATAATCATGGTTATAAAAACTTGATTTTCTATAATATATTTTTCTTCAATTCCATTACATAAATGGTTGAATCTTTCGGTATTAAATATTACTTCTAAAATCACAATGAAACTATTGCTAATAAAATTATAAATAATTAATTCAATTTTTCCAATGTTCAATATTAAACTTATTACACTTGCTAATGAAATTAATCCACCTAAAATTAATACAGTTTTAATTCTTTTAGAATTAGAAAATTTTCTATATATAAATAACGTTAGCATTGAACAAATTGCTAAAATAGTACTCAATAACCCTAAATGAAAATTTGTTTTAAATGTCATTACGATTAAGATTGTTATCATTGTAGGAATAATATCCAATAATATTCCATATAAAATAGAAGATTTATAAAGGGTTTTTAACCTAGAAATATTTTTATGATTTTTTAAACTTTTAAGGAAAGCACCTAAACAAAAGGGTTCACTATTCTTGTTATTGATTTTTATGAAAAAGCAAAGTATTACTTCAATTACTGCTATGATAAGTACATATGTAGAAACTTTTGAAAAGCTAAGTAATTCAATAGAAGTTCCTAAAACTAATGGCATTATTATTTTTGTTAATGTCATTACAATTCTTCTCGATGTTATATAATTCAATCTGTTTTTGTTATTTGTAACATATGCGATTAAATTATCACAAGAACCCCAGTAAGTAGCTTCTGCTATTCCAAATATTATAGCAATAGGGATTAAATAATTTTTAATATCTTGCTTTAAAAAAACAATAGCAAGTACAAAAATACATTTAAATATAATTCCAAGTCTATATATATTAGCAATGTTATGCTTTTTAAAAAGGAAACCAAGTAAATACATACAGCTTCCAAGAAGTATAAAGTCAAATATGTAATAAATTGCAACAGAGCTAATATTATCATTTGTTATATTTAATAAATAAGCAACTAAAAAAGTGTGAATAAATAAATCTATAATTGAATTTAAAAATTCACATGCAATTAAATTTTTAGCACTTGAATTTAATTTTTCTTCTTTTTCCATATAAAAACCTCTTAATATAATATAAAAGATTATAATACTTGTAATTAAAAAATACAATATGTAAAATTTTGTTGAGAAAGCGAAAATAGTGAAAAGTTAAGAATTATTTTATAATGCTCAAAAATATTATAATATGGCAATATTGACACAATCATTTATTAAAAATATAATTATAAATAATAATGTTGAAGTGTTATGATTTATTTAATGATAAATTTTATTTTAAACGTTGTAGGGGCGATTTTAATCGCCCGTTCTTCGGGGTGAGAACGCAATTCTTTCCCTACAAACATCCAATTACCAAACACAATTAACAAATCTACCAAAGAAAACAATAAAAATGAAAACTAAATATAAAAATATTGGTAGATAAGGAAGAATTTTAAAACATTATCTATTTTTTTGATAAAAATTTAGGTAAAAATGAACCAAAAAATGAAAAGTATAATCTAATATACAAGGAGGGGAAACATGTCTATTATATCTAAAGCAAAAAATGGAGATAAAGAAGCTTTTACAATGCTAATTGAAGAATATAAAGTGATTATATATAAAATTGCATTAGCAATAATGAAAAATGAAGATGATGCTTGTGATGCAATGCAAGAGGCTTTACTTAGTATATATGAAAATTTACAATCATTAAAAAACAACAAACACTTTAAAACATGGGCAATTAGAATTGTAATAAATAAATGCTATCATATTATAAATAAAAATAAATTAAACAGTGAAAAAATAGAAAAAGTAAAATCTGAATGTACGTTAAATGATTTTTATGAAGATAATACCGAAAAAACTGAAATGGAAATAGCTCTTAGTAAATTAGACGATGATATTAGATTAGTAATAGTTTTGTATTATTATGATGGTATATCTACAAAAGATATTGCAAAGATTTTGGACATACCTAAAGGGACAGTGCAATCTAGATTACAAAGAGGGAGAGATAAACTATATCACATTTTAGAAACAGAGGAGGTGTATGACAATGCAAAAAAATAAGATGGATAAGTATATAAGAGAAAAGGTAGAAAAAGATAATAAAATTCCCTTAAAAGCAGAGAAAATAGTTGGGGATTTTGAGGAGATGATGCTTATGAAAGAAAATGAAAAAAAGGTAATAAGAATAAGCTTAAGAACATTTATAGCGGTAGCTGCATCTTTTATAATAATTGCATTTTTAGGTGTAAATATGTATGCAAATAAACTTGGAAAACCAAATGTAATTTCAGCAGTAGAAGCATTATTTAAAGAAGATGTAGTAGATGAAGAAAATGCAAAAATAGAACAAATGCTTAGAAAAGCGTTTTTTGATATTAGATATTTGAATCATGCAGATTTAACTGAAGAGTATGGCAAAGATGTTTCTGCAGAGGTGAAACAGATAGGCAAAAAAACATATTATAAAACAACATCAAAATACAATATTGTGGAAGAAAAGTATGGAAAAATGTTTATGGATGAAGCATTGAAAAATTTATTAGCAAGAAGGTTTTTAGATGTTGATGGAGATTTATATGTTTGTGATACTGAACTTGAAGAAATAGAGGTAAGTATTGCAGATATACAAAGAGTTAATGAAGAAGATGGAATATATACTTACGAAATAGAAAGTATAGAAATGGTTTATGGTCAAGAAATAGAGGCGACAACATGGTATAAAGTAAAAAGAGTTGGAGATAGTTATAAAATATGTGCAGTTAGTTTCCTTCAAGAAGAAACACAAAATGTTGTACCAAATGAAGAAAATACAATAGATGTACAAGAGGAAGTTATTGATGAAAAGGAAAATATGATTAATCAAGAGAAGGAAGATAATAAAAATAAAGAAAACGGCAGTTCATCAGTAGGCAAAACATTATATGGTGATGCAAATTGTGATGGAGAAGTAAATTTAAAAGATTCAGTGTATATTAGAAGATATGTAGTAGGATGGGAAGGATATTCTTTAACAGAACAAGGAAAAATAAATGCAGATGTAAATATGGATGGCAAAATAGAAGAATTTGATGCAAATGTTATTAGTGAATACCTTGCTGGAAATTATAAAAAATTACCTGTAAAAGCAGCAAGTAATACTTGGACAGAAAAAAATGTACCAGGAATGAAATTAAAGTATCCATCAAATTGGGCTGTAACAGAAGTCAATAGAGGTGCATGGAATTTTCAACAAGGAGAATTGGCATGTATTTTTGAAGGTGAGAATAATGGATATAATTTTAAAGTATCTATATATGAACCATACTATGATTCTAATGTAAAAGATTTCGAATCAATGTTACGTACAATAGCTGAAAAGCATGGAGAAGTATACAATGAATTTTATGGAAGTACAGGATATAATATAGGAAGTACTGATTCTAATCACTTAGAATGGCGAGAGATAATGAGAAATACAAATAACGATAATAAGAAAATGAAAGAATGCTACCATACATGGGGAGGATGGGTATATAAAATAGTAATTGATTATGATTATAATCCTAGTGATCCTTCCGGATTTACAACAGCATATAGAGTAATAGATGAAATGATAGGAAGTATTAAATTGAAATCATATTAATATAAATAAAAAGCAAAAGTTTTAACTTTTGCTTTTTATTATATATATTACAATATTGTTACAGGAATAAAACATTTGAAAAACAAAACAGGAAATTTATTGAAAAAAATGCAAGTTATGATATTATTATTTAGATGAAATATGTTTACTAAAGAAATAGTAAAAAACAAAGGAGAGATAAAAATGTTAAAAAACAAAAGAATTTTATTTGTAATTTTAATGGTATTTTTTATGATATTAATGCCTAATGCGGTAAGAGCTGAAGAAATTATTGGGGATGATCCAACAATAGGAGTAGTGATATCGGGGATAGATGTTACATTACCTACTCCATTTATAGGAGAAAAACAAGCATCGTTTAGTGACATTAAGGTTACAACGGATGGTAATGAGGAGCTAGAAGTTGTAGAAGTTATTTGGTATAAATATGATTATGAAACTGCTAAAAGGATAGAAGATGCTGTTTTAGTTTCAGATATAGCCAAAGGATTTTATGATGGAGCAGTTGGTGAAAGATTTGAAGCAAAAGAGTTTAAAGCAGGACAAGTGTATTCAGTAGAAATTACATATAGACGCCCTTGGGAGTATAGTTATGAGTCAGAAGTCGAAGTGTATAAAAATGGAAGTTATGCTTTTGGAGACTTCGAATTGGACACCGCTAATGACGGAACATGTGCTTGGGATAAGGTTTGTTTTCCGTGGGTTTATCCAGAGGCGACCAAATACATTACAGAGATCGATATTGAGACCCCAATTCCTGAAATCGGAAAATATCAATATGGGTTACGTGATTCCGAAACGGTCAAGGCTAACGGTAATGAGAATTTCAAAGTTATGACAGTTTGTTGGGAAAAATATAATTCTGAAACTAAAGAATGGGAAATTGAATCAAGAATATATTCTGATGAAGCGAAAGCTATATTTGGAACAGAATCTGAAGAAACTCCAAAAAAATTTATAGAAGGAGAAAAATATAGAGTTGGAATCGTTTATAGACGTCCATGGGAATATGGTTATAGTGAAAATTTAGTTGCAAAAATAAATGGTAATACAGTTGATGTTGATAATTCTTTTTATTTTCATGATGGTAATCCTTATGAATGTAGTGAAGATGATTATGCATGGGACTATGTAACAACAGAGTTTTCAGAATTAAAAAAATATGAACCAGCAGATGATAAAGACAAAGAAAGTAACAAAGATTCAAATTTAGGAACTGAGGCAGAAAAAGGCAAGGAAGATACGAAAAAAGAAGAAGCAAAAAAAGAGGAGACAAAGAAAGAAGATGCAACAAAAGCAGGAGGAACAATTCCTTATACAGGAGGAGAAGTTGTTATAATATTAAGTGCAATTGCAATAATAGGATTAGGAATATATCTATATAGAAAAAATAAAGATTTAAAAGGTATATAAAATAAATAACATGAGACAGCTTTTTTAGCTGTCTTATGTTATAAAAAATATATTAAGGAGTGGATTATGGGGGAAAAGAAATCAATAAAAATAAGTTTAGGAACAGCAATATGTATTTTTATAATAATAATTTTAATAATTGCAATGATAGGAATGTGGTTTGTCCATAATAAGAACAATGCTAATAATTTGGGTGCAGAAATAGATACAAATAAAAATGTTGAAAATGAAGTTGAGGAATATAAAGAATGGGCAGATATACAAAGAGGATATAAATTAAAATATCCAAGAGATTGGAATTTGATTTTGCCTAATGATTATATGGAAGCTACAATTTTAGAAGGACCAGGAAAAAATAAAGATAATGCGGCTAAATTATATGTAACTGTATATAGATATTTTGAAAATTCAACTATATCTGATGTTTTAGAAGAAATCACAGAATCAGAAGAGGGAGTCCAAGCAGAAGAATTGCATAGTGAAGAAAAACATATAAATATAAGTGGATTGGATACTGAAGCTAAAGTACAAGTAATTACTTACGACAATGGTGATGAATATAAAACTAAAACATTAGTATGTATGAATGATTCGATAGTATATGAATTTGTTTACACAGGAGAGCCAGAAGAATATGAAAAATATTATAAAGAATTTGAAGAAATACTAGAATCAGTTGAAATTTACGATATAAATAGCAATGAAGTTTCTGAATTTGAGCAAGTTTATACAGCGTTAACAAATTATTTAACAGAAAATAAAACAGAGTTAATAGAATCTAATAATAAAATAGAGGAAGTAGCTGTAACAGAAATAGAAATTTTTGATGATAAATATTTTCTAGGAAATAAGTTTAACAGTGAAGAATATCCAGATGTATATAATGATGAAAATTTATTAATTGGTTCTTGTAAATATGCAATGAAAATTCCTAATCAAGAAGGATTAGAGTTAGCTGGTTCTGGAGATATGGAAACAATAGGAGACTGGATAATAATTACTAAATTGTTTATAATTGAAAAAGATACAAATAAAGTTGAACTATGTACAGGTTTTTAATTATATGAAATTCACAAAAGAAAAGGAGGAAAAAATGGAAGAAAAACAAGAAGTTAAGAAAAAGAAAAAAGTTGAAATTAGTTTAGGAATGGCAATATTTTTGATAGCATTATTTTTGTTTATAATAGTAGCAGTAATAATGGGAGCAATTATAATAAATAAAAAATTAAATAATATGGAAATGAAGGAAGAGATTATTCAAATTAATGCAAAAGGAATAGTTTATACTGCTTTTGAAGAAAAAGGGAACGGATATAATTTTATAATACCTAAAATAAATATAGATTCTAAAGATGTAGAAGAAATAAATAATGAAATTGAACAAAAAATTATAAAGGAAGTAAAAAAACAGATAAAAGAATCTAAAAAAAATCAAGAAGATGTTGATTTTGCTGTTACACCATGCGATATAAGCTATAAGTATTATATTAATGGCGAAATATTATCTTTAGTGCTTGAATTTGGATTTCCATATAACCATATAGAATATACAGGATATAATGTGAATATAAAATCAGGCAAAAAAATCACAAATGAAGAAATTCTAAAATATAAAGGAGTTTTAGTAGCAGATTTTTCAAATAAATTACCAGAAATATATGGCAATTTTTATAAAGAAAATTTTGGAAATATGAACGAAGAAAATGAGTTGTATGAAGAATATAAAAAACAATATGAAAAAACAATTTCAAAAGAAAATTGTAATATAAATAATTATATGTTTTTGGATAATGAGGGTAATATAAATATTATAGCAAAAATATATACAATGGCAGGGTCAGGAGAGAGTATTTGTATTATAAAAATTGAAGATAGCCAATTTATAGAAGAAAAAGAAATAGAAGAACCAGAGAAAGAATCTGAAGATAAAGAAGAAAAAAATGATGATAAATTAGTAGAACAAGCAAAAGAAGCTTCAGAGAAAACAAAAGAAGCTATAAAAAAAGAACAACAATTATTAGAAAATATTGAACAAAACACACAACCAGAAATACAAGAAGAGGTTATTACATTTGACCAACACAGTGTAAAAGGTATAAATATTTCATATCCAAGTAATTGGGTAGTAATTAACAATGGTTATTCTGCTAAAATCACAAGCAGTGATAATCAAGAAAGTTATGTTTTAATTTATCCAGAAGAATATACAGAAGATGATTTAACATATTTTGAGAATTGGTATAGTGAAGCTTCAATGCCAGAAAGAAGAATAATCAATGGACAAGAGTGGTTGTTTGTTGGTTCTCAACATGAATCACCAACTATAATAGATATGATAACTGTAAAAAATAATTGGTATTATAATGTAGCGGTGGTAATAAAAGAAGGCATAAATGAAGAAACAATTAATCGAATAATTAATAGTATTACAATACCAGAAGGGTAGAGGATTTTTTATGGCAAGACCATGTAGCACGGGCGAACGGAGTTCGCCCCTACAGTTTATCTTTTGAAATTATTAAACTTTAAGTGAAAGTTTTGAAAAAAGCTTTCACTTTTTTTATAATGTATGATAGAATATACGAGATAGAAAAAGTAGAAAGGGTGGAATTTATGGAAGGTATTGATGAAGCAAACCTACCTAAACATATAGCAATAATATTAGATGGAAATAGAAGATGGGCTAAAGATAGAGGTCTTACTACAAAAGATGGACACAAAGCTGGAGCAGACAATTTAGAAAACATAGCAAGAGTTTGTAATAAAATTGGAATAAAATATTTAACAGTATACGCATTTTCTACTGAAAATTGGAAAAGAAGTAAATCAGAAGTTTCAGCGCTTATGGCAATTTTAAAATTACATTTAGATACATTTTTCAAAAGAACTGATACAGAAAATATAAAATTAAATTTATTAGGTGATATAAGCCCCTTATCTAAAAGTTTACAAAATTCAGTAAAAAGAGCAATTGAAAGAACTAAAGATAATACAGGTCTTACTTTAAATATAGCTTTTAATTATGGCGGAAGAGATGAAATTACAAAAGCTGTAAAACAAATTGCTAATAAAATAAAAAACAATGAAATAGATATAGAAGATATAAATGAAGATATGATTTCTAATCATTTATATACAGCAGGAATGCCAGAACCTGATTTGTTTATAAGAACTAGTGGAGAACTAAGAACAAGCAACTTTTTACCTTGGCAATTAGTATATTCAGAATTTTATTTTCCACAGAAACATTGGCCAGAGTTTGAAGAAGAAGATTTATTAGAAGCTATAAAGGCATATCAAAAAAGAACAAGAAGATTTGGTGGAAGACCAGATGAAAAAACAAAATAGTGAATAAAAAAATATATTAATAAGGAAGAATAATTATGGAAAAAATAAAAAGAATAATTTTTGCAGTGATTGCAATACCAATTCTTGCATTAGTTTTAATTTTTGGGAATAAATATATAGTAGATGTTTTATGCAGTATAATTGCAATTTTAGCATTAAAAGAATATTTTTCAGTTGTAAAAAAAGTTGCAAAACCTGTGCAATGGATTGGATATATAGCATGTATTTTAATTGCTTTTATTCATATAATACCAACATATTTACTTGTGCTAGCAGTATTTGCTATTCCATTGCTTGTAATAATATTTTTTACACAAGTAGTTGTTACTGAAATGAAATATACACTAACAGATATTGCAATTACATTATTTGGTATGGCATATATAATAGGTCTTATAGTATTTTTACCATTATTATATGGTAGTGAAAATGGTAAAGTTTTAATATGGTATTTGTTATTATCTGCATGGGGAACAGATACATTTGCATATTTTCTTGGAATAAAATTTGGAAAGCATAAAATTACAAAAATTAGTCCTAAAAAATCTGTTGAAGGGTGTATAGCAGGTGTTTTAGGTGCTGTTGTTACATTATTAACATATACATTATTTGTTAATATGTATACAGATTTACAAATATCATATGTTTATATGATTCCAATAGCAATTGCATTAAGTATATTTGCACAATTAGGAGATTTATCAGCATCAAGTATAAAAAGAAATATGGATGTTAAAGATTTTAGCAATTTAATTCCAGGACATGGAGGAGTAATGGATAGAATAGATAGTATAATATTTATTGCTCCAATAGCATATTTTTTATTAACAATATTGTAGATATGTAATTTGAGAAATGTAGGGGCGGGCCCTGTGTCCGCCCGTCAAAGGAATAAATAATTTCGGGCGGAC
>JAFSBT010000007.1 GCA_017437145.1 Clostridia bacterium | reverse complement strand
GTGTGTGTGTGTGTGTGTGTGTACTGCGCCAAGGCTTACAGACTTCATAAATTTCTTTCCCCTTTTTCTTTTGTATTAATTTATAATTTATATATATTTTATAAGATTCTATTTTCCTTGTCAATCATTGTAACAAAAATGTAATATATAAAAAAAGAACCTATTCTACAAATCTTATAAAATAAGTTCTTTTAATTTTATTTCAATTCATCTAGTGACATATAATATTTTCTCGGATCATTTTTATCTAGATATACAGGAAAATTTGTTATATTTTTTCTTTCTATAATTTCTTTAGGATTATATGAAAGCGGTTCGCTTCTAAAAGTATATTCTTTTCCTTGATAAAAACCTTTACAAACAATCACATGCGTCCCGGATATTGTCATGAGTCTAAGACAAGTTCTTTCCATTCCTTGATATTCTGCCAATATCTTTTCTCCTTTATTAGATAAATCTCTTGATTTTACTCCTTTTGAAACAAAAAAAATATCAATTATCATCAAAATTGCTCCTAATACCAGAAAAGCCATTCCGCTAACAATAAAAAATGCACCCAAAAGACCAATCAGCTCCATATTAAAACAAAAACTAACTATATATACCAAAGTTCCAACTATTACTCCAATTAAAGCTATTGATAAAAATATAATCCCAATTTGTTTCATGTTATCTCCTTTTTCTTTTATTTGTATTCAAAAATACAAATCTTCTTTGTTACAATTTTTCCGTTTTCATCATAAACAATGTTATTATAATCCTCGTTAATTAATTCTAATTCTAGTTTTTCTTTATCTATTAAAACTTTCTCTGCTTCGTCCATTCCTAATGGAAGCGTTTTATTTATATTGTAATAGTAAATAATATTAGATAATCCTATAAGATTAGATTTTTCTTTTAAAATTACTTTGTATAAGTTTATTTCTTCTGTTTCCATTTTCTTTATATCTTCCAAAATACGTTCTGCATTAATATCAAAAACATTTATTCTTTTATTCATTTCTTTTCCAATCATATATATTGGCATTTCAATTTCATTTTGTATTTTTTTCAAAGCTTCTTCTATATTATTTATTATAAATTTTATTTTTTCAACATATTCTTCTAAAGTTGTATCTTGTGTTATACCTAATATTGTAAATTTATCTCTTTTCTTTTCTCTGTGTTGCTTCGAAGATATATTTTTTATTTCTGTATTATTTGTAAATCCTCCAAATATATCAAAATCTTCTTTTGATACTAGTTTCTCTTCTTTTAAAGCCTGCTGTTTTAGATTGTTTAAATTTTCTTCTGTTAGAAATTTATCTTCTAAAATTGCATTTATATCTTTTATTATATCTGTAGACGCAATAAAAATACTATCTAATTCTTCATTTGATAAAGTATTTCTATTAGCTGCATCAATTTTTTTTGCAACATCTTCAATATCCATTTCATAATTAAACACTCTTTTTAAATGTTTTTTATTTTCTTCTAAAGCTTCTCCCTCGTTTAACATCATTAAGCTCTCTTGATTTGTAAATCTCCAAAAATCAAAAATACTCTTTTTATGGTTATCAATTTCTTTTATATATTTTATTGAATTTTTTATTTTAACTTCCATTTTTTGATTTTTGCTTTTCAAAGCTTCTATATCTAATTCAAGATTTCTCACCTGAATTGTTTCTACATCTAATTGTTTACAAATAGTTATGATTTCTTCTAATGTATAATTTTCTTTTATTTCTTGTCTTTCACAATAATGAATTTTTTGCTTGTTTACTTCTGCTTGTTCTTTAGTTTTATTTTCTTGTTTTTCTTCTACTATTTTTTTGTATTTAAAGAAATATTTAACTTTACCGAAAAAAGTTTTTTTACAATCTAAAAATGTAGAAATTTGTTTTTCTCTAAAAAGATATTCTTCTTCTAATTGTTTTGATTGTTCTTTTAAGATTTTTATAGTTTTCTCTAAATTTATTTTACTTTCCCTTGTTTTCACACTTTTTTCCATAGCTTTTATGTATTCGTGTTTTATAAAACTAGCTAAATTTTCATATTGAATTTTGTCTTTATTTTGATGAAAGAATTCAATTCCACCCTTGTCATTTATTTTTATTGTGAATTTGTAATAATGAGGAAGTTCTGTTTGTAATATAAATAATGCTTTTAATAATTTATAAAACTGAAAAGCCTCATCCTTATTAGTTAATTCTATTTTATATAGGCTCTTTATATTTTCATAAATATTAGCTTTTCCAACTATGCTTATAGTCTTTTGATTATCAACATTATACACTTCATATGTTATTGGCCATTCTTTTGCAAAAAGCCACAATTCTCTTTCTATTTCCTCAATTTCTTTTTGTTTTAAGTATTCCTGTGAATAATTTTCATAACAAATTGGAATAAATATTTTTTCATTTCTATTTTCTAATTGTTTTTTCAATACATAGAATAGAGCTTCATGTTCTGAATCATTTATTGGTGCAAGCATAAAATATTGATTTGTATTTTCAGAATAATACACTTGCCATAAATAATCTTTGCTGAACTTTATTTCAAAAGGAATATGATTCTTTAAATTTTTTTGTTTTTCTTCAAGATATTCAATATCATTTATATTAATATCATTCAACATTTTTAAAAACATTGTGTGTTTTTCAGTGTTTTCTTCATTTTCTGAATCCAAATATTCATATATAGGGCTTGCTTTCGAATACCTTGTTTCAATAGCATCAAGCCTATTTGTTGGACTAATTAATATTTTTATATCCTTAACATTGACATATTTATATACTTTATAATATTTAATCTCTTCACTATTTTTTGGTCTGAACTCTAAATTTTTAAACTCCATAATTTCTGTTGGTATATTATTTAAATCTAATCCTATGTAATTTAGTTTTCCTATTATATTTTCTTCTGTATTCAACATTTTCTCCTCTCGTGTGTTTTTCTTTAAAAAGTATATCATATTAAATTATTTTTGTACAATTAATAAATGAAAAAATTTTGTTGAAATAATAAATTCATTTAAAACATTGTAGGGGCGACCATTGGTCGTCCGCACTTCGAAGAATTTTCTTAAATTAATAAATTACTAAAACAAAAATCTTAAATAAAATACATCTATAAAAAAATATCCTATGACAAAATTATAATATCGGGTATTCCTATAAAGAACGGACGACCAATGGTCGCCCCTACATTTTCTCTACAATTTCAAATTACATACCTAATTTTAATACCTTTTATTATTCTCCACAATTTCTACTATATCCACAATATAATCGCTTATAACAGGAATATTTAGTTTTATTATTCTTTGTAAAAATGCTATGATTATTGCCGTTATTAGTGTAACTCCTATACCTATCCCTACTCCTCTAAATATACCTGCTAATAAATTTCTTTTTATTATTTCTTTTTTACTTCCTAAAATATATCCGAGCTCATATATATTTGACTTTTGTAATTTATCATTAATACAATCTATCTTTTTATTTATTTTTTTAAACATAAAAACACCTATTTATATTTTAGGTGTTTTTATAAATATTATTCATTATTGAGTTAGAACATTGTTTTCAAAGTTCTCTTCTATTTCATTTTCCATTTGTCCTTCTGGTAATTGTTCTGTTTTATCTTCTTGATGCATTTTTTCTAATTTATCAATTAATTCTTCTAATGTTGCTAAATCCCTTCCAAACATTTCCCAATTATTAGTTTTCAAAGAAGTTTTTAAGTTAGTATTAGCTTTTATAATCTCTTCTATAATACCATCTTTGCTATCTGTAGTTTGTACTTCAAAGCTGACCGCTTCTTGAGATAGTAAATTGCTAAATGCGGTTTCCAGGTTCTCTCCTATAGCAATTTTATTTTCACACGCTACAACTACTTTTTTTAATGTTGGTACTTGATTTGATTCATTTAGCATAACTTGATAAATTGGTACAACATATATTAAAGTATTATCAATAGGTACTATTATTGTATTTTTTACAGTTTTACTTCCTACTACATTTAATTTTTCTATTTCTGATGATATTTTTTCATCTTCTTTAATTAAATTATCTAGCTGTAAAGTTCCTAAAATTGCTGAATCTGATGAAAATTTATATATCTTTAACTTTCCATCGTTAGTTCCAACTAAATAAGAAATTATATTTTGCTTTCCAGATATAGTATATGGAACTACTAATCCCATTTGAGCATTTTCATTATTTATTGTTTTTAACATTGTATAATAAGGTTTTATATACGTTCCAGAAATTGTAGTTACTGCTGAAGTACTTTCCTTTGCTATATCCCAAATATCATCTGCTCTATATAATATATCAGATTGTGTGTTATGATATGTTTTTAACATTTCAGCTTGTATATTATATAAATATTCTGAATACACAAATTTTTCCTGTATACCTTTTGGAATATCTTCTATACTTTTAAATAAATTTTTATATAAATTTCTATATGCAATTATAATAGGGTCTGTTTCATCGGTTATATAAAAGTTAATCGTTCCATCATAAGCATCTACTAGTACTTTTACAGAATTTCTTATATAATTTATATCTTGTTTTTCTCCGTCGACCTCAATTGTAGTTCTTTGAGAATACGGATAATTATTGGTTGTGGTATATGCATCTATAACCCATATTAAATCTCCGTCATCAGTTACTACTAAGTAAGGTTTTTCATCATAAATTAAATATGGCATTATTGTTTTTGCTCTATCAATAATATTTCTTTTTGTTATTATCTTACTGTTTTCTGTATTTTTACCAGAAAATGCTATACCCATATTTTTTTCATTTATCGCTAAAATTAATCTATCAACAAAATTTAAATTTAATCCAGCCGTTCCTTTATAACTGTTTTTTTTGTTTGTTGAATTTGATTCAGGATAATCATATTCTTCTTCTCTATTAGATTCAACAATAATTGCATCATTAGTTTCTAATCCAAAATATATTCTTTTTTCCTCTACATTTATTACATCATCTTGTTCTTCAAAGCCACTTTGTATATATTCTACTTTTCCATTTTCATCAGTATTTGTTGCAGAAGTTAATACGAATCCATATCCATGTGTATATTCATATGTTCTATTTTTATATGTTCTTGTATCATTACTTATGATTTCTCTTGGTGAAAGATATAATAATTTTTCCTCTTCGCCAATTTTATATAAATTTTCTTTGGCTGATGTAAATTTATAATATCCTGAATTTGTTTGATATTCTTTTAATGATGCTAATATTGTATCTTCATTTAATAAATTTATATTTTGAGTTACTTCTTTATTGTTTGAAATAGCTGAAGTGAAATCTTTATCTTCTTTAAGCTCTAATTCGTCTATTTCAAGAGCATAAGCCTTTTTTGTATATTCTATGTTGTAATCAATATAAGTTTTTTCCTTGTCTAGTTTATTGTTATTTACATATATTAAATTAAATCCTACCATTACTATAAATTGAAGAACTAAATAAGCAGGTATAATACCAATTATATAAGGAACTTTTTTAAATTTTTGTTTTTTGATTTGTACTATAGTCAAAATAGCACTTATAATTATAATAATTGCAAAAATTCTATTTCCCCATGTTTTAACAGTAATTTCACTAAGGCCTGCTCCTACAAGTTTTGTCCCATTATTTATTTCTATAAATTCTTCTAAAACAACGTTTTGAATATTAACAAAAGTTAAAGATGAAATTAAGAGAACTATAAAAACTACATTTACTAAAAGTTGTTTTATAAATGTATTTTTCTTCAATGTTTCAACATTGATACCTTCTTTAAAATATTTATTAAATGCTATTATATAATAAGCTGCAATATATACAGAAAGGAATATTACTAGTCCTATTAAATAATATAATATCATTTCTAGAAATGGTTGTTGAAAAATATAATATCCAATATCTGCCCCAAAAACCGGGTCTCCAAATCCAAATAAAGTACTATTAAAAAGTAAAGCTACTTTTTCAACAAGTAAATTAGATGTAATCATACTTATTATTACTCCAAAAACTAATGAAATAGATTTATTTGGTAGTTTAGGCATCTCTTTATTTTCTTCTACAAAAAATTTCTTTAAACCTTTTTTTATAAATAAAGTTGTTATATATGTAGAAAGAAAAACAATTATAAAATTACTAATTATAACTATTGCCTTATATTTTATATTTTGCATAAATACTTCTGTATATTCTGAACCAATTTGTAACATTTGTAAATATTGTCCACGTAGTGAAATGCACAAATATAAAATATAAAGAATTAAAAATAAAATCACAAATAATCTTCTTTTATTTTTCATGTTCAACCATCCTTTTCTTTGTTTAAATTATAGCTTCAACAAAGTCTTTGCTATCAAAAATTTCCATGTCATCTATTTGTTCTCCAACACCTATAAATTTAATTGGTATTTGATTTTCAGAAACGATTCCTAAAACTACTCCACCTTTCGCTGTACCATCTAATTTTGTTAATACTATTCCAGAAATATCTACTGTTTCTTTAAATGCTTTAACTTGCATTATAGCATTTTGTCCTGTTGTGGCATCTAAAACTAATAATACTTCTTTTGATGCATTTGGTAATTCTTTATCAATTACCTTTTCAATTTTTAATAGCTCGTCCATTAAATATTTTTTATTATGCAATCTTCCAGCTGTATCACATATTAATACATCTGCATTTTGTTCTTTTACTTCTTTTATAGCATCAAACACTACAGATGCTGGATCTGCACCTTCTGCTCTTTTTACAATTCCAACTCCTGCTCTGTTCGCCCATATATCTAATTGTTCTACAGCAGCTGCTCTAAAAGTATCTGCTGCTGCAACAACAACTTTTTTTCCATCTTTTTTCAATCTATTTGCTATTTTTCCAATTGAAGTAGTTTTTCCTACACCATTAACTCCTACTACAAGAATAACAGAAGGTTTTGTTTCTAGTTTCAATTCCTTATTAGGAATGTCCAAAACTTTTGCCATTTCCTCTCTTAATGCTTTTTTTACATTTTCTTCATCTTGTATATTTTCTTTTTTTATTCTTGTTCTTAATTCACTTATAATTTTTACTGATGTATCTACTCCAATATCAGACATTATTAAATTTTCTTCTAATTCTTCTAAAAATTCTTCATCTACTTTTCTAAAATTACTAAAAATATTATTAAAGTTATTTCTAGTTTTTCCAAGTCCTGTTTTTAATTTATCAAAGAATCCCATAAGTACCTCTTTTCAAATTATCTTATTTTTACTTTACTTAAATCAATATCTTTCTCATCATAATTTTCAATATAATCTAAAATTTCATTTATATCACTTGACATCATATATAAATCTTTACAGTCTTGTGTTATAAACTCTTTTTCTATAGACTTATCCATCATATAATCCATTTCTTTAAAATAATCGTTTATATCATAAATAACTATAGGTTTATTGTGTCTTCCTAATTGTTTTAAAGTTAATACTTCAAAAAATTCATCATATGTTCCTATTCCACCTGGTGTCATTATAATTGCACTTGCTTTATCCATTAAAAGTTGTTTCCTTTCTCTCATAGTTTCTGTAAAAATAAATTCTGAACATCTTTTAAAAGAAACTTCTGCTCCTCCTTCTTCAAAAAAAGCAGGAATTATACCTAAAATATATCCGTCTTTTTCATATACACCTTCAGCAACAGCTCCCATCATTCCATGAGCGCCACCACCAAAAACTAATCCATGACCTCTTTCTACCATTCTTCTTCCTAATTCTTTTCCAGCCTCAATATAGCTTTTATCTATTAAACTACTAGCTGCTCCATATACACAAATGTTCATAAAAAAACTCCTCTCATTTTCTTTTGTTTTTATTAAATATCCTATATATTATATCAATATTTTCTATTATGTCAAATTATTAAAGATTTTATATAAAATATATTTTTCTATTTTTAATAATATGCAGATATTCTAAAGAACGCTTATTATTTTATAATATTTTATATAAAAAATCAAATGTGAATAATTATCTAAATAATAAGTGATTTCCCTGGTGGTAAACCATCAGGGAAATCACTTTACTTGTTTTTACAATTTAATACTTGTTTTTATGATTTGATACAAGTATTAATACAAGTTGCACAAAAGCCAAAGCAGCAAATACTGCATATGTATAATCTGCTTCATATACAGCCTTTGTAGTCAAGAAAAAAAACATTGCAAATGCAATTGAAATGATGCATATAGCCAGGAATGCTTTTTTTGACATGAGATTCACCTCCAAATTTTTTAGGAGGCGTGTGCCCCCCGATTTTTTTCGTGGGGCAACCACGATATTTCTTTTTTATTATATCATATTTTACATAATTTCGCAAATTTTATAATACCTATAAACCCTATCTATATTTTTTGAAATAAAGTATAGAATTTTTTCACATATAATAATATAATTATACGAAATTAGTTTTTTAATTTAGGAAAAGAGGAGTTTTTATGAAAAGAATAAAATTAAATGATAGAATACTACCTACTTATTCAAAAGGTGAAGAAATTTTTAATATGGTTTCTCATATTGTTGGTGGTGCATTAGGCATAGTAGCAATAACACTTTGTGCAATATTTGGAGCTATTAATAATAATGTTTATGGAATAATATCTGGTACTATATTTGGATCAACTTTAGTTATACTTTATACAATATCCAGTATTTATCATGGACTAAGCCCAAAATGTAAAGCAAAAAAAGTATTTCAAGTAATAGACCATTGCTCTATATTTTTATTAATTGCAGGAACTTATACTCCTTTTACATTATGTACCTTAAGAGAATATAATACAGCTCTTGGATGGTCAATGTTTGGTGTTGTTTGGGGCCTTGCAATTTTAGGAATAGTTTTTAACAGTATAGATTTAAGTAAATACAAAGTTTTCTCAATGATATGCTACCTTGTAATGGGTTGGTGCATAATATTTAGAATTAATGTAGTCTATAATTGTTTAGGATTAACTGGATTTTTACTTTTATTATTAGGCGGAATTGCATATACAATAGGAGCTATTATATATGGTCTTGGAAAAAAATATAAATGGATGCATTCTATCTTCCATATAACTTGTATAATAGGAAGTGTATTGCAGTTTTTATGTGTGTTGTTGTATGTAATGTAGCACATTTGGAGCTTCCAGCCGGAATCGAACCGGCGACCTACAGGTTACGAATCTGTTGCTCTACCAACTGAGCTATGGAAGCATACGTTAATTTTATATATTTTATATTAAAATGTCAATATCAAAAAATCTCTTGCACTAAAAAAAAAGATATGCTATACTTTTTTCATATTAAAAATATATTTGGGGAAGGGATATATTTATATATCCTTATTTTTAAGATTTTATTTTTGAAAGGAGCTTTTTATGGAAGAGCAAAAAAATATTGATGAAAAAAATGAGCCTATTTCTAAAGGCAAAAAGAAAATTAAATTATCAACTTTAATTATTGTTTCTGTTATAGCTTTGTTAGTTGGAGCATTGATAATGTTTTTATTATCAATTACAGGAATATTCTCTCCTAGCGAGTTTGTAGCAAGAGTTAATGGAAAAAATTATAGTGCTAATGATGTTGATAAATTATTATCGTCTTATCTTGGAGATGATATGAATATGAAAATATCCCTTTTATTAGATAACGTTGATTATGAAATTTTAAATGAAAAATATCCTTTAACAGATAAAGATAAAGAAGAGCTTGAAAGCTATATTATGTACTATACTGCTTATTATGGATTATCTGAAGAATATGCAAAACAATATTTAACTATAGCAAAATTAAGAGAATCTTACTATTTAGATTACTTAAGTCAATATATATCTGATGAAGATATAAACAAGTATTATGAAAATGATTTTATATCTGATATAGAATGTCAGCACATATTAGTACAACCAGATGATGAAAATTTAACAAAAGAACAAGCCTTAACTGTTGCAAATGAAATTATAAAAAATTTAAATTCAGGAAAATCTTTTGAAGAAGTTATAACAGAATATAAGAATTCAGAAAAATATTCTGATTTTATAGTAACTGAATCATTTACATGTAAAAGTATGTCTTCTGACAATTCTGATACTGATTCTATTTTATATTCAGATTTAGAATCTACTTTTGTTGATGGTTTATTAGCTTTAGAAAATAATACATTCACAACTACTCCAGTTGAAACTTCTTATGGATATCATGTAATATATCGTAAAAATCAAGCTGAAAAACCAGCATTGAACAAAATTAAAGATGATATTGTTAAGGTTTTATCTGAGGAATATGCATCTAGTGAAGAAATTGATTCAACTCTATACTCTCAACTTTTAATAGATTTAAGAAAAGAAAATGGTTTCAATATTTATGATTCTGATTTAAAAAAAGCGTATGAAGAATATTGTAAAGCTGCACTTGAAGTTGTTGAGGAAGAAACTGAAACAACCAATAATGTTAATGAATAAATTAATATGTAGGGGTCGGTCTTGACCGACCCAGGGCAGTTCAAGACCTGCCCCTACATCAAAAAAGAAGATTCTAAGAATCTTCTTTTTTGATATATTTATCAATTCCTTGTGCTGCTTTTTTTCCTTCTAATATAGCATTACAAACTGTCGCTTTTGTTTGAGTTACATCCCCTCCTGCAAATATGCCTTCTATATTAGTCATATTGTTTTCATCAACAATTAACATACCTTTTTCATTTGCTTTTATTCCTAACTTTTCTATAAGAGCTTTGTCTGTTTTATATCCTATTGCAAAAATCACCTTAGTAGCCTCTGTAATAAACTCACTATCAGAAACATCCTTTATTTCATTATTTTCACAAACTGTTTTTATACAATTTAAAAATTTTATTTTCCCTTCTTCTATTTCAGCTGATAAAACTTTTGTATTAAATTCAAACTTTGCTCCCTCTTCTATTGCATGATTTACTTCTATTTTTCTTGCAGGCATTTTTTCTTCATTTCGTCTATAAAGAATTCTAACATCTTTTGCTCCCATTCTTATAGCAGCTCTAGCTGAGTCACATGCAACATTTCCTCCACCTATTACAACTACTTTATCTAGATTTTTTACTATTCTTTTTGCATTATATTCTCTTAAAAAATATGTTGAATCACATATGTCATCATTACTTTCATCATTTAGTCTATATGTAGATGGAACAGTCATTCCAAGACCTAAAAAAATAGCTTTATAATTATTCTTTTTTAATTCCTCAATAGTAATGTTTCTTCCTAATTCTTTATTTATTTCAATATTAATATTTAACTTCTTTAATTTTTCATTTATTTTATTTGGCAAATCTCTAGGTAATCTAAAACCTGGTATACCATAAGTTAAGAGTCCTCCAAGTTTCTCTTCTTTTTCAAATATTGTAACTAAATATCCTTTTCTAGCTAATTCAACTCCGACAACTAATTCCTGCTGGTCCTGAGCCAATAATTGCAACTTTTATATTGTTACTTGCAGGTAAAACCTCTTTATATTCTATATTATTTTTATTTGCCCATAAATTTACTTGTTTTTCTAATGTAGAAACCTTAACAGATTTTCCCTTTATTCCTTTTACACATTTACCTTCACAACATTCTTCAAAAAAACATACATTACTGCACATTTCACTCATTATATTATTCTGTTGCAATATGTAATAGGCTTCTTCAATATTTCCTTCTTTGATTTTTTGTATAAAACCTGGAATGTTTGTACTTATTGGACATCCTTTTCTGCATAATGGATTTTTACAATTCAAACATTCTGATGCCATTTTTTTTATTTCTTCAACATCCATTGTCATTTTTTCTCCTCAAATAAAAAGCTTAATTCTTCATTGATTCTATCTTTATTATCTTCATGTGCCCCATTATAATTAAATCTTACAACCTTAATATTTTTCACTTTTTCTTCAACTTCATCTGCCATTTTCAAGTATTCTTCTTGTTGTTTTATACTACTTTCAACTTCAAATTTTTGATATTGGTGCTTATCTCTTTTTATTCTTCTCTCATACTCAGAAGTATCTTTTAGGTATAAGACAATTAAATATATATCAAAATCTAAAGAATCTAATTTATTTAATGATTTTTCATAAACTTCCTTAAAAGAATATGGTTTAAATCCTAATCTAGCATAGATTTCTTCAGTAAAAAAAGTTCTATCAAATAGTAAATTTACATCTTCACAATTTTCAATATATTTCAATAAGCTATCATATTTTTTTTCTATTTTTTTAAGACCTGTAATTGTTTTGTCTTTTATACCTGTCAATCTATATAAATCTGTAGCTCCCATTTTTTCTCTTAAGTAATTTGTAAATGTTGTTTTTCCTACTCCTTGTGGTCCTTCTACTATTATTATTTTATCTCTCATTTTTATTTCCCTTCTTATATCAAAAATAGGTAAACATTTTATTGCTTACCCATTTTTAAATTAAATTCTATTAAATAATGGTTCTATATTATTTAATTTTATACCACCATCTACTTTTATTATCTCCCATGAACCTTTTTCATTTAAATTTAAATATTCTCTAATTTTCTTTGATGAATTAGGCATAAATGGTTCGAATAAATTAGATAAGTTTGCAATAATAACTGCACATGTATAAATAGTATCATTAAAATCATCAATAGATTCCTTTTTTTGTATCCATGGTTGTCTTTCATCATAATATTTATTTGCATTTTCAACTAATTGCATTACTCTATCTGTTGCATTTTTAAACTCTAAATTTTCTATAGCTGTTGCAACATCTTTATATGCATCTTTTATTTCTTGTTCCATTTTTTCGTCTAGTTTACCTGTTGGAAGTTCTTCTAAACCTTTAAATCTTAAAGTTCTATTTACAAGATTTCCAAATTTATTCAATATTTCGTTGTTATGAGTTCTTTCAAAGTCATCTAATGTGAAATTAGTGTCTTTCTTTTCTGGTCCATTGTTTATTATATGGAATCTTAATGAGTCAGGATTATATTTTTCTAACATTTCTAATGTTGTAATTCCATTTCCTTTACTCTTTGAAATTTTTTCATCATTTATATTTAAATATTCTGTAGAAACTATAACATCTACTAAATGAAAGTTATCTTTTAATCCTTCTAAAAGCGCATTAAAAATTATACTATGGAATACTATATTATCTTTTCCATGACACATATAAATTTTATTATTATGACCTTCTTTCCAAAAGTCTTCCCAGTTAGTTCCATTTTCTTCGCAGATTTTCATTGTATCCGTTAAATATCCTAAAACAGCTTCTATCCAAACATACATTTTTTTATCTTCATAACCGTCTACAGGAATATCTACACCCCAATCTAAATCTCTTGTAACTGCTCTGTCTAATAAGCCTTGCTTAATATATTTCTCTGTTTCATTTCTTGCATTTACTCTCCAAAAATTTTTGCATTTATTTGTATTTGCTTCAATTTCTTTTTGAAATTTAGATAGTGCAATATATAAATTTTTATTATCCTTTTGTACAGTTTTTTCGCCACAAGCTAAACAAACCCCATCTTTTACTTCTTCTATAGTTGGTGTATAAGTACACGCATCACATTGGTCTGCTTTCGTTGTTTCTCCACATTTAGGACATACAATTTGTATTTCTCTATCTTGTAAAAATTTATTACATTTTTCACAATATGCTTGTGGTTCTATTTTTTCGTAAATATACCCGTTGTCATATAGTCTTTTAAATATCTCTTTTACTTTTTCAAAATGATAGTCTGTATGTGTTTTTGAATATAAGTCATATGAAAAACTAATTGCATTGAAGGTTTTAACAAATTCCTCGTGATAAAAATTTGCTATCTCCTCTGCAGTTTTTCCTTCTCTTTTTGCCCTTTCAGTTATTGGTGTGCCATGACAATCTGTTCCAGATACATATAGTACATTATCACCTATTAATCTATGGTAACGTGCTAAAACATCACCTGAAATTAATCCTGCCAAATGACCTAAATGCAAAGAATTATTTGCATATGGCCATGCTCCTCCTATTAATACGTTTTTACTCATTATTGCCTCCTGTATTAAACTTTTTTCCAAAACCAATCTAAACTATTATCTAAATTTTTCTTATTTAGTGCTTCTGCTTGTATTTGGTCAATCCATAAATATGCAAAGAAGTATATTACAACAAATATTAAATCAATTGGAATACATTTTAATATTACATTATATTCTATTGAATTAACGTCTACCATATTTAGTTGTACACTATGCATTAATACAAGTGCTAAAAATACAAATAGCATTACTACTGGTATTTGTGGTTTTTTAACTTCCTTTCCTAAAAAAACTAATAATACTGCTAAAGCTACTAATAGTATAATTGTTAATGGTTGTGAAACATTAATAATCATTTTCTTCCTCCTTTATTTTTTCTTATGTAAAAAGTGGTTTCCCACTGATTAACCTAATTTTTTTTCTATAAATTCTGCTAACTCTTTTGCTTTTTTTTCTATATACTCCTGATTTTCTCCTTCTAACATAACTCTTATTAGTGGTTCAGTTCCTGAAGGTCTTATTAAAACCCTTCCATTATCTTTAAATTCATCTTCTAATTTTTTTATTTCATTTTGTATTTCTTTGTCGTTTTCATATTCTTTTTTCTTTTCATTTTTAACTTTTGCATTTACTAATGCTTGTGGATATAAAGTTATTATATCACAAAGTTTAGACGCTGAAACATTTTTTTCTAACAATATTTTTATAAGCATTAATGATGTTAATATTCCATCTCCTGTTGGATTATAATCTAACATTATAATATGCCCAGATTGTTCTCCACCTAAGTTATATCCTTCTTTTAAAAGTTCTTCTAGAACATATCTATCTCCAACTTTTGTTTCTACAAAATTCACATCATTATTCTTTGCATACTTTTTCAATCCTAAATTACTCATAACAGTTGCAACTACAGTGTCTTTATTTAGTTTTCCTTTTTCTTTTAAATACTTAGAAAAAATTGAAAGAATCATATCTCCATCAATTTCATTTCCTTTTTCATCTATGGCTAAACATCTATCTCCGTCTCCATCATATGCAATACCAAGGCTTAATTTATTTTCTAATACAAATTCTTTTAAATGTTCTAAATGTGTAGAACCGCAGTCATGATTTATATTAATTCCGCTTGGTTCGTTGTTTATAATTTTATATTGTATTCCTAATTTTTCAAAAACATCTTGCGCTACTTTATAAGTTGCACCATTTGCAACATCAAGTCCCACTACAAAGTCAATTCTATTATTTTCTTCTATTGATTCTTCAAAAATCTTTCTAAAGAAATATACATATTCATTTATTAAGTCTTCTCTGTTTTCTGAAACACCTATTTTGTCGCCAATAGCTGTTAATTCGTCTATTTTACCAGAATCCATTACTTCTTCAATTTCTTGTTCTATTTCATCTGATATCTTCATTCCTTTATTACTAAAATATTTTACTCCATTAAATTCATATGTATTATGAGAAGCTGAAATAACAACACTTGCATCAGCTTTTAATTTTTTTGTTAAATATGCTACTGCTGGTGTTGGAATAACCCCCAATAATTTAACATTTGCACCATAACTTAAAAAACCTGCAGTCATTGCACTTTCTATTAATGTTCCTGAAAGCCTAGTATCTCTTCCTATTAAAATAGTAGGTGTATGGTCTAAGTGCTTTGAAAGAACATATGCCCCAGCTTTCGCAACTCTATACACTAATGTCGGTGTTAGCTCTGTATTAGCGATTCTTCTAATCCCATCTGTTCCAAAATATTTTTTCATTGTTTCCTCCTTAGATTTAATCACTTTTATTATTATACACATTTTAATATATAAAAAGCAATATATTTTTTTAAATTTGAACCTTAATTTTAAGATTTTATTTAAAAAAATAACAAATATAACCACTATTTTTATCTTGACAAATAGCTAAAAAGTCTTGTAAAATAATGTCATATAAAAACATTTTTTAGGAGTTTATATCATGAAATTAAAATTAAAAGAAAAATTAAAAAAATTAAAGTTAAAAGAAATTTTTAAAAAATTTTATAAAAGCAAATATTTTTCATTACTATTATGGATAATAGTAATGTTTCTTTCTTTTGTAATGGCTGAATTATTTAATACAAATAACCTATTATCTATGAAATTTTTAAGAATACTTTTTAATATGATTATAATCTTTATCATGAATATCTTTTTCTTTTCTATTATAGGTAGTATACGTGTTTCTGCTATACTAAGTAGTACTGTTACTTTTATATTAAGTATAGCTAATTATATAGTTTATTGCTTTAGAGGTACTCCTCTAGATCCTTTGGATATCTTATCTATTGAGACCGGTTTTTCTGTAGCATCAACTTATAAATTAACAGTAAATGCATATTTTATTAGTGCATTTGTAGTTTATGCACTAATCATTTTTATTTGTTGTATGATTAAATATCGTCCAGAAAAAAATAAATATACTATAATATCTAGAATATCATTTGCAGTTATTAGTATTTGTTTTATATTTGTATGTTTTAACACAAGTTTTATGAATATTTTCGATTTATCTACACACTTGTGGAAACCAAAGACTGAATATACAAAAAATGGTTTTCTTGCTAGTTTTTTGAAACAAAGCGTATATTCTACACAAGAAGAACCTGAAAATTATTCATTAGAAAATCTTTCCAAAGTTGCAAAAAAATATACAAAAAAAGCAAAAGATGAGAATACAGAAAATAAAGAAACAATAGAAACTTCTACTAATTCTACTGATGAAAATAACATAGTAGAACAAAAAAAGCCAAATATAATAATTATTATGAATGAAAGTTTTTCTGATATGAGTGTTCATAGAAAAATAAAAACAAATGAAGAAGTATTGCCTTACTTCAATTCTCTAATTAAAAAAACTATTCATGGTCGTGTTCATTCTTCTGTTTTTGGAGGCAAAACACCAAATGCAGAATGGGAATTTTTAACTAATAACTCTATGGCATTTTTAGCATATGGAAATATTCCTTATCAACAATATTTATTCAAACCTACTACATCTTTAGTATCTACTTTAGAAGCTCAAGGTTATACATCATATTCTATTCATCCTTATTATGGTTCTGGATACAGAAGAACAAATGTATATCCTTTATTAGGATTTGACCATTCCTATTTTTTAGAAGATATGGAAGACGATTTAGAAATTATTAGAGAATATGCTTCTGATTTAAGTACTTATAAAGAATTGATAAAATTATTTGAAGCAAAAAAAGATGATGAATTATTTTTCAATTTTACTATAACTATGCAAAATCACAGTGGTTATGAATTTGAACCTTATGAACCAACAATTACATTAACAGATGTACCTAATTGTCCTAAAGCAGAACAATATTTATCTATAATAAAAGAATCTGATAATGCTTTAAAATATTTAATAGATTATTTCAAAAAAGTTGAAGAACCTACTATTATTCTTTTCTTTGGAGACCATCAGCCACCTTATCTTGAACAAGAATACTGGGATTATCTAAATAAATTTAAAACAGATTCTTTAGCAGATGATGAAATAGGATATTTAACACCATACTTTATTTGGGCCAATTATGATATTGATAAAAAAGAACATCAAACAGATGATATAAGTTTAAACTATCTATCTTCACTTCTTTTAGACGTAGCTGAATTAGATAAAACACCTTACATGTATTTCTTAGATGAAATGAGAGAAGAACTCCCTGTTATAACTGGTCATGGATACATGGATAATACTGGAACATATCATTCTTTAGATGAACAAAATGAATATTTAAAAATGTTAGAACAATACAAAATGTTCCAATATAACCACTTATTTGATACAAAAAATACAATAAAAGAATTCTTTTCTGTAACAAAATAAAAAGGTCTTAACGACCTTTTTATTTTGTTCCAAATATCCTATCTCCTGCATCTCCTAAACCTGGAACTATGTATGCTTTTTCGTTTAATTTTTCATCTATTGCAGCTGTATATATTTCTACATCAGGATGTTTTTCTTGCATTGCTTTAATTCCTTCAGGTGCTGAAATTATACATAAAAATTTAATTCTTTTTACACCCTTTTGTTTTAATAATTCAATTGCATCAATACCTGAACCGCCTGTCGCAAGCATTGGATCTAAAACTAAAACTTCTCTTTTATCTATATCTTTTGGAACTTTAAAAAAGTAAACCGTTGGTTTAAATGTTTCCTCATCTCTATACATTCCAATGTGCCCTATTTTTGCATTTGGCACTACACGAATTATTCCATCTAACATTCCTGTTCCTGCTCTTAAAATTGGAACAAAAGCGTAATTATTTTCATTGATTTTTTTTGTTTTCATTTTTTGAATTGGTGTTTCTATCTCCACTTCTTGTAATTTTGCATCTTTCATTGCTTCATAGCAAAGTAATGTTGCAAGTTCTGAAACAATTTCTCTAAACTCTTTTGTACCTGTGTTTTTATCTCTTAAAATTGCTAATTTGTGTTCTACTAGTGGATGACTTTTTAATTCAACTACGTCCATATAGTACCTCCTTCAAAATTAGTGAAGCGAATTTTGTACTCTTCACTATTAAGTATTTCTAACGGGTCACGGACGAACACAGTTCGCCCCTACACTCTTTATTTTTAAATTACATAATAAATAATTTTTTAATCACCTAAACATATATCTAAATTTCTTGCAACTTTTACTAAGTCATCATCCATTGTAACTCTTTTTATATTTGTACTTTCTGTCCCACCAGAACGTGCACCTATTTCTTTATTTTTTCCTACAACATCTTCTAATGATACATAATCTAATTTTCCATTTTTCAATGTTACTAATACATTAAATGTACCTTGAATAGCAAGTTCCATTGCTTTTGTACCATATTTAGTAGATAGTACTCTATCAAATGCTGTTGGTGTTCCACCTCTTTGTACATAACCTAATGTTGTGTTTCTTGCAACCATTCCTGTTTTTTCTTCTAAATCATGTGCAAGTTTTTCTCCTATACCACCAAGTCTTATATTGTCTAATCCTTTACCATCATTTAATGTTTTCTTTATAACCATATCGCCATCTTTAGGTTTTGCCCCTTCTGAAACTACAATTATACTAAATTTCTTTCCTTCTTCTTTTCTTTTATTTATTTTTTTAACTATTTTATCTATATCATAAGGAATTTCAGGTATTATAGCTGCATCTGCTCCTCCTGCTATAGCCGCTTCTAATGCTATCCATCCTGCATATCTTCCCATTACTTCTAATGTCATTATTCTATGATGAGATTCTGCTGTTGAATGCAATCTATCTAAAGCTTCTGCTGCTACAGAAACGGCTGTATTATAACCAAATGTTATTTCTGAATGAGCAACATCATTATCTATTGTTTTTGGTACACCTATTACGTTCAATCCTCTTACTGAAAAATCTCTTGCTGATTTTTGAGTTCCATCTCCCCCTAATGTAAATATACAATCAAATCCTGCACTTCTTGCATTTTCAACTGCTTGATATGACATATCCATATATTCAATTTTTCCATCTTGTTCTACAGGATAATTAAATAAATTTGTACTATTTGATGCTCCTATTATTGTTCCACCTCTATGAAGTAATCCTGAAGCACTACCATTTGATTCTAATTTTATATAATTGTTTTCTAATAATCCTTTATATCCTTCTATATAACCATAGCATTCAACACCATGTGTTTCTGCTGTTTTTACAATTGCTCTAATTACTGCATTTAAACCTGGACAATCTCCACCATTTGTTATTATAGCAACTTTCTTTACCATATTAATAAACCTCCTAAATGTTTCTCATTTGTATATTAATATTATATCAATAATTTTTGTATTTACAAGTTTTTTTTATTGGTATTTGGAATTTGGTTATTTTTTTGTAGGGGCGATTTTAATCGCCCGTTCTTCGAAGCACGGACGACTAATGGTCGCCCCTACATTGTTATATTTATTATCCTCTCTGTTCTACTACCTCATACATAACAATTCCTGCAGAAACTGATGCATTTAATGATGTTATTTTACCCTTCATCGGAATTTTAACTAGAAAATCACAATTTTCTTTTACAAGTCTGCTCATTCCAAATCCTTCACTTCCAATTATAATTGCAATTGCACCTTTAAAATCTTCTTCATAATAATATCTTTTAGCATCCATATCTGTTCCACAAATCCAGATGTCATTTTCCTTTAAATATTTAATAGTATCATTGATATTGTTAACTCTTGCTATTTTCATGTGTTCAACTGCACCTGCAGCAACTTTAGTTACTGTGCTATTAACTCCACATGCTCTTCGTTTTGGAATTATTATTCCATGTACACCTGCTGTTTCTGCTGTTCTTATTATTGAACCTAAATTATGAGGATCCTCAATTCCATCTAATATTAAAATAAATGGATGTTCATTTTTACTATTTGCATAATCTAAAATATCTTCCACTTCACAATAATCATAAGGTGGAACTATAGCGATTACTCCTTGATGATTATTACTTTCAGACATTTGGTTCAATTTCTGTCTATCTGCTTCAACAATAACAATTCTTTTTTCTTTTGCTATTGATAATATTTTATTTATAGAACCATGTTTTTCGCCTTTTGCTACAAATATTTTATTTATATCACGATTACTTTCTAAAAGTTCTAATACACTATTTCTACCTTCAACTTGGTCAGATAAGCTTTGATTATCTGTACTCTTAACTTTTAACTTTTCACTATTCACTATTCACTAACCACCTTATTTATATATATTAATTTATTAACTTTATTAAACAATACCGTTCTGCCTAAGCAGAACGGTAAAACATGCTGATTCTGATTTACTCTGCATCTTCATCATCAGCAATAGCAGCAACGCCGTCTTCTGTTACTTCAGGATTTTTTTCTTCCTTCATAACTTCTTTGACTTCCTGCTGCGGGTTCTGTTGCTTACGGGGTCGAGGCCAATTTCTCGGGTCCGAAAGGTCTGCATTATGATAGTCTCCTGTCATTGCAACCTTAGCATCAAAACTCATTCAAACTTCCTCCCTTCGGGATTATTTCTGTAAAATTATACCACATATATCATTAAATTTCAACCGGATTATGTAATCTATGCTGAAATCAATATTTTATTTCCATCTAGGTCATTTATAATAAATTCAACTGAGCCATAATCTGTTTCCATCCAATTACTAAATATTTCTATGTTTTCTGCTTTTAACAAATCATATATTTTCTTTGCTTCATCTTTGTTTTCATATTTAAACATAACAATATTTGAAGATTCACTTTTCTTTGGATAATTCTTATATTCTTTGCATATTAAATCATAATCATGAAACATCATAGATATACCACCATTTTTTATTTCAGCCCATGTTATTTCATTCTCACCATCAGTAGCATAAACTTCAAAACCGAAATATTTACAATAAAATTCTATTGAACTTTTAACACTGTTTACTACAAATTCATTAATTATACCTTTCACTATTTATCCCTCTCTTCATCAAGTTCTATATCTGTTATAGTTTTCCCTACATTTCCTTCCTTCTCATTTTTATATCTAATATCAAATTCTAAACCTAGTCCATCTATTTCATACTCGATATCATGATTATCACTTTCAAGATATATGCAATCCAAATCTATAATAACCCATTCTCCCTCTTTTAAAATCTCTTCTTCATCTAATGCCCTATCAAAACCAACTAAATTCGGTGTAACATTTATTGTTTGCCCATTTAAACTAGGTTTATTATCTTGAAGTAAAACTCCTACATTTGCAAATTTTACATCAGTCCAAATAATTCCACTATCTCTTAATTCCTTATAAATGGCATATAATTTTTCTTTATCTCGTTCCCTCATTTTAAGTTTTCTAACTCTATCTTCAACCTCTATGCATCCTATACTTAAACCATTATCCTCATCTATAAGCTGAGTTCTTATTAAAGGTTGTATTAGTCTTCTATGATTAGGAATATCATATACTTGCCTGTTTTCTCCTATCTTAAGAACTTTTGTACCTATTTGATAAGTATTACTATAAGTTCCATATCCTATTTCTTTTATATCTGTATATTTACATTTTTCACTTTCTAACAATTCATCAATTCTAATACTTAAAGTTGTAGCATAATTTTCAAAAAATGCTTCTTTATTATAATAAATTTTTTTCATTAAGAAATATTTCGCTATTTTCTCTTTATTTTTAATCATAAAAAGTTCTATATTTTTATCAATTTCTTTATTTTTTCCTTTTAATAAATCTGAAATACTAAAAAAATCTTCCATTGGTATATTGCTCTGCAATATATATTCAAGATTTTCTTCTAATAAATAATGCTTATGTAACAGTTTATATATTTCATCTTTATCATCCATACTACTATTAATAATTCTTTGTAGAACAATTCGTGAATTCGCTTTTATTATTTCTGCTGTAGTTTTATTAGCTAAAAGTAATTTTATCAAAAGAATTATATCATCATCATTTACTTTTTCAAAAATAAGTTCAAAGTTATTATCTATAATTTCTTCTGCTGATTTTGGTACTTTTTTAAAATAATTAAATAATCTACCTATAAAATTGATTCTATTTGTAGTTAACTCTGTAGATAATAATTCACATACTGTTTTATATGTATATCTTCCTCTTTTATTGGATTCACTATTTATTACCTTTAAAAACTCTTTCTCATTCACATGCATTTCTCCATATATAAAATCTACATGTTCAAATCAAAAACAAGTACTACTAGGCAAAATTATAAAGAAATACCGGAATCGTGCTTTGTGCACGATGAGGATTTTCTTTATAATTTTAACAACGTAGGACGACGTTTTTCATTTGAACTTTTTTCTTATTCTTCGTCAAGTTTAAGTACACTTAGGAAAGCCTCTTGTGGTATTTCAACATTTCCTATTTGTCTCATTTTCTTTTTACCTTTTTTCTGTTTTTCTAGTAATTTTTTCTTTCTAGTAATATCTCCACCATAGCATTTTGCAAGAACGTCTTTTCTCATTGCTGAAATTGTTTCTCTTGCTATTATTTTTCCTCCAACTACTGCTTGAATTGGTATTTCAAATAATTGTCTTGGAATAACTGTTTTTAATTTTTCAGCCATTTTTCTTCCTCTTGCATATGCAGTATCTTTATGAACTATAAATGATAAAGCATCTACCGCTTCATTATTAATATGTATATCCAATTTTACTAAATCTGATTTTCTATATTCTCTAAACTCATAATCAAATGAAGCATAACCTTTCGTTCTTGATTTTAATGTATCGAAGAAATCATATATTATTTCATTTAATGGTAATTCATATTCTAATATTACCCTTGTACTATCTAAATATTTCATATCTAAATATGTACCTCTTCTATCTTGGCACATTTCCATAACATTTCCAACATATTCTTTTGGTAACATTATTTCAGCTTTTACTATTGGTTCTTCTAAGTAACTTATTTCTTGAAGTGGTGGTAAATCTGTTGGATTATATAACTCTATAACTTCTCCATCCGCTTTATATACTTTATAAATAACTGATGGCGCTGTAGTAATCAAATTTAAACCAAATTCTCTTTCTAATCTTTCTTGTATAATTTCTAAATGTAATAATCCTAAAAATCCACATCTAAATCCAAAACCTAAAGCTATTGATGTTTCAGCTTCATAATTTAATGCTGCATCATTTAGTTTTAATTTTTCTAATGCGACTTTTAAATTCTCATAATCTCCTCCATCTAAAGGATACAAACCACAATATACCATTGAATTTGCTTTTTTATAGCCAGGCAATGGTTCTTTAGCTGGATTATCTACTTTTGTTATTGTATCTCCCACATTTATATCTGCTACATTTTTAATGCTTGCTACAATATATCCAACTTCTCCTGCTGTTAACTCTTCTGATGGATAATATCTTCCTGGTTCTAAATATCCTATTTCTGATACTACAAATTTTTTATTTGTAGCCATAAATAATATTTCATCACCAACTTTAACTTTGCCTTCCATAACTCTTACATAACTTACAGCACCTTTGTAATTATCATAAATAGAATCAAAAATTAAACATTTTAAAGGCTTGTCTTCATCACCTTTTGGAGCAGGAAAATCAGTTACAATTCTCTCTAAAACTTCTTCTATATTTAGACCCGATTTTGCAGATATACAAGGAGCATCCATTGCTGGAATTCCAATCACGTCTTCTATTTC
Organism: Clostridia bacterium; assembly: GCA_017437145.1. Lineage (GTDB taxonomy): Bacteria > Bacillota > Clostridia > TANB77 > CAG-508 > CAG-452. Next base: position 38,460 of record JAFSBT010000007.1, on the reverse strand, counting down.
TTTTTTTACTTCATCTGGTCTAGCATTAGGTAAATCAACTTTGTTTATAACTGGTAATATTTCTAAATTATTATCTAAAGCCAAATATACATTTGCCAAAGTTTGCGCTTCTACACCTTGACTACTATCAACAACTAATATAGCTCCTTCACATGCAGCTAAACTTTTTGATACTTCATAATTAAAGTCAACATGTCCTGGTGTATCTATTAAATTAAATACATACTCTTTTCCATCTTTTGCTTTATATAACATTCTTACTGCTTGTGCTTTTATTGTTATACCACGTTCTTTTTCCAAATCCATATTATCTAAAACTTGACTTTCCATTTCACGTTCTGATAAAAGACCAGTCTTTTCTATTATCCTATCAGCTAAAGTTGATTTTCCATGGTCTATATGTGCAATTATACTAAAATTTCTAATGTTTTCTTTTTTATCTTGCATGTTTTCCTCCAAAATATATTTTTGTAGGGGCGACCATCGGTCGTCCGTAATAATTTTATTTTTGCGGACGTGCAATGCACGTCCCTACACAATTTAATTACAATTTACAATATTTCTCATATTTCTCTTTTAATTTTTCTTTCTTTAAGATTTTTTCTATTCCTTCTTCACTTATTTCTTCAAAAATGTTCTGGAAAAATTGAGCAGTCTTTGGGTTAAATAAAGATTGATTTTTTTTATTATTCCAATACCATAAAGGATATTCTTTTGTCCATTCGTTTTTCTTATATACTATACCTGCTGAAAGCATATCACATAACATTTCAATTGCATATTTATATGGAATAACAGGTGCTTTTACTGGTGCATTAAAATCATACCAATATTCCTCATGATGCTTATTTCTACCTTTATGATGTAACCATGCTGCTGAATATTGTCTTTCTTCTCTTGCAACTTGTATTGGACTTCTATTTCCTACATAATATTTAGCGCTCTCCCAAAATTCTGTAGGAGAATATTTCGACAAATCATGTATAAAACCTCTCCATGGTAATCCTACCTTTGTACACAATTTAAAAACGAGCCATCTATGTTTTGTTATTAATTTAAAATGTAGCCATACTTTTTTTAGCATTATTCCTCCTAAATTGAATTGTAATTTATTTTTTAATTAGTTTTTAATAATAAAATATCCATTTTCAAATATATTATCTATCAGACAGTTATTGTCTATTAAATGTTGTATTACTGCTCCTGCAACTGCTGATAATAATATTTTTGCAGTTTCTGATAAATTATTAATCATTACAATTTGGTCTGCTGCCATTTTATTAAGCATAAACTTCTTGCCTTTTAATTCTCCAAAATGTTCTGACAAAGCCCATTCAATCTGATAATTTCTATTTTCTACAATTATTTCTATAATTTGCGACATACTATTCTCCTTTACAAATTACAATTTATATAATTATAATAATCAATACATATATCACAATTTTTATTAAAATACTATTCAACAAATTATCTATCACAAACGGAATTCCTATTTTATTTATTTTATCATGTTCTTCTATTAATTTATTTACCTCTTCTTTTGAACAAAGTTTTTTGTTTTCTATGTATTCTTTAGCTAAATATTTAGATTTAGTCATAGCATCTATTTCTAAGAAACTTCTTACTGAAAATTGAATAATTCCTAAAATCATAAAAATAAATATTGGTAATTCTATATTATTTATAATCTTAAATACTGTTAAAATTGTTATGATAACAAAATATAATAAATTTATATTTGATATAACAAAATTAAATATTTGTAATCTCCTATCTTGTATTGAATGTAAACATTCATGTGCTATTGTTTGTATTCTTGAGTAATTGTTTTTCATATCTGCAATAATTATTTTATTTGTTAAAGCAATATATAAACTTGTACCTGTATCTTTTGCTTGTTCAATTTTTACATTTTCATTATTTAATTCCTTTAACATTTCTTTCGCAATTTCTATATCTTCAGGAAATCTTTTTGTTATTTCAGATAACTCTTGGTTTTCTGTTTGTTTTTTTATTTGTCTAATATTAATTCTAAATATAAATTTAAATAATATAATGGTTAAAATAAGTGCAATTAAATACCACATAAATTATTACCTTTCTTAAGGGCAGCCGTAGGCGACTGCCCCTACATTTAAAAATTCATTTGTGTAGGGGTCGTCGCCCTACCCCAAGGGCATGTGATATCCGTAACCTCATTTCATTCGGACGGCTATCCGAACGGCGACCCTAATCCTCCTACATGAATTATTATGATATAAAACAAATGGACTTTAAAAGATTAAATTTTCATGCAATCTTTTAAGTCCATTAATTTAAGTTTTAAGCTGTTTTATTTTCAGTATTAACTTTTTCTTTTTTTACTTTGCTTGAAATATCTTTTTTCTCCTTATTTTCATTTATAACTAATTCAGGTCCAGCTTTCTTTTCTACAGTTTCTTTAGTTATTATACATTTTTCTATTTTAGGATTTGTAGGTACATCAAACATTATATCTCTCATTACTTCTTCAATAATAGATCTAAGTCCTCTTGCACCTGTATTTCTTTCAATTGCTTTTTCAACAATTAATCCTAGTGCTTCATCTTGAAATTCTAATTGAACATCATCTAATTCTAATAATTTTTTATATTGTTTTACTAGTGCATTTTTAGGTTTTGTTACAATTTCAATTAAAGCTTCTTTGTCTAATTCTTTTAATGTTGCTATAATTGGTAATCTTCCAACAAATTCTGGTATAAGTCCAAATTTCAATAAATCTTGTGGTAATAATTCTTCAAATATTTTATATTTGTCTAAATCTTTTTTACTTTCAATTTGAGCTCCAAATCCAATTGCTTTTTTACCTATTCTATTTTTTATTATTTTTTCTAATCCTTCGAATGCTCCACCACAAATAAATAATATATTAGATGTATCTATTTGTATAAATTCTTGTTGAGGGTGTTTTCTACCCCCTTGAGGTGGAACTGAAGCTACTGTACCTTCTACTATTTTTAGAAGTGCTTGTTGAACACCTTCTCCACTTACATCTCTTGTTATAGAAGGATTTTCTGATTTTCTTGAAATTTTATCTATTTCATCTATATAAATAATTCCTTTTTGTGCTTTATCAATATCATATTCAGCAGCTTGAATTAGCTTTAATAAAATGTTTTCAACATCTTCCCCAACATAACCAGCTTCTGTAAGTGTTGTTGCATCAGCTATTGCAAATGGAACATTTAAAATTCTTGCAAGTGTTTGTGCTAGTAATGTTTTTCCTGAACCTGTAGGTCCTAGTAATAAAACATTGCTTTTTTGTATTTCAACATCTTCAATTATTTCTTTACAATTTATTCTTTTATAATGATTATAAACTGCAACAGCTAAAGTTTTTTTAGCTTCATCTTGACCTATTACATATTCGTCAAGAACTTTTTTTATTTCTACAGGAGTTGGAATTTCTGTAGATTTAACATCTTCATATCCGTTATCATCATAATAATCTTCGTTTTCCAAAATATTGTTGCATACTTCTATACATTCATCACATATATAAACATTACTTGGTCCTGCAACAATTCTTTTAACTACTTCTTGTGCTTTACCACAAAAAGAACATCTTATATTTTTCATGTTATCTTTATTAGCCATTTATTTCCTCCTATAAAAGTTTTCTTTAGTATAATTAAATTTATTTTCTATAATCTAATATTCCATCTATTAATCCATATTCTAGAGCTTGCTCAGCTGTCATATAGTTATCTCTTTCTGTATCTCTTTCAATTTGTTCTAATGGTTTTCCTGTTTTTTCTGATAATATTCTATTTAATTTTTCTCTTGTTCTTACCATATGGTCTGCATGAATTTTTATTTCTGTTGTTTGACCAGAAATTCCTCCACCAGCAATTAATGGTTGATGTATCATTATTTCAGAATTAGGTGTTGCAAATCTTCTTCCTTTTGTTCCTGCAGCTAATAAGAAAGCTCCCATACTTGCTGCCATACCAATACAAATTGTAGATACAGGACATTTTATATAATTTATTGTATCAAATATAGCCATTCCATCTGATATAGAACCACCTGGGCTATTTATATAAAATGATATTTCTTTATCTGGATCTTCTGATTCTAAGAATAATAATTGAGCTACTACCAAACTTGCTGTAACATGATTTACATCCTCACTTAAAAATATTATTCTATCTTTTAAAAGTCTTGAAAAAATATCATAAGATCTTTCTCCTTTATTTGTTTGTTCAATAACATAAGGTACTAAACTATTTTTAAAATTATCCATATTCTTTTGTTCCTCCTTCAAAATTCGTGAAGCGAATTTTGTACTATTCGCTCTTCACTTTTCACTCTACGGGTCGGTCAAGACCGACCCCTACATTTTATATTGTACATTATAACACATGTTTTTTGCGGTCGATTAAAATCGCCCCTACAAATTCAATCACATGTTCTATATATATATACAACAAGAGCAAATTTTGTTGTTTATTATATTAATACATCAAAATTTGCCCCCTTTTTTCTATTTTATTTTTGCATTATCTACTATATATTGAATTGTTTTTTCTGTTTTTAAATTGTTTTTTACATATTCAACTAAATGTGGATTATCTTTAACTTCATCTACATTTTTTCCATAGCTTTCAGCCATTTCTTTGATTTTGCTTGTAATTTCTTCGTCTGTAGCTTCTAATTTTGCATCTACAGCTATAGCTTCTAATACTAATCTAGATTTAATTTGTCTTTCAGCTTGTTCTTTATATTCACTTCTGAATTCTTCTGTTGTTTTGTTAATCATTTTTAAATAATCATCAAATCTCATTCCTTGATAGCTTAATCTTTGTTCAATATCTTTTTGCATATTGTCAATTTCAAGTTCTACCATTCCTGCTGGAATTTCAACTTTAGCTGTTTCACAAACTGCTTTTATTGCATTTTCTTCTATTTCATATTTAGCTTTCATTTCATTTGATTTTTCTTGTTTTTCTTTAATGCTATTTTTTAATTCAGCAAGTGTATCGAATTCGCTAATGTCTTTTGCTAATTCATCATTTATTTCTGGCATTTCTTTTCTTTTTATTTCATGTAATTTTACTTTGAACATAGCATCTTTACCAGCTAATTCTGCTGAGAAATATTGTTCTGGGAATTTTACATTAATTTCTCTTTCTTCATCAATTTTCATTCCAATTATTTGATCTTCAAATCCTGGTATAAATGTGTTACTTCCAATTGTTAATTCATGGTTTTCAGCTTTTCCACCTTCAAAAGCTTTGTCTCCAACAAATCCTTCAAAGTCTATAACTGTGATATCTCCACTTTCAACTGGTCTATCTTCTATTGAAACTAATCTTGCATTTTTTTCAGCCATATGACCTAATTCATGTTCGATATCTTCATCAGATACATTATACTCTACTTTTTCAATTTCTATACCTTTATATTTTCCTAATTTTACTTCTGGTTTTGTTTCAACAACAGCTGTAAATATAAGGTCTTGTCCTTTTCCTATTTGAACTATATCAATTTTTGGATTGCTAACAACATCTATATTGTTTTCTTTAATTCCATTTTCATAAATTTCTCCAGCAATTTCATTAAAAGCATCTTCGTAGAATATTTCTACTCCATATGTTTTTTCAACCATTTGATATGGTGCTTTTCCCTTTCTAAATCCTGGTATATTGAAATACTTAGCATTTTTGTTATATACAGTTTTTATAGCTTCATCAAATTTTGCAGCTTCTACTGTAAATTCTAATTTTACTTCATTATTGTTTTCTGTCTTTTCTACTTTAACACTCATTTTTTATTCTCCTTTTCGTTATTAGATTGAACTGTAATATTATATCATATTTTCCATAATTTGCAAGGGTTTTGAGTAAACAAAATCATTATTTATACCATTTAGTTTAAAATAATCGATTTCAAATTTAAATTAGCAAAAAACCTTTTCGATTTAGTGAGAATTTTTAAATTTTCACTAAAAGTTCAAAAGCTAAAATAATTAATTTTGACAAATGAGCATTCATTTTCAAAAATTAATATTTTAGCTTAAATTTTACTGTTAAAAATTATATATTATTCCTGTCATTATACCTATTAGCACTAGTAGCAATCCACCTGTTGTTATACTTTCAGCTGTAATAAAAGCAATTAGCACTTTATGTTTTTTGTTTTCATCACCTTTTTTTAGAATAATTAATCCTTTTATAATTAATATAAGACCAATTATAGCTAATATTGAAATTACTATTATAGCTATTTTTTTATTTTTTTCTTCTTGTTCTACTTCTTTATAATATTCCTCTTGTTCCTTTAACCATCTTTCATACTCTGTTTCATCTTTTTCCTGTTGCACTTGTTCTATTTTTAATTCTTCTTCTGTTGCTTCTTCCCCTTCTGTCCTTATAAAAATTTTATCTATAAACTCGTCATTATCGATATCATACATATTTACTTCATATTTATTTTTTATTTCAATTTTAGATATAAAATTTGCTATAGAATTGTTATCAGCTAAACTTTCATCCTTAACTTCAATAGTAACAATATGATTATTATAATTACTACTATTAACTGCCATAACTACTGTTAATAGAGATTTTATAGCTGTACCTTTTTGAACTCCTGTATACTCCGTAAATTTAGAATTAAACATCTGTTTCTCTATATACTCCGATTGAACCATTGCATAATCAATTATAGGCATCATTTCATTATATAAAAAAATATCTAGCCCACCTAATAAAATAATTACTATAAACAATATTATTGCTATTTTCTTCAATTTCTTCTCTTTTATTTCTTCTATATTTTTTCCTTTCGTCTTTTTTTTGATATTCTTTTTTAGAATACTAATACTCATGGTAATTAACGCAAGACATATTATTATGAAAATTAAAATCATTATTTTATTAAATAAAATCACATTAAAAATACCTAATAAAATAATTATTAAACACAGTATTAATACTATTTTATTTATTATCTTCAATTTCTTATTTTTCTTCTTTATTTCTTCCATATTTTTCTCCATTCTTTTGGTTGTTTTCCGGGTCGGTCAAGACCGACCCCTACATCAAAAATTTATATTCAATAATTTTGTATTTTTTCTTTCGGGTCGCCGAGGGCTGCGACCCCTACAGGTATTTTACATTAAATTTGTATCTGTGTTAATTATATCAAACTCTTAAAACATATAATATATTTCTCCTGTCATTATACCTATTAGCACTAGTAGCAATCCACCTACTATTATACTTTCAGTTGTAATAAAAGAAATTAATACTTTACGCTTTTTATTCTCATCATCTTTTTTAAGAATACTTAGTCCTTTTATAATAATTAGTATAAGACCTATTATGGCTAATATTGAAATTACTATTATAGTTATTTTTTTCATTTTTTCTTCTTGTTTGTATAGTTCTTCTTCAAGACTTTTGCTATATTCCATTTGAGTTTTTTCTAGATTTAATTCTTCTTCTGTTTTAGATTCGCCTTCTTTTCTAATAAATATTTTATGTATAAAACCTTCTTCATTTTGATACATAGTTACTTCATAATATTCTTTACTATTAATGTCTTTTAACATCAAATCAGCTAAATCTTGTCCCTCATATATATTCTCTGCCCCTTTAGCTGTGATATATACAACACTTTCAACTCCAGATTGAATATTATTAGACATCACCACCTGTATTAATGATTTTACTGAACTTCCTTTTTGTTTTCCTGAAAATCCATAAAATGGTGAATTGTGAACTTCTCTAAAGTCAATTTCCACAATAATGTCTGAATAATCAATAACCGGTTTCATTTCATTATATAAAAAAGCCTCTAAACCCGCTAATAAAATAATTATTATAAATAATACTATTGCAATTTTCTTCAAATTCTTATTTTTCTTTTTTATTTCCTCCATATTTTTCTCCATTCTTTTGTTTTATATAAATATAGGCGAACAAAGTTCGCCTGCAATTTATTTTAATTCTACTTTCTCATTATCTGTTATTCTATATTCTTGTACTGGGAAAACTCTTTTTTCTGCAGGTACAAATCCTCTTACTTGTACTGTTGGTAATATCCATGTGTATGGTCCTATTAATGTTCCTGGTATTGTTGTTGCATTTGCTCCTAATCTTGTACTATCTCCTATTATAGCTCCAAAAAAATCTCTTCCTGTGCTAAATTTTTGTCCATTTACTTTTACATCTATATTGCCTTGGTCAAATCTTCTATTTGCAACTATTATTCCGCTTCCAATTCTTGTTGATTTTCCAAGCATTGAATCACCAACAAAAGCTAAACTTGCAACTTTTGCTTTGTTTTGTAATATAGTGTTTTTTATTTCTGAACAATGTCCTACAACACAATTATCACCTATTATTGAACCTGGTCTAATTAATGCTCCTGATTGTATTTCAACATTCTTACCAATCATTACTGGTCCTTCTATACATACATTTGCATGTATTACTGTACCTTCATCAATAAAGTAATTTCCTTTTATTGAACAGAATTCGCCTACTTCTTTAGCTTTATTTTCTTTAATATCTGGTTTTACAAGCTTTTCATTTAAGAATTCCTTTACACTATTTAATACTTCCCAAGGAGTTTCTTTACCTTCAAATATTTCTTTAAATGCAAATTCATTCATATTCTTAAAGTAATACTCTAATTTTAATTCTTCCATTCGTTCCTCCTACTTTTTGCTTTTCTTTTTTTCAACTTTGTTTTCTACTTCTTCGTCTTCTTTAGAATATTCTTCTATTATATTTTCTAATTCTTTAGAAAAATCTTTTAGCATAACCACTTTAATTCCTGTGTCTTTGTCTTTAATATAATCATCCATCAATAATTTCAATTTAATTAGATTATCTTTTTCATCTCTTATATCTTTTTTATGATTTCTTGCTCTCTTAGATAAAAGTTCTTTAATTGTTACTATATCTTCATTGCTTGCACAAGATATTCTTTGAAATATTTGATATTCATCATAGTATTTAAAAATTGGAATTCGCATAGCTTCTCTTTCAAATGTTTCGTAAAATAAATCCATTTTAATAGGAATATTTTTAAATATTTCAGATGCTTTTTCATTATACATTTTCTCTTTTAAGTTTTCATTTATAATATCAAAGTGTTTAAGTATATCTTCAGTTTCTGTAGTATTTTCTCCTACTGCAATTTTAGAAATTTCTTCTCTTGCATTTTCACAGTATTTTGAAGTCAAAGAAGCAACATTCATTCCATCATAAAATAAAGTTTTTATAGTTTTCATGTCATAATTTATTAAACCTTTTTTTACAAAATATGAAAAATATATAAACAATTTAACTGTATCAACTAAATCGACTTTTCCTTGTTTAACGTCTTCCATAACGTTTTCGATTACTTTATCAAATTCATCATCTGGAATTTTCCAATATTCTTCATTTAATAATCTCTTGTATGCAGGTAATTTATCTGTATCTACAGTATTTATAATTGCTTCCATATCACTTTTAAAATATTTCATATCAAAAATTCTTGTTCTTACATATGATTCTATGAATTTAAAAAATCTATATTCAACTTTAAAATTATAATAATAATTATTATCAAATTCTTTTATATAAAATTGTCTGTTATCCATCAAAACTCTTGAAGAAACTAAAACTGATTTATATTCCTCATTGTTTTCTATGTTTACAAATTTATCTTTTGTTATTTTTCCTGCCTTTATTTCGAATGAAATAGCTATAGTGAATATAAGCATTGTTTGTAATACTCTGTAGCTCATATTAGGATAATTCTTATTTACCATTTCATATACTTTCCTGAAATCATTTAATGCATGTTTTAAAATTCTTAAATTTCTAGTACCACTTTTATTAAATGTTGATATTATATAATTGGTATTTTGTTTTAAAAACTTAAGTAAATCTGGATTGTTTGCATATCTCATTAAAATACCATTAATTATATAATTGAATTCAGGTGCATATTCAAAAGTTTCACCAATTAATTTTTCTTTAATTCTTTCATAATCATTTGCCTTGTCAAAAACGTATTCTATTTTATCTCTTATTTTTTCAACCATAGGTTTTTCTGTTTTTACAGCTAAATCTCCTTCTTTATCTAAAAGGTAAGTTGCTATAAATGTTTTCATTTCTAAATTTGTATTTTTTAATTTTGTTGCAAGTTCTTTTTCATTACAAATTATTATAGTTTTTATATGGTCATGTTCAACAAAGTTGTTAATATATCCTAGTATATCTATAACATCTACATTTGCTCTCTCTAAGTCATCAAAACATAATACTTTATCATCAGTTGAAAAGAATTTAGCATAATCTATTTTTTCACCTGATTGTGACACACCAAAAAGATTAGCCATATCCAATCCTGTTTTTGCGTACTCTGGAATTGATTCTTGCCCTGTTGCATTCATGTATTTTCTTAATCCTTTATCCATTAGTTGAGTAGTTTCAATAAATATTTTTTTACTTATATCCTCTAAATTAGAAATACCATATAAAGACATATATATTGTTGTATAAGATTTTCCATTAAGATTTAATGAATCTATTTTTTTTCTTACTTTATTATTCCAAAAGTAGGTTTTTCCACTTCCCCATTCTCCATTAATCATTATCGCATAATCTGTATAATCTGACCTAATATAATCTAATATACTTTCAACTAAATCTTCCATTTTTCAACCTCCAACTAATCTTTCGCAATTGTAAGTACAGCAATTTTATTTACCTTTAATTTTTTTAAAACTTTACAACATTCGTTAACTGTACTTCCTGTTGTATATATATCGTCTAATAAAATTATATTTTTATTTTTTATTCTATCCTCATTTTTTACTATAAATGCATTTTTTATATTGTTTTCTCTTTGAAATTTAGTCAATCCACTTTGAGGTTTAATATTTTTTTGTTTTATTAATACTTTATTTTCTAAAATCAAATTCGTATTTTTAGCTATTTCTCTAGCAATTAATTCTGTTTGATTATATCCTCTTTGTAAATTTCTTTTTTTATGTATTGGAACCGGAATTATTATATCATATTTTTCAAAAAAGCCACATATTTTTTTATCATTTAATATTATTTTTGAAAAAGTTTTATACAAATATGCTCTTTCATTAAATTTATACTGTATAAGTTTTTCTCTTACTATACCTTCATAATGAAAAATGTTTATTTGCTCATCAAATTTTTTATCTCTCATCTTTGAACAATCAATAATATTTGTATTTCTATATTTCTCTAGTTTTAATTCGCATTTTTTGCATAAATAATTTTTATTTATTGTATCACAAAAACCACATACATTTGGATAAATTAGATTTAGAATGAAATTTAACATCATTTTGCTCCTTTATATTTTTATTACATTTGTAGGGGCGTGCATTGCACGTCCGAAAAATGCAATTATTTATTACGGACGACCAATGGTCGCCCCTACAACATAATATTTAAATTATTACAATAAAAAAAGCAACGCTTATTTTGCATTGCCCTTTTTATTATAATTTTTTATTATACTAATTGTAATATTACTTTTTCAGCATTGTCACCTTTTCTAGGTCCCATTTTTAATATTCTTGTGTATCCACCTTGTCTTGTAGCATATTTTTCAGCTATTTCACCAAATAATTTTGCTGGTAAATCAATGTTGTTTCCTTCAGAATCTTTAACTTTGTTTGTTTTAGCCATTATTTTTCTTCTAGCGCTTAATCTTGAAGGCATATCTTTTTTTCTACTTTCAGTTACTTCTTCTTTAACAACTCTTAAATATTCTTTACCATTTTTACTTGTTACTTTTTCTGTTTCTTTATTTCCTTTGCTGTCTAATTTAGCTTTTTTTATTTTAACTTCTACAGTTTCAAAATTATCTTTTTCTTTAATTGCTAAAGCTATTAAAGATTCTGCTATAGAGCTAACTTCTTTAGCTCTTGCTTCTGTAGTTTCTATTTTTCCATGTACTAATAAATCAGTTGTTTGATTTTTTAACATTGCTAATCTTTGATCAGTTGGTTTTCCAAGTTTTCTGTGTCCAGCCAATTCTTTCACCTTCCTTTATTCTTCTTCTTTTATGAAATCCAATCCTAATGAATGTAATTTATTAATTACTTCATCTAAAGATTTTTTACCTAAATTTCTTACTTTCATCATATCAGCTTCTGTTCTGTTTGCTAAGTCTTCAACTGTAGCAATTCCAGCTCTCTTTAAACAATTATATGATCTTACAGATAATTCTAAATCTTCTATTTGCATTTCTAAAACTTTTTCTTTTTTAGATTCTTCTTTTTCAACCATTACTTGTGTATTTCTTGCTGTTTCAGATAAGTCGATAAATAAATCTAAATGTCCAGTCATAACTTTAGCTGCTAAGCTAATTGCTTCATATGCTTTTAAGCTTCCATCTGTCCAAACTTCTATTGTTAATTTATCATAATCAACAGTTTGACCTACTCTTGTGTTTTCAACTGAATAGTTTACTTTTTTAACAGGAGTAAATATAGAGTCGATTGGAAGAACGTCTACAGCTTGATTTAATTCTTTATTTTTTTCAGCAACGTTGTATCCTCTTCCTTTATCAACTGTCATTTCCATTGTTAAATGTCCACCTTCAGCAACAGTTGCAATATGTAATTCTGGATTTAATATTTCTATTGTTGAATCTGTAATAATATCTCCTGCAGTAACTTCGCCTTCTTTTTTAACGTCAATTCTAATTGTTTTTTGTTCATTATCGTGCATTTTTAATCTTACACTTTTTAAATTAACAATTATTTCAGGAACATCTTCAACTACATTTGGTATTGTAGAAAATTCATGTACTACTCCATCAATTTTTACACTTGTAATTGCAGCTCCTGGTAATGATGATAGTAAAATTCTTCTTAAAGAATTTCCTATTGTCATTCCATATCCACGCTCTAATGGCTCACATACAAATTTTGCATAATTTTCGTTATCATTTACTGCTAGACATTCTATATTTGGTTTTTCAAATTCAATCATTTATTTTTTAACCTCCTAATTTAGATGTTAGATATTAGAAACTCTAACTTCTAATTTCTATTTACTATTTAGAATATAACTCAACAATTAAATGTTCCTCAACTGGTAAATCAACATCTTCTCTAGATGCTAATCTGATAACTTTTGCGTTTAATTTTTCGTTATCTTTTTCTAACCATTCTGGAATTGGTTTGCTGCTGTTTACTTCAGCATTTTCTTTAATTATTTTGCTATCTTTCTTTATTTCTCTAACAGCTATAACATCTCCTGCTTTTACTAAATAAGATGGTATGTTAACTTTTTTACCATTTACTTCAAAGTGTCCATGGTTTACAAGTTGTCTTGCTTGTGCTCTTGAACTACCAAATCCTAATCTGTATATTACATTATCTAATCTGCTTTCTAATATTTGAAGTAATACTTCACCAGTAATACCTTTTTTATTTTCAGCCATTGCGAAGTATTTTCTAAATTGTTTTTCTCCTACTCCGTAAAATGATTTTGTTTTTTGTTTTTCTCTTAATTGTGTACCGTATTCAGAAAGTTTTTTCTTTCCTTGTCCATGTTCACCTGGAGCATAGTTTCTTCTAACTATACTACATTTATCTGAATAACATCTTGAACCTTTTAAGAACAATTTTTGTCCTTCTCTACGGCATATACGACATTGTTCATCTTTATATCTTGACATATGTCTTTTCTCCTTTCTTCAAAATACAATATATTTTGTATTCTCCACTTTTTATTAGATTATTATACTCTTCTTCTTTTTGGTGGTCTACATCCATTATGTGGTATTGGTGTTACATCTTTAATCATGCTAATCTCTAAACCAGCTGTTTGAAGTGATCTTATTGCAGCTTCACGTCCAGAACCTGGTCCTTTAACATATACTTCTACTGATTTTAATCCATGCTCCATACCTGCTTTTGCAGCTGTTAATGCAGCTTCTCCTGCAGCAAATGGTGTGCTTTTTCTAGAACCTTTAAATCCTAATTCTCCAGCACTTGCCCAAGCAATTGCATTTCCTTTTTCATCAGTTATTGTAACAATTGTATTATTAAAACTAGAATGAATATGTGCAGCTCCTTTTTCAATGTTTTTTCTATCTCTTCTTCTAGTTACTTTTTTTGTTGCAACTTTAGCCATTTTTATTTTTACTCCTTCCTTATTCTGAGTATTGTTCTGTTTAGTTTTTAATATTTTTTACTTGAACTTTTTTATTTAAATTCCAAAATCCAAACACTAAACTCTAAACTCTAATTTATTTCTTTTTGCTTACTAATTTTCTTGGACCTTTTCTTGTTCTAGCATTTGTTTTTGTTCTTTGTCCTCTAACTGGTAAGCTTCTTCTATGTCTCATTCCTCTGTAGCATCCAATTTCTGTAAGTCTTTTAATGTTAAGAGCAACTTCACGTCTTAAGTCACCTTCAACTTTATAGTTTTCCATAGCTTTTCTTATGCTACCTACTTGCTCATCTGTTAAATCTTTTACTCTAATATCTGGACTTACTCCTGCTTCTGAAAGAATTTTGTTAGAACTTGTTCTACCTATTCCATAGATATATGTTAGTCCTATTTCAACTCTCTTTTCTTTTGGTAAGTCTATACCTGCTATACGAGCCATAAATTTTTTCACCTCTTCAAAATATTTTTATTTTAGTCTTAACTATAGTTGTTTAGATTAATAAATAATTGTATTTAGCGTTTGGAGTTTAGAGTTTGGTATATTTAGAAATTCTTTGAAGAATTACTCTATACGTCTAACTACCAACTACCAATTACAAAATTCAAAATACCATTAATCTTTTTTTGTAGTTTAACTAGTAAATTTGAAATGTAGTTAAACTGGATTGTTTATATATTTTAATAAATAAAAATAGGTATTTCCCTAAAATTATATTTTAGGGCAGCCGCTACTCTATTTATATTATTAGCAAAATTAATATAAGGTTTTAATTAACCTTGTCTTTGTTTGTGTTTTGGATTTTCACAAATAACCCTAGTAATACCTTTTCTTTTTATTACTTTGCATTTTTCACACATTTTTTTAACTGATGGTCTTACTTTCATTTTTTTCACCTCTGTTTTATTTATTATCTTTTATTTAGCTCTCCAAGTAATACGTCCTCTTGTCAAATCATATGGAGATAGTTCTAATTTTACTTTGTCTCCTGGAAGTATTTTTATATAATTCATTCTAAGTTTTCCTGAAATATGTGCTAATACTTGATGTCCATTTTCTAGTTCAACTTTAAAATTTGTGTTAGGTAAAGCTTCTATTACTGTACCTTCAACTTCTATTACATCTTCCTTTGCCAAGTTATTACCTCCTAATAAAACTAAAAATAACTAATATATTATACCGTATGCTTAGCATATTGTCAATACTTCTGGTTCTTTTTCTGTGATTAAAATTGTATTTTCATAATGCGCAGCTAAAGTACCATCTCTTGAAACTATTGTCCATCCATCATCTAATTGTAGGATGTCTGGATTTCCCATTATTACCATTGGTTCAATTGCTAATGTCATTCCTGGTTCTAGCCTAATTCCTCTTCCTGCTTTACCATAATTAGGTATTCCTGGTTCTTCATGCATTTGTCTTCCAATTCCGTGTCCTTGAAATTCTCTTACTACAGAATAGCCATTCTTATTTACAAATTCTCCGATTGCGTGAGATACATCTCCTATTCTGTATCCTTTTTTAGCAAACTTTAACCCCTCAAAGAAAGCTTGTCTAGTAATATCTATTAATCTCTTTGTTGGAGCTGATGCTTCTCCTACAGTATATGTTCTTGCACAATCTCCATTAAAACCATCTTTATATGCCACTAAATCAATACTAACTATGTCTCCTTCTTTTAAGATAACTTTTTTTGATGGAATTCCATGTATTACTTCATCATTTACAGAAGAGCATATCGAAGCTGGGAAATTAGGTATTCCTTTTTCTCCGCTTGGATAACCTTTTTCTGCTGGAATTCCTCCGTTATCTCTAATAACTTTTTCAGCAATCATATCTAATTCATATGTACTAATCCCTGGTCTAATAGCTTGTTCAACTGCTTTTTGCGCTAATGCAGCAACTTTGCAAGCTTCTTTCATTAATTCAATTTCTCTTTTTGATTTGATTGTAACCATGTTTATATTTCCTCATATATTATTTGTACGGGTCGGTCTTGACTGACCCGTTTATCCTTATATTCGGTCTGGTCAAGACCAGCCCCTACATTGTTTTTAATTTAATTATTTTTTAAGTATTCTTCAACTTCTTTTACAACATCATATGATGTTTTTCCTACTTTGTCTCCTGCTTTTGCATTATAAAGTATTCCTTCTTTTTCATAATAATTTATTAATTCTTGTGCTGATTCACTATATACTTTTAATCTGTTTTCTACAACTTCTGGTTTTTGGTCTTCTCTTTGATATAGTTCTCCACCACATTTATCACATACTCCTTCTACTTTTGAAGGACTAAATACTACATTATATATTTCACTACATCCTCTACAACTTCTTCTATTTGCAATTCTACTAACAATTTCATCAAAGTCTACATCTATATTTAATGCCATATCAACTTTAATCATATTAGATAAACTTTCTGCTTGAGCTTTTGTTCTTGGAAATCCATCTAAAATTGCTCCATTTTTCACATCATCTTCTTGTAATCTTTTTTCAATCATTTTTATTGTAACTTCGTCTGGAACTAATTCACCTTTATCCATATAAACTTTAGCTTCTTTTCCTAATTCTGTTTCATTTTTTAAATTCTCTCTAAAAATATCTCCTGTTGATATATGTGCTAATTTTAAATCTTCTGCTAATACTTTCCCTGCTGTTCCTTTTCCGCTACCTGGTGCTCCTAGTAGTACTATATACATAATTTTTCCCCCTTATCAACAAATGAAAACCTTCGTCTTACTTTGTCAAACTTCACTCTAAATTTTTCAATGTACCTATGTACAATTTCAAAATTTATCGTTCGTTTTCCTCGTAATACTCGCTTTTGATTTGTTTTAAATTTATATGTTTTTTGGATAGTAATAACCACCCCTACAATATTTTTTTATTTACATTAATAAAAAACGAAGCAAAAGTGGTATATTGTGCATTTTGAATGCAACATAAAATTTGCAGGTGTATGTTTATACATCGAAAAATTTTTGTTGCAATTCAAAATGTGCAAGACACCGCTTTTCATTCGTTTTACTCTAAAAATCCTTTATAATGTCTCATTACTAATCTTGATTCTAATTGTTGTATTGTTTCTAATGCAACACCTACAACAATAAGTATAGATGTTCCTCCAAAAGTTAATCCTTCTATAGGTGTAAATCTCATTAACATTGGAAGAATAGCTATTGCACTTAGGAATAAACCTCCAAACCAAGTTAATTTTCCTAAAATAGAAGATATATATTCAATTGTAGGCTTTCCAGCTCTTATTCCTGGTATAAATCCTCCATTTTTCTTTATATTATTTGATACCTCTGCAGGATTAAATGTTGCATATGTGTAAAAGAATGTAAATCCTAAAATCAATAATAAATATACTATAGCGTTTGCAATTGTATATCCCCAATGAATACCTTGAGATGTTGATGTTGCAATTGAGAATTTATATATTACTGACCAAAATCCTGTTTCTGAAGCTATATTTGCATTAAACATTGAAATAATCATTGCTGGAAATGTTAAAAATGATGATGCAAAAATAACTGGTATAACTCCTGCCATAGCTAATTTTAGCGGGATATGTGTATTTTGTCCTCCATACATTTTTCTTCCAACTACTTTTTTTGCATATTGAACAGGAACTCTTCTTTCAGCTTGTTGTACAAAAACAACTGCTGCAACTAATGCAAAAGCACCTACAAGAATTGCTAATGCTATTAAGAATCCTGCTGTATTAAATCCTCCGGCTGTAACTAATCCATAAAGTGTTCTTAACGCATCTGGAAGTGAAGCAATTATACCAACAAATATAAGCATTGAAATTCCATTACCTATACCTTTATTAGTAATTTGTTCACCTAGCCACATTAAAAATGCTGTTCCAGCTACTAAAGAAAGTACAACTAACATTCCTGTTTTAAATCCAGGATTTATAAATACTCCAAAAGCTGAGTAGCTATTACTGTATGATAAATAAATTCCTATAGATTCTACTAAAGCAAGAACTAGAGTAAGAATTTTAGTGTATTTATTTATTTTAGCTTTACCTTCTTCTCCTCCTTCTTTAACAAGCTTTTCTAAAGAAGGAATTACCATTCCTAATAATTGAATTACAATTGATGCTGTAATATATGGTGATATTGACATTGCAAATATAGAAAAATTTGAAAACGCCCCACCAGATATTAAATCTATAAAACCTGCTATACTCTGAGTTGATTGTTTAGCTAGTTCTCCTAATGCTAAACTATCAACACCAGGTACAGTTATATGACATCCGAATCTAAAAATGACAATTAATAATAATGTATACATTAATCTTTTTCTTATGTCTGGAGTTTTTAAAGCATTTTTTATTGTTTTAAACACTCTATATCACCTCTACTTTTCCACCAACGGCTTCAATTTTTTCTTTTGCTGTTGCAGTAAATCTATTAGCCTTAACAGTTAATTTTTTATCTAAACTTCCTGTTCCTAATATAACTATACCGTCATTAGCTTTTCTTATTATTCTTTCTGCAATTAAAGATTCAGCTGTAACTTCTTCTGCTTTTGATTTGTTAAGCATTGTTAAAGTTACTTCTGTATATGTTTTAGAATTTATATTTTTAAATCCTCTTTTTGGTAATCTTCTATATAAAGGTGTTTGACCTCCTTCGAATCCACGTCTAACTCCTCCACCTGATCTTGCTTTTTGACCTTTATGTCCTCTACCAGATGTTTTTCCTAAACCAGATCCAGTTCCACGACCTACTCTTTTTTTTGCAGTTCTTTCTTGTGAAGCTTTTATATTACCTAATTCCATTTATGTTTCCCCTCCTTCAAAATTAATCTTACGAATTCTATAGCTAAAGTTTAAATTAAACTATTTCTTCAACTTTTTTTCCTCTTTTTTTAGCAATTTGTTCTGCTGTTGCCATATTTTCTAATGCGTTTATTGTTGCATAACCAACATTTCTTGGATTGTTTGTTCCAATTATTTTTGTTTTTATATCTCTATATCCAGCTAATTCTAATATTGGTCTTACACTTCCTCCTGCAATAAGTCCAGAACCTTCTGCTCCTGGTTTTAATAATACACTTGCAGAACCAAATGTTCCTATATATTCGTGTGGTATTGTTGTTCCAACAATAGGTACTTCTATTAAGTTTTTCTTAGCATTTTCTATAGCTTTTTTTATAGCATCTGGAACTTCTGCTGCTTTTCCATTTCCTATACCTACATGACCATTTTCATCTCCAACAACAACTACAGCACTAAATCTGAAATTTCTACCACCTTTAACAACTTTTGCAACTCTGTTAATAGCTACAACTTTCTCTTTTAATTCTACTGATTGTTCTTCCATTTAGTTATCTTTTCCCTCCTTCTAAAATGTTCTATTATTAAAATACTAATCCTGCTTCTCTTGCAGCATCTGCTAATTCTTTTACAATACCATGATAAACGTATCCACCTCTATCATAAACTACTGTTTTTATATTTTTTTCTATAGCTCTTTTTGCTACTAAAGCTCCAACTTCTTTCGCAGCTTCTTTATTAGATTTTTTTGTTTTAACTTCTTTATCTAATGTAGAAGCGCTTACTAAAGTTTTGCCTTCAGTATCATCAATTATTTGAGCATATAAATTTGTATTACTTCTATAAACACATAGTCTTGGACATTCTGCTGTACCACTTATTTTTGTACGAACTCTTTTATGTCTTCTTGTTCTTTCTAAATCTCTATTTGTTTTAGTAATCATTCTAGAATAATCTCCTTTCTTTTTTAATGAATAGTTAATAGTGAATAATGAATAATTTTTGTTAGTTTTTGTCAAGTTATGACAAAAACTTTCATTATTTATTAACTGTTAATTTTTCATTTTTAATTATTTACCTGTCTTACCAACTTTACGTCTAATATGTTCATCAGCATATTTAATACCTTTTCCTCTATATACTTCAGGAGGTCTTTTTGTTCTTATAACCGCTGCCATTTGTCCTACTAATTCTTTATCTATACCTCTTACTATAATTTGGTTAGCATTTGGAACATCAAAGGTAATTCCTTCTGGTTCATCCATTTTTACAGGATGTGAATAACCTAAATTAAGTACTAAAGTTTTTCCTTGTTTAGATGCTCTATATCCTACACCATTTATTTGTAATTCTTTACTGAATTCTTTAGAAACACCTTCAATCATATTGTTGATTAATGTTCTTGTTAATCCATGTAAGCTTCTATTTAAAGGTTCATCGTTTGGTCTTGTTACTGTTATAACATTATTTTCTAATGTTATCTTCATGTTTTCATGCATTACTTTTTCTAATGTTCCTTTTGTTCCTTTTACAGTAACTTTTTGACCTTCTATTTTAACCTCTACGCCTTCTGGAACTGTAATTGGTTTATTTCCTATTCTTGACATATTTTTCTCCTTTCTAAAATATCTCTATACTATCAATTCATAATTTTTGCTAATGCAAGTTTGAGATTACCATATGTATGCTAATACTTCTCCACCAACACCTAATTCTCTTGCTTTTTTATCTGTAACTATACCTTTTGATGTTGATATTAATGCTATTCCTAATCCATTTAATACTTTTGGTAATTCATCCTTAGAAGCATATATTCTTAATCCTGGTTTGCTTATTCTTTTTAATCCAGAAATTACTTTTTGTCCTTTTTCTGTATATTTTAGGCTTATTCTAATAATTCCTTGATTTTCTGTACTTATCTCTTCATAAGATTTGATATATCCTTCACTAAATAAAATTTCTGCTATAGATTTTTTCATGTTAGATGCAGGTATATCTACAGTTTTTATTTTTTCACTATTTGCATTTCTAATTCTTGTTAGCATATCTGCTATTGGATCAGTAGTGTTCATTTATATTTCTTCCTCCTTTTCTTTTTCATGAAGTGAGATGTGAGAAATGAGAACTTGTACTCTCAACTAAACATCTAACTTCTTCTTAATATTTTACCTAAGGTTTAATGTTAATTGGTTTCCCACCTCTAACATCTCACCTCTCACCTCGTTTATTACCAGCTTGCTTTTTTTACTCCTGGTATTTCACCTTTATGAGCTAATTCTCTAAAGCAAATACGGCAAATTCCAAATTTTCTTATATATCCATGTGGTCTTCCACAAAGTTTACATCTATTATATTCTCTAGTCTTATATTTTTGCTCTTTTTGTTGTTTAACAACCATTGCTTTTTTAGCCATGAATTTGTTTCCTCCTTTTTATTCATTTTTATTCAGATTATACTCTAAAAGGCATTCCCAATAATGTCAACAATTCTTTTGCTTCTTCATCTGAATTTGCTGTAGTAACAAATATAATATCCATTCCTCTTAATTTATCAATTTTATCATATTCGATTTCTGGGAATATTAATTGTTCTTTAATTCCTAATGAATAATTTCCATGTCCATCAAATGAGTTTTTTGAAACTCCTCTGAAATCTCTAACTCTAGGAAGTGCTAAGTTAAATAATTTATTAGCAAAATCATACATTTTATTTGCTCTTAATGTAACTTTACATCCAACGTTAGAACCTTCTCTTAATTTAAATGCAGCAATTGATTTTCTTGCTTTTGTTATAACTGGTTTTTGACCTGTTATAAGTGTTAAATCATTTATTGCATTATCTAATGATTTTGGATTATCTTTAATATCTCCTAATCCTATATTTATAACTATTTTTTCTAGTTTTGGCACTTGCATAACTGATTTATATTCAAATTTTTTCATTAATGCAGGTATAACTTCTTTTTTATATTGTTCTTGTAATGTTTCCATAACTAGTTTTAGTCCTCCTCTCTATTATTTTATTTTAGCTCCACATTTTTTACAAACACGAACTTTTCCATCTTTTTCAACTTCGATTTTTGTTTTTGTAGCAGCATTACATTTTGGGCATACTACATTTACTTTGCAACTTGGTATACTACATTCAACTTCAATGATTCCACCTTCGTCACCTTGTTTTCTTGGTTTAACATGTTTTTTTCTTAAATTTATACCTTTTACAATTATTTTATCTGTTTTTGGCATTGTTTCTAAAACTTCACCTTTTTTACCTTTATCGTTTCCAGATAAAACTTCAACTGTATCACCTTTTTTAATTTTCATTTTAAGGTTTTCCCTCCTTCTTATGATTTTATTAGCTAAACAAATCAAAATTAGTATAATGTGCATTTTCAGAATTTACAAAAAGCGGAGGCGTACATAGGTACGTTGAGCATTTTTGTAAGTGATGAAAATGTGCAGGATACTGATTTTCATTTGTTTTAATTATAGTACCTCTGGGGCTAGAGAAAGTATCTTCATATAATCCTTATCTCTCAATTCTCTTGCTATAGGTCCAAATATACGTGTTCCTTTTGGATTTCCATCATCACGTATTATAACAGCTGCATTTTCATCAAATCTAACATAAGAACCATCTGGTCTACCAATTGGTTTCTTAGTTCTTACTATAACAGCTTTAACTACATCACCTTTTTTTACAACTCCATTTGGTATTGCACTTTTTACAGATGCAATAATAACATCTCCAACACCTGCAAATTTTCTATGTGAACCACCTAAACATCTGATACACATAAGTTCTTTTGCTCCAGTATTATCTGCAACTTTTAATCTTGATTGTTGTTGTATCATTTTTAGTTTTCCTCCTTATTCGAAATTTGCGAACAGCAAATTTTGTACTATTCACTATTCACTATTCACTATTCATTTTTTACTAGCGAATATTACTTTTACCTATATTTTATAGGCTGAATTTTTTTATTTTATATCTGCCTTTTCAACAATTTCAACTAATCTCCATCTTTTATCTCTTGAAAGTGGTCTAGTTTCCATTACTTTTACTTTATCACCAATTTGGCATTCGTTATTTTCATCATGTGCTTTTAGTTTATATGTTTTCTTTACGATTTTACCATATATTGGATGTTTTACATTTGTTTTAACTGATACAACTATTGTTTTATCCATTTTATTAGATGTAACTGTACCAATCATAACTTTACGAAGATTTCTTTCTTCCATGGTTTTCTTTTCCTCCTTAAAATTTGGTAGCAAATTTTTCAACTATTTTTTTGCTTCTTCTAGTTCTCTTTGTCTAAGAACTGTATTAATTCTTGCTATATCTTTCTTCACTTCTTTTATTTTCATTGGATTTTCTAATCCATGAGCTGCTAGGCTAAATCTTAATTTAAATAATTCTGTTTTTAATTCGCCTAATTCTTTTTCTAAGTCTGGTGAAGACATCTCTCTTATTTTACTTATCTTCATCTATTCCACCACCTTATTATCTCTTGCTAAAAATTTTGTTTTTACAGGTAATTTATGTGAAGCTAATCTTAATGCTTCTCTAGCTGTTTCTTCTGGAACTCCAGCTATTTCAAACATAACTCTTCCTGGTTTAACAACTGCTACCCAATATTCTGTAGCACCTTTACCTTTACCCATACGAGTTTCGGCTGGTTTTTTACTAATTGGTTTATTTGGGAATAGTTTTATCCAAACTTTTCCACCTCTTTTTATATAACGTGTCATAGCTATACGAGCAGATTCAATTTGATTTGCAGTAACTAATCCTGCTTCTATAGCTTGAAGTCCGTATTCTCCTTCATTTACCACATTACCTCTTGTAGCTTTTCCTCTATTTCTACCTTTTTGCATTTTTCTGTATTTTGTTCTTTTTGGCATTACTGGCATTATTCTTCTCCTCCTTCTGTTTTAATATTTTTAGTAGGAAGAATCTCTCCTTTATAAATCCAAACTTTTACACCTATTTTTCCATAAGTTGTATTTGCTTCATAGAATCCATAATCAATATCTGCTCTTAAAGTTTGAAGTGGAATTGTTCCTTCTTTATAGAATTCTGTTCTAGCCATATCAGCTCCACCTAATCTTCCAGATACTGCAGTTTTTATTCCTAAAGCACCTGATTTCATTGCTTTTTGCATACATTGTTTCATTGCTCTTCTGAAAGAAATTCTTCTTTCTAGTTGGTTACAAATGTTTTCTGCAACTAATTGTGCATCTGTATCAACATTTTTAACTTCAACTATATTTAAGTTTACTTCTTTTCCTATCATTTTTACTAATTCACTTTTTAATGTTTCTGCATAATTTCCGCCTTTACCTATTACTAATCCAGGTTTTGCAGTATATACATTAACTTTTACAAATTTTGCAGTTCTTTCAATTTCAACTTTTGAAATACCACTAACAAATAATTTTTTCTTAACATATTCACGGATTTTGTGGTCTTCTACTAAATAATCACCAAAGTTTTTAGAATCAGCATACCATTTTGAATTCCAATCTTTGATTACACCAACTCTTAATCCATGTGGATGCATTTTTTGTCCCATGCTTATATTTCCTCCTTTTAAACTTCTCTTAGTTTTATAGTTATATGACTTGTTCTTTTTCTAATTCTATTTGCAGAACCTTTTGCTGCTGGTCTAATTCTTTTTAATGTAGGTCCTTGAGTTGCATAAATTTCACTTATTACTAAGTTACCTCTATTCATACCATGATTATTTTCTGCATTTGCAATAGCTGATTTTAATAATTTTTCAATTATTATTGATGATGCTTTTGGTGTGAATTTTACAATTGCTAAAGCTTCATCTACATTTTTTCCTCTTATTAAATCTGCTACAATTTTTACTTTTCTACTTGAAATTCTAGCAAATCTTAAAATTGCTTTTGCTTCTAAAGTTGTAGTTTCTTCTGGCATTGTATTTACCTCCTTCAATTATTTGCTTTTTTAACTTAAATTTATTCTCATTTCTTATTTAACTGAACTTTTCTTTTCTCCAGCATGACCTTTAAATGTTCTTGTTGGAGCAAATTCACCTAATTTATGTCCTATCATTTCTTCAGCTATGTAAATAGGAACATGTTTTCTTCCATCATGAACTGCTATTGTGTGTCCTACCATTTGTGGATATATTGTAGATGCTCTTGACCATGTTTTTAGAACACTTTTTTCTCCTGTTGCATTCATAGCTTCTATTCTTTTAAGAAGTTTTTCTTGCACAAAAGGTTTTTTCTTACTTGATCTTGACATTATTTATTTCCTCCTTCTTATTTTCTTCTCTTTACGATAAATTTGTTTGATGCTTTGTTTTTCTTTCTTGTCTTATATCCTAATGCTGGTTTACCCCAAGGAGTAAGTGGCCCTGGATGTCCTACAGGTGCTCTACCTTCACCACCACCATGAGGGTGATCTACTGGGTTCATAACAGAACCTCTAACTGTTGGTCTAATACCCATATGTCTTTTTCTTCCAGCTTTACCTATTTTTATATTGCTATGATCTGCATTTCCTATTGTTCCTATTGTTGCTCTACATCTAGCTAGAACTAATCTCATTTCTCCTGAAGGAAGTCTAACGTGTGCATATTTTCCTTCTTTAGCCATAAGTTGAGCTTCTCCTCCAGCTGTTCTAACCATTTTTCCACCTTGACCTGGATTTAATTCTATATTATGAATTACAGTACCAACTGGTATGTTTTCTATAGGTAAACAATTTCCTACTCTTATATCAGAATCTTTTCCTGATACAACTGTATCTCCATCTTTTAATCCTACAGGTGCTAATATATATGCTTTTTCTCCATCTTCATATTGGATTAAAGCTATATTACTTGAACGGTTTGGATCATATTCTATACCGATTACTGTAGCTTTCATATCATCTTTTTTACGTTTAAAATCAATAATTCTATATTTTTGTCTGTTTCCTCCTCCTTGATGTCTAACTGTTATTCTTCCATATGAGTTTCTACCTGCATTTTTCTTTTTCTTTGCTAATAAAGATTTTTCAGGTGTCTTTTTTGTTATTTCATCAAAGCTAGAAACAGTCATATTTCTTCTTGATGGTGTATAAGCTCTAAAGTGTTTTATCCCCATAATTATCTTTCCTTTCTCGAATTTATGAAAAACTTCGTCTTGCGTCGTTAAAATTTTATTCAAAAATGCTCATGTACAAACGTACACTCCGCTTTTTTCATAAAATTTTGCCTAACAATACTTGTTTTTGCTAAATTCTCTTCTCTAAAATATAATATTTACGGATTTTTTCCTGCTCCGCATTGCAGATATTTATTTTTTTTCCGAGTTTTATCTCGATAATGTTTTAAAACTTTATAATGATTTTACGCTAAAAATGTATTTAATAGCAATTATTTCATTATTATCTAATTCTACAAATTCATTATTACATGCAGTCATTATGCCCTTCATAATAAAATGACGAGAATATACGGTTCCTACAATTTGTACTCGTTTGTTTAAAAACTTTTCTATCATATTTTCTCCTTATATCCAATTATGCTCCCATGAATTCGTCAATAGATGTTTTATATTTTTTGTCAGATTTAACTTCTTTTGCACCTTTTGTTAAATATGTTTCTTCAGCTGGATTCATATCTATAGTAACTATAGCTTTTTTCCAATCAGGTCTTTTTCCTGTATTTCTTCCAACTGTTTTTTCTTTTCCTTTAACAATCATTGTGTTAACACTTAATACTTTTACTCCGAATAAAGCTTCAACACTGTTTGCAATTTGAATTTTTGTAGCACTTTTTGCTACTTTAAAGGTGTATTTTCCACTTTGTAATCCATCATTACTTTTTTCTGTTATTATAGGTTTTATTATAATGTCTTCTGGTCTCATTTAAGCATACACCTCCTCTAAACTTTTTACAGTATCAACTGTTACAACTAATTTGTTGTATTTTAATAAATCATAAACATTTATTGTATTAACTAAACTTGTTTTTACTCCTTCAATGTTTCTTGCAGATTTTTGTACATTTTCATTTTTTTCTGGTAAAACGATTAAAGTTTTTCCTTCTACTTTTAAGTTTGTTAATGCATTTACCATATTTTTAGTTTTTATTTCATCAAAAGCTAATTTATCAACAACTACTAAATTGTTTTCTATTACTTTTGAACTTAATACAGATTTTATTGCTAATCTTCTTTCTTTTTTATTTATTGTATATCTGAAATCTCTAGGTTTTGGTCCTAAAGCAATACCACCTTTATACCATTGTGGCGCTCTTATACTTCCTTGTCTTGCTCTACCTGTTCCTTTTTGTCTCCAAGGTTTTCTTCCACCACCAGAAACTTCTGCTCTTGTTTTTGTATTTCCTGTACCTTGTCTTTGATTAGCCATATAATTTACTAATGCTGAATGTACAACAGCTTCATTTGGTTTAATTCCAAAGATTTCTTCTTTTAAATCTATTGTGCTAACCTTTTTACCTTCTATATTATATACGTCTATACTAGGCATTTTTATTATCTCCTCTCTTAATTGATAATTCTTTTATTTTAGCTTCTTTTTACAGAATCTTTTATTTTTAATATAGCTCCTTTATTTCCTGGAACGCTACCTTTTACTAATATTACATTTTTATCTAAATCCACTCTTACGATTTCTAAGTTTTGGATTGTAACTGTTGTCATTCCCATATGTCCTGGAAGTTTTTTACCTTTAAAAACTCTTCCTGGTGTAGATGTTGATCCCATTGAACCAGGTCTTCTATGATACATAGAACCATGACCCATAGGTCCTCTAGATTGTCCATGACGTTTGATAACACCTTGGAATCCTTTACCTTTTGTTGTTCCTGTAATATCTACTGATTCACCTTGAGCAAATATATCAGCTTTTATTTCATCTCCTACATTATAAGAAATTTCTTCTAATCTAAATTCTCTTAAATGTTTTTTTGGAGTTACATTTGCTTTTGTAAATGTTCCTTTTGCAGGTTTTGTTAATTTTTTCTCTTTAATTTCTCCAAAACCTAATTTAACTGCTGAATATCCATCAGTATCAACATTTTTTATTTGAACTACTGTACATGGACCAGCTTCAATAACTGTAACTGGAATAACTTTTCCTGTTTCATCAAATATTTGTGTCATTCCAACTTTTCTTCCTAAAATTGCTTTTTTCATTCTTTCTTTCTTCCTCCTTAACTATTGGCTAATTTCCAAAAATAATGAAAAACTTCGTCCTGTGTTGTCAGATTTCGCAAATATTTCCTCGACATACCTATATATAGTCTCGTAAATATTTTCTTATCTTCCTAGCACTACTCGTTTTTGATTATTTTTTGTTCATCAGCTTGGTTTTTGTGCTGTATTGCAAGCATTTTAATTTTTGAATTTTATACTTTATTTTATTAAAGTTTCATTTCTACATCAACACCAGCTGGTAAATCTAATTTCATTAGACTATCAATTGTTGTTTGTGTTGGATAAAGAATTTCTATAACTCTTTTATGTGTTCTCATTTCAAATTGTTCTCTTGAATCTTTGTGTTTGTGTGGAGAACGTATTACTGTTATAACTTCTTTCTTTGTTGGTAATGGAATAGGACCAGAAACTTTTGCTCCTGTTCTTTTAGCAGTATCTACTATTTTTTCAGCAGACTGATCTAAAATAACATTATCATAAGCTTTTAATCTTATTCTAATTTTTTCGCTTTGAACAACATTTTTTGCAACTTTCTCTGTTGCTGTTTTTGTTGTTTTCTTAGCTGCAGGTTTTGCTGAAGTTTTCTTTTCAGCTGTTTTTGTAGTTTTAGCTACTTTTTTTGTTGTTTCCTCTGTAGTCTTTTCTGTGTTTGCCATGTTAAATTCCCTCCTTAAAATTTTTAATGTGGTTATTCCACTTTTTGCCTTAGGAAAGTTTTAACGCACCCTGGTGTTTCTTTTTTAACCAATATAAAACCTAAGATTTTACTCTTAGGATAAGTGCTTTTCTAAAAACTTATCCGCCCGGTCTAAGCCAAGACATACTCCACGAAAGTTCCCTCCATCAGCCTTTTATTAGGACTGTGTAGCTACATTTCGCTTCATCGCAAATCTACACGCAGGTAACATTATACAATAGTTACTATTCTATGTCAAGCTTTTTTATACGTTTTTGTCATTTTATATTTAAAATTTTCGTTCTTTTCTTTACTTTATGTAAATTCTATGTTATACTTAAGTTCACGTTGTTTCAGTTTATAATCTCTTTTCGCTCAAAACTTGTGACAACCCGACAAAAATTAGGGAGGTTTTTATCATGAAGTTGCTCAAGAATCGACTGAAGCTTCTTGTTCTGGCAATCGTTTTGGTTGTAATCACCATCATTCTTGGCGAATGTGGCATTCTTCCTGGATGATTCCAGCAACTACCACAGTTATACAGTAACAGCGTCAGCATTAGATTCAATCTGATGTTCAAACAAACAAAAAGGCCTTGCGATACGCAAGGTCTTTTTGTTTGTTTTATTTTATTTGTTTTGCAACTTCTTCAGCAAAGTTTTCTTCTCTTTTTTGTAATCCTTCACCTTTTTCAAATCTAGCGAATTTAATAATTTGAGTATCTTTGCTTTCTAAGTATTTTTCTATTTTCATATCTGGATCTTTAACAAATGGTTGTTCTAATAGACATATTTCTGAATAAAATTTTCCAATTCTTCCTTGTACCATTTTTTCAGCTATAGCCTCTGGTTTTCCTTCATTCATAGCTTGTGCTTTTAAAATTTCCATTTCATGAGCAACTACATCTGCTGGAACAGAATTTCTATCTAAGTATTCAGGTCTTGCAGCTGCTATTTGCATACAAACATCTCTAGCAACATCTTCAGAACCTGTAGGACAATCAACTAATACACCGATTTTTCCATCTCCATGGATATAACTTCCAACAATTCCTGTGCTTTCATATCTTACAAATCTTCTTATTGACATGTTTTCACCAATTGTAGCAATTTTGTCTGTTAATATATCTTGAATTGTTTTGCTTTCATCATTCATTGATGGTTGGCTTAATAATGCGTCTACATCTGCAGGATTTTTTACAGCTATTTGTTTTGCTGTTTCTTCAACAAATGTTTTAAATTCTTGATTTTTTGCAACGAAGTCTGTTTCAGCATTTACTTCTATAACAACGCCAACTTTTTTATCGTCAGTTACGTAGCAATATACTAATCCTTCAGCTGCTATTCTATCAGATTTTTTTGCAGCTTTAGCAATTCCTCTTTCTCTTAATAATTCTGCAGCTTTTTCCATGTCTCCATCTGTTTCTGTTAAAACTTTTTTGCAGTCCATCATTCCTGCTCCAGTTTTTTCTCTTAATTCTTTAACTAATTGTGCTGTAATCATGAAAATTCATCTCCTTTATTTTTTGGGGCGCAGTTTAGTCATCCTTATGGCTATTCATTATCAACAACGCCCCCTATATTTTTTGTTTTCAATTAAATTATTTAAAATAATTATTCTGCTACTGTCTCTGTTGTTTCTTCTGCTGCAACAACTTCTTCTATACTTGCTGGTTCTACTGATTCTGCAACTTGTTCTTGCATTTCCTGTTCAGCTTCTAAACTTTCTCCTTGTCTTCCTTCTATAATTGCATTTGCCATTACATCAGTAATTAATTTCACTGCTCTTATAGCATCATCATTTCCTGGGATTGGATAATCAACATCTTCAGGATTACAGTTTGTATCAATTAAACCAACGATTGGAATGTTTAATTTTCTAGCTTCTAAAACTGCTATTCTTTCATTTTTTGGATCTACTACAAACATTGCTCCTGGTAATTTTGTCATTTCTTTAATTCCACCAAGATTTTTTTCTAATTTTTCCATTTCATTTTTTAATTTAGCAACTTCTTTTTTTGGTAAAACATCAAATGTTCCGTCAGCTTCCATTGCTTCTAATTTTTTTAATCTTTCTACTCTGTTTCTGATTGTTTTAAAGTTAGTAAGCATTCCACCTAACCATCTTTGGTCAATATAGAACATTCCACTTTTTTCAGCTGCTTCTTTAACACATTCTTGTGCTTGTTTTTTAGTACCTACAAATAGTATGTCCTTTCCTTCTTCAGAAATTTCCTTTACAAATTTGTAAGCCTCATCAATTTTTTTAGATGTCTTTTGTAAATCAATAATGTGAATTCCGTTTCTAGCTTGATATATATACTCAGCCATTTTAGGATCCCATCTTTTTGTTTGGTGTCCGAAATGTACACCTGCTTCTAGTAATTGTTTCATTGCAACTACTGCCATTTTAAATTCCTCCTTTTTGTTTTTACCTCCGTAGAAGTTTTAACGCTTAAAAACACTTAGAATAAGCACAATTTTAAGCTACTCTTCTACGTGCGTATTTTTCAACTTGTATATTATATAAAGTTTGTATAAGTTTGTCAACTATTTTTGTGAATTTTGTAGTTGGAGTTTGGAATTTGGTAGTTAGAAATTATGATAATCGGGTACTAAATTAAAATAATCTACAAATCACGTCGTTTTCCTAAAAAATGTTCCATTTTTTAGGAAATTTTAAAAAGCTAAAATAATTAATTTTTGATAAATGATTTTTCATTTTCAAAAATTAATATTTTAGCTTAATTTATATAATTATTTTTTAATATTGAATCACACGGGCGGACACAGGATCCGCCCCTACATGTCAAATTTAAATCTAATTATTCGTCATCTGCGAAATTAAATTCATCTTTGAATTTTTCTTTAAATATATCAAATACTTGGTTCAATGTTTCTTCATCATCAACACTTACATAAGACTCTTCTTCTTCTGATTCAGTTTCTTCAACTTTCAAAATAACAACTTCACCTGGTTCTTCAGTTTCTTCAACAGGTAATAACACTATATATTGTTCTGAATCTAGTTCTATTAAATCTAAAAATTCAAATTTCACATCATTACCCTCTTCATCATTTAATATGATAATATTATCTAACTCCTCATTCATTTCTAATTCTTCATTTTCTTCAAAATCCATTTTTTTCTCCTTTCTTTTTTTATAAAATTATATTTACTACAATTTTAACAATTTTTATTTATATATGTTTCTAATATATATACCGCTGCTATAGTATCAACAATCTGTCTTTTTTTCTTTTTATTTATTTCAAGAGCATTCATCGTTTTATGTGCTTGTACAGTTGTTAATCGTTCATCTACTACTTCAATTTTTATTTTATTATATTTACATTTTAATTTGTGTATAAATTTTTCAGTTTTTTCAACTCTAGCATTTTTGCACCCACTCATGCTTAAAGGCATTCCCACTACTATTATACTAACTTCATATTCTTCAAGTACTTTATCTAATTCACTTAATATAACTTTGTCTTGTCCTTCATGAAAAATTGTTTTCAATCCTTGCGCAGTTATACCTAAAGCATCTGTAATTGCTAGACCAACTCTACTGTCCCCATAATCTATTGAAAGTATTCTCATATTATTCTTCAATTCCTATATAATTTTTTACCATTCTTTCTAATAACTCATCACGTTCAATAACTCTTATCAAGTTTCTAGCATTTTTATAACTTGTTATATATGTTGGATCTCCTGATAATATATATCCTACTATTTGATTAACAGGATTATAGCCTTTTTCAGCCAATGCTTCATACACTTCTTTTAACAAATTCTTTGCTTTTATATTATTTTCCTTTTCAAATTTAAAATTCATTGTTTCATCATTAACCATAAAATCCTCCTATATACAATTAATATTTGATTCATTAATATTA
This sequence comes from Clostridia bacterium, assembly GCA_017437145.1. Taxonomy (GTDB): domain Bacteria; phylum Bacillota; class Clostridia; order TANB77; family CAG-508; genus CAG-452. The sequence continues at coordinate 5,659 of JAFSBT010000007.1, read as the reverse complement.
GCATTATCTAAATATTCTTCTAATTTTTTAGTAACTTCTTCCAACCCCGTACCTTTGTAATAATTAGCTATTGCAAAATTTGTTCTTGGAAATGTATATTCAACTTCTTTTTTTGTCTTACTTTTCTTAGATAATCTTATTTTTTCTATTTCTTTTTTTATCGATGTTACAAAATTCATAACACCTTCTTCATCTACACCCGAAAATACAATTGCAAATTTTGGTCCCATATATCTTACAAAAATATATTCTGCAGAAATACTTGTCTTTATTAAATTAGTCATTTTTACTATAACATCAGTACCAATATTTCTATTAAATTTTTTGTTTATATCTTCTATATTTGTTATAGTAAACATACATATTGTAGATTGCGGATATTTATCGATGATAGTCTTAGCTTTCCCATATAAATATTCCGCCGAATTTAAGCCAGTAGTTTTATCTACTCTATAAATATTTTCAATAGTATTTTGATAACTAACTGTTTTTAAAACAGCTACAATATTTTCTTTAACTATTCCTAATATATTAGTATCAAAATGGTCAAATGCATGTGGTTCATTGCTTTCAATAATCCAATATCCTATATATATATTATCTATATATAATGGAAAAAAGATTGCTGATTTCGCTCTTCCTAATTCAAATTTTTGATAAGGAAGTTTCTCTTCTGGCTTGTCTACAGTAATATGTTTTGGAGTAGCAGTCATTATACTATCCTTGAATATTTCTTCGGTATGTAAATTTCTTAATGTTTCCCAATGCTTTTCATCCACATTTGATGTTTTTAAAACATATTCTGCACCATTGAAAACAACTATTGTTGAATATTTTATATTAAATTTTTGAATTATTATATCGTTTATTACTTCAATTTTATTATTAACAGGCATATCCTTTCCAATTGTATCAATGAAATCTTGCAAAACATTTAAGTTTGATATTTTTTCATTAATATTGGAAAATGTTTTAATTTTTTTACTAATAGATAAGTTATATGCTGCTAATATAGCTATAAGTATAACTAAAAATATTATTATTCCTATCTGCAAGATTACACCTCTTTTTGTTTATTGATAATTTTTTTTCATTCTATCTAATGTAGTATTAACTTCTGATGAAAAATTGCTATTGTATCCTGATGTTCTTGGTGTATATGTCGTTCTTCCACCCAAAGGATACACCATATCAGCTAACCCTTTTAGCGCTGATATTAGTTGCTTTGTATAGCCATTTAATGACAATGAACAATCAACTAAACCTTCTAAATATTTAGAATAATTCTGCATTTCAAATGGAATTGTACAATAATTAATTGTATCTTTATTAAATAGTTCATCCATTAATGTCATATCTGGCGAATTATATTTTGAAATACCTGCAATTAAAAGTTTTAATGGTAAATTTTTCATTTTTTGTTCTTTGTTTATAACAACTCTTAATTTTTCTTGTTTTAAAATATTTCTATTTTTTAACTGTTTTAAGAATGCAGTTAATGGTTGTATAGTTAAAACATCCATAGATTGAACTAGATATATTTCTTGAGCTCTTTCAAAATATCGACTTGCTGTTTGAAAATCACAATCAATTAAAACTACTGAAAATTTCTGTGTTAAATTATTTAAAATAGCATCTATTTCACTTGTAGTATATTCATTTTCTTCTCCTGGTATATCTGTGAAAATCGATAAATTTTTATTTACCTGTATTCCTTCTGCAACATTTGTCTTTAATTTATACATACAATTTGCTGCTACTTGTCTCAAATTTTCATTATTATCTGTATAAATATAATATGCATTCTTATTTTTTGACATATCTAAAATTGCTGTAGATATTCCCATCGATGATAACAATTCTGCTAAATTGTTCACAATAAACGATGTTCCATTTTTTGTTGTTCCTACAAAAGCAGCAATTTTTTTATCCTTAGAAATAATATCATTTTGAAATTGTCTTCTATCTCCTTGTCTTCTGTCACCTTGTCTTCTATCATTATTATTATCAAAGTTCATTTCTGTTGAATTTATATTTCCACTTTTATTAGTATTGGAGAAAAAATCATCTTCATTTTTTTCTTCATTTTTAATATCACTGAACAAATCCAATTCGTCATCATCGTCGTCTTCATTATCATCGCCAAATAAATCTATTTCATCATCGTCGTCATTATTATCATCACCAAATAAATCCAATTCGTCATCATCATCTTCTTCATTATCATCATCAAATAAGTCTAATTCACTGTTCTCATCGTTGTCTTCTGATTCTATATCATCATCTTCATCAAATAAATCTAAAGTTTCTTCATCAAGCTCATCAAATAAATCAATATCATCTTCTTGATTATTTATTGCTTTTTTATTTGTTTTTTCTTCTATGTCAAATAATTCTAAATCATTTTTGTTACTATCTGTTTCTTTATTTTCTTCAACAACAGGATTTTTTCTTGGTCTTCCTCTTCCTCTTTTTGGTTTATCCTCAATATTATTTTCTTCAACAACAGGATTTTTTCTTGGTCTTCCTCTTCCTCTTTTTGGTTGCTCTATGATTTCTTCTATTTTATTTTCTGTTTCTGTTATATTATCTACTTTTTCTTCAACTATTGGTTTATTTTCTATTACATCCTTATTGTTTGTAATTTCTTCATCATCAAATATATCAAACTCTGTAGTTAAGTCTATAAACTCATCATCTTCTTGACTTTTATTTTGTTCTTGTTTCATGATTTTTTTAGTAGCATTCAAATCCATTTTTGATGGTATAACTATTGGTTTTTTTATGTTTTGTTTTGTAGATTCTTTTTCTAACATTTTCACATTTAAATTATTTTTTTCTTTTTTATTGTTATTTTGATTATTTCCTGCAGCTACTTGTTTAGCTCTTCCTTTATTATTGAAAGTAACTAAAGATTGATATTTAGGAGACCTTTCCTCCAAAACTGCTTTTACAGACATTGGTAAATATCTTATAATAATTTTCAATTGTGCATCTGTATACTGTGAAACTATATTGTTAAAACTATCTACATACTTATCTTCATTTTTTCCTAATCTTTTATAATGTGCAAGAATATTTTGAACCTCAGCTTCACTAACATTATTCTCGCTTTCAACTTGGTACATTACATTTTCTGAATCAATTTTGTAATATTGCTTGGCATCTTTTTTTATTCTAGGTGTACGTATCAATCTGCAAACTTCATCTATGCTTCTATCATTGCCAATAATAGCGCTATATATTCCTATTCCAAATAACTTTATTAATATCTCATCTGATTTAGTTCTTCTATCACTGCAAATTAATATTATTTCTATGTCATTTCCTGATTTATTTGTAGCTTCATCACTTATATTATCTAACTTCTCAAATATAAATTTATCAATTGTATCATAATTATTATTAGCAAATGGTTCTAATTCTTCACTAATAACTATTCTATCATATGTACTGTCTTTTTGAAGTTCTTTTATTATTGCATTAAAGTAATATACATTTTTATATGAAATTATTTCTTTATATTCTTTTTGATATTTTTTTATAATTGCATTTGAAATTTCATCGTTGTTTACTGCAAATAGAACTTTCATTTGTTAACCCCTCCAACCTTTTACAACTACTAAAAATATTAGTGGTAATACTTGGCAAATTACTAAAATCGTTACAAAAGATAATATTAAAGCAAATCCCTTTTGTTTCATATCCAATCTTCTTGTACCAATTGCATATTGATATGTTGCTCCAATAGCAATTCCCACAAAACAAAATGGAATGCTATAAATACTAATAATATTTAAAACATAGGCCACCATACCATATGTTTCAGAACCATAATCCTCTATATATTTATCCATTTTTGATTGAGCGTCTTCTTTTTGTTCAATTATTTCACTTGTTGTTTCTTTGTTTGTTGTGTTTATTTCAGTTTTATTTTGTTCTGTAGCTAAAACTATAGTTGTTGATAAAATCATTATTAATAGTACTGTTAAAAATACTAATACTTTTTTCATAGTAAAACTTTCCTCCTAATATAATTCCATTTTTATCTATATAATCATACAATATAATAAAAAAAATAGCAAGGAAAAAATCATTTTTTTTAAGAAATTAGACATATATAAAAGTATTGATTATAAAAAAAGAATGAACCTCGCCAGATACCCAGCGAGGCTTTCATAGACAATTATTTAATTTTATAAAGAACTGCCCATTCATTCTTTTTTTCGTCGAATTCAATGCCCTCAGCTTTGAATCCATTAGGGTTGCTTTCATCGAGCCATTTTTTAAAATCCTCTGCTATAGAAAGCTTTGAAGTTATGAGTCTTCTGGAATTTTCATCTTTCTCCTCAACAATCCTTGCTTCGCGATTTCTTACATAGCTATAGTCCGGCTGACTAACGTCATAAGCATATCTGCTCATACAGATTCCCCTTTCATATTAAATTGCCAAACTAGGAACGACTCAATTATTATACATTTAAATTTGTTTTATGTCAAATAAAACATCAGGTTGTTTTCTATATTAAATTCGTTATTAATAATAAAACTATTAAAAAACATGTATTAAATATTGTAAACATTCCTAAATATTGCCAAAATCTTTTAGGTTGATGTTTTAAAAATTCTTTCAATGTTATTAAACTTGCTAAAGATGAAATAAGAATACCTAGCGAACCTACATTAACCGCTGTCAACAATTCTCTGTAATTGACTGTAAATTTTGATAAAAATATTGCTGTAGGTACATTACTTATAAATTGACAAGATATTATCCCAGCAATAAGAGTATTATTCAATACTATTTCAGAAATAAAATTTTTTATTCCTGGAATCCTTGCCATATTACCCGAAAACACAAAAAACGCACAAAATGTCGCAATTAATGCATAATCTATTTTTATAAATATTTTTTTATCAGTAAAGAATATCGTTATCAAAACAATAAACAACGTTAATAAATACGGAATTACTCTAAATATAGTTAAAATTACAATTACAAATAAAATTGAATATATACTTAGATTTCTTTTACTAATAATTATTTTAAAATTTTTTCTTAATTTTAAAGGTTCATTGCTTATAAAAGAACAGCAAATATATAAAAGCACTGCTACAGCTATCGATTGAGGTAATAAAATACTAAAAAATTCTACAGTATTTATGTTATAATATGAATATAGATATAAATTTTGAGGATTTCCGTAAGGAGTTATCATTCCTCCCATATTTGCTGCAATTGTTTGCATTATAAATGTAAATGCTAAATATTTATCATTTTTGGTAGAATGTAAAACTATATATGTAAGCGGCAAAAAAGTAATCAACGACATATCATTCGCAACTATCATATCGAAAAAGAATGTTCCAAAAACTAATAAATATATTACTGAACGTCTAGTATGAAATAATCTTACCAGCTTTTTTGAAATAAATTCAAAAATATTTGTACTCTTTAATCCGGCAACAACTGCTAAAATGCAAAATAAACATATTAAAGTATTATAATCAAAATAATTTAAATACTCTATGTCAATAGGCACAAAAAAACATGTAATAATTGCAAATATAATTGCTACAACTAATACAATTTCTTTTTTTATAAAATTTAATATTTTTTCTTTAATTAAACCGTTCTGTGTGTGTGTGTGTGTGTGTG
>JAFSBT010000006.1 GCA_017437145.1 Clostridia bacterium | reverse complement strand
TTATACTTTAGAATATTTAATTTTTCGCAACTAACAACACTATTATAACACTTTTTTTTTGTTTTGTCTACATAAAATGGAAAATTTGTTAAAAATTGAATAATATTTTGGAATTTTTTATTTTTGTCAGTAGGGACGGGGTATTTTGACATAAGCTTATGTCAAAATGCCCCGTCCCCACTGACACACAGTTCGCCCCCTACAAAAAAATGTCAATCGCTTATAACAATTGACATTTTTAATCCTATTTTTTTATTGCTAACACTTTATATTTTGCAATTCCTCCTGGTGTTTGTGCTTCTACAATTTGATTTTTCTTTGCTCCTAAAAGAGCACTTCCTATTGGAGACTCGTTAGATATTTTGTTTTGTGATAGGTCAACTTCTGTAGAACCAACTATTGTATATTCTACTTCTTCGTCAAATTCCATATCTAAAACTTTTACTGTATTTCCAACTTGAACTGTTTTTGTATCTATTTCAGATTCATCAATTATTTTTGCATATCTTAATTTGTTTTCTAATTCAGCAATTTTAATTTCATTTGAAGCTTGAGCGTTTTTTGCTTCATCATATTCTGAGTTTTCAGATAAATCTCCGAATCCTAAAGCTACTTTTATTCTTTCAGATATCTCTGTTCTTTTTTCTGTTTTTAAATATTCTAATTCTTTTTCTAAATTGTCATATCCTTCTTGTGTTAATAATACTTCTTTTTCTTCCATAAGGCATATCTCCTTTAAATTATTTTATTACCTAGTTTCTTTATATTACTCCACTATACATTTTTTGTCAAGTGAATTTTACTAAATTCTTCATTACTAATTTTCCCATTGTATCCTATTAAACTTTCAACACTTACACTGTCTTTAACGATTTGATTTCTTATATTAGAAAAGTCTTTCAAATTTATTATTAGGCTTTCATAAACTACTTCGTTTTCAAACATATCCATTTTATATTGTTCTGGTATATGGCACTTTATTCCTTTTATATTTATACCTTGGAACTTTTTAGGAAGTAGTTTTATTTCATTATTCAAATTAATAATAATTGCTTTTCTAAATATATTATATTTATTTAGAAGTTCTTCTGGAAAATCCATATTTAAAATTATTCTTGAATTCGCTAATGCTTGTTTGCAATTATTTGTTATTCTAATCATTATTCCGGCTTCATTAAGCAAGTTTTTTTCAATAACTTTAAATCTATTAACATTATTTGTTATTATATTTATTCGTTTTGCTTCATTTGCAATTAAACTTATGTTTTTTAAATTGAGCTCATTATTATCATTTACTAAAATTGATACTTCTGTCTCCTTTAGAGCCTTACCTTGCTTTTCTAATATGTACTCTAATGTATCATATGCTAAATAATTAAATAGCTTCCTACCATTTAAAATATTTATGTTGTTAGAATATAATATATTTTTTAATTCTTCCTGTTTATACAACTCTTCAGATAAAACTATATTTTGAACATCATTTTTGTATAAAATTTTATTCAACTTTTTTGATATTTTATTTATTCTTTTTATTTTCTTATCTGGCAAAAAAGGTAAATAGCATAGTGTTTTATCATCCACTTTTTTTATATCAATTATATTAAAAAGTTTTTTTATTTTTATTATCCATCTTTTAACAATATCACATGTATATAAATTTTCTTGTACATACCAAATAACCATAAAAATGCTCACCTAAATATATAATATTTAAGTGAGTTAAAATTATTACATATTTTAGAGTTTTGATTTTGGAATTTGGTTGTTGGATTTTTGTTAGGCATTTTCACTTTCATAATACAAATTTTCAGGAGCCACATCTTCTCCTCCTGCCCATTCTACTGTACAACCTCTTGGTTTTACATTTTCAAAATATTCTCGTTCCTTTAGTTTACTATAAAATTTTATTTTTTCAATATGTTCTGTCATATCATAAATCTTTTCTTCTCCTGTTTTAAATTTTATATATATTTTATATCCTTCTAATGCTTTTACTTCTATTATTCGTGGTGTAATGTACATAATATTTTGCCCCCCTCTTTAATTATTTTAATGGTTCTATTCTAAAAAATTCTTTATTATCTCTTAAAAGCTTCCACAAAGTATTTAATTCATCTTGATGAATCATTATCCATGCTTCCACCATTTTCTTTTGTTTATTTGGAAAATTTCCTCTTAACTCATTACCATCTAAGTCAAAAACTGAATCATATTCAACGTATTGAGCATGTAAATGAGGTAACTTATGTCTGTCATTTTCATTATAATGCATTATAATAAGTATCCCATAAAATTGCGATATTATTGGCAAGTATCTCTCACCTCCTTTATTATATCATTTGTCTTTTTGATTTACAATCTTTTTGGAAATTAAAATTACAAGAACTGTAATTTTAAAAGAAAAAAAGAAATATGTTATTTTTTTATACTAACATATTTCTTTTAAATTATTTGTCGAAAATTGTTTTTACTTTTATTTTTAATTACTTACAGTAACTTTACCATTTGTATTTGTTGCTGCAAGTTCATTTAATACTGTAGATGAACCTTTAAGAACTATTCCTGTGCCATCTCTTCCTGCAATCTGAAAACAGTATGGATATGTTGTTGGTGATGCATTTATTATAATTTCGCCTTGTAACTTAATGCAACCTTGAAATGTTCTATCCATATTAGTTACACTACTTGGTATTACTGTGACTGTTGTTAATGATGTACACCCATTAAAAGAATTTGACATGCTCGTTACGCTATCTGGTATTAATGGAGCTATTGTTAATGAACTACAGTTTAGAAATGTATGATTTAAATTGAGTACTCCATTAGGTATTTCTGGTGCTTCTTTCAATGAACTACAGCCCTTAAATGCATATGATAAATTAGTTATACCTTCTGGTATTTCTGGTGCTTCCACTAAATTAGTACAACCATTAAATATAGAATATATATTTGTTACTCCGTTCAGGAATTGTTGGTGCTTCTTCTAGAGAACTACAACTTTGAAATGTATATTTTAAACTATTGATTTTATTCGGCAGTTCTGGTGCTACTTTTAAATTAGTGCAATTAGCAAATGCACTATCTAAATTAGTTATCAGTTTCCCATACACAGCTACCGCTATCTCACCATACTCCTCTTTTGTTTTATCTATAACTGCTACACTCCATCCGCCATTACCATACGTATATTTATAATCTCCATATGTAACTATATCTCCACTTTTCAAATTATATGGGTCACCTGGCGTTACTCCATCTGATTTTGTGAATACTACTCCGTCTGTATTTGTTGTTATTGCAAATCCTTCTAATTCTTCTACATCAATATAACTACTTTCAGTTTCATGTGTTTTATATACATTTTCATATCCCATTACATATTCATATTTATATACTTTTTCATTTACTGTTATTTCTACTTTTACTATATCTTTACTATTTTCTTTACTTTGTACAAACTTACAATCTTCTATTGTTTCAGCTATAATGATTTTTTTATCATCTAATTCATTTTCATAATAAATAAATTCATCATCTTTTGAAAAACTATATGTTGTTCCATTTGTAAACGTTATACTTGTTCCATCTTCTAAAACATTTTCTATTTTATTCCCTGTTTTTTTTGTATCTTTCAAAAAGTACATATTAAATTTATCTATTTCTGAAATAGAGCTACTTTCTTTGCTTATTTCAGACATATTACTTGTAAAATATACACTTACTCTTGCTAGAATAACTATTATTAAAAAAATTAAAACTATATATATTATTAATGATGTTAATGTTATTCCTCTTTGATTTTTCATGTATACCCTCCTCTTTTGTTAAATAATTTTTCCTCCTGCTGCAACAATGTCATTTAAATAAATAACTACTGATTGTCCTTTAGTTATCGCTCGTTGTGTTTCTTTAAATTTTAGTTTAATATTTTTTTCGTCAACTTTATAAAAAGTAGCTAAAGCTTTTTTACTATTATATCTTATTTTTGCTTCTACTTCTTGTCCGTTTTGAAGGTCTATAAGATAATTTAAATTTGTAGCACAAAGTTCATCATTATAAATTTCTTTTTCTTCTCCAACTATAACTTGGTTATTTTCTTTATCTAATTCTATAACATATAAAGGTACTTCATTTGAAATTCCTAAACCTTTTCTTTGACCTACAGTGTAATTTATTAAACCATTATGTTTTCCTAAAACATCACCTTTTTTATTTACAATGCTTCCTTTTTTAGGTTTAATTTCAGAATTTTCTAAAATAAATCTTTCATAATTATTATCTGGTATAAAACAAATTTCTTGGCTGTCTTTTTTGTTTGCAACACTTAAATTATATTTTGATGCAATTTCTCTTATTTGCTCTTTATTTTCAAATATTCCTAATGGAAACAGTATTTTAGATATTATTTCTTTTGGAATACCATATAGTACATAAGATTGGTCCTTTTTACCTGCATTTGATTCTTTTAAAACATATTGCTTATATTCTTCGCTATATTCTGTTTTAGCATAATGTCCTGTTGCAATATAATCACAACCTAATTCCATTGCTTTTTTATAGAATGCTTTAAATTTTAAATGTTTATTACATTCTATACATGGATTTGGTGTTATTGCATTATTATAGCAGTCTATAAAATCTTTGATTACTGAACATTTGAATTCTTCTTTAAATTCAAATACATGGTGTTCTATTCCTAAAGTATCACATACACTTTTGGCATCTTTTACAGTTTGCAAACTACTACAGCTATTTTCATTTTCCCAAAGTATCATTGTTGCACCAATTACTTCATAGCCTTGCTCTTTTAATAGAATCGCTGCTACACTACTATCAGTGCCTCCACTCATACCTAATAAAACTTTTTTGTTCATATATTTTCCTTTTATTTTTTATTTTTATGGGTCATTTCTATATAGCACGGACGGACACAGGGTCCCAAAATTTGTAAAACAAATTTTGTACTATTCACTATTAACTATTCATTCTTCACTATTCATTATTCACTATTCCCTCTTCACTATCTTTCTGCTCTGGCATTATATCTTCTAATACAATTTGTTCATTTTCGTCTAATTTGTATCTTGGTAATTCTGGTAAATTTTCTAATGATGAAATTCCAAACATTTTTAAGAATTCTTTTGTTGTTCTAAAAACTGTTGGTCTTCCTGGTGCATCAGATTTTCCAGCTTCTTCAATCAAACTGTATTCTAGTAATTTATATATTACACCATCTGAATTAACTCCTCTAATACTTTCTATTTCTGCTCTTGAAATTCTTGGATTATATGCAATTATAGAAAGTGTTTCTAATGCTGCTGGTGATAATGTTGGTTTTCCTCTATTATCAAATAGTGGATATATATATTGATGATATTCTGCCTTTGAGCAAAGTTGATATCCATTATCAACTTTTATAATTTCAATCCCTCTATTTTGACTTTCAAATTCAGCTTTCATATTTTGTAGAATACTATCTATATCTTCACTTGTTAACTCTAAAATAGACATTAACTCTTTAGTTTCTACTACTCTACCTGCTGAAAATAATATTGCTTCAATTATTGATTTTATATTATCTATCTCCATTTTGACCTCTTTTCACAATATATATTATTACATTTATCTCCCGATATGTCAATATTTTGACAAGTCGATTTTTTTATGATATTATTGTAATATATTGATTTTAAAGAGGTGTATTTTATGGAAAATACAAATGAAAATAGTAGCAACCAAGAAATTGAAGTTGTAAATGGAGATGGAAGTGAATTAGATGTATCTCCTGTATATGAACACTTAAACGTTCTAAAACCAAAATCTAAAGAGGAAGACAAAAAACAAAATATAATAATACCAGAAGTTAGAGAAAAGAAAAAAGAAGATGAATGAAATATTTGTTTAAGCACCAATGGGGACGTATTTATTTGGTGTCTATTAAATAGACACCAAATAAATACGTCCCCATTGGTGCTTAAACAAAAAAATAAGCAAACATTAATGTTTACTTATTTTTGGTAGCGAAGATGTGATTCGAACACATGACCTACCGGGTATGAACCGGTTGCTCTAGCCAACTGAGCTACTTCGCCATATCAAGCTTATTTATTATATTAACTTTCATATCATTTGTCAATAAAAAAACAGAAAAATTTTTATTTTTTCTGTTTTTTATTATTTTTCATCCTATAATTACACTCTTGCTAAACCTTTTGTCTTTCCTTCAATTGATTTATTTTTATCTGCTTTCTTTTTAGCTTGTTGATTAGCTTTTTTTGCATCTACATTCACTTGTTGAACAATTTTTTTCTTTGATCCAGCTATAATTTCTACATAATCTGTACCTGATCTTAGACTTTTTGAAGCTGCTTCAATTTGAGCAGTATTCTTATTTTCTATACCAACCTCATCATATTCTTTATCTGTTTCTCCTAATCTTTTCCATAATTTACTTAACCAAGACATTTTTATCTCTCCTTAATAAAGATTTCATAAATCACATATATAGTTTAACATAAATTTATAATAAAGTCAAATTTTTTTCCTTTATTATTCACTATTCACTAAAAAGACAGACTAAAAATAGTCTGTCTTTTTACACTAATTCATATAATCTTTTAATTTTTTGCTTCTGCTTGGATGTCTTAATTTTCTTAATGCTTTTGCTTCTATTTGTCTTATTCTTTCACGTGTTACCATGAATTCACGTCCAACTTCTTCTAATGTTCTTGAACGTCCATCTTCTAATCCAAATCTTAGTTTTAATACTTTTGCTTCCCTTGGTGTTAATGTACTCATAACTTCTTCTAATTGTTCTTTTAATAGTGTGTATGCTGCAGAGTCTTGTGGTGCTGGACTATCTTCGTCTTGTATAAAGTCTCCTAAGTGGCTGTCATCTTCTTCTCCTATAGGAGTTTCTAATGAAACTGGGTCTTGTGCTATTTTTTGTATTTCCATTACTTTTTCGACAGATATTTCCATTTCAGCAGCAATTTCTTCTGGACTAGGTTCGCGTCCTAGTTGTTGTAATAAATGTCTTGATGTACGAATTAATTTATTAATTGTTTCCACCATATGAACTGGAATTCTGATTGTTCTTGCTTGGTCTGCAATAGCTCTTGTTATAGCTTGTCTTATCCACCATGTAGCGTAAGTACTAAATTTAAATCCTTTTGTATAATCAAACTTTTCTACTGCTTTAATTAATCCCATGTTTCCTTCTTGAATCAAGTCTAAGAATAACATTCCTCTTCCTACATATTTTTTTGCAATACTTACAACCAATCTTAGGTTTGATTCAGCAAGTTTTTGTTTTGCTTCCTCATCACCATTTAATATTTCTTGTGCTAAATTCAATTCTTCTTCAAATGTTAATAATGGAATTTTTCCTATTTCTCTTAAATACATTCTAACAGGGTCATCAACATTAACTCCCTCAAAATCATTTAAATCTATTTCTTCTACTTTTATATCTTCAAGCTGCTGTAAGTCTTCTAAATCAGGTTCTTCCATGTCGTCTTTTAGAATATCGACACCAATTTCATCAAATGCATCAAAAACTTTATCTATTTGTTCTGGATTAATATCCCCTAATTCTGTTGCTAATTCACCATAAGTAATTTGTCCCTTTTGTTTTGCTTTTTGCAAAATTTCTTTAACTTTTTGATTTGTATCATCAGCTTGATTTTCATTTTTTACTTCTTTTACATTTTTCTTTTTTGTTTCGTCCTTAATTTGTTCTTTAATTTCTTCATTTTTTTTAGCCATTTCCTAACCTCCTACTTCATTTGGGCTAATTTTATTATAATATCATGTAATTCATTCTCAAGTTCTTTTGAATCAAAATTACTTACATCTGAATTATTTAAATTATATATAATTTCATTCTTTCTATTTGTTAGTTTCTCCTTGATGTAACTATTTATTACATCATCAACAGCTTTTTTATCATTTTTTATTTCATCATTACTACTCATTATTTTTGTAAGCATACTAATAGCTTCTTCATCTTCAATAAATAAATCTAACACATTAGTTATATCTTGTTTTTCTTCTTCATATTTTTTATATAATGTTTCTACTATTCTTTTATTAACTTCTATTTTAAATTCTTGTGGTGAAATTTTTTGTTTTATTTGATTAAAGATTTCCATTTGACCATTTAATAGTAATAAAATAATTAGTTCTTCTCTTTTATTTGAAGGTTCTACTTTTTTTTCAACTTTTTTTACTACTTTTGGTCTTTCTAAAACTTTTTGTCCTACATTTTTATTGTAATTTAATTTATTTATTTCTGCATATATTGCTTCTTTTGAAATGTTATAAGTTTCTGCAATTTGAACTAAATATATTTCTTGTTCTATTTTATTATCTACAGTACTTAAAATTTTTGCTATTTCTTTTAAGAATTTTATTTTATCATTGGCATTATCTAAATTAACATTGTTTTTTAAAACTTTTACTCTAAACTCTATTAGTGATATTGCTTTTTCTATTAACAGATTGAATTTCCCTGCACCATATTTTATTACGAATTCGTCCGGGTCTTTAGCTCCTTCCATTTGAAGAATTCTAACATCACACCCAAGATTTTTAAGAATTTCCAATCCTCTAAGTGTAGCATTTTGACCTGCTGTATCTGAATCATAGGAAATTATTACTTTATCACAATATTTTTTTAGCATTCTACCTTGAGCTTCTGTAAGGGCTGTGCCGCATGATGCAACAACATTGTCGATTCCTCTTTGATGCAATGATACTGTATCCATGTAGCCTTCCACCATAATCATTTCTCTTTTTTTACTGTTTTTAGCAACATTTAAGCCATACAAGGTTCTACTTTTGTTGTATACTAAGTTTTCTGGAGAATTTATATATTTAGGAAGAGAATTATCTAAAACACGTCCTCCAAAAGCTACAACTCTACCTCTTACATCTTGAATTGGAAAAATTAATCTATTTCTATATCTATCTATAAAAATTCCTTTTTCGGTTTTATTAACTAGTCTAGATTCTAAAATTTCTTCTTCAGAAAATCCTTTCTCCTTCAAAAATTTATAAACACTATTATTTGAATCTGCATATCCTATTAAAAAATTTTTTAAAGCCTTATTATCTAGCTTTCTTTTTTTTACATATTCTTGTCCCAATTTAGCTGTTGGTTTATATAAATTTTCATGATAGAACATTGCAACTTGCTGATTAATATCATAAATTTTTTCTTTCAGTCTTTGCTTTTTGTCATCTGAACTTCCTGTTTCCGTAGGTAAAACTATTCCAGCTCTTTCTGCAAGTAATTCAATACTTTCTTTAAAATCAATATTTTCAATTTTTTGAATAAAATGAATTACATTTCCTCCTGCGCCACATCCAAAACAATGAAAAATTTGTTTATCTACTGAAACTGAAAAAGAAGGTGTTTTTTCTTTGTGAAAAGGACATAACCCGAAATAGCTTCTTCCACTTCGTTTTAATGTAACATATTGTGATATTACATCTACTATGTCATTATTTGCTCTTATATCTTCTATTAATTCTTCAGAATATCTAACCATAATTACACCTTTTCTTTTACATAATTATAATATTCGACAGCCAAGTCTTAAATCCTTCAAAGAAAAAAATATAACTGCACATTATTATAAATTTCAAAATATTTGTAGGGGCGAACTGCGTTCGCCCACACTTCGAAGAAATTACTTAAAAATTTTTACTGTAACGGGCGAACACAGTTCGCCCCTACACATCATATAAATTATTTAAAATTTATATAGCAAACACAAAAAATAAGGACGTTCTTCGTCCTTATCTTTTTATTTATTTCTTATTAGTTTGCTGTGTCTGTTGGGTTTGTAAATGATATGAAATTACCACTACCATTTTCTGGTTCTGGTGTTGAAACAGAATCAAATGATATAAATTGTTTAACTGTATTATCTTTAACTGCATTTTTATCTATTTTATTATATTCTGCAAACGAAACATTTATTGTATCATTTACTAATTCTTCTATGTCTTCTTTTTTTGCATTTTGTGCTAATGTTAATTCGCTAATTAAAATTTGCTTTGCATTTAAAAGCATTTTCTTTTCCCCTGTTGATAGACCTTTTTCTTTTTGTTTAAAGCTTAAGTTTCTAACAACATCAGCAATTTCATAAGCATCTCCACTTTTCATTTTTTCCATATTATCTCTATATCTTTTATTCCAGTTCATTGACATTTCTGTTGAATCTGTTGTTAATACTTTAAATACTTTTCCAGCTGTTTCCTCATTTATAACATCTCTTACTCCAACATCTTTTGCTTTAGCTGTTGGAACCATTACTTTAACTTCTCCTGGCATTTTTATTATATAGTAGGCTTGTTTTTCTCCTAAAATATCTTTTTCTTCTATTGATTCAATTGTTCCTGCACCGTGCATTGGATATACTACTTTATCTCCTACATTAAACATTCATGCATCACTCCTTCAAAACTGTACCTATTATATCACAAAATTATAACAAAGTCAAAAGAATTTGGTAAATTTTATGTAAAATTTAATTTGTTGACCCAAACCCCCCTGTTCTTTCTCCTTCTGCAACATCATCATCTGTCACTAAAAATTTTTGGAATATTGCTTGTGCAACCGCTTCACCTTTTTTTATATATACATCTTCATCTTTTACATTGTAAAATGAAACCATAATGTGTCCATCGTTATCGCTATTTCCATAATAATCACTATCAATTACTCCTATACTATTTGCTAAAACTAGCCCTTTTTTCCCTGGATTAGAACTTCTATTTGCTAAAATTAGTACTTCATCCTCGCACATATATGCTTTTAACCCTGTTTTTACTAATGTAGGTTTATTCCCTCTTTTAAAACTTGGTATCACACAATCTTCTGCTGCTTCTAAATCATATCCAGCAGAATTTTTAGTTTTTCTTATTGGTAAATTTATATTATAATTTTCAAATCCTTTTGCTATTTCAAATCCTCTTAGTTTTTTCATATATTAATCTTCCTTTCTATTTTATAATATCTTTAATTTTCAATTATTATTTTTAGTAATTCCTTCGAAGTGCGGGCGATTTAAAATCGCTCTACAGTTTTTATAAGTCACTTTATATTATTTTTATTAGTATATATTCTTTGTCTTTTAATGTCAAATAAATATTTCCATTCATAATATATAAATAGGAGGCTTCTAATGAAAATTTTAACTTTAGATAAATTACCTTTAAATATTACTGCTAAAATTTATAGCTTAAATTGTGATGAAATATTAAGAAGAAGATTATTAGATTTAGGATTGATAGATGGCACAAAAATAACTCCTATTTTTAATAGTCCTTTTAGGAACCCTATTGCATATAAAATTAGAAGCAGTACTATTGCATTAAGAAAAGAAGATGTGAAGGATATAACGTGTATAATCGGTGATTAAATACTATTATTCATTTTTATATTGTAGGGGCTAGTCAAGACTAGCCCCTACAATTTATTAACATATTTTATAATATTTCATATACTAATTATAAAATATTATAAATAATTTCAAGGGCGAACACAAGGCCCGCCCCTACATCAAAATTTGTAAAATAAATTTTGCATTATTTATTATTCTGGAGGTTCTTTTATGGGATTTACTAAATTATCTATTGATTCAATTTTTAGTAAAAATTCATTTGTGCAAAAAAATGAATATGATTTTACTATTGCATTAGCTGGAAATCCTAATGTAGGAAAAAGTACTGTATTCAATGCACTTACAGGCATGCATCAACACACTGGTAATTGGCCTGGCAAAACAGTAAGTAATGCTACTGGTTTTTGTAAATATAAGGATAAAGACTTTTTACTAGTAGATATCCCTGGTACATATTCTCTAATGTCAAATTCTGAGGAAGAAGAAATTGCAAGAGATTACATATGTTTTGGTAATCCTACTCTTACTGTGGTTGTAGTTGATGCTACTTGTTTAGAAAGAAATTTAAATTTAGTATATCAAATTTTTGAAATTACAAAAAATGTTATTGTTTGCGTTAATCTGTTGGACGAAGCTGAAAAAAAAGGAATTAAAATTAATTTAAATAAATTGTCAAACGAACTTGGCGTTCCTGTTGTTGGAACGATTGCAAGTAAACCTAAAACATTAAGAAAACTGCTAGACACTATCTATAATGTTTGTACTGGTTCTATAATCCCCGAACCAAGAACAGTAGTATATTCATCTGTTATTGAAAAATGCTTAAATACTTTAAAAAAAAATCTGAACTATTCTCGGTTATTTGTCAAAATGGATTTGTTTAAAATTGTTAGATGATAATAATAAAATTATAGAAAACATTAAAAATTCTTTAAATTTAAATACGGATGAGATTAGTTTATATAATAAAATTCAAGAAGTTAAAGATATACTTCTTGAGAACGGTATTACTACTTTAAATTTAAAAAACAATATAATATCATCTATTATACTTCGCTCTGAGGAAATCTCTAGTAAGGTATCTAATAGCTCTGATAGTAATAAAAACATTAAAGATATAAAAATCGATAAAATACTTACATCAAAAAAATTCGGAATACCTATTATGCTCTGCTTTTTAGGATTGATTTTTTGGCTTACAATTACAGGTGCTAATTATCCATCAAAATTGCTTTCTAATTTCTTTTCAAATATCGAAATCCAATTATTAAAATTATTTGATTTTATAAATAGTCCTTCATGGTTAACTGGTTTATTTATAGATGGTGCTTTTAAAACTTTAGGTTGGATCGTTTCTGTAATGCTTCCACCTATGGCAATATTTTTTCCTCTTTTTACTATGTTAGAAGATTTAGGTTATCTGCCAAGAATAGCATTTAATTTGGATAAATATTTTAAAAAATCTGGCTGTTCAGGAAAGCAATCTCTAACTATGTGTATGGGATTTGGTTGTAATGCAGCAGGTGTTACTGGTGCAAGAATTATTGATTCATCAAGAGAAAAATTATTATCAATTTTAACAAATTCATTTGTACCATGTAATGGTAAATTTCCTTTTTTAATTTGCATCTCTTCAATACTTATTGGTAGTTTTTTTACAAATAAATTCACATCCATTTTATCCGCTTTTTTGGTTCTTTGCTTAATAGTTTTTGGAATTTTTATGACTTTAATAATATCGAAAATTCTTTCAAAAACTGTGCTAAAAGGTGTGCCTTCTTCTTTTATTTTAGAATTACCACCTTATAGAAAACCTCAAATGAGTAAAATTATAGTAAGGTCAATTTTTGATAGAACCTTATTTGTTTTAGGAAGAGCAATACTTGTAGCTGTTCCTGCTGGTATTGTAATATGGCTCTTTTCAAACGTATCTATAAATGATATTTCTATATTAAGTTATATAGCCAATTTTTTAAATCCTTTTGCAAAATTAATAGGATTAGACGGTTATATATTAACAGCTTTTATTTTAGGAATTCCTGCTAATGAAATCGTTTTACCAATTCTTTTAATGGGCTATATGAATGCTGGGACACTAGTTGGATTGGAAGATTATTCTACTATAGGAACTATTTTATTTCAAAATGGTTGGACTGTAATCACTTTTATAAATGTTATGATTTTTAGTTTGTTGCATTTCCCATGTGCAACAACCATACTTACAATAAAAAAAGAAACAAATAGCTGGAAGTGGGCACTACTTTCTTTTGCCCTTCCAACTATTTGTCGGTATTTTAGTTTGTCTAATTACGAATTTTATATATTCTTTATGTCTCTTCTTTTAAAATTATAATATGCTGCTCCAATTATAACAGCAAAATATAGTATACAAATGAACACTGAAAATTCTAAACTAAATGCTGATATTTCAGGCTTTCTTCCAAATAAATATGTTTCAAAATTCCAATTAAGTGTTATTATAAATCTCATCCATTTTGCATTTATACCATTTAAGAATCCCTCTATTGTACCTGAGAAAAGATAAACTAGTATTGGTATAACTATTGATGTAGCAGTATTCATTAAAATTGTACTACATGCAAATGATAACGCTAGTAGTATTAAATATATAGGAAGTCTAGCTAAAAAGTCTAATCCAATATATGCAAATAAATTAATAAATTGTAAATCCTGAGTTGTACTATTATATTCTACTATTGGTACTGTTAAAGAACTAAAATCTAATATTATTCCTCCTATTATTACTTGTAATAAAACCATAATAAGTGCTGAGCATAATAATACAATTACACATGCTATGAATTTAGCTAAAAATATTTGAGTTCTACTATATGGTTTTATAAGTAGTAATTTTATAGTACCTTTATTAAATTCTTCACTCATAATTGTTCCAGCAATCATTATAATATATATTATAATGAATATATCATATTGAGCAAAAATGGTTCTTAATATAAATCTATTGTCTCCAACTGCATCTACATTTTGTTTATTATCTATTATATATTTATTTTTTTCCATCTGTTTTATTATTATGTTATATGATTCTTCTTCCTCTTTGCTCATTTTTTCTAAAGATTCTAAAGATTCTTTATACTCTAAAAGTTGTTCATATTGAGCTTCAGCATCTTCTATATATTTATCTCCTTTACTGTTATAAGACCTTGAATATAAGATATTATTAATTATCATAAATATAATCAATATTATAAGCATAATATAAAGGCTTTTCTTTTTTATAAGTTTTGTTAATTCGTTTTTTATTAATTTATTCAATTACATTACCTCCTGTCTTTCTAAGGAATGCATCTTCTAATGTTCTAGCATCTTTCTTTATAAAATATATTAATACATTTTCATTAACTAAATCTTTTATTAATTCTGGTACTTTTTCTTTTTCTAATACTATACTACATATCGTTTCATTTTTTATATCAAATTCATATTTTTTCATCTTTTTTAATAGTTTTGTATCTTTAACTTCTAAAATATAATTACTTATTGTTTCTTCTTTCAATTTCTTTAAAGATGTTTCCTCTATTAATTTTCCATTTTGAATAATACACGCTTTATTACAAAAAGTTTCTAATTCAGCTAAATTATGGCTAGATATTAAAATCCCCATACCTTCTTCTTTTGCTAATTTTTCTAATAGTTCTCTCATTTCTTTTATACCTTCTGGGTCTAAACCATTAGTAGGCTCATCTAATATTAATACATTAGGTCTATGAAGTATTGCTTGAGCTATCCCCAATCTTTGTCTCATTCCAAGTGAGTATCTAGACACTTTATCCTTAATTCTATTAGTTAAACCAACTAATTCTACTACTTCCTCAATTCTCTTTTCATCTACATTGTCATATAAATTAGCTATTAATTTTAAATTTTCGTATCCACTTAAATACATATATAAATCTGGGCTTTCAACAATTGCGCCTACATTTTTTATAGCTTTTTTAAAATCTTCTTTTAAATTATATCCATTTATTATTACCTCACCTGAAGTAATTTTTTGTAGTCCTAAAACAAGTTTTATTGTAGTTGTTTTACCTGCTCCATTAGGTCCAATAAATCCTACAATATCACCCTCATGGACATATAGTGAAACATCCTCTAATACCTGTTTTTTACCTATTTTTTTAGTTAAATTTGTACATTTTAATATAAGTTTTCCCATAAAAAAAACCTCCACTTAAAAATTATAAGGGATTAAATAAAAAAAATAAATACCTTTTTGGTATTTATTTTTTTTATTTGTATTTAGTTATTGGATTTTGGTATTTGGAGGCATAGAGTATTTCTTCTATGTCTCTTCTTATATCACCAAAATCAAAATTCCAAATACCAAAAGGTTTAAAACTTCTCTTTTATCAAACCTTCTTTATAAGCTTTTAATAATTCTTTTAAATTGTCTATTTCATTCTGTAATTCTTTTCCTATATCTGTGTCTGCAACACTTTTTCTTTCCGTTTCTTGTGCATTTATCATTACATCATATTTTATATCTAACTCTTCTCTAATAGCTTTTGCCTTTGAATCAAATGGTTCATTTGCAGCTAATATTAATCCATAAGAATTATATGTTAAAGTATATCCCGATCTTCCAGTTTGTTCTCTGTAGCTTTTAGCAAATCCTCCATCTATTACTAATAATTTACCATTTGCTTTTATCGGTTTTTCTCCATCTTTTTCCTTTACAGGAATATGACCATTAATAATATGAGATTTATCCTTGTTTAAATTAAATTCTTTGAAAATTTTATTACATATTTCTTCATTTTCAGATAGTATAAAATATGGGTTTTTAGTTTCTTTATGTAGTTCTTTATCATCAATAAAATATCTTTCAAAGGTTGCAGCTTTTTCTTTTCCAAATAACGGTGATTTAGGTCCACACCAACAGTACCAAAGAAAATCTATTTCATTTCTATTTCCTAATATATTATCTCTTTCAATATATGCCTTATTAATAACTTTTTCTATATGGTCTAAATATCTTTTTCCAGCTAATTCTTCTTCAAAAATATTTACTTTTAAAAATTCTCCTTCTTCATCCATAGGAATACATCCATGAAACAGTAAATTAGAGTTAAAACATTTATAAACACTTCCCTTTGAACATAAAAAGCTTATATGTTTTTGTAATGTTTCACTATGTTTAAAAGAATCATATAGTCTTTCCATAATTTCTTTTTCTTCTCTTGTTAATTTATACGGCTCTTCTGGATTTATTGTTGGAAAATTTTTATCTATTAAATCATACCATTTGTCATTAATTTTAACTTTTCCTTTTTTATAATCTATTTTATCTAATAACAATCTATCATCCATTTGATATTCTGGATGTTTTTTTATTAATTGTCCTTCCAATTTAAATTGAATTATAGAAATTGCCTTATGTACTTTTGCTATAGTTTTCTCATCTGTATGTATATATTTATGATAATCATAATTTTTAGGATAAAAATTATTGCAATCATCATCCTTATATGTTTCAATTGCAAATGTTGCAAGAGGTCTTATATTTATTCCATATCCATCTTCTAATGTGTCTATATTATCATATCTGCTACATATTCTAACTACATTTGCTATACATGCTTTATTACCACTTGCAGCTCCTATCCATAATGCATCATGATTTCCCCACTGAATATCTAGACTATGAAAATTAACTAAAGTATCCATTACCTTTTTCGCATCTGGCCCACGATCAAATATATCTCCAATTACATGTAAATGGTCTATTGCCATTCTTTTAATTAAATTAGAAATTGCAACTATAAATTCATCAGCTCTATCTAATTCTATAATTGATTTTATAATTTGTTTATAATATTTTTCTTTATCTGGTCCACATCCTTGTAAATGTAATAATTCATCTATAATATAATCAAAACCTTTTGGCATTGCTTTTCTTACTTTTGAACGAGTATATTTTGAGCTTACTTCTATCGCAACCTCTATTAGTCTATATAATGTTATGCTGTACCATTCCGATAAATTATTTTCTTTTCGTTTAATTAGCGCTAATTTTTCTTCTGGATAATAAATAAGTGTTGCTAATGCTCTTCTTTCTTGTTCTATTATTTGATTATTAAAAATATCTTCTATTTTATTTTTTATAATTCCAGAACCATTATTTAATATATGAGAAAACGAACCATATTCTCCATGTATATCACTTAAAAACAATTCAGTTCCTTTTGGTAAGTTTAAAATAGCTTGTAAATTAATAATTTCCTCTGAAACTTGTTCTATATTTTTATATTGTCTACTAAGTACTTTTAAATATGCATCTTTTCCATTAAGTTCACTCATCTTAGTTCCTCCTTATATAAATTAACAGTATAATTTTACCATGTTTTTATTGGATTTTCAACAAAAAAAGAATGTTTAAAATTTTTAAACATTCCTTTTAATTTTATTCTTCTGTTACATTAAATCCTTCATCTTTAAGTTGTTGTATAATTTCGTCTTTGCTCATTGTTGTAAAATCTGAGCCATATGTTTCTTTATATTCTTCTGCTGTCATTTCTATATAAACGCTATTTCCCTCTTTTTCTATTTCAACATCAGTTTTGTTTTCTCCTGAAAGTATAAGATTTGCTACTTTTTCATTTTTGAATTCCATATTTACTTTTATTGCATCAATAACATCGCCTTCAAAATTTATTGTTAACTTCAACTCATACTCACCAACAATATCTGCTGTATCAGTCTTTGTTGCAATTATTGTTTTATTTCCACATCCTACTAATGCTACTAGCATAACTATTACTAATACTATTAAGCTTGTATATTTTAATATATTTTTCATTTATTTCACCTCCCCTACTAAATCGTAATTTTCTATATCTTTTATTTTGATATTTACAAATTTATCTAGTAGTTCATCTTTAGTTTCATTTTTAACAAAAACAACTCCATCTGTCTCAGGAATATCCATATAACTTCTTCCCACATAATATTTATTATCAAAAGTTTTTGACTCTATTAAAACTTCAAATTCTTTACCAAGTTTTGTTTCTAAATTTTCTCTTGAAATTTTACTTGATAATTTCATTATCTCATTGTACCTTTTTTTCTTTGTTTGATAATGGATTTGATTATCTAGTTTTTCTGCTGGAGTTCCATCCTCTTTAGAATACATGAATGTTCCTAATTTGTCAAATTTAATTTCTTTAACAAAATCATATAACTTTCTGTAGTCTTCCTCTGTTTCTCCTGGAAATCCTACTATTAGAGATGTTCTTAGTATCGCATCTGGAATTTCTTTTCTTATTTTTTTTATTAAATTTTTTATATCTTCTTCTTTAGTTTTTCTATTCATTCTTTTTAAAACTGAATTAGAAATATGTTGAATTGGAATATCAAAATAGTTACAAATTTGTTTGTTTTCCTTTACTACATTTATCAACTCATCTGTTATACTTTCTGGATATGCATATAAAAATCTAATCCATTTAAATTTATTTATATAACATAGATTTCTTAATAGTTCCGCTAACATTGGTTTTCCATACAAATCAGTACCATATTTTGTAGTATCTTGTGCTATAATTATAATTTCTTCTATACCTTTTTTAGCAAGTTCTTCTGCTTCTTCTATTATATCTTCCATTTTTCTGCTATTAAAAGGACCTCTTATATATGGTATAGCACAATAAGTACACTTATTGCTACAACCTTCTGCAATTTTCAAATATGCAAACTTATTTCCAGTTGTAATTACCCTATCAAAGTAATTCAATTCTCTGTAATCTTGCTTTGAGTTTAATAGATTTTCAATTTTTTCTGAAAACTTATTATATTCATCAATGGAAATAAATAAATCTACTTCTGGCAATGCCTTTTCTAAATCTTTTTTATATCTTTGTACTAGACATCCCATTACAATTAAATATTTACAAATACCATTCTGTTTGTATTCTGCCATTTCAAGAATAGTATCTATTGCTTCTTGTTTCGCACTTTCTATAAAACCACAAGTATTTACAACTATAATATTAGCTTTTTTTACATCATTAACTATTGAAAAATTTTGTTTTTTAAATAATCCTATAGCCATTTCTGTATCTATTAAGTTTTTAGAACATCCCAAGGAAATAAATCCTACATTTAACATATTATTACCCCTTATTTTTTCACTATTAACTATTCACTAAATATATCTAGTATTCTTCTGTATTACATAATTTTTTTCTAGTCATTTCCACAAGATTTAATTTTGTAAATCCCATAACCTGTGTTTTTGTTCTATCTCTCTTTAAATTTTCTTCCAATAAGTTTAAAATTTCTTGTTGTCTATTATCAGGCATATCTATATAATCTATAATAATTATTCCACCTATATCTCTTAATCTTAATTGCTTTGCAATTTCAATTGTAGCTTCTTTGTTGACTTTTAAAATTGTATCTTGTACATTTTTATTACCTGTATATTTTGCAGAATTGACATCAATTGCAGTTAAAGCTTCTGTTCTATCTATTGTTATAAAGCCTCCACATTTCAGCCAAATTTTACGTTCTTGCATTTTTTCTATTTGTTTTCTAATTTCATATAAATCTAATAAATTTTTACCTTCTTTTAATTCTATTTCTATTTTTTCTTGTCCAAATTCTTCTAAAATATCTTTTACAATTTTACAATTAGTCTTATTATTTAAAATAATTTTATTTAGACCTCTGTCTATAATATCCATTATTGTCCTTCTTAAAAGTGCTTTGTTATCATATAATAATTTTGGAGAATTTGCATCACTTTTTTGGTATTGACGCTCAATTTCATTCCACTTTGCAATCAAGTTATTTAAATCAATTTTAAGTCTTTCTTTTTCAACTCCAACCGCTACAGTTCTAATAATTGCCCCAAATCCTTGAGGAATTATACTTTTCACATCATTTATTAATCTTTCGATTTCTTCTTTATTATCAATTTTTTGAGATACAGTTATAAAATCTGTATTTGGCATTAACACTAAGAATCTCCCTGATAAATTTATATGTGTGGAAACTTTCGCGCCTTTTTTCAATGTTCCATCTCTTCTTACTTGTATTAATATCTTATCTCCTTGTTTTATTACATTTTTTATATTAATATTTTTTATTATTTCATCAATATTCTCTATACTTTCATCAACTTTAGGAAGTAAGTCTTTTAATTTTATAAATGTATTTTTATTTTCTCCAATATCTATAAAAGCTGATTGCATTCCTGGTAATACATTTTGCACTATACCTACATAAATATTTCCTTCTAACCTTTTCTGTTCATGATGTTCTTCGTGTTGTTCTATTAAAACTCCATTTTCAACCAACATGATGCACTTTTTATATTTATCTTCATTAATAATTAGTTCTAACATGTTTTCTCCTTCTAGTTAAATTTATTCATTGCAATATCTACACCATTTTTTATAGTCTCAATAACTGCATGTGCTCCAATTTCTATTGATGATTGTAAGCTTTTTTTCTCATCTTCTGGAATTTTTCCTATTACATATTCAATTATATCCTCATTTTCCTTTGGTGAACCTATTCCAATTCTTACTCTTGTAAATTCATCTGTTGCCAAATAATGTACAACAGATTTCATTCCATTATGAGTTCCTGGTCCTCCTTTTTTTCTAATACGAATTTTTCCAACTGGAGTATCTATATCATCATAAACTATTATTATTTGATTGTTTTCTATTTTATAAAAGTTTTTAAATTGAATTATACTTTCTCCGCTTAAATTCATATATGTCTGAGGTTTTAAAAGTATAACTTTTTCACCTTCAATTAAACCTTTTCCATATTCACCTTTAAATTTAAACTGTGATAATTTTATATCACAGTTTTTAGCTATTTCATTTATAACATTAAATCCCATATTATGTCTTGTATTAGCATAATCTTTTTCAGGATTTCCCAAACCAACTATCAAATACATTGTACTATATTGTCCTTTCTAAGTTACTAAAACTTTTCTTAGATACTATTTATATATATGTCTACTAAAGTTTTCATAAAGTTTTCTTGTGAATAATTTTTTCTTGCATATTTTGCAATTTTTTTCTTTTTAAATTTAACTTCTTTATTTAAAACTTTTTTTACATCTTCAGCAAGCATTTCTGGGTCATCTATATCTATTAAAAATCCAACTTCACTATTAACAAAATTCTTCATTCCCCCACTATTAGTTGCAATTACCGGCAAACCACATGCTAAAGCTTCAAGTGCAACTAATCCAAAAGCCTCTTCTCTAGATGGAACTACTAAAACATCTGCAATATTATAAATTTTTCTAAGTGAATCATGTGTTTGATTTCCTACAAAAACAACATTTTTCAACTCTAATTTTTTTGAAAATTCATATAATTCATCATATACTGTTCCACCGCCTGCAATAAGTGTAAGAACATCTTCATTCTCATAGTCTTTTGCTGCTTTTAGTAAAATATCTACTCCTTTGTTGTGAGTTAATCTTCCAGCAAAAGCGACAATTTTTTTATATTTTTTATTTATATTTAATTCTTTTAAAACATGTTTTTTACTATATTTTTTTAGATAAAACATGTTTTTATCATATCCATTCTCTATAATTGTTGTTTTTCCTTTAGCTTTCGGATATGCTTTTATTACTTCCTCATTATTCTCTTTTGATATAGTTATTATTCTCTTACATTTTTCAATAACAGGATAACAGTATTTATGAAATCTATCTGTTTCATTATATCCCATCAAATCTGAACCATGTGCTGTAACTATAAATGGTATATTATATTTAGAAACAACATTAGAAATAAGCCATATATGTTGTGCATGAATTATATCTGGCTTAAAAGTTTCTATTTCTTCTTTTATCGCTTTATCAAATGCTTCCATATATAAATTTATTTGTTCATCAGTAAAATCATAAAAGCTTTCACCGCTTCTTGGGTGTGGGTCAAAACATGGGAAATTAAAAGGTAATTGACCTTCTATTTTTTCTTCATATTTAAAAAATACTGGATGTGTTTTCACACCATCTAAAGTAGAACCTTCTATTGTATTTTCTGGTGCAATAATACAAACTTTATGTCCTAAATTTATTAATTCTTTTGCAATATTTGCAACATAAACTCCACTACCTGAACCAATTAGTGGAAAATGGTTTGTTATTAGTATTCTTATAGCCGCTCTCCCCTTTTATTATAATACTCACATTCTTTTCTAATATATCATATCTTTTAAAATTTGACAAGAAAATATAAGAAAGAAAATTTTTCCACAAAAAAAACAGCCTAAGGCTGTTTTTTATTTTTATTCATTTGAATCTTTTAATAATTCCAGTTGCGAAATTAAAAGCGATTCCATTTTTGCTTTATAAACATCAAATTGCTTTTTCACTTCTTCCAATTCTCTTTGTTTTAAAAGTATTTGTGTATTTAACTCTTCTACTGAAGCTTTAGCTTTAAGTTCTGCTTCTTTAACAATCTGCTCTGCTTGTTCTTTTGCAACAGCTGTAATATCATCAGCTGTTTTTTGAGCTATAACTAAAGTATTTTGCAATGTAGCTTCTAAACTTTTGTATTTTTCCACATCAGTATTTAGATCACTTTGATTATTTTTTAATTCACTATTTTCTTTGTATAATTTAGAATACTCTACAGTTAATTCATCTAAAAAATCGTCTACTTCATCTACATTATATCCATTCATCATTTGTTTTGCAAATTTTTTATTCTCAATATCTAATGGTGTTATCATTATTATACCTCCTAATTATTACA
This sequence comes from Clostridia bacterium, assembly GCA_017437145.1. Classification (GTDB taxonomy): domain Bacteria; phylum Bacillota; class Clostridia; order TANB77; family CAG-508; genus CAG-452. The sequence continues at coordinate 18,764 of JAFSBT010000006.1, read as the reverse complement.
ATTAGAGCGAGCATAAAACATATCTTCTACTTTTTTCTTTAGTATCGAGATTGCTATACTCGCCCATTTACAAATATCAATTTATATTAACTGTTTTTTAACCATGAAACTGATAATTTACTTTTAATTTCTTCTCTTGCTAATTCATTAGCTATATCATAATTAACTGGTGCAACTAAGAATATCGCATTAGAAATTTTTTGAATATGTCCATCTAATGCATGTACTGAACCACTAATAAAATCTACTATACGTCTTGCGACATCTTTATTTACATATTCTAAATTTAATATTATTGATTTTTTTTCTTTTAAATAATTACAAATTTCTTCAGACTGTTCAAACGTTGTTGGTTGTGTTATTACCATTCTAACTTGTTGTGTTTGTGGCATAGCAACAACTTTACTTTTTCTTCCAAATAATCCTCTTTCATTTGTATCGTCTTGTTCTTCTTCATAATTATTATATTCTACTACATTTTCATTTTCTAATTCTTCATCATTTTGAGTTTCAACTCCTAAGAAATCCCAAACTTTATTCATAATTGCTCCTGACATTAAAATAACCCCCTAATTTTTTCTTCATTAGTATTTCTATATCTAATAGTATCTAACTTTTTTCAAATATTGTCAAGTATTTTTGTGTTTGTAATACAATCTTAATATTTTCGTAACATTATCGTAATATTATTTCCACATGTTTATCTCCGGATTTACTATAATTTCATCATATAAATTTATATTTTTGTGTCTCGCAATTTCCTCTGTTGATAACCCTAATTTCGACAGTTCTTCTGTTTCATAGTTGTTTACTATACAATAAAAATCATTTTTTTCTATTACTTTTACTAGTATTCTTTCTAAATATCCTGCTCTATTTCTTACAACATACGCTAATCCATCATCATAATAAATTGTGTTTTTTGGTATTTTCAATCCCTGTTCTTCCCACCAAATCACATCTATAGAAATTTTTCTATATTCTATTAAATTTTCTATATTCTTATTAATTTCAAATACTATTACCGTTTTATCATTTTCTTTTTGTTTGTATATAATTTTTGCCTTTATTATATCTTCATTAGATACTCGTAATCTTACATTTTTATTCACTTCTATATTTTGTGCTTCTTCAGATTCAAGTACAGTAGCTATATAGCATTTATAGTTATTTACAATTTTGCACTTATTATTGCTTGTATTTACTACTTGTCCAACTTTCAAATTTAAATTTTCTAAAAATTCTGAAGTTATATAAGAAAAATCTTCAGTTGTTAATTTTTGTTCTAATTCATCTGTTCTATATGATACAACCCCGCTTACAGGAGCATAAACATATTCGACTTTTAACGCTAATTGTTCTTCTAATGCTTCTTTTTGTTCTATTAATGAATTAATATATGTTCCTGATTTGCTTAAACTTCCTGCGATTTTTGCTTTTTTGGTTATGTATGTAGAAATATCATTTTTATATTCCTTAATATTTTGAATGTTATTTTTTTTATCTATTCTATATAATTTACTCTCAATTTGATTTTCTAAAGCTTTTATATCACTTGAAAGCAAATCAGTTTGTCCTTCTAAAGCTTCTTGTATTTTCATTGTCAAATCTTGAATCTTTTTATTTATTTCATCCTCTTCTGGCGTATTATATCTGTATACAACTTCTCCTTTTGCAACTTTTTCTCCTTCTGTTTTTATTTGTATAAGTTTTTTTTCAGAATTTTCTTCAATTAAACTTTCTTCTCTTAGTACATATCCAACTGAACTTTCTTCACTATATACTTCTCCTTGATTTACTACCACAACATCTGTAGGTTTTATTATTAGTTTTCCAATAGAGTACAAACCAAATATTATAAACGAAATTACCAGAATCGAAACTATCGTTAAGATAATTTTTTTATAAGTATGTTTTTTTCTTGTTTTCTTCGCCAAGATAAATCCTCCTTATTATCAATTATATTTTTGATAATATCACATCTAAATTGTAGTCCATGTTTTTTTCTCCATCTAACCAAACAATTTCTTGATTCCTTCTAAACCAAGTCAACTGTCTTTTAGCATATCTTCTACTTTCCATCTTTATTTTTTCTATTAAATCTTCTTTAGAAAATTCACCATTTAAGTATTGAATTGTTTCTTTATAGCCGCAATCCCTGCATTGCTGTTGGAAATTTTTCGTATTTAAGAACAATTTTTTTAGCTTCTTCTATCAAACCTTGTTTAATCATTATATCAACTCTTTTATTTATTCGATTATATAAAATTTCTCTATTCATATTTATTGCAAAAACTTTATAATCATATTTCACTTCTTTTGTTCTAGATTCCTTATCTAACTCTGTTTTTGTTTTTCCTGTTTTATGGTATATTTCTAAAACTCTTATAATTCTTTTTCTATCATTTTCACTAATTTTTTTCATTGCTTCTGGGTCAATTTGTTGAGCTTTTTTATACAATTCTTCTAATCCATTTTTTTCTGCAAAGTCATTTAATTCATTTCTGTATTTTTCATCAAATTCTTCATCTTTAAATTCTATTCCATATATTAGACTATTTATATATAACCCTGTCCCACCAACAATAATAGGAGTTTTATTTTTATCTAATATTTCTTCAATTTTCTTTTCTGCTTCCTTTTTGTAATCAGCAACACTGTATCTAACCTCTGGTGAAACAATATCAATCATGTAATGTTTAATTCCTTGCATTTCTTCTTTTGTAACTTTTGCGGTTCCTATATCCATATCTTTGTATATTTGCATTGAATCTGCAGATATTATCTCTCCATTAATTTTCTTTGCAAGTTCAACTGCCAAAGCACTTTTGCCGTGATGCTGTTGGTCCTGCAATAACAATTACTTTTTGCTTCATTTATTTTCTCCCAAATTTTTTTTCAATTTCTGTTTTGCTCATTTTAATAGCTGTTGGCCTACCATGTGGACATGTAAATGGATTTTGCAATTTTAACAATTGTTGCATTAAACTATCTACTTCCGCTTCATCTAACTTCATTTTTGCTTTTACTGCTGCTTTACATGCAATTGTTGCAATGAATTTTTCTTCTTTTTCTTGTTTTGCAGTTATTGCTACTGTGTTTATCTCATCTAATATTTCTATGAATAACTCTTTAGTATCTAGTTCCATGCATATATTTGGAACACCTATTAAGCGAATTGTATTCTCTCCAAACTCTTCAAATGTAAATCCTGCTTTATTAAACAATTCTACATTTTCTTTTACTATGTTTTTTTCTTTATGTGATAAATTTATAATATCTGGCAACAACATAATTTGAGAATCTTTTTCTTTATTATCATAGAAATTCTTTTTTACTTGTTCATACATAACTCTTTCATGTGCTGCATGTTGGTCAATTATATATATTTCTTGTCCCATCTCTATTACAATATATGTTGAAAATAAACTTCCTATATATTTGTATGTAGGTACTGAATATTTTTCACTTTCTTCAAAAAGTGAAACAGGTTTTACTTCTACTTTAGGCACATTATCTATAGGATTTTTATCTTCTATTCCAAATGTTTTATTGTACATTTGATTAAACTTATCTTCTTCTATTGTATCTGTAGATGCAATTTCTTTTACGTCATTTTCTAAAACAACATTATCATTTTTACTCATATATATTTGTTCAAGCATGTTGTCTTGCATTGGTGGAATATATTCTTTCTCTTCTTCTTTTTTTTCTATATCAGTTTTCTTAAACATATTAAATAGTCCACCTATTTTGTGTGTAACAGGTTCTTCATCTTTTTTTTCTAATACATCTTCTTTTACAAATTCATCTTCATGTATATTTTTTATACCTTCATTATTTTCTTTTACATCTGTAACTAATTCATTTTTTAATAAACTTTCCTTAATAGCATGATAAACTGCCTTAAATACTTTTTGTTCTTCTTCAAATCTTATTTCAAGTTTAGTTGGATGAACATTTACATCTATTTTTCTTGGTTCAATTTCTAAATTTATAACAGCAACTCCATATTTACCAATTTGAAGTAAACCTTTAAAGCCTTGTTCCATTGCTGCTGATAAAGTTTTATCTTTTATATTTCTTTTGTTTACAAAAAATATTTGGTATGTTCTATTATTTCTTGCAATTTCGGGTTTTCCAACCGCTCCTGTGATTTTTATATCTTCATAATTGTAATCTACATCGACCATACCTTCAGCCATATCTTTTCCATAAATGTTGTAGATTACATTTTTTAAACTTCCATCACCTGTTGTTTGTATAATAGTTTTCTTTTCATTCAATAATTTAATTGAAATTGATGGATTTGCTAAAGCTATTTTTGTTACTGCATCCTCAATATATCCCAATTCTGTATAATCCTTTTTCAAGAATTTATATCTTACAGGTGTATTAAAAAATAGTTTTGTAATTGTAATGCTTGTACCTGTTTGACAACCAGTTTCTTCTTTCTCAAGTATTTTTCCAGCTTCTACAATTATTTTATTTCCAGTTTCTTTATCTGCAGTTTTTGTAATCATCTCAATGTTAGCAATTGCCGCAATACTTGCTAAAGCTTCACCTCTGAACCCCATTGATTTAACTTGTTCTAAATCTCCTGCTGTTCTAATTTTACTTGTTGCATGTCTTTCAAATGCATAATCTAAATCATCATCTTTTATACCTGAACCATTATCAATGATTCTTATTTTTTTTATTCCTCCGCCTTCTACTTCTACTGTTATTTTTGTAGCGCCAGCATCTATAGAGTTTTCAACTAATTCTTTTACTACTGAAGCAGGTCTTTCAATAACTTCTCCTGCCGCTATTTGATTTATAGTTAATTCGTCTAATAATACAATATTCCCCAATTTATTTCCCCCTTAAAATTCAAACAAATTATATCATTAAAGGAGGAAAAATTGTATATGTTTTTAAAAAAATATAAAAGAATTTGGTGATTTGAATTATAAATTGTATTTTGGAGGTGAGATGTGAGAGGTGTGCGGTGGGATTTTAGGGATATGCTTCGTAGACTTTGCTTAATTTTCACACTTCGCACTTCCCACATCACACTTCTACAATAAGGTTAGGCTACCTTAGTATGTGCCGATGCGAAGCATTGTGTACAAGTATTTAGCTAATTCTTCAAGGACTGACTTGCCTTTCTTATATATTTTTGTTATACTCCAATTGTAATTCTTTATCCATCCCCGCGTTTACAGTAAAGAATTACTAGATTTTAAAATTTATTTTTGGAGGAATCTTCAGTGAAAATCACAACAACAACAGGTAGTCAGTATGAACTTAAAGGTGAGAAAAAAGGATTAATTCTTTATGGTCCTTGTGGTCGGTTGGGAATTATTTCGAAAATTCATATAACTCTAGATAACCGTATACAAGTAAATATGGTTGAAAAATTGAATTATTTTCGAACTGAACCTAACATAATCCAAAAAGTTGAAGGAAGTGTATTGATAAAAACTTCAGACAGTTCCATCTCTTTATTCGAAGAAAACGGAAAATTCTTTATCGATTTTGGGCATAAACGAGGAGTATTAAAAACTCTTTCCCAAATTGAACTTGGCAATTCTTTGTCTTTCATTTATGGAATTTTGTCTGAGGAAGGAATCGAAACAAAAAAAATACAGAAATTTTCAACATCTCATCCAATTGTTGAAATTACTACTACCTAATAAAAATGCCTGGTGCAATCTTGCACCGGGCATTTTTCATCTAGCCAAAACAGTTCGTCCCTACACATAATATAAAATATTTCGAGCAGAAAAGCAGAATCTAGTTAATATCTTTTCGATTTACTTAAAAATTTTTAATTTTTAAGTAAAAGTTAAAAAGCTAAAATAATTAATTTTTGACAAATGACTCTTCATTTTCAAAAATTAATATTTTAGCTTGTGTTATACAATTTATTTGTTTAATCATATTAGAATTTACAACATTGCTGCTCCTATAATTCCAGCATCATTTTTTAATTCTGCAATTAAAAGTTCCGGAATACTATCTTTATTGTATAATTCTGTTCCCTCTGAAAGTCTTTTTCTTAGCTTAGGCAGTAAGAGTTCTTCATAATGTCCAAAGCTTCCACCTATTGATATTGCTTGTGGTTCAAAAATATTAACTAGATTTGCAATACCTATAGTTAAATTTTCTATATATTCGTCTATAATTACATTTAACTTTTTATTTTCTTTATTATCTAACATAAACTGTCTTATTATTTTACCATCAATACTATTTAATTTGAATTCTTGGTTTATTTTTTCTTTAAATCTTTTCATTGAACCGTAAATCTCAAAACAGCCTCTTCTTCCGCAATTACATTTATCTTCTGTTTCTTTTATTACCATATGACCAACTTCAAATCCTGAATATCTAACCGGTTTTAATAATTTTCCTTTTAAAAATGCTGCGCCACCAACACCTGTACCGATAATTATAAATAATGCATCATCATAATTTTTCAAACTTCCTATTTGTTTTTCTGCAATAGCTGCACATTTAGCATCATTTTCTAAAACTATTTTTGTATTAAAAACTTGTTTTATTCTTTCTTCAATATTTAAATTCATTATTCCTAAGTTTTCAGCCTTAATTACTATTCCATTAGAAGTTGTTCCAGGAAATGCTATTCCAATTTGCTCAATATCTTCTATAGTAATATTTTGCTTAAGCAATACTTGCTTAAGCAAATTTATTATTGTTTGAATTACTATTTCTGACATATCATCTTTTCTAGTATCATAGTCCTTTTCTTCTTTAATTATTAATTTATTCTGAGCATTAATTATGCCTAATCCGATATGGCTTCCTCCAACATCTATTCCAATACGCATAATTTCTCTCCTCTCTTACATTCCATAAGCTGAAAACATCCATGTACCCATATATACTTGAATCATTGGTACTAATACTACCACAGTTAAGAAAATCAACATAACTCCAACTATACTATATACAATTTGTGGTAATACTTTCATGATTTTTTGTATTATATTATCAATGTCAATTTGCATATATTCTAATAATTTTTCCATCATATCTTGTATATCTGACTGCATTCCTATTTTTAACATTTCAGTTATCATAGGTGTTGATAATCCTGATTTTTCAAATGGTTCAATCCATGAGCGTCCAATTAATATATTATTAATTGCTGATTCTACTAATGATAACATTACTAAATTATGTACTGCATTTTTACTTGTTTCTAATGCATCTTGTATTCTTTGCCCATTCTTTATATTCATCAAAACGGCTTGTATAAATCTAGAAAAATCAATTGCATAAATTAAATTCCCAAATAAAGGCATTCTATATTTAAAATTATGAAATCTAAATTTTCCTCTTGGAGTTCTTATATAGAAAAGAATCCATATTATAGCTGCTACAAGTATAACTGTAGGGAATACCCAATATTTAGCAACTAAGTCCAATACATCCGAAAACCATAATGTTATTGCTGGTAATTCATCTGTTGACCCTACTTTGTCAAAAACACTTTGAATCATTGGAACTCCTAATGCTGTTCCTAAAATTAATAATAAAAATATTGCTCCAAATTGTATTAAATTTGGTACTAATATGTTTCTTATTTTTTTTGTCATTGCAGTAGATTCTTCCAAATATACTACTGCTTGGTCTAAAGCATTTACAAGTGAACCGAGATAATTCTCCAACTTTTATCATATTTATATAAATTGGTGGAAACACCCCTTCATAATATTCCATAGTAACATACATATAATCTCCGGCTTCAACACCTAATAATATATCTTCTAAAATTGTTCTTAATGAAGGATTTTCTGTAGTTTCAATTATAGTAGATAAAGCATGAACATTATTGAAATTAGCCTTTTTTAATAAATAAAAATTTTGTGTAAAAATAACTATATCTCTTTTAGTTATTTTGGGTGCACCTATTTGCACATTTTTCTTTAAAGGATTAACTTTTTTCTGATTTCTTTTTTTCTCAAATTCTCTAATTCTTACTTCTTTAAGAATACTAGTGCTAGTTTCAATATTTTTTTTCTGCTTGTTAATCTTATTTTTTCTTCCTATATAAGCTGGTGGTTTTACTTCTATAGGTAAAAGGCCATTGTCTTTTAATTTTTTTAATAGTATATATTTATTAAAAGCCTCTACCTTATTGCTTACTATTTGCCCATCTTTAGTTACTGCTCTATACATATATATAGGCATAATGTTTCCTCCATTCTCTTATTTTAAATTCTTCTGCTCTTTAATTGCATAATTGTTCTATTTAAAATTTCTATATTCTTTTCTTCAATTTGAGCTTTAGCTTGGTCCAAAGTAATTCTGTCTTCAACATACATTTTTGCAATTGAATTAATTAAACTAATACTTCCTTTTTCACTACTTCCTTGAATAGCATCTTCGATTTCTGAAACACTAAATTTTTCTTTTCTTATGCATCCTGCAACTACATTGTCAACTACCATTACTTCTGGTAATAAAACTAATTTTCCGTCTATTCCTTTTACTAATCTTTGAGAAACAACCAATTTTAATAAAGATGACATCAAGTATTTTATACTTGCTTGGTCTCTAACTTCGTAAAAATTAATTATCCTATCTAAAGTTTCAGCACAAGATTTTGTATGTAGTGTTCCGTATAACTAAATGTCCTGATTCTGCCATTTCTATTCCAGCTTCCATAGTTTCTTTATCTCTAATCTCTCCAATTACAAGTATATCACAATCTTCTCTTAAAGAGTTTTTAACTCCCTCTTTAAAATTCAATACATCTGCGCCCTGTCCTACTTCTTTTTGAATTATTACTGATTTTTTTGATTTATGTTTATATTCTACAGGTTTCTCTAATGTTAAAATTTTCTTATTTAAATTTTCATTAATTTCATTTATTAATGCATTTAATGTTGTAGTTTTTCCGTGAGTTTGTTTTTCCTGTTACTAGAATTAACCCCTGTGGTTGCCTAGTCATTCTTCTTACTATATCAGGAACTCCTAACTCTTCAAATGTTGGCAAAGTATTTTTTATTAATCTTAATGTAAATACAGGTATACCATCTGTTGAAGAAATATTTACTCTTAATCTAAGTTCCTTATACTCAAAAGATGTATCTATTTTTTTTGTTTCTCTATACATTTCATCTTTATTTATATTTCCTCTAACAAAAAAGTCATATATTTCATACATATCAGATTCTGTTAATTCTTCATCACCAATACTGATTAAATCTCTTGCGATTCTTAATGTTGGAGCAATTCCTGCAATCAAATGTATATCTGAAGCATCTTTTTCTATTGCAATATCTAATATTTCATTTATATTTATCATAAAAATCCCCTTTCAAATTATTAGCACTATAGTAAATTTTAATATACTATTAATAAATAACTAATTTTCGATCTAATTCATTTAATGTAGTAATTCCATCAAGAACTTTATTTATACCATCTACTATTAATGGTTTATATCCTTGTTCTAATGCAATTCTTTTTATCTCTATATTTGACTTTCCATCTACTACAGCCTCTTTTATTTCATCATTTAATAAAAGGATTTCAAAAACTCCTATTCTATCGTAATATCCTGTATGATTACATGCATCACATCCCACTGTTGTATATGTATATTTATCTTCCAAGTTAACATCTACATTGTATCTCTTTAATATATTTTCTATTACATTTTTTTCATCTTCTGTAAAAGCTCTTTGTTTTGCACATTTTTGGCATACTTTTCTAACTAATCTTTGTGATACAACTGTACCAACTGTACTTGCAATATCATACTCAGATACACCCATTTTTCTTAACCTTGTAATAACCTCTATACAATCAATTGTATGAATTGTTGATAAAACATAGTGTCCTGTTTGTCCTGCTTGTAATGCAATTTCAGCAGTTTCTTTATCTCTTATTTCTCCAACCAAAACTATATCAGGGTCTTGTCTTAAAACAGTTCTTAATGAATCTGCAAATCTTAATTTTTCATTTATTTCAATTTGATTTAATCCTGGTATTCTTATTTCTACTGGTTCTTCTATTGTTGTTATATTTATTTCAGGTCTATTTAAATAATCTATAATACTATATAATGTTGTAGTTTTTCCTTCTCCTGTAGGTGCTGCCATTATTGTCATACTATTTCTTCTATTAAAACTTGCTTTTATTAATTTTTCATCATTTGGAAATCCTAATTCAGTTAAACCTTTTATTGTGCTATCTTTTTTCAATAATCTTAAAACAAATTTTTCACCATGAATATTTTTCTGAGAAGATACACGTATATTATAATCTGGATAATCAACTATTCTTCCATCTTGTGATTCTTGTTTTTCTTGGTACATATTTGAAATTGCTTTTAATCTACCGATTACTTGAGGTTGCTTTTCTTTTGAAATTTTAGCAACTGTGATTAATTCTCCATCTACTCTGTATCTAACTCTTACTTCTGTTTCAAGTGGTTCTATATGAATATCACTTGCTCTTTTTTTCATAGCATTTTTTATTATACTGTCTATTATTCCTGCCGTATCTGCTTTTGTATCTATATATTGTTCCCCTTTAGACTCTAATGCATTTAGAATGTTTTCTATATTCTTTTCAAATGTCACATATTGTTCCATTATTAATCCTTTATTGAAAAAGATTAATCTAATTGTTTCTACTGCCGCTTTGTTAAAAGTATTTGCAAAACAAACTTTTATCCTATTTCCATTAATCTCAAAAGGAATTGCCTTGTTCTTTTTTGCAATGTCTAGAGAAATATATTCTGGAATATTTATCATAATGTTATCATATGTAAGTAATATTGTTTTTTCACCTAAAATTTCTCCCAAAGCTTTTATTAGCTTATCTTCACTACATAAATTTAAAATATTTATTATTTCAATAATTTTTTTATTTGGATGCTCTTTTTGATAGTCTAATGCTTTATTTATATCTTGTTCACTAACTAAGCCTTTTCTTACTAGCTCTATTCCTATTGGTATTCGTCTTCCATCCATAGTTAAATTACCTCACTTTCATCCTTTGTTTTATTTGTTAAGTCTTTCTATAACCTTATTTAATGTTTTATATTCATCGTATAATTCTTCTTCAGTTATATTAAATGTTTTTATCCATCCGCCTTCTACAACAGTATACTCATCTGGTAATGATTCTAAGTTTCCTTCTTCATTTACATATTGTTCTGTTTCTTCATATAAAAATTTAATATCAGAATTATAATATGCGTATCTTGGTATCCAAACGTAATAATCACCTAATGAAGTACTACTTATAATTTCGCCTTCTTTATAGTCGTCCTTAGATACAAATACAGTTGCCCAATAACCATTTTCATAATTATACCATGTAGTATCTTTCTTTGTATCTGTTACATACCATGCACCATCAATAAATTTTATAGGATATATTTTCATGTTATCATTAACAACTAAATTATCCATATTAGGTTCATTTGGAGTTATTAAATTCTCTTTTGCCTTCACCTTTGTCATAGTTATACTTTCTTCTTTAGTCCCCAAATTATACTTTATAGTTACCGTAATAGTTTTCACTAAATCAAATTTTTCATCATATGGTGTTATAGCTATCTCTATTTTATATGGTGTTGTAAGTATTTCATTTGTATCACTTGTATTTTCAAGACCAGTTACATTCCTTGCACTTGCTATATTTATATCAGAAATCTCATTATTTGTATCTGCATTTTCAGCATTATTATATTTGTTTTCTATATAATTAACTAAGTTTTGTTCCGTTACGTCTTTATAATACTGTTTATCAATATATTCAAAAATTTCTACAATATATGCAGTTGCTTGTGAATTTCTTTTTGTACTCATTGTAGATAAGTATATATTATATGTAAGAGTAGCTATTAATCCGACAAATAAAGTAATTACCAATACTGAAATAAAAGTATCTGTTCCTATAGCTCCTTTTTCATTTTTTAAGTAACTTTTTTTCATATATATTCACCTAATCTTTAATAGCATAAATGCTATTTATATTCAAAATGTTAGTCATTAGTGATTATCACATATAACTAAATCTAACTTCCTAATAAAAAATTTTGTATTATTAAAATTGCAATATTGCTAAAACATAAATAATATCCTACAGGAAGTTTTTCTGTTACTTGTCTTTTCTTTATTTTATTAATAAATATTTTTATTGCAATTAAAACAAGTGTTGTTATTATACTTAGAATTGTTATTTCTTCCTTTGTAGCTATTGCCAAAAAGAAACAAAGAATAAGAATTTGTATAGTATACTGTCCTTTTGTTTTCTTAAAAAATAATTTATTTAATAAGGCTAATATTATTATAATTGTTAAATATATAATATATCTATACATGTTAGCTTCTAAAACATATAGATATGTTATATACATGATTTCTATAATAAATCCAAATATCATTACTGAATTTGTTATTTCTTTTTTTTCTTTATCGATTCCTCCAACTATAATAAGTGTAGAAATATATAATATTAAGAATAATAAATATATATATTTTCCTGTATATGTACTAAATATATTAATATTTAAAGAAAGAACTAAAAATAAAAATACCATTCCAGAAAGAATTTCTAAAATAAGATATCTTGGTCTTATTTTGTTTTTACAATATCTACACTTCCCACCTAAAAACAAATAACTTAATATTGGTATTAAATCTAAAAAATTCAATTTATGATTACACTTAGGACAATATGACCTTTCATGTGTTATGTTTTGCTTTAAAGGTATTCTATGTATTGCCAAGGTAAAAAAACTTCCTAATAATGTTCCTATTATAAAAAACATTGAATATATTATAATATTTGCCATTTTTTCTCCTTAATATTTTAAAATCCTAATATAGAAATTTAGGCATATACATTACTTAAAATGCATATGCCTTTTTTGCATTTTTTAATGCACTAAAAAATACTTAATTATTCACCTCTAACAACATTATTAACAATATTGTTTATTCCAGAAACATCACCATAAGTTACATCATTAGCAAGGTTTTGTTCTTCTGATATTCTTGTGTTTGTGTCATTTGCTGCATCTTTAGCATTTGAGAACACACCATTTTGTCCTAAAGCTATTGATATTGTAACAGCAACAAGTATTAACATAACGATAATTGTTATAATTAATGCAACTAAAGTTATACCTTTTTGTTGTTTCATCTTTTGTTTTCCCCCCTTTTCTTTTGATTTTGTATATATTTATTTATATAAATATTACCGAAATTAATTATTTTACTTTGATACTATTTTCATCATCTATAACAGAATTTGAAATTGTATTACTCATTTTGTAATCACTGCTAATTGCAAATGGATTATCTTTTCCTTTTTCATATCTATCGTTTGATTCATAAGCACCTAAATCCGTTGATGTTATAACATATGTTTTAACGATATTTTCAGCTTCTGCTACTGTTGAATTTGCTATTTCTTCTTTTATTTCATTTGTCATTTCATATGCAACCACTTTTGCTGGAGTTATCTTACTAGTTGGCATATAATCGTATAAAACTATTGCCAATAACAATATTATTGCAATAATAAGTAATAATACTATTGCCATTTCTTTAATTATTGTTTTTATCATTTAAGATTCTGCCTCCTTATATTCTATTTAATATTAACATTTACTTTTGATACAGTAAAAGTAGCTTTTACTCTATCAGGACTATACATAACACTTGTTGAAGTTCCTGTTTGATTTTCTTTTTTTACTGTATTATTTGTTGTTTTATTCGTATTTTTTGATTCGTTAGCTTTGTCAAATAGATTTGTATTTTTTTCATCTTCTTCATCTTCTTCGCCTTCAAATTCTTTTTCTGTTACAGTATCATATGGATAATTTTTGTTTGTTTCAACTTCAGTTTTTTCTTCACCATCTTTATATGTCGTAACCTTTGTTGTTTCTGAAATCGTATATGGTTTCATTTTGAAATTTTCTATTTTAAATGCTAATTCGTCATCATCTTCTATTGAAAAAATAAAATCTGATATATCAGAATATCTTCCTACTACAGTAAATTCTAAGTTATAGTAATCATTATTTTTTATATCTACAATATCTAATTCTAAATCTAAATTTTGTTTTGTAGCATATGAACCAATTGTTGTCCATAAAAATTCTTTCTCATATGTATCAACTTGCATATATTTTAATATTTCTGAATCTGGCATACTTGCTATTTTGCTTTCATATTGTTGTTTTGTTGATTTTAATTTATTAATTGAAGTATCTAATGAACTTTTTTCTTTTGGATAAGTTTGATGTGTTAGCTTTGTTGCCTCATTTACTTTTTTATCTAACTCATTACTCTTATTTTTTATATCTGCAATACTTTCAATTTTCAAAATGCCTACGTCAAAATTATTAAACATAATGAAATATGCTAATACACATAATAATATTATTAGTATTGTTAATAATAATTTTTTCACTTATACATTTTCCTTTCTAAGTTTAATATTCTGGGAAGTCACCCTCTATAGTAATTTGTATAACATTATCAGTTTTTGTTCCTGAATCTGATGTTATATTTATTAAAATAGCATCTGTTTTTAATTTTGCAATGAAAAATCCAAGTTGCTCATATTTTTCTGCTTGTGCCTTTATTTGTACATGTTTTCCTGTTGTGTTTTCTATATGTAATAATTGAACTCCATCAGGAATTACTGTTCTTATTCTAGTTAATAAAAGAGGTATTGCATTTTTGGTTTTATAATATTCATTACGTTCTGATTTTGCTTCCTCAATTTTCAAAATTCGTTCTTCATATTCTGTGGTCTTAGAATTAACTTTTGTTATATCTCCGCTAATATCCTTTATTTTCTTTTGTGTGTCATCTATAACAATTTGCATTTCATCTTTTTTATCTTCAATTCTACTTACTATGTATTTTGCAGCTATTGAATATGATATAACTAATAATAGTATTCCTACTAAAACTCTAACAAGTATTGTTTCTATGAAATCTAGACTTGTACCTAAGTCCATTTTTATTAAATTACTCTTTGTTTTTTTATTTTGTATTTTTCCATTTTTATTTTCTTTTTGTGGTTTTGACGATACTTTATTTGTTAATTTTGATTTAAATGACTCTCCCTTGAAATCGACAGTTTTATTTGTTGCTAACAAATTGTTTAAAGCCAATGCAATTGCTGAGTTAACCTCTATATAGTCTTTAACATTAAGTTTTATATTAGTTGTTTCTACAAAAAATGGTGTTAATATTTCACATTTTTTATCTACAAAATTTTCTTGGAAGTATAAATCCAAATTATTTATGGCTGTTGCTAATCCTGTAATATATATATTAGACACTTCTATTTGATTTTTTGCTAATACTTCTTTTACTTCTTCTATAATGCTATATAAAGTAGGCATTATGTATGGCATATATTCATTTTCAGCGACTTGTAAACTTGAAGCTTCTAGTGTGTATATTGTAGCATTTTTGCATATTTCATAAGCTTTTTGATTTGAATTTTCTTTTGCAGCTATGTCACTTAAGATTTTTTCCATACCGTTATCTATAACATCAATTTTATAAGTTGAACCATTTACAATTGTAGTAACAGTAGTCTTGTTTTCTATGTTTATAATAACGCTATTTTTTCCATCAGCGAAATTATTTAGTAATGGTATAGCTAGTGATATTGGTACTATTGAAGCAACATTCCCTCCATTTAAATCTTTTAATCTTCCTACTACACTTGATTTGTTAACATATGTATATATTGTTGTAACTTTATCGCTATCCATTAAATTTGGAACTTGTAAAGTCCTATATTCAATAGCAGCTTTATTTTTTCCATTGTCATTGCAAAAAAGTTCAAATTCAGTATCTGTTGCTTTTGCTAAATCTTTTTTGTTCAATAAGTTAAACATATCTATATATGTATATTGTTCATCCGATAAATTTGTACAAATAGGAATTTTATAGCTATATGTTTCTTCTATAATTTGCTTTATTGTTTCTTCAATGTTATCATAAAACTTAATTCCATAAGATTCTATTTTTAAATCATCACGTTCTTTTGCAACTTTTGCATATTTAATTACATTATTCTCTATATAAATCCCTAGACAATTTTGCATTCCCTACTCCTTATATTTTTTTGAAAAATCTATGTTGTTTGTGTATATAAAAAACTTTTATCGCAGTATAAGTATTCATATATTATTTTACAGTTTTAACGTTAAAAGTCAATATAAATGAATCATTTGTATTTAAATCGTCATTTTACTGTAATATTTTTGTAACATTTCTTTTTTGCATATATTTTTTTTTATTGGAAAAGCTATTAATAACATTTTTTGTGGTTGGTACTTGATAGTTGGAGTTTGGTACATAAGCAAACCATCCCAAGAAAAATCTCATTTTCCAAACTCCCAACTCCAAATTCCAAACCCCAATTAAGAAAGAGGTGTAATTTCATGTCTATTGAAAAACATTTAAAATTAACTCGGCATTTCTGATGTTTCCTGGAAAGATGCAATAAATAAAACTATTTCTGAAGCATCAAAATCAATTGACTATATAAATTCTTTAACTATATTAGAACAAAAAGCTATTATTGACGGCAACAAAATTATAGAGTATCGCTCTACAGTTGACCTTTGTTTTAATGTAGATGATTCTAGAAAATAAGGAGGTTATTATGAAGCCAATCAATACTCCTAAAGAATATCAAGAATATGTAAATCAAAAAACACCAAACTCCCCCATAATGAGAAATTGCATATGTGCTTTTATTGTTGGTGGTTTTATATGTTGTATTGGGCAGTTTATAATGGAAATTTGCAAATATAGAGATTTAAGTACTGAAATAAGCTCAACAATAGTTTCAGTAATTTTAATTTTTATTAGTGTATTCTTAACAGCTCTCAATCTCTTTAACAAGATTGGGAAATTTGCTGGCGCAGGTTCTTTAGTTCCTATTACAGGTTTCGCCAATTCAATTGTTTCTCCAGCCATGGAATATAAGTCAGAAGGTTATGTAATGGGTGTTGGAGCAAAAATGTTTACAGTAGCAGGTCCTGTTTTAGTATACGGAATTTCAGCTTCTGTACTTGTAGGAATTTTATATTTAATTTTTAATACACAGTCGATTACATTGGTGTAATATTGGAAGTGTGATGCGGGAAGTGCGAAATGTGAAAATCAAGCAAAGTCTACGAAGCATATCAATAAAAGCACACTTCTCACCTCACACCTCTCACATCTATTAAGAAAGGAGATTTTTTATGCAAAAATTAGGTAAACAAACTATTAAATTTGATAATCCCATTACAATAACAGAAACTTGTTCTATTGTTGGACCAAAAGAAGGTGAAGGTCCCCTTTCAAAATATTTTGATAAATATGTAGAAGATGAATTTTGGGAAGAAAAAACTTGGGAAAAAGCCGAAAGTAAATTCATAAAAGAAACAGTAAATTCATGCATTACAAAATCTGGAATACCTTCAAATACCATCGATTATTGCTTTGCAGGTGATTTACTTAACCAATGTATTTCTTCAAGTTTCGGATTAAGAGAACTCGCAATTCCTTTTTATGGGATTTTTGGAGCTTGTTCTACTTTTGTAGAAGGTATGCAACTAGCTTCAGTTTTTATAGATGGCGATGCCGCTGATCATGCGCTATGTGCTGCCTCAAGTCATTTTTGCAGTGCAGAAAAACAATTTAGATTTCCTTTAGAATTAGGTAACCAGCGTCCACCATCTGCTCAATGGACGGTTACCGGAAGTGGTGCTGCACTTCTAAGCAAAAATGGTCAAGGGCCTTTCATCACAACTATTACAACAGGAAAAATTATTGATATGGGAATAAAAGATGCAAATAGTATGGGAGCTGCAATGGCACCTGCTGCACTCGATACTTTAGTTACACACTTTAAAGATACCGGTCGAAACCCCAGTTACTACGATGCTATTCTAACCGGAGATTTAGGTCATATTGGTAAAGAAATTTTAATGGAACTTGCTGAAACAAAAGGTTATAATATAAAAAACAATTATAATGACTGTGGCGTATTAATATTTAATAAAAATGAACAAGATGTACACTCTGGAGGTAGTGGTTGTGGCTGTTGCGCAACTGTATTTGCAGGTTATGTTTTTAATATGTTAAAACAAAAAAAATATAAAAAGATTCTTTTAATTGCTACAGGAGCACTTACAAATTCAACTACCTCTCAACAAGGTGAATCAATACCTGGTATAGCACATGCAGTGAGTATAGAGGTTTAAACTACATTTTCAGAAAGGATATTTATCATGGATTTTTTTAATAATATCGACTGGTCAATGTTAATAAAGGCATTTATCGTGGGTGGTCTAATTTGTGTTATTGGACAAATTTTAATAGATAAAACAAAATTAACACCTGCTAGAATTTTGGTAATTTTCGTTACATCAGGAGCTATTTTAGGTGGATTAGGAATTTATCAAAAATTAATAGATTTTGCTGGTGCAGGAGCGTCAGTCCCTTTAACTGGTTTCGGAAATTTATTAGCTAAAGGAGCAATTGAAAAAGTAAAATCTGATGGATTAATTGGCGCCTTTACAGGTGGCATTTCTGCTGCATCAGCCGGAATCACTGCAGCTATAGTTTTTGGATACATTGCTTCTTTAATCTCTAAACCTAAAATAAAAAAACAATAGCTTGTCAGTGGTGTCAGTGGGGACGGGGCATTTTGACATTAAATTAATGTCAAAATGCCCCGTCCCCACTGACACCACTGAC
>JAFSBT010000015.1 GCA_017437145.1 Clostridia bacterium | reverse complement strand
TTACCATTTTCTTCTTACATTAATATAAATATTACAATAAAAAATTTTAACAACAAAAAACAATACATATCTGATATTGCACGGGAAAACCCGGTAAATTTCTTGCAAAAATTTATGGAATTACATATACTATCATTAGTTCAAAATGATTCATAATGCGAATCACCAAAATGAAGATTTTAGATTCTATCGCCACTATTCAGACTAGCGAATCGAAAAAATCCACACATATAAAATTTGAAATTTTTCTTATTTATGTACAAAATCAGAAGTACTTCCTGTGTTTTTATCAGTTCAATAGAATAGATAAGATTGGATGTTTACATTTATTCTTTCAGCAAATAAGAATGGAGACTTGCATTCCTTCTTTCAACAAATAAGAATGGAGGCTTGCATTCCTTCTTTCAGCAAATAAGAATGGAGGCTTGCATTTCTTCTTTCCCACATATTAAATAAGAATGGCTGTTTTTATACATTCTTAGAAGGAGGTACTTATGAATAAAAAAACAACTGTCATTTCAGATGACCTAGATGCCGGACTTTCTGCCTTACAGTACGATGAACATGCAAAAAATCTTCTGGCGGACAAGGAGATTCTGGCATACATTTTAAAGTATGCTACAGATGAATTTAAATCTATGCCCATCCGGGACATCATTGCCTGCATTGAAGAGACAGAAATTAAAAAGGTTCCAATCTCTCCGGGACTCACCAATGCACCAAAGATTACCGGTGAGAACTGCGAAGACAATATTCCCGGGGAAGGTTTCATCACTTTTGACATTAAAACAAGTGCTGTTACAAAGGAACGTATTAAAATCATCATTGATGTGGAGGCCCAGAAAAGCATAAAACTAAAATATCCTATTGAAAAAAGAATGGTCTACTACCTTTCCCGAATGATTTCTTCCCAGAAAAACAGGGAATTTGTAAATGATGATTACCAAAACATTAAGAAAGTCTATTCCATTTGGATTTGCATGAATGTGGAAGAAGCAGATAAAAGAGATTCTATTACGAAATTTTCATTATCTGCCGAAAATATAGTTGGAAACTACTTTCCAAAAAAGAAAAACTACGATTTAATGACCGGTATTCTGATTTGTATTTCAAATTATACCGCAGATGATGCCGTACCGGAAGACGAACGGAAACTAATTGGATTGTTAAAAACTTTGTTTTCTGATAAAATGACAAAAGAGGAAAAGAAAGAATCGTTGCAAAGTGACTATGATATTCAGATGAATGATAATATTAACAGGGAGCTGATAGATATGTGTAATTTAGGTTATGGTGTATATGAGCGTGGGATGGAAAAGGGAAAATTAGAAAATCTACTTAGCCAGGTGCGAAAGAAATTCACGAAGGGAAAGTCCTGTTATGAAACCTCTGATGAATTAGAAACAGACCTTTTCATCATAGAACAAATTTACGAAGTCCTTGAAAATGCTGCACCGGATTCCACACAGGATGAGTTACTGGATATTTTATTAGAAAAGAATCTCTTACAGAATGTGGTGTCATAAGACTTTTGTATGGTAACAACTATAGATATCTTGCAAGAAAACAATGTCGTTAGGCTTATGGCAACACTTGTTTAGGGCATTTTTCTTAGTTTATGAAACCATAAATATTGTTACTTTGTTTTCTTATTTTTTCGTTTATTTACTTGACACATTTTTAGACATAAATGTACAAAATTACCATTTTCTTCTTACATTAATATAAATATTACAATAAAAAATTTTAACAACAAAAAACAATACATATCTGATATTGCACGGGAAAACCCGGTAAATTTCTTGCAAAAATTTATGGAATTACATATACTATCATTAGTT
>JAFSBT010000014.1 GCA_017437145.1 Clostridia bacterium | reverse complement strand
TTCCTTTGTGTAATGTTGTTTGTGGTGAACTTATTATATCAAAGATTTGGTGCTATTTTTATGTCAATACACCAATTTGTTAAATTATTTTGCTTGAATTATTAAGCGTATTCTCCAACTTTACTAGTGGGAAAGTTGAGTTACATATATTTACGACTGAATGCATGCAGGAGTAAAGCACAAAAATCAAAAAATAAGGGGGTGCTGTAACAAATGCATTGGTAAGTGGGACATCAGTCTGGACTGGACTATTAAAAAATGCGTTAGGAAATGGAATGGCAAGTTTTCTGACTTCTAAATTAGGAATGGTTGGAACAGTTATTAGTTTTACTAGTGTTGGTGGAGCTATCATGAATCTATGGGATATGTGTGACAATGGTAAAATCGATGGATATGTAAATCTTGTAAAAGTGATCTATGGAGAGATATCCTTTGGAGAATTGACAATCATTATTATGTATATACGACAAATTTCAACTAGTTTTATTAGGATTGTAATGGCAATTAGTGAATTTCAAAGAATGGGTTGTCATTATCAATTGAAAAAAATATATTGGAAACACCTAAAATGATTATAGCAATAGCTCATAGAATTAATAAAGAAATGGCAGATAAATATGACGAAATTATTGCAATCAATGAAGGCGAAATTGTTGAAGTAGGGAGTTTTAATGAATTGATTGAAAATAAAGGCTATTTTTATAGTTTATGCTATTTAAAAAATCTTAATGAAAGTAGGTTATAAAGTGATAAATATTAAGGATGTATCTAAACAATATGATAACAAAATGGTTTTAAAAGATATCACTTTTGATATAAATGCAGGGGATTTTGTTTGCATAATGGGAGCTTCGGGTTCGGGTAAGACCACATTATTGAATATTCTTTCTACGATAGACAATGATTATGAAGGAATTGTTGAATATGGTGGTGTGAATATTTCAAAGTTACAAGGCAAGAATATAGCAGATTTCAGAAATTCTAATATAGGTATTATATTTCAAGATTATAACTTATTAGACTGTTTAACAGTATATGAAAATATTATTATTGCATTAACATTTATGAAAATTAGTAAGAAGGAACAACAGGAACGAGTTTTAGAAATAGCAGGAGAATTAGGAATACAAGATATTCTGGAAAAATATCCTCATGAAATATCAGGTGGTCAATGTCAGAGAGTAGCATGTGCCAGAGCAATGGTAAAAAAACCAAGTATAATATTGGCGGATGAGCCAACCGGAGCATTAGATACAGCTGCATCAAGAGCTTTGCTAAAGACATTAAAAATGATGAATGATACGTTTAAAGTAACTATACTTATGGTAACACATGATCCTTTAACAGCAAGTTATTGTAAGAAAATTTATTTTATGAATGACGGAAGAATTGTAAAAGAGATGGATAGAGGGGAAGAAAAACGAGAGAAATTTTTTGCCGATATTCTTGAGGAGCTGTTGGAAAGGGATTCAAATGAAATTTAGCAAGCTG
Organism: Clostridia bacterium; assembly: GCA_017437145.1. Classification (GTDB taxonomy): domain Bacteria; phylum Bacillota; class Clostridia; order TANB77; family CAG-508; genus CAG-452. Next base: position 2,023 of record JAFSBT010000014.1, on the reverse strand, counting down.
ATATGGAGTAATATTTATAAAACAATATCAAATTATATTATTTTTTGGTTTTTTGATATATCAATTATGTTTTTCCTTTATGTCGGAAGTTTCATTGGTAACTCATATAAAGAGATACTGGTTTCAAATGCGTTACCTATAATTATTTTATTGGTTGCATTTATTGTTTTATATTATATAACTAGGCTTATGTTAGTTATAAAAGGAAAAGAATTTTCTATATATTTGTTAATAGGAATAAGTAAAAATGGAGTTAAAGGGATTTATATTGCAGAGAATCTAGGCATCTTATTACTTGCTCTTTTGGTTGGATTGCCGTTAGCAATTGTTTATTCCTATATTAGCGTCTTTGGAAAAATGGAATTAAGTACTTTTATAGAGGTGACAACAAAAACAATAGAGACAACAATAGTATATTTTTTGATTTATTGCATATATACAGTGTCTGTATGTATGTATTTTGTTGATAAAAATAATATAAAGGACCTTCTTGCGATAAAGAAAAAAAGTGAAGGAAACAGAAAATGTAATAATATGAAACAGAAGATTGTTTTATTAATCTTTCTTTTTGTATTATATATAGTAAGTTTGAACTATATAGAGCAGATGTTGTCGTTGGTGTTTTTGCTCGTAGTAGGGATGGTATATATGTTGATTATGCTGTTTTATGATGTGCTTGCGTTAATCAGAAAAAGTAAGTGGTTAATGCAAAAAAACAGATTATATTTAGTGGGAAATATATTAAGAAAAAGCAGGAGTAAACAGTTCGTGTATGCCATTTTAAATATTTGTTTTGGAATTTCGTCATGTTCATACATTTTTGGGGAGGTATTTCAAAATACGAAAACTACGATTATAAGTTTAGAATTAGATAGAATTATGGGATATATACAGACAAATATTTCGCTTTTATTCTTTGTGACAATCTGTTTTATTATAAATTTGAATCAATTTCTTGATGTACTGGAAACGGAAAGAGACTACTATATATTGATGAGCATTGGGAGAGATAAAAAATCATTATTTAACATGTTACGAAGAGAAATAAGTATTAATGGTGGATTATCGGTATTGGTAGTGGTTCCGTTACTAATTATCGCATGTTGTGTTATTCAAAAAAATTTTGACGATGTTTTGCTCGGATTTATTTTGGGTAAGTATATTGTGATGTGTACTTTGATTTTTATTTTTTGTGAAATGTTGCTATATTACTCTATTAAAAAGGCAATGAAGAAGTGGATAAAATAAAAAGAATTAGGAAGATAAATTATGAATAAGAAAATGAAGGCATGAGAGTGAGGGCTGATATAAAAACAGAGATTGAAAATGGAACAATTACTTTTGTATTAAGTGATTCAAATGGAAATATTGTAAAACAATTTCCGAAAGCGAAAGAATTAGTAGCATATGTAGTTTTTGATTATGATGATACCTATACATTAACTATGACATGTAGTGAGTTTGTAGGGAAGTATAGTGGAAAAGTGAGCATAAAGAGATATTAGTTCGGGGAAGAAAATGAAAATTAGCATAAAGGATAAAATATTCGGGCAAGAAAATTATGAATGTAATGTATATATTGACGGAGTAAAGCAAGATGTTGGAAGTGGTAGATATAAAGAATTCTATTGTTCGAAATCCAGTGAGGTAAAAATAGAATACATAAACAAAATTCTAAAAGAAAAACAGATAGGAATCATAGGATTGTTTTATTGGATTATTTCTATTATTGGAGGTTCCACTGAGCCACATCCATTTGGATTACCATTTGATGCCGTTTTACGGATAGTGTGTGTTGAAGATAAAGATATTGTTATTGAGGTGAATGATGATTGGAAAAACACACCCTTTCAAATAGAAGGAAATTGTGTTGTATTGGAAAACGTATGTATATCATCAAAAAGCGATAAGAAAAAGTGGATTTTGCTAGATGTATTACCACTTTTTCTTATCACGTTATTCATTTTTGTAATAGTTTATTTCGCAATTCAAGTGTAAATGCAAGCGAGAAATAAAAGATTTC
>JAFSBT010000005.1 GCA_017437145.1 Clostridia bacterium | reverse complement strand
GGGCATTTTGACATTAAATTAATGTCAAAATGCCCCGTCCCCACTGACACCACTGACAAGCTGATTTTTTAACCTGTCCCTAAAAGTCCCAAATTCCTAATTATTTCTTATTACATTCCCTGCTATATGGACATCCAATGCATTCTTCTCCATTTCTTCTTTTTCTTATTATTTCCGCAATTATGGTAAAAACACCTATTAATATAACGCCTATAATAAGTATATCTGCAACAGTTATTGTTCCATTTTCTATCCTACTTCCAACTTGGTATGTAATAGTTGCCAAAATCCATGCAACTATTGTTTGGAAAATTACAGCTTTTAGAACCTTTTTAGTACCCCCAAGTTCTCTTTTCATAGCTCCTATTGCTCCAAAACAAGGTGCACTAAATAAATTAAACACCATAAAAGCATATGCTGAAGCAGTTGTAAAGAAACTAAAAATACTTCCTTCTCCAAAAATTTTACTTCCTTCTTCTGTTTCCTCTGCTAGTCCAGCAATTACTGACATCGATGAAATTACTTGCTCTTTTGCAACTAACCCTTGAATCGCTGAAACAGTTGCTCCCCAGCTGTTTTCTCCAAGCATCGGATAAAATACCCATGATATGGTTTTTCCTATTGAAGCTAACATACTTTCTTCAACGTCGATACCATATTCAAAGCTAAACGAGAATGATAATAAAAACCAAATTACTATCGAACAAATTAAAATTACGCTTCCCGCTCTTTTTATAAAAGCAATTATTTTCTCAAACACATCTTTTGCTACATATTTTATACTTGGTAGTTTATAATCAGGAAGTTCTGATATGTATGTACTGCTTGTCTTTTTAAATACAAATTTTTTCATAAGTATTGCGCTTAAAATAATAATTATTATTGCAAAAAAGTATAGTGAAGCAGACGCAACTCCTGCATAATCCCCAAAGAAATACCCTGCAAATAAAGCAATTATTGGTAATTTAGCACTGCATGGTATAAATGGTGTTAAAATTGTTGTCATTTCTCTTTCATCTTGATTTTCTATAATTCTTGCACCCATTACACCTGGTACACTACATCCTGAACCAACTATAAAAGGTATTAAGCTTTTCCCGCTTAGACCTATTTTTCTAAAAATCTTATCTAACAATAAAGCAATTCTAGACATGTATCCTGTTGTTTCTAAAACAGATATACATATAAATAAAATTATAAGTTGTGGCACAAAACCAAGTACTGCTCCAACTCCAGCAATAATTCCATCTACAGCTAAGCTATTAACCCATTCAGATGCTCCTATATTTGTTAAAAATGTTCCAACTGTTTCTCCAAATGTCTCAATAATTCCTGCCACCCAATCTACTGTATAACTTCCAATAACCCCTACTGATAAATAGTAAATTAAAAACATTATTGCTATAAATATTGGGAAAGATAACCATTTATTTAATAAAATTTTATCAATTTTATCTGATATAGTTTCTTTAATTTGTTTTTCTATTACAGAAACCTTCTTTATTTTTTCTATAAATTCATACCTTTGAGTCGCAATTATTTCTTCTAAATCTTCTTCATAGTTATCCGATAACTCTTGTACCATTTTACTTATGCTAGGAGTATTTAAGTACTTAAACCTCTCATCCTTTTCTATAAGTTTCACAGCTACAAATCTTTTATTTATTGTTTTTGTATCCAATAATTCGCTTACTTTGCTAATTAGATTTTCTATATCATCCTCATAAATTTTTTTAGAATTATAATTTTTCTTTTTATTTATCTCTTCAAGTAATTCTGTTATACCTGTTTCCTTTAATGCTGATATCTTTATAACTTTTGTGCCTAATTCTTTTTCTAACTTTGTTTCATTTATACTAATTCCTTTTTTTGCTAAAATATCAGTCATGTTTAATGCAACAATTACTTTACAATCTAATTCCAATAATTGTGTTGTTAAATATAGGCTTCTTTCTAAAGATGTACTATCAACAATATTTATTATTACATCTGGTTTTTCTTCAAAAATAAATTTTCTAGAAATCTCTTCTTCTGTACTATATGGACTTAATGAATATATTCCTGGCAAATCTATAATTTCATGTATTGTTTTTTTAATTTTCCCAACTTTCTTTTCAATTGTAACACCTGGCCAATTACCTATTTTTGCATTCATTCCTGTTAAAGTATTAAAAAGCGTTGTTTTTCCACTATTTTGATTTCCTACTAATGCAATTTTCACTCTATCACCTCTACTTCTATCTGTTTTAGATCTGCTTTTCTAAGGCACAATTCATAATCTCTTAACTCAATATCAACAGGATCTCCCATAGGTGCGATTTTCTTTATTGTAACTTTTACACCTTTTGTAATTCCCATGTCTAACAGATGTCTTCTTATAGCTTTATTTTGTTCATTTAATTTAATAACTTTAGCCTTTTGTCCAATCTTTAAATCACTTAGATATGTAGCCTTGTTTTTTTCTGAATTTTCTTTTTTCATTTTTCCTCCTCGCTTTAAATAAGTTAACCTTTGTTAACATTTTAATATTTGTATTTTTATTTGTCAATAGGAAAAGTTAAATATGTTTAACTTTTTTATATTCAGAAGTGAGAAGTGGGAATTTTAAAATCGCACCTCACACCTCTCACCTCACACATCATCCATAATTATTTCTATTTAAATAATTATGGATTGTCCTAATTTATTAATTAAATATATTTCACATTTACTTTTTTTATGATATACTTTGTATATATTTATATAACATCTCTTATACGGAGGTTTTTATGAAAGAATTATCAAAATCTATAGAAGATTATATTGAGGCAATTTATATGATTGAACAAGAAAAAGGAGAAATAAAATCTGTTGATATTGCCGCTAAATTAGGAGTATCAAAACCTGCTGTAAATAAAGCAATGAATGAACTAAATAAACTAAATTTAATTGAAAAAAGTAATTATAGCAATATAATCATGACTGAATCAGGTAGAAATTTAGCAAAAAAAGTATATGATAAACATATACTTATTTATAACTTTTTATTAAAAATTGGTGTTAGCAAAGAAATTGCTGAAATTGATTGTTGTAAAATAGAACATGTAATAAGCCAAGAAACTACTGATTGTTTAAAAAAATATTTGAATACATAATTTTAAATTATCTTGTATTCTTTTTCTAATTTTTCATTTAAAAATAGTTTAGATATTATTTCTAATTCTTTAATTGATTCCTCAGGTATATCAAATGAAAAAATTTTTTTCGAATCAGCTAATATTATGTACCTTATTGCATCTTTTGTAGTTTCTGAAATCTCTATTGCACCTTTATCTGTTTTTCCACAAGCCTTACATTTAAAACCATTATCTCGCAAACTAAAATATGAAAAATTTTCTTGATTTTTACAAACTTGACAACTATCAATAATTGGCCTGAATCCTATTATTGATAAAAGTCTTAATTTAAATATTGAAATTATAAAATCTAAACTTTTATCAGTATTTGAAATTGTATATAATGTATTTAAATATAGCTGTAAAATTTTATAGCTATTTTGATTCTCAGTTGTAACATCATTTATGATTTTTGTTATATGTGCCGCATATTTTAATTTGTCTAAATCAGTTCTTATATTATAAAAAACCTCTATTGTTTCACAGGAATTTACGTTATAAATATTCCCACTTCTATATAACATGAATTCTCCAAAACATAAAAACTGAGTACCTGCCAACAACAAACTTCTAGGTCTTCTAGCCCCTTTTGCAATAGCCTCAATTTTCCCATTAGGTGTTAATATTGTTAGCATTTTATCGAAATCAGCCATATTATTTTCTATAATTACTATTCCCTTCGTCTTTAATATTTTCATATTTTTCCGCCTTTATAATTTGTTCCATATCTCTTACTTGTTTTAGTTCCAAATATGTGTTTATATCTCCGGTATTTTTAAAAGTATTCCATGCAATTTGTTTTAACATAAACATCCGCTCCTTTGCAATACTTATCTTTTGTAATTTTGAAAAAAATATGCATTATTTACATTTCAAATTTTTTCACAATGCTATCTTTATCCTGCCAACCTTCTTTTACTTTTACCCAGAGTTTCAAATTAACTTTGGTATCCAACATTTTTTCTATATCTTGTCTTGCATATGTTCCTATTCTTTTTAACATAGTTCCATTTTTCCCAATAATTATTCCTTTATGGGAATCTCTTAAACAATAAATTGTAGCCTCTATATCATATATATCTTCTTGTTTTGAAGTTTTTCTCATTGTCATTTTTTCTGTTTCAACATATATACCATGTGGTACTTCTTCGTCTAATAGTTTTAATGCTTTTTCTCTAATTATTTCTTCAGCTAATTGTCTTACAGTTTGGTCTGTATATTCATCATCTTCATAGTATTTAGGTCCTTCAGGTAAATATTTTTCAATTTGTTCTAGTATTGTGTTTGTATTCTCACTATTCATTGCAGATATTGGTATGATTTCTTTAAAATCATATTCTTTACTATACATTTCTATTATTTGTAATAATTTTTCTTTTTCTACTAAATCCATTTTATTTATTATTAAAATAGTTTTTGGCTTTAACTCTTTTAACTTATCTAAAATTATTCTGTCGCCTTTTCCTATTGTATTAGAAGTTGCTTCAACTACAAATAAAGTAATATCTACACTAGAAATCGCATTCCATGCAGTTTCTAACATAGTTTCTCCTAATTTTGTTTTTGGTTTATGAATTCCAGGTGTATCAATAAAAATAATTTGTGAATTATCTCGATTAATTATAGCTTTTATAGCTGTTCTTGTGGTTTGATTTTTATATGTTGTTATAGCAATTTTCTCACCTACTAAACTATTTATTAAAGTTGATTTTCCAACATTAGTTCTTCCTATTATTGCTCCAAATCCAGATTTGAATTTTCCCATTTTTTCCTCCTTAATTATATATCATAAAAATTGCTAAATTTGTAGAATTTAGCAATTTTTAAAATTTATATTATTCAATTGTTAAAGTCTGCCCTTGTGGTTGTATTTGAATAAATGTATTTCCATCATTAACATTTATTTCTTTTCCATTTTCATATTTATATACAGTTTGACTACTATCTGAAGTTTTTTCCCATGTTATTGGAACTGCATATCCATTTGTAATGTAATATCCTGTTCCTGTTCCAACATTATTAAATTCTTGTCGTCCTTTATCATCTCCACTAATTGTATAATTATAAACTTGATATGTTATTATATTTTTAGCAGTATATTGTTCACCTGTTACTAAATCTGTATTAGGTGTTCCACTCATACTTCTTTTATAAACTTTGTTTTTTTCATCATATTCATAACTTGTTGAATGATAATCAGAATATCTTATATATACACTATTAGCAGAAATTGCATTTTCCTTTTTACTTAAATCTACCTCTTTAACACTGTAGTTTAATAGTAAATCCTTATTAGTATCTCTATCAAATCCTTTTTCGGCAGCATATTTTTTTACTTTCTCCATACTTGTAAATCCTGTATGTTCATAATCTCTTTTTAATGATGTATCTCTAAAAAATGTTCTTCCTTCTTCTGCAATTCCATCTATATGATCCATACCTGAATTTAATTCTGCATATGCAGCTGGACTTCCTCCCCAATGCACAAAGATAGCATCATTTTCTTGAGCATAATCTAAAAAGTAATGTCTTGCGCTTCTTACTGAACCTATTTTTGCTGTATCTGCATCTTTGTATAAAGCCATCATTCTAGTTATTCCACCTTCTGCAATTAATTCATATACCAAATATGCATCTTGCATTCCACATTGTGGCCATGCAGAATGATTATTATTTATCATTACAGCATATGGTCTTGTTTTGGAATTAACATCTACAATATCAATTTCTTTTAAAACAACTTTCATTGCCTCTTCTGATGGCTCTACAGCAGTTTCTGCCGTTTCATTTTTATTTCCACCTAAGAAAATTATTCCACAAACTATCCCTGCAACAAGTACTACTGCTATTAAAGCGATTATTAATATTTTATTTTTATTTGTTTTACTCTTTCTATTTTCTCTTCTTCCCATTTTTTTCTCCTTTTACTAATTATATTTTTGCTAAAATTTCTTCTTCTTTTTTTCTCATTACTTTTTTATCTTCTTCTTCTATATGGTCATATCCTAATAAATGACAAAATCCATGCACTACCATATATGATAATTCTCTTTCAAAACTATGTTCATATTCAACTGCTTGTTCTTTTACTTTTTCAATTGAAATCACTATATCTCCTAAAATATAATAATTTTGATTATCTAGATTAATTAATTCTTCTTTCTCAAACATTGGAAATGATAAAACATCTGTTGGCTTATCTATATTCCTGTATTGATTATTAAGTTCTTGTATTTTTTTGGGATTTGTTAAAGTCACATTAACTGTTAATTTTTTATTTTTTAATTCACTTTCAAAACAGCTCTTTAAAACTTTATTTACAATATTTAAATATTCTTCATTTTCTTCTATATCTAAAAAAATTATTTCTGAAAGTTCCATTCTTTTTTCACATAAGCTCCTTCTGATTTATAACTATTTTTTATTGTTTTAATAACTCCAAATTCTGTTAACTTTTGTTTGAATTTAGAAATTAATTCTTCAGATTTTATATTGTTTTTACGTAAGTATTTTATATATGATTTTAAAAATAATATCTCTTTTTCTTTTTCTCTTTCAGTACTTATAATATTATTTAAATTTCTATATTCTTCTTGAAAAGTCTTATATTCTTCTCTTTCTTCAGGCTTGTCCCAATATATTTTTGTAGATAATAACTCATAATTATAATTTTCAATTAATTCTATTAACATTTTATATGCAGTTTTTTCTTTATTTTTATTTGTTGCATTTATCATAATTAAATTATTTTGCTTTATAATTTCCTTATAGCATTGTTCTGCAACAATTGGAGGTAAACTATGAGTAAACAATAATCTACTTAAATTAATCAGTGTCATTTTTTGTTTTATTTTGTCGATTTCATTTAATTTTCCAACACTTGCATTTTCATATTCTTCATATCTTTTTATTACATTAATTAAATCATTTGTTTTGTTTAACTTTATTTTTATAGGTAATATATCAGATGCATATGTTTCAAGTGTTGAAAATATTTTTTGATATACTTTTGCTATTTCTTCATTTTTGTTTCCGGATAGTTGAACAGAATAATTTTTTAATAATCCCTTATTTAACATATCCATTTTAGAAACATAAAAATCGTTATATTTTTCTAGTGTATTTTCCTTTTTTTGTGATGATAATGATTCATAATCTATATTTAGTAAATATTCTTGTTTTTTGTATTTATATTCTAAATACTGTTTTTCCTTTAGACTAACTATTGTATAATATTTTGACAATGCAGTCTTTTCAAAATTTGATGCCGTGTTATTTTTCACCTTTTTATATAATGAATCTAATATATATTTATCTATAGATTCTAGATATAATACATAAGCATCTTCATATTTTTTTAATAATACTTCTTTCTTTTCATCGTTATTTTCTAAAGTATAGTTATAGTAATTCTTTATTACACTATTTCTTTTTATAGTAATTATAATATTATTGAAGCTTACTTTTGTGGGTATCAATAATTTTGTTATATTTGTAGTAATTTTTGAAAAAAACGTTTTATTAGTATCCAAAACTTTAAGGCTCTTTTGTTCCATATTATCACCATTCCTTAAAAAACTATTTTCTCTTCTGTTCCAATTTCTTCTATAACTTCGTATATAATTTCAAGCTCTATTCCATCATCAAATTTATATACATTTACTTGCTCATTAATAATGTCATCTTTGCTTTTTATTTCTTCCAATAGTTCATTTTCTAGCTTTGTTTTTGCAAGCTCTAAAAGCTCTTCCTCCGTATATATTACTTCTTCATAGTAAAATTCAGAATTAGTTATTTTTATAATTTCAATTGGCAAATAAAAATTAGAAAACAGATTCAATTTTTTACTTTCCATTATTGTATCATAATTTTTAAATTTTGAAAGGGTTTTATAAAAATTTATTGTAAAATTATTTATTTTTATACTATATTTTGTTTCCGTAGCTTCTGAGGATTTCTTTAATCGTTGGTTGTAGGAAAATTTTTCCTTTTTCGAGTACCAAATTTTAGCTTGTATATCTGCTAAACTATGAACATATCGTGTTCCTGTATATTTTCCTTCTAAATATCCACCCACTAGCATAGTTCCTTTTTTAACAATATCCCCTTCTTTTACTAGGGCAGTACCATTTTGTACATTTAACCTAGTAATTATACCGAGCCTTTTCAGACACTATATTGCAATAATCATCTTCATCTATTATATCTGGTTTTTCTTCTCTTGCTACTACCTCAATAATTGCATTTGTTCCTTTTAAATTTATTCCAATCCACGCTATATCATTTCTTTTTAATCTAATTTGATTTATAATATCAGTTGTGTTTATTTTAGATTTTAAAACACCTGTATCTAATCCTAAGCCGTTTAATTCTTGTAGTATTTCCGTTTTATTTATATTTTCATCTCCTGTTATTTCTATATTCCAAATAAATCGAGATATAATTGTCAATACAATTGCTATAAAAATTAAAAATCCTGCAAATATTTTTCTTTTTCTGTATTTATGAAGTAATATTGGTAATCCTTTCTTTTTTTCTATTGATACTTTCATTCTTACTTTTCTTGCTATATTCTTCAATTGTTTATACTCTTTTATACCAATATTTGCATATAATATTGTTGCTCTTTCTCTTTTTATATTCCATAAAAAAATTTTTTTACTCGTACATATATTTATAAATCTTTCTATATAATAACTTTCAACTTTTATATTAACATATCCCAATATATAATTTAGAATTATTTTCACAAACACTTTTTAATTATTCCTTTCTAAGTCTAAACTCTCGATTTTTCCTTTTATTAAAATATCATCATCTGTGATTTGTTTTAAAGATAAATTAAATCCATTTATATTAATTGCCCCTATTTCTGTATTGATTTTTATATAGAATTCTTCATACTCTAATATGCCTTTATAATTTTCTATTAATATTTCATCAAATCCTAATATAGTTATTTTTGTATTATAACTATTAATTTCTTTAGGCACTTCTAACATGTTTAGTATCTCATTTTTCCTTTTGCTTTTCAAAAAATATATCTCCTTTCGTACTAATGTTACGGGTCGCCGTCCGAATGCAATGATGTTACGGATATCACATTCCCTTGGGCAGGGCGACGACCCCTACGTTTTATTCTTTGATTTCAAAGCACTTCTTAATTATACAAATTCCTCTAAACTTTTAAATTCATATCCTTGGTTCTTTATTTCATTTATAATATCTGATAAAATTTCACAATTATCTGAGGATGTTGCATGCAACAATATTATTTCTCCATTATGAAGATTGTTTAAAATCTTTTCTTTTGCATATTCTTGTTTTCCTTGTTTTTTTGTGTCCCAATCATCATATGCAAAACTCCACATTACTGTTTTATATCCTAAAGACTTACACATGCTTAACGTCCTTTCACTAAATTCACCTTTAGGTGGTCTTATATATTTCATTTCATATCCAAATTTTTCATATAATCCAGAATGTAAATTCATCACTTCTTCTTTTATTTTTTCATCCGTTATATCAGGCATTGAATAATGATTTACCGTGTGATTCCCCACTATGTGCCCTTCATTTATCATTCTCTCTACTAATTCTGATGCTGTATTTAAATAATGTGCTGTAATAAAAAATGTTGCTTTTACATTATTCTCTTTTAATGTGTCTAATAGTTTTGAAGTATACCCTGCTTCATATCCATTATCAAACGTTAAATATACAAACTTCTCTTCATTGTTTCCCATTGCAATTCCATCATATTCATTTAGCAATTTTAAATTACTACTTCCTAAATCTGGTTGCTCATGATTATCATTTCTTTTTATTCCCCAACCGATTTTTTTGTTAGATAAAACCTGTGAATTAGTAGTTACCGTTGTTTGATTTGAATGATTATTTAATAAAGTAACACCAAATACAAATACACAAGTTATTAAACCTAAAATAATATATCCAATTTTGTTTTTCATATATAAACTCTCCTTTTATTTAATCCTATGAAATAAGCAATAAAAAAATAACTAAAGATTTAAATCTTTAGTTATTTTGAAAATGGTTATTTGTCAACTTTTATATTTACTTTCTCTTTATAATTACAAATCCTATAAAAGCTATTCCTAAAATTATTGATATTTCATAAAATAAGATTATTGAGCTACCTGTCTTAGGTGTTTCGTCTTTTTCCTTTATTTCTTCTGATGGTTTATTTTCTTCCTTTTCTATATTGCTATCATTTTCTTTTAATGCTACTGTTACTGTTGATTTTGTACCGTAAAAGTGTTGTGAAAAATCTGAATATGAAAGCACCTTTTTCAACTCTATTGTATCATCATCATAAAATGTATATCCTTCTTCTAAAAGATTTATAGGTGAATATGGTGAATATGTTTCTCCTTGCTCTGAATAGTAAGTAGAGAAAATACTAATAGCTCCTTCATTTTCTTGTTCATCTGTAGAAGTTGCTGTATATTTTCCACCACTTAAACTAACTGAAATATCACTATTACTTATATTTAATGCTGATTTTGTTCCTTCAAAATTTCCACCCTTTATTTTCAAATTTACATTAGTCCAAGCAGATACTAGTATACCATAATTTTCTCCAACAAAATCTCCTTTATTTATTGTCATTTTCCCAGTATTCACATAGCATGCAGATTCTTTCCCATTAAAAGTTCCTCCATTTATGATTGCTTCATAAACACTAATATCACCATGTATATTAAGAAAAATAGCATTTGAATTTAAGCTTTTAAGTTTTCCTCCGTTTATTGTTAAATTACCCTTCATACAATTTATAATTTCATTATGCGAAGTAAATTCTCCAGAATTTATTTCAAGATTTCCTCCTTCCATAACAAACATTGTATAGCTTTGTTCATTACTATTGTCAACTTTTCCTTCACCTAGTGAGTCACTAAATATTAGTGTTCCACTTTTTAAATAGAACATTTCATTCATTGTTTTTCCTTCAATTGTATTGCCTGCTAAATCAATTTCTAATTTTTTATCACCTGCGTCTATTATTATTACATTGTTATCGTAATAATCTCCTATAATAGTATTCCCTTCTAATGTTACTTTATCACCTTCTACTGTTGCATTACCTAATGCATTTGCTAATTCCTCTGCATTAGTCACTGTAATATCAGCTGCATTAATTATACTTGGGCAAAACATTATGATTACTAAAACCATTAGTATTATACTAACTATACAAAAGAATTTTTTCATATATTTCTCCTTGACTTTTATTTTATATTTATATATTTATTTTTATCATATTATATGTATTTGTGCAATATTTTTTTCATTTATAAAATTATATAAATTTGGTAAAATTACTTATATACTATTTATAATTTATATATTGTTGAATATTGTTGAATATTGTAATTTTATAAATTATATTTTTATCATTTGTATTATTATTGAAGTTTAAAAAATTTAATGATATAATTCGACATTGAGGGGGATTTATATGAAGAAAATACGTTTTTTATTTGCATTATTTATTGGAAAAATTATTTGTTTTTTAGTTAATATAATTAATAAGGAAAAAGGTACTAATATTGCCGGTGTGTTTGCATGTAAACTACAAAAAGATTTCATTTCTCACTTTACTGGTATAGATTATAATAAGGTCTTTTTCATCACTGGTACAAATGGAAAATCTACTACTAATAATATGATAGTTCATACACTACGTAATAGTGGCAAAAAAGTTACAAGCAATCTGGAAGGTGCTAATTTATTAACAGGTGTAGCAACTGCCTTAATTAAAGATTCATCTTTATTTGGGAAACTAAATAGTGATTTTTTTGTTTTTGAAACTGATGAAAGATATTTTTCTATTATATATAAATATTTACCTGCAAAAAATATTTGTATAACTAATCTGCAAAAAGACCAAGTACAAAGAAATGGAGAACCCGACTATATTTATCAAAAAATCAAATCTGTGATTAATAAAGATATGACACTATATTTAAATAATGAAGAGCCTAGAGTAAAATCTCTTTCAAAATATGCAGGAAAATCTATTTTTTATGGAGTTTCTAAAAATGATAAATCTTTCGTAAAAAATGATTTTTATGATGTTTCTCTTCCTTGTCCAATTTGTAATGATAAAATCATTTTTGATTATTATAATGTAGACAATATCGGAAATTTCAAATGCAGTAATTGCGAATTTAAAAGTAATGAAACTATAGACTTTTTAGCAACTGACATTAATTATGATAAAGCTACTTTTAAATGTCTAGATTATACTTACTCAATAAATAACACTGAACCATTTTTCATTTATAATTATGTATTATGTATTGCTATCTGTAAAACTTTTGGAATTAGCGAAAATGAAATTCAAGAAGCCTTTAAAAATTTTAAAAATATTAGTGGTAGATTAGAAACCCTACATTATAAAAATAAAGTTATAAAATATATCAGAATAAAACAAGAAAATCCAGAAACTTTACAATCAGCTCTTGATTATATATCATGTGATAAAATACCAAAAATCTTTGTGTTAGGTTTAGAAGAACTTAAAGATTTCGCTCCATATTATACAAATACATTTTATGCTTTTGATTGTAATTTAGACAAGCTTATTTCTTCTAATGTACAAAGATATATATGCTTTTCTGAAGCAGTAGCTTATGATTCTGCTAATAGATTAATTTATGCTGGAATAGATAAAAATAATATTTCTATACTTCCAACTGATGATGATACGGCTATCATGCAAGAATTAGATAAATATGATATTAATAACGTTTATTTAATAACGTGGTTAAAAAAATATTATGAATTAGATAAATATATTAAGAATCATAAGGAGGATAAAAAAAATGATTAATGAATTAAATATTTTATGGATGTATCCTGATATTCTTAATCTTCATGGTGATAGAGGCAACATTATGGCTTTTGAAAAAATCGGCAATATGCTTGATATTAAAGTTAATATCAACAAGGTAGAAAGCTATAATAACGAAATAGATTTTGAAAATAATGATATTATGTTTTTTAATGTTGGTGAAATTAAAGTAATGCCTACAATAATTGAAACATTAAAAAAATATTCTAATGAATTACAAAAATTTATTGATGATAATAAAACTATCGTTTTAATTGGTGCTTCTGGTTGTATTATGGCAAAAAAAACTATCAGAAAAGACTCTGAATTTGAAGGTTTAGGTTTTTTAGATATGGATTTAGTTGAAAGGAAAAGTATCTATGGGGATGATATATTATTTAAATTAAATGAAAATAATATGGAAATTGTAGGATGCCAAATTAAAATGTTAGATACTATTTTACACTCTGATATTAGTTTAGCCACACTTGAATATGGAAGTGGGAATAATGGATATAATGAAAAAACTGAAGGAGCAAAATATAAAAACATTATCTACACAAATGCTTTAGGTCCTGTTTTTATTAAAAACCCTTGGTATACCGAACTTCTAATAAAAAATGCTTTAAAAAACAAAGGTATAAATATAGAAAAAATTTTAACTGATAATGATTTTGCTCTTGAAATAAATTCTTTAAATGCAATAAAAAATTTCATAAACCAAAAAGGAGAAAAAGATGTATCCTAAATTAGAAATTGATTTGAATGGTATTATAAAAAATGCAAAAGCAATGAAAAAAATATGTGAAGACAACAATGTTAAGCTTAGTTTAGTAACAAAATGTTTAGTTTCTGATAAAAGAATAGTTGAAGAACTTGTAAATAATGGAATCGAAACCATTTGTGAATCACGTATACAAAATTTTATAGATTATAAAGATATAGATGTTGAAAAATGGCTTATTAGAGAACCCATGTTATCAGAAATATCTGATGTTGTTAAATATTCTGATGTAAGTTTAAATAGCGAATTAAAAACTATACTTGAATTAAATTCTGAAGCTAAAAAACAAAACAAAATTCATAAAATAATATTAATGTATGAATTAGGTGATTTACGTGAAGGCTCAGATTCAAAGGAAATTGAAGAATTAGTTGAAGCAACTCTTAAGCTTGAAAACATTGAATTATATGGAATAGGTTCTAACCTTAGTTGTTACGCTTCTATTATGCCTAGCAAAGAAAATATGAAAGAGCTTTCTGATTTAGCAATTACATTAGAAGAAAAATTTAATATTAAATTTAAAGTAGTAACTGGAGGTAATTCAACATCTTTTGAAATGTTAAAAAATGGAGAACTTCCTAAAAATATTAATAATGTTCGAATTGGCGAAGCAGTTTTCCTTGGAAACATCCCTTGTATTGAAAAGCCTATAAAAGAATTTTCAAGAAATAATTTCACTTTAAAAGGTCAAATTGTTGAACTAAAACAAAAACCTTCTATTCCTCGTGGCACTCCTGGTTTATATAACTCTTTTGGAGAACCACCTGTTTTTATAGATAAAGGCATCAGAAAACGCGCATTAATAGCAATTGGAAAACAAGATATAACAACAAAAGGTTTAATACCTCTTGATAATAAAATTGAAATTTTGGACCGGAAGCAGTGATTATATTATATTAGATGTTACAGACAGTGAAAAAAATTATTCTGTTGGTGACGAAATCGCATTTAACGTAAATTATTCTGTTTTACTTAGATCTATGAGTACAAACTTCATTAATAAACAATACGACAAAAAAGAGCAAATTTAACAAAATTGCTCTTTTTTTGCCATTTTCCTACCTTCTTCTTTCATTTTTGTCTTTTTTTCTTGACAATAGTTTGTTTTTAGATTATATTAGTTGTATTCTGGAAAAATAAGGAATTTTTTATAAATAATATTCCTTATACTATCAATATATAAAATACATTACAGGAGATTATATATATGTTAAATTTTGTATTATGTGATGACAATTTACCAACTTTAAATAGATTAAATAAAATGTTGGAAGCTATCTTTATAAATAATAATATCGATGCAACTGTATCTTTAAAAGCACAGTCTTCTACTGATGTTCTAAATTATATTGAAAATAATAAAGTTGATGTTTTGGTATTAGATATTAATTTGAAAGAAAATATGTCAGGTTGTGATATTGCTGATACTGTTAGAAAAAACAATAAAGATGTTTATATTATATTTACAACTGGTCATTTGGAATATGCATTATTAGCATATAAATATAAAACTTTTGATTATCTACCCAAACCTATAATTGAAGAGAAACTTGAAGAAACTATTTTAAGACTAATGGATGATATAGAAAAATCTCCTGCAAAATTTTTAAAACTTAATAATAACAAAACTATTATAAACCAAGATGATATAAATTATATTAGAAGAGATGGTATGAAATTAATTGTGCACACTGATGACCGAACATATGAATCATATACTTCTTTTAATAAAATAGAAGATTGTCTACCAGAAAATTTTGTAAGATGTCATAAATCATTTATTGCAAATGTTAATAATATTACTGATATTGAAACTAATAAAAATATAATTACTTTTTCAAATAATGAAAATTGCTCTATAGGAGCAAAATATAAAAACAATTTTATGGAGGTGTTTAAAAATGGAATTTCTTCAAACAATTTGGACAGCATTAACAACAGAAAATGAGGTGATGTTGAATATAATTAGCATTCCTATGATTTTTTTGGAAGCCTTACTAATAACACTACTTTTTTGTACAATATTACGTATAAATTCCTCAAAAAAGCAAAAGCTTATATTTATAACAATATTCTCTATTACATCTTTATTATCTACATATGTAGTGCCTTCTCCTTACAACACTTTTGTAAATATTATAATATTTCCTATATTAGTTATGATTATCTTTAAAACTAATATTTTAAAATCAATTCTAGCAGTAATATTACCTTATGGAATATTTACCCTAATTACTTCTTTATTAATAAATATATACATGATAATTTTAGGCGTCTCATCAAATTATGATATTCTGAATATTCCTATTCACAAAACTGTATACTCCTTAATATTGTATACCACTATATTTATTATTTATAGATTGTTATTGAAAATTGATTTTAATATTAATTTATTAAATAAATTAAAGAGCAACTTTAGAATATTAATTAATTTTATAATTGGAATTATAGCTATTGCTATACAGTCATATTTAATAACAGTTTATTTTAATACTATTCCTATGTCTTTAAGTATTATTAATATAATTACCTTATTCATATATTTTTGCATTAGTTTTTATAGTCTCTTAAGAACTAATAAATTAGAAGTAACTACCCAAAATTTAGAAGAAGAAAAATTATATAATAAAACTTTAACAATTTTACATGATAATATTAGAGGATTTAAACATGATTTTAATAATATTGTTCAAGCAATTGGTGGATATATTTCTACTGAAAATATTGATGGATTGAAAGAATATTATAATGAACTTTTAGATGATTGCCAAAGAATAAATAATTTAAGTATTCTAAACCCTGATATTATAAATAATCCAGCAATTTATAGTTTACTTACATCTAAATATCACACAGCAGATGAACTTGGAATAAAATTTAATTTAGAAGTTATGTTAGATTTAAGTACTATTAATATGAAAATTTATGAACTAAGCCGAATTTTAGGAATTTTAATAGATAATGCAATTGAAGCGTCTAAAGAATGTGAAGAAAAAATAATAAATATAACTATTAGAAATGATATTAAACAAAACAGACAATTAATTATTATTGAAAATACTTATAAAAATAAAGATATTAATATAGATAAAATTTTTGATAAAGGTTTTACATCAAAAGAAAAAGAAGTTGGTTCACATGGCCTAGGTTTATGGGAAGTTCGTCAAATTCTAAAGAAAAATAATAATTTAAACTTGCATACTACTAAGGATAGTAAATTATTTAAACAACAACTAGAAATATATAGTTAATATAAAATGGGGAAAAGGGAAGCTTTAAGATGTCGAATATAAGCTTCCCTTTCGTTTTTATAAAAATCAACTTTAAGGTTGACTTTTAACATAATTAAAAAAATTTATTAAATTAATCTTTTTTGATTAATGATGCTGGCATTTTGGGTTGGTGATATGCTAACAAAATAAAACATGCTGTATTTGTGCTTCTTGCATATTTTTCAGCAATTTTAGCTAATAATTTTAACAATGTAAATCCCTCCTTTTCCATTTTTTTATAATTTCATATAATAAAATATAATGAAAACAAGGTTTTAAGCATTTGTGCTATTTTTATATGCCTCTAAATACCCATATTTACATTTTGTTAAAGTATATGTAACTTTTGAAATAAATATAGTTTGTATTAAAGTTCCAAAAATTAAGATATTAGATAATGTAGAATCTTTTACTATTATTCCAGCTAATAATGTTGCTGTCATAAATATATATGATAATATCTTTTTTATTTTTCTTTCGTTTTTTCTTAAAATTGGCACTTCTTCTGTATCTGCTGGTGCATATAAACTTATCATTATAATACTAAATAACCATATAAGTGTAACTATTAAATATTTTAAATATGTAGGTTCAATAATACTATTTTTACTTAATATTGCTGTACCTGAATAAAATAAACTTGTTGTAATTATACATCCTATATGTGTTTTTAAATGTACTCCTCCAGAAACTATTTTATATGGTAACATTACCAATAATGTAAATATTGATAATTCTAAAACACCTAATGCCCATGCAATTAATAACATTATTAAATTCTTAGGAATTTCTCCAATTACTAATTGTAACCCATAATTTATTATTTCTGCACGTTCATCATCAATTTCTGGCATCTTTAGTCTTATTCGATTAGTTAAAGAGTTGCATATTTTTTCTATCAAAACAATCACCTCTAACTTTTCTATGAGACAATTTTATTACATTTTTGACACCTTTTTATATTTCATTTATAAACGACAAAAAATCATATACGAATTTTATATTTTTAAAATTTCGTATATGATTTTGATTATTTTATAAAATTAACATAATCTAAATTTGTTCCCACCTGCTAAAATTACCACATGGCAACACTATTTCTGAATTTTGCATTGGAAGTCCTATTTCCCCTGCATAGATTTTTCCTTTATATTTACCTAAATGTATTCTTAAAATATTATTTATAACTTCTGGAGATATTCCAGTAGTATATGAATTTACTAAGAAGAATAAAGGCTTATCACTTAACACTTGTGCACATATTGAAATTAATCCTTCAATACTTTCTTCAAATTGCCACACTTCCCCTGATGCACCTCTTCCATATGATGGCGGATCCATTATTATTGCATCATACTTGTTTCCTCTACGAATTTCTCTTTGAACAAATTTTACAACATCATCTACAATATATCTTATTGGTTTATCTTGTAATTTTGATGATATTA
The DNA here is from genome assembly GCA_017437145.1 of Clostridia bacterium. Taxonomy (GTDB): domain Bacteria; phylum Bacillota; class Clostridia; order TANB77; family CAG-508; genus CAG-452. The sequence continues at coordinate 120,881 of JAFSBT010000005.1, read as the reverse complement.
CATTTTCTTTTGCCCACGCAACCATACCTTTTGAACTATCAACATGGCATACTGATGCTCCTGCTGATAAACATGCAACAGATGCACCTCCTGTATATGCAAATAAATTTAATACTTTAATTTCTCTTTTTGCTGTTTTGATTTTTTGCATCATCCATTCCCAATTTACAGCTTGTTCCGGAAATAAACCTGTATGTTTAAACCCCATTGGTTTTATATTAAATATTAAATCTTTATATTTAATTTGCCAAGAAGCAGGTAATTTCTTTTTATAATTCCAACCACCGCCTCCTGTTTTACTTCTTTTATAAACAGCTTCTGCTTTTTCCCATTCTTTTGGAAAACTTTTCTCTTTCCAAATTATTTGAGGGTCTGGTCTTACCAAAACATGATTTCCCCATCTTTCTAATTTCTCACCATTTGCCATATCTATTATTTCATAATCTTTCCAATTATTTGCTACATTCATTTCTAAAGCACCTCTTTTTATTTTTACTATCTCTATAATGTATTTAATATTTTAAAAAAACTATAAATTAGGCAAGCATTCATAATTACGCATATTCCCAAACAAATTAAGCTTGCAGATATAATCTTATGTTCATGCATGAAATTTCTTACTATATTTGTTTTTGCTGGTTCCCTTCTTTTTATTTCATAATCCGCTTCCCAAAATTTATCATTAGTAATATCTATCATATAAAATCCTCCTATATTTATGAATTTATATTAAATATATATTCATAAATATTCATAGATATTCTAACTTTCAATCCAATTCTTTCTTGATTTTTCTTGCTAAATTTTCACTTATTCCCTTTATTTTTGTTAATTCTTCTATTTTAGCTAGTTTTATACCTTCTATACTACCAAATTTAACTAACAATTCCTTCTTTTTTTCTGGCCCTATTCCTTTTATTTCATCTAATTTAGATTTTGTTATTTCTTTTTGTTTCAATTTTCTATTATATTCAATAGCTACTTTGTGAACTTCATCTTGCATATTAGTAATAAAATTCATTAATTGCTCATTTATTTTTATTTCTTTCTTATTAGCATCAATAAGTACCTTGGTTCTATGTTTGTCATCTTTAACCATTCCAAAAACTGGTATGTCTAAATTGTATTGAGCTAAAGCTCTTTTTATTGCTCTTATTTGAATAATTCCACCATCTGCTAATATTAAATCTGGTAACTCACCAAAAGCTCCTTTTGAATTTTCAATTGAATGTGCTAATCTCCTTGTTACAACTTCCTCTGTACATTTTGAATCATCTTGTCCAAAAACAGTTTTTATTTTAAAGCGTTTGTTTAAATTTCTTTTTATTTTGCCATCAATTGCTGTACACATTCCTGCAACAATGTATTCTCCTGCTAAATTTGATATGTCATAACTTTCAATTTTTTTAGGTAATACTTCGAGTTTCAAAGTTTCTTTTATATTAGTTAAAATATTTTCTTGCTCTTTGTTTCTATTTTCCAAAGTAATTCTAGCATTATTTTTCGCCATATCTATAAATCTTAATTTTTCGCCTTTTTTAGGAACTTTAAATTCCACTTTTTTATTATATTTATCTAAAAATATTTTTTCTAATAATTCTTTATCCTCAAACTCGTATTCTAATATTATTTTACTTGGAACATCTAATTTTCCCATATAATATTGTTTAATGAACTCTGAAATAAGCTCTTCTTTATTACTTGTAGTAGAAAAAAAATAATGTTCTCTTCCTATCATTTTGCTATTTCTAATAAATAAAATTTCTATGCAAATTGCTAATTCATTTTCAGCTATACCTAAAACATCTATCGACTTTTCATTAATATTAGAAACTCTTTGTTTTTCTGAAATTCTTTCTATTGCCATTTTTTTGTCTCTTAATATTGCAGCTTTTTCATATTCTTGTTTATCTGATAAAACATTCATTTCTTCTTGTAATTGTTTTATAACTTGAGACGTCTTTCCTTCTAAAAGCATAATTATTTGTTTTATTTGCTCATTATATTCTTCTTTAGAAACTTTATTAACGCAAGGTCCTAAACATTTTTTTATATGAAAATTTAAACATTCTCTTGTTCTTCCCCTAAAATTTTTACACTGTCTAATTTGGAAACGTTCCTTTATAAATGAGAGCATTTCCTTAGCAGCTGTTATACTTGGATACGGTCCAAAATATCTGGAACCATCATTTAATAACTTTCTTGTCATGAAAACTGATGGATACTCTGATTTCATATCTATTTTAATATATGGATATGTTTTATCATCTTTTAAAAGTACATTAAACTTTGGTCTATTTTTTTTTATTAAGTTGCATTCTAAAATTAGAGCCTCAGCTTCGTTATCTGTTACTATATATTCAAAATGGTCAATCAGTGAAACCATCTTCTCAATTCTTGGGCTCTTATTATTTTTTTGAAAGTATTGTTTTACTCTGTTTTTTAAAACAATAGCCTTTCCTACATAAAGAATTTGATTATCTTTATCCTTCATAATATAAACTCCCGGTTGCTTAGGGAGTTTTTTAAGTTCTTCTTCAATATTAAACATTTTAGTCCTCTAAATATCCAATGTAAGGTAAATTTCTATATTGTTCATTGCAATCTAAACCATAACCTACAACAAATTTATCTGGAACTTCAAATCCTATATAATCTGCATCCACTTTACATACTCTTCTTGATGGTTTAGTTAATAATGCACAAAGTTTTAAACTATTTGGATTTTTTAATTTCAAATATTCTATTAAATAAGATAAAGTTCTACCTGTATCAATTATATCTTCAACTACTATTGCATCTTTACCTTGTAAGCTATCTTTTAAATCAAGTTTCATTTTTATTTCTCCAGAACTTACAGTTCCTTCATTATAACTAGAAACTCTTATAAATTCTAATCTCACATCTTGGTCATATAAATATCTTGCTAAATCTGCTGTAAAAAATGTTGACCCCTTTAATATACATATTAAAGTAATAGTTTTTCCATTATACTCTTTTCTAATTTCATCAGCTATTTCTTTAACTCTTGCTTGTAATTTTTTCTCGTCAATTAATACATTTACATTTTTCATAATTTTTACCTCTTTTTTTATGACTTTATTATACTACCTTTATTGTAATTTGGCAAATCTTTTTATTCCGTCGCATTGGTGACAGTCCCCAACGTGACTAAATTATATTAATAATTTAATTATCACTAACAAAATTGCTCCTGGTACACCTAAAACTCCGTACAAAAATAGAAGTAAAAATATTTAGTCCTATATGAAATCCAAAGCTCCCTCCTATTAAATTTATTATATAAATTAAAACTCCTCCTATTATTGAATTTAATATAAGTTTTATTATTTTTTTTAATGGTACTACAAATATTTTAGCAATTATTATAACTATTGCAATTGTAATTATATATGTAATTATATTCAAAAAACATCCCTCCATTTACATATAAATTATATGTAAATGGAGGGACAAATATAACTTATATAGCTTCTGTTATATTATTCTTAAGTCCAAGTTGCTCTATCATATTTAAATTCGTTCCTTCTTCTTTTACTTTTTTTATTAAATAATCAATTTTTGCTTTATTAGCTTTTATTTGGTATGTGTAATAATCAATCATTTCTGCTTCTGCATTTTCAAAATTTGCATTTGCTACTTTCAAATCGTTATTTGCTTGTAAAATACTTTGCATAAGATCCTTTTCATGTTCTTTCATAAATTTCACTTCCTCTATTTCTAGTATGTTCCAATTATGAAATTTTATTCTACTGTTAGAAAAATCTTAATCTATCTAGATTATATTTATAATTAAAATAAAGTTCACATTCTTTTATGAAAAAGTTATCAGTTTGACCTGCAATATAATCAATTACTGCTCTTTTTTTATTTTCTTGTTTATTTACAAATTCATATAAATCTTTTTGTGATTCTGTACAACTTTTTAAATCTATATTTTCTATGATTTCTATATATTTATAATACAATTCTTGAAAAAGTTCTTCTATGAGGTCATAATTTTTATTTGCCTCTTCAGATAAATATATTTTTTTATAATTCCATTCTAGCAAAGCAATTAATGCTTCAAACTTATCTTTTGAGAAAGTTATATATGGTTTATCTACACTATTTAATATAATATCCCTTATTAATGTATCTACGATTTTTGAATTGTTATCTCCTAAAACTTCTATAATATCTTTTGGAATATTGTTTCTTTTTATAACTCCTACCGAAATTGCATCTTCTATGTCTCTTCCTATGTAGGCAATTACATCAGCTAATCTTACAACACATGCTTCCATAGTCATAGGTTTTATTATTTTACTGTAGTCCTTTATTTCAAAACCTTTATTTAAATCTTCCAAAAGTTCTTCTTTTGTTTTATTTTTATTAAACTCATACTTGTTTTTTAACATTTCTCCATTGTGAGCAAGTATACCATCTAATGTTTGAACACTAATATTTAAATTTTCTAAGTCCTTTAAAACCCTAACACTTTGTACATTATGATAGAAATGACCTATTTTTTCTTTTTCACAAATCTTATTTAGCAATTCTTCACCTTTATGACCAAAAGGAGTATGTCCTATATCATGTCCTAATGAAATCGCCTCTATTAAATCTTCATTTAAATTTAAACTTCTACCTATTGTTCTTGCAATTTTTGATACTAATTGAACATGTAATACTCTATGGGTTATATGATCATTTTGCACAAAAGAAAATACTTGTGTTTTATCTATATATCTCGTATACCCTGATGAATGAATTATTTTATCTATATCTCTATAAAATGTAGGTCTTATATCCTCTGTTTCTTCTCTTAATAAAATAGCATCTTTTGATTTGCATGCATATGGAGAAAGTAATTCTTCTCTACTTACCATATTACTTTTAGCTATTGTAAATATATCGTTCATTTTCTTCCTCCTTTGTAATTAATATAGCTAATTAATTTGTAGGGGCGACCTTTGGTCGTCCGCGGGCGAACACAGTTCGCCCCTACATAATAAAATTCAATCTATCTATCAAATCAAAATTTGTATAAAATATTTATTAGCTAACAATATTTTATACAAATTTTACTAAAAAGTAAATAATTTTTCTTGCATATTTTAAAAATACATGTTAAAATAGTAGAAGTAAATTTTATTTATACATTTAAGGAGGTGCTAAAGTATGCCAAATATTAAATCTGCAATAAAAAGAGTTGGAATCATTGAAAAGAAAACAATGCAAAATAATATGATTAAATCTGGATATAAATCAGCTGTTAAAAAATTTGAAGCTGCTGTTTCTGAAGGAAATAAAGAAAATGCTGAAAATCTTTTAAAAGAAGCTACAAAAAAAATTGATATGGCTTGTTCAAAAGGTGTTATCAAAAAAAATACAGCTTCTAGAAAAAAATCTAATTTAGCAAAAAAATTAAATGCTATAAATGCATAATAAATAAAAAAGATAGGTTTTATCCTATCTTCTTTTTTTGCTCTGCACTATCCATAAATTACCTTTGATTTGACCACAAGCTTATGTTACCATTTATATATAAGAACTTTATTTTTGGAGGTATTTTATGATTAATAAAATTTTAGAAGATATATCTACTATAGATAAACCTATACTAAAAGTTATGAAAATAGGCCTAATCTTATCATTTGTTTTTTGTCTAATAGCAGTTGCAATACTATCTATACATGCATTAAATCCTATATCATATACTACATACGAAATTGGAACATTACTTTTTAAAAATGGATTATTCCTATTCGTAGATTTCTTTATGTGTGGTTTTATTTGTGATAAATTAAGAAAACAAAAAATTTAAAAAAACAAGTCTTTCGACTTGTTTTTTTATTAATAATACATCATGCTTGAAGAACTCATTCCTATAATTGCAATTATAGCAATAACTCCAACTACAAGTGAAATAAGAATTCCTATTGCACTTAATATAATTCCTGTTAAAGCCATACCTTTTGCATTTTCTTTTTTTCTTCCTAAAATACCAAGAATTAATCCTATGATACCACATGGAAGAGCTATATACCAAGCACAAGAAGATACAATTGAAACTATACTTAAAATTAAAGCTGCAATACTTTTTCCTTTTTTTCCTCCTTCATTTGGTACGTTGTTTTGAACTTCAACTTCGTTTTCCATACAAATTCTCCTTTCATAAAAAATATATTTATTTAATTAAAAACATTAAATAGCACTTATAGCACTTAAAATTATGCCCCCCATTCCTAGTAATACAATGCCTATTAATATTAAAATTAAAACAACAACTACTACTAAAGCTATAACACTTAAAATAATTCCTGTTTTTGCCATACTTTTTGCATTTTCATTTTTTATTCCTAATATTCCGAAAATCAATCCAAGTATTCCACAAATTAATGATATCCACATGGTATAACTAGTAAAACACAATGTTACAACTGAAATAATTCCTAAAACCAAAGAAGTTATACTTTTTCCTTTTGCTTCTGGTTTTTCTACATTATCATTGTTTATTTCTATCGGTTTTTCTTCATCCATATTAAAACTCCTTTTATAATTATATATTTCTTACAATTTCAAAAATTAAATACATAAATAACCATACATACACATATGACTCCTTCATATAAACAAATTTTAAAATTTTATTTTTTTTGAATGTATTTATAATGTATACACTATTTAATATTATACCATATATTATTGCTATAAATATTATTATGTTTGCTTTAGCTGCTTCTATAAAATTTCCTTTTAAAACATTAATTACACAAGTTGTACCACCACAGCCTGGGCATAATATGCCTAAAACTTGTCTAATCATACATTTGGGCACTATATTTACTAAATTAGAATTAACAAAAAAATATATACATATAATACCCAATATTATGATAGATTCTATTATTATAAATTTTTTATATTTCTTATTCATGATACACTAATCCTAATATTACCAATTCATCATATAAATTATTGTAAATATTAATGAAATAAAACAATACATTATACCTATCACAATATCAGCTATTCCTAATATAAATCCTGCTGTTGCCATTCCTTTTGAATTTTCTTTTCTACCTTTTAATCCAAAAATAATTGCTAATATTCCACATGGTATTGATGCAAAAGATATTCCAACTAATCCAAGTATTAATGATGTAAGACTCCACACATCTGAAGTTTTTTTAGTGTTTTTTTCTGTCGTTCCAATAACTTCTACTTCTGTTTCATTTTCCATATTTACTATTCTCCTTGAAAATATTATTTAAGAAACCTTGTAACACTATATCAGGTGTCACAAGATTTCTTAAATAAAAATTTTTGAATTCTTTCATTAAACTATGAGAAATAAATTTTCCAATATAACTATTAATAATTGTAATAGTCATAGTAATCATAGTCATAGTCATAATCATAATCACTGTAATCATATGTATCAATAGTTTCAGCAGCGCTTGCTCCTATAAGAGCTAATATAGATCCAGCTGCGAAAAGATTAACTATTAAGATTATTACTAATGAAATTGCAGAACATATTGTTCCTGCAATAGCTTTACCTTTAGCTAGTCCAGCTTTATGTTTTTTTACCCAATCAACTATACCTAAAATTAAAGCAACTATTGCTGGTAATACCATTAATAAGTTAATAACTGGGATAAATCCAACTAATATTGAAATTATACCTATAATTAATGATGCAATTCCCATATTTATATTCCCCTTTCACAATTTATTTAATTTATTTTATTATTAAATATTTTTTTTGTCAATATATATCATTTAAGTTTTATTTGAAAAATATATTGTTTAAAGATGAAATTAAGCAATTATATTTATATTTTACAAACTCGCTGCTATTCCTATTCCTATAAATATTATATTAATAATTGTCCAAAAAGTTATTATTAACATTGCAATTGCTGAACAAATTGTTCCTGCTATAGCCTTTTCCTTTTTTAATCCTTTTTTATGCTTTGAAACCCAATCCACTATTCCTAAAATTAATCCTACTAATGCTAAAATAGATACCATTGCTATCAATGGTAATACTAATAAAGAAAAAAATGGAAATAATGTAAGTGGCATAATAAATAAACTAATAATCAATGCAATTATACTTATAATTAGTGATGCTGTCCCCATTTTTTATTTCCTCCTTTGTTTTTATTTATTTTTATTTTATTATTTATGTTGTTTTTTGTCAATATAAATTGTAATTTGCATGAGAAGTGTGATGTGGGAAGTGCGAAGTGCGAGAATTAGGTAAAGCCTACGAAGCATATCCCTAAAATCCCACCTCACACTTCTCACATCCAAATTACAATTTATATTCTTCATGAGCCATAATTTATTCTTGCAAAATAACTAAATTTATAGTAAACTAGTTGTATTAAAAGGAGATGTTATTATGATAGATATTAAATTAATTAGAGAAAATCCTGATTTAGTTAAAGAAAATATTAAGAAAAAATTTCAAGACCATAAATTATCTTTAGTCGATGAAGTTCTTTCTCTTGATAAGGCATACAGAGAATACCAACTTAAAGGTGATAATTTAAGAATGGAACGTAATTCTTTAAGTAGCAAAATTGGTAATCTTATGCGTGAAGGAAAAAAGGAAGAAGCCGAAGAAATTAAATCTAAAGTTAATAAAATAAATGAAGACTTAGTTGATACTGAAAAACAAACTGAAGAATATTCTATTAAAATAAAAGAAATTATGATGAAGATACCTAACATAATAGACGATTCTGTTCCTATTGGAAAAGATGATTCTGAAAATGTTGAAATACAAAAATACGGTGAACCTATAGTGCCTGATTATGAAATCCCTTATCATACTGATATTATGGAAAAACTTGCAGGTATAGATTTAGACTCAGCAAGACGTGTTGCAGGAAATGGTTTCTACTATTTAATGGGAGATGTGGCTAGACTTCATTCTTCTATTCTTTCTTATGCAAGAGATTTTATGATAAATAAAGGGTTCACATATTGTATTCCACCTTATATGATTCGTAGCGATGTTGTAACTGGAGTTATGAGTTTTGAAGAAATGGATGCTTTAATGTATAAAATTGAAGGTGAAGATTTATTCTTAATTGGTACAAGTGAACATTCAATGATAGGAAAATTCAAGGGTCAAATAGTAAAAAAATCTGAATTACCTTGTACTTTAACATCTTATTCTCCTTGTTTTAGAAAAGAAAAAGGAGCACATGGCATTGAAGAACGTGGAGTATATAGAATTCATCAATTCGAAAAACAAGAAATGATAGTTGTTTGTGAACCTGAAGATAGTTATGCCTGGTATGACAAACTATGGTCATATACAGTTGAATTATTTAGAAGTTTAGATATTCCAGTTCGTACTTTAGAATGTTGTAGTGGTGATTTAGCAGATTTAAAGGCAAAATCTTGTGATGTTGAAGCATGGAGTCCAAGACAAAAAAAATATTTTGAAGTTGGAAGTTGTACAAATATGACAGATGCACAAAGTAGACGTTTAGGAATTAGAGTAAAAGGTGAAAAACAAAATTATTTAGCACATACATTAAATAATACAGTTGTAGCACCACCAAGAATGCTTATAGCTTTCTTAGAAAATAATTATAATGAAGATGGAAGTATTAATATACCAGAAGTATTAAGACCTTATATGGGCGGAATAGATAAAATCATACCCAAAGGTTAATTTATGAAGTGTGACGTGGGAAGTGCGAAGTGTGAAAATTAAGTAATAACTACGAAGAATTACTTGTAAATCCCATCTCCCACCTCTCACCTCTCACCTCTCACTTCACACCTCTAAAGTAAGTAGAAAGGACCTCTATTATGATAATCAAAAATCCTAAATTTGAAATTTCAGCAGTGTCTCCAAAACAATACCCTAATAACGATTTACCTGAAATTGTTTTGGTCGGAAAATCTAATGTTGGAAAATCTTCTTTTATTAATACAATGTTAAATAGAAAAGGTTTAGCTAGAACTAGTAGTCAACCTGGTAAAACCAGACAAATTAATTTTTACAATATAGATAATAATTTTTATTTTGTAGATTTACCTGGATACGGTTATAGTAAAATGAGTAAAGAAGAACAAGTTAAAGTTGGAAACTTTATTGAACAATATCTTCAAATTAGAAAAAAAATCTGTTTAATTGTATTTTTAATCGATATAAGACATGACCCTACTGAAAATGATAAGTTAATGTATGATTATATTCTTAATAAATCTGGAGAACATCCTTGTTTAGTTATTGCAAATAAAGCAGATAAAATAGCTCCTACTAAGGTAACTCCAAGAGTTCAAGAATTACAAAATTCATTAAATCCTTTAAAAGATTTAATATTCTTACCTTTCTCTTCTGAAAAGAAAATTTATACAGAAAATGTGTGGATTGAAATTGAGAAATATATTTAAAATTTTATAACGTGTAGGGGTGTTGTCGGTATTCCTAACCGACAACGCCCCTACTTTTTAATTATACTTTACTTCTACTAAATACAATCCATGTGCAGGTAAAGTTTTTCCTGCTTTTGTTCTATCTTTCCCTTCTATTATAGTAGGTATCTCTTTTGCCTTTATTTTTCCGTAACCCCACATCTACTAATGTTCCAGCTATTATTCTTACCATGTTGTATAAGAATCCATTTCCGTGTTAATTCTATTTTTATTTTATCCTGTTCTTCTATAATTTCTGCTTTGTAAATTATTCTAACACTACTTTTACTACTTGTTCCACTTGCTTTAAATGCTTTAAAGTCATGTTCTCCTTCAAAGTATTTTACAGCTTTTTTCATTGCCTCTACATCTAATTTTATTGGCATATGATATTCTAGTTCTCTATAAATTGCTGTTCCATGCTTTGAATTATTTATTATATATCTATATGTTTTTTGTTTTGCATTGTATCTTGAATGAAATTTTTCGTCTACTTCTTCTGCATTTTTTATTACTATACTTTTTTTCAATTTTGAATTTAAAGCATAAACAATTCTTTCTGTTTCAATCTTACTTTCTGTTTTGAAATTTGCAATTTGTCCGCAAGCTATGTACTCCTGCATCGGTTCTTCCAGATGCAATTAAGTCTACTTCTTCTCCTGTAATTTCTTTTATTGCATTTTCAATTTCACCTTGAATATTAGGTTTGTTAGGTTGTTTTTGCCAACCATTAAACTTTTTTCCATCATATTCTATTGTTAATTTAATATTTCTCATTTTTTCTCTCCTTACTATGAAAAGTATAAATTTTATCTTTCGTCTTTTTCGTTTATCACTTTTCCCATATCTACACCATAAAAATCTGCAATTACTTTTATTTGCTCTTCTGTTGCATTTTTTGTTTTTATAAGATTAACTATCATTTTTTTCATCTTTTCGTTACCAACTGTCTTCACAAAATGAGCTTTACCTCTTTTTTTGTTGTTTTTATTTGAGATGAGTTTGCTTTGCCCCCTCTTATTTTTTGGATATATTTCCTGTAATTCTCTTATTATTCTTACTATTTCTTTGTCAACCTTATCTTTTATATTTTCTAAACTTATACCTTCATATTTTTTTACAATTTTATTATTTAAATTCCACCACACTTTTGACATTCTTTTTTCTTTTTGCTCTTCGTTTTCTTTTTCTCCTTTTTTAGCAATTTTCACATTACTTAAAGCTCTTGGTCTTCTTCTATTTTCTATGCACCATGTTTTTAAATTTATTGCATTTTTTAAAAACTCTGAGTCTTGTAAACTTCTTCTATTCCCTACATTTCTTTCATATCTATTTTCTATATCTCTTACTATTTTCACATATTCTCTATCATTCTCATCTTCTATTTCTTCTAAATTTTTATCCTCATATTTTTCTATATCTTTCTTTAAACCACTATATATTCTTGACATTCTTTTTTCTTTTTGTTCCTTTGTTTCTTTTTCTCCTTTTTTAGCAAATTTCACTTTATCTAACTTTCTTGGTCTTTTTCCATTTTCTATACACCATTCTTCTAGTTTTCTCGCTTTATTTAAATTAGCTTCACTTTTTTCTTTTTGGAATATGTTTTCCCATTCTTGTTCTAATTCTCTTACTATTCTTACTATTTCTCTGTGATTTTCATTTTTTATATTGTTTAAACTTATGTTATCATATTGTTTTACTATCATATGTTTTATTGTTTTTAAAGCTAAAGCTAATCTTCTTTCTTTTTGCTCTGCAGTTTCTTTTTCTCCTTCTTTAGCAACTTTTACTTTCCCTAACCTTATTGGCCTTCTTCTATTTTCTTTGTTCCATTCTTGTATTTCTCTTAAATTTTTTAAAAATCCACTTTCTATATATTGTATTCTTTCAAAGATTGTTCCATTATGTGTCCTCCTAAAACTACTATATCCATTTTTTTGACAATACTCATTGACAATTGAATAAATATCATCTACTCCTATTTCATTTTCCCTTGCTATTACTTTGAAAGTTTTTCTTGAATTTATACATTCACTTATTATATTATTTTTTTGCTCTTCTGTTAAATTTATCATTTTTATTTATATCTCCATTTTTATTTAAAATTTCATATATTTTATCACATTTTTATGTAAATTGCAAATTGGATTGTATTTTATAAAAAAGGGATTTACCAGTTTAATTGATAACGGGCAGCCGTTCGGATAGCCGCTCGAATGAAATGAGATTACGGATAACACATGCCATTGCGGTAAGATCGACCACCACAGATTAATTAATTGTCGAGTACATAATTAAAATTATTTGTGTACCTTTTCGATTTGCTGGGAAATCGGAGATTTTTCAGCAAAATTTAAAAAGCTAAAATAATTAATTTTTGACAAATGTGTACTACATTTTCAAAAATTAATATTTTAGCTGAGTTTATTTATATGAAAAAATATAGAGCATTTTCTCTGAATCACGGGTGATGAAACATCGCACCTATTATTCACTAAGTGAAGTGCTTACCAGCCTTTAAAAGTTTTAGTTATTTTTCTCTTTTACCTTTTTTTCTTTTTCTTCACCAAATCTTTTTGTTACAATATTTTTTATAAGTATTTGTTTTAATGACTCTTCTTTTACGTCCATAATTAAAGTTCCATCTTTTGCAACAGATATTTTTCCTGTTTCCTCCGAAACAACAACAACTATTGCATCAGATTCTTTAGAAATTCCTATTGCTGACCTATGTCTTGTACCTATTCCTTTTGAAATGTTATTATCTTGTGCTAATGGTAACATACATGCCGCTGCCATTATTCTATTTTCACTTATAACAACTGCTCCATCATGTAATGGACTATTCGGCGTAAATATATTTACAAGTAATTGTGGAGATATTTCAGAATTAACAGCAATTCCTGTATCCATTATATCTTTAATTTTTATATCACGTTCTATTACTATTAATGCACCTGTTTTTGTTTGTGCAAGTTCCAAAGCAGCTATTACAATTTTATAAATACTTTCTTTTGTTCTTGTTGCAATATCCTTATCAAATCCGAAAAATTTAGTGAATTTACTAGTTCCTAACTGTTCTAGTGCTCTTCTTAATTCTGGTTGAAATATTATAATTAAAAAAATTACACCATATGTCATAACCGATGTCAAAATATAATTTAATATTTTAAAATCAAAAAATTCACTAATAGCAGTTGCTAATATTAGAACAATAATTCCTTTTAATAATTGCAATACTCTTGTGCCTTTTATCATTTGAAATAATTTAACAATTAAAAATATAACTATAATTATATCTAAAATTAAAGCAATTATTTTTAAAGGAGTATTATATGTTTGTGCTATATTTTGAAAAATTTTATTAATCTCTTCAATTGAGCTGTTTATCATTTGTTCCTCCTAAATTTATTATGCATTATTTGCAATTAATGCAAAAATAAGTGTTGCTGCAACAGATAGAATCATACCTGCTACTAAAATTGCTGCAAGTATTCTTGTTGCAAGTTTTTTCTTGTTTCCTTTTTTCTTTTCCATTTGTATTCCATCTCCTCTTTGATTTTTACATGTACATTTATAGTATCACAAGAAGAATTCTTTTTCAATCAATTTTTTAAATAAAAATATATAAAAAATATCGTAGTAAACCATTAAAATTTCTCTACGATATTTTTTATTAACTTTATTTTCTTATTTCTGCTCCTAAAGCTCTTTCTACATCTGAAATAATTTTATTAAATATTCCTAAAACTTCGTCATCTGTTAAAGTCTTACTGCTATCACTAAATGTTAATGCATATGCAATTGATTTTTTATCTGCTGCTACATTTTCACCTGTATACACGTCAAATACCTCTATATTTGTAAGTAAATTTCCTGCTGATTTTTTTATTGCTTTTTCTATTGTTATAGATTCCATATTTCTATCTACAATAAAAGCTACATCCTTTTTAACACTTGGGAATTTTGAAATTTCTTTAAATTTCATTTTTCCTACTTTTTTATCAAGCAATTTACTTAAATTTATTTCCATAACAAATACATCTTCTTTAGCAACTTGTGGGTGTACTTTTCCCATTGTTCCTACTACATCATTATTTACAGAAATTAATGCTGATTGACCTGGATGAAATTCTTTTGGTAATTCTTTGTTATTTACAAAACTATATCTTCCGTTGTAACCTAAATAATCTAGTAATTCTTCAGCAACTCCTTTTAACATATAGAAATCAACATTTTTTGTATTACCTATTCCTTCATAATATTTACCAGACATAAGTACACAAAGTTTTTGTTCTTCTATATAGTCTTCTTTCTTTCCAAATCCTTTTCCTATTTCAAATATACATATATCTTTATTATTTCTGCCTAAGTTATATTCATAAATTTTTAACAATGAAGGAACCATACTATATCTTAATGTGTTTCTTTCCTCTGTTAATGGGTCTAATAATTTTATAGGTTCAAAATTATCTAAAGTAAATTTAGTTACATCTTTTTCATTTACTAAAATATATGACATTGTCTCATTTAATCCTAAAGAAATCATTTTATTTCTTATTTCTCTTGTTGTTTTATCATATTTACCTGTTTTTGTTGGTAATACTGGAAGTTTTCCTTCTATATTATCCACTCCATATATTCTTCCAACTTCTTCAATTAAATCTTCTTTTATAGATATATCTAATCTTCTAGTTGGTACTGTTACTGTTATAACTTCTCCATTTACTTTATATTCAAATCCTAATTTTCTAAATACATCTAATATTTCATCATTAGAAATTTGCATTCCTAAAAGAGAATTTATATCATTAAAAGTTACATCAACATCTTTTTCTGTTTTGTCAGCAACATCATATACAACTGTACCTTTTGCTATTTTTGCATCTGCATATTTTTCTAATAATGTACATGCTCTCTCAATTGCCATATATGTTCTATTTGGGTCTAATCCTTTTTCGAAACGATTACTTGCTTCACTTCTTAATATTTTTTTAGAAGTACATCTTATTTTTACACCATCAAATACTGCAGATTCTATTATAATATTTTTTGTATCCTCTTCAACTTCTGTTGAAAGTCCTCCCATAACACCAGCTAATCCAATTGCCTCTGTTCCATTTGTTATAACAATATCTTCTTCATCAAGAGTTCTTTCAATATTATCTAAAGTTGTTAATTTTTCTCCATTTGTTCCCATTCTAACTAATATTTTTCCACCAAGTCTATCTGCATCATAAAAATGAAGTGGTTGGCCTACTTCTAGCATTACATAGTTACTTATATCTACAACATTATTAATTGGTCTTATTCCAGAAGCTATTAATCTGTTTTTAATAAAATCTGGACTTTCTTTTATTGTTACATTTAATGCTTTTTTTGCTAAAAATAAATTACAATTTTCTGTTTCAACTTCTACTTTGAAACTATCATTTACATCTTCTTCTATTTCGCTATGTGATAAATCTATTTCCTTAACAGGTTTATTATAAATTGCTCCTAATTCATATGCCATTCCTAAAATACTTAATAAATCTCCTCTATTAGCTGTAAGTTCGAAATCTACAACTTCGTCATCCATTCCAATATATTTAATTGGATCTTCTCCAATTGGTGCATCTTGTGGTAATTCATGAATTCCTTCTTTATCTTCTGGTCTTAGGAATTTTGATTCTATTCCAAGTTCAGCAATAGAACAAAGCATACCATTTGATTCTTTTCCTCTTATATTTCCTTTTTTAATTTTGAAATCTCCTGGTAATTCAGCTCCTACTTGAGCAACTATTACCTTTAATCCTTTTCTTACATTTGGTGCTCCACATACTATGTCTAAAACTTCAGTTCCAATATTTACTTTGCATACATGTAAATGGTCTGAATCCGGATGCATTTCACATTCAGTTACTTCACCTATAATTAACTTTGTAGCCTCTATCAATTTTGATGCTGTATCATATTCGTTACCTACTTTTGTCATATCTTCAGCAAGTGTTTTTATATCTACATCTATATCTACATAATCTTTAACAAAATTTTTACTTAACTTCATCTCTACACATCCTTTCTGTCGAATTGATTTAAGAATCTTACATCATTTGTATAAAAATATCTTATATCTGTTATTCCATATTTAAACATCGCAAGTCTGTCTAATCCTGTTCCAAATGCAAAACCTGTATATTTCTTTGGATCATATCCATTCATTTCTAATACATTTGGATGTACCATTCCTGAACCTAAAATTTCTATCCATCCTGTTTGTTTACACAAATTACATCCTTTTCCATTACATTTAAAACAGCTAACATCTACTTCATAACTAGGTTCTGTAAATGGGAAATAACTTGGTCTAAATCTTAATTTTGAATTTTCTCCAAGCATTTTTCTAACAAATATTTCTAAAGTTCCTTTTAAATCTGCTAAAGAAACATTTTCATCTATTACTAATCCTTCTACTTGACCAAATTGATGTGAATGTGTTGCATCATCATCTCTTCTATATGTTTTTCCTGGGCAAATAACTCTAATTGGAGTTTTTTCTTCATTTGCCATCATTACTCTTGCTTGAACAGCAGATGTTTGTGTTCTTAATAAATGTTCTGGATCAACATAGAAGCTGTCTTGCATATCACGCGCTGGATGACCTTTTGGAAGATTTAATCTTTCAAAACAATATTCATCTGTTTCTAATTCTGGTCCATCTACTACATCATATCCCATAGAAACAAAAATATCTTCGATTTCTTCAATCACTCTATTTATTGGATGTTTACTTCCTCTTTTCATTTTTGTAGATGGTAGAGAAATATCAATTCTTTCTTTTTCTAATTTTTCATTTAAAGCCTTTTCTTTTAAATCCGATTCGTTCTTTTGAATTTCTGATTCTAAACTGTCTCTTACTTCATTTACTAGACTCCCTATAATCGGTCTTTCTTCTGCACTTAGTGCTCCCATACCTCTTAAAACTGCAGTTAGTTCACCTTTTTTTCCTAAATATTTTACTCTTACGTCATTTAACTCTTGTAAAGTTTTAGCTTCTGTAATTTCATTAATTGCATTCTCCTTAATTTGAGCAATTTGTTCTTTCATTATCTTCCTCCTTATATTTTATATATTGTTAGCATGATTTATTGGGCAGCCCCATATAATTAATAATGAATAGTGAATTATTAACTATTCATTATTCACTAAAAAAGACGTCCAATATAATAGGACGTCTTTTTACGTGGTACCACCTAAATTTATTAATTAATATAAAATCTAATTAACCTCATTCATAGCTATAACGTTGCTAACGCTTTTATCTACTATTATTTCAATAAAAGACCTAAAAAGTGAAATTTCGGTTAAAGATATATTATAGGCTTTCAGCTTATAACCTATTTCTCTTTTAATATATTAGTTCTTTAACGTACTTTGCTTTTTTAAAACGGCTATTTATAATGAATTATATTACCATAAATTAGTATAAATTACAATACCTCTATACCATATTTTTCTAAAAATTCTTTAACCAAATCCGTATTCAATCCTACTACTGAGTCATAATTCCCTTCAATTTCCTCAATATATTTGGCA
Source organism: Clostridia bacterium (assembly GCA_017437145.1). Lineage (GTDB taxonomy): Bacteria > Bacillota > Clostridia > TANB77 > CAG-508 > CAG-452. Next base: position 102,845 of record JAFSBT010000005.1, on the reverse strand, counting down.
CCTTTACCCTGAACAGCATATGCACCTGCTTTATCTAAAGGTTCTCCTGATGAAACATATTCTTCTATATCTTCCTGAGACATTTCTTTCATTTTTACTCTTGTTTTAGAATTTGTAACTTCTTTGGTAATTTTATTTTTTTGTTTTACAATTATGCTTAATCCAGTGTAAACATCATTCGATTTACCTGATAAACTTGAAAGCATTTTTTTTGCATCTTCGGCATCTTTTGGCTTACCTAAAAGATTATCTTCTAATGCAACCATTGTATCTACTCCAATAACTATCAAGTCATCATATTTTTCTTGTTCTTTTATAAATACTTTTTCTGCTTTTGCATATGATAATTCTTCTACCAGTTGTTCGGCAACCTTTTCTTTTATAAGACTTTCATCTATATCACTAGGTATAATATCAAAATCTTCTACTATTTTCTTTAAAAGTTCTTCTCTTCTTGGTGAAGCAGATGCTAATACAATTTTCATTTTAAGAAATCACCTCTACTATAGTCTTTTATTTCATATTCTCATTTTCTATTTCTGTTACTAAATCTAATCTTTCTTGATGTCTTCCGCCTTCAAAATCAGTTTCCAACCATACTTTTACTATCTTAAAAGCTTCTTCAGTAGTAATGTAATCTGCACCTAATGATAATACATTTGAGTTGTTATGCATTCTTGAAAATTGTGCTGCTCTGGTACAAAAACATGGTGCACTTCTTATTCCTTTAAATTTATTTGCAACCATTGCCATTCCATAACCTGATCTACAAATTAATATTCCTTTTTCACATTTTCCTTCTTGTACTTCTTTGCATAGTTTTTTTGCTATATTGGGATAATCTACTCTGTCAGTTGAATATGCTCCAAAATCTTTGTTGTCTAATCCTTCTTTTTCTAAAAATTTTCTTATTTCTTCTTTTAACTCAAACCCGCCATGATCTGCACCTATTGCTATCATTGCATTACCTCCTAATTATTATTTCATACATATATTAACATATTCTCTTTTATTATTCAATACTAATTTTGTTATAACATTTATATATATTTTTGTTATAAATTGGATTTTTATATATAATTTTTACGTTTATACAGCAAATTATAATTTATATTAGAAGTGTGATGTGGGAAGTGCGAAAATAAAAAAATAACCACGAAGCATAACCCTAAAATCACACCTCACACCTCGCACATCTCACCTCTAAATTACAATTCATCTTTTTTATACAATTCTCCTCCTCCGATTTTTTTTGACCTTTTTCTTGCAAATTTTTGCTTTGTTATGTATAATGAATTTTATAAAGGGGAGATTTTATGTTCGGATTTAGACCTGACGGTAGAAAAATTAAAAATATAGGGCCTTTTTTTAGAGTAATCCCTCATGTTATGAAAACTAGAAGTGATGCACATGTTTATTACTCTCAAGATATAGCACTTTCTGCTTTAGATGCATATATTGATAAAGTTGAAAAAGAAAAAGGTATTAGACTTTCATATATGAATATTATTTACGCAGCATTAGTTAGAATAATTTCTGAAAAGCCTTGTTTAAATAGATTTGTTGTGAATGGCAGAACTTTTGCAAGAAAAGGAATTTATATTTCTCTTGCAATAAAAAAAGAAATGTCTGAAACTATTGAAGAAACTACTGTAAAATTATTATTTGATGGTACAGAAAACATTTTTGAAGTTAAAGAAAAATTAGATAAAATTATTATTGAAAACAAAGACTTATCAGCTGAAAACAGCACTGATAAGTTAGCAAAAGTTTTATCTCATGTACCTAATTTTATTATGAAAGCAGCAGTTAATACTTTAATGTGGTTAGATAAACATGGTTTAATGCCAATGTCTATTATTAATGCAAGTCCTTTCCATACTTCAGCATTTTTAACAAATGTGGGTTCTTTAGGACTTGATGCTATTTATCATCATATATATGATTTTGGAACTTGCGGAATGTTTGTAGCTATGGGTAAAAAGAAAAAAAGTTTCATTTATGATGAAGAAACAATTAAAGAAGAAAAGTCAATTTCTCTTGCATTAGTTGCAGATGAAAGAATATGTGACGGTTTTTATTATGCTACTGCAATGAAGCTGTTTTTTAAATATTTAAAAAAGCCTGAATTGTTAGAAACAAATATTGAAAGAAAAGAAGATGTAAAATAAGAAAGGCATTTCGCTAAGCCAGTCTTTGAAAATAACCATCTTCCACCTTTTGCTCTCTTTGAAAAAGGTAATTTGCAACCTTCATCAAGAGAGTGTAATTTGCATGGAGAATATTTATAATGAATAATTAATCTGTTAGATATCTTTTTATATTTTATCCATTATGCCAAAACTAAAAAAAGAAACACTCGTTTAGTAATAAGTGTTTCTTTTTTTATCTACTTTTGAATTCTTGCAAATCCTAATTTTTTTAAATACTCTATAACATTATTTTGGTATTCCATTGCGTCATCTGACAAATTTCTTAATGATTCAATTTCTTTTAAAGCTTCTTTCCATCTTTCTTTAACTTCGGAAGAATTTTCATTTATAAACCATAATTGATTTTGCCAATTTTTGAACTTAATATTTAATATATATGCTTCCATGTTTATTCCAACCTTTTTAACATTTATTAATACAATTTAATTATAATATATTTGTTAAAATTTTTCAACAAAATATTTACACTTAAATTTCTGGTGCTTTATCATTAATAGAAGGTCTAATATTAGAAGTAATATTGGTATCAAATCCCGTAGTCTCAACTTTAGGAGATACTTGATTATGATTATTTAAATTTCGAGTTTCTTGCAATTTATCTAGAGTAGTTTGTAATAAAAATCTAACCTTTTCTTTTGATAATTTTCTATCTGAAGATGGTGTGTTTTTAGAAAATATACTTTTTATAAAATTAGGATTACTAGATGTTAATCTTTCTTCAGCTTCAGCACAATGTCTACGTACTGAAGATATATCACTAATAACAGACTCTAGACTTGAACTCATTCTACATGGTAAATTTCCGAACTGAATTCTTAAAAATTCTTCTCCATTTAATTGAATAACAATAGTAGTATTATCTTGAAAAGCAACAGTAGCAATCACTTTACTATCATCATCTACATCTTGTAAGAAAGACACTATTGCTTTATCATTAACAATTGCTACAGCCCCTTCAAAAGGTTTATCTTTAGAATAAGAAAAATAACCTGTTTTATAAAATTTTTTAAAAGCTTTTTTATTCTTCATAAGTGATGACAACGTTAAATTTATTTCATTTTTTAACATATACATTCCTCCAAATTTATTAAATTACATTTTTGTACCTTTCAAACCATTTAATGAATATCCTGATAGAATATTACTATCAAAAGAATAAGTTATGTTTTTATCTTCACGATTTCTTTTCAAGCTCAAATCAATAAGTTTATCAAGTAATTCAGCATACTTTAAATTTGTTGCTTTCCATAAGTGGAAAGATAATGAACCCGGTATTGTATTTACTTCATTAACATATATTAAGTTGGTATCTTGATCTATCATAAAGTCTATACGAATAACTCCTGAGCACCCCAAGACTTTGAATGTTTTTATGCTAAGTTCTTGAATAGTTTGTTTTACCTCTGCACTAATATCTGCAGGTAATTTTAATACTCCAACATTCATTGATTTGTTACCTCCAAATTTTTTACCACCAGATATATATTTATCATTAAAACTTAAAATTTCATCAGTTTTTATGGGCTCTTCGCATTCTGAAGCTTCTGCAAATTCATAATCTCCCACAACAGAACAGTTAATTTCTCGTAAATTTTTGATTGATTTTTCAATAAGTATTTTCTTTGAATAGGTAAAAGAATCTTTTATAGCATCATTTAATTCTTCTTGATTTTTTGCAATTTGTATTCCTACACTAGAACCTAAATTAACAGGTTTTACGATTACAGGGTATCGGAATTCTTTTTCTAATGTATTAATAATATTTTCTAGATTTTCATTGTAATCTTTTAAAGTAAAACATTTACAATCTAGAACAGGAATATTGTTATCTTTTAATAAACATTTGCATACATACTTATCCATTCCACAAGCAGAAGAGATGACATCACTTCCAATATAAGGTATGTTAAACATTTTTAAATAACCCTGCAAAGTACCATCCTCTACATTTGTTCCATGAACAATTGGAAATGCAATATCAATATAATCATACACACTGCTTTCATAAAATTTTTTATTACATTTTAGTAATATAACTTTATTATCTCTTTGTGCTAATGTAACTTGCGAACTAACATGAAGTAAATTTTCAATATTTTTATATTCTCTGACATCTCCTATAAAATTACCACAATACATTTTATTTTCCTTAGTTATATATATAGGAATAATGTCATATTTATTTTTATCAATATTTTCAATAGCTTGAAGAGCTGTTATTATAGATACTTCATGCTCTACACTATTACCTCCAAAAAATACGCCAATTTTAATTTTCATAATTAATCCAATCCTTTCTATATATTATAATTATCTGGCAAGTCATTTTCTAATAAAACTATTATTTTTTCATCTATATTCATTTTTGATATACATTCTACTGCTTCCTGAGGTGTAGTCACATTAAGTATTTTATCTTTGTTAAAATTTGTAGAATAAATTCCATCTAAAATAGATTTTGCCGATTTACTCTTTACTAAAAATATATAATCACAAATATTAGTCATATATTGCCCCAATTCAAAATTATATTTTATTTCATCATCTCCTAATTCTATTAATCCTGGTGTAACAATTATTTTTGTTCCTTCAAATTCAGCTAAAGTATCTAATGCTGATTTGGAACTTATAGGATTAGAATTATAAGAATCATCAATTATAGTCAAATTTCTGTTAGAAACTAATTGTAATCTATGTTCTACACTTTTAATTTCTCTAACACAAGGTCCTAATTTATCTAATGGAATACCCAAATAGTTTGCAACACTTATTGCACCTGTAAGATTTATAATATTATGTTTTCCTATAAGTTTAGTTTTAAATTCTACTTCTTTATTTGAATTTTTATCTAATAGTGAAAAAGATAATCCTTTAGATGATGAATTTAATTTATAACTATTATAATCTAAACTTTCATCATTAACTCCATAAGCAAAAACATTACCTTTTATATCATGCTTAGCGAGATATTCATTATTATAATTAATAAATATAGTCCCATTGTTTTCTGTAACACTATTTACCAATTCAAATTTTGTTTTTATAATATTACTCATCGTTTTAAAGCTTTCTAAATGTTGAGGTCCTAATGAAGTTATAACTCCAATTTTAGGGTTTACTATATCACATATTTCTTTTATATCTCCAATGTTTGTAGCGCCCATTTCACATATAAAAATTTGATGAATAGGTTTTAAGTTTTCTCTTATTGTTTTTACCACTCCCATAGTTGTATTATAATTTTGCGGTGTAATTAACACTTCATATTTTGAAGATAAAGCCTTTGCTAAAAAATTTTTAACACTTGTTTTCCCATAACTTCCTGTAATCCCAATTACTATTAAATTCGGCATATCTTTCAATATTTTTTTTGCTTGATTAATATAATATTTTTTCCCTAAATACTCTATTGGAGCATTTAAGAAATTAGCTATTAGAGCTATTAGAGGAGATATTATATTTAAAATACAAAGTTTTATAAAAATAAAGTCTCCATTATTATTTATTATAAATACTAGAAAAATTAATATAGATTCTGTGATAAACATTCTTTTAACTCTATTTGTAAATTTAAATGCTATCTTTGCTTTCTTTTTAGGAAAATTATAAAGAATTGAAAAAGTTAAAAGCAATATAGCAATTACAGTAACTATATTATTATCAAAAGCTAATAACAGTGTTGGAAGTATTATTTCTAAAAGTTGTACTATAATTTTTGCATAGTTATTTTTTATCCAAAGCAAATGTTTCTTAAAAAAATATGAATTTAGTTGAAACATATGCATATGATAAATCAACAAAACTAGTAAATTTATTATATATTCTATTATAATAATTTGTCTCATTAATTACCTCCATTTAAAAATGCACTTATGATTTTATTCACATACGCAGGTCTTTCTAGAAAAACATAGTGAGTACAATTTTCTAATTTTATAAGTCCCGCATCTGGTATAAGTTTTTCCATAATTTCTCCATCAGATATAGGAGTAGCAGTATCATTTGTACCCCATATTAATAGAGATGGAACATTTATATTAGGTAAAAGTTCTCTTAAATCTTGGTCTATTAATTGCACTAAAGTTTGTTTCATTACTGGACTTGCATTTCTGTAGTCTTCAGAACCAAAACTATTTTTTAATCTTAATATCAAATTTGGACAAATAGTCTTGATAGGTTTTAATTCCAAGATTTTTTTGCAAAATTTAGAAATTTTTATTTTTAAATTTTGAGATAAACTCTTTTTGTGTACTATTCCAGCACTTCCAATTAATATTATTTTATTTACTTTAAAATTTAAATTTTTCTGACTCATCAATTTTATTATAATTCTTCCTCCATTAGAATGTCCTATTAAGTCTACTTCTTTTATATTTTGATTTTTTATAAAATTAACTACAAATGTTACATAGTTATCTAAATTCCAACTTGTATTAGGTTCTTCAGACTCTCCAAATCCTGGCATATCTAAACAGTAAACAGTAGAATAAGCAGACATCGAATTAATAATTGGCATATAAGTATTAACATTTGTTCCCCAACCAGGAAGAATTAAAACTGCTTTTCCATTTCCTTTTTTTATATAATTTATATTTAAGTTATTTACGTTCGCTTTTATTGAAATCACACTCCTAAAAAATTATTTAAAAATTTCATGGATTGTCTCATATTAGTAAAATTATTAGGAGTAGCATAAATAATATCTAATACTATTCCAACATTTTCACTCATTTACTTATTTTTATTTTTTCATAATTTCATTTTTATCCATTAAAATTCACCTAAAAAAAATTTTTCAAAGATATTGTATATTTTTATTTTATAAAAACCAACTCACGTAAATTCACAATAAATTCTTTGGTTCACGATAAATTCACAAAATAATTGACCGTGAACTATTTTAGTAGTATAATTACATAGGGAGGAAACCATATGTCGCAAAGAAAATTTATAAGAATGAATATAAACGATAATTATCTTTCTGTTGGAAATGTTTTTAGAATTATAAAAGAAGAAACAAATACTACTAATATGTTTTTGCAGGCTGATTTATTTTCAATAATATTTAATACTTATAATATTGCAGATAGTACTGTGAATAATTACTGCACAGGTCTTAGAGCAATTAATCCAAAATACAGAAATTATTTTAAAGAAATGAAAAATAAGTTTGAACAAGATAAAAACGTTTTTATTTTTACAATAGGAAAAATATTAGAATTAATTGAAATCGAAGAAATTGATGTTGATAATATTACGATAGAACAAATAAATAATAGTCTAAAATTGAAACATATTTGTAATAGATTATATACTATAAGTAAAAATGATTCAGATGTAAGTATAAAGTTATCCAACGAATTATATAAAAATTTGGAAGAATGTAATTTATATAATTTCATGATACAAATATTATTCTATGTCATATTAGATAAGAAACAACCTATATATATTAATGAACAATTAAATGAAATAATCGAAAAAAATATTTATGACACAAACATTTCTGTTAATGATATTCAAGATTTCATTAAAGTTCAATTAAATTCAGGAATTTGGTCAATAAGAGGTATTAATGAATTGGCAAAAAAAAATAATCCATTTGCTTGTTTTGAAATTGCATCTATGGAATTTCATGGAATAGCTACAGGGAAATCAAGGTATGAGGAAGCATATAAATATTATAAAATTGCAGCTGAACATAATCATCCAGTGGCAAATTGGGCAATAGGTTATTTGTATTACGAAGGATATATAGGAAATAAATCAAAAAGAGACTTGTACCTAGCATTCAAATACTTCAATAAATCAAGAAAATTAAAATGCTCTAACGCTTTTAATAGTCTAGGATTAATTATATTAAATGGTAGTATTCCTCATATAAAACGAAATAAACGCAAAGCTATTGAAATGTTTGAAAAAGCTATATCTTTAGGAAATATCTATGCTTATAATAATTTAGGAAAAATATATGAAAATAAAAAAGATTATAAAAAAGCATATGATTATTATCTTTCTTCAGCTGAATTAGGTGAAAGTTGGGCGGCAAACAAAATAGGTGAATTTTATAGAAAAGGAATTAGCACAGAAAAAAACCTAAGAAAAGCACTTCATTATTATACTATATCAAGTGAAAGTTTAAGATTTACTCTTTGCCTATGGTCAAAATACAATTTAGCAAAATACTTTTATAAAGATGGAAATTTAGAAATTGATGTAAAACAAAATATTAATAAAGCTATTGAGCTACTTGAAGATATTGCAGATGAATTAATAGAAGCATCTAAAGAATTGCTTTATATTTACTATGAACTTTATATAAAAAGTGGTAAAGAAGATAATCATTACAAAGAGAAAGTTTATTTATACAAAGAAAAATGTGAGAAAAATATTAATTATAATGATAAAATCAAACAAGATATAGAAAATAGATTAAAACAAATTAATATTATAGCAAACCCAATAGATATATTGTAAAAATTTAACTTAAAGGAAATATCTAATATTTCACTCACTTGTTGTGAATTATTAGATATTTACATTCTGATAAAAAAATTTTAATTCTATTAAATAAAATTACATTTTTCTGCAAACAAAATTAGTTATTGGTGTGCATCTTTCTATAGTGCAATATCTTGTTTGACATGTAGAATGAAAAAGTGTCTATTTTCAATACTTTCATATATTTACAGATATAAAAAAATAGCCTGAAATAGGCTATTTTTGGTGCAGATGGCCGGAATCGAACCGGCACGGGAGGTAAGTCCCGCAGGATTTTAAGTCCTGTGCGTCTGCCAGTTCCGCCACATCTGCATATAATGTGTTGCCACATTTTTCACTGGCAAGTGTTATTATACTACTTTTATATTTAATATGTCAATATCTTTTTAAAATTTTTTATTTACTTTACATAAATTGTTGCTTTTCATGTTTTTTTTTGATATAATGTGATGCGTAACTGTAAATCGCAGTTAACATTATATTTCTGATGAAAGGAATGAAAAAAACATGTCAACCGCATCTACTCTCAAATTTTATGCAACTGACAAAACTGAAATCGCCCCTGCAATAAAAGCAGGCTACGAAACCCTTGTGAACGGCACAGGCGCTGACGCACATATGCGTGGCTGGATGAACTGGGCTGCACCTTATCTTAAGTCTGAGGAATATGCTCGGCTTAAGAAAACCGCTGATTATATAATCAAAAATTTTAAGCATGCTATTGTCATCGGCATCGGCGGCTCCTATCTTGGAGCGAAAGCAATCATCGACGCAGAACATGGAGATGCAAACGCTTTTGATTTGCCTTGGAAGACAAATGTACATTTTGTTGCTTCACTCAGTTCAAAAGAATGGAACAACATTGAACACATCATCGGAAGCGATTCTTTCTGCATCATTTACATCAGTAAGAGTGGCACAACGCTTGAACCCGGTCTCGCTCTTCGCTATTTCTACGAATTGCATAAAAATCTCCACGATAAAGAACCTACAGTTTATGCAATAACAGATAAATGCAAAGGCACCGGCCGCGCTCTTGCAGATGAACACGGTTGGGAAACATTTATAATTCCTGACAATGTTGGCGGACGCTATTCAGTTTTCACACCTGTTGGATTACTGCCTATTGCAATTGCAGGTATTGATACTGACTTAATCCTCAACGCTGTTGCAGCTGCAGATGAGCTTTGTTCATCTACCATTGACAATCCTGCTGTTGATTACGCTAACTGGCGTTTTGAACAGTACCAGAATGGATGTGTCGTCGAAATGATGCCGGTCAATAACCCTGAGCTCAGATCTTTTGCCGAATGGTGGAAACAGCTCTACGGCGAAAGTGAAGGCAAAGATTTTGAAGGTATGGTTCCTCACAGCGCTGTTTTCTCAATGGATTTACATTCATTGGGGCAGTATCTCCAGGAAGGCTTAAGAGGAATTATGTGCGAGACCTTCTTCACATGGGAAGATTCCATTAAGGTTACATTCCCTGAATCTGACCTTAAAGACGGTCTTGACTATCTTTCAGGACGCACACTCTCTGAAGTCAATAATGCGGCCATGGAAGGCAGCTATTTCGCCCACTCATCAATCGGAGATGATCCGAATGCATGCAGCAAATTCATTTGCTCCAAAGGCATTGAAAATCTTGCCTATGCAATGCAGATTTTCGAATGGGCATGTCCCATTGGCTGTTATGCACTTGACGTAAATCCCTTTAATCAGCCCGGCGTTGAAGCCTATAAAAAGCAGGTTAAAGCTATTCTTAACGAGGGCAAACTTAATTCCTAAGCAGAAACAAAGCACGGGGCTTGTCCCCGTGCTTAATCTTTTATTTTTAATATTCCCACCACAATCCTTGTGTTTTTAATTCATTCACCTTTTTGTTATGTTCTTCATTCGTTTTTGTAAAATATAATTTTCCATTTTTGTCTGCAACAAAGAATATATAATCTGTATTACTTGGCTCAAGTGCCGCTTCTATACTTGATTTGCTAACAGTACTTATCGGTCCTATTGGTAATTTGCCTTCCATATTTGGACCTCTTGTATTATATTGATTATATTCATCTATTTCCCTTTGATATAAGTCTCTTTCACTCATATCAACTTTTATAGCATAATATGTTGTTACATCACTCTGTATTGCCATATTAGAATTTAATCTGTTATAAATTACACTAGCTACATCTTTTCTTCCTTCTTGTGTCATTGATTCTGTTTCTATTATTGAAGCTATTGTTAAAATTTCATGTACTGAATACTCACTATTTTCAATTTCTTCTTTATAATCCTCTAAAACATTCCCCATTTGGTCTAACATTTTTTCAAAAATTTCTTTTACTTCTACATCTTTGTTTTTTATCGCGTATGTGTCTGGGAAAAGATATCCTTCTAGAGAATAATATATATTTTCATTCTTGATTTCATCTTCTAGAAACCAATACTTGTCTATTAAGTAGTCTATATACTCATCATCTTCAAGAACATCCAATACTTCTTCATAAGTGTTATTAGTTTTTTCTGCTATTGTGTTTGCTATCCATCTAAAGTTTTTACCCTCTATAAAAGTTATTGTTATTTGATTTGGATCATGCATTATTCCTGTTTTTAACATTTCTGTAATTTCTTTTACACTCATGCTTTCTTTTAAATAATAGGTTCCTGCTTGAAATCCTGAAACTTTATTTAGTTTTACATATATTTTAAAAGCTGTTTCACTTTTAATAATATTGTTTTCTTTTAAAATTTTTGCTATACCGCTTGTACCTGTTCCTATTGGAATTGTTACTTCATTTTCTTTAATATTACTAGATTTGGGTGATATGGAAATAAAATACCATAAAACTATTCCTATAATAATTATTAATAATAGTATTAAAATTGCTCTTATTTTTTTCATATATTTCTCCTATTTTACTATGTAATCTACAATATTTTTTAAGCTCTTTGTTTTATTTATATCATCTGATTTTAATGCTACTGAAACACCGATTTCTCTTAATCTTGGAGTAATTTCTGTCATAAATCTGATAAATGATTCACTTTTTGAATTTGAATAAATTATTATTCCTTTTGGATTTTCAGATAAAATAAAGCTAACTATGGCATTTATACTTTGCACCCTTGACTCATAATTATTTAACATATCTTCCTTAAAATTCTCTTCTTTAATTTTTAACCATTCACTAACTTCATTATCTGAAATCATTTTTGCTTCTACTTCTCTATCAATTTCTTGCCTTACAACATATTCATTTGTAATTATTGATTTTTTTATATATCCTACATTTCCTGTTTTTGTTCTTATTTTAATCCATCCATTAGTACTGTCTTGGTAATATGATATTTGTTCTCCAGTCTTTAATTCTTCTAATGTTTGAGAAAATGCTCTCATTTTTGATTTTACACTAGTATTTTTTGCAATTGTTGCCCTTGTTAGTTTTTTATCTATTTCATCTATTGTAACAATATCTGTTTCTGGAATATAATCAACTTCTATATTATATACTAATTCCATATCAGAAATTGGTAAATATAAAAGACCTTCTTTTCTTATTAATTTTCCTAAAATATTTTTTGTTGTATCATTAATCACCATATAATTATCATCTAGTTTTAAAGTCGCAACTTTTGTTCTTGATGTTGTTATTATTTGTTTGTAATTTTCATCATAAATTATAGAATTATCAAATAAATTCTTAATATCTTCATAGGAAATATATACAACTTTATTTTCATCAATCCATATATTATTAACAAGTTTTTCTGTTATATCTTCATCCCCGATTACTAAATTAGTAATTCCTTCTGTTTTATCTCTTTTAAAACCTGGCATAATATCTAATAATCTGGCTACAATAAGTAGTGCAAATACGCAAATTGCTATATTTCTTATAAATCTTAATTTATATTTTTTATGTTTCATTCTTCTTCTCCTAAATATTTTTTTATAGTATATCACAAAAACTTACATAATAAATCATTTTTTTTAAATTTTTATATTTTTTTTGCTTGATATTTTTCCCTAAGCGTGGTAATATATTAAGGTATGTTTATTTTTAAGAAAGGTTGGGATTTTATGAAATTTGAACAATGGAAAGATTTTAAATCTGGTGACTGGGAAAATGAAATAAATGTTAGAAACTTTATTCAAACTAATTATACTCCTTATGAAGGAAATGATAGTTTCTTAACTCCAGCAACTGAATCTACAAAAAAATTGTGGAATGAAGTTCTAGATTTATATAACAAAGAAAAAGAAAATGGTGGAGTTTTAGCAGTAGATGCTAATACTATTTCTACAATAACTAGCCATGAAGCTGGATATATTGATAAAGACTTAGAGCAAATAGTTGGATTACAAACTGATGAGCCTTTAAAAAGAGCTATTATGCCAAATGGTGGTATAAGAATAGTTGAAAAATCTTGTGAAGCACAAGGTGTAGAAGTTGCTCCAGAAGTTGAAAAAATATTTCATAATTTTAGAAGAACACATAATGATGGCGTTTTCGCTGCTTACACTCCAGAAATAAGAGCAGCTAGAAGTTCTCATATAATCACAGGTTTACCTGATGGTTATGGTAGAGGAAGAATTATAGGAGATTATAGAAGAATCGCACTTTATGGTGTTGATGCCTTAATTGAAGGAAAATTAAGAAGTTTAAAATATTTAGAATATCCTACAATATTCTCTGATGTTATAAAAGAAAGAGAAGAAGTTAATGATCAAATATTAGCATTAAAACAATTAAAAGAAATGGCATTAAAATATGGTTATGATATTTCTAGACCAGCTGAAAATGCTAAAGAAGCTATTCAATGGTTATACTTTGGATATCTTGCTGCAACAAAAGAACAAAATGGTGCAGCTATGAGTATTGGTAGAAATTCAACATTCCTTGACATTTATATTGAAAGAGATATTAAAAACGGAGTTTTAACAGAAGAACAAGCTCAAGAATTAATGGATCATTTCATTATGAAATTAAGAATGGTTAGATTTTTAAGAACTCCTGAATATGATGAATTATTTAGTGGAGACCCAGTTTGGGTAACAGAAGCTATTGGTGGAATGGGTGTAGATGGAAGAACATTAGTTACAAAAAACTCTTTCAGAACACTTCACTCTTTACAAAATTTAGGACCTGCTCCAGAGCCAAACTTAACTGTTTTATGGTCTACTAAATTACCAGAAGAATTTAAAAAATTCTGTACAAAATTATCTATTAAAACATCTTCTATTCAATATGAAAATGATGATTTAATGAGAGAATACTGGGGAGATGACTATTCTATAGCATGTTGTGTTTCTGCAATGAGAACAGGTAAACAAATGCAATTCTTTGGTGCAAGATGTAACTTAGCAAAAACTTTATTATATGCTATAAATGGTGGTAGAGATGAAATCTCTGGAAAACAAGTTTCTCCAAAATTTGAACGTATTACTTCTGAATATTTAGACTATGATGAAGTTATGGAAAAATTTGATAATATGATGGATTGGGTTGTTAGAGTTTACGTTAATGCTCTAAACATTATCCACTATATGCATGATAAATATGCTTATGAAAGCTTAGAAATGGCTTTACATGACCAAAACATTTTAAGAACTATGGCTTGTGGTATCGCAGGATTATCAGTAGTTGCCGATTCTTTATCAGCAATCAAATATGCTAAAGTAAAAGTTATCAGAGATGAAACTGGTCTAGCTACAGATTATGAAATCGAAGGTGACTTCCCTAAATTTGGTAATGATGACGATAGAGTTGACTCTATAGCAGTTGACGTTGTAAAAGCTTTCATGAGAAAACTTAGAAAACAAAAAACTTATCGTAAATCAAAACCTACTTTATCAATACTTACAATCACATCAAATGTAGTTTATGGTAAGAAAACAGGAAATACACCTGATGGAAGACCTGCTGGTGCTCCATTCGGACCTGGTGCTAACCCAATGCATGGTAGAGATACAAATGGTGCTCTTGCAGTTCTTAACAGTATAGCAAAATTACCATATTCACATGCTGAAGATGGAATTTCTTATACATTTGCTATAACACCAAAAGCTTTAGGTAAAGATGAAGATTCAAGAATAACTAACTTAACTTCATTATTAGATGGATACTTTGCTCAACATAGCCATCACATTAATGTTAATGTTTTTGATAGAGCATTACTAGAAGATGCTATGGAACATCCAGAAAAATATCCTCAACTTACAATAAGAGTTTCAGGATATGCTGTTAAATTCACAAAATTAACAAGAGAACAACAATTAGATGTTATTAACAGAACAATACATGAAGCTATATAATGATTTTTATTATAAAGTATAAAGACAGGTAGAAACCTGTCTTTATATTTGTTAAATTATCTGTTATAATATAAATACATTAAATAAAAAGGTGGAATTTATGGAAAATTTAAAAGGAAAAATACATTCAATTGAAACATTTGGAACTGTAGATGGACCAGGTATAAGATTTGTGGTTTTTATGCAAGGTTGTATGTTAAAGTGTAAATATTGTCAAAATAGAGACACTTGGTCAACTTCCGAAGGAACAGAAGATATGACAAGTGATGAATTAATCTCTAGAATTGATAAATATAAATCATATATTGAAAATTCTAATGGTGGTGTTACTATTTCTGGTGGTGAACCTTTATTACAAGTAACCTTTTTAATTGAATTATTCGAAAAATTAAAAGCAAAAAATTATCACACTGCAATAGATACTTCTGGTATGGTTGCATTAACTCCAGATATAAAAAAATTATTATCTCTTACAGATTTAGTTTTATTAGATATAAAACATATAGATAGCGAAAAATGTAAAGAGTTAGTTGGTTTTTCTAACGAAAACGAATTAGCTTTTGCAAGATATTTAAGTGATAATAATATTCCTATTTGGATTAGACAAGTACTAGTACCTGGCATTACAGATAATGAGCAAGATTTACTTAAACTAAAAGAATTTATATCATCATTAAAAACTGTTCAAAAAATAGAAATTCTTCCTTATCACAGTTTAGGAAAATTCAAATGGGAAAATCTAGGATTTAAATATGAATTAGAAAATACTCCTGCTGCAACAATTAAAGATGTAGAAAGAGCAAAAGAGATTCTTGGAATATAAAATACGATGTGTGAAGTGAGATGTGAGATGTGAGAATTTATAACAAACTATAAATTGTATCACTAAAATCACACCTCTCACCTCTCACATCCCACCTCCTATTTTCTCTAATCTTATATCACAAATTTGATATAAGATCTTCAACCCTCTTTTTAACCTTATACCTCTTATTTTCAATTATCACTATGTACCATAAATATATTACTATAAAAATTACTACAAAGTTTTTCATATAAATTATTAAAACACTTGATAATGCTGTCATTATTATTACTAAAATATTTGAAGTTTTATTAATTAATTTATCCGCCTCTCTTTTTTCTTTTTTTAACCTCATTATACTTTTTAAAACTCTTCCTCCATCTAATGGATATATTGGTATTAAATTAAATAGTGTAATTAATAAATTTGAATATGCAATTAACTCTTTCTTTAATAATAATGCAATGAACATTATAATTAAGTTTATAAATGGGCCTGCTAATGCAACTATTATTTTTTTCTTTTCTATTTTTCTATAATTTTTTTCTGTTAATTTACTATTCTCAAAAATTACTGTTAATCCAAAAGGCATAATTTTTAAAACTTTAGGTTTTAAGCCTAATAACATCCCTACTATAATATGTCCTAATTCATGTATAAAAGCAAATAACATTAAAATTGCATATATCTCTATTTGTTTTGTTATAAAAAATACTAATATAAATATAAAAATTTGTAAGTTTAATTTTATTTGCATGTGTATTTTCTTTCCTCCTAAAAACTAATTATTGAACTTGGATTTACATACCTTCCGTCCTTTCTAATCTCAAAATGCAAATGCGGTCCTGTAGAATTGCCTGTAGAACCAACCTTTGCTATTTCTTGTCCTTGTGTTATTTTTTCTCCTTCAGTAACTAAAATTTCACTACAATGCGCATACAGGGTAATTACATCCCCATTTAAGATTTTTATGTGATTACCGTAGTCTCCCACTGAAGACACTGTATTAACAGTTCCTTCCATTGCTGCTATAATTGAAGTTCCATTTGTCGCACCTAAATCTATCCCCGTATGATATGGAGTTACTGAACTATTTGTGGATTCTCTTTCCCCAAAATCAGAAGTTATTACACCTACTTCTAATGGATTTATTAAACTATAATTTGATAAAATTTCTTGTACATCTTTCTCCTCTTGTGTTAATTCTTTTTCCTCTACTTTGACTTCCTCTATTGTCACTTCATTTGCTACTACATTTTCTTCTACAATATTTTCTATTAATATATTTTCTTGAATCTCATTTTCTTCTTTTATATTATTCTCATCTTCTATAAGTGGTACAATTATATCTTCATTAGTATTTTTGTTCATCACTCCATTTATATATCCTGTGAACTGTTCCTGCAGCTTTTGTATGTTAATATCATATTCTAAAATTTGCTTAGTTTTTGATATTATCTCATCTGAAAATATATAATTAGCATTTTTTATAAAATAAAAACATGTATAAATAAGTATACACACTATAATTTGTATAAACATTCTTTGAAAAAGCTTTAAATTAGGTTTGTCTGTATTATTTACATTTACTGTCGCACTTTCCCTTTTAGAATTTTGCGTTTTTCTTCTATAATAGATTTCTTCTGCTCTTCGTATTCGTTCATCAACACTTAAAGTTTTTTCCATAATAAAACACCTCTTCTTTAGAATATGTTTTTTAAAATATATTCTAAAAAAAGGTGTTTAGAACTTGTTTTATTTACTTTTATATAAATTGTACAACTATGCCCAAAAATGCCAGCGTTCCAGCAACTACTAATAGTCTTTTCAATCTTTTACATTGTTTTTCTAAAGCTTTAATACTTACACTTTTTAATTGTTTCTCTTCTTTCACATCTGATATATAATTTGAAATCACCATCTCAGCTTCTTTCAATATATATTCTTTATTATTACTTGTTTTATGCTTACTTTCAACTAATTCTTTATTCTCTATTGCTTCTAAACTCTTAATTTTACTATTATCTTTTAATATAACAATTGCCTCATCAATAATGTTTGATGGCAAGTCCTTTAAAACTACTATATTTTTCATTACTTTGGAATTCATATATCCTCCTTAAATACTAATATCGGGCTGACACATGCCCTTGGGGTACAGGGCCCGCCCCTACATTCATTTTTTAAATACTCATTATTAAAGATATATAAATTTTTTCCAAATTTTTCTGTTTTATACATTTATTGCTCTATAAATTCCATCAGCTGTTAGGGATGCCATTTCATTAACTAATCCTAAACTAGTATTTTGCAATAATATAAAATTTTGTTTTGGCATTCCTGTATTATATGAAACTATTCCTTTTACTGACATTTCTCCAATTTCAAAACTAGCTTTATTTAGCCCACTTCCTGCCTTTAATCCTTGTTCAGAAATAACTATTTTACCTACTAATTCTTTTTTATCTAAAGCTGCATCAATACCAATTATAAATGGATTCTCAAACTCATCCTTAATTGCTTTTATAACATTTTCAATATTATTTATACATATAGCTTTTTCTAAATCTCCTATGATTTCAATCTCTTTCTTTTTACCTATTAAAATTTTAAGTTTTTCACCAACTAATGGTCCAAAACAATCTCCTATTACTCTATCTGTTCCTACACATAAAAAAATAATTTTTTTATACTTATTGTTGTTTAGTTTGTTCCAAAAAATTTGTTTAAAGTCAGTTATAAAATCTTGCATAGTACCTCCTTAGTTAAAAATATTCTATTCTTTTTTACGAGGTGCTATGATAATTTTTATATCTTCTTTTTTATTATATTTTTTTATTATATCCTCAGAAAATCCAGATAATTCACTTGTAATTACAATTGTTTTATAATTATTATTTATTAATTCATTAATTTTATTATCAATATTTTCTGGTTTATCTACATCAAAAACATCAAAACCAAATCTTTTAAAAACATTGAAATTATTTTTATCATTTTTTAATTTTAACCACGAAATTTTCATAGAATCACCAATAATAGTATGCCCTTAAAAGTCTAATTTTAATGAAATTATTCACTCTTCACTCTTCATTTTTCATTAATTAAGGGCGACCATTGGTCGCCCTTATATTATTTTATTAGTGTTTTAACACAAATTTTTTTATTCCGAAAACTCCTCCTGCTATTATTAATGCACATGTTACTCCTAGTATAATCCATAATGCAGTATTGTTTCCTGTTGGTGCTGTAATTATAATTGTCTCTCCCCAGAATTCGTCGGATTCAAAACCTTCTTCTTTTAATATTTTTGCATTGTCATCAGTATACGAATATCTATCAATATTCATATTTCCTGGTGTTGAATCTTTAGCTTTTCTTCCTGATGCTACTGAGTAAGATAAAATTTCTGCATTATAACTGTCAAATGACATATCCTTAATATTATTAGTATTTAAAGTTTTTGTTAAAACAATTTTTCTGTCATAATTTCTCTCTCCTGGTGTTAAAGAAACTTCGCAATCTTTTGATTGTATTAATGCATAATTTGATAAATCTGTATTTGTAATTTTTGTTCTTGTTGGTGTATTTTCATCAAATTTATAGAAGTCATGTTCAGGAGTTATTTTATTGTCTTCTGTTCTTGCAGTACTTTTGTATTGTGAGAAATTATTATAAGGTCCATAACTACTATAGTTTATATCTTCATCAAAATTGAATTCTTTATTAACTAATTCCTCAATTTTATTAATTCTAACTGTTACTCCTGCTAATTTATTCTTCCAATTTGTTAAAGGTCCTTCTCCTTCTAATTCACTTTCTGAAGTACCACCTTTCAAATCAACAATATTATTTGCGTCACCAGTATAATAGTGGTCACCTAAATAGTATCCATTTGTATGTTTCTTTAATCTAATTAAAGTTTTAGTTCTTTGTGCTAAGCCATCAGTTGGATCATTTAGTAATTTTTCAAAAGTTATTACTCCAGGAATTAAAGTTACTTCTGAAGTTTCACCTTCATAAATAAATTGACAAGTCTCACCTTTACTTAATTGT
Organism: Clostridia bacterium; assembly: GCA_017437145.1. GTDB lineage: Bacteria > Bacillota > Clostridia > TANB77 > CAG-508 > CAG-452. The sequence continues at coordinate 82,957 of JAFSBT010000005.1, read as the reverse complement.
TCGTATGCATTCATTAACTGAGCTGATAAATAATCTTCGTCTGAATTATTACTTACAACATATGTATATTCTGCTGTTAATTCTGCTCCATTTATCAATTCATTAACATCTGTCTCAAATTTCCAGAAACCTCTTTCTTCTATATTTGAATGTATTGTAGAAAGATTTGCTTTTATACCTTCTATACATTTTTCGTATTGATTCCAATCACCATTTATTGTTGTATCTGTATAGAATTTATCAATATTGAATTTTGCATCTAGTATTTTTCCTTCACCAGCAACATCAATAGATAATGCTGTAAGATGTTTTTCTAAAGAAACTCCCGTTTTAGGTCTTTCCATTAATCCAAAATCCACATTATTAATAATACAGTTATCTATAGTTTCTTGAGCGTTAACAGTCTGTTTTGAATTTTCTATAGCATAGCTTTTTGGATCTTCAAGACATATTTCAAATTTATTTGTATCTGCACACATCCAATGTTTTTCTAAATTTAATGATGTTGTTGAATCAACTGTTAATCCTGCAAATATAGACATTTCTTCTAATCTTCTAGCCTCATTATCATATGCATCTGAAAATCTTTCATTTTCAGTTAAGTTTAATTGAGAAATTCCTTTGTATCTTGTTCCTGCATTTCCGCTTGTTCCAGTTCTATCATATGTAGATTTATAATCATTTCCATTATATTTTCCACCATCTAATCCATATTTATATCTTACAATATAATTTCCAGGAATATATCCTACAAATTTAAATTCTCCTGAACCAGCTGTAACTCCATTATTTACAGGTGGATTCTCTATTCCTGTTCCAGAAATGTTTACTCTATCTAGCTTATTATTTCCTGTCTTAGTTTCTTGCCAAATATATTCTAATGTAATTCCATTTACTTCTCTTAATTCAATAAGTTGTACTGTTACACCATCAATTAAAGTCTCTCCAGAATCATATTTACCATTTTTATTTTGATCATCCCATACAATTCCTGATAAAGTTCTTTCTTTATTTTCATCAACTTTTACTGTTAGTTTTCCAGCCTCATCTGTATCATCTTCAAATCTTACTGAAGTACCTTGAATAGCATTTCCTGGAGCTGAGTTCATATCAATATATCCTTCATCACTACCATAAGAAGTAATTTCTGCTATATGATTAATATTTAATCCTGAACCATTTCCTATGTTTTTCCATGCATCTGTTAAATTACCTTCTGCATCATATTTTTTCACCTTGAATGTCAAATATATTGCTTCCGAATTTTCTATATGATTTGAACCAACACTATCAATATCTAAATTTAAAGTATAATATTTTCCATCATTAATAGTCTTCTCTTCTTTAATATCAGTTTTCTTAATCATTAATTTAGAAGAATCATATTCCATTGAGTCAAATTCTAAATTAGTACTATAATAATCTTTAATACCAAAAACATATGCTTTTTTATTTGTTTGGTTAGTTATTTGTACTCTATATGTAACATATATTTCTAATTCACTAGTTCCTAGTATAGCAGCTTCATCATCTTTTAAATCTTTGTCAACACAAGAAGAATTATCTACTGAAAAATCTCCTGTATTATCAAAATAATCACCTATATTGTAGTTATAATCTGATTCATAAATTTTTTGATTATATCCAACTTTATTTGGTCTACTTTCGTCACCTTCTGCTCTTAAATACAATACATTATTTTCATCTAAACTATACTTGTAATCTGCTGTTTCACCATTTATAGTTGTTTTAACAGTTTCAAGATTTGTTGATAAATCTAAATCAAATTCTCTTTTTACTAAACCACAATTAAGTATAAGTTCATATTCTCCTGTTTCCAAATTTGCAACTGGTTCTTTGTCAGTATTAGCTACTGCATACATTTTAAATTCTTCTTTTATACCATTTGAATCTTTTGTTATTAATCTTGATTTAAATCCATCAATATCCTTATAAGATAATCCTATAATATTTTCATAGCTACTATCTGTCATAATTGCTAAAATTGCTGATTTTAATTCATCACCATTTAATTCTCCATTAAAATATTTTTTTACTTGGTTAATAATTTCAGTAATTCTTGGCACCCCAGATAAAATACTTTCTATTGTAGCTATTTTGGTTGCAGCATCTCCATCTCCTGTAATAACCTCCCAAATGCCTTGTATTGTTGCATATGTTAAAACTTGATGCGCTCCTTGATTATCTATAATTACAAATTTACTATTGAAGATACTTCTAGGAGTAGATTTTACTTCTAATTCTGTACCATCAAATGTTGTTTTTATGAATTTTTTCTCTGTATTATCATATTTATAATACCATAATCCATCATGTTTTAAATTTACTGCCTTTTCTTCTGCATCTGAATCATTTCCTCTTGTTCCAAATCCTGCTCCAACTGTTTCTATATAATTTATACCATCATATTCAAATGCTACATATAAATTAGTTAAATGCTCCATATTTTTAAATTCATAATTACCATTACTATCTGTTTTTGTTTCAGCAACTATTACATCTGAAATTAATTCTTCCCAATTGTCTCCTAACCATGAACCTTTTTTTCTACATAAATATACATTTATTCCTGACATAGCATTTTCATTAGTATCTATTTTTCCATTAGGTTCTGTAGAACTTTTTAATCCTGTTTGACTATCTTGCCATACTTTTCCTTTAATAGTAACTAATTTTTTGTTTGTAAGTTTTAAATATAGTGTATTTCCGCTTTTAACACTTACTTCATTTATTTCTTGCTTTGTTTCACTAGTAGCCTTTTCTAATCTTGTTATTCCTTGTACCTCTATTTTTCCACTATCCTTAAACATTTCGTATAAATCTTTAAGCTCTTTCTTAACATCATTAGCATAAACATATTCTGTTATTTTTATATTATCTTTATCCTTCAAATTTACTGCCATAAAAATTGTTCTATTTATTATGTCATACCCTTCTGAAGCCTCTGTTTCTTTTATAGAAATATATACTGATTTTCTTTCTTCACCCCAAAAATTAGGACTTGGAGTAAATTTATTCACTTTTATGCATCCACCATCTACAATTAATTTATGATTATCTGTTTCTCCTATTTTCTCTCCATCTGAATTTTTAACTATCCATTTTAATCCGTCAACTTCTACTATATATTCTGTATCTCTCACCACTGGTATATTGTTAAAAGATGGTAAATATTTACCTAATATTCTAAATTCTTTTATAAAATAGAAATTAAATTGAAATTCTGTTCCATCTATTAAGTCCCCATGGTTAGTACCTGGTTCACCAATAGAACTTTCTTTATCTAAATGCAAAGAAAATTCTCTATTTATTTCATTTTTTACATTCAAAGTCACTGTGTTAGTTTCTTTACCACTAATAGTTACAAGAGAACTATCAGCACTTGGAACATTCCAAGTTTCTAATTTCCATTGATGGTCTTTATATTTAAATGTTAAAGTTATACCCTCTGTTCCAGTTAAAAGTAAGTATCCTCCTTCTGTTTTTGTTTCTTTAATAGTAACAGTTACAACATCTTCTTCGCCCTTCATTTCTACTGTAGTCGAACCACTTCCTCCTGGTGTATTCAATGATTTTTTTTCTGTATTATCTCCTTGTTTAAATATTACATCGAAACTTGCATTTAATTTTGTTGTGCTATCATATGCATCTGTTTTATTAATTGTTATTTGGATTTTTTTGTTATCTTTAACAACATCTGATGTACTTTTTAATAAAATAAGTTTTTGTGTGTCGTCAGAAGTATTTGCAAATGTGTAATATTCCGCTTTATATGCACGTTTTAATGCATTTGAGTCAAAATTTGTTTCTGTGTATGAATCACCTTTCCAAAGTTTCATTGCAGTATTAAATAATTTTTGTTCCCCTGCTTTTAAAGTAACTGTAGTTGAACCAGGCTTAGATGGATCCATACCAACTGCATTACAATATTCTTTTGTTGCTTTATCTAAATATTTCCATAAAATTCTCTGAGCTGGGCTTGCATCTGAAGGAGCTTGACTATTTACATCTCCATCCCATTCATTATCTAATTGTAAAATATATGCTATTCCTTGTGCAAAATTTACTAAATCACTATTTTCTGCTACACTTATAAATGTTGAACCTGATGAATTTTTTTTGTTTATTCCTTCAGCTGTTATTGTATATTGTTCTTTTACTTTATATGTTGCTAAGTCTCCTGGTAATGCTTGTCCGTGTTGAACACAAAATACATTTTTATTTAATGTTAAAACACCTTTTCTTACTTTTACTGTATCTCCTATATCTAAATCATCTATATCAGCTTCATGTTCTATTTCATAATTCCCATCACCATCATCATCAGTATATCCTTGTGGTAAGAATTTATTTGCTGCAAATACTTCTTTTGTAATATTTGATAATACCCCTATAAATAAGAGAATTAATAATGTAATTATTATAATTTTATTTTTTAAATTTGTTTTTATCATTTCTTAATTCTCCCTCCTATATATTACCTTTTAATACTTTTTTATTTATTAATAAAATTCCTGCTGAAATTATTACTAAATTTATTAAAACAATTCCTATATACATCCATGTTCCACCAGTTTTTATTGAAACAATTAATTCCGCTTTTCCTAAATCGTCTTCTTTATCCTTTTTGTTTGCTGGTGTGGAATCTTTTTCTTCTAGTCCTTCTGTATTATTTGCAGAACCAATTTCTGCCAAGTTTTCAATTGTTAATGTTTCATCTGAATTTATTGTTTTTGTTAAAACAACTGTTTCTGTTACTTCTTTTCCTGGTTTTAATTCTTCCATTGATAATGCTATATCATGTAATACACCTTTAGAATCTGCATACCAATTAGTATTCATTTCTGAATTAAATGTTAAATCCTTAGGCATATAATCTAAAATATCTGTTATATATGCTGGAACATCTCCTTCATTAGTTATTGTTATTGCATATTCTATTAATAATGTACTTCCTTTATAATATTTACCTGGTATTTCTACTTTTGCAAAATTAGTATTAGTAAAATCATATTCTGTTGTTCCACCATTATTTTTTACTGTTACTTTTTTTATTTGTTTCTCTAAACTTAAATCAAATGAATCATTTTCAACTAATCCTAAATCTATATTTACTACACTTGATTTGTTTATTTTAATAGTATCTGTCAACCCAACTGTTATATTTTCTCCATTCATTGTTACTGTTTGTGTTGTTGCATCTGAATTAACTGAAACATTTATTCCTTGCTTGTTGAATTCTGTTGTGTGATATTTTGAAGTATCATATTTAAATAGTACTTTATAGTTTCCATCTTTTATTCCTTCAAAAGTATATGCACCATCTTTTGAAGTTTTTGTTGTTAATTTCTTTCCATCACCATTTTCTATAACTTTACCAGTAGTTGCCTCTACAAGAATAACTTCGATTCCTTCTAATGATTTTTCTGTACTTTCTCTTTTTCCGTCTTCATTTTCATCTAACCAAGCCATACCTAAAATGCTATATGTTTCTTCTTTTTTTGTAATATCATTATTATCTTTTGAATATTCAGTTTTAGTTTTGTCGCTATCATTATTTTCTGCTACTAATTTTTCCTTACCATCATTTTTTATTATGTTTGTAACAACCTCTGATTCTAAATATGAACCATTACCTAAATCTAACTTAGCCATATTGTTAATTGTTTTTGTTTCTTCATTATTTGGTAATTCTTTTACTACACCTTCTATTTCTATTTTTAATGTTTCTTGTTCACCAACTAACGAATTTAATTTTAATTCCGAACCATTTATATATGTAGTTTCTTTATTGTCTTCTGATGTATAATATGTAATTTTATTTACAGAAATTGTATCTGGTACAATATCTTCGATTTTTGCAAAATCCGCTTTTTTTCCTGTATTTTTAACTTCAATAGAGTACTTAATGCTATCATATTCTTCTAATGTTACTTGATTTTCCGAATCTAAATGAATTTCAAATTCTGAAGTATAAGCCTTATCTACAACTATATTAGACTTGCAATTATCTACTATAGCATAACTTTTTATTTCTAATTCATTATCAAATTCTTCAGGAATTTGTTCTACTTCCACTGTTAATACTAATATTATTGTTTCATCTTTTTTTATTTTATCAATTTTATATGAAACCATTTTTTCATCTTTGTTATAGTCATTTACATTTTTTATATCTTCATCTGAACAAATAATTGCTTCTACAAATTTAGTGTTTTCTGGTACAAGCGCTTTAACTTCGACATTTTTTTGTACTTTTCCACTTACATTTTTAACAGCAATTCTGTATTTATTTTGTTCTCCTACTGTTAATTTTGATTCTGAATTAGTTATATTTCTCATGTATATCTCAAAATTTGAAGGCACAATTTTATTATTTGTTTCTTCTATTGCTACAATCTTTTCTCCTGTTGTTAGAGTTGCTTTTCCTTTTAAATCTGTTTTTTCTTCTACATTTTCTACTTTAACAAAAACTTCTGTTTCAACTTCTTCTCCAACAGCCAAATCTTTTATTGACCATTCTTTTTTGTTTGTGTCATTATAAATATAAGCAAAATCCTCTTCTAGAGAATAATCATATTCTACAAGTCTACCATTTTCTATAGCTTCATATACAAATACTGCTTCTGGAATATTTTCATCTCCATCATTTGTTATTTTTATATTATATGTTACAACTTGTCCTCCATTTAATGTTTTATTTTCAACATCTGGAACTATTTCTACTTTTGCTGATGGTCCTTTTCCTGTTGTAATTTGCATATTTAATTCTTTATTAGTTGCATTTCCATCATATTCATAATTCATATTTAAAGATGTATTTAAAACTTCATTATATGGTAAATTTTCTGGAATACTTAATGTGTATGATAAATTTAATTGTTCTCCTTGTTTCATTTCATTAATTGAAATAGTATATGTTCTAGCTAAAGATATATCTTCAACTTTTTCTTCACCATTAAAATATTCTACTTCACATTCTAATCCAGAAACCTTAATAGCTTCTAATAAATTACTATTAAATGTGCTTTCTTCGTCTGATAAAATTCCTTCTAATTTTAATCCTTTTATACTATAACCATGATTATTTATTAATGAAACATCAACATTTGCTACTGTTCCAGCTGTAAATGTGTTTATTTTTATTGTATTATTTTCTTCAATTGATGTTGTTACTTGACCATCTACTGTTAAGTTTGTTACAGAAATTAATTCTGCTGGTGAATATACATTTACTTTAATTGCTTCTATGTTAGTTTCATCATCTTCACCATTTTTACATGTTGCTGTAACCTCAAACTCTCCTGAAGGAGTTGTTCTATCTACTTCTAATAATGCTCTTAATGAAATACTTTGTTGGATTTCGTCATAATTATAATTTTCTTGTTCTCCTTCAATCTCAATTATAATTGTATTATTTATTACTCCACTATTTACTATTTTTAATCCATCATCTAATGCTAATGCAACATCACTTATAGATTTTACTTTTACAACTGATGGTAAAGAAATTTTTATTATTGGATTTTTATATAATTTATGTTCAGGTCCATTTGCTAATAAATTAACTGTGAAATTCACTTCATTATTTATTAAGCTAGATAATACTGTTTGATTAGCATTTACATATTCCATGCTTAAATTAGCTTTTGTTTCAGGTTCTTTTATTTCATTATGATTTTTCACATCAACTTTAAAACTATCTTCTTTACATGAAAAATTAATTGTTGATTCTAACTTGTTTATTTTTTCTATATCAACAATTTCGTCTAATTTAATTGTTTTATTATATTCAATATTAAATATTCCCTCTTTTTCTGGAATAGTTGTTTTAACAACAACATCAATAACATCTTCTGAATGTTCAATAACAATCTTATCATCTTCTTCATTCATTTTTGTTATATCAATTACTTCATAGTTTTTATATTTGTCATCTTCCTCATCATATTCAGCAAATGTAATTACTGTTTCTTTATCAACTTCATTTGTTTTAGCAGTAACAAAAATAGCTGATTCATTATTTTTTCCAAATATATTTAATAATTCTTTTTTACTAAAAGTTGTTGATTTATAATATACTGAATTTTCAATTTCTTCTGAAATCATTTCTTCTGTTTCTTCATTAACAACATACTCTTGTAAAACTTTATCCTTGTTTACAATAACAAAATTTTCTTTTAGTAATTCTTTCTCTATATCTTTAATATCAATAGTCACTTTTTTAGAATATTCTGTATTTTCTTTTAAGTACATATTACCTTTGTAGATATCTGTAATTGTTTCATTAACATTAACTATATCTCCAAATTGAATACCTGCTACATATTCTATTTCTTCAGCTTTATTCTCTATATTTTTATTGTCTTCTAGTTCTACTCTTACTGAAATTTCTTCTGATTTTAGTTTTGGTTCTTCTTCAAATTCATATTTTTCTTCATCTTCATTATAATCAGCTTTTTCTTTGTAAATGTATGTAACTGTAAAAATATTTTCTTCTTTTGCTTCAAAGCTTAATTTGTTGTTTTCAAAATTAAATTCTGTATTATAAGAATTTAATTTTATATTTTCAACTTTTTTATTTTCAATTACAGTTTCAGGTATCACTATTTCAGCTTTTCCTTCAGCATTTTCAATTTTACTTGCAATCTCTAATTGAACTATTCTTTTAAACCCTTTATCAAATTCATAAACTTTATTAGTCTTAAATTCTTGTTTTAATTCAACATTTATTTCTTTTTCTTCTTTTGCATAACTAATAGAACTTTCAGCAAAGTACATACCTATAAGCATATAATTTGCAAAAGTCAATGTAAAAACTAGCATAAATGCTAAAGCTCTATTCATTGTTTTTCCATTTTTTGAATTCAAAAATTTACTAAGCATTATTGCTCCTCCCTGAACACTATATGTTTAACATATTTAAATTACATACAATTATATATATTAATACATCAATATTTTCACATTTTTACGTTTTATTGTCAACATTTGCATTTTAGTAAAATAATATGTAAAAAAAAGTCTTCTTACGGAAGTAATTTTCTAACATATCGCTATAAAAATATGACATTTTAATGACATTTTTATCGCATACAATTGCACTTACTTTATTATATACGGTTATGTAAACTTTTTCAAGTGTTTTTGCTATTTTTTTACAGTTTTTTGGGCTTTTTTCACTATTTTTTCACGAAAATTCTCATTTTATAAAATACAAATAATTAATTATAAAAAAAGCAAAAGATTATTGTTTCGGATATAAAATAAAAATAGCCTACTAACCTCATCGGTTTCATGAAAATTTCTATGATTTTCATGAAAATTTAAAAGCTAAAATAATTAATTTTTGACAAATGAGAATTCATTTTCAAAAATTAACATTTTAGCTTTGTTTATAAATTTAATTGTATTAGTTATACCATTGTAGCATAGGTCGCCAATGAGTTCGCCCCTACATCAAAATTTGCAAAGCAAATTTTGATTATTCACTATTAACTAAGCGAAGCGCATTCCACCCCTACATTAATTGTTCCTTAATTTCATCTATTCTTTCCAATGTTTGTTTATATCCTTGTTCATAACAAAAATCTATTTTATCAACATTGAAAACCTTTACATCCCTAAGATTTATTGTTAATAAACTATCTGCTAATTTCACTGAATCTTGCATTAATCTTTCTTGCATTAAGTCTATTGATTGCATCGTAATATTATACATTGTATTTTGTTTTCTTGGACTTTTCAAATCAAATTTAATTGCAAGAACTTTATCTACATCATCAATTTTCTTCAACTCTGCAACAGGCAAATTATCAAAAATGCCACCATCAACAAATTGATACTCTTTATATTCAAATGGAGCATACATACCAGGAAATGTTGCGCTTGCTCTTACGGCTTTGCCAATTTCAATATTTTGTATATAATAATCACCTTTTAGTTTTTGATTAGTGAAAACTATTTCTCTATCTGATATTAAATCCGTTGCAGGTATTATAATTGGTATTTTTAAATCCTTTATCTTCTTTATTCCTTTTACATTTGCAGCATCTTGTACAGCCTGCTCTAAATTCAAGCTCGAAGCTAATCCTCTTAATTTTATACTTTTTTCTTCCCTCATACTATTAAACAAAAATTTAGGACTTATTCCCATTACACTTTTTGCAAAATATCTAAAAAAACTTATCATTTCATTTGTTGTATAACCTAAAGCATACAGTGCCGCAACTATCGAACCTGCAGATGTGCCCGCAATACTTTTTATTTCTATTCCATTTTCTTGTAGAGCCTTTATTGCACCAATATGCGCAGCCCCTCTTACGCCACCTCCAGATAAAGCTAATCCTATTTTCATCTTCTTCCCTCCTGAATTATATAAGTAAATCTTGCAATTATTTTATGCGGAATTATTTTACTTAAAAACATCACTGTCTTTATTTTTAATGTTGGTATAACAACTAATTTACCTTTAAACATTTTATCTATTGCATATTTAGCAACATATTCCGCTGTTGCAAGTTTTGTATTAAATTTCACTCCAGCAGTTGGTAAAAAATTAGTCCTTGTTGGCCCTGGACACAAACATGATATTTTTACTTCTGATTTTTCATGTCTTAATTCTTCATATATTCCTTTAGTCAAATTTAATACATACGATTTTGTTGAATAGTATGCCGCCATGAGTGGTCCTGGAATAAATGCTGCTATAGATGCAACATTTAAAATATATCCTGAATTTTTCTTTTTCATGTCTTGTAGATATAGTTTTGTCAATATATGTAGTGCTGTTATATTTGTATCAATCATATTTATCTCTGTTTCTAAATCTGTTTCCGTAAATTCTCCAAATACTCCAAAGCCTGCATTATTTATTAATATATCTATGTCCTTGACTTGTTCATATAAGCTTAAACAATTTTCTTTTTTACTTAAATCCATAGTAATTATTTCTACATTTGTTTTAATTTCTTTTTTTGTATCTTCTAGTTTTGCTTCATCTCTTGCAACTAGGACTAAATCTATTCCTTTTGAACTTAAATATTTAGCCATTTCTCTTCCTATACCAGAAGAAGCACCTGTAATTAATGCTTTCATAAAATTTATACTCCTTTGTTAAATTGTAGTTTATAGGTGTGAAGTGAGAGGTGTGAGGTGTGATTTTAGGGCTATGCTTCGTAGGCCTTACCTAAAATTCGCACTTCCCACTTCACACATCACACCTCAAATTGCAATTTAATATTTTCCTATTTTCCGTAATTATATCAAATAATTATAAAAATTAACAGTTTCTACTTTATTTTATAAAAAAAATATTATATAATGTGTGGAAATATTAAAAAGAGAGGTTTTTTTATGGAATATAATCACAAACAAATCGAAAAAAAGTGGCAAAATTATTGGGATGAAAAGCAATCTTTTAAGGCAGAAACTGGAAATGAAAAGGAATCATATTATATATTAGTCGAGTTTCCTTATCCTTCAGCAGCTGGTCTACATGTTGGACATGTAAGAAGTTATACTGCACAAGATGCGCTTGCTAGAATGAAAAGAATGCAAGGATATAACATACTATATCCAATGGGTTGGGATGCTTTTGGTGCTCCTGCTGAACAATATGCAATAAAAAATCATATTCACCCAAAAGCTGCTGTACAAGAAAGTATTAGAAACTTTAAAGGACAAATGAAAGATTTAGGTTTCTCTTTTGATTGGTCTCGTGAATTTTCTACAACAGACCCTGAATACTACAAATGGACACAATGGCAATTCCTACAATTTTACAAACATGGAATGGCTTATAAAGATACTGTTCCAGTTAACTGGTGCCCAACTTGTAAATCAGTTTTATCTAACGAGGATGCTGCAGGTGGAGTATGTGAAAGATGTGGGGACACAGTTGTTCAAAAAGAAAAATCTCAATGGATGCTTAGAATGAGTGATTATTCAGAAGATTTATTAAAAGGTCTTGATGATACTAACTTTGCAGACAGAGTAAAATTAGGACAAATTAACTGGATTGGTAAATCTACTGGTGTTGAATTAGATGTTGAAATAGTTGGTGGTGGAAAATTCTCTGTTTTCACTACTTGTATTGAAACAATTTATGGTATTACATTTTTTGTTATTGCTCCAGATGGTAAATTAATTAAAGAATTAATGCCTAGAGTAACAAACAAAGAAGAAGTTAATAAATATATCCAAGAAACAGCTAAAAAATCTAGTATGGATAGAACAGAATTAAACAAAGGTAAAACAGGTTGTAGAGTTGAAGGAATTATGGCAATTAATCCTGTTAATGGAAAAGAAGTTCCTATTTTCCTTGGTGATTTTGTATTAGGTGATTATGGTACTGGTGCTGTTATGGCTGTTCCTTCACATGACCAAAGAGACTTTGAATATGCTGAAGAACATAAATTAGAAATGATTCAAGTTATTGATGGAAGAGATACTGATAAACAAGCATTTGAAAAACAAGATTATTTAAATAAAGATTGCAAACTTATAAATTCTGAAGAGTTTACAGGTCTTACTGTTGAAGAAGCTAAAGAAGCAATTACTGAAAAACTTGTTAATGAAGGAATTGCAAGAAAAGTAAATAATTATAAAATGAGAGATTGGGTATTTTCTCGTCAAAGATTCTGGGGAGAACCAATTCCTATGATTTATTGTGAAAAATGTGGATGGCAACCAATGAAGGAAGAAGATTTACCTTTATTATTACCTGATGTTGCTGAATACGAACCTACTGAAGACGGCGAAAGTCCTCTTGCTAACATTACTGACTGGGTAAATACAACTTGCCCATGTTGTGGTGGTGCTGCCAAAAGAGAAACAGATACTATGCCTAACTGGGCTGGTTCTAGCTGGTATTTCTTAAGATTTATGGATCCTCATAATGATAAAGAATTTGCTTCTATGGATGCAATGAAATACTGGAAAAAAGTAGATTGGTATAATGGTGGAATGGAGCATACTGCAAGACATTTATTATATGCTAGATTTTGGGTTCAATTCTTATACAATATTGGTTTAGTACCAAATAAAGAAATGATATGGACTAGAGTTAGCCATGGTATGGTTTTAGGAAATAACAATGAAAAAATGAGTAAATCTAAAGGAAATGTTATAAATCCAGATGACATTGTAAATGAATATGGAGCAGACACATTAAGACTTTATGAAATGTTTATGGGAGATTACACTCAAGATGCTCCATGGAGCACAGATTCTTTAAGAGGATGTAGACGTTTTATTGATAAAGTAATTCGTTTAAAAGATAAAATAGGTGCTGGTGAAGGTTACTCAAAAGAACTAGAATCAATTATTCATAAAACAATTAAAAAAGTACAAAACGATTTAACAACAATGGCTTATAACACAGCAGTTTCAAGCTTAATGATTTTAGCTAATAGTATGGATGATAAAAAATCTATTACAAAAGATGAATATCATTTATTACTAACATTATTGAATCCGATTGCTCCTCATATTACTGAAGAATTAAATGAAATGTCAGGATTTAAACCTCTATGTGAAACAGCTTGGCCAACATATGATGAATCTAAAACAATTGATTCAGAAAAAGAAATTCCTGTTCAAATAAATGGTAAAGTTAAAGCAACTGTGAAAATTGCACTAGATGAGGAAGAATCAAGTGTAAAAGAAAAAGTATATTCAGCTGTTGAAAATTTATTAGAAGGAAAAAATATTGTAAAAGAAATATATGTAAAGAATAAAATTTATAATATTGTTGTGAAATAATAGCAAAAAGCGGAAAGAAGAACTCTTTCCGCTTTTCACTTAATCAGGACAATAATACATTATGGCATGCAACGTCATATATAAATATCCTGCATTAAAATCTTGGATTTCTTCTTCCGTCATTCCCGTAAGATTAGGTTGAAGAATTCCATCGAATGATGCATCGCATCCGTCATACCATGCTTTTGAATGCACATCAGCCTTGGCATTTTCCATTTTTTTGCACTCCTTAAAATCCTACATTGTAGGTTAATGTCTATATTATTGTATCATACTTTACATAATTTTTCAATGTGTCGTATTTTTCATCTGATTAAAAATCTTCTATTTGAGCTTTGTATCCACCATTTTCTATAAATAATCTTCATTTTCATTATATATATTAAGCCAAAACATTATTTTTTGAAAATGAATTCTCATTTATCAAAAAATTAATTGTTTTGGCTTTTAAAATTTTGATGAAAATTCTTGAATTTTCATCAAACCATAAAAATTCCTGCAAATTCAGAATTTGTTTTTTTGCCAATTTTATATTGACTTTTATTTCCAGTTATTGGTATAATGCTTTCAGAAGTGAGAATAAACAGATGTGGTTTGCCTCCTAAAGGAGGTGAGGCTTATGATAGAAAGTGCTCTAATTAGTATTATATACATATTATTTTATTCATTAATTGGATTAACTATCATATTGCTTACCTTAATTATTGCAATTTGCATGATATTAAGTAAGCAAAAATAGACAACAAAAAAACGCATCTGTAATTGCCTTTTGAGATGCGTTTTTTAACTAACACAATGGCAAACCACGTTTGTGGTTTCTCATTTCTATTTTTATTATACCATATTTTTACTTTTTGTAAATACCTTTTTGGCAAAAATCACAAATCTAATTCATATCTTCCCTAAAATATCTAAAAGAACATTAAGACAATAAATATCGAGAACAAACTTCAAATAATTTACACATTATTTCGATTTGCTGGAAATTCAAAGAATTTTCAGCAAAATTTAAAAAGCTAAAATAATTAATTTTTGACAAATGCATAGTCATTTTCAAAAATTAATATTTTAGCGCAATTTATATATTAAAAATAAGATAATTCATTGAAACACAGACGACCAATGGTCGCCCCTACATTTACTCTACACATTTTGTATATCTAGTAAACATTAGAACTATTTTTTAGCAATTAATGCTTTAATTTTTATCCCCTGTTTTGTAAACATTTTCTCATGTTCTGTTTCTATGTTGTTATCCCAAATCATCTCGCTATGTAAATCATAAGTTATTTTTTTAATTTTGAATCCTGCTTCTTCGAAATATTTTATACTTGCTCTAAATAAATTGTCATCATCTGTTTTGAAGTAAATTTCCCCATTATCTTTTAAGAACTTTTTGTAATTTTCAAGTTGTCTTGTATGTGTTAATCTTTTTTTATTGTGTCTTGGTTTTGGCCATGGATTGCAAAAATTTATATAAATTCTGTCTACGATATCATTTTCGTTCATCATATTTTGTATAATTTCTATTTCATGCGACATTATCAAAACATTATCTACTTCTCTATCTATCGCTTTATATTCTTCTTCTATATTTCTTTTTGCTAGTCCTAACATCTGACTGATTAAATCAATTGCCATATAATTTATGTTCTGATTTTGTGACGCAAGTTTTGCAATAAAACTTCCTTTACCACATCCTAGTTCTAAATGTATAGGTTGTTTTCTCTTAAAAGCATCCTGCCATTTTCCTATGTTTTCACTTGGTTGTTTTATAAAAAAGTTACATGCATTTAATTCTGGTTCAACCCACGCTTTCTTTCTTATTCTCATTCTTCTTGTTCTCCATTTTATTTATTAATTTATCAATATAATGTCTACGAATAATTGCTAAGTTTGTAAACATTCTCCATACAAAAACAACAATTGCAGCTAAATATATGTCCACATTTAATTTTTCTCCTAGTAATGTTAATAACATTGCTAAAATTGCATTTCCAAAAAATCCTGAAACAAAAACTCTTAAATCAAATTTTCCATTAATTGAAGCTGTAATCCCACCAAAAACCGAATCTATTGCAGCTATAATTCCTATTGCTAAATATCCTGAATATGTATATGAAATTGTTGGTAGGTTAATTCCTACTAGTGCTCCAACTATACATCCTATTATTATTGCTAAAATTACCATTATTTTTCCTCCTTAACATATTCAAAACTTAAATCACCTGTGTAATTTGCTATATCTATTAAACTTTGTCTTTCTAGAACAACACTCTTTTTAGCGGCTAACATTTTATCTATATAACCATATTGTTTTTGTGATAAAGCACTTTCCAGGTATGTTGTATTTCCTATAGCTTTTACAACATATGGAGACACTATTCTTTTACCGTTTACGCTTATATATGTATAATTTATATCTACTATGTAAGTATTATAAACTATTCTTTGGTCATTTATTGAAATTGCTTCTGCACCTGCTTGTTTTAATTCATTCATTAATGTTAACAAATCATTTGCTGTTATTTTGCTATCTTTTGTATCCGTTAACGTTATAATTATCCCTTCTCCTTGAACAGAATTTTTTCCAATTAAATCGTTAGATTCTTCCAACTCTTTATTTATTAAATTTGTAGCCTCTTCTTCTGATGACAAGCTTTTTTCATATTCTAATATTTTTTTATTGTTTTCTTCCAATTTTGTTACAACTTCATCATATTTTGTTTTATATGTAGAAAGTTCTTGTTTCAATTCCTCTTCTCTCATAGATTCTATTGAAATAATATCTGTTTGGCTAATTGTTTTGAATTGCAGAAAAATAACCATTGTTAAAATAAAACATACTACTCCTAATATTATAGAAAAAATTATTTTGTTCCTTTTTTCCAATTACTTGTCACCTCCTATAATATAGTCATAGTTATATACACCTTCATATTTTGAAATAGTAATATCATCAGATTTTTCAACTTTAACTATTACTCCATCTTTTTGCATTACATCTAAATATCCTTGTGGTCTCATTAATGCATAGTATAGACTTTCTGGATATCCTATAGCCTTTATAGTTATTGGAACACTTATAATTTCTCCATTTACTCTTATTATATTACCATCGCACAAAATTGCTGTAGTACTTACAACTCTTTGATTATTAATTGATATTGCATCTGCACCTGCATTAAAAAGTTCATTTATAATTTGTAACAAATCTTCTTCATGAACCAAATATGAACTTATATTTAGTACTTCTGTCTCATCAACTTCTCTATTATCATCTAAATTTATTATTACTCCTTTTCCCTTTACATCTGTTAAACCTTGTACTTTATCATTATCTTCTAATTCTAATTTTAACAATTCATCTTCCTGACTATTTGACGTAGCTAATTGTCTAATTTTTTCTAGTTTTTTGTTAGATTTTTCAAGTTGAGAATAAATTTGTTTATAGTCTTCTTGAGCTTCTAGAACCTTGTCTTTCATTTCGCTATTATCATTTAATGAAGAACCTACCACATTGCTTGCTTCTTCAATCGTTCTTATTTGTATACATATAGCTAGAACTAAAATTAAACATGTAACACCTAAAATTATAGCTGCATTATATTTTTTCAATTAAATATCCTCCTTGTTTTTTAATAAAAATTTTTATTTATACTTCATCTCTAAAATATATTTTTCCTAAATCCTGTAGAAACATCTCACCTTTTACATTTTCTTTTTGCACTAATAGCTCTACTATCCATAAAAATTTTTCATATAAATTTTTTTCATTTCCTAAATGTATAGTCTTTCCTTCACTATCCATCTTGATTATATAATCATTTTCATTTGTTACATCTATATAAGTTATTTTATCTCTAATTTTTTTTGAATTAGCTTCTTGCATTATTTTTATAATTGTGCCAAGTGTTTCTAAATCTTCACTATTCATTCTATTACCTGGTTGTATATTTTCTAGTGGAGTTTTATATCCTGCAATCATAGGCACATCTAATTTTATATCAGAAACTTCTAAAATGTATCCTTGGCTATTTATGTATGCATAATAATTTTCATATTGTAACATATAACTAGTCTCACGCTCTTCAACATATAAAATTACTGTTCCATTTAAATTTTTGTTTATTTTTACATTCTCTATATATGCATTTGTTTTTATGCCTTCTTTTATTTTTTTATTTAGTGTTTTAAACATATTCTCATCTATTATTAATCCTGATAATTTTATAATTTCTTCTGATGAAACTTTACTATTATTTTCTACTGAAATTTGTTTAATGTTAAAAACATCTGATAGCATAAATAAAACAAGTGCTGTTATTAATAATAAAGATATGGTTGTCCATTTTATAATTCTTTTCTTGAATGTTGATTTCTTTTTTACTTTTTTAACATTATTTTTTTTCTTTTGTACCTTATTATTTTTTTCACTATTCCTTGGGTGAATATTTTTTTTCTTATTATTTTTATTTCTATTTTCCTGTTTCGGTGTAATTCCAATTACAATTTCATTATCTAAATTTATTATATTATTTTTTTTGTTGGGTATTTTCTTGTTTGTTTTTTTTGTTGATTTCTTTTTATTTTTTACTTTATTATTTTTTTTATTATCATATAAAAGTTCTATTTTTTCACCCTTGGCTTTTTTTGGCATTCGTATCTCCTTACAAAATATATTTTATTTATATAATTTTATATCTGCCCCTATACTATTAAGTTTTACATCTATTTTTTCATAGCCTCTCAATATATGCTCTATATCATCAATTTTTGTTATACCTTTTGCACTTAATGCTGCAATAACAAGAGCTGCCCCACCTCTTAAATCTGTTGATTTAACTTGAGCTCCGCATAATTTTTTTGCACCTTTTATAACTGCGGTTTTACCCTCTATAGTAATTTTTGCACCCATTCTTTTTAATTCATTGGTATATTTAAATCTATTCTCGAATATATTTTCAATAACTACAGAAGTTCCTTTAGCAACTGTTAGTATTGATAAAAAAACTGATTGCATATCTGTTGGAAAGCCTGGATATGGTGTAGTTTTTATATCAACCGCTTGTAATCTTTTAGGTGCTTCTAACGTTATTACTCGGTTGCTTGTTTGTATTTTACAACCACATTCTTCTAATTTATGTAATACCGGACTTATGTGTTCTGGTATTACATTTTTTAATTCTAAAAATCCACCTGTTATAGCAGCACCACATAATAATGTGCCTGCTTCAATTCTGTCTGGCATTATAGTATATTTTATTTCGTTTAATTTTTTTACTCCTATAATTCTTATTTCACTTGTTCCTGCACCAGAAATTTTTGCTCCTGCTTTATTTAAAAACTTTTGTAAATCTACTATTTCTGGTTCCATTGCCGCATTAGAAATGATAGTTTCTCCATCAGATAAAACTGATGCAAAAATTAAATTTTCTGTTGCACCTACTGAAGGAAAATCTAAGTTGATTTTCCCATTTATTATTCTATCACATCGACATCTAATATTTCCACTGTTTTCTTCAATTTTTATGCCTAATTTTTGAAATCCCTTTAAATGTAAATCAATTGGTCTAGCACCAATATCACATCCTCCTGGATATGAAAAAGCCGCATTCTTAAATCTACCTATTATTGCTCCTGCTAATACTACTGAAGATCTCATTTGCCTCATTAGGTCATGTGGAATTTCATGATTGTGCATCTTACGTGTATCAATAATTACCTTGCCATTCTTTTTATGTACTTTACAACCTAGGAAAGTTAAAATTTTTAATGTTATTTTTATATCATTAATATCTGGAACATTATATAAAGTAGTTACTCCATTTATTAAAATTGTTCCTGCAATAATTGGCAATGATGCATTTTTAGATCCCGATACAGTTAAACTTCCACTTAACTTTTTTCCACCTTCAATTATATATCCCGCCAAAAAAATCACCTCTTTAATGTTTTATGTACTATATTATGTACTTTACATTAAAAAGGTGAATGTGTTTTTATTAAATTTATTCACTTGCTAAGTTATCGAAATATCCTTGTATAAATACAACTGGAGTTCCTTTATCTCCACTTCCAGATGTTAAATCACATAAAGATCCAATTAAATCTGTTAATCTTCTTGGTGTAGTTCCTTGTGTTTGCATTGTTCCTTTTAAATCTTTATCTTTTCCTTTAATTTCACTTACAATGGCTTGTTTAAGCTCATCTCCATGTAAACTGTCAAATTTATTATCTGATAAATATTTTAATTTTAATTCATTAGGTGTTCCTTCTAATCCTTTTGTATATGCTGGTGATACAACTGGGTCTGCTAATTCCCAAATTCCTCCTACTGGATCTTTAAATCCTCCATCACCATAAACCATTACTTCAATATTTTTTCCTGTTTTTTCTTTTAATGAAGTATGAATTGCATTAACTAATTTTTCTCCTTCTTTTGGGAACAATTTAACTTTTTCCTCTGTTGCTTTATTAGAACCTAAAAGTCCATACATAGGATTAAATCCGCTTCCATTAACAGATTCATTTAATATATCATCTAATCCTAATATAGTTTGTCCTCCAACAGCTTTAAGAATTTTCTTTGTTTTTGCTCTTGTATGAATATTACATACTAAAACATCTTTGCTGTATTGTAAAATTGTTTTTATATCATTACTAAATACAAAATCAACTTCGCAATTCTCTTCTTTTACAAGTTCTCTATAAAAATCTACCATGTTAATTCCTGTAAATGGGTGTAGATAATCTTTAAATAGCTCTGAATATTTTTGTTCTGTAATAACATCTGCTAAATTTAATCCATTATTATCTAGAATATCTTCATCTAAAATTCCATTTCCAACTTCATCACTTGGGAAGCTTAATTGTATTGTTATATGTTTGCAACCTCTAGCAATTGCTTTTAGCAATATTGAAAATCTATTTCTACTTAATATTGGATTTAATAATCCTATATTTCCACTTGGAAATTTTGTTTTAATATCTTGTGCTATATCATCTACTGTTGCATAATTGTTTTCTGATATTGCAACTACTGCTTCAGTTATTGCAACAACATCTTTATCTTTAAATTCGAATTTTTCACTTTCTTTTGCTTTTAATAGCGAGTCTACTACTATACTTGCTAAATCATCATTTGCTTTAATTATAGGAGTTCTTATTCCCCTAACTACTGTTCCTACACTTCTCATATACAACACCTCTTCCGCATAATATAATACTACTTTTATTTTTCAAGTGCAATAGAAATGGAAAAATTTTTTTAATTTATTAGTTAATATTTTGCAGTAGTTTAGTATGTAATTAACATATTTAGTGTAGGGGCGAACGAAGTTCGCCCCTACAGTTTGATTTGTCATTTAATTATTACTAATAACCAGTAACCCTTTTTTTATTATTCGCATATTATAATACTACTTACATATATTTTATTATAGAGGTGATTTTATTGAATAACTTAGATATGTCTAACCTGTTAAAAATGCTATCAAAAATGGATAAAAAAGATTTAGAACAAGGGCTTGCTAAAGCCAATGAAATATTAAAAACAAAAAACAAAAATGAAATATTAAATGAAATAAATAAAAATAATTTAAAGTAATTATAGAAAGGATATATTTTGAACGATAATAATTTTTCTGAACTATTTGAAAAATTTAATATTGATAAGAATTCGATTTCTCCTGATATGATTAATAATTTATTAGGTATGCTAAATAATACAAATGTTGCAGAAGGAGAAACTCATAAAGAACAATCATCTTCAAATAACATTGACTTTGAAAATATTCTAAGAATGAAATCTATCATTGAAAAAATGAATTCAAGGGAAGACCCTCGTTCGAATCTTTTATTATCTTTAAAACCTTATTTAAAAGAAAGTAGGCAAGACAAAGTTGACCAATACATTCAACTGTTAAACATGAGTAAAATTTTAGAAGTATTTCCTTTTATGGGTGGTGACAAGAAAAATGATGGAGAACTTTAGTTTACCTCTTCTCAACTCTAGTTTCGACGGCATTGAAATTTTCGGTATAAAGCTAGGAACAGATGATATTTTAATAATTTGTCTTCTTTTTTTCTTATACAATGAAGGTGTGCAAGACCAACTGTTATTTATATGTTTGATAATGTTGTTATTGTCTTAAAAAATTTATATCTAATTTGTAGGGGCAGGTCTTGACCTGCCCGGGTCGGTCAAGACCGACCCCTACATATTTTTAAATTATTCTAATACAATCTCTTCTTTATCAACAAATACATATTTATATGTGTTGTTTTCTGCCTCTTCTTTCTCTATTTCTTTTACTATATTGGCAATTCTTATTTGTGGACATTCTAATTTGTTTGTTGCAATTACTGCCATTTTATTTCCTTTTGCTCCTGCATGCGCTAATCCTCTTAATGCACCCAAAACAACAATATTCTCTCCTGCAATTACCTCTGCTCCTCCATTAACATCTCCTAATACAACTAAGCTTCCTTCAAATTCTATTTTTTGACCAGATCTAACACTTCCTTTGTAAAATTTAGTATCAGAATTTTTTATTTCTTGTTCGAATGCTTTTTTTATTCCATGTAAACCTAATTCATTCGGGCTCTCAAATTCTATATCAACATCGATTTCATCTTTTATAATCTTTTTTATATCTTCAATTTCTTTGTTTTTTAGTATTTTTCCTGTAACTTTAATTGGATTTTTTTCTTCTCTGTATAGTTTTTTTAGAGCTGGTATTTTTTTATTTAAACATTCAATTATCTCTTTATATTCAGCTCCTTCACTTATTCTAATCATTATTGTATCTTTTTTCATACTTATTCCTACTGGATTTCTCAATTTTTTTCCTCCTTATATTTCTATATTACTTTAATATATTGTTCTATTCTCATTTATTTCTTCTGATATTCCAAAATATACTTCCATTATTTCTCTGGCAACTTCTGCTGTATAATATCCATGTCCTCCATTTTCAACTGAAACTATTATTGCAATTTCAGGCTCGTTATATGGTGCAAATCCTGCAAACCATGCATTTGTTTTTTTACCAGCTTCTGATGAACCAGTTTTTCCGCCTATTTCAATTTCGAAATCTTTAAATACTGAATATGCTGTTCCTCCAGTTTCTGTTGTAACAGATTTCATTCCTTCTAATATTGCATTTAAATTTTCTTCCTTGATATTCAAATCCTTAATTTCGTTTTCTTTGATTTCTAATCTTGCATTTATATAATTATCTATCTCTTCTGTATTTATTTTTTTGCCATTACTTTTTGTAATTTCCTTTATTATTGTTACATCTATATCTTTTCCTCCATTTACAAGCATTGCTATATATTTAGCTAGCTGAATTGGAGTAAAGTTGTTTTCACCTTGTCCAATAATAGCAGATAAGGTATTTCCTGGATACCATGTTTGTCCTATTTTATTATATAATGTTTTTCCAGCTAAAGTTCCTTGTACCTCACCCGGCAATTCTATATTTGTTTTTTGACCCAATCCAAAATATGTTGCATATCTTTCGAGTTCCTCCACACCCATTCTATTACCAACTTCATAAAAATAGTAATTGCATGAATGTTTTATGGCCTCAGATACATTTACTAAACCATGACCTCTTCCGTAATCAGTATAATACCAACATTTTGGATTATATCCTCCACCTGCATGATAAATACCTGTATCATTTATCTGTTCTTCTATTGTGATATTATTTGTTTCTAGTCCTGCCACAGCAGATACCATTTTAAAAATTGAACCAGGCGCATATGCACTTTGCAGAGTTCTATTTATCAGAGCACTTTCTCCAGATGTATATTCCTCCCATTTAGAACTACTTATACCATCTAAGAATAATTCTGGTTCATAATCAGGATAGCTACACATCGCTAAAACTTCTCCCGTTTTTACATCTAAAACAACTACACTTCCTGCATTAGCTTCATAAACTTTACCAAATCCACCATTATTTATTTTCTCTAAATTTTCTTTTAATGATTTCTCAGCCGCTTCCTGTAATTTTGCATCTATTGTAAGTGCAACATCATTTCCTGCTACTGCCTCTTTGGTCACATACTCTGCTGTTGTTGTTCCATCAACAGACATATCTATTTGTTTTAAACCATCTTTTCCTTTTAAATATTTTTCAAAAGCATATTCAATTCCTGTTTTTCCTATATAATCATGTATTGAATATCCTTCATTTTTTTTATACTCTTCTTCGTTTATTTTTCCTACATATCCTATAATATGTGAGGCTAAACTTCCTAATTGATATTTCCTTTTAGCAGTTGTTTCTATTGAAATTCCTGGGAAACTTGCGTTTTTTTCTTCTATTTCAGCAACGCTCTCAACACTAATACTATTAGATATGGTATAAGCTTTCATAGTACTATAACCATCTTTTTCAATTCCATATCTTATACCAATAATTTTTCTAATTGTATTTTTATCGTCACTTTGAATTTCATATTTCTCTTTAAATTTATTTATTACTTCTTCTTCTGTTAAGCCTTTTTCTAATTCATTTTCTTCTAACCAATTATTTAGCTGTTCTTCAGAAGAAAAAGTAAATTTTAAATTTTCTTTTTCTATAGGAAATGAATCTCTATATTTATCCTGATTTTTTTCTAAAATATTTATAATATTTAAAATAGTATTATTTAATGTTTCTATAGAGATTTTACTTTTATATAACTGTAATTCATAATTTGTTACAGTGCCAGCTATTATATTTCCATTTCTATCAGTTATATTTCCTCTTGCAGCTGTTATTCTTGTTTCTCTTGTAAGCCTTGTACTTGATGTTTCCAAATATTCTTCTCCGTGGATTATTTGAAGATTAAATAATTGTAAAATTAAAATTATTCCTATTATATACACAAGGACTATTAATACATTAAATCTTACGTTCCTTTCGTCTATTTTTTTCACCCACCTTTTTTAGAAATATTTTGTTAAAATTTTATCTTCTGTAAATCTATTTTCGAGCCAATTGCCAAATTTTTGTATTAGTGGATATAAAATAATTATTAATATTGCATTATAAATTATTTCTATAGATACTATCTTTAAAAATGCTACTATCTCAATATTTGCTTTTAATATGATTATTCTTAAAATATATACTATAAGTTCACAAATAAAAGTCATTGCGATTGATATTATTGTAATTGTGATTCTACTTTCTTTGGAAAAATTTTTAACAAAAAGTATTCCTCCTATTGAAGCTATTAATAACATTATTGCATTTATTCCAATTATATCTGAATAAAAGAAATCTAAAAGTAGGCCTAGAAATACACAAATAAAAGGAGTATATAATTTGTTTAAATATAATCCTAAAAAAAGAGCTAGAATTATAAATAAATTTGGTCCTACTCCTGCTATTGTAAAAGTACTAAATACTCTTGACTGAAAAAAATATAAACAAAAAAATATTATAAATATTGTTATTATCGCAAAAGCTTTTTTCACTTAAATCTCCTTTACGTTGTTTTGAGATATTTTATAATATTTTATGTAAAATTTCAAGTATATATATTTAAATTAAATTATATTAAAATTAATTATGTAGGGGAGAACTTCGTTCTCCCGTGCTTCGAAGGCGGGCGAACACAGTTCGCCCCTACAACATATATTTATTTTCACCTTTATATATATAAATACCTCTATATTATATTTTTAGAAAAAAATCCAAAACTATACCTGAAACTACTCCGATTGTATATAAAAGTCCAATAATTTTTATATTTTCTTTTACATTTTTATTCACTCTAAATAAAACCACTAAACTTATACCTGAATTTACTAAAAGTCCTGCAAGCATAGTTGCTAAATTTATAACTCCACTAATGTATAGTTCTGTTATAATTACTGAAGAAGCACAATTTGGTATAAGTCCAACTAAGCCTACAATTATTGGTCCTAAAAATGTTTTATTAAGTATTAAATTTGCAATATTAGCTTCTCCAATTAATTCAATTATTATATTTAAAATTAATGAAAAAATTAAAATATAAAGCATAACACTTAATGTGTGTTTTATAGCTGATTTAAATATTCCATTTTCACAGTGGCAATGTTCATGTTCACATAGACTTTCTATTTTTGTTTCTTCTTTTTTCTTTTTTAATAATCTTATACAAATGTCAATTGCAAATCCTGCAATAATTCCTATTAAAACTTTTATACTTAAGATTTTTATTATTAAACCTATATTCATTCCATTAGAAATTAATAATGGCAACATTTCATCAGATGTAGAAAGGTAAATTGCAATTAATGTTCCTAAAGTAATAATTCTTCCAGCATATAAATTTGTTGCTGATACTGAAAAACCACATTGAGGGACAGCACCCAATATTCCTCCTAATAGTGGTCCATAATTTCCTGCCTTTTCTACAATTTTTTTTGTTTTATTATTCATTTTATGTTCTAAATATTCCATTACCAAATAAGTTAAAAATAAGAATGGTAATATTTTTAACGAATCTAATAATGTATGTACCAATACATGAAGAATATCATGACTCATATGTTCTCCTCCAAAATAATTCTAAACTTCAAAATTTATTAGATAAATATATTATTATTTTTTCATCAAAATGTCAAGAAATCAAATTTCTCATTTAATGTTTACCTGTGTTCCTGCCAAATCTCGTCGTATTATTTATTTTCCCTAACATACTTAACAATCACGGGTCGCCGAGGGCGTAGACCCCTACATTTTTAAAACATATAATTAATAACTTTATTCAAAATAACTGCTTGTCTCTTGTAAATTTTCAAAATTTGTTTGTCTTAATATTTCATATGCAACTATAGCTACTGAATTTGATAAATTTAATGACCTAAAATTTTCTCTCATAGGAATTCTTATTGTTTTTTCTAAATTTTCTTGTAA
This sequence comes from Clostridia bacterium, assembly GCA_017437145.1. Lineage (GTDB taxonomy): Bacteria > Bacillota > Clostridia > TANB77 > CAG-508 > CAG-452. The sequence goes on along the minus strand of JAFSBT010000005.1, from coordinate 56,261 downwards.
TATATCTTCTGGTAATCCCTTTGTTTCTTTTCCAAATAATATAAATATTTCATTCATTTCATTATATTTGACATCTGAATAACAATGTTGTCCCTTTGTTGTTGCAAAAAACATATTATTTTTCTTTGGTGAATATTTATTTAAAAATTCTTTAAAAGATTCATGAACTTCCATATCTAATTTATCCCAATAATCTAATCCAGCTCTTTTTAAATATTTATCCGATATATCAAACCCTAAGGGTTTTACTAAATGCATTTTTGCTCCTATTATTGCACATGTTCTTGCAATATTTCCTGTATTTTGTGGTATTTCAGGTTCTACCATAACAATATGTATTTTCATTTTTCCTCCTATTTATAATGAAAAAAGATATATTTATAATATACCTTTTTTTGCTATTTGTCTATTACTTTGAATCTGTTACCTAATTATTAATTAAATAAAAATCTTATTAGCACTTCTATTTTTATGTAAACTGTGATATAATGTTTACGTAAACACACACACATTTCTGCTAAGAATTGGAGGTAGAAAAAAATGAAAAAGCAGAAAAAGTTTAACCTCTTTAGTGAAGTAAAAGATATTTTGGTCACATTTTTTCGGCCCTGCCGAGCTATTGATACAATCTTTGAACTTCCTAAGGATGTTAAAAGTCTTGGCATGAGAAATAACTGGTTAATGTTGATATCAACAATCATTTCCTTAGTCTTTTCATTCATGTTAAAAGGGTCAAACATGCTCATTGAGCATAAATTCATCTTACTTGGTATAATGATGTTTATGCTCTATCGCAGTCATCAACTTCTTTCAGATTCTCTTTTTCTTCTTAGAGATTCAGAAGACGCAAAATTTTCACTCATTTTTAATGATGAAGTAGTTCTGAAGGGTAGTTCCATAATTGGTAAGGTTTCAAACCGTGTTTCCAAATATGACGCTGCAAATAATCTTTATAGAATTATGGATAATGAATCTATAGTAAATTCTATAAGAAGATATCTTCAAACATTATGGCGAGTGCAAATTGGGCATATGTTTGCGATACTTGACACCATCAGCGTTATTATAATGCTTGTCGTTGCAATTATCACAAATGACGCTATGCCTCAACACTTGTTCATACCGCTTCTTCTAACTTTTGTTGGAATTTCATTTACATCTTCTGCATATATCAACATACAAAGAGACGAATTTCATCAAAAACACAGGAAATCTGATGATGAGCAATCGCTTATCTTGAATGACATGCTTCGCACCCCATCCATTGTTAACAGAGATTTGGAAATGAGAATCACACGTTTTCAAAAAACAATGGTAGAAAGTAATCATAATATAAAGAACTTCCATAAGAAAATGAATATTTCAAGAATAATTGTGTCAGCTCTTGAACTCATTAGTCAATATGGTATCATTATATTTTACTTGTTGGGTATAGAATGGTCATCAATAAGTCTTGCTACCATTGCTGAAATGACAGCAAATCTCGTGATTGTAGAAACTGCTCTTGGTTATGTTTCACGAATATCAAGGATGATGAGTGACCATCGCGAAAAAATCATTGTTATGAAAAATGAAGAAAAAGATATTAATCTTATTCTTAAAGTTTTTCATAGCGAAACAGAAAAATTTTCATCTTGCAAGCCCATTGAAGCAATTGAAATTGCACCTTTCACAATTAAATACTCAAAAGCATCCGAAAATGATAAGCCCTTTGAACTAATTTCGGAGAGGAATATTATCATTAATTCTGGAGAAATAGCCATACTATATGGTCCCTCCGGAAGTGGTAAGTCCACTTTTGAGAAAATGCTGACAGGACGCATTTCTCTTGAAAAGAGTACAGAAATTCCATCTACAACAAGATTTCTCTTTTATGATGAAACTCTTGAATTTGGTAGTATGACTCTTTACGAAGAATTATTCTGTGGAGAGGCAAGCCCATCACTCATCAAAATGCAGGAAATATTGGAGAATCTACATCTGTGGAGTGAAATCCAATCAAACTGCTTAGATGTTTGGGAATGGCTTAAAACTAAAAACTTTAGGAACAGTCTTTCGAACGGTCAGAAACAGCGTTTAATTCTTGCTAAAATGCTTTATTGGATGGATTCTGATATTGATGTTTTAGTTTTGGATGAGGCAACCTCTGGTCTTGATGATAAAGTAGAAACTAGCCATGCAGATGCTGAAAAAATTCTTGAGTATATTGTACGATATGCTAATAAGGATAAAAAGCGAATTGTGGTTATTTCAACACATCAAAACATTGATGGTTTTGTATCTCACCTTAATTCAGAATACATCTTTAAGTCTTTCTCTTTTGAAAAAGAAGGCGATAAGAACTTAATAAAGGAGGTCTAATCTGCTTCTTGAGGGGTGTTGTAACGCCCCTCAAGTTTTATTATAATTCAATCCAATATATTTGAACAATTTTTCCATCATCTGCTTGATATTCTCTTTCCAAAACACCTCCTGCATTTACAATTGTTTTTCTAGATGCAACATTTTCTTTATAGCAACCTAGCATTACTTTTTCTAAATTTAATTCATTTTTACAGTATTTTAATGATTGTGCCAACATCTGGGTCATATACCCTTTTTTTCTCTCTGTTGGTCTTATACCATATCCTATATGTCCTGCATAATTCTTTAAGAAATCTGTTGTTAATTCGTGCCTAATATTAACCATTCCAACAATCTTATTATCTTTCTCTCTAACACCTAAAAATTGTGTCGTAACTGTCCAATTACTTTGTACAGTATCCTTTTTTGAATTTCTTTCTAATAAATTCAACCATTCATCATAATTGTCCATTTTGTCAAGTTTTGAACATGCATGTATTCTAGTTTCTCCATTGTTAAAATGTTCTTCTTTATATTCTATAATTTCTTTTTTGTGTTCTTCAGTCGGTCTTACTAATTTAACTTTATCAATGTCCAAATAATAAACCTTAATATCAAAACATCTACTTTTATCAAATTTCTCTGCACTATCATCATGAGAATATTTAAATCCTGCCTTTCTCATTACCGCGCCTGATGCTGGATTTAATACAGCATGTGAACATCTAAATCTATACATTCCTTTATTATTAATTAAATATTTAAGAACTCTTTTTAATGCTTCCGTTGTAATTCCTTTATTCCAATGTTTTTTAGCAATATTATATCCAAGCTCATATATATTATCTTCACTTGGGAATGCACCTATAGCTCCTATTAATTCTTGATTTTCCTTTAAAACAATACCCCAATTATAACAACATTGATTTTTGCATCTTTCTTGTTCTGCTTTTATATATTCTTTTGTTTCTTCTACATTTTTATGAGTAGACCAGCGTACATATTTTGAAACCTCATCATCGCTTGCCCAATTTTTATACATTTCTTCAGCATCATCTTCAGTTATTTCCCTTAAAACTAATCTGTCTGTTTCTATATTCTCAATCATATTTTCTTTTTCTCCTCCTTAATCTAAAAAAAGCCTCATGAAAGAATCTTTAAGACTCCTTCATAAGACTTTTATTTCTTACTTCAAGTGTAAATAACCTATTTGTTATTCTATACCGCTCGCTTTTAGCTAGGTATACTCCTAAATTTGACATATATTCTACTATATCTATACCATTTTTGTCAATCTTTTTTATTATGTTTAACTTATCATTTATTACATTAAAGCATTACTTATCTCACTAAGTTCATTTTGTACTATAAAAAAACTAATAATTACACTAATAAGTGTCAAAACTAATATCAGGATTCCAATTATTTTATTTCCTTTTTTCATTGCATATGCCCCACACCCAACTGCAATTATATAAAGTATTTTTGTAATTAATGAGTCAAAATCAAATACTCTAAAAATAATTGTTATAATACTTGATGTAAGTCCCACTACACTATATATTAAACCTTTAAATTCATTATTCCCCATTATATCCTCCACAAAATATAAAATATATTAGTAAAATTTTCTTAATTATTTGTCGTACGAACCAACTTCTTTAACTTTTACATTATGAATCGTTGCTTTATATATTGAAATAATAGCCCATTTTCGTTTTTATGAAATTTTACAAAAACTCATAAAAAATTTATAATGATTTAATCTGTCTTTATCCATACAACAACCTTTGTTATTTTATTAGTAATATAGCCTATTTTTTTATTTTTCTACCAAATGTTAAAAATTCTTTTATTTTTTTAATTATACGTTTAAAAATATTTTCCTTATATTCAATAATTGATTGCTCTTGTATATCTTTAATTTCATTAATTTGCTGGTTTGTAGCTTCTTTATTCTTAAATATTTCATCTACTTTATACTTTTCTTTTCTTTCTTCTATTTGTTTTTTTTCGTTAAGTTCATAAATTTGTTCCATTAATTTTTTTTGCTCTTCATTAAGCAAATATTCCATATTTAAATAAGATAAAATAATGATTGTATCTTTACTTAAATCTTGTTCTTTCAACTCTTTTTTTTCATCAAATTTCCAAGTATAATTTTTATCTTTATTTTCTTTTATTAAATTTCTTATATCTTCTGGTATTTTATTTAAGTTTTCCTCTGAAAGATAGTTAAGAACTTCATCTACTTCTACTAATCTCTTCTCATAATCTATCATTATTTTTCCTCTTTTCCTTTGAATAAATTTTGCAATTTATTACGTAAGTTTTCCAAAAAAGCTTTAACTCCTTTTACTTGTGGTGTTGTTAATTCTTTACTAGAATTAGCAATTTCACCTGGAGTTACTTGTCTAAAATTATTTGGTTTTCCAATTACCCCTCTTTTTTCCATTTGTTCGGCCATTTGTACTGCAATGTCTTTTTGTTTTAATAAAAAATCTATTTCCCCACCATGATTAGTTTCTAATCCTTTTAATGCTTCATATGATTCTGAACCTTTCATCAAATAATTAATCATATCTTCATTCGAAAATATTTTATTATCTATCATATACTTTTCTTGTATCATATCAAATTCTTTTTTTAATATTTCTATATTTATTTCAATTCCAGCAGATTCTAAAATTGGTTTTAAGAATACTAAATCATTTTGAACTTCTCCCCAATCTAATAGCTCTAATGGCACAAATTGTCTTTCTTTATTTCTTCCCGGTTTTAAAAAATTATTTGGATTATTTCTTACCCAATTGTCGTGTACTACTGAAAGTACATTTAATATGTTTTTATATTTTTCATTACCTTCTAATCCATTTTTTATTTGAGTGGCAATATTTTGTGGAATACTTCCTTGAGTATAAATTATACCATCTCCTATTGGTTTTCCTTCTTCATCTAAACTTCCAATAAGTTGTTGTATAATATCAGCATTTAATCCTAATTTTTCCACTAAACCTATTACTGATGCTATTTCAGATTTATCTGTTATTTTCATTGCCTCTTCTATTGTTTTTGGTCCGTCAGATTGCCAATGAGCAGCCGCTGCATTTGCAATTTTCATCTCAACTGTATCAGTCATTTTTTCATCCCTTTCTATGTTTTTGTTCCTTATACTAAATGAATTAATAAAGTCTATTAATTTAGATTCTTCCAAAAAATCTACTCCAGCTAATGCTTCTATAAATTTACAAATTGAATCTTGATCAATAATTTCTGATGTTCCATCTTCGAACTCAACTTCATCTTGAACTTCTGTTGGTAATTCTACACTATATTTTTCTATTAAAAACTTATTTAATTTATTATAATCGTTATACAAATTTCCTTTATATCCATCTAGGTATTCCTTATAAAATAAATAATCTGTTATTAAGTGTAAATAAAATCCTTGTATATATTCCTTATCTAATGTGTTACTTTCTAAAAAACTTTGCAAGTCTGGATTTCCGATTTTGTCCGAGATAATGTGAAATTTTTTTATCTTGCAAATCTGGTGCAATGCACCCTTTTAAAAATTCTTCTACATTTTCTATTTTCTTTCTTTTGGCATATTCTTGTCCTATTGCTAAATGCATTACATATCCTGCCATAAACAATTCCTCTTTCCTTATTTATTAATAAATATTTCTTGTATTTTTTTTCTTATGTTTTCTATCCATTTTCCAAATCCATTTTTAAATGGCTGTAATTCTCCTGCAGTTATTTTTTTACTTGTATCTGCAATTTCTTTTGGAGTTACTTCTCTTACTTCCGTTAGTTCTGGGATTTCTTGCACTTCTGATATATTATTAGGCTTTTCCCTTGCTTTTTCAATTTCTCCTTTAGCGTTCTCTATATAGATTTCTGATTTGTCTAATGAAAATTCTGGTCCAAATAAATTCGGGTTTCTTGAATATAATCTTTGTAATAATTCTTCTATTGTTTTAAATGAATAATCATTTCCTGCAAGTGATCTACTTTTATCTGTAGATGCACCTTTAGGTCCATCCATTAAATGCATATCCATATCCAAATTATATCCTCTTTGAATTATATCACTTACTACTGCTCCTCCTGCTATTCCTATTACATGTCCTCCATTTTTTTGAGTATGTACTAATTGCGTTTCTGGTAAGTCCATCCAGTTATTTGCATTTCTTCCTTCTAATTGTAATATTGTAGCATGTGTTATAGTGTTTGGTTCTATACTTGGCAAATCTTGCTCCGCTTCCATTGTAAAGGTTCCTAATAAAACCATTTTTTCTTCTCTTTTTTTATTGCTTCTGTACACTGCCTCATGCATTGTTTTTTCAACTCCAAAATTTGTTCCCCCGGTCATTATATAAGTGCTGTTTGGATTTAATGTATCTGCTAAAACCTGAGTAAGTATAGAAATATATTGTTGGTCTTGTTCAGATACTTTTGGCCATGCACTTTTTGATGCTCCTGTTAGCATTATTGGAGTTTTACCTTTTATCGCTTTTTCTATTTCCTCTTTATCTGTAACTGCACCTGCTTTATTACTAATTGCATCTGTTAAATCTTCATATGCTTTTTCTTTTGCAAATCTAATCCTTTCTTCTACTTCTTTTGTATATCTTTTTTCTCCATTTTCTGTAGAATATGTAATCCCATCATATAATGCTCTTACATCCTTTATTGGTTCATGGGTTTCTTCTCGTCTTTTTTCTCCTTCCATTACATCTTTTTCACTTTGACTAATTTTTTCTAAATCTTCTTTTTTTAGTCCTGCAGCAAGTGCCAATATTACTTCTTGAATTCCAGCTGTTGAATATAATCCATGCCCATCTGTTGATAAAGTAACCTTTACACCTGCGTCTAAATATCTTTTTATTGGAATTTCTGAAATACTATTTATATTATTCAAAGCTAAATTTGAACTCATATTAAACTCTACAATAGCCCCCATTTCCTTTAATAGTCCTAATATCTCCTCTGGTGGTACAGGGTTCCATTGTTCGTCTTCTATTCCATCTAGGCCATATAAACCATGACCTATTCTTACTTTAGGCATTGGAAGTTTTTTTCCTAATTTTTCTTCCATCCTAGCATGTTTATCGTGCATTATTTTTAATGTTTGATATACATTTTTTTTAAATATTGGGTTTTCTCCTGCATGCACTCTAATTGTAAATTCTGGATCTTCAAGCATTGCATATTCTGCAAGCATTTCTAATTCTTCTGTAAAATCCTTTGTTTCATTTGTTTCGTGACCCATAAAATCACACCCAACAATATATGGGCTTTTCGCTATTGTTTTTATTCTATCTACATCATCTAAATTCCATTCCTTATCTGAATGACGCCAAATTCCTGCTAAAAATCTAAGTCTTACTCCTGTTTCCTTTTCTATTTCTGGAAGTACATCTTCCATAATCTGCATATACTCAGAATTATATTTATCTTCCCCTACAAATGCTGAAAACGATAATTCTGCATATTCTATTCCCTTTTCTTTATAGTCTGCTGCTAAAGCTTTTAAATAATCAGCAAATAATGCCTGATTTTTTGTAAATGGTCCTCTTAATTTATATATCTCTTCCATTTTATTAAAAGTTTCTTGGGTAGTCATTGGAATTGCTAGACGCTCTTTTAAAATATTAATATCTTCTTCTACTATAGAAGATATTAATATTTCACCTTTTTCATTTTTCTCATATTTACTTATATCAATTCCAATTTCTTGCAAAAATTTTGCCGGATATGTTACATTATGATTTTTTGCAACATCTATTAAAATATCTGGAGAAAGTGCTCCTGCAAAATGTGTATGTAAATCTGTTTTTGGTACAAAATCTGTTTCTTGTCTATCAAATATAGTAACTTCATCTTTTTTTTGTGCTAAAGTTCTTGTTTCGAATGCTGTAAGTTTGTTTATGCTTTCTATTTCTCCTGTAGATTTTTTTATATTAATATATATAGTATCACTAATAGATAATCTGTAAATATCTGGATTTTCAGTTTGTTCAAACGTACAAATTGATTTTAGATTATTAATAATTCTATTTCTTAACCTTTCATCTCCATATTCACATATTATATTATAATCAATTTTATCTTCTGATATTTCAAATACTATTTTTAATATTTCATTATAATCTAAAAAAGCTTCAACATTCATAACCTTCTCCTTTGTTAATTTGTTAAATTTATCTAACTTCACAACATAATATTATCATTAATACAATTTAAATACAATTAAGTTATACAAATGTAATTAAAATGTAATAGACTTGTAAAATATGCACTTACATTCCTTATCAAAGTAAAAGCGAAGTAGTATTCATCCCACTTCGCTTTTACTTTAACCCTGATTTTCCAACTTGCGAACGGTTACCTCACAAGCTTTGGTGCTGATGTCACAGCCGATAAATTTTCTACCCAGCTTTTTAGCAACAACTGCGGTTGTACCACCACCGAGGAAGAAATCAGCTACAACATCACCCTTTTCTGAACATGTGCTGATAATTCTCTCAAGCACGCCTTCAGGCTTAGGTGTGTCGTATGCATCCGCTGTATTGGTTCGTGAATAACTGTCCCACATTTCCGGTTCATTCCAGATGTTACCAACAGGAACTACATTTGAAAAACGATAGGGCAATCCATCGATGATTCGAACTTCTCCAGCTTCTGCCATCTTCTGAAACTGTTCAGGATAAACAAGCCAATGTTTTCCTTTAGCAGCGATATCAATAGCTTCACCATTCAGCTTGCGAACATCATCTCTTCCTGCGAGAACTCCATTTTCAAACAATGGCACTATACTTGGCTGTTCAGTATGTGTCTCATTGAAAACAAAATTCTTTGGATCTTTGACATAATACAGAACAATATCGACTTGAGAGTCGAAATTTACGTAAAACGCTCTGAGTCCACTGTGCTGACGGTAAATGCGGTTGCGGAAACATTCACATCCGAAAATTTCATCCATGAGAATTCTCATATAGGAATCCATTCTCCAGTTGCAATGAATGAAGATTGAACCATCCTTTGCAAGAACTCTTTTCATTTCTGCAATACGAGGGCGATACCATTCAATTGCTTCTCTGGGTGAACCGAGGTCATCGTTGTAGTCATCAAACTGCTTTCCTGTATTGTAAAGGATATCGCAGTAGATGAGATTTATCGAATCATCCTCTAAACTCCGTAATAACTCAAGGTTGTCGCTGTTAAAAATATTCTCGTTTGATGTCTTGTAGAAAATCATCTCTTTTACCTCCAAAAATTTTTTTATTTTAAATGATAGATTTTCTTTGTAAACACGAGGAATACTAAGTGTGTTCACATCTTTAATTATATCATATTATGTGAACTTTGTCCAATTTTGAATATATACCTAATTTTATATTCTACAGAAAATCCATATAGGTCTTGCATGATAAATTTTAATACTATATAATAAAAATATTATTATATACTTATGAAAAGAGTGATTGAAATGTTAAGAGAAGAAATAATCGAATATTTGAAACCGCTTTATCCTGATATAACACCTGAAACTATGGATTCTATTTCACTAGAAAGAAGGAAACAATATGAAAGAGATATTGCTACTATTTCAGAAAACTATGAAGAATTTTCTAGCTATTTTTCTGAAAATCAAGATGTTAAACAGTCTCTTTGTGAAATTAAATCACAAAAATATATGAATATAGTATTTCCTGGATTTAAACAAATGTCTCCAGCTAGACAACAAAAATGTAATGATAGATTTGACTCTTATAGACATAACATCACAGAGTTGGATATAATTTTTGGGAAACTTACTGATCCTGAAGATCCTTTATATAACCCTAACATATCAGAAGAAGAAGCTGTAAAAATTGCATCAATATATGCAAATGCCTATGAATCAAGTAATGGCGATGTATTATATGAAACAGGAAATGTATTACATGATAGTGAAGACTGGTATAAACCAGTATATGAAAAGAAATCCAGAAAACCCACTGACGGAGAACAACAAGTTTTTATGCGTTTTGCAATATCAGAATATACTCACAAAAATCAATTTATATATAAAATGAAAAATATATTAATTGGATTAAAAAATTATAAAATTAATACCCAAGACGCATTAGCAGTAAGAGATCACCTAAAAAAAGCTTTATCTCCTGTTCAAACACAAACCGATAAAAATAAAACAGAGGAGGAAAACTCTTTATGATAAATATATCTGATAGATTAACTGAATTAGATGTAATTCTTGAATATATGGATAATTCTGATTGGTCAAAAATTCCAGATGATATAATTTTTTATATTGAAGAAAATAAAAACAATGATTATGTATGGATATATGATGAAACAAAACCATTAGAAGAACAACAAGTTCATAAAGATACTTTTGCTTTACTTTCATATATTGCATATAAATATATAGCTACACCTGAAGAAAAAGAACAAATGAAAAATATTTTTCAAGAAAATACAAATATACTAAATGAAAAATATAGTGTCGATAATTTATTTAATAATTCCAAAACAAAAATAGTAGATGAATATACAATAGAAAAAAATATGTCTTCTGAACCAACTGCTATTGTTCCTATAAAAAAAGAAAGTATTTTTTATAAAATTAAAGCATTTTTAAAAAATTTATTTAAATAAAACCAGATTGCAAAAGCAATCTGGTTTTATTAATAATTCAATGGAAATACTTTTAAAAATTTAATCTATCGTCGTGCTTGTTCTTCCTGTTCCTACTACATCTTCTTGAAGTGAACGCCAAGTATTGCATCCTACTATTCCATCTGTTGCTAATCCTCTTGAACGTTGATAATTTCTTACCGCTTCCTCAGTTCTTACCCCAAATATTCCATCTAACCCACCTGTATTATATCCTAAAGTGTTTAAATCATCTTGTGCAATTAATACATATGTGCTTATGCTTCCTCTTCTAATTAGCGGATATCCCGCAGTTCCACAAGCTGGTCTTCCAAAACGTTTATCAAAATGAACCCAGGTAGGAGTAAGATATGCTGGTTCCACATAGCTCCACACTCCAGAACTTGATGCTGTATTTCTTAACCTATTTCTTTCACTATTATTTAATGCTTGCCCTGCATCAAATGCGACTCCTGCATAGTGTTGGCTTTGTGTTCCATGTCCACCTTCCCATGGTCTTTTAAAAGCAAATCCCACCGGGATAGGAGCTCCAAATAAATTTCTTGTTGTATTAAAACTTTGCATTGCTCTTTTTGTTGTCCATAAAGTCGTACTTCCACTTGAACCTCTAAATTCTCCTACTGTCAAAGTTCTATTTGCATTATAAGGCATTGCTTCATTTTCACCTTTATAATATGTTTCCATTCTATCTGAATCATTATTAAAAACTAATATCTTAGCCATAAAAAACCTCCATAAAATATTTACTATTTATATTTTATGATGATTTTTATTTTATGTTACACAACCTATATTTTCAGTTTTCCTTCAAAATTTTTTTCTGTCATTTCTTCATCAACTTTATAGGTTCCATTTTCATATTTTAATATAAATCCCTCACTTATTTCATTTCTCAATTTATTTGGAAAATCTACTTCTTCAAATACTTTACTACTATTAAACTTAGTTAAAAATATTCTACTAGGGTTTCCATCAACAACATAATAAAATTCACCTTCTTGTCTATAAATTTCTAGCATTTTATTCTGTTTGTTTAATATTTTATTTGCTTCTTTTGTAAATTTTTCTTTAAAATTTTGTGTCAATTTTTCATCTATTATAAATTTTTTATTATTTAATCTCATTATGGTATCAACTTTTACATCTTTTGATAAATTTTCTCCATTAACTTGCATTTTTTCTATCTGCCCTTTTGGTTTTATTTTTAAAATAGAATATCTATTTTTATTATTACCTTTTGATAATACATAATAAATTTCTTCTTGATTTTTTAAATATTCTACTAGTAATTCATTTCTCTTTTTCTTCATTTCTATTGAAGAAGATAAGCTTACTTTATTTTCTTGTTTTATTTCATCCATAATACTTATATCATCTTCCAAATAAGTTGAGATTTCATCCAAAAATCCCTTTACACCTCCTAAGCCTTTTTCTACATTTCTAAAAAAGCCTAAATTCACTAGACCATCTCCTTTTTATTAAAATTTTATTCGTGATTTTTTGTATAGAAATATACATTGATAAAAAATTTAAAGATTTTGTTTTGCTTTTTATGCACGGGCGATTAAAATCGCCCCTACATTGATAATTTACTGTTTCCATTGCTATAATCAATTGTTATCCCTGGCTGAACATTATATACATATACATTGAAACATATTCCTTCTCCATTATCTTCTAAAGATTTTGCCTCAATTTGAACTCCATTTGCAACAAGATTTTCTCCTTCAAAAATTGGAGTTACTCTATATAAAACATGATTTTCTGTTTCATCTATATAGTCAGCTACCATGTTTTCAAATGGTAACATTCCTTGTACATTCATATATCGTGTACCTGTAATTAAATTCTTTTCATTTGCATTTTCTCCTGTTAATTGATATCCGATTAAATGACAACGATTATATAAATATTTACCGTCTACGTTATCATACTTTATAGTTTTCCAACCTGAAGGTTTTACCTGTCCAATCTCTCCACGTTCTTCTGTTGGCATTATTTCTATACCTATATTTGCAAAAGCAGGACCACATCGATTTAAATAATCTAACTCGCTATATTCTTCAAATGTTTCTGATAAAAAATAGCTTTCATCAAAATCCGGTTTGTTATCATTTAAAACAACATATGCATTTATTCCATCATATTCTGGTATAGTTGATAAATCAAATGAAGTTGAATATGATATTTTGTATTTATTCTCTTCACTGTTAAAAAATTTTTCAATATCTATATTAAAATAGCTAGCTATAGCAACAATTATTAATGCTATTATACTTAATATTGTTTTAATTTGTTTTTTATTATATTTTTTCTTCCCCATCTCTTTTCTCCTATCTTCAAAATTATATCATATATTTTTTTATTTGTAATAAAAAATACATTTTTAAATAAAAACAAGTAGCTCGACTCTGCATCGAGCTACTTGCTAGTTAGTAATTAGCTAACCATGGGAAAGCAATTTTCATTTCTTCAAAACGCTTTTCTCCAATGTTTCGAAATCTAAGAAGAGTACCTACGCCTTTATTTATCACCAACTCTTTTAATTGTTTTTCTGTGTAAATGTGATTTCTACGAAGCGAATTTATTATCGCAGGACTTAAATCAAATTCTTCAATCCACTTAGACATTTCAGGATTTTCTCCGCTTTGATTTAAATAATTATAGAAGTTTAACCGTCTTATAATTTTATCCCTTATATCCTTGGGAATTTCTTTAGACGATAAAACATCCATAATTTGCTTTTCTGTAACTGTGATTGTTTTTGCATTTTCGATAAGCATTTTTATTGCTCCCTTCAAAAAATTTTACTTATTAATTATACAATTCCTTCTACTTTATGTCAAGTTTGCATATTGCATTTTTATCATTGTTATAATATACTTATTGTAAATTATGGAGGTGTTTATATGAGTATTGAAATATCTGATTTTGGAAACTCTGAAAACAAATTATTTACTATAACAAATTCTAACGGTTTAATTGCTAAACTTACTAATTATGGAGCAATTTTAATTTCTTTATTTGTACCAGATAAAAGTGGTAAACTAGACGATGTAGTTTTAGGCTTTGATTCTTTAGAAAAGTATTCTACTAATGACTGTTGTTATTTCGGTTCTACTGTTGGTAGAAATAGTAATAGAGTTAAGAATGCAAGTTTTAAATTGAATGATTCAATATATAATTTAGATAAAAATGAAAGAAATAAAAATAATTTACATAGTGGATTTAATCCATATAATAAAAGAATATGGGATTATAAAACAAATGAAGAAAATAATTCTGTTTCTTTTAGTTTACTCAGTCCTGACGGTGACCAAGGATTCCCTGGTGAATTCAAAATAACTGTTACTTATACCTTAACAAATGATAATAGCTTAAAAATTGAATATGATGGAATTTCTAATAAAGACACTGTAGCAAATATGACTAATCATAGTTATTTTAATCTAGCTGGTCATAATTCACGGAACTGCGATGAAACAAATGCTTTATATAAACTCTGACAAATTCGTAGCTGTTGATGACGAGCTTATTCCTACAGGTGAATTAGTAAATGTTGAAAATACACCTATGGACTTTAGAATAGCTAAAGAAATTGGTTTGGATATAAATAAATCCTTTGAACAATTAAAATTAACAGGAGGCTATGACCACAGCTATGTTATTAACAAAACTTCTTCTGATATAGAAAAAATAGCTATACTTTCTGATGAAAATAGTGGCAGAATTATGGAAGTATATTCAGACTGCTTAGGCGTTCAATTCTATGCCGGGAATTTTATAGAAAATAATAAAGTAATTGGAAAAGAAAATTGCTTATATGAAAATCGTAGTGGAATATGTTTAGAAACTGGTTTTCTTCCTGATAGTGTTAATCAAGAGAATTTCAAATCACCTTTCATAAAAGCAGGAGAAAAATATCATACAACAACTATTTATAAATTTATATAATAAAGATTAATTTAAAAATTATTATAAATTATTATGCCAAAATATAATTGGCTTTGAAGTGAGAAGTGCGAGGTGCGAAGTGTGCTTTTTCAATAAATTACCGTTTAAATCACACCTCACACAGCGCAGATCACACCTCAAAAATTAATATTTTTTATATTAGTATCTAAAAAACAGAGCAATCATTTGCCCTGCTTTTTATTTCTTTTCTGTCGCTTTTATTACAACCCTTTGCTTACTGTCATTTGTACATGTTATAATCGTAATTTCTCTTCTTCCATCTGTTAGCTGACTTGTACAAGCTACATTATCAGGATCAACAATATATTTATCATATATAGAATATTCCACTATTGTTCCTGATAAATCTATAATTTGAATTACATCCCCAACTTCTAGTGTAGGCACTTTACTAAAGAATAATGAGTTCCTATAATTGTGTCCTACTATACAAAAATTCCCTACTTCATTTGGATTACAGCCCCAAAATTTACATGGAGATATTTTTAATAATTCTACTGTAGTTGTAGAAAGTATTGGGTAATTAACTCCTATCTTTGGAATTTTTATAACACCTATTGTAGAATATTCTGTTCCATCTGATGCTACTGAACGCTGTTCTGAAGGAACTTCTGCGCTATCTACTTTAGTAATAATTGAAATTTGTTCATTAGAATTTAATGCTGAATTTAATGTAACTCTAATATAATCTTCTTCCATTTCTACAATTTCACTATCCATATTTAATACTGTAGTTGTAGTAGGTTGTATTGTTTCAAATTCTATTGAATTTAAAATTTCTTGAGATACTGCTTCATTTTTATTTCTATCATATTCTGCATATATATAATAAGAAGATAATACAACTAATGCAAATATTGATAATATAAATTCTATTTTGAAAAATTTTCTTTTTCTTTTTATCTCTGGTGTTACATATAGCTTTTCTGAAACTAGAATTTGATTCATATTATCTCCTTTCACACATAATTATCATTATTATTTTACCACATACTTTGTAAAATTTCAACAATTTCTTCAATACTTTTTTTAGGTGTTGATGCTCCTGCCATAATTCCTATTTTTTTATATTTTTTCATTTGTTGAAAATTGATTTCTTGTTTATTTTCAACAATAAATGTTTCTGTAATTTTTTTTGATATTTCATATAATTTATTAGTATTAGAGCTGTTCTTTCCTCCTATAATTATCATTGCATCTACTTTACTTGCAAGTTCTGTAGTTTCTTCTTGTCTTAACTTTGTTGCACTGCAAATTGTATTTTTTATTTCTACTTCAATATGATTATCTATTTTAGAAACTATAGATTTTATTATTTTTTGATATTCTGATAAACTAAAAGTTGTTTGACATATAACTAATACTTTATCACTTTTTTTATTATTAAAACTTTCAATTGCGTCATCTACTGTTTCACTATCTTCTATAATATAAACATTTTCTCCGCAATAACTAACTGTTCCCACTGTTTCTGGATGTTCTTTTTTTCCAATCAAAAATATATAGAATCCTTTTTGAGCATACTCTTGTACTATCTTGTGAATTTTTAAAACTTTAGGACATGTCAAATCTATTAATTCAATACCTTTTTCTTTTGCTTTCTCATAAATGTTTTTTTCTACTCCATGTGCTCTTATTATTACTTTGTTTTTTCCATCGTTTAAATCGGAAATAAATTTTAATCCTTGTTTTTTTAAATCTTTAATTACTTCTTTATTATGAACTATTTCTCCTAAACAAAAAATTTCTTTCTCTTTTTTTAATTCCGATGTAGCACCCTCTACAGCTCTTTCAACCCCAAAACAAAAACCAGCAGTTTTTCCAATTAATAATTCCATAAAAATCTCCTATTGTGTATTTGGAATTTGGAGTTTGGTAGTTGGATGTATAGGGAGTTTCTTCGTATACTTTCCCTATATTACCAAAGTCCAAATTCCAATTACCAAATTCTTTATTATTTAATCATTTTCAAAATTTCCTCTTTTAAAACCTTTACCATATCTTCTTGTTTAACTTTTTTTATGATTTCTCCCTTTTTAAATAGCAATCCTTCTTTTATTCCTCCTGCAATTCCAATATCTGCGTGTTTGGCCTCATTCGGTCCATTT
This sequence comes from Clostridia bacterium, assembly GCA_017437145.1. Classification (GTDB taxonomy): domain Bacteria; phylum Bacillota; class Clostridia; order TANB77; family CAG-508; genus CAG-452. Next base: position 39,147 of record JAFSBT010000005.1, on the reverse strand, counting down.
ACTCCACATCCCATTACAGCAACAGTTATATTACCTTTTATTGTTTGTAGGAAATCTTCTATCTCATTTGCTATTGGTATTAAATCATACTGTATTCTTCCACACGTTGGACATGCTATAAGTGTTGGTGAATCACTATATAAATTACAATTTTTTAAAATTTCTTTAGCTACTTTTATTTCTTGTACTGGATTTGCTGATAGCGAAACTCTCATTGTATCTCCAATCCCTTGTCTTAATAATGCTCCTAATCCTATACTAGAACTGATTGTTCCACTAAATGCTGTTCCTGCATGAGTAACTCCTAAATGTAATGGATATTTTATTGTTTTAGCAGCTTCCTCATAAGCCTCTATACATAAATTCAAATCTGATGCTTTTAATGATAATGCAATATCATGGAAATCAAATTTTTCTAGGATTTCAATATGTCTTAATCCGCTTTCAACCATACCTTTAGCTGTTGGCTTTCCATCTCTTTCTAAAATATCTCTTTGTAAAGAACCACTATTAACCCCTATTCGAATTGGAATTTGTTTTTCTTTACAAATATCAACTACAGCTTTAACTCTTTCTTCACTTCCTATATTACCTGGATTTATTCTTATTTTATTCACTCCTGCTTTGGCAGCAGCCAATGCTATTCTATAATCAAAATGTATATCTGATACTATTGGAATATGTATTTGTTTTTTTATTTCTTCTATTGCATTTGCATCTTCTACATCCAAACATGCAACTCTAACAATTTCACATCCTGCTTTCTCTAAATCCAAAATTTGTGATACGGTACTGTTAATGCTTTTTGTTTTTGTATTAGTCATTGATTGTATTACAACTTTATTTTGTCCACCTATTTGTACATTTCCTACCTTTATAGGTCTCGTTTCATTTCTTTTATTCATTTTTACACCTCTTTATTTTTAGTAATTTCTATTTTATCATAGATTTCCCTTACTTACCATCCTAATTTGTCAAAATTCTTTACTTTTCGCTTAAATATGCTATAATATATGTAGTAATATTTGTAAATAAGGAGGTTATTTATGGCTACAAATAATGAACAAGCATTCAATCAAAATTATAAACTTCGATATAGTAAAGAAATTGAATTATTAGACAATCTTGAATCTGCTTTAAACGAAGCAGCCAATAATCTCGATATTGATAAAATGGAATCCTTAATTTCCGATTTTGAAAGAAAATTTTACTCAGATTTACGTGTTTCAAACAGACAATCTTTCGATATTCTAAAAGCTAGCGCACAACAAAGAATTCTTGAAATAAAAAAAAGAAAAGAATTACTTGCTCAAAGACAGCGTGAAATTCAAGCTACTGAAGATGCATATCAAAAATTGCAAGATATAAAAAAATTAGTTTTAACTGCTAAAACTACTAGTGAGCTTGAAAAAGCAAAGAAGAAATATGAAGCATGGAAAAATGAAATAGGTAGAAGCAGAAAAATAAAATTTGGATGGAAATATAATAAAAAAGTAGATAATTTAAAATCAGCTATAGATGAAGGCATTGGTCCGGAAGATGCTATATCAGAATTAAAAAACATGATTGACCGTGCCAGTCATTCTGGCGGATTTGAAAATGATTCTCAAATCAAAACCTGGATGAATAAATATCCTGAAAATGCATTTCATGAAGTATATAAAAAAGAAGTTCGTGATTTAACCGATAAAGCATTTTCATTAATAAAACAACCAGAAACTGAAAATATAGAATATTTAGTTGCACTTACTCCCGGTTTTTTATTTATGAGTCCAACTCAGGCTCATGCTGTAAATGATTTAAAAAATATTATGGATAAAAATTCTAGTAACTTTAAAAATTTACTAGAATGGATTTATACCTATCGTAATGTATCTTTTTCTGAGCCTTATAGGCAAGCAATTAGTACATTAATTCCTGCAGAATTTGGTTTAAGTTTAAATAAGCAGTATTCTATTCCTTCTTTTTATAATAATAAAAACTTAAAAACTAAAGATATAAAAAATTTAGTTAAAGATACTGTTATAAATTACTTTGGAATTTTACTATGTGGAAATGATTTATCATCAACAAAAAAGGGGTTTATTGTTGATACTTTTGTACAATCTCAGGAAAACGAAACTCTATCTGAAATAACACAAACAAATGAAGACACTGATAAACTCATTAAAGCTGAAGATAATTCTATTATTTCAGTTACTTATTCTGAAGAAAAAAAATCAACTGAAATAACAATCAATGATAATTTTAATGAACCAACAGAATCTAGCAAATCTGTAGATTCAGAACAAAATTCACTTAATGTAGAAATAACTCCTATCTCTGATACAATTTCAACTACCGTTAAAGATATTTCTCCTGAAATTCAAGTTGAAATTTCTAATATTCTTCCAGATATAGAATTTGTAGAAGAACAAATTACATCTTCAGCCATTATTACGGATACCACTGCTGATACTTCAGCTGAAATTGAAGAAGATTCTGAAGAATTGGCAAAAGATACTAGCACAGAAAAACCAGAAAATAAAAGCGAAAAAGGAGATTCTTTCGAAATAACTGCTTCTTATGAAGAAATTTCTGATTCTGCTATAGAAATTCCTTTAGCACCTTCAGAAACAATTAGCAAGAAAATAGACGAAACTTCTGATTCAAATCTTATAACTGAAAAAAATTCTTTCATCCAACCAAAAGTTACTTATACTCATGAACTAGAAGGAGATTCTTCTGAAACAGATTTAGAAATTGCATACTCAGAAACATCTGAAATCAACTCAGAAAATATTAACCCTTATCAATTAACAGAATTCGATATTGATAATATTGAAAATTTGTATTCACTTGTTAATTCAAGAACAAAACAACAAATTATTGACGGTAACCCTTCATTTGAAACTGAAGAGCATGAAGAAAACGATATTTCAATGTATCAAAAAATAAAAGATTAAAATAAATATTTGAATACATTTAAAACGGGCGAACTCAGTTCGCCCCCACATTGTATTGTAATGAATAATTAATAATTTTATTTAGAATTTGCTGTTTTACAGCAAATTCTTTCTTTTATTCTTCACTATTCACTTTTCACCATTCACTAGGGTCGAACTATTTAAGTTCGACCCTATGTTTATTCTGTTATTACTAAAACAGTTTCTAAATTTGCAAAATCTACTGCTGTCTCTATTATTGCATATCTATCAATTATATTACTAGATTCTTTTATTTCCTTTATTTCACCTATTAATATTCCTTTAGGATATATGCCACCAATTCCTGAAGTCTCTATAATATCCCCTAAAACTAGTTCTGTTTCTGGAGATACATAAGTAACCTTAAGTTTTGAGCTACTACCTAAAATTCCTTTAACCATTACATTATCTCTTGAAGTTTCTAAAGTAGCACTGACACTACTTGAAATATCAATTATGGGTTTTACTTTAGCTGTATCATTTGTTGATGATATTACATACCCTACTAAACCTTCAGATGATATTACAGGCATGTTAGATTTAACCCCATCTTTAATCCCAACGTTTATAACTAAAGTCTCTGACAAATTGCTTATGTCTTTGTCAATTATATATCCAGGAACCGTTTTGTAATCTGAATATTTATCTGCCATATTTACATATTCTCTCAATGTAGCATTTTCCGCTTTTATAATCTCTAATTCCCTTAACTGTTCTTCTAATTCTCTGTTTTTTTCCTTCAACCCATCATTCTCTTCTTGTAGTTTGTCGACATTATCAAAAAATGACGTATTCCCGGCTATTTTATTTTTTAAATATACTAATCCGTTTTGAATTGGCATAACTATTTTATTAAAAATATTTTCTCCTTTAGAAAATTTAGAAGTATCTATATTAGTTAAAACAATAAGAAGTATAAGTATTACTATGGTTATAAATATTCCTATTTTACCACTTTTTTTACTTCTATACATTTATACTAAAATCCTTTCTTTTTATCTTCTTTTACGTGCATTTATTAGAACTGTCTTTAAATTTTCTAAATCTTCTAAAGTTTTTCCTGTTCCTTTAACAACACATTCTAGTGGATTTTCAGCTATATATACTGGCATTCCTGTTCTTTGACTAAGAAGTTTATCAATATTTTTTATTAATGCTCCTCCACCAGCTAAGACAATACCCTTTTCTACAATATCTGAAGCAAGTTCTGGTGGTGTTTTTTCTAAAGTTATTTTTACTATATCGATAATTTCATTTATAGAATCTCTAATAGCTTCTTCTACTTGAGCTGAAGTTATTACAACATTTCTTGGTAATCCATTAGTTAAATCTCTACCTTTTACTTCCATAGACATCTCTGTCATCAATGGTAATGCACATCCAATTTCTTTTTTGATTTCTTCAGCTGTTGTTTCACCAATAGCTAGTCCCATTTCTCTCTTTATATAATTGATTATATCTTCGTCTAATTCGTCACCAGCTGTTCTTAATGAATTACTTACAACAATTCCACCTAATGAAATAACAGCAACTTCTGTTGTTCCTCCACCAATATCAACTATAATATTTCCTGTAGGTTCTGCAACATCCAAATTTGCCCCAATTGCAGCAGCCATTGGTTCTTCAATTAAATACACTTCTTTAGCACCTGCTCTTAGGACAGATTCTTCAACGGCTCTTTCTTCAACCTCTGTTATCCCTGATGGTACACCAACTACAACTCTAGGCCTTCCTGCATTATATCTTTGACATACTTTAGAAACTATATTTTTAAGCATTAGTTGTGTTGCAGTAAAATCCGCAATAACTCCATCTTTTAATGGTCTTACTGCCTTTATTTGTTCTGGAGTCCTTCCAAGCATTTCTTTTGCTTCAAATCCTGTAGCTAGTATAGCACCATTTCTTCTATCAATTGCAACCACTGAAGGCTCCTTTAATATAACCCCTTTTCCTTTTAATGTTACTAAAATATTTGCAGTTCCTAAATCAATTCCTATGTCTTTTCCCTTTAGATTAAAAAATTTCATCTTTCTTCACCTTTCTTATTTGTTAATATACTTTCAAATGTTCCATCACCTATTACTATATGGTCTAAAAGTTCAATTCCCATAATACTTGCTGCCTCATAAACTCTATCAGTTACTAAAAAATCTCCCTTACTTGGAGTTGAGTCTCCACTTGGATGATTATGAACAAGAATTATCTTTGGTGCCTGCATTTTTATAGCTTCCGTTAAAACCTCCTTTGGTTCTATGCACGCAAAATTGCTTCCTCCTAAGGATACATTTATTACTCTTTGAACAATATTTTTATTGTTTAATATAATAACTTTAGCTATTTCTCTTTTTTCATATCGTAGTTCTTCCATTAAAAAATTTGCTACATCAATAGAATTACATATTTTTATTTTTGATTCATTGATTGGAGATGAAATCCTTTTAGTTAATTCACCTATAGCTTTTAATTGTATTGCCTTAACCCTTCCAATTCCCTTAACTTTCATAAATTCTTCTATTGAAAGTTCTTGCAAAAATCTTAAATTTTTCTTATCTATATTTTCATTTAGATTTAATATTCTTTGAGCTACTGAAGTAGATGCCTCTTCTTTTGTTCCACTTTTTATTATTATTGCCAATAATTCAGCATTTGATAAGTTCTCTGGACCATACATCTCCATTTTTTCATATGGTCTTTCAGATAATGGGAGTTCTTTTATTTTTATAGACATATTAAGTCATCCTTTCTAAACAAAAATACCCCCTATATAATTTTTCTAATTATATAAAAATTTTACTCACTTTTCAAGTAAAATCCTTTTATTTTTGTTATTATTGTGCTATATTATTGGAGTTTGGTTGTAATATGAATTGTGATTTGTGTTTGGACTTTGGGGTTTAGAATTTGGTAATATAAGTCAAGGCTCCGAAGAGTCACTGTATATATCCAACCACCAAATTCTAAATTCCAAATACAAATTGCAATTTTCTAGTACATTTTTAATAAAATAATAATATAATAATATATACAATTACCATATTTTTATCATTTAAAATCATTAACAATAGTGCTATAATGAAATTATATCATACACTAGGGGGTAGTTTTATTAATGAAAATTGAAAAACTTACAGAAAATAAAATTAGATTTATTTTAAATCTAAAAGATTTAGAGGAAAACCACATAGATTATCATTCCTTTATGGCTAATTCCATCGAAACACAGGATATATTTCTAGATATGCTAGATAAAGCAGAAAAAGAATTTGGTTTTATTACAAAAAACTATAAACTTATGTTAGAAGTTATCGCAACATCGGATGGAAATTTTATTTTAACGGTTACTAGAATTTCTCCAGAAATAGAAAAAAACAACATAAAAAAAGTCCAAATCAAAAGAAAAGCAAATAAACCATCTAAGCTACTTACCATATATAATTTTAATTCTTTTGATTGTTTTTGCGATTTTTGTACATATTTAAATACAAGTCCATTAAAAGATTTAATCCCAAAATTAAAAAACTCTAAATTATATAAATATAAAGACAATTATTTTTTAGTTTTTCATAATATTAATATAAGTTTAGAAAAATTAAAATCACTTCATTTAATGATAACAGAATTTGCACTTTTTGAAACTAATACTGATTTATTTGAAAGAAAATTAATAGAATACGGAAAAATAATTATAAAAAACGATGCTATTAATACTTGTTTAAAATATTTTGTATTAAAATGACAAGAAAAGTGGACTTGTCACACTTTTCTTCTCGCCGATTTGAGCTTCCTAATGCAATGAGGAAGCCTCAACAGGTAATATCGATTATAGCTTTTTATGTACTAGGAAAGTCCGACTTTCCTAGTACATAAAAAAAGAATCCTTCTTTAAGATTGAAGGATTCTTTTTTTATATATTTATATTTTATTTACAAGCTGTTGATAAACTTTCTAATAAACTTGTAAGAATTTTTGTAATTAATTCTGTCATAAGATTTAATGCTTCTGTCATCTCCTCTGAACAATTTACATCATTTTTTGATGTATCTGGTGTAGTATCAACTGGTGAAGATCCTGTTTTTGCAAAATAACTCATTGCTCCTGTTGATGAATTATACCATTTTATATATCCAAATTCTTTTCCATTTTGACTTAATTTAACAAAGTTTCCGTTTATATCTTCCACCTTAAATGTTAAACCTTTATTTGCTTGAATATATGTTTTTATTGTTTTACAACTACTATCACTATATACATTCCATGAATTTCCTTTTGTCATTTTTATGCTATCACCTTTTTTTACTGATGTTCCATCTGAATATTGTGGTGCAGACTTAGTTGCTGTCGGTTTATTATTACTTTGCTCTTTATTAGAATCATTTTCTGTTGCTTTTACTACTGAAAAATGACTAGAAGCTTCCGGTCCATAATATAAATATTTGTATGTTGTCTCACCTTTAATTGTTAACCAATTTTCAGATATTGATTCAATTGTAAATGTTGTTCCTCCTGTCATTGTTGTATATGCACTATTTGTGCTTTTACTTTTATATTTTCTCCATCCTGAATTATTTTTTAATTTTAATGTATCTCCTATTTTTAAATTAGATGTATATACTTTAGCATTATTATCATTATTATTTTTATCATTGTTACCGTTATTGACATCCTCTTTTTCATCATTATCACTATTTTGTTTAGGAGGATTTACATATATTTCTATCCCCTCTTTTTCACCATTTTCATTTGTTGGTGTAATACCTTCATAAGTTACTTTAATTGTAAAGTCACCTGATTCACTTGGAGCTACTTTAGGTTCTAGTTTAATTTTACTTAACTCATCTTCATCCGTTATATCAATACCATGATATTCTTCACTATTATTCAATTTATATCGCATGACCATTCCATCTAATTTTATTTCTTCTCCAGGATTATATACATTTTTACTAGGTCCATTTATTATTGTGACTTTATCTATTTTAATAGTTTCAACGTTTATAGTATATGTTTTTGTTTTAGATGAAAAAGTCCACATGTCTGGAAAGTAAGTAACTTGAATTTTGCATCTACCTGCTTTTAGTGCTTTAAATTTCAAGTCTTTTGTCCCTTCATGAAAACCTTTAAGGTCAGTTCCAGTTCTTTCCACTTCAACAATACTTTTATCTCCCTCAATATATTTAATATAATCTTTTGGATATCCACCCCAGTCACTTGTAAGCGGTGATTTTGTTATACTATCTCCTACAACTAAGTTTATTTCATCTGCTGCATTTACAAATGTTAATGCACTGATTACTCCAAAAAATATTAATGTTAATATGAATATTTTAGATACGTTTCTTTTCCCTTTAACTAAAATATTTTCCATATATATTCCTCCTTTTTTATATTACATTTGCTTTTTACTCGTAAGTTTGACAATATTATAACACAACCTTTAAATTATGTCAACTGTCTTTGAGGATTTTTTAGAGTTGTCGTCCTCAACACCCCGTAACACATCAATGAAAAAGTAGAACTTTCCTACCACATTAAAAAGCACCCTAGCTAGGGTACTTTTCTATAGTTTAATATATATAATATTCTGGATTCAATGCTGAACCATTACTTCTTATTTCCAAATGCAAATGTGGTCCTGTTGAATTTCCTGTTGACCCCATTGTTCCAATTAATTCTCCCATTCCAACATATTGTCCTTCTGTTACGTATATATTACTCATGTGTGCATATAATGTCTCAACACCATTACCATGGGAAATTTTCACACAATTTCCATAACTTACATTTGAATAGTTTACATATGAAACTGTTCCACTTGCTGCTGCGCGAATTGGTGTTCCTGTTGGTCCACATATATCTAATCCAGTATGAGTTCCTCTACTTCTAAGTCCAAATCTTGAACTAATAGTTCCTGATGTTGGATTAGTAAAAGCTATACCTAAATCTGGTCTACTATAAGTAATTGTTGCACCACCAGCTGATTTCCCAGTGCCATAAACTGTTTGTTTTTTCTTATATAATGCAGTAACAACTTTATCTTGTTCTGTAAAATCCTTTAATTCCGTTGAATGTACCTGTGTATATGCTATTTTATCTATATTACTGCTTTTCTTTTCTTTTAATTTATCTATAATACTTTCTGCTTCCTCTTTTTTAGATACATAATATTTTTCTTCGTCATCTAAAACAATAGCATAATATTCATAATAAGTAGTTCCTTGACTTTTTATTTTATTAAAGATTTCATCATCATTAGTCTCTACTTCTTTTTTTAATAAGCAAAGTGAATATTCTGGCAGAACATCTATATCAACAAAAGCTGTATTATCATTATCTCCATTATCTAAATATTCATTGATTCTTTTTTGCAATTTGCTTTTATTTGTAGTATATCCAACAAATTCTCCATTTAATGTTACAGAATATGTTGGTTTATAAACCAATGATATTAACCCTGCAATTATTAATAATCCTATCGCTAACAGCAAGACTATTTTTACTAAATTTCTCACTTGTATAAAAACATTTTTCTTACTTTTTAAAATAATAAACACTCCTATTCTTTATTTCCCTAAACCTTATGTATTATACTGCTAAATTTTTTTTTTGGCAAATTTTATCAATCTTGTTATCATAGGATTACTTAACCTCAATTGTTGTTATCTCTTTTTTCCTCACTTTTTCTTTTCTATCCTCACTTTTCCTTCCGTATCTTATATTTGCTTTATATGATTTATTGTGTATTGTTGACCTTTAAAAAGCACTTCTACTACATCCAATCTTATAAATTCATTATACAAATTATTTTTATAAATATAATATTCCGTAGCTCTTTTAAAATGTTTTTCTTTTTGTTTTGTGACCGCTTCTGATGGCATTCCATAATTGGTATTGTTTCGTGTTTTTACTTCTATAAAAACAATTTCGTCTTTCTCAACAGCAATAATATCTATTTCTCCTTGATTGCAATAAAAATTTCTCTCTAAAATTCTATATTTGTTTTTCTTCAAAAAGTCCACTACAATATCTTCACCTTTTTTTCCTATTATTTGATTTTTATACATTTTACTTCCTTATAAATTCCTTCCCTATTTTTTCTTCTATAACTCCTTCTATTTCTAGCATTGTTAAAATTTGATTAACTTTTGATATATTCATTTTACTTTTCTTACATAGTTCATTTATATTGATTGGCTCATTTGAAATCAAATTATATATTGGTAAATATTCCTCTTTTATTTCAATTTTGTTCTCTTCATCAATAAAATCCTCTACCAAAACATTCCTAATATTATATTCTTCTAAAATATCGTTTATACTCAATACTAATTTCGCACCTTTTTGGATTAATCGATTAGTTCCTAATCCGTAAATAGAATCTAAGTTACTCGGAACGCAAAAGACATTTTTTCCTTGTTCTTTTGCGAGTCTTGCAGTTATTGTACTCCCACTTTTACTTTTTGCCTCTACTATAAGCACTCCCATACTTATACCACTTACAATTCTATTCCTTTTAGGAAAATTCTTAGAATTTGGTTCTACATCGAAATCATACTCTGTAATTATACATCCTTTGTTATCTAATATTCTTTTATATAAATCTTCATTTTCTTTTGGAAACATATATTTTAAACCATGTCCTAAAACTGCAATTGTTCCTCCTCTTCCTTCTAAAGCACCAATATGTGCTGCTGAATCTATTCCCAAAGCTAATCCGCTCACCACAGTAATATCATTTTGAGACAACTCTTTTGCAAATTGTTTAGCTATTTTAAAACCATAGGCTGTACAATTCCTAGAACCAACTATTGCTATGCACTTTTTGTTTAATAAATTTTCATTTCCTATAATATGTAATTTTGAAGGTGCATTTTTTATTTTTAATAATTCTTTTGGGAAACATTGATGTGAAGTTTTTATTATTCTTTCCATATATTCTCCTAGTTTTTCCAATATTTCTTGTCTAAACTTCTATATTGAATTGCTTCTGCTATGTGTTCTTCTAAAATATTTTCTTTACCATCTAGATCAGCTATTGTTCTTGCAACTTTTAAAATTCTTCCATATGCTCTTGCGCTTAATCCCAACTTTTCAAATGCAGTTTTTAATATTTTTTTACTATTATCATTTAATTTACAATATTTTTCCATAAGTTTAGGACTTAATTCTGAATTTGAATAAATATTTTCATTTTTATACCTATTCAATTGAATATTTCTTGCCTGATTAACTCTTTCTTTTATTTTTTCAGATGTTTCAATTTCATCATCATCACTTAATTTCTGATATTTCACTGGTGAAACTTCAATTTGTATATCTATTCTATCTAATAATGGTCCACTTATTTTACCCATGTATTTAGTTATTGCTTGAGGTGAACAAGTGCATTCTTTTTCCTTAGAACCATAAAAACCGCAAGGACACGGATTCATAGAAGCAACAAAAATAAAATCACACGGATAAGCAAGTGTTGCATTTACTCTACTAATTGTAACAAGTCCATCCTCCAATGGTCCTCTCATAACTTCTAAAGCATCTTTTTTAAACTCTGGCAATTCATCTAAAAACAATACTCCATAATGAGCTAAACTAATTTCTCCAGGTTTCGGAATTCTACCTCCTCCTGCTAACGATGTCCCTGAAACTGTATGATGTGGTGACCTAAAAGGTCTTGTGGTTATAATAGGTTTATCCTTAGGTAAAATTCCTGCTATACTATGTATTTTTGTTGTTTCTAAAGCTTCTTCAAAACTTAAATCTGGTAGAATTGATGGTATTCTTCTTGCCATCATTGTTTTTCCGTGAACCGTGGATTTCCAATCAGCAAACAATTATGTCCTCCTGCAGCCACTACTTCTAAAGCTCTTTTTATATGTTCTTGTCCTTTTACTTCTGAAAAATCTAAATTATATTTATTTACCTCTTGAAAAAGTTTATCTAAATCAACATTTTCAGATTTGATATCAATTTTATTATTTAGATAGTCAACAACTTCTACTAAATTATCAACTCCTATTATTTTTAATCCTTTTACAACTGCCGCTTCTTTTGCATTATCCTTTGGAACAATCACCTTTTTTATTCCTAATCTTTTTGCTTCTATACACATTGGTAAAATTCCATTTAACTTGTTTAACTTTCCATCCAAAGAAAGTTCTCCAATAAATGCAATATTACTAATATCATTTTTACAAATAACTTCTAAATCCATTAGAATACCTATAGCTATTGGTAAATCAAATAAAGACCCTTCTTTTCTTGTGTTTGCTGGTGCTAAATTTATTATTATCTTTCTACTTAATAATTCATATCCAGAATTTTTAATTGCAGTTTTAACTCTTTCTTTTGCCTCTTTCACACTAATATCTGGTAAACCAACAATCTCCCAGCTTGGCATACCAGCAGAAACATCTACTTGCACATCAACAAGATAGCCCTCTAATCCATTTAGAGCCATACTTTTTACAATTGATAACATATTTAATTACCTCTTTTTTTGGAAATTTTTTAAGAATTTTATGAAAAAAATTTATAAGATTTAAATTAATTAATGTAATTATATAAATATATAATTGTTTCGTCAAATATTTTCGTGTTTCAAAATTCGACAAAAAGGATTATATATGGAAATTGAATATTCGTAGGGGCAGGTCAAGACCTGCCCCTACACCATCTTGAAAATTAATTTACGAAATTTCATTTTTTATTTTATCAATTTCTGTTTGTGGTGCTTGTTCAGCTGGAATATAATATCCTTTTGCCTGTGCTACCTTAAATAATTCATATTGAAATGATTCATAATTATTTCTTATTTGTTGAAAAGTTTGTCTTAATCCAGAGTTTTCTGTTTCATTAATAACTCCTTGATATGTTGTTAATCCAGCTTTTGCACTTTCTAGAATATCATTAACCATGTACTTTTCTTCCATATTTATTTCCTCCTTAATTTAAAAATGTTAATAATTTTTGTTTTGTATTTAGTGAATCTTGAGCAGCCTTTGTAAACATTTGCTTTATTTGTGGGTCTACACATTGAGATGCATAAGTATTTAATTTTTGATATGAAGTATCATGTGTTCCTATTAAATGCTTTAAATTTTGTAATTCTACTTGTGTTAAACTTGCCATTTTCATCATCCTTTCATTTCATAAATTTAACAATTATATTATTTGTGAATAAAAAAAATTTATACACAATTTTTTTGAATTTGGAGTTTAGAGTTTGGTCCTTGGTTGTATATAGAAAGCCTGTGAAGCGCTGGCGAACGAAGTTTGCCCCTACAATCCAATTAATCATCGGACATTTAATTAAAACATGAAATTCACCATTTCGATTTACTGAAAAATGGAACATTTTTCGGTAAAAGTTAAAAAAGCTAAAATAATTAATTATTTGACAAATGAGCATACATTTTCAAAAATTAATATTTTAGCTTAAATGATTCATCTAAAAATATATAGATATTCCTTCGGAGCACGGGTCGCCGAGGACTTCGACCCCTACAAATTTTATAATTAAATTATTTATATGAATTTGAAATTTCGGACGGACACAGGGCCCCCCCTACATCAAAATTTGCATAGCAAATTTTGTATTATTCATTATTAATTATTCATTTCTCACTATTCACTAGGCGAAACAGATAGTCGCCCCTGCAACGTTTGCAACGAAATTTACGTCATATTTCCAATCACCAAATGCCAAATTCCAAACTCCTTAAATTATTTCTAAATTAGCAAATTTGGCCATTAGACGTTTATTTCCTGCCTTATCAAATGTTATATCTAGTTTTAGGTCGTCTCCCTCAGGCTCTATTTTATTTATTATACCTTCTCCAAATTTTTTATGATATATTCTTTGTCCAGCTTCATATTTGCTTAAATCTGTATTATTATTTGGTTTATTTAATGAATTTAAGAAACTATCTGGTGTTCTGAAAGCAAAACTTGGTGTTGCTTTTTTAATCTCTATTCCGCTAAATGAACTTCTTGCAACACTGACTGGATTATTCCATAAATTATCACTATATTGTTTGTCAGACTTATTAGAAATTTTAATATTTTCATCTTTCTTCAAATATTCTTCTGGTATTTCCTCTATAAATCGAGACATTCTATTACATGATGTTGAACCAAATATCGTTCTTGTTTTTGCACAACTTAAGAATAAATATTGTTCAGCTCTTGTTATTCCAACATAACAAAGTCTTCTTTCTTCTTCTAATTCCTTTTGTTCACCTATAGACTTATAGCTTGGGAAAATTCCTTCCTCCATTCCTATTAAGAAAACTACAGGAAATTCTAATCCTTTAGCACTATGTAAAGTCATAAGCGTAACAGACTCTTCCTCATCATCCATTCCATCAATATCACTTGCCAAAGTTATTCCTTCTAGGAATTCTTCTAAAGAATTTTCAGAATATTGCTCTTCAAATTCCATTGCAACAGTTAAAAACTCGTCTAAGTTCTCTATTCTACTCTCTGCCTGCATTGTATTTTCTTGTTCTAAGCTTTTCATATATCCAGTTTTGCTTAAAATTTCTTTTATAAGTTCTGAAACTGTTAAACTATCTTTTTTACTTGTTAATTCTTCTATAGTTTGTATAAACTCTCTAGAATTTAAGTATACTTTATTCAACCCATATATTTCAGCATTTTTTATAACTTCATACATAGAAATTTCATTAGCAGATGCTATTGCTTCTATTTTTTCTAAACTGGTTTTTCCTATTCCGCGTTTTGGTTCATTTATTACCCTTTGCAAACTTAAATTATCTGATGTATTATGAATAAGTCTTAAATATGCAATAGTATCTTTAATCTCTTTTCTCTCGTAGAATTTTAATCCACCAACTATTTTGTAAGGTATATTTTCTCTTCTGAAAATATCTTCTATGCTACGAGATTGAGCATTCATTCTATAAAGAATTGTAAAGTCTGAATATTTCAAATATTCTTCTCTTCTTAATCTATGTATTTGTTCTACTATGAAATTTGCTTCCTCATATTCGTTGTCTGTAACCTTCAATTCTGGAAGATTTCCTCCATCATTTTCAGTCCATAAATTCTTTTCATATTTCTTTGTATTATTTTTGATAACTGCATTTGCAGCATTTAAGATACTTTTTGTAGACCTATAATTTTGTTCTAATTTTATAATTTTTGTCCCTGGAAAATCTTTTTCAAAATTTAAAATATTTGATATATCAGCGCCTCTAAATGCATATATTCCTTGGTCATTATCTCCAACAACAGTTATATTTCCATGTCTTGCAGCAAGTAATGTTATTAATGTAAATTGTGCTTTATTTGTATCTTGATACTCATCTACTAAAACATATTTAAATTTTTCAGAATAATATTCTAATACATCTGGATTTTCTGTTAATATTTGAATAGCAAAATTTATAATATCATCAAAATCTAAACTATTATTTTGTTTTAATTTTCTTTGATATAAATCATAAACAGTTGCAATTTTTTCTTTTCTAAATTCTCCATTTGCTCTTGCAGCATAAGCAGTTGGTGTTAACATTTCATTTTTAGCATTACTAATTTCGTATAAAACACCTCTATCTGTAAATACTTTATCATCTAGGTTTAATTCTTTGATACATTGCTTTACTAAACTTTTTTGGTCTGAACTATCAAAAATAACAAAAGATTTTTCAAATCCAATTCTATCAATAAATTGTCTTAAAATTCTAACACAAATAGAATGGAAAGTTCCAATCCACATGTCATTAGAAATATTGCCAATTAATCCTTCAATTCTTGTTTTCATTTCATTTGCTGCTTTATTTGTAAAAGTAATAGCTAAAATATTCCATGGTTTTACACCTTTTTCATCTACTAAATATGCTATTTTATGTGTTAATACTTTTGTTTTCCCGCTTCCTGCTCCTGCAATTATTAAGTTTGGTCCTTCTGTATTTACTACTGCTTCGTGTTGTTTATCATTTAATCCTTCTAATAAGCTCATTCGTTTCTCCTTTATTTGTCTTTGGCATTTGGTAATTGGTATTTGGATATATAAGATAAATCTTCGTAGCCTTTGCTCTATATTACCAAATTCTAAACTCCAAACTCCAAATTCATTAAATTATTATATTTTATTTATTATTTTTTCTATACAATCATCTATTTCTCTTGCACAGTTCTCATAAACTTTTGTACTCAATCCCCATGGATCATCAATATCAAAATCTTCCTTATTATAACCTACATATTCTTTCATTGTAAAGATTTTTTCTTCTAAATTTGGATACATATTTATAACATTATTTTTATGTGATGTTGTTGCGCATAAAATTATATCCATATCTTCAATATTTGAATTATGAATATTTGTTGCTCTATGTGAAGTCAAATCTACTTCATAACTTTTCATTACTTCTATTCCCTGACTTGTAGGTCTGTCTCCATTATATGCAAAAACTCCACATGAGTGTACTTCTATGTCATTTCTTTTTAAATCTTTAACTCTTTTTTCTAACATTCTATGTGCCATTGCACTTCTACATATATTTCCTGTACATATAAACATTAATTTCATTCTAATTTTTCCTTTCTTAAATATGGTAATAAATATTTCCGGGCGGACACAAGGCCCGCCCCTACATCAAAATTTGTTCTGTATTATCTATATTTCCTGTCGCGGGTCGCCGAGGGCGACGACCCCTACATTTACTTTGTAATATTTATTTTTTTGCTATATATTCTACACTTTCCTTTTCTATTTCTTTATTTTTAGTCATTATCATTATTCCCATTAAAGCTAAAATCATAACTATTCCGCTTATAATAAATACAATTATTGAGTCCATTTCGATATTAGCAAAATATATTATATACGATGTTAAATTTAATACTGCATGTAAGGTAATAGATGCTGTTAATGATTTACATCTAATAAATACTATTGAAAGGATAATTCCTATTAATGTTGCATATATTATCCATATGATTTGCCCATGACCAATCCCAAAGATAATTGAACTTATTAATACTGCAACAATTGTAGGCATTACATTATTTAAATGTTTTAATAATAGGCCTCTAAAGATTATTTCTTCCACTATAGGAGCAAAGATTACAACAGCAATAAATACTAATATGAAATTTCCTCCCATTAAATAATTTACATTTTTAAAATATTCATTTATAAGTTGTTCTGAAATAGGTAAAACGTATAATGATATAGTTATAAAAACTTCTAATGCTATCGCTAATATCGCAATTATAGCAATCTTACTTTTTGTTATTTTATTAAGAGATAATTTTTCAGAAATTTTTCTTTTTCTAATTTTAAATATAATAAACAACGTTAATAATGTTATTATTCCTGTAATTATTGTAAGAAGTCCCTGTAGATTATATACTTTTTCTAATAACATTTCTGTCATTCTTGCCTCTTCCATCCATTCTCCCGACATCGCTGCACTTATAGCATATTTTGCAGCAACTACTATTGAACATATAAAAGTAGATATTATTTGAAATATAAAAAATATACCTGTATATAATGATGCTTTACCTATATTAATAAAAAATTTTTTTACTTTATTTTCATCTTTTTTCTCTTCCATATTTTATCCCCTTTCAAAATTTTTAACAAAACTTTTTCTATGTAATGGACATATTCCTAAATTTTTAATTGCTTCTATATGTTTTGCTGTACCATATCCTTTATGTCCTGCAAACCCATATTCTGGATACACCTCATCATATTCTCTCATTATTCTGTCCCTAGTTACCTTAGCAATTATTGATGCAGCTCCAATACTGTACATTTTTGCATCACCTTTAATAACTGAAGTATATGGTATTCCATTTGTATCTATTTTATCTAATGCATCTACTAAAATTCTATCTGGTTTCACCTTCATTTGATTTATCGCATCTGTTAAAGCTTTTTTAGTTGCATTTAATATGTTTATTTCGTCAATTTCATCTTGCCAAACTATTCCAACTCCATAACTTATAGCTTCTTCAATTATGTTCTCATATATTTTTTCCCTTTTTGATTCAGAAATCTTTTTAGAATCATTGATTCCTTCAATTAGTGAATCTTTGGGTAAAATTACGCTTGCAACAACAACAGGGCCTGCCAAAGGGCCACGTCCCGCCTCATCTATTCCTGCGATATAATTTAAGCCTTCCATATATAATTTATTTTCGTAATTCTTTAAATTTTCTAATCTTGCTAATTCTTTTTCTTTCATTTTATTCTCCTAATTCAGATAAACTATATAATGTACTATTTCCTTCTTTATATCCTAAAGAATAATATATCTCACTATTATTATAATCTACTATATAAAATTCCTCATTACTTGTATTCTCTGTAATTCCCATATTTGTTAAATTTTCAGAATTTAATATATATAAATCAGCATTTTCAATTGTATCTAATTTGTTTTGAAAGTTTTCAGAAATAGTATATTCTGTATTATTCGCTAAACTAATTCCCGTTAGTTCTTCTATATCTCCGAAATCCTTTTTCTCTTTTATTATTTTAGTTTTACTTTGAATTAATAACATTGTTGTTTTCAAATCTTCCTTTTTTGATTTGTCTAACAAATTTGTTCCAAAATGTATGGTAACTGCAGCTAATATAAGCATTACTATAATTGTGATAATTAAAGCAACTAGTGTAATACCCTTTTGTTCTTTCATTTCTATCCACCTCTTGTTGATTATTATATATGGTTAATATGTTTTTTTCAACATGTAAATTGTAATTTGTATCAGAAGTGAGATGTGAGAAGTGCGAGAATTAGGTAAAGTCTACGAAGCATATCCCTAAAATCCCACCTCACACCTCACACCTCTCACATCTCACCTCCAAATTACAATTTTTCTTTTATTCATTATAATCAAATTTAATATTTTTTTAACATATCTATTGTATTATATTAAAAAAATAGTTTAATATAATATATATGGAGGTTTTATATGAACGATAATGATTTTTACAAAAATTTTGATTATTCATCAAAAAATAAATTTCAAATAGGAAATAATATTTTTATTCCATTTTTATCTGGCGTGCTAGGTAGTCTACTAGTTTTAGGAATTACATTTGGTATTCCTACAATAAGAAACAAATTAATTACTTCATCTAGTCCTTCTAATATTTCTTCTGTAGCTACATCTTCTGATACTAATACTGGATTAATAGATACCGTATCATTAAATAAATTTTCAGATACTGCAGCATATGCTTCAAGTAAAGTTCTTCCTTCTATTGTAGGAATAAATGTGGAATATAGTATAACTACTTCAAATATGTTCTTTTCTCAAACTCAATCTGTTGCTGAAGCTCAAGGTTCAGGTATCATAGTTAGTGATGATGGTTATATATTAACAAACAATCATATTATAAATTCTTCTGATTCATCAAATTATTATCAAATGTCTGAAGCTACAAAAATAGAAGTATATTTATATGGAGATGAAACTCCTTATGAAGCAACTGTTGTTGGAGCAGACACTCAAACAGATTTAGCTATTATAAAAATAGATAAATCTGGTCTTATAAAAGCAGAATTAGGTGATTCCTCAACTTTAAAAATCGGAGAATCTGTTTTAGCAGTTGGTAATCCTTTAGGTGTAGGTACTAGTGTTTCTTCTGGAATAGTAAGTGCTGTAAATAGAAAAGTAACAACAGATGGTGTAACTTATAATTTAATTCAAACTGATGCAGCTATAAATTCAGGAAACAGTGGTGGAGCTCTTGTAAATAACAGAGGTCAAGTAATAGGAATAAATACATTAAAAGTAGCAGGTGATGGAATTGAGGGAATGGGTTTTGCAATTCCTATCAATGATACTATAGATATTTATCAACAGTTAATTGAAAATGGTAAAGTTTTGAGGCCTTTTATTGGCATCTCAGGTATTGATTTAGATGAAAAAACTGCCAAAAAGAACGATTTACCTGTTGGAATATACGTTAAGGAAATAGAAACTTTTAGTAGTGCTGAAAAAGCTGGTATAAAAATTGGTGATGTTATAACTTCAATTGACGGAACAAAAATTTCCACAATGCAAGAATTAAATAATATAAAAAATAAAAAGAAAATAGGAGATACTGTTATACTTGAAATATACCGAGCAGGTGAAAAAATTGAAACTTCTTTAAAATTAGGAGAAACACCATAAACACAAAAAAAGAAAAGATGGCAAAGCCATCTTTTCTTTTTTAAAATATAATTATATCCATTTCACTTGTAAAATTATTATTACCATAAGCATATATAATATATAAATAGTTGTCTTTATCTAAAAAGAAAGTTGAAGTATTTTCTATTTTGTATATTTTATCTCCGTTTCATTCTTTCATATAAATTATAACCTTCTGTAGATATAGCTTTCTTTTCCTCTATAATTTTTGAAATTTCTTTATTTATTTTTTCTTGTACATCACTTTTTTCTAGTTTTTTAATTTTAATAATATCTTCAAATGATAAAATTTTATCATTTTCCATATCATAATTATAAGTTTGTACAATCACCCTTTGAGCTGTTGTCCCCTCTTTCAATGTACTCTTTATTACAATTGAAAGAATATTATTATTTACATATGAAGCAAAATCTATATTATAAATTGTATATTTGCTTGTTCCGGTTAGCTATCTGCTTTAATTTTTCAACAAACACGCTATTAATATCTTCATTTATTTTTTTAGTACTATCTGTTTCAATATTTATCTTAGGAACTGTAACATTAACACTATATTGTCCGTTGCTTATCTTGTTCAATATCATACTCTATATTAATATATTCATTTTTTTCATTGTTAAATATGCTATTAAAATCTTGTTTCAATAATTGATACTTTTCTTCATCAACAGTTTCATTTGTTTCTATAATTTTTTTATTTGTTACTTGAGCATAAACACCTATAGCTATTGCAATACTACAAACCAATGCAATACTTACAACAAATATTAGTGTTTTATTTTTTTTCACAAATTCCATAACAAATTTTCCTATTTTACACATTATATCTTTAAATTTATTCATTTTTTTACCTCTCTAAAAACCATAATAATTATAACATTATTTTAATTTCTAGTAAATATTATTTAAATAACTCTACAATAAAAAGAGAAATATTTATGTAAGAACTTACATTTTTAATATTTCTCTTTTTTAAATTTAATTTTCATTAATGAAAATAGCATAGTCCATAGTTCCCTTGTCATTGTTTGTAAATTCACTAATAGGATACCATCCAGTTGTGTTACTACTATTAGACCTAGAATCTGCTACGAAAACTTTTGAGCCATCAT
This sequence comes from Clostridia bacterium, assembly GCA_017437145.1. GTDB lineage: Bacteria > Bacillota > Clostridia > TANB77 > CAG-508 > CAG-452. Next base: position 17,884 of record JAFSBT010000005.1, on the reverse strand, counting down.
ATCCTATTATTGCAACCCAGTGTTCATTACTACTATTACTCCACACAGTTCCACTATCACCTTTAAAACCTTTATTGAAATGAATTAATGCGTATCCACCATTTGTTAATTGACTAACAAGCTTATTTTTTAATAATGTGGTTGATGTACTATCATTTGTTTTACGTTCTGTTATCTTTAGTCCATAATTTCCAAAATATTTATTACCTGATTCTTCAGCTGATGGTATATAAGAATAATTAGAAGCATATGTATTCATAGTAGTTATTAAATTATCTGTTGTTTCACTTGAATATCCACTTGCAATACATGCACTTGATGCTCTATTACATAAATAAGTCCATCCTTTAATTTCAGTTTGTCTTAATATTTTAAAAGTTTTATTATTTATATTTGATTTGAAAGTTCCAACAGTTTTTGCTGAAGTATCACTATTAGGGCTATATACTCCTCCTAGCGCAGTAGTTGTTTCAACATTTACTACACATTTAGCTGTTTCTCCAGCTGATGTTGTTGCTATTATATCTACTTTTCCAGCTCCATTTCCTTTTACATTTCCCTTCCTATCTACTTCAGCAACACTAGAATTGCTACTTGACCATGTTACAACTTTATTCGCAGTTAACGGAAACGAATCACCTACTTCTATTGTTTTGGATGTTGAACTTATAGTGAGTTTCTCAGGATTATCTTTCTCCCTTGGATTAAAAATTGTCCTAATTGTTAAAGAAATTATTTCTCCTATTTTTTTTATAAAATCACTAATAAAACTAAATCCTGATTTTGAGTTGTCTGTTGCATAACTAATAACTGGAATTATTGAAAATACAATTAAAAAAATTAATATTATTGATGTTATTTTCATTAAATTTTTAATATCCATATCTATCACTTCCTTATTATTAAAATAGAAAAAATTAAATTCTCCCCCTTTATATTATATCATGTTTCATTAATTATGTAAATATTTTTGATATATTATGTTAAATTCTGTATTTTTAATTAATTTTCAAAAAAAAGTGAACTTTAGTCACATTGGGCAGCCATGGTCGTCTGACCCTATACTTAAAATAAAATTAAATTGTAGGGGTTGGCGTCCTCGACACCCCCTAACATATTAACGAAAAAATAGAAATTTTCTATTACATAAAAAAAGAACCCTTTATGTTTTTTGACAACATAAAGGACTCTGTTTTTTAATTTTTTATTGCTAATTATCTATATTCATAATTAGCTTTATCTTCTTCCCAAGAATTTGGTTCATAAACAGTTCCTGTAAACCAAATCTCTCCTGTTTCTTTATCTCTAATTACATATAAGAATGGTTTATTGATAATAATCCTTTCGGGCTCGTCATCTTTCAATGCCATTCCGTCTTTTATAAATATAACTGTAGCAGCTGCTGCTTTTATACCTTTTTCTGTAAAATCAATATTTGCCTTATGCAATGCATCTCCAACAAATATTTTTTTATTTGACATATTAGAAAAATCTGCCAATTCAAAATTAAACGCATCTGTTATTCCTAATTTTATTAAATCCTCTTTTAAATTCAAATCATATTCAACTGAAAATCTTGGTACTGTTACATATAATCCAGCTTTAGTTTCAGATGCTAATTTAGATTTTTCTATAACATTATCTAAATCATCCATATTAAATTCTTCTATATAATTAGATAATTTTTCTTTTGGCATTACTGCAACAAATTCTAATTGTGTATTTTCGTATTCTTTTAAATTTATTCTTAAAGCAGTAACTTCATCATCCTTATAATAAGACATACTGTCACTTTTTGTTTCCTTTTTTAATGTAGTTGCATTCATACTAGAGCCATCTTCCAAGAAAAATTCTGCCCCTCCTGTATCCTCAGCGTCAAAATTATCTTCCCATTCCATGTCTAATGCCAATGCATTTATCAATACCATCATATTCTCTGAATCTTGAACTATATCATCTGATAACATATCTTTTATTCTTCCAAATGTTTTATTTTCAATCCAATTATTAATATTATCAGCATTCTTAAAAGCATCGTAATTTACTTCAGCATTGTATTTTTCTTCTAATTGTTTTTTATAACTTTCTTTTATATCTTCTTTAAACTCTTCTCTTATATAAACACTATTTGCTAAAGATAATATTTTATCAATATTGTTGTATTTTCCTAAATTTTTATCTCCTAAAACTTTTTCTATTTGTTTTTTAGTATTTCCATTTGCACCTTCATTTAACATACTTAATGCGTATTTTATCGACAATGGACTATATACCATATTTTTCTTATTATTTTCTAATTTTAAAAATTCTGTTTCCAAACTTGAGGTTTCCTGTGGTTTATCGCCTCCAGATAACAAGCTTCTTAATTGAGAAACAACTTCTTTTATTATATTTTTTATTATTTCTAATATACTATATATCTTATTTGTTCTAGAGTCACTCTCCACTCGCACATCAGTTGCAAATACCGGTTGGCATATAGTAGTCACCAATATTATTAAGAGAAAAATAGCTATAAATTTTCTTTTAATAAAAAAACATTCCATAAAATCACCTCTTTTTTTAATTATTTAAAAAAATTTTGCAAAAGTAGAAATTAATAATAAAATTACTATCGATTTCTACTTTATAAATCTATTTAATTACTCTATATACTGTATAAGAGCTTGTATACTCATTACAGTCTCCTTTACTACCTGTTCCATCATGTATATCTTTATTTTCTCCTGCATTATAACAATAATAAGTATTTCCACTTTTTTTATTAAATATTTCTACATGTCCACTTTTCAATAATATATCACCTCGTTGTACATTGCAAGATCCTAAAGTTCCAACTTTATAAAATAAAGTTGGATTCATTTCCACTATAAGTTGAATTTGTTTTGTTCCTCTTTGTTCAGAAAATATTGTTTTATATAAATCGCTTCCTTTGCCACATCCATACTTGTATAATGCCCATGATACATATCCACTACAATCTATTATTGATGACTGTCTGTTACTTGAAGCAGGATTATTTGCTGAATTAGATTCTTCTGAAAAAGGAACACCGACCCATCCATCTCCATAATTAAATCCAGAAATTTTTGCTTTACAATCTTTTGCTATATCTGCAAACGCAGTATTTGCTTCTGGTTCTTGTATACTTAAATCTTTTATACTTAGATTTGCAAACATTTCTGAAAATTTTAATGCAAGGTCTTTTATTATAACAATTAACTTATCAATAATATCTGCAAATAAATTTATGCCCTCTTTCCCATTAGTAGCTAAACTTACATTAGGTACAAATGAAAAAATCGTACTCAATATTAAAATTATGGATACTATTTTTATTATATATATTGTTCTCATATGAATTCCCCCTTTTTCGTTCGTATAGGAAAATAAAAAATACTCCCCTTTATATAATAACACATTTTAGGTTTTATGTCAATTTCAGGTAATTCTTGTTGTTCTTTTCTCTAATATTTTAAATTTTTTTTCATAGAAATTTATTCAAAAGCGGGCGATTAAAATTACCCTACATCTTCTCTACAATTTTAAATTTTATATTGAACTGTAACACGTTAAATCCATAGTTTTTTCTTGACTATATCCAATTTTTAGAGTATTATTATAGTATTGTTTATTATAAGATAGGAGTTTTTTTATGTTATGCTCAGTATGCCATAAAAATATGGCTGTAATTTTTACAAAAAAAATAGATGGAGATAAAAATACAACTGAAGGACTTTGTTATAATTGTGCTAAAGAAAAAGGTATAAATCCTTTAGAAATTTTAGCAAAACAAGCTAATTTATCTGAAGATGAATTAAATGACATGTCTAAACAGTTTGAAGATATTTTTGATGATTTATCTCAAAATTTAAATATAGATGAAATGGACCCAGAAGCATTATCTTCTGAAGGTGGAATTCCTTTAGGTTCAATATTTTCTAATATGTTTGGTTCTTCTAAATCTGAAAGTAAACAAGAAGATTCAAACAAAAAAATAAAAACAGAAAAAAGACCAAAAGAAAAGAAAAAAAGCTTTTTAGATATCTACGGTACTAATTTAACATCTAAAGCTAGAAAAAATGAATTAGATATTGTCATTGGCAGAGATAAAGAAATTGAACGTGTTATTCAAATTTTAAATAGACGTTCTAAAAACAATCCTTGTTTAATAGGTGAACCAGGTGTTGGTAAAACAGCTATAGCTCAAGGGCTAGCAATCAAGATTGCCAATGGAGATGTTCCTGCTAAACTTTTAGACAAACAAGTATATCTTTTAGATATGACAGCTATAATTGCAGGCACTCAATTCAGAGGCCAATTTGAAGGAAGAATGAAATCTATTATTGATGAATGTAAACAAGCAAAAAATATCATTTTAGTTATAGATGAAATTCACAATATAATTGGTGCTGGTGATGCAGAACATTCTATGAATGCTGCAAATATTTTGAAGCCATCTTTATCTAATGGAGAAGTTCAATTAGTTGGAACAACTACTTTAAAGGAATATAGAAAATACATTGAAAAAGATTCTGCTTTAGAAAGAAGATTTCAACCTGTAATTGTTGAAGAACCTTCTGTTGAAGATAGTATCGAAATTTTAAAAGGAATTAAAAAATACTACGAAGACTTTCATAAAGTAATAATATCTAATGATGTTATAGCTCAGACTGTAAAAATGTCTGAAAAATATATTCATGATAGATTCCTTCCTGATAAAGCTATCGATATTTTAGATGAAGCTTGCTCACGAATCAACTTAAATAATAAAGAACTTTATGAATTGGAAGTTCTAAAAAATAGACTTGCTAAAATTCAAGAAGAAAAAGAAGAAGCTGTTGAATCTGATTCAATAGAAGATTATCAAAAAGCAGCTGATTTAAAAACTGAGGAATGTAATATTCTAAATAGAATTGAAGAAATAAATAAAAGCTTATCTTTAATAAGATTAACAGTTCAAGATATAGCAACAGTAATTGAACATGCAACAAAGATTCCTGTAAAAAAAATTACTGAAGCAGAAACCATTAAATTATTAAACTTAGAATCTAATCTTCACAACAGAGTAATAGGTCAAAATGCAGCTGTAGAAGCTGTTTCTAGAGCAATAAGAAGAAATCGTGCTGGTCTTCAAAGTAGTAAAAGGCCACCATCATTTATATTTGTTGGGCCAACTGGAGTAGGAAAAACAGAACTTGCAAAAACCCTAGCATATGAAATGTTTGGAAGTGAGGATTCAATAATCAGAATAGATATGTCTGAATATATGGAAAGTCACTCTACTTCTAAATTAATTGGATCTCCTCCAGGATATGTTGGATATGATGATGCAGGACAATTAACTGAAAAAGTAAAAAGAAAACCTTATTCAATAATATTATTAGATGAAATAGAAAAAGCTCATCCAGATGTATTTAATATACTTCTTCAAGTATTAGATGACGGAAAACTTACAGATTCTCAAGGAAATCCTGTAAATTTTGAAAATACCATTATTATAATGACTTCAAATGCAGGTTCTAATTTGAATAATAATTCAATTGGATTTGCGAAGCAAACTGTTGATAAAAACAAAATACAGGATTCTTTAAAAGATGTTTTCCGCCCAGAATTTTTAAATAGAGTTGATGAGATTGTTGTATTTGATAGTTTAAATAAAGAGCAACTTATGCAAATTGTTGAATTACTTTTAAAATCAACAGCTAATGCTCTAGATAATAAAGATATAAAATTATCTGTTTCTGAGGAAGCTAAAGCATATATTTTAGAAAAAGGAACTGACCTAAAATACGGAGCAAGACCTTTACGACGTGCTATTCAAAGATATGTCGAAGATGAAATATCTGATATGCTTTTAAGAAATGAAATACAACCTGGGCAAGAAATTTTAGTAAATAGAGAAAATGAGCAACTACTATTTAATATCAAATAAAAGGAGGAATTATGTTAAAGTACGTACCAAATATATTAACATTAATAAGATTTTTATTAATACCCTTTATTATAATACTTGCAATAAATAATAATTATATTTATGCTATATTATTGCTAACTATATCTGGTTTAACTGATATTTTAGATGGCTATATTGCTAGGAAATATGAATTAATTTCAGATTTTGGTAAATTAATGGATCCTTTAGCAGACAAAGCAACACAACTAGCAACTTTAGCAACTTTAACTATAAAAGGAATTTTAGATTTTTGGATTATTGCTATTATAATTTTAAAAGAATTTATTATGGTTGCTGGAGCATCATTCCTTTATGGAAAAGAATTAGTTGTTTCTAGTAAATGGTATGGAAAACTAACAACCGTTCTTCTATATGCGGCAATTGTATGTACTTTATTTATTAACTATTGGAATGCAAATCTAATTAATCATTTTGGTTTTGAGCTATTTTCATTCGACAAATATTTATATTATTTAGCAGTCCTTTCTACATTATTTTCATTGATAATGTATATAAAAGCTTTTTGGTTACAAGGATATCTTAAAAAAAATAATGAATAAAAAAACACACATACATGTGTGTTTTTTTATTCATAATTCTCTAATATTCTATTCAATTCCTTCTTAGTATAAACAGTTAATCCGCTTCCTATCTCTAATAAATCTCTCTCAGGTAAATACTTAGTTGAAATATCTGTAATTTTTAGAAGTGTTTCTTTTTGATTTTTATCTAATTCATACACTACAATATATCCATTTTCTTGTTTTAAAACATAATGTTCATTACAAATTCCTTCTTCTTCTTTATAAAGAGTTATATTTTCTGCCGTAAATTCTTCTATACTCCAATCTTTATATTTTAATTGTATTTCTTCTTGTTTTAAATTTACTATATCTTGCTCAGCTTTTTCCTTTTTCACTATAATATGATTACATTCTTTATAACAAATTTTGAAAGTTATACTTGTATTTGGCGAAACCTTTATTGTGCTAGCATTTACTTCTTCTAATTTTAACATTGCAATATCATATTTTTCTTTTTCTTCAATACAATCATCTGTAATCTGTGAAAAATTAGCATTAGCTAATTTATTATTTTTAGATTTATTTATAATAACTCCAGTAAAAATACCTATTAACATCATTAAAATAATAAGAAAAATATATATTTTTTTCATTCTCTAATCACCTTAATAGTTATTATTTCTAACTTGATAAAAAGTATGTAAAAATTTTCTTTATAAAATTAATGTTTTAATACATCTCTATATTTTAAAAATATTACTTTATAATTGATAAATATTTAACTAATATAATTTCGCACCCTGAATCATTTCTAACTAAGCTTGAAGGCCCCCAATTCCATCCATCTCCTTTGCAATCAACTAACCAACCTAAAATTTGAACAGTATCACCTTTTTTTACTTTTCTCAATTTATTTTTCACCGTACTATTTAATGGAATTATATGGTTGTTCGAAACAAAATTAATTGCACTGTCTCCATAATCTTTAACTATATCACCACTAAAATTAATCGTTGCCATTCTATCATTAATTCCATATATTGTTTTTACATCATCAAAATATTTTTCAGAAATAATAGGACCCCAGCATAATGTTAAGTCCCTATTAGATATTCTATTTGCTCCTCCACCAAAGTAAAAAAACTCCTCACCTATTACAACACCAGTAATATCATATTCAGCTAATTTGGTTATTTCAGCATCTTTAATTTTAATTGTTTCTTTATTTCTTAAATTTCTTTGTATTGGTCCTGTTCTTAATGTACTCTTTACTTGCATTTTATATTTATCATCCTCTTTTTTCATTTTTACAGAATTCATACAAAGCATAACAAGTATTAGCAATAAAATAGCCACCACTATTCTATACAATATTTTACCAATTTTAATTTTATTTTTTTTCTTTTGTTCCTTTGTTTCCACTATTATATCTCCTTGTATATATTTTATTAGATAGTATCATACTCTATATGAAAAAACAATAATCATTGAAATCTTGTCTTTATTTTTATTTCTCCTTTATTATTTATTATTAAATTAATTTCTCCCATTTCATCTGTTCTGTAAATATCTGCTTTTAAATTATTCAAATTGTCTATTACATCTTTTGCAGGATGACCGATAGGAATTATTCTTTCCGCACTCCAATAATAGCAATTTCAGGCTTTACAGCTTTCAAAAATGATATACCACTTGAATCTGCTGAACCATGATGTGCAATTTTTATAATTGTCGACCTTAAAACATTTTCATCATATTTTTTTAAAATTTCCTCCTCTGCTTTAATACCTATATCTCCTGTAAATAAAATTGAAAAGTTATTATAATTTAATTTTGCTACTATAGAATTATTGTTTAAATCTTGAAATTTCAAATTCTTATCCGGATATAGCACATCTATATGTACATATTTATCAAAATATATTCGTTTACCTTTTTCTGCTTCAATTATTGATATATTCTTTTTACTTACCTCTTTCATAAATTCTATAAATTCCTGTGATTCTTCACACTGTTTTGAAATTATAATATTATTTACTTTTATTTTCTTAATAACTTTTATTAGTCCATTTGAATGATCTGAATCAAAATGTGAAACAATCATATAATCTATTTTTTTTACTCTTTTATCCAGCAGATATGGCAATAGCACATCATATTTATTGTCTCCCCCATCAATTAAAACATTTTTATTCTGTGGAGTTTGTATAAATACGCAATCTCCGCTGCCCAACATCAACCATATTTACTTTCAAATTTTTAGGATAATTTACAAATAACATAAAAATTATATTAGAAATTAAAACAATGCATATAATCATTATTATTATTTTTTTTATTTTTAATCTTTTTAAACTCTCTAATATTTTTCTTTCATATAATCTTAAATAATTTGATGTATGTAGTGAATATAAATAATTAAAAATAAAAATAAATATATAATAAATAATTATAGAAAAGATGTAAGGTGTTACGACTGTTACATTAAGGAAATAAATATTAGCACAGGTTTCTGCTATTATAATTAACAACCTTAAAAAAAAATTTAGAAATATAGCCAAAAATTTTGCCATAGTCATAGATATAAATGAAATTATAAGAACAATAAACCCTAAAATTATAATTACTCCAAGTAACGGCATTGCCAATAAATTCGATAAAATAAAACTAAAAGAAAGAATATTAAATTTTATCATCGTAATTGGTATTAAAATTAGTTGTACAGCTAAAGTAATATTAAGCAGATTTATCAATTTACTATTTAATTTTATTTTTATTAAAATGTCAGAAACATTTTTTTTAAAAATAATAATCCCTATAACTCCACCATAAGATAATATAAAACCTACATCATTTATAGAATATGGATTTAAAATTAAAGTGATTAAAACAGCTATTGAGATACTATTCCAAAAATCTAATTTTTTGTATAATACTTTAGAAAGTAGTAAAGCTATTCCCATTATACAGGCTCTTATAACAGAAGCTGTAAAACCTGTCATAACCATAAATAATAATAATGCAAATATAGTAATAACATATGCCAACCTTTTTTTAAAATTTACTTTTTTTAATATAAAAACTATACCTACTATAATATATGAAACATGAGCCCCTGACACTGCCAAAATATGAGCTAAACTACTTTCTTGAAAACTAATAATTATTTTTTCTGAAATACCTGATTTATCTCCAAATAATATTCCCATCAACAATCCTGCAGTTCCTTCTGGTAAAAAGCTATTTACTTTGTTGTAACATTCTTGTCTTAGTTTATTACATAAATTAACTATTTTATTTCCTTTATTTTTTTCTAAAATTATTATTTTATCTTCATCTATACTTAAGCTACCATAAATTCCTTTTGTTTTTAAATATTCTGAATAATCAAATCCTTTATAATTTCTACTACCTTCAGGTTTTGAAAATATTCCTTCTAATCTTATTGAATCTCCGTATTCCAATACTACATCATTTGTTTTCATTATATATAACAATAACTTTTTATTTGCTTTAGTTTTTATAATATATTCATAAGTATAATCATTCTCTTTCCTTGTAGATACAACTGTCGCATGTATAATTAATTCTTTTCCATCTAGTTCATAAAAACTACAATATTCTTTTTCTAAAATAGAAATATAAATGTTTGAAATTATAGAAGTGATTATAAAAATAATTAACATTCTCTTTGGAAGAAATACTTTTAAATATCTTTTATATCTAAATTTTTTCTTTTTCAAAATTAAATAAAAGCAATATATTATAAAAAAAATAAGAGCTATACTTACATTAAAGTATAGCCCATATATTATTCCTAAAATAAATCCGTAAAGTTGCAATTAAAATCGGTCTTTTTATTGTTATCTCCTCCTAAATCCCCCCATATTTTAATTAGCCACTCTTCTTGCGCTGTAATAATATGTACAATAATATCCACTATTTATTGTATCAGTAACAACTCCTCTTGTTGGATTTGATGCATGTATAAACCTTCCATTTCCTATATATATTCCAACATGTCCTATTGAACCATTAGAACCATTATTAAAGAAAATTAAATCTCCTGCTTGTAACTCTGACTTAGATACAGCAGCACCTGAATTTGCTTGTACAGAACATGAACGACTTAAGTTATAGCCACATTGGTTAAATACATAATATGTGAATCCGCTACAATCAAATCCACTATTTGGAGTTGTTCCTCCATATACATAAGAATATCCTAAAAATTGATTTGCAAAATCAACAATTCCTTGCCCTGATGAATTTCCAGGTTTTACTGTAACATTATTTGATGAAGCAGTATTTGTACTTTGAGGTTCTTCTTCTATTTCATCTAAATTATATACTATTAGTCTTGTTGCAACATATGCTGTATTTCCATCATCTAAAATGATTTTTGTAAATTCTCCTTCTGTACCTGCAACTTGTACTTTTGTTTTTTTCTTTAATGTTTTAATTACTTTGGAATTTGCTGATGCTTTTTCTCTTATATTTGCTAAGCTTACAGATATATATCCAGTTTTAGTTTCTACCGTTGTTGTTGTTCTTTCTTCTTCAGCTCTACTCGTTGTTTCAGTTTGTGATTCTGAAACAAATTCTTGCTTAATATATCCTAATATATCTCCATATTTAACTTTATACCATTCTCCTTCAACTGCAAGAACTTTAACTTCAGTATTTCTTGTTAATGTCGTAAGTATATCACAATTTGTATTTGCTTCTTTCCTTACATTTACTGAACTAACGTTAACATATCCTCTATCAATATTAGCTGTTTGTTCTTGTTGCTCATTTTCTACTTTTTCTTGTTCTTCTTGTTCTTCTTGCTCCTCTTGTTGTTCTTCATCAGCCACTATATCTGTAGGATTATTTAAATTATAATTTCTAACCCATCCAGTTATATTTCCAGAAGTAATATATGACCAGTTATTTACTTCTCTATTTATTGTTATATTATTTCCATTTTCTATTGTAGTAATAATTGTTGATGTATAAATTGGTAAAATGTAAACATTAACATTTGTTGTTAGTGTAATTTCTTTTGGAAATTCTTTAGTCTCTTCTTCTTTGATTTCTACATTATCCGTAGTTGATTCTGCTAGTACATTTTCTTCCTGTACAGTTTCGTTTTTTTCTGTCTCTATATTATTTTCCTCTACAGGTGCTTGTTCATTTTCAACAACTTCTTCTTTTACATTTAATAAATCAGAACGTATATATCCTGTTGTTTCATTATACTTTATTTTATAAAATCCTTGTTCTTCTCCTAGAATTTCTACTTCAGTATTACCTTTTATTCCTGTAACAACATTTGTCGTTGTTGATGGTCCTTCTCTTACAATTACCTCTTCAACATTTACAGTCCCTGTTTTCGCAAAAGAAATTGTTGTTATTAAAATTGCTATAAAAAGCATCACTGATATTACAGAAATTCGTTTTAAATTACTCATACAAAGCCTCTTTCTTTTCTATTATTTTACTTGGTAATTATATATTTATTTACCATTTTTGTCAAGGATTTACAAGGTGGTATTTAGAGTTTGGACTTTGCAATTTATGATTAATCTTTAATTCGTAAATTGTAATTTATATGTGAGATATTCGAAGCATGATTATAGAATTATGCTTCATAGTCCTTACTTGATTTTCTCACATCACACTTATAAAAAAATATTAATAATAAAAAAACTACCTTAAAATTTTATTTTAAAGTAGTTTTTTGTATTTTATAAAGTTAGCATTAAGCTAATTCAACTGTAGCTCCAGCTTCTTCAAATTTAGCTTTTAATTCTTCAGCTTCTTCTTTGCTTACTCCTTCTTTAACTGCTTTAGGTGCTCCATCAACTAAATCTTTAGCTTCTTTTAATCCTAAACCTGTTGCATCTCTTACAACTTTGATTACTGGTATTTTGTTTGCTCCAGCATCTTTTAATATAACATCAAAAGATGATTTTTCTTCAGCTGCTGCTCCAGCTGCTGCTCCTGCTACTGGTGCTGCAACTGCTGCTGCTGATACTCCATATTTTTCTTCAATTCCTTTTACTAATTCTGATAACTCGATAACTGTTAAGCTATCTATTTCTTCTAATAATTTTGCTATATCTGCCATTTTATTTTCTCTCCTTTTAAATTTAAAATTCCGGTGCTTAGGTCACCACCCTATTTTAATTATTCATTATTAATTATTCACTCTTCACTATTCACTAGCTTCAAGGAATAACTATAATTTTCATTCGTTTACTTTTTAAATTTTAATCAAAAACGAGTAGTACTAGGCATTTTAAATCAAAAAAGCGGAATCGTACGATGGTACGTTGAGCATTTTTTGTATTTAAAATAACGACGTAATACGAAGTTTTTCATTAAAATTTTATGCGTTGGCTTCTTTTTGATTTTTAACTTGATCCAATGCAACTGCAAGTTTTGTAATATTTCCAAGTAATGCACCAGCCAATTGAGCAATAAGTGTTTCTCTTGATGGTAATTTTGCAAGAGTAATAATTTCTTCTGCAGAAACTACTTTTCCATCAATTATACCACCTTTTATTTTATAAAAATCATTTTCTTTAGCATAGTTATAAACTGTTTTTGATGTTTCTAGATAATCATCATATCCTAAAATAACAGCTGTTGGTCCTTCTAATAAATCTTCAAGACCTTCTATGTTTGCAGCTTGTAAAGCTCTTCTTGTAATGTTATTTTTTATAACTTTGTATTCTGTGTTTGTTGGTCTTAGGTTTGCTCTTAATTTTGTAACATCTTCAACATTTATACCTCTATAGTCTGTTAAAAGAACTACTTTAGCTTTAGAAATTTTTTCAGCTAATTCGCTTACTTCTTTTTCTTTTTGAGCTATAATGTTTTTATTTGCCATTTTTTCACCTCCTAGAACATGTATTATATTTTTTAAAATTAAAAACTCTTATTAATGCCAATTTTACAAGGCATTAATAAGAGTTTTGTTTTGCTCTTTTATTTAATACCTCGGTAGGACTTACTTTTAACGCCTACTGTCTTTGGCAAATATTTTATTTTTTGCGGACGGATGATAGCCGTCCCTACAATTTTTATAACATATTCTTCATTATGCTATATATATTCCAGGTCCCATTGTTGTAGAAACTGCAATACTTTTTATATATTGTCCTTTTGCAGCTGCTGGTTTTGCTTTGATTATAGCATCCATAACTGTTTCATAGTTTTCTAATAATTTTTCTGTTCCAAAAGAAACTTTTCCAAATCCTAAGTGAATAATATTTGTTTTATCTAATCTGTATTCAACTTTTCCTGATTTGATATCTTTAATAGCTTTTGTAACATCCATTGTAACAGTTCCTGATTTTGGGTTAGGCATTAATCCTTTAGGTCCTAAAACTTTACCTAATCTACCAATAACACCCATCATATCTGGTGTTGCAACTATTACATCATATTCAAACCAATTTTCTTTTTCAATTTTTGGTACTAATTCTTCTGCTCCAACGAAATCAGCTCCAGCTGCTTCTGCCTCTTTTGCTTTATCTCCTTTAGCAAAAACTAAAACTCTTAAAGTTTTTCCTGTACCATTTGGTAAAACTACTGTTCCTCTAACTTGTTGGTCAGCTTGTTTTGAGTCAACACCTAATTTAACATGTAATTCTACTGTTTCATCAAATTTTGGTTTTGGCATTTTTGTTAATGTTTCGATTGCTTCTTTAGCATCGTAAGATTTTGTTGTATCTATAAGTTTTTCACACTCTAGATATCTTTTTCCTTTTTTCATTTAAAATCCTCCTTTGGTACTAACGAATACACATGTATTCTCCCATAATATATTTACTATTCATTATTCTTTTGCGGGCGATTAAAATCGCCCCTACATTTATTAATAATGAATAAATAACAAAATTTAATATTTTTCTCAAACGAATTAAAATTATTATATTGTGCATTTTCTGAAACTATAAAAACCGGAGGCGTACGATGGTACGTTGAGGATTTTTATATGTTGAATGAAAATGTGCAAGATGATGATTTTTATTCGTTTTATAACATTTATTCTGTAACTACAACTCCCATAGAACGAGCTGTACCTTCAACCATGCTCATAGCTGTTTCTAATGAAGCTGCATTTAAATCTTCCATTTTTGTTTTAGCTATTTCTTCAACTTGAGCTTTTGTTATTTTAGCTACTTTATCTTTATTAGGTTTTCCAGAACCTTTTTCAATTTTAATTGCTTTTTTTATTAAAACTGCAACAGGTGGAACCTTTGTTATAAAGCTAAATGATTTATCTGAATATACTGTTATAACAACAGGTATTATCATTCCTGGTTGATTAGCTGTTTTTTCATTAAATTCTTTAGTAAATTGCATAATGTTAATTCCTGTTGAACCTAATGCTGGTCCAACTGGTGGTGCTGGTGTTGCTTTTCCAGCTTCAATTTGTAGTTTAACGACATTTGTAATTTCTTTTTCTGCCATTTTTATTTCCTCCTTGTAAGTTTTGCTTACTTTAAATTTATTTCATTCACTAAAACGGACTAAAATTAGTATATCGCTAGGAAAATAAATAAAAATTTTTGAGATAGTACGTGTGTACATCGAAAAAATTTTTATGTAGTTTGACAACGCGAGATGCTGATTTTTGTGCGTTTTTAAATTTTCTCTACTTGGGCGAACTCTAACTCAACTGGCGTCTCTCTTCCAAACATAGAAACTAAAACTTTAACTTTTCCCTTTTCTTTGTTGATTTCTTGTACAGTACCTATAAATCCTGCAAGTGGTCCATTTACTACTCTTACAGAATCACTAACTTCATAATCAACATTAACAACAGCTACTTCAAAGCCCATGTTTCTTATTTCTTCCTCTGTTAATGGAATAGGGTCTGTTCCTGAACCAACAAATCCTGTTACACCTCTAGTATTTCTTACTATATACCATGATTCCTCTGTAACAATCATTTTTATTAATACATATCCAGGAAAAACTTTTTTTAAGTTAGTTTTTCTTTTTCCATCTTTGATTTCAATTTGTTCTTCCATTGGAACAATAATATCAAAGAAAAAATCTTCTAACTCTCTATTTTTTATTGTTTTTTCTAAGTCTGTTTTTACTTTATTTTCATATCCAGAATAAGTATGAACTACATACCAGTTTGGTTCTTTACTTCTATCTTCTTGAGACATAAAATTAGCCTCCTTTATTCTACAGAATTAGTTTCTTCTACTTCAACAGAATTTGAATCTTCAATTACTTCGTTATCTGTAACTTCTTCAGTAACAGAAACACTGTTTTTAATTGACTGTTTCACTTTGTTTATTCCAAATGTATTAGCTAATTCGAATACTGTATCTAAAGCAAATACTATAATTGCAGTAATAATTACAATTACAACAACAGCAACCGTATTATTTAATACTTGTTTTGGTGTAGGCCAAATAACTTTTTTTAATTCTGCTTTAAAATCCTTAAAAAATTTTTTATTCTTTTTTTCTTCTTTTTCTTTAGCCATTTTATTTCCTCCTAAAAATAGCTTAATTATTTTGTTTCTTTATGTGTTGTTCTTTTCTTGCAGAATTTGCAATATTTTGTAATTTCTAATCTTTCTGTGTTGTTTCTCTTATTTTTGCTTGTCATATAATTTCTTCTTTTACATTCTGTACATTCTAATGTTATATTTTCTCTTGGTCCTTTTGCAGCCATTTTCTGCTCCACCTCCAACTTAATTTATGGGTTTTTAACGATGCGTTTTTTAAGCTATGCCCCCTTTTTAGAACATAGCTTATATAATTTATCATATTTTATTGTTGTTGTCAATGTTTTTATTGTTTTTTTTATTTATTTTTTCTTTACGGAATAGCCAAACTTGCCAACTTGTTCTCCTAGCTCAAAATACTTTCCGTTTGCATATGCAATTAGGTTGCATTTAGTAATATCAAATGCACCTGTTTCATCAAAATATTCCTCCGTAGCATCTATTGATAAAACTTCTGCAATAAACATATTATGACTTCCCAATTCTTTTATTTCCTTAACTTTACACTCAATAGATACTGGACTTTCTTTTATCATTGGACAATTAACAAAATTCGCTTTTTCTTTTGTTAATTTCATTTCCTTAAACTTATCTACTTTACTTCCAGATTTCACACCACACCAATCAGTCGCATATGTTAAATCTTTATTTGTAAGATTTATAACAAACTCTCCTGTTTCTTTTATTATATTATGTGAAAATCTTTCTGGTCTTACTGATATATAAACCATAGCAGGATTTGTATTAATTATACCTGTCCATGCTACTGTAATGATATTTGAATTTTCCATATCGCCACAAGATACCATGACTGCTGGTATTGGATAAACAAAAGTTCCTGGTTTCCAAACTCTTTTAGACATATTCTCTTACCTCTTTTCCAATATATATTATATATTAAAATTATATGTATTATCAAGAACTTCTGTTTTATAATTAGTACTTTTTTTGACTTTTTTATTTACAAATCACTATTTTTAGATATAATTATATATAAATATTTATTAAATGTTGGAAGTGATTTTTTTGAATATATTAAAAGATAAAATATTAAGAGATGGTATTGCATTAAATTCTGAAGTATTAAAAGTTGATAGTTTTATAAATCATCAAGTAGATGTTAATTTAATGAAGAAAATTGGAATAGAATTTGCAAATCATTTTAGAGATAAAAATATAACAAAGGTATTTACAATAGAATCATCTGGAATAGCGCCAGCTTTATTTACATCATTAGAACTAAATGTACCTATGGTAATTTTAAAAAAACAAAATTCAAAAATTTTAAATGATAACTTTTATACAACAGAGGTTAAATCTTTTACAAAAAATACTACATATAATCTAACTTTATCAAAAAATTATATTGATTCTGATGATAATATTTTAATTATTGATGATTTTTTAGCAAATGGTGAAGCAGCCAAAGGTGCTATTAAACTTGTTGAAAATGCTAATGCAAAAGTTGCAGGAATAGGTATAGTAATAGAAAAAGCTTTTCAACCAGGTCGTAAAGCTTTAGAAGATCTAGGTTATGAAGTATATTCTTTAGCAAGAATAAAATCATTAGATAATAATAAAATAGAATTTGTAAATTAAATTGTATTTGGTATTTGGTCATTAGTAGTTGGATTATATTGTAATTCATCGAAGATTTTCTTTTTATAACCAAATACCAAATTCTAAATGCAAAATACAGAAAAAGACTGAATACTCAGTCTTTTATTTTGCATAAAAAAATTGGCAACGACCTATTTTCCCAGCAAGGTAACTCGCAAGTATCTTCGGCACGAATGAGCTTAACTTCTGTGTTCGGTATGGGTACAGGTGTATCCTCATCGTTATTGTCACCAAAAAATTATTAACATATTTATTGTT
>JAFSBT010000004.1 GCA_017437145.1 Clostridia bacterium | reverse complement strand
TAAATAATTAAAAAAATAAAATAAAATAAATAGTAAATAATTTATTTAGATAAAAAAATAAATTATTTACTATTTATTTAAATTACGAAATAATTAAATTGAATGAAGAATAAAAAATTAATTGAAAAATAAAATAAGAAAATAAATTTATTTTCTTAATACCAGTATGGCTATATTAATTGAATAATATACTAGATAATAAATTTTAAATAAATAATATAAATAAATGATAAAAAATATATGCATGATTTTTGAATGCACAATCTTCAAAGGTATTATTTTGATAATTTTAATTAGTTATATTTATACTTAAATATTTTAATTTTAATATATATTAAATATTATATATCATAAATTTTTTTGAATAAATTATTATAATATAGAATTTAAAATATTTAGTTTTTTTTATATATTTTAGAAATTTATTCGAAGAACGGACGACCAATGGTCGCCTCTACATATACTCTACATTTTTTTATTTTAATCCTAAAATTAATTTTTAAAATTAATTCTTAAATTCTTACGGAAATACTTGATTTAGAAAAAAAAATATGATAATATTTTATACAAATTAAAAACAAAGAAGAGGACAAGACAAGCAAAGTAAAACTAACAGAGAGCTAGATATGTGCTGAGATTCTAGTAAGAAAATAATTTGTTTGTTATCACCTTGGAGTTGCTTGAATGAAAAATGTACATGTTTAAATTGTAGCTATATGTGATAATAGTTTAAGTCGTAAATCTGCGTTAAAGATAATAAGATGTATAAATTAAAAATTTATATAAATTTAGGTGGTACCGCGAGTAAAAGCTTGCCCTATTATATAGGGCAAGCTTTTTTAGTGAATAATTAATAGTGAATAGTGAAGAATAAATGAAGGAATTTGCTTTAAAGCAGCAAATTCTAACCAAAATCATTAATTATTAAATATTAAATATTAATTATTAATTAAAGCTGTAGGGGCGACCATTGGTCGTCCGTTCTTCGAAGGAATTACCACATATAAAGGAAAGGGGATTAATATGTGTGAAGAAAAGAAAGATTATGGAAAAACTTTAAATTTACCAAAAACAGATTTTCCAATGAGGGCAAGTTTGCCAGAAAGAGAACCAGAAATTGAAAAAGAAATTTTCAATAATGATTTGTACGAAAAAATATTAGAAAAAAATGAAGGGCATGAAAGTTTTGTACTTCATGATGGACCTCCATATGCAAATGGGGAAATTCATATAGGTCATGCATTAAATAAAATATTGAAAGATACTATTGTAAGATATAAAGCTTTAAAAGGATTTTATACTCCATATGTACCAGGATTTGATACACATGGTATGCCTACAGAAAAGAAGGCAATTGAAAAATTGGGATTAGATAGAGATAAAATACCGGTATCAAAATTTAGAGATACATGTTTAGAATTTACAAGAAATTATAAAGATAAACAAATAGAGGGATTTAAAAGAATTGGTGCTATAGGAGATTGGAAAGACCCATATATAACATATGAACCTCGTTCAGAAGCAAGACAACTTGGAGTTTTTTATGACATGTATAAAAATGGATATCTATATAAAGGCTTAAAACCTGTGTATTGGTGTACAGATTGTGAAACAGCATTAGCAGAAGCAGAAATTGAATATCAAGATGTTGATACAATGTCAATATTTGTTAAATTCCCAGTAACAGAAAGTAAAAATAAGTTTGATAAAGAAAATACTTATTTTGTAATTTGGACAACAACACCTTGGACACTACCAGGAAATGTAGGCATAACAATTGGTGGAGAATTTGAATATTCAATAGTAAAAACAGGAAATGAAAATTTAATAATTGCTACAGAGCTAGTTGATAATGTAATGAATAAAGCAGGAATAGAAAATTATGAAACAATAAAAAAATTAATGGGAACTGAATTAGAAGGAGTTCTTTGTAAACATCCATTTTTAGATAGAGAATCAAAGGTTGTTTTAGGAAGTGATGATACTATTGCAGTAGAACTTGGAACAGGTACAGGAGCAGTTCATACAGCACCTGGTTATGGTAAAGAGGACTATTTATGTGGATTAAAAAATGGATTAGAAATAGTGGTAACAGTTGATGGTAAAGGATATCAAACAGAAGGAGCAGGAATTTTTGCAGGTCTTAAATATGATGAGTCTAATGATAAAATAATTGAATGGTTAGAAGAAAATAAATTTTTATTACATAAACAAAAATTAAATCACTCATATCCTCATTGTTGGAGATGTAAAAATCCTATTATATTTAGAGCAACTGAGCAATGGTTCTGTTCAGTAGATAAATTCAAGGATGAAGCGGTTAAAGCTGCTGAAGGAGTAAAATGGATTCCTTCTTGGGGAGAAGATAGAATTTCCAATATGATAAGAGAAAGAGCGGATTGGTGTATATCTAGACAACGTACATGGGGAGTTCCACTTCCAATATATTATTGTAAAGATTGTGGAAAAGAATATATAACAGAAGAATCAATAGAAAAATTAAAAAATATATTCAAGGAAAAAGGTTCAAATGCATGGTGGGATTTAAGTGCGAAAGAATTAATGCCAGAAAATTCAAAATGCATTGAATGTGAATGTACAGAATTTGTAAAAGAAAAAGATATAATGGATGTTTGGTTCGATTCTGGTTCTACACATCAAAGTGTATTAGTAGATAGAGGACTTCCATATCCTGCAGATTTATATTTAGAAGGGGCAGACCAATATAGAGGTTGGTTTCAATCTTCACTTTTAACATCTGTTGCAACAAATGGAATTGCACCATATAAACAAGTATTAACACATGGTTGGACAGTAGATGGTCAAGGTAAAAAAATGTCAAAAAGTTTAGGAAATGGAATAAGTCCACAAGAAGTTATTAAAGAATACGGAGCAGATATATTAAGATTATGGGTACTTTCTTCAGATTATCAATCAGATGTAAGCTTATCAAAAGATATATTAAAACAAATAACAGAAGTTTATAGAAAAATAAGAAATACAGCAAGATATATTTTAGGAAATACATCAGATTTTAATCCTAATACTGACATGGTAGATTATAAAGAGTTAGAAGAAATTGATAAATATGCATTATTGAAATTAAATGATTTAGTTAAAAAATGCACAGAAAGTTATGATAGATATGATTTCCATGAAGCATATCAAGCAATAAATGTATTTTGTGTAACAGATATGAGTAGCTTTTATCTAGATATTATAAAGGATAGACTTTATACATCAAAAGTAAATTCAAAAGAAAGAAGAGCAGCACAAACTACAATGTATATAATTTTAGATGCTTTAGTAAAAATGCTTGCACCTCTTACATGTTTTACAGCAGAAGAAATATGGAAGTATATGCCAAAAGGAGAAAATGAAAAAGTAGAAAGTGTTATGCTTACAGAGTATCCAACAGTTAATGAACAATATGAAGATGTTTCTTTACGAGAAAAATGGGAAAGAATTGTTGAGATAAAAGAAATGGTTTCTAAAAAATTGGAAGAAGCAAGAGCAGAAAAAGTAATAGGACACTCATTAAATGCAAAAGTAGTACTTTATGCAGAAGGTGAATTACATAACTTTATTAAAGAGAATTTAGAATTACTACAAACTGTATTTATTGTTTCAGGCTTGGAAATAGAAGAAAATCAAAGAAATGATGAAATAAAATTAGGCGTAAAAATAGAACAAGCAGATGGTGAAAAATGTGAAAGATGTTGGATGTATTCAAAAACGGTTGGAGAGGATGCAGAAAATCCTACAATTTGCCATAAATGTAGTGAAGCATTAAAATAAAATATATGTAAGGACGACCATCGATTAGCTGTGCGAAATGAAATGAGCTACAGATAATACATGCCCTTGGGGTATTGGTCGTCCTTTTATTTATATATATGAAAAATGTTGAAAAAAATGTTATTTTAATATATTATATTTTTATACAAAAGATAAAGGAGGTGAAAGAATGGAAAAGAAAGAATCTAAAGTATTACCTTTGCTATCTTTACTTTTTGGTATAGCTTCATTGTTGTCTAGCTGTTTTTTATTCATTAGTTTGTCATTGGCAGTAGCATCAATTGTATTAGCCATAATTTCATTTGTTAAAAAGAAACCTGTGCCAATGCCTATTATTGGTTTGTTATGTTCTTTTGGAGGAATCATTGCAACTATAATAATATCGTTAGTTGGTACAACACTTAATGTAGCACTAGGTTTAAATGGTATAGTTGAATCAGCTAAAGATGCTAGTGAAAAAACTTTATCAACAATAGAAGAAGAGGAAGATATCTTTAATAAATTAGAAGGCTATAATATAACAACAGAAGTAGAAAATAATGTTGTAGAAAATAATGTTGTTGAAAATAATATTGTTGAAAATAATGTTGTTGAAAACAAGGAAGAATTATCATTATTAGAGGCTTGTGTTAATGGTATTACAATTAAATTTCCAGCAACAAAAGAAAATTTTGCAAATACTGGTTGGACATGGAATGAAAATTATGCAAATAAAATGATAGATTCTGGATATACAACTTCAGGTGGTCGCATAGGAAGTTACCCAGGAGGAGTTGTGGTAAGTGTAGTTAATAATTCCAATGAAATTAAAAAAATTCAAGATTGTACTATTGATGACGCAACATTCTATAATCCAAAAGATGGAAGTTCAAATGTAACTTTTATTGGTGGAATAAATTATAATAGTACGGAATCAGAAGTTAAAAGTACAATGGATTTATTAGGTTATAAGAATGTAAAAATATCAAACTATGACACTTCATCATATTATACTTATTTTTTAAATGATGATCAAAATGAGTATAAAAATAAAATTGAATTTAATTTCTACAATGGTGTTATAAGTTCAATTTCTATTTATACAGCAGGATATTAAAAATAGTTTTATAATAAAAGATAAAATTGAAGTAATAAAAAATACCACTTTATGTGGTATTTTTTATTTAATTTTAAATCTTATATCATCACCATAAAAACGATAAACATTATAATAACCTACAAAACGAGAAATGATTCTTTCATCATAAGTTTTTAACAAACTTTTTAAATCTAAATTTGTAGATATTATAGTTTTAGTAATTTTTCCATTTTGAGATAATAAGCGTGTATTAATTATTTTATACAGTTCAGTGAATTTCATACTGTTGATTGTTTCTGTTCCTAAGTCGTCAATAACTAATAAATCAACAGAAAGTAAATTTTCTGAAAGATTTTTTTGTTCACCAGGTTTTGCAAATAAATCAGAAATCAATGAATCTAGCATTACAGGTGCTGTTTGATACATAACAGTTTTTCCTTTTTTTAACAGTTCATTAACTATACAATTAGATAAAAATGTTTTTCCTAGACCTGTACCACCAGAGAAAATTAAGTTTTTTTCTTCAGGGTTATCAAAATTATTAATAAATTGTTCAGTAGCTGTTTTTATATCTAATATGTTTTCACGAGGTGAAATAGGAGAAGAATATTTTTTTTCATCTACTATATCAGAATATAAATTTTCATTAAAATAATTAAAGTTTTGCTTTTCTATATTTGATAAAGAACTTTTATTATATTCAAGATTATATAATTTTTGTTTTAAACAATTACACATACTAGTTTTAAAATCTTTTTCTAATATATATCCAGTATCTTTACAATTCCTACATGTGTAAATATTAGATAAATAATCAGGGGTTTTTCCTAATTTTTTTAAAATAAGCATTTTTTCTTCATTTAAATTTTTTATATTATTTTGTAATTTTTCTATTTCATTAGAATTATTAGTTTTTAAAATATTTTTTGCAATAGAAATAGAAGAGCTATTTATTTCATCAGCAATTTCTTGAAGTCTAGGCTCCTTTTTATATAAATCCATTTTTCTATTTTCTAAACGTTTAGAATTATCAATTCGTATTTGTTCATAATTTTTTAACAAATCATTTAATAAAGATTTATTCATAAAATCTCCTTAATTTACTTTTTTGTTAGCATAAAAATTATCTAAATTATCGTATGAACGTTGTTCATAATTATTATAATTTGTTTTTTTAGCTAACTCTTGAGCATTTTTATTTTTTTGTTTAAATTCGCTTAAGAATTTTTCTATTTCATCAGCTCTTACCAAATTTCTATCGTGCCAATCTGATAATAATTTATCTAAATAATCAAAACTTGGGTTAGCTTTTGAAGTAGTCTTTTTTAAAGCAATGTTTATTATATCTAAATTGTAATTATAATCTAAGACCCATTTTTCAATATATGCTTCTTCAAATTGTGTTAAAGGTGTATATCTTCTTAATTTTTTTGCAACAGAATTTTTTATTTTTTTAATTTTTTCATATCTTTCATAATAGCTTTCTAAGTCGTCATAAGTTTTGATTTTACTTTTATTCCATGCATCTGCAACTGTTTGTACATAATTTTTATGTAGTGCAGATTTATTATTGCAATAATCAAATAAGGCAATCATTACTTGTTCATCAAATTCATACTTTTTAAACCATAAATCAATATCACTGTACCAAGATGGAGACATAACACCTTGGAAACATCTAGCGTTGATACTTTCTATGGCCTTTGCACGATATTGATTTTTTTCATTTTTTTCTATAGCTTCAGGAGTTAATGTTAAATTAGGTGAATAAGATTTGTGTAATTCAATTTCTTGTAAATCATTTAAAATATACCCATTTATTTTTTTTGTTAAAACACCTTGTTCTTCCCAAAAAGTTAGAGATGATTGAATAACATTTATAGGTAAATTTAATTTTTTTGATAAATCGTTTAACTTTATTTCTCTACCGTATTTAGAAAGAAAAATTAAACATAAATAAACTTTTATACTATCACTATTTGCACATGTTAAATATTCAGTGAAAAATATATCTGGTATTTCTGTTTTTGAAAATAACATTGATTTATCTTTTTGTTCTAACTTCATACTAAACTCCTTTTTACATTTTTTTGTATGAAGAATTATATCACCTAAAAGCAGTTTTTACAATCATTTAGAATAAAAATAAATTTTTCGATTTTTAAAGAATTTAAACATGTAAATAAAAACATATAAAATATTTTCATTATTAAAACCAATTAGGCTAATAAGAAATAGAGGTAAACAAAAAATAATAAATAGAGATATTTTTAAAGTTAAATTGAAAGAAAAAAAATTTAATAATAAAAAAATAATTAAATACCAAATAATATTTATTAAAGCAGTAGAATAATCAATAAAACCTAAAATTTTATTTTTAAAATTATAATTTTGAGGAAAAATAAATTTCATTTTCTAACCTCCTGTTTTAAATAGATTTTTCATATTAGAAAGACTAAAACTTATATCTGTTGATATTCCTCCCATAAATTCTTTCATATAGGAATTTGCTTTAATTAATGCATATATTACACCTATAATTGTTAATTTTGAGAAAGTAGTATTATCTGAAATATTTAGTGAAAAACCAACTAATAAAATTAAAGGTACTAATATTTGTAAAAATAATAAAGATAAAAAAATTTTGAGCCACGATTTAAAAATCCAAGCAAAATTTTTTACAACTAGAGAAATAAAAGCAAATGGAGAAATTAATACAAAAACCTTAATCATAATGTATCTTAAAGAGTAAGAAAGGATTAAACTTATTAAACCAACAGATATAATTGTTTTTATTAAACCATCAAAAGAAAATAAATTTAAAGAAGCACCTTCTATATATAAAGATGAATTTAAATTTTGTATTAATGTTGAAAAACATATTTCAGTATCAAAAACATGCTCACCTACATTTCTAATTGCTAAAGAAACACAAGATGTAAGATAAATAAGTTTTTCACAAATAAAAAATGAAAAATTTAAAGCTATAGTACAAAGTAAAAGTCTAAAAATAAATTGAGTAGGTTTTTGTACTTGTGTATAGGTGAGATGGGATAAAAGAAGTGAAAAAGAATAATATAAACATATTGAAAATAATATTGCATTACAAATTAATATTATTCCTGAGGAATTATTTCCAATAATTTTTATAAAGGAACTATCAGTAATAATATCACTATTAATAAAAATTAAATCATCTAATAAATTATATAAATTATTATCAATAGAAGAAAAAATATTTGAAATAATATTTGTTATAGTTTGTGTAATGACAGAAACTATATTTATTTGAGAAGAATCAGTCTGCAAAAAAATCACCACCTCTTTAAATATTACGATACAAGCAGTTCGATTGCAGATAGAATTAAATCAATTGCTAAGATGAAAGCATATGAAAATAAACTTCCACGAATTACTTTTTTCCCAGTTCTGATTTTTTCTTCATCTCCGAAGCTGAATTTTTTCATAAAAATACCAGTTCCAACAGCTACGGCTGCTGCGGGAGTCGCAATTTTTAAAAGCCAGGATTTAATTGTTTCGAAAGCATCAAATATTGTAGAAACTAGTGCTGGATATGCAGCATAACTATCTATAGAAATAAATATTAAGATAATAAAAAATATAAATGAAAATAAAAAAATAAATAATTTTTTTTTCATACTACTCCTTTCATTAAATAATTTTATCTTTAGAATATATATAATCATTTGTACAAGGGCTTTCTTTAAAATATGGAATCATTTTTATTTTGCAGGGGCGTTGGATAATATTTCCATCAGAAATAAATCCCAAACAAGAAAAGGTTTCTAAATTTTGAGTAAAATAATTAGTGTCATAAATATAATCAGAATGAATATAAGAACTAACTGTTTCTGAAACACTAGAATTTTTAGATTTAAGCTTACCAGTAAAATAGTTGAAATTAGTTTCTTGAGCATTTTCTGAAATGCTTTTTGAAAGTTTAGTTTTATCTTCTTTACCAATTTGTTTTTGAGCATCTTCAATGGTAAAGGTATCATCAGAACGAAACCAAAGTTTATTTATTAAACTTTGAGTAATCACTTTTACAGAAGATTGGTCTTTTAATGTATTTAATAATGAAGTATAGCTTTGCGTTGCAACAATATTTATACATTTTGCTTCTCTGCTTTGAGAAAAGAAGTTTGCATCTGTAGAAGTTACATATTCATGGTATTCATCACATATGAAAGCAACAGGTCTTGTAGGTGAATTATTGGATAGTTGCATTAATACTTCTCCTTGAAAATCTAATTTTAAATATGCAGCAATAATTTTTGAAAGATTTAGGTATTCGGAAATGTTCATATTTAAAACTACAATTTTCCCTTTTTTTATTACATCTTCGAAACCAAAAAAATTAATTTCTTCCTTTTTTGGACAAAAGGTATGTAATACATCGTAATCAGAAATAAAGGTATTTGTAATTCT
This sequence comes from Clostridia bacterium, assembly GCA_017437145.1. Taxonomy (GTDB): domain Bacteria; phylum Bacillota; class Clostridia; order TANB77; family CAG-508; genus CAG-452. The sequence goes on along the minus strand of JAFSBT010000004.1, from coordinate 139,692 downwards.
AGTTATTTCAGATTTTAAAATTGAAAGAACACGAGAATCTAATTTTACAAATTCATTTTCAAAAAATTCAATTGAGGATTTTAAATCATAAATTTGTTTAGAAGATAATTTACCAGATTGAAATAGTTTTCTAAGATATAATAACTTTTGAGAATAATAATCAGGTGTATTAATAAGATTATGAAGTTCAACAAATGTTACATATTCGTTATTGTATAATCTACAAAGTTTAATGCATTCGCCAATAACTTGTTCGGCTTTGTCTAACCAATAAGAATCAGAATTATTAGATGAAAATAGAGTTAATATAGTTTTTAATCTATTAGCTAAAATATGAGGCTTTAAATGAGGTTTGTCTAAAGGATTATATTTAATTTTACCATTTAAATCTATAATTATTAAATCTTGAATTCTATTGTTTTTCTTTGCATATTCATAAATTTGTTTATGGAAATTTCCTTTAACATCTAAAACTAAAATTCCCAATTTATCGTTAAAAATAGATGATTTATATTCAATTAGTTGTTTTGCAAAAGGATACATGCTTGAGCTTGTTTTTCCAGTACCAATCGTCCCAGTAATTAAAATATTTTGATATAAGCCTTTTTCTGGAATATAGATTTTTTTGTTGGTTTTATCATCTAATCCAATAAATAATGATAAATTTTCCGTATAATCATCAATGGTAGAAGGAGGGTTATACGAAGCTAATTTTGATTTTTTTATTAAAAATTTATAAATTATATTTGATATAATAATTGAAAATAGAATATGAAAAAATATATATAGAAATTTTAAAATAAGCCATAGTTCAGAATGGGTTTCGCATATATCAAAAGGTTTTAAAGCATATGGGAAAATAAAAGTTTTAGCTGTAAATATAGGAAAAAATAATATAAAAACAAACAAAGTATATAGAAGTAAAAATGCTGAAATAAAAAATGCTTTTTTTGTTAATAATAATTTAATCTTTATATACACCTCCAATTTTATTTGATAATTGTTTTAAGGATAATTTAGAACCTTGTTCTTGATGAAAAACTTTCATTTCAAAAAATAAATAAATAGTATAAAAAACAACAAAGATATTAACAATAAAAGAAATAAAAAAGATATGAGTTAAAATTTTTATTTTATCACCAGCCTTTCATAAATAGTAAAGCCCTTGATGGTTAAAATAATACTACAAGGAAAAAAGTTTGTCTATACTTTTTATAAAAAATGTGGTAAAATTATAAAAAAATTAGTAGAGAATTAAAAGATAAATTGCAATTTAAAATACTAAAGCCTAGAAATAATCTATTAATATAAAAAAAGAAAAGGAGGAAATAATATGATAGAAAAAACAACAAAAATAGGTGAATTATTAGAAATAGCACCTGAAAAAGCTGAAATTCTTTTAGAAGTTGGAATGCATTGTTTAGGATGCCCAGCTTCACAAGCTGAAACATTAGAAGAAGCTTGTGCAGTACATGGAATCGATGTAGAAGAGCTTTTAGCAAAATTAAATGCATAAAAAAATAAAAAAATTTTAAAAAAAAGTTGACATGAGGTAAAAAATGTTGTAATATATATAAGCAACTGCAAAAACGAAGCGGTTGCTTATATAATTCTTTTAAGGATTATGGGCCATTAGCTCAGGTGGTAGAGCACTTGACTTTTAATCAAGTTGTCCCGCGTTCGAGTCGCGGATGGCTCACCAAATAAATATTAGTTTCGCACTAATATTTATTACAAGGCCCCTTGGTCAAGCGGTTAAGACATCGCCCTTTCACGGCGGAGACATGGGTTCGATTCCCGTAGGGGTCACCAAAATTGAATATGCCGCTGTAGCTCAGTTGGTAGAGCAACTGACTTGTAGGATGAATATTTTATTCAGAATCATCTTGCACCTTTATGTGGAAACATGTAAAGTGGACACCGCTAATTCGGGGAAAGCTAAGTAGAAATATATGCCAATCCCGAGCTAGAAAAGAAATTTTTAAGTGTAGAGACTTTATACGGTGTGCCTAAGGCTTAAATGCTATGGTAAAGAGAAAGTCCAGACTACAAACACATTTGTGGCAATGAAAATTGTAGTAGTATGAATCAGTAGGTCGTCAGTTCAAGTCTGACTAGCGGCTCCAATTTAAAATAAAGCAAGACGTTAATTTAATGGCTTGCTTTATTTTTATGTCTTGAAATCAGTAAGTTTGCAATATTATGTAAAAAATGATATAATATTTTTAGCAATATTATATTGTGTAATATCTTAAACCTCATTTTAATTTAAAGGAGGTGAAAAATATGAAAGTTTCAACGATTGATTTGGACTTCTCGGATTTGTGTCATAGCCAGATTGAACTCCTTCTTCCCGAAGGAATACAATTTCTACCAATTGCGGAAAGATATAAAAGTTTTATTCGAATTTATTTCATTGATAATAATAATGAAAAGAAGGAGAAATATTTTTTTGCTTTTGCAGAAAGAGCCGACGAAACTTATGATTTCTGTGCTACATATTTAAGAGTCTGGTTAGATATAGAGCAAGACTACTTGAAGACGATAGAGAAAAAAGATAGTCAATTGGAAACCTATCATATTTTTTACAAAAAAGGTTAAGATGTAAGGAAAAAGCGTTTTGTGATTAAATCATGAAACGCTTTTTTCATAAAAGTATAAGTATTGACAAGAAGATGAAAGAATGTTAATCTACAAGATAAAGAAAGAGGTGTGAATATGAAAACAGTTTTGATTACAGGTGGTTCAAGAGGTATTGGAAAATGTATTGCAGAAAATCTGGCTAAAGAGGGATTTAATGTAGTACTTAATTATAATAAATCTGAAAAAGAGGCAAAGCAAATAAAAAAAGAATTAAAAGAACAAGGAATAAAAATAGAAATTTGCAAGGCTGATGTATCAAAAAGAGATGAAGTGAAAAAATTAGTTAAATTTACTTTGGATAAATTTAAAAATATAGATGTTTTAATAAATAATGCAGGAATTGCTAAATTACAAATGTTTAATGATATTACAGATGTGGATTGGCAAGAAATGCTAAATACTAATTTAAATTCTGTTTTTTATACTACACAAGAGGTGTTACCTAATATGATACATAATAAAAATGGATGTATTGTAAATATTTCTTCTATATGGGGAATGGTAGGAGCTTCATGTGAGGTTGCTTATTCTGTATCTAAAGCAGGTATAAATGGAATGACAAAAGCACTAGCTAAAGAATTAGGTTTGTCAAATATAAGAGTGAATGCTATTGCACCAGGTGTAATCGATACACAGATGAATAATTCTTTGGATAAAGTAATAAAAGAAGAAATAAAAAATGATACACCTTTAAATAAAATTGGTAAACCAATTGATATTTATAGATGTGTTAAATGGTTAATTGAAGATGAATTTACAACAGGGCAAATTATTTCACCGAATGGGGGATATGTGATTTAGAATCATTTATAAAATAAAAAAACTACCCGTTTTACAGGTAGTTTTTTATTATTCGTTTGTTATTTTTCTTTTATAATTTCCTGAAATTAATTTTGGAATATATGTAATAATTTTATAAACTGCTATTCTAACTTTTTTACTCCAAATATATGATTTTCTTAATCTATTAGGTCTATCTATTGATAAGTTAATATCTTGAACAACTAAATCAGAAGAAGTTTTTTCTAAATTGAAAACATAATTTTGACAGTCGTTATTATCCCATTCATTATTACCATTTCTAAAACAGAAATTAAAAGTATCGCTTTCTAATAGATCTATTTCAGCTTGAAAACCTAATTCAGTTTTTTCCATTTTTATTTCTGATAGATTATCCCAAGCTACTCCAAAACCATAATGAATAAACACTTCTTCAGAATTATCCTCAAAGAATTTACCAGTATATGAAATTTTAACAGTAGAATTTTGAACAAGTTTATCTGTGTTAAAAAATATATTTTTTGTTAATTCCATAAACATACCTCTTCCTTTTTATCTTTTGCTAAAAATATTATAGTATTAAAAAAAATAATATTCAAGTATTTTTTACAAAAATATTAAAAAAACAACAATTATTTTCCTAATACTTTTCCTATAATGTAAAAATTATCAGAATTTGTAATTTTTAATTCCTCAAATTCTTTATTATCAGGCTTTAAAGTAATTTGACCTTTTTTACTGTAAAATCTTCTAACCATAATTTTATTATTTACTTTAAATAAACCTATATCTTTATTATTTAATAGAGAATTAAATTCTATAAAGATATATTCATTTGATTTTATTTTTGGCTCCATTGATGTATCTCTAATTTTTATAGCAAGAGAAGCACTTGAAATATTATCAGGACAATCAATTAATCCATGTATAGTATCAATAGCAAGAACTTTATTATATGCAATATGTTTTATAAAACCATAAGATTCTTGTTCTTCACTAAGTTGTTTATCATAAGTATACATTAATTGTTGATAAGGAACACCTAGAGCTTTACAAATATTTTTTAAAGCTTTATGACTAGGGTTTCTTTCTCCTTTTTCTATATGTGTTAAATGACCAATGTTTATATCTGTTAATTTTGCAAGTTCTGTTTTAGTCATTCCTTTTTGTTTTCTGATTTCAGCAATCATATCTCCAATCATATTGACACCTCTTAATTAAAATTTTTCATTATTATACATAATAAAACATAATTTGTCTAGTAGTAAATAATAAAAAATAAAAATTTACAAAATCTGTAAAAAAACATATTGACTTGTCAAAAAGAACATGCTAATATTATTGTTAATAAGACAAAAAGAGGTGAAGTAAAATGAAATATAATCATCTTAAAGAAATTAGAAAAAATAAAGGCATTACTCTTTCTAAACTAGCAGATTTAACAGGAATATCTGCAGGATACTTGTGCCATTTAGAAAAAGGAAGCAGAACAAATCCTTCAATGGATGTAATGAATAAAATAGCAGAAGCATTGAATAAATCGGTATCGGAAATATTTTTTTAGAAGAAATATTTTTAAAAGTTGTAGGGGCGACCATTGGTCGTCCGCACTTAATAGGAATACCCAAAATTTATAATATTTTATTATAGATTTTTTATTTAATATTTTTGTATTTATTAAGTTTATATCTTAGATATTTCTTCGAAGCACGGACGACCAATGGTCGCCCCTACAATTTATTAATATTCTTCTTTAAACTTGTTGTAAAAAGAAATTTTTTATGGTACGATAAAACAGTAAACGACTTTTATAAAGGAGTAAAAAATGGAAAATTACGAAGAAAAAGAAAAAAAAGAGAAAAAAACGGAAGAATTAAAAAAAAATGAAGAAAAAACAAAAGATTTAAACGAAGAATTAAAAGAGAAAGAAGCAACTAAAAAAGAGGAACAAAAATCTACTAATGAAAATGAAGTGAAAAAAGAAGAAAAGAATATTAAAAAAGAAAATGAGAAAATAGAAACATTAGAAAAGAAAAAAGAAAAAAAAGTAAAAAGTGGTAGAACTATAAAATGGATAATTATAGCCATAATTTTAATTTTAGTTTCTCTAATTGCTACGACTGGTTTTGCTATTTTAAATATGCAAAATACTAATATTATATCTGGAGTTACAGTTGAAGGAGTTCCTTTAAAAGGATTAAATAGAGAACAAGCAATTCAAAAATTAGAAGAAGAATTTAATAACGAAAATAAAAAGAAAGTACATTTAACAACTGCGGATTTTGAGTATTATATCGAGGCAGAGCAAATAGAATTCCAATATAATATAGAAGAAACTATTGATTATGCGTATAATTATGGTAGAGTTGGAAATATATTTAAAAATAATTACGAAATATTTTTGGCAAATTTTTTTGGAAAAAATTTTGAATTAAAAAGTACATATAATCAAGAATTATTAGATAATATTATTAACGATATATCAACAAAAATTCCAAATGCAGTGATAGAAAGTGATTATTATATAGAAGATGAGACATTAATTATTACAAGTGGAACAGAAGGAAATTCAATAGATAAAGAATTAATTAAAGAGAAAATAGTCGAAAAATTAAGAAATAATGATGGGAAAGATATAATTTTTGAAGTGAAAAAATGTAAACCTCAATCTATCGACATTGAAAGAATTTATAATGAAGTTCATAGTGAACCAAAAGATGCTTATTATACAAAAGAGCCTTTTAAAGTATTCCCGCATGTAGATGGAATTGACTTTGATATAGAACAAGCAAAAGAAATTTTAAAAGAAGAACAAACAGAATATAGAATACCATTAAAAATAACACACCCTAATGTTTTGACAAAAGATATTGGAGATGAAGCTTTTCCAGATTTATTAGGAACTTTTTCTACTAGATATGTTGCAAGTAATGTAAATAGAACTACTAACTTAAAAATAGCAGCAAATAAGATTAATGGGACTGTACTTGCACCTGGTGAAACTTTCTCATATAATAGAACCGTTGGAGAAAGAACTATTGCGGCAGGGTATAAAAATGCGGCAGGATATGAAGCAGGAGAAGTTGTTGATATGCTAGCAGGAGGAATTTGTCAAATTTCTTCAACACTTTATGATGCAGTAGTTTATGCTAATTTAGATATAGTATCTAGAAGTAATCATATGTTTTTAACATCATATACACCAGCAGGTAAAGATGCGACTGTTGTTTATGGAGCGATAGATTTTAAATTTAAAAATACAAGAAAAAATCCGATTTTAATAAAAATGAGTGTTCAAAATGGAATAGCTAAAGCTGATATTTATGGAATTAAAGAGGATGTTGAATACGAAATTGCAATTGATACTACAATTTTAAATTACATACCATATTCTACAGTATATAAAGATGATCCTTCATTGGAACCAGGGGTTGAAAAAGTTAAGCAAAGTGGAATGAATGGGTGTAAAAGTATAACATATAAAATAAAAAAATTAAATGGAGTGGAAGTTTCAAGAGAGGTTTTATCTTCAGATACATATAAGCCAATGAATAAAATAATAAGTAGAGGTCCTATTGTTGAGGTTCCTCCAGTACAAGAAACACCAGTTGAACCAACACCAATACAACCAACTCCAAGTGAACCTATAGTTCCGGAAACACCAACACCGGAAATACCTAAAGAGCCAGAACAAGAAGAACCAATACAACCAGTGGAGCCAAGTAAACCAGATGATAGCGAAGATGAAGGCTGGCAAGGAGGAATAGAAGAAAATCCAGTAATAAATGGAATATAAAAATAAAAACTGCCTTAGGGCAGTTTTTATTGTGCTTGGAATTTAGAGTTTAGAGTTTGGTAATAGAGATAATTTCAAAGGAGGAGTTTCTTAAAAATCCAACGACCAAAACCAAATACCAAATTCAAAATATGTTTTAATATTTAAAATTTGATATAACTATTAAAATTGAAAAAATATATAGCGTATTTATAAATATAATTTATATTGACAAAGAATAATTTTGGTATTATAATAAAAAACGTTGAAAGCAACGGCTTTAAAGAATAAATGGGTGATTAGCTCAGTTGGTAGAGCAGCTGACTCTTAATCAGAAGGTCCGGGGTTCGACCCCCCGATTGCCCACCAAAAGTGCGACTGACGTCGCAGTGAATAATTAATAGAGAATAGTTAATAGTGAATAGTTACATTAAAATAGTGCTAAGAGCACTTTTGTACTATTCACTATTAATTTTTCATTATTAACTATTCATAAAAATCCCCATATGGGGATTTTTTATTTATTATTCTGCTTTTTCTTCTATTGTTTCCTTTTTTGATGCTTCTACTGAATCATTGCTTTTTTTATTATTATTTCTTACTATAAAAATAATTGCAATAACTGGAATTGATAAGCATGCACAACCTAAAAGTAATGCTGCCAATATAATTAATATAATCATGATATTCATAAAGTTTTCCCACCTTTCCATAAACTTAATTATTTATTAAAACTTTTACATTTTTTGTTGTAAATTTTAAAAATTTTTCTAAATCTTCATTTGTTCCAACAAGTTCTCCATAATGTGTAGGGACAATTACTTTTGCATTTATTTTATTTGCTAATTTAGCCGCTTCTTCACAATTCATTGTAAATGTTCCACCTATAGGTAAAAATGCTACATCGCAATTTAAGTTTTGAAGTTCTTCTGTGTTATCAGTATCTCCTGCAATATAATATTTAACATTATCAATGTCTATTAAATAACCGACCCATCCGTTTTCTTTAGGATGGAATTTTTTGTTTATATTGTAGGCTGGGAGAGTATTAAATTTAAGATTGTTTATTTTATATTCTTTTAATGGTTCTACAACTATAATTTGCTCTTCAGGAACACCCATTACTAAAATGCTTGATTTTATTTCTTCAACTGTAATAAATATAGTATCTATTTTTGCTACTTTTAAAATATCCTTAGGACTAAAATGGTCATAATGAGAATGAGTTATAAAAATAAAATCAGCATCATGAGGCACTTCATTTATTCTAAAAGGATCGACATATATAATGTTTTCTTTTTGTATTTTTATTGAACTATGACAATTAATTTTTATATTATTTAACATATAAAAAACTCCTTTATATAATTTTATTTTTGTACTACTATATCAACAATTTTCCATTGAGAATAATAATTTGAAAGCATTTTTTTATTATTACAATAATTACAAGACAAAATAGAATCTTTTAATGTCATAGTTGCACCACATTTATCACATTCAAATATATTAGATGAATTTTTAGAAATTTCTTTTTTTAATGTAACAATCCATATATCATTCCAAAAATAATCTCCATCGTGAAGAGTTTTGTCATAACAGAAAATGGATAAATATACTTTAATAAATTCTTCATTATTTTTCTCAACATAATCGTGTATGTTTGAAAATTGTATTTGAAAATTGTCGATATTTTTCGAAAGTCTAAAAGTATCCTTATTTTTGGTCATTGTATTAATTAGTTCTTTAGAACAGACATCATATAATGAATCAATTTTATTATTATAGATGCCATTGTATATTTTAATAATACTAAATCTAACATATTCTAAAAATTCATTCGTATCAAATTTAAAGTTTTGTTCTTTTATTTTTCTAATAATATCAAAAAAAGATTCCATAAAGGACCTCCTAAATTTTATATTGAAATTTTATAATATAAAATAATTTATTTCAAGATAATATATATAGAAAGTTTGAGTTTGGAATTTATAATTTGGAAATATAAGAAAAAGTTATAGAGAGAGAACATAAGTTATCCAATAACCAAACGATAAAATCCAAATTCAAATATTTGACATTAGGCCTATTTTGTAATAAAATAATAGGGTTGAAAAGAAAAAAAGGGGTGATGCTTGTGCTAAGTATTTATAACACAAATTTAGAAACAAATAAATTTGAAGAAATTAAAGAATTTAAAAAAGGAGCATGGATTAATTTAGTAAATCCATCGGAAGAAGAAATAAAGAAAGTATGCACAAGCCTGAATATTGAAGAAGATTTTATTAGATACCCTTTGGATTATGAAGAACAAGCCAGAATTGATATAGAAGATGACATGACATTGTTCGTTATAGATGTTCCAGTTATAGAAAGAAGTAAAGATGAAAAAGTTTATACAACAATGCCTTTGGGAATGATTACAGTAAGAGATGATTACTTTATTACAGTATCATTAAAGAAAAATAGAATAATTGATAGTTTTGAAAAACAAGCAATAAAGGGATTTTTTACATATAAGAAAACCAGATTTATTTTACAAGTACTTTTCCTAAATGCTTCATATTTCTTAACAGATTTAAAGAAAATAAATAAAGAAGCGGAAAGTACAATAGCAAGTTTACAAAAAACAATGAGAAATAAAGAATTAATGAACTTGTCTAGTATAGAAAATAGTTTGGTATATATTACAACATCACTTAAAGCAAATGAAATTGTCATGGAAAAAACATTAAGAGGAAAAATTATAAAATTATATGAGGAAGACGAAGATATACTAGAAGATGCTATTATTGAAAATAAACAGGCTATAGAAATGAGTAGAACTTATAGTGATATTTTAAGTAGAACAATGGATACGTATGCATCTATAATTTCTAACAACTTGAATGTTGTAATGAAATTTTTAACATCAGTAACAATTGTTTTATCAATACCAACATTAATAGCTAGTATATGGGGAATGAATGTTCAACTTCCATTCCAAAATAATCCATATGGATTCTTAATTTTAGTTGGAATTACAACAGGTATTTCATTAATAGCATATTTTATACTTAGAAAAAAAGATATGATATAGGAGGAAAAAATGATTAACGCAATAGGAGTAACAGTTAGATTTGGAAAAAGAGCTTTATTTGAAGATGTAAATATAAAATTTACAAAAGGTAACTGTTATGGATTAATAGGAGCAAATGGTGCAGGTAAATCTACATTCTTAAAAGTTTTATCTGGAGAAATAGAACCAAGTAAAGGTGAAGTGGCAATTGAAAAAGGAAAAAGATTATCAACATTAAAACAAAACCACTTTGCTTATGAAGAACATACAGTAATGGATACAGTAATAATGGGAAATGAAGTTTTGTATAAAATTATGAAAGAAAAAGAGGAAATTTATGCAAAACCAGATTTTTCTGAGGAAGATGGTTTAAAAGCTGCAAAATTAGAAGAAGAATTTGCAGAATTAGATGGTTGGAATGCAGAAGCAGATGCGGCGACTCTTTTAAATAATTTAGGAATTCCAGGAGCTGACCATTATAAATTAATGAAAGAATTAGAAGCAAAAGAAAAAGTTAAAGTTTTACTTGCTCAAAGTTTATTTGGAAATCCTGATGTATTATTACTAGATGAGCCTACTAATGATTTAGACATAAAAAGTATTGAATGGTTACAAGATTTCTTAATTGATTTTGAAAATACAGTTATTGTAGTATCACATGACAGATATTTCCTTAACAAAGTTTGTACTCATATTGCAGATGTTGATTTTGGAAAAATAAAAATATATCCAGGAAATTATGATTTCTGGTATGAATCAAGTCAGTTAGCATTAAAACAAGCTAGAGAAGCAAACAAAAAGAAAGAAGAAAAAATTAAAGAATTACAAGAATTTATTGCAAGATTTAGTGCTAATGCATCAAAATCTAAACAAGCAACATCAAGAAAAAAATCTTTGGAAAAAATTGAATTAGAAGAAATTAAAGCATCAAATAGAAAATATCCGTATATAGATTTTAAACCAGATAGAGAACCTGGAAAAGAAATATTAACAGTAAATAATCTTTCAAAAACAATAAATGGAGAAAAAGTATTAAATAATGTGTCTTTCAGTTTTAAAGCTGATAATAAAATTGCAGTTATATCAGATAACGAATTAGCAATAACAACATTATTCCAAATTATTTCTGGAGAAATGGAACCAGATGAAGGAGAAGTTTTATGGGGAAAAACTATAACAAATGATTATTTCCCAAAAGATAATAGTTATTTATTTGAAACTGAAGAAATACTAGTTGATTGGCTTAGAAAATATTCAAAAGATCCTGATGAAACATATGTTAGAGGATTTTTGGGAAGAATGTTGTTCTCAGGAGATGAAGCATTGAAGAAAACAAAAGTGCTATCAGGAGGAGAAAAAGTTAGATGTGTTCTTTCCAAATTAATGCTATCAGGTGCAAACTTCTTAATTTTTGATGAACCTACAAACCATTTGGATATGGAAAGTATAACAGCACTAAATGAAGGAATGAAAAAATTTAAAGGAAATATGCTCTTTACATCACATGACCATCAGTTAGTTCAAACAGTTGCTGATAGAATTATAGATATAAGAAAAGATAAAGTAATAGATAGACAATGTACTTATAATGAGTATTTAAATATGGAATAAAAAAAGCAAGGTGACCTTTCGGTCACCTTGTTTTATTTATATTTCTCTTGAATTTCTAATATTTCCTCATAATTATTTTCTAAAATATTTAAAAACGCATTTGTTATTTCAGGGTCGAATTGAGTTCCTGCATTATTTTTGAATTCATTTTTTACAAAATCCACATTAAGAGCATCACGGTAATTTCTTCTTGAAGTCATTGCATCAAAAGCGTCCGCAACTGAAGCAATTCTTGCTAAATAAGGAATTTCTTCTCCTTTAAGTTTCCCAGGATATCCATTGCCATCAAATTTTTCGTGGTGGTGTTTTACGATAGGAACAATATCATTAAATATAGTTGCGCCAGATAATATATGGGCGCCTATGGCAGGGTGATTTTTTATTTCAGAATATTCGTCATCAGTTAATCTAGTATCTTTTAATAAAATGTGGTCAGGGACACCTATTTTTCCTATATCGTGGAATAGCCCACCTAATTTCAAAGTATTTAAATCTTCATCTGATATATTTAAATCTTTACCAATTAAAACAGAATATTCAGAAACTCTATCAGAATGTCCTCTTGTATAACTGTCTTTTGCTTCAACAGTATATCTTAAAGCTTCGATACTTCCTAAATAAGCATCCTCTAATTTTTTATATGTATCTGCAAGTTCAACGTTCATATCTTTGATAGTTTTCATTTGAGAAATTGCTTTTATTCCAGATTCTATTAATAAAAGAAGTTGGTCGAATTTATCGCTTTTTTCACAATACCCTTGAATATCTAATCTTCTAATTGTTTCTAATGGTGGAGCTAAGTCTTTGTGACCTGTTAATAATAAAATATATAAATCTTTATTAAATTTACGAATTTCTTCAACAACTTGGTCGCCATGTAAAGGAGTCATGATAAAATCTAAAAGCATTAAATCAAAATGTTCATTTTTAACTCTTTCAATAGCTTCAACAGGGTCTGTAACACCTACGAAATAATAACCAGATTTATTTAAAAATACCTTTAAAGAATCTATGATTCCGTATTCATCGTCTACACCTATTATTTTATATTGTTGATTATTATTTGATACTGCATGTTTACGCATAATAATCAATCCTTTCTATAATTACTAATTTCTAAAGGCATTATAATAATAAAATAAAAAAAATGCAATAAAAAAACGAAAAAAGTTGCAGTGCGAGCGTTTTCTGTGTTATAATGTTCCCTGATAAGGTACCAAAGATAGTTTATTTAATCTTATTGGAGGATGTTGAAATGATATTTAAAGATTATTATAAAATATTAGGTTTAGATACTAATAAAGTAACTCCAGAACAAGTGAAATTAGCATTTAGAGAACAAGCAAAAAAATATCACCCAGATGTTAATAATGGAAATGACCAATATGAAGATAGATTTAAAGATATAAACGAAGCATATAAAGTATTATCCTCTGCACAAAGCAAAAGGAAATATGATAGAATGTGGATATCTCATGTAGGTAAAAGAAAAATAGCATATGAAGTTAGTAAAAGAGAAAAAGGTTCAGCTTTCAGTGAGTTTTTTACTATGTTTTTTGGTGAAGATGAACAAAGAAAAGAAAATGATAGCAATATAAATGTTAAAAAGAAAAATCCTATTAGAGGCGAAAATGTTGAAACAGAAATAGAAATTGGATTAGAAGATGCCTTCTACGGAGTAGACAAAAGGATTTCATTAAAAGCAGTAGATGGAATTTTAAAAACTTTTGCAGTAAAAGTGCCAGCAGGAATTAGAAGCGGAGAGAAAATAAGACTACTAGGACAAGGAAAAAAAGGTCAAAATGGTGGAAAAAACGGAGACTTATTCATAAAAATAAATATAAAAAATAGTAGTAAATTCAGATTAGATGGAAATAATTTAGAAACAGATTTATATTTATCACCATGGGAAGCGGCATTAGGAAAAAGAGTTAATATTGACACAATAGATGATACTGTTGCAGTATATGTTCCACCAGGTATTCAAAGTGGAGAAAGAGTAAAAATTGCACAAAAAGGATATAAAGATGGACAAGGTAGTAGAGGAGATTTAATTGCAGAAATAAAAACAGTAGTACCTAAAAAATTAACAGAGGAAGAAAAAGAATTGTTTGAAAAATTGAAAAATATTTCTCAATTCAACCCAAGAAATGATAAATAAAACAGAAATATTAAAATGTAGGGACGGGCCCTGTGTCCGCCCAAAAAGAATATGATTAATGTAAAATACAAAAAAGTAAACATAATCCGGAAAATCCGTTGACAGAATCAGCCTTTATGGTGTATAATATTAGAGTAATAATATACATAAGATAAAGAGCATTAATATTTGAAAAAAGAGAGGTGCTTTAGATGGAAAATAGCTTACAGGGGAAACACTTTAGTATAACTGATCCACAAAATGTTAGTACAGTAATATATCAAGTAAACAAAACGGAAAAGGAATACTTGAGTTTTGCACCCAAATTCACTATTGAAAGGCTAGAATATACTGAGGAAATGGTTGGCGAAAAGAAAAAGAAAACTTTTTACGTGAATGAACCAGACCCAGATGGAAGTAAACTAGTAATATTATCTTTTGCAAAAGAAAAAGTTGTAATAAATAATGGTGTTTTAGACGAAAATAAAATTACAATCTCAAAAAAACCAATGCCATTTAAATTTAAAACATTATATTCAGAGCAAGAGATGGAATATAAAGAATTTACATATACGCCAAATTTAAAAAGGCCAATTACTATAATTGACCCAGAAACTACAGAAGAAATAAAGCCAATATTGTATATGGATGAAAAAACAAATGAAGTAAAAGGAAAATGCAAATTAAAACCTTATAAAAGTTATTTTGCATTTGAAATAAGAGAAAATAATGACAAAGAAGTCGAGATAGTAGGAGGAAATCCTGTAATAGAAAATTAAGGAGGATGTAAAATGGAGAACTTATTTCCAGGAGCAAATACAAAAATAACAATGAATGGATTTAGAAAAAAATTACCAAAAACAAGAGAACTAGAACAAGACGGAGCAGTGCAAAAAAATTTATCAGGTAGGGGATGGTATTTATCAATAAAACGTTTAATGGAAAAATGGGCAGAAACTTATAATAAATTAACTGGAAAAACTGTAACATTGCAACAAGATAATGAAATAGGCGATAGATAATTACTAAAGAAAAGGTGATTTTATGGGATATAAAATTAGAAATACAATTAAAAAGAGTAAAATGGTGTTTGTAGTAATGGCCGTAGTGTGGATTGCACTCGGAATATTACTAATGGCACCTATTGCCGTTAGTTTAGTAGAAAGTTTGGAATCTACAGCTAGCGGTACTTTTGATTCTAATAACTTTTTTAGCATATTATTTACAAAGTTTGGTACAATAGGAAGTAATATGGGAAAAGTATTTAGACCAAAATATATAGCAACTTACGGTAAATGTATGGGATGGTGTACTTTTGGAGTATTAGTTTTAGGTATATATGGAATGCTAAAATCAATGCCTAGAAATGAGTACACAGATATTGAACATGGTTCAAGTGATTGGAGTACTAATAAAGAAAAATATAAAGTTTTAAGTCCAAACAAAGGAATTTTATTAGCTGAAAAACATTATTTGCCTGTAGATAAACGAGGAAACGTAAATGTTATGGTAGTAGGACGGTTCAGGTTCTGGTAAATCTGCATCTTACGTTATACCAAATGCATATCAATTATTAGGTTCTTATGTATTTACAGACCCTAAAGGTGAATTATATGATAAAACTGCAGGATATTTAAAGAGTCAAGGATATGATATAAAAATATTAAATTTAGTAAATCCTGAAAATAGTGATGGATACAATCCATTATTACATATTGAAAGTGAAATAGATGTCGATGTTATTGCAAATACAATTGTAAAAGGACAAAAAGATGATAAAGCAGGTTCAACAGCAGACCCATATTGGGATGACATGGCAGAAATGCTATTAAAAGCTTTAATTTATTATTTATTAGCAACAAGACCAGAAGAAGAACAAAGTTTGGCGAGTTGTGCAGAGCTTGTAAGAGCAGCTAATAATAATGGTGGAGGAAATTTACTTACAGAGCTTATGAATCAATTACCATATGACCATCCAGCTAGAATGTTCTATAAATCTATAGAAATAGCACCAGAAAAAACGTATGGTTCTATTCTTTCATCACTTCAATCAAAATTAGGTAAATTTGATTCAAGTAAAATTGCAAATTTAACATCAACAAACACAATAAATTTTGAAGATATAGGAAGAAAGAAAACAGCTGTATATGTAATTTCATCAGATACACATACAGCATATGATTTTATACTTACAATATTCTTCTCACAAATGATTCAACATTTATACGATTTTGCTGATAAAAGTGGAGGAGCATTACCTCAACCTACATACTTTATATTAGATGAGTTTGCAAACATTGGTAAAATACCTGATTTTGATAAAAAGATATCAACATCAAGAAGTAGAAAAATTTCCTTTAGTGTTATATTACAAAACTTAGACCAATTGGAAGCTGTTTATGAAAAATCATATGAAACAATTATTGGTAACTGTGATACCACAATATTCTTAGGAAGTAACTCTCAAAAAACAGTAGAATATTTCTCTAAAGAAATGGGAGAAAAAACAATTGGAAGAGATAGTTGGACCACTAATAAAGATAAACACATGTGGAAACAAGGATTTAATAAATCAGATACAGTAATGGCAAGAGCATTAATGACACCTGATGAGCTTCGTAGATTAGATAATGATATGTGTATTATTCTTGAAAAAGGAATAAAACCTATAAAAGCACAAAAATATTATTACTTTAACTATAATACAGGAAAACTTGTTAAACAATATGCAACTAGCCATAATGATATAGATCCAATAGATAGAGGAACTTGGAGAAAATATAATCCATATAATCCTTATGTAGAAGAAAGTGATAAATCAAAAGATGAACCTTCAATAGATTCATTAGACTCATTAGATGATTTATTTGATGATGTAGATGATAATAAAACTAAACCAGTTGAAAACAATAAAAACAATTCTATAGATAATGATGAAGATTCAACATATGATATTCAAAAAGAATTAGAAGCAAAATTTGATGAGCTTTTCGGAGCATTGGACGAGGATTAATAAAAAACACCCTTAAGGGTGTTTTTTTTGTAGGGGCGAACTGTGTTCGTCCGCACTTCAAAGAATTGACAATATAAATTTTGTTTACTCAGGAATCTCTATATAAAACGATGTTCCTTCTCCTTTTGTTGTTTCGAATCTCATGTTTCCATTAAAATGTGCTTTAATGTTTGAATAAGACATAAATAATCCTAAACCTGTTCCGTTTTTTCCTTTAGTTGTTATCATTTCTTTAAATAATTTATTTTTAACTTTATCTGGTAATCCACCAGCATAATCTTGTATTTTTATTATTAATTTATTATCTTCTTGATATAAATATAAATCTATATTCTCATTTGGTTTTCCATTATAAGCTTGAATTGCATTTGAAATTATATTATTAACAACTTGTACTAAACTGTTAATATTTCCTGTAAATTCAATTGAATCGTCAACTCTTACAAAAGTATTTAAGTTAATAATTGAATGCTTAAGCTCGTGGCGCATTAAAATATCTACGTGTTTTACTAAATCCTTTGCAGTAAAACTATTTTTAGAGTTATCTGAAAATGTTACTGCTTGACCTTTAACTGCTGTTATAACATCTGACATATAAGATAAATGAGTTTTAATTTTATCAATCCATTCATCCATTTCGTGGACAATTTGATGATGGTCTTCTTCAGTAACTTCTTCATCACCAATAGAAGCATCATATTCTTTAGTTAAATCAGATAGTCCTTCAGCTGCACCAGAAATTGACATTATTGGAGTTTTTAGGTTGTGAGCAATACCTCCAATCATTTGACCAAGTGTTGCTAAACGTTCTTGTTCGATTAATGTTTCTTGATTAGATTTAATTGTTTGCATATCTATTGTATGTTGAGTTATATCTTTTAATAATATAAGTGTTCCAAGAAAGGTTTTTTTTGAAAAAATACTGGTTACTTCTATATTAAAATATTTATTGTAGCTAGAAAAATGTTTTTCTAATTTTATAGTAATATTTTTTTGTTTTGCCTGAATAATTGTTTCAGATAGCTTTTGTGAAAAGTTATCTCCTTTAGATAAAATGTTGACGATTTCAAATAGATTTTTATTTCTTAAATCTTTATCTTGAATAGAAAACATTTTTAGGAAGGTTTGATTGAAATCAATAATATTATTGTCTTCATTAATAACTATGTAGGAGTCAGACATTCTATCAACAATTCTTTGTAATGCAATTGGAGTAGCACTTAAAAAGTTAAATTTAAAAATTGCTAAAGAGTAAAAGAAAACTGCAATAGCAAATGTAATAGGTGTAAGATATATTGTCATTGGAATTAAACCTAACACACCTAAAGCATTTGTGATGATAGGGAAAATGCTTCCAATAAATACTAAAATAACTTGTCTTGAAAAGAACCCCGAATTTTTTATTGAATATGATACTAAAATAGTTAAACTTAATAAATATAATATATAAGTATATATAGAGTGTACATAAAAATATACTCCGAAAACAGTTTGTGACATATCTGTTGAATATACTTTATAGAAAAAATGATGAGAATCATTTGTCCATAGTAAAAGTAAAGATACAACAGGGATTATAAACAATAGTAATGCCGGTGATTTTATTTTAAATTTTGTGTTTGCAAATGTAAGTGATAGCATGAAAAATAACACTGGCATAAAACAAATTGGTATATATATAAAATAATCAAAATAAATAGGGTTTATTTCAAATCGGCTTGATAATGTGATTTGAAATAGCAAACCTAATATCCAAATTATAAAAAGTGAAAAAATTGCAAGGAAAATTTTGTGTAATTGATTTTTATTTTTTTTGCTTAAAACAGTTGACAAAATTAAAGTCATGATAAAGCAAATAATCATTAAAATAATAGTAGTACTTAATGATGCTAACATCATACCCCTCCTTTTAGATTATCTTTAGTAATTTTCGTATATATCGTTTGTTTATTTTAGCCCATTTGAAATGAATTTTATCAAGAAAGGCCTTTGAAAAGTCATTTTTAATTTTTATGTTTGATACATAAACTAAATTTTTATTTTTGTCTAAATCATTTGTTATATGAGATATTATATCCTTATTTTGTGACATTTGTAAATTCTTATTTAAAATATTTTTGAAGTTTTCATCAGATACAATCTCAATACTTCCTTTAGGAAGCATAGTTAATAAATCCTTTATATATACATGATTTTGATTGTATAAATGAAGAATAGTAATATTACGTATAGAATATTCAATACTTTTTATAATAGCTTTTGCTAATAAATCTACAGGTGTAAATTCAACATAGTTATTTAAAATATATTTTGGAATTGCTTTTAATTCCATAAATGCTTTTAATCTGTTTAAAAAGGCGTTTTCATTTGCATTTGGTTGAAATTTTCCATCTGAAAATCTATTAGTTATATTTCCAACTCTTAAAATTAGTCCATCTAATGAATTAGCTTCAATATTTTCTAGAACTAATCTTTCAGCTTCAAATTTACTACGCACATATACATTATTCAAAGGTTGATCTATATATAAATTATTTTCTTTAAAGAAAACATTTTTCTCAAAGTTATTAGATTGTATTCCTAAATCAGTTAATGTATTTCCAGAAACACTTATTGTAGAAATTTGAACTAATTTTTTATTAAATTTTAAGCAGAAATTTATTAAATTTTGAACAACAGTTACATTTATTCTTTCAAATTCAGAATAATCGCCATAATGTCTAACAATAGCAGCACTATTTATTACACAATCAATATTTTTTGAAATTTCTTTTTGTTTAGACATACTTAAACCTAAATTTTCTTTTTCCAAGTCAGAAGTTATTACAAATAATCGTTTGTTTAACAAAGAATTATATTTATCATCAAAATAATAATTTAACTTTTGCATAAGCTTTTCTTCAGTTGTAGTACTTGGGTCTTTACGCACTATACAATACACAGAAGAAGAGGTGTGGCTTAATAAATAATCTAAAATATGAGCACCTAAAAATCCTGTTGCACCAGTTAAAAGAACATTTTTGATAGGACGTTTTTTTAGATTTTTAATAGATTTAGGAGTATTTGTACTTATCAATTGATTTATTTTAGAAAAATCATAATTTGGTGTATAGTCATCAGAGTCTGTAGATTCAAATAAACTATCAATTCTTTTAGCAAGATTTTTAATAGTATTATGTTTAAAGATATCTGCATAAGAAATATTAATGTTTTCATTTAATAATTCTATTTGCATTTTTAAAGCCAATATAGAATCTCCACCAATTTCAAAGAAATTACTTTCAACACTAATAGGAGATAACCCTAAAAGAGTTTCCCATATTTTAGTAAGTTTTATTTCAGTTGATGTTTTCGCTGTTACAATTGTACCTTCATTTTTTAATACTTTAGGTAAAGGTAATTTTTGTCTATCAATTTTTCCATTTGGAGTATATTTAAAATCTTCCAATTGTATCAAAAATGATGGGACCATGTAATTAGGTAGAAATTTGCTTAAGTAATTTTTAAGCTCAGAAGTAGATATTCTTTCTTTAGATATAAAATATCCACAAAGAATTTCTCTTTCTGCCGAATCTTTTTTTACACATACACAAACACTATCGATTTTTGGAAAATCTAAAATTTGTTTTTCAATTTCTCCTAGTTCAATTCTTAAACCTCTAACTTTGACTTGAAAATCAGAACGTCCTATGTATTCAATTTCTCCATCAATAGTCCATTTTGCTAAATCTCCAGTATTATATATTTTCTCAGCTAGATTAAAAGGATTTTCAATAAATTTTTCTTGTGTTAATTTTGGTCTATTAAAATATCCACAAGATAATCCATCTCCACCAATATAAAGATTACCAGGTATGCCGATAGGAACAGGCTGTAGTTTGTTATCTAAAATATATATATTTGTATTTACTATAGGTTGACCTATATTTATTGAGCTTAAGTTAGTTAAATCTTGAATAGTAGACCAGACAGTAGTTTCAGTAGGTCCATACATATTATATATATTAGCAGTAGTCAATTTTTGTAAATCAAATAATAGCTTTTCAGGGAAGCTTTCTCCACCAAGCATTATTACTTTTAACTTAGTGATATAATCTAAACTTTCTTCATCACTTAAAAGCAAGTTCATTCTTGCAGGAGTAGTTTGTATTATATCAACAGAATGTTTTAAACATAATTCATTTAACAATTGAGGTATATTTTGTTCTGATTCATTTGCTAGAACAATTTTCATACCATTTGTTAAAGGAAGCAAGCTTTCAAGCACAAATATATCAAAACACATAGTTGTTACAGATACAATTGTTCCATCTAGAGGTATTTTTCTTAAAGTTCCTACTATAAAGTTTGCAATATTTCTATGAGAAATAGCTACACCTTTAGGTTTACCTGTAGAACCTGAAGTATAAATTATATAAGCAATATCTTCAGGCTTATTTACAGTATCAAGATTTTCAATCGATTTTGAATATATCTTATTATTTGATAAATCTATAGCTAATGCTTGTGGTAAATTCTCGAAACTTGATAATATTTTTTCCTGAGTTAAAATAAACTTTAATTTACTATCTTCTAAAATATATTTTATTCTACTTTCTGGGTAAGTAGGGTCAATTGGGATGTATGATGCACCAGCTTTAAGTGTTGCTAAAATTCCTATAATCATTTCCAAAGAACGATTAACCATTATACCAATGATATCGTTTCTAGAAATTCCATTGTTTCTTAAGTAATGAGCTAAACTATTAGCTTTTTCATTTAATTCTTTATATGTTAAACTTTGATTCTCAAAAACAACCGCAACATTATTAGGAGTTATTTTAACTTGTTCTTCAAATAATTGAGAGATTGTCTTATCTTTTGGATAATCTGCTTTTGTATTATTAAAATCATATAAAATTTTATTTTTTTCATTTTCTGAAAGCATAGAAATATCAGCAATTTTTATATCTATATTTTCAATAATTTCAGATAAAATATTTATATAATGTTTAGATAAATTTTCAATAAATTTATGGCTAAATAATTTAGTACAATATTCAAAAGACATTTCAAACATATTATCTTTAGGGAATATTTCTAAAGATAAATCAAACTTTGAAATTTTAGTATCTGGAATATAATTTTCAGCAGTTATATCTTCAAAATCTAGTTTAGCATAACCATTGTTTTGATAAATAAAAATAGTATCAAATAATGGACTTCTACTTGTATCTCTTTTTAGGTTTAATTTACTAACTAATTCATCAAAAGGATAACTTTGATATTTATAGCATTCTAAACATTTGTCTTTTACTTGATTTAAGAAATCTTTAAAAGAATATTCATCATTTATAGAATTTCTTAAAGGTAAAGAATTTACAAACATACCGATTAAGTTTTGTAATTCAGGTAAGTCTCTTCCAACAATAGCAGAACCTATAACAATATCATCTTGACCACTATATTTTGAAAGTAAAATATAATAGCAAGAAAGGAAAAACATATAAGGAGTAATTCCTAATTTGTTTGAAATTTCTTCTATTTTTTCTCTCATAGAAGCAGGAATTGAAGAATATACTTTTTTACCTTCAAAAGATTGAACAGCAGGACGAGGATAAGTTAGAGGCATGTTAAGAACAGGTATGTCATTTTCAAATTGACTAACCCAAAATTCTTCAGAATCTTTAAATGCTCCATTTTGTAATTGTTCATTTTCAAAACAAGCAAAATCTTTATAAGTAATTTGTAAATCAGGAAGTGCTTCATCGTTATATAACTTACAAAGTTCATTTACTAATATAGTAAGAGATGTACCATCAGAAATAATATGATGCATATCAACTAAAAGTAAAACTCTGTTACTTAAACTAATAGGAACTAGCTTTGCACGAATAAGCGGAGCTTTTGACAAATCAAAAGGTCTAACAAATTCTTTAAAAGCTGATTTTATATTTTTAAGAGCAATTTCTTCTTCTGCAATTTCTAATTTAAAAGCTAAAGAAGGTTTAATTTTTTGTACTACATTTTCATTTTCAAGTTCAAAATATGTACGTAAAGATTCATGTCTTTGAACTAGAGTATTAAAACATTTTTGAAGCTTTTTAATATCAGGAAAATTACTTAAAATAACACCACCTGGAATGTTATATAAAGTAGAATCATTTCCTGCGATATTACTTGCATAAAACATTCTTTTTTGAGCAGAAGAAACAGGGTAAGAAGGAGCTTCTTCTACTTTTGGAATTGTTGTTAAAGAAACATTAGAATCTTTATTTTCAATAAGGTCAGATAATTTCATTACAATAGGATTTTCTAAAATATCTTTAACGAAAACTTGTACATTAAATTCATTATAAATTTTAGTACATAAATTTATAGCAGTTAAAGAATCTCCACCTAAATCAAAGAATGAATCATCAATACTTATTTCATCTATATTTATTAAATCTTTCAAAATATTAATTAATTTTGAATCTGTATTATTTCTTGGAGAAACAGTGTTCTTACTAGAAACAGTAAGCTCAGGCTCTGGTAATTTCTTTCTATCTACTTTACCATTTGGAGTATATGGAAGTTTTTCTAACTGCATAAAGTATTGAGGAACCATATATCCGGGGAAGCTCTTTCCTTAGGGTATCACGAATAAACGCTGAATTAACACTCTCCGTAGCTGTATAATATGCACATAGAAATTCATGCATATTAGAATCTACTTTTTTTACAACTACACAAGTAGAAATATTTTTTATATTTAAAAGCTTGTGCTCAATTTCTTCAAGCTCAATTCTTAAACCTCTAATTTTAACTTGATTATCGCTTCTGCCTAAACACATGATTTCAGAATTTTCTAGGAAATATCCCATATCTCCAGATTTATACATAAGAGTGTTAGGTATAAAAGGATTGTTAATAAAGCTATTAGATGTTAATTCAGGATTATTTAAATAACCTTTGCCAACACCATCACCAGAAATATATATTTCACCTGCAATCCCGATAGGAACAGGTCTTAAAGCTTTGTCTAAAATATAAATTTGAGTATTATCTAAAGGTTTTCCTATAGTAATTTGTTCGTGGTTAGTAACATCTGTAAGAGTAGAAAAAACTGTAGTTTCACTAGGCCCATAACCATTATATACTTTACCATTAGTGATTTTCTTAACAGCTTCAACCAAAGAAAGTGGAAGTTGCTCGCCGGCTAAAGTAGTATATTTTATATTCTTTAAATTAGGTATTTCTGAAATATTATTTACTAATAACTGCATTCTAGAAGGAGTAGTTTGAATAATTTCAACATTATGCTCTTCAATTAAATTATTTAATAATCTTGGAATAGTTTGAGCTTCTTCACTAGCAATTACTAACTTTAAACCTCTTTGCAATGAGATTAAAGTTTCAAAAATAAATATATCAAAACTAACTGTTGTGACAGACACAATAGTTCTATATGAGTTATCTTTTAAATATTCTATATAATTATTGCAATAATTAGTTAAATTTGATAAAGCTCTATGATTTAAAACAACCCCTTTAGGCTTACCGGTAGAACCAGAAGTATAAATAATATATGAAGTATCATCAGGTTCATTTATATTATCTAAATTAGAACGACTTAAGTTATATATTTTAGAATCTAAATCAATAAAAACTTTATTTTCAAAATTAACTTTATTACTTAACTTGTTAACAGTTAAAAGAAGTTTAGAATTACTGTTTTCAAGCATATAGCTAATTCTATCTTGTGGATATTCAGGGTCAATAGGAATATATGAAGCTCCTGACTTAAGAACAGCTAAAATAGAAATAATCATTTCCAAAGAACGATTAACCATTATACCAATGATATCGTTTCTAGAAATTCCATTATTTCTTAAATAATTAGCTAAACTATTAGCTTTTTCATTTAATTCTTTATATGTTAAACTTTGATTCTCAAAAACAAGTGCAACATTATTAGGAGTTATTTTAACTTGTTCTTCAAATAATTGAGAGATTGTCTTATCTTTTGGATAATCTGCTTTTGTATTATTAAAATCATATAAAACTTTTTGCTTTTCATCAGGTGTTACAATATCTATATTACTTATTTGAATATTATTATTTTCTAAAATTTGATTTATGATGTGTAAAATTCTAGCATGCATACAATAAATATCACTTACAGAATATTTAGATGTTTTATAATCGTATTTTATATCTAAATTTCCAGTATCATTCATATCACATAAATGTATATCAATATCATCAGAAATATGATTGTTAAAAGTCCAAGTTGTTTCAAATGGAATTTCTGATTTTTGAGTAGTAGTTCTAGTGTTTTGATATGAAATTAAAATATTATATAAATTAGGGATTGAAGAATCTCTTTTTCTTAAATCCTCTAGGATATGTTGATAAGAATATTTTTGATGCTTAAAAATTGAAAAGAAATCTTTAGAAATTTTTGAAGCAAAGGAAATAAAATCATCGTTAATATCAATAGAAACTTTAAAAGGCATAGTACTAATAAACATACCAGTAGTATGTTTTTCTTTAAAATTTGATCTGTTTAAAATAGGAGTTCCAATCACAAAATTGTTTATATTAGAAGTTTTATAAATATAAATTGCATAAACTCCCATAAAGAAATTAAAAATTGAGAATTTATTTTTTTTACAAAAATCATTTATTAAATCAACAGTTTCTTTTATAATTGTGAACTGTTTTCTTTTCGCATTACTAGATAAAGTTTTTGGCGAATTTAAACTTGGTATAGTTGCATTTTCTGGAATGTCCGCAAAAAGAGTGTCCCAAAAAATTTTATCTTTTTGAAACTTCTCACTATTTATATATTCTGATTCAGAATTTATATATTCAATATATGAAGGGAAAGGTTCATTTGATATTTCTTCGTCTTTTAATAATTTAATATATAAGTCTATGATTTCACTAGCACCAATTCCTGAAGACCAAGCATCAAACATAAGATGGTGTGCACAAATAATAAAACCACCATGACCATCAGGAAATTTAATCATTTTAAATAAATATAAATTTGAATTAAACACATCAAAAGGAGTAGAAGCAATTTCTTTTTCTACTTTTTTTAATTCTTTTTCTGAGAAAATTGATAAAGTTTCAACTGCAAAAGGAGTAAAATCATAAAAAGATTGCATAACTTTACCATCATTGATAACAATTTTAGTTCTAAAACTATCATTTTTTTGAACAAAAATATTTATAGCTTTTTCTAATAATTTAAAATTTACTTTTTCAGGAACAATAACAGTTCCAACAATATTTTCAATCGACGTCCCTTTGTAAAATTGTTCTGTAAGCCAAATTGACTTTTGGGGATTTGTCAAATCATATAACTTTCCGTACATAACTACACCCTATTTTTTACAAAAAATTGTATATTTTAACAAATACAAATATACAATTTTTTTATATCATGAAACCCTAAAAAAATCAATAAAATTCATGAAAATAAAAGGGAATTTGTTGATTAGTATTTATAGAGAATGGTCGCTCCTATGTTTTATTTAAATTTTTACATCTTACTGAATACCAAAAGACTATTTTGTTAAAAATAGAATAAGAAGGAGCTAATATGTATAGTTATAAAACAAAGGAAAGCAAATTGAAAAAATATATTATTTTAATTATTTTAATGATTGTGGTTTCTGCCGCTAGTATTTTTATTTATGACATGTATTTAAATATTGAAGTCAAATCATATGATATAAGTGATGAAAACACAGCAGTAAGATTATCAAATAATAAAAATGAGGATACAACTAATACTATAGAACAGGTTGTTAAATGTGTAGTAGGAATATCGAAAATACAAGATGTTGGGACATCAATATTCTTAAAGGATTCAACTACTTCATTAGGATTAGGTACTGGAATAATTGTATCAGAAAATGGATATATTCTCACAAATTGGCATGTAGCAGGAGAAAAATATAATACTTGTTATGTGACATTGGATAATAGTAATGAATATAATGGCACAGTTGTATGGGCTGACAAAGATTTAGATTTAGCAATTATAAAAATAAATGCAAGTAGGTTAAATTATTTAGAGTTTGCAGATTCAGAGAATATTAAGCTTGGTCAAAAAGTTTATGCAATCGGAAATCCTGTAGGGATGGAATTCCAAAGAACTGTTACTGCTGGAATTATAAGTGGATTAAACAGAACAGTAAAAATTGAGGAAGAAGATAATTTAAGTTATATGGAGGATTTAATTCAAACTGATGCAAGTATTAATTCAGGAAATAGTGGAGGTCCATTAGTAAATGAAGAAGGAAAAGTAATAGGAATTAACTCTGTAAAAATAGACACAGCTGAAGGTATAGGATTCGCAATACCAATAAATATTATAAAACCAGTTGTTGAAAGCTATGCAAAAACAGATTCTTTTGAAGAAGCATATCTTGGCATTTTTGCGTATGATAAAGAAGTAATCCCTTATTTGGATTCGCAAATAGAATTTGAGAGTGGTATATATGTTGCAGAAATTTCTAAAGATGGACCATGTTATAATACAGGATTAAAAGAAGGAGATATTATAACTTCAATAGATGGTTTTGAAATAAATAGAATGGGGGAATTAAGAAACTATATTTATACGAAAAAAGTAGGAGAAGAAACTAATTTAACAGTATTAAGAAATAGTAAAGAATATAATTTGAAAGTAAAACTAGGAAAGAAATTATAAATAAGAATTGCAATGTTTAACATAATATGCTAAAATGTAAACGAACTAAATGCAGCAAGACCCCAGCATTTAAGTTTAGACATTTTTACAAAAGGGGGTGAACGTAATGGCAAGACCTGGAGTTACCGTCGGAGATTGGCTGAAGCATATCAGCAATGTGGGTCCGGTAAAAGGACTTAGAATTCGCATAGAACTGGCGGTTCAGGAGAATCCTTTTAAGGATTCCTACCTGGAATGCTTGAAGGCAGCGGAGGAAGGATCGAAGCAGCTTATAAAGGAAGGAAAATTCCAGAAATGCCAAGAAATGATTGATGATTTTGAAGAACATAGAGTTGTTCTGGAGTTCTTTGATGATTTCATGATATTTTCTTGGGAATAGTCAGCGTTCATAGAGCCGCTTCCACAATAGGAAGAGGCTCTTTACCATTTATAAGAAAGGCATTTCGCTATGTAAAGTCTTCGAAGCAGGTGCGAAATACATGCCACGAGCTAAAGCTCGGGCGAACTAAGGTAGTCTAACCTTGTTGTATACGGAAAAATCTTATATGTGGTCAAGATAAAAGTCAATTTTTCCTATACAATAAAAAGTTGAAAAAACATACATAATGTGTTAAAATATTATAGAATTTGATGCAGCACAACTCCAGGCATCACATAGGATAGACTAAAAAAGAATGGAGGTGGAAATGATGGCTGAAAAAGAAAAAACAGTTTTTGACTATCTTGTTAATATAAAAAAGAACCTTTATGCACACAAGCCAATTGATGAATATAAACAAGCTATTGAGAATTTGGTGCAGAATAATCCATACAGGGATTACTATTTGAAGGTGCTTGAAGCAACTGAACAATGGAGTGATATGTTGAGAATTGAAGGCGATTTTTCAGAAGAATATGATAAAATAAGAGAAAATTTCGCACAGCAGAGAATAATGGTTGCTTTAGATAAAGGAGCAATTTCAGGAATTGTTTTCGTTTGGTAGGTCATCCTTTTCAATTAAGAGCCGCTTCCATAATGGGAAGCGGCTTTTTCCATATAAAAAATATTGACAAATAAAAAAAATAGGTATTTAATAGAATTGTAGAAATATATACAAAGGAGAACAAAAATGGAAAAAAGTTCATTTTTAAAAATACTTAAGGATTATTTTTCAAATATAGATGATGGCAAAATTTTAATGGGAGATAGAGACGGAATAGTTATACCAATGGAATGGATTTTTACAGAAAAAGTAGACCGTGCAATCATTGAAAGAGCAATGGTTAATATTTTAAAAGAAAATAATCCAAATTATATAAGGGGATATATAAAAGATGAAGTAAAAAAATATTCTCGAGAACATCAAGGAGAGGGAATTCTTCCTATAAGTGAAAAGCGTAGAGAAGCTAGCAACAGAGTTAAAACAAAAATAAAGTCACTTTCAATTAAAATGTATAAAGGTACTTTTGAAATATGCTTAGAAGGACTTGACGGATGGACTAAAGCAGTAATTTCAGAAAAACCTTATGATAAAAGTAAAATTTTACAAATAGGAGAAGATGAATTTTTTAAGAAAATATTAGATGTAATGAAAAGAGATAATGCAGAAAGCATTGTAAATAGTTTGAGCTTAAGTGATGAAGCAAGAGAAAAATTACAAACAATTTTTTTATCTCAACAAAGTGAAAGTTTAGATAATCTTACATTGGATGGAATAGAACATGGGATGAGTGTTGCAGCAAAAAATCTTACAGAATATTATGATTATATGTACGAAGAAAAACAAGAATCAAGTATACGTAGTATAACAATAAAACAAAGACAAGGATCTAGAAGCGAAAATAAAAATTATGGTGGTGTAAGTGTTGATAGAAAAAGTCCTATATATCCATTTAGACAAAGAGAAAAAGTTTTATCTGATATGAAACCGGAAAGCATAATAAATGTAGATGAGATAGATGAAAATGACAATGTTATACCAGGTTTTTATACAGCGTTTGTATATAAAAATCCAAGAGATAAGGGAGGATATTTATTAATTGCAGAACCTTTAGAAGGGTCACATAGTACTAGAGTAGTCTATTTATCAGATGAAAAATATGATGCATTTGCTGCAAAAGAAGGACATGATAAAATGGAATCAATTGCACAATATTATTTGGAAATGTCTAATGAAGAATTTTCAAAGGAAATGTTTGCTCAAAAAATAAATCACAAAGAAATGCAAAATTTTCAAGATAAACTTAGATATATTGTTAGAGGAGAAGAATCAGAAACTATAAAAGCAAAGAAACCTTACTATAAAAAACTTATAGATAGAATATTTGAAGGAAAAAGATTTTCTCCTAGTGATTTAGGTGAAATGGGAGCAGATGCACCACTAGGAGAAGTCGGTAGAATATCTAATGACTTCAGTGAGCAAATAATCGATAAAACAAAAAAAGCAAAAGGAGAATAATATGGTTAGTGTAGAATATAGTGAAGCTATGGTAGAAGCTATTTATATACTAAAAAATAGTAGTGAAGATGTAATTTCTAAAATACCTCTTAATGTTATAAAATTTTTAAAGAAAAATTCATCAAAAACGTATGTTTTTGAACCGGATATAAATGAAGAATTAATATTAAAGCCAAAGACAAAGGCAATTTTAGCAGCGATATACAGAGATTATTTATGTACAGCTGAAGAAAAAATAGATTACAACAAAAAATTATTAGAAAATGAAAGAATTCTTCAAGAAAAATTGTTTGAAGAATTTAAAGATAAAGAAATATTTAAGAAAAAAGAAATTACAAAAGAAGAAAAAGAATTATCACAGTTACCAGCAAAAGTGGAAAGTAAGAGCTTTATATCAAAAATTATTAATAAAATAAAAAATTTGTTTAGAAAATAACTATAAAATAAAAAAGGTTGAATATTATGCAACCTTTTTTATTTTTATATGGTATTATTAGTATAGGTGATAAAATGAATGAGAAATATTATGAACAAATAATTGAACAATATTCGGATATGGTTTATAGATTAGCACTTTCTAGGATAAGAAACAAGGAAAATGCAGAGGATGTATATCAAGAAGTGTTTTATAGACTTGCAAGAAAAAGACCTGTATTTGAAAGTGAAGAACATGCAAAAGCTTGGCTTATTAAAGTTACTATAAATTGTACTAAAAACTTCTGGAGTAAAAATAAAGATTTAGAAGAATTAAAGGAAGAAATAAAATTTGAAACACCTGAAAGAAGTGCAGTTTATTATGCAGTTATGGAATTGCCCATAAAATATAGAACAATTATTTATTTATTTTATTATGAAAAATATAAAATTTCAGAAATAGGTAAGTTGTTAAACATGAAAGAAGGAACAGTTAAATCTCGGTTTATCACGAGCGAGAGAACAATTAAAAGAAAAATTACAAGGAGGTGATTTTGATGAATAAGAAAGATTACATAGAAGCAATTGATGAAATAAAAGTACCAGAAAATTTAAAAAGGGAGGTATTAAGAAATATGGATAAAAAGAAAAATAAAATAGCTTTAAGCCTAAGTTTAAGTGCAGCATGTATAGCTGCAGTAGTTGTAGGAATTATGATACCAATGCAATTTAGAAATACAGATAATAAAACAGTAAAACCTCAAGAAACAATAATTGCACAAAATCTACCAAATATAAAGAATTATAAACAATTATATAAAACTTTTAGAAAAATACAAAAGGATTCAAATGCAGGTTCTATGACTAAAGGTTTAATTTCAACAGATATGGCAATTGTTGAAAGTGCTACAATAAATACTGATTCTGCAATTTCAGCCGGAGCTTCAAAAAGTGAATCTTCATCAAGTTCTTCAAATAGTACATCAAATAATGATTTTTCTAAAACTAATGTGCAAGTTGAAGGGGTAGATGAAGCTGACATTGTAAAAACTGATGGAAACTATATTTATTATGTTACTAACAATAAAATTGTAATTGTAAATGCACAAAGTAAAAATGTAATTGGTAGAATAAACTTTTATGATGATAAAAATATAAATGAGATATACATTAAAGATGATAAGTTAGTTGCTATTTGTGATGACTATGAGAATGATGATTATGTGGGAACATATAGCGAAAATAGAATATATTATGGAAATGATAGAAGAACAGTTGCGAGAGTATATAATATTGGCAATAAAAGAAACGTAAAACTTGAAAGAGAAGTAGAAGTTGATGGTTATTATTTAAATTCAAGAATGATTGACAATAATTTATACTTAGTTACAAATAAAGAAATATATTCAGTTTGTAGAAATTATGACATTGGTGAATTAAAAGAGGAAAAATTATTACCTTCATATACTGATAGTGTTATAGGGGAAATAGAAAAATGTGTAGCATATGATGATATTTACTATATACCAGGAGGAGAGAGTTCTTCATATTTAAATATGGCAAGCTTTGATGTTACAAAAAAAGAACCAGCAAGAATATCATCATATATAGGTGCAGGAGAAGATGTATATGCGTCTGAGAATAATTTATATGTGACACAAACAAAACGTGAATATGATATGTCAATTGGATTTGATGGAATTTCAATTTTTGAACTTGCTACAAAAATTTATAAATTTAAATTAGAAGGTTCAAATGTAATTTATATGTGTGAAGGAGAAGTTCCAGGTTCAGTATTAAACCAATTTTCAATGGATGAAAAAGATGGATTTTTTAGAATAGCTACAACAAATTCAATTTCATGGAATGATGAAGAAGATACAAATAATTTATATGTGTTGGATGAAAAATTAAATATTGTTGGAAAAGTTGAAAATTTAGCTCCAGGAGAAAGAATTTATTCAGTAAGATTTATGGGAAAAAGGGCATATATGGTAACTTTTGTTGAAACAGACCCTCTATTTGTAATAGACTTATCAGATCCAACAGAACCAAAGGTTTTAGGTGAATTAAAAATACCAGGATATAGTAATTACCTACATCCATATGATGATAATCATATAATTGGAATAGGAGAAGATACAACAGTTGTAGATTATGGTTATGGAAATATTGTAAAAACAACTGGCATGAAAATGGCATTGTTTGATGTAACAGACCCAACAAATCCAATAGAAATGTACACTACAAAAATTGGAGATAGTGGAACATATTCAGAAGCATTAGATAATCATAAAGCTTTCTTATTCTCAAAAGAGAAAAACTTATTAGCTTTCCCTGTAACTATTAGAGATGATTCAACAGGAAATTATAAAACAATACAAGGAGCAATAGTTTATAACTTAGATTTAGAAAATGGATTTAATCTAAAGGGATTAATATCACATAAAAGAGATAATGTAATTGATGGAAGATATTATGATTACAATTATAATACAAATGTTGAAAGAATAATTTATATAGCAGATGAATTATTTACTCTATCACCAGAATTAATCAAGGTAACAGATTTAGAAACAATGAGTGCGCTTGGTGATATTGATATTTAATTAAAAAAACTGTGATGCAAAATGCATCACAGTTTTTTAATATGGATAACATATAATAAATAAATTTGTGTGCAGATAAATTTTTTTATGTGTTATAGATTGTATAAATTAAGCTAAAATATTAATTTTTGAAAATGAATTCTCATTTGTCAAAAATTAATTATTTTAGCTTTTTAAAATTTAGTTAAAAATTAAAATTTTTAACTAAATCGATATAATTTCTATATTATTCAAATTTGGTACCCGCTTATTAAAAAAATGTAGGGGTCGTCGCCCACGGCGACCCAAGGCAGATGTGGGAATCTGCCCCTACAAATAATATGCATAAATTAAGAATTTGTTAAATATAAAAAAATAGTTGATAATTAAAACAATAAATAATAAAATAAATATAAATATTTAAAGGAGGAATTTTTATGAAAGAAAAAAACACAGTGTTTTATAAATGCCCAATATGTGGGAATGTTATAGGATTAATTAAAGGGAATGCTGACCTTATAACATGTTGTGGAAGAAAAATGGAACTTTTAGTTGCAAATAGTGAGGATGCATCAGTTGAAAAACATGTTCCAGTTTACGAAAAAGTAGAAGATGAAATTGCAGTAAAAGTAGGAGAAGTAGAACATCCTATGGAAAAAGACCATTATATAGAATGGATAGCTCAAGTAAGTGATAATAAAACTACAAGAGTAAGATTATACCCAGAACAAGATACAACAGTAAGATTTAAATATATACCGGGTTCAGTTTTGTATGCATATTGTAATAAACATGGATTGTGGAAAGCTGAAGTAAAATAAGAGGATAAAAATGAAAATAGGAATTGATATAGATAATGTAATTTCTAATATGGATGATACCTTGTTAAAAGAATATTTAAAACATGATAAAGAACTAAGGGGAACAGGAATTATAAATCATAATCCATACAATGTAAGATGTGGAATGTTCGATTGCTCTAAAGAGGAAGAAGAGACTTTTTATAAAGAAAACATAGAAAGAATGGCAAAAAATTTTAGACCTCTTAATGGTGCAAAAAGGATAATAGATAAATTAAAATCAGAAGGAAATGATATATATATAATTTCTGGTAGGGATAATGGAGAATACTCTGAGCCAAGAGAAATGACAGTAGAATGGTTAAAGAAGTACGAAATAAATTATGATGAATTAATATTAACTAATGCATATGATAAACATGCAAAGACAATAGAATGTAAAAGAAATAAAATAGATATTATGATTGAAGATAATATAGCTACATGCCAAGATTTAAAAGAAAATGGTATTAAAGTATTATTAATGAATACAAGATACAATCAAGAAAATAAGGATTTAGAAAGAGCATTATCTTGGGATGATATATATTCAAAAATTTCGAAATCATATTAAAATTTGATTTTTTAGTGGAAATATCATATAATATAAGGACTTTAATGAAGGGAGGCATTGGATGCCTAGTTTAGTATGCCGGAAATGTGGAGCAGCAGGTAAGATCATGAAAATAAGCAGGTATTCAAGAAAATCAATAGTGACAATTTGCTGCACAAATTGTGATAAAACTTGGTACCTTAGTGCAGGACCGTCGTGTACGGAAAATGATTTAATCAGAAGCTCTAAAAAAGAAGTGTACGGTGGAGAAAAACCGGAAGAAACGGCAATGTCTATTGCATTTGCAAAAGCCTTTGAAAAGCAAAAAGAAGAGGACTCCTAAAAGGAGTTCTCTTCTTTTTATACCACTGCTCCCAACACAAGAATTCCAATATTATCATTATAAATTTCATTAAACTGACTAATTGGAAGTGGGTTTTGACCAATACCAGCTTCAATAGTATAACCAGGTCTTTGATATTGCTGCAAGAACCAATCTTTATAACCAGCAAAACTTGAAACAAAAGGTACATCTGCTAAACGATATCCACTAACATTTTCAAAAATTTGACCAATAGATTCTGCTTCAGCCGGTGCATAATCTTGAAACTGCCAATATATTTCTTGCCCCTGTGTATGATATGCTAAAATCAATCTAAAATTACGAGATAAAGTAAAATTATATAAAGCTAAACTTTCAGGTTCAGTTAGTGGGCCAAATCCAACAAAATCACGTGGGGCAGGTGTTCTGAAACCTTGTGCAAATTTGATTCTACGTGCTTCTTCCCAACCTGCAGGAAATTGTAAATTTAAATCCACACCTCTAATATTTGCCTTCCAACCGCTAGGGAAAGGAATGCTAGGGTATCTGTTTGAAATAGTTTGAGCAGAATTATAAATAGTAGTATTTGGTTTGATATCTCCAGTAACTAAATTTACACCATCTGGGTTACACATTGGAACAATGTATATAGAGGAGTAATTAAAAATATCTCTTGCACTATATCCATAAATTAGAGTGTTATTTACATAGGCTAAACAAAATTCTTCGATGAATTTCATAAGCAATGGAGCAGTTATCCATTCATTTGCATGTATAGCTGCACTGTAAAAAACTTCATTATTACCATTACCTAATTTTATATAAGGAATAGTGTTATTCAGCACACTACTTCCAATAATACCAGTTTCTAAAAAAGGATAAATTCTCAGTAAAGCATTAATATTCATTTTAAGAATATTAGAACTATAAGAAACATCAGTTGGAACAATTCTTCCAAAAGGAATGGTAATTCTTAATCCTACAGTTAAATTTGAAGGTTCTAAACCTTCATTTGCAAAAAGAATTCTATTTACAGTGGTATTAAAATTATTTGCAATACTAAACAATGTATCTCCTTGCTGAATAGTGTAAGATGTTTGACCATTCAAATAAGGGAAAAGTGCATTCCATGTTGAGGGACCAACAATTCCATCTAGAGTTAAAGAAAATTGTCTTTGAAAATTTTTAACCGCATTTTCAGTAGTAGTTCCAAAAATGCCATCTATATTTGAAGGAAAATATCCTAGTTTTTTTAAAGTAGATTGTAAAAGCTCAACAAGAGGACCAGTAGAGCCAATTCGCAATGTTTCCATATTATCACCTAGAATAGTATATGAGGGATTAGAAAAATATGTTAATAAATATAAAATGATTTACACATAAAAATGTAGGGGCGGGCCCTGTGTCCGCCCTACAAAATATCAAAAATAATTACAAAAAGATTATACCCCTTGTCTTTTCACACAAAATTTGATAAAATATTACAAAATACAAATAGAGTAGAAAATAAATAGTTAAGTGTTACTAAACGGGAAGTTGTTAGTAAACGAAAAAGCAAATGCTTTGCTGATTTATTTTCGCATTCCGCTATTAAAAAACGAATAATAATTCCTTTCTTAATATACGGATATTGTATTTTAAGAAAGGATATTTTTATGGAAAAATTAAGTATTAGCAAAACAAAAAAAATAGTTTTATCTGCTTTAATGCTAGCAACATTTATAATTTTAGATAGATTTATTTCTATAAACATTCAAATTTTAGCATTAAATTTTAGTAGTATAGCAATAATGCTTGTTGCAATTTATTGTGGACCAAAATATTCTACACTTGTTGCACTGCTTGGAGATTTAATTGCAGCATTACTTTTCCCTTTTGGTTCATATTTTGTGGGATTTACAATTGCAAATGCGATAATGGGACTAATTTATGGATTATACTTATACAAAAAACATGAGGAAAAGAATTCAAAAATTATATTAAGTGCAATAGCAAGTAATTTAGTAGTTTTAGTTGTTGTTAACATGATAATGAATACTTTTTTCATACATTTTATGTACGGAAAAGCTTTTTGGATATTATTTACATCAAGAATAATACCTCAAATTATTCTTACAGTATTAAATACAGTTTTTATAGTTGTATTAGAAAAAGTCTTAAGACCTTTTGCAAAAAAATATTTATATGAAGTGGAGGAAAATGACTAATGAATATAAATGAGTACCTAGAAAAATTAGATAAATTTACAAAGGATCCAAACCTAGATGTAATGGAATATGTAATGAAAGACTTTGAACTTGAAACATGCAAGACAAAATTTTTACATGTTGCTGGTACTAATGGAAAAGGAAGTGTTTGTGAAATGCTTTCTAATGTTTTAGTGGAAGCGGGTTATAAAGTTGGAAAATTTATTTCTCCACATTTAATCAAATTTAATGATGGAATTTATATTAATAATAAAGAAATTTCTGATGAAGAAGTTGAAAATATATTAGAACCATTAACAAAAAAAATAGAAGAATATAATAACTCACATGAAGTTCCGGCTAAGTGGTTTGAAGTAATTACATGTGTTGCTTTAATATATTTTTTACAAAATAATTGTGATTTTGTAGTACTAGAAACAGGACTTGGAGGACTAACAGATTGCACAAATGTTGTAAAATCTATGGTTTCAATAATTACAAATATAGGATATGATCATGTGGATATTTTAGGAGAAACTTTAGAAGAAATTACAACACAAAAAGCAGGAATTATAAAAGAAAATTCTGATACAGTAATTGTAGAACAAGCAGAGGAAATATCTAAAATAATTGAAGAAACATGTAATTCAAAAAATGCAAAATTACACAAAGTAAAAATAGAAGATGCACAAAATTATTCATATACAGAAGACTTACAAAAATTTGACTATAAAGACTACAAACAAATAGAAATAAATTTAAAAGGTAAAGTTCAGATATACAATGCAAGCCAAGTGTTAGAAATTATAAATGTTTTAAAAGAAAAAGGTTTTAAAATTTCAGAAGAAGCTATAAGAAATGGACTAAAAGCCATTGTGCATAAAGCAAGAATGGAAAAAATTTGTGAAAAACCATTAATGGTATTTGATGGAGCTCATAATGAAAATGCAATAGATAATTTTAAACAAAATGTAGAACAATATTATAAAGATTACAAAAAAGTATATATAGTTTCTGTTTTAAAAACAAAAGACTATAAAACAGTTATTGAAAAACTTTGTGAAGATAAAGATTCAATATTTATATTTACAGACGGAAATGATAAGAAAAAATATGTTGCGAAAGAAAATTTATACAATGCAGCATATGACATTACAACTTTTTCAAAGTTATTCACAATGAGTTTAGAAGAAGCATTAAATGTTGTAACAAAATTATATGATGATAGATTAATTTTAGTTGTAGGTAGTTTTTACGTATACAAGGATGTGCAGGAATTTCTATCAAATATCAAAGATTAATTTAATAATGTAGGGGCGACCATTGGTCGTCCGCATAAAATTTAGAAAATAAATGAAACAAAAAGGAATGTAAAATGATTGAATTAAAGGATGTTAATTTTAAATATAAAAATGGTAAAGAGGTATTGAAAAATATTAATTTACAAATATCAGAAGGAGAATTTGTAAGTATAATTGGAAAAAATGGTTCAGGAAAATCAACTTTGGCTAAACTAATTTCAGGTTTGGAAAAACCAAAAAAAGGAACTGTTTTAATTGATGAACTAGATACAAAAAAGAAAGCAAATTTTCAAGAATTAAGAAAAAAAGTAGGAATTGTTTTTCAAAATCCAGAAAATCAAATTCTTTTTAATAATGTATATGATGATATTGCATTTGCAATAA
Organism: Clostridia bacterium; assembly: GCA_017437145.1. Lineage (GTDB taxonomy): Bacteria > Bacillota > Clostridia > TANB77 > CAG-508 > CAG-452. The sequence goes on along the minus strand of JAFSBT010000004.1, from coordinate 100,957 downwards.
ATAATTTAAAATTAAATGATATAGAAATAAGAATTCAACAAGCTTTAGAAAAAGTTGATATGAAGGAATTTATAAAAAGTAATACTTATGAACTATCTTTAGGTCAGAAACAAAGAGTAACAATTGCAGGAGTGTTAGCAATAAATTCAAAATATATCATTTTTGATGAATCAACAACAATGCTAGATTCATATGGAAAAGAAACATTTTATAAAATATTAAGAACATTAAAAGAACAAGGATATACAATTATTTATATAACAAATGCGATAGACGAAATATTAATGGCAGATAGAATTGTTTTAATAAAAAAAGGTGAAATTATTAGTCAGTTTAAAAAGGAAGACATATTAGAAAATATAGATGTGCTAAAAAGTAACAGCATAGAGATTCCATATTTGGTGAATTTTGTCGAAAAATTGAATATAAATGGAATTAAAGTCGAACTAGAAAAATGGACTAAGGAAGAGCTAATTGAAAAAGTAATAGAGGTGTATAAAAAATGAAAAATTTATTAAAATTTCTATTGTTCATAATATATACACTAATTATATTTTTGACTAGTAAATGGGAAATGTTATTAGCTGAACTTATTATAAATATTCTAGTTATGCTAATTGTAAGAGTAAGTGTAAAAGGTGCATTAAAAAATTTATTAAATGTTAGTGTTTTTATAGTGATTACCGCAATTGCAAATATTTTTATAGTACATTTTGAATATGCATTTTTAATTGGTGCCAGATTAGTATTAGTTTGCAATATTACTTATAGTTTTTCTAAAGTATTATCATACTTTGAATTTGCCAAGGTAATTGAAAAACTTTTTACACCACTTAAATTATTTAAAGTAAATCCAGAAGATATAAGCTTAATAATTTGCATAGCTATAGCATTTTTACCAATTTTGAAAGATGAATTTTCACAACTAAAAAGAGTAATAAAAGTAAAAGGATATACATTGAAAATCAGCAATTGTGGAATAATACTCAAACCATTTTTCATTTCATTATTTGAAAGAATAAATGAAGTAAGTTGCTCATTAAAAGCAAAAGCATATGCAGAATAAAATAAAACCCTCACAAAATTAAATTTCGTGAGGGTTTCCTTGTTAATCTTCCTTATCAGTTTCAACTTCTATAACATTTTCTAATGCGGTAATATCTGTAATAATTTTGTTTAATCCTAATGAAGAATTATATTTACAAATAAATTTAACTAACTTTCTATTAAATTCATCAGATTTTGAAACATTTACTTTAGAAATATTAATACCATGTTTTGCAAAAACACCTTCAATTTTTGGCATTACTTGGTCAGCATTTTTAATATGTATTGCAAATTGAAGTGAATCTAAATGAGCATGTTTTAATCTAATTTTTCTTGAATAAGCTAAAATTAGATAAGCTAAAATAGTACAAACAATTCCACCTAAATAAAAACCAGCACCAATACTTAAACCTATACAAGTTACTAAAAGCAAACTTGTTGCTGTAGTTAAACCTTTAACATTAAAACCATCAGTTAAAATTGTTCCAGCACCTATAAAACCTATACCAGAAAGTAATTGAGCAGGAATTCTTGTAACATCTCCACCAGTAGTTTTTCCTATATATTCGCTAGTAAGCATTACCAAAACTGCACTAATTCCTATTAAAGCATGAGTTTTAAAACCTGCTGGTTTATTTAAAGATTCTCTTTCAGCACCAATAATACCAGCTAAAAAGAAAACTAATAATAATTTAATTACAGATTCAATATAAAAATTTGAAAAAGCGAATGTAATAAATTCATATATTTTCATAAATATTTCTACCATAATTATCCTCCTAATTAAATATTATAACATATATAATAAAAAAATTCTAATTTATTTTAAAATTTGGAACATATTCTTCTTCATGAGTTCCAAGTTCTTGAATATAGCCGTTATGAATGCCTAAAAAAGATAAGTAATTTTTAATTTCTTCTAATTCAGTATCATAAATTTTTCTGTTTAAATTTTCATATTCATGTGCTTTATAAGTTGGGAAATATTGCGCCATAATACTTACATAAACATCTTTTGGAAGACTAGATTTTATCCAATCTAAAACTTTTTTACTATTATCCACATGGTTAGGTAGTATAAGATGTCTAATAAGCACACCTTTTTTTATAAGACCATCTTCAGAAAACTGTGGAAGACCAACTTGATAATACATTTCCAAAATTGCATTAGTTGCAATTTCGAAATAATTATTTACATTTGAATATTCCTTTGCCAAAGAGTTATCCGAATATTTTAAATCTGGTAAATAAACATCAATAAAACCATTTAACAGTTTAATAGTTTCCACGCTTTCATATCCATTAGAATTATATACAATAGGAATTTTTAATCCATTAGCTTTAGCAATCTTTATAGCTTCAATTATTTGATAAACATACATAGTAGGTGTAACTAAATTTATATTTTCAGCACCTTTATTTTGTTGTTCAATGAAAATATCTGCTAATTCTTGAATAGAAATTTCTTTTCCATTTTGCAATTGACTTATTTCATAGTTTTGGCAATAAACACAATTCAAATTGCAATGAGAAAAAAACACAGTGCCAGAACCATTTTTGCCAGTAATACATGGTTCTTCAAACATATGAAGAGATGCAAGTGCAATTTTTATTTTGTCATCACACTTACATCTGCCCTTATATCCTTTTAATCTATTAATACCACATTCATGTGGGCATAAAGTACAATTATCTAACATTTAAATCTTCCTATATTATATTTTTATCTTAAAAATTTTATCATTATTTAATAAATTATTCAACAATTATAAAATAATAAATCCCGCCTGCTTTACAAAGCAGACGGGACGAGCGTTAAAGGAATATAGGGGTTTAAAGAATACCCTTTATGATTTCTTCATCGCTCAAAGGCGAAAGAAATTTGGGCGGAACGTCCGAGAAGTTTTTGTAACCTGTTTCACCGTTCAGCCACATATTGTACGCAGCGCGGCCGTATGCAATAAGGACAGATGATGTGAATTCCGGATTCGAATCGAGGTTCAAGGAGAATTCGACAACCTGTTTTGTGCCTTCAGATGTTTCGCCAGCAGCGATTACTGAACCGCCGTGAGGAAGCTTTGAATGGTCTCTCAAGAGTTCCTCCTGCGAAATAAAATGTACAGTAGTATCGTAGTCGGCAAAATAGTTCGGCATATTTTTGATTTCAGCTTCGATAGCAGCCTGGTCAGCGCCTTCTTCTGTCACAACATAACATACACGTGTATGCTTTTCTCGGGTTGTGAAGTCAGGAGTTTCGCCGTTACGGACTTTTTCCAACGCAGCTTCAACGGGAACGGTGTACTGACGTGCATCTTTTACGCCTTCAATACGTCTGATTGCATCTGAATGTCCCTGACTTACGCCTGTACCCCAGAAGGTATATACCTTTGAGTTGGGAAGTATAGAGCCAATCATCAGTCTCATGAGAGAGAAAAGACCGGGGTCCCAGCCGATTGATGTCATGGCGATAGTATCACCATAATGTGTTGCATTGTTCATCAACTCGGCATATTCAGCCGCTTTTGCATGAGTATCGAAACTGTCAACAGTGTTGAAAAGCGCAGCAAATTTCGGACCGATTTCGGGCAAATCTGTTGCAGAACCGCCGCAAAGGAAAACGAGGTCAATTTTGTCTGTCCAATCCCACATATCATCGTTATGAACAACCGGAACAGAAGACTGTGTTTTCAGAGTTGCGGGGTCTCTGCGGGTGAATATGCAGACGAGCTTCATGTCGGGGTTCTTTGAAAGCTGGCTTTCAATACCTTTTCCGAGGTTGCCGTAGCCTGCAATGGCGACTCTGATTTTTGAGTGTACGTTGGGGTTCATGTTTCTTCAACCTTTCTTTTTTGCACATGTGTGCAGTATTTTACTGTAGACATAACATTGATGTCTAGCTTAGATATTATACTAAAAATCATGAATAAAGTCAACATAATTTGGAGAGCGTGAATTTATAAAAAAAGATATATTAGTGGAATAAAAATTAAAAAATGGAATATAATACAAGTGTAATACTAATAAAACAGTGAAAAAATGTAAAAATTATTTAAAAGTATTGACAAATAAAAACATAAAGAGTATACTTATACAGTACTAAATATCGCGGGGTGGAGCAGTTGGCAGCTCGTCGGGCTCATAACCCGAAGGTCGATAGTTCGAGTCTATCCCCCGCAACCAAAGAATTTTATTAGAGTCGCAAGAGATTGTGGCTCTTTTATTATTTATGTATAAGTAAGATTTTAGCTCTTTTGGGGACAGCCTGGGGACACAAGATTCTATAATAGGCTTGATAAAGCCAAAATCTTCACTAATTTACTTCAAAAAAGCAATTTTGTGATATTTTGAAAAAAGATTTTAGTTATTATTGTTATTTATCAATAAGTCTTGTAAAACATACGCTGCTTTTCTCATATTCTTTTGTAATGGATGCACATAGTATTTTATAGTAGTATTAATACTTGCATGACCAAGTCTTGCAGATACTGTTGCAATATCGACATTTTGAGAAATTAAGAGTGTTGCATTTGTATGTCTTATTCCATGAAGTTTTACTACAGGTAATCCTAAAGATGCAATATGTTCTTTATACCACTTACCAAGTGTATCAAGATGCATAGTTTTTCCGTTAGCTTGTATAAATAATTTGTTAGAGTCAATCCACTTATCTCCAAATAATTCTTTTTGTTCATAATACCATTTTTTATATTCCAAAAGTACTTTAGTTATATAACTTGGTATTGGAACAATTCTATTAGAACTTTCAGTCTTTGGATCTTTATCAAATATTCCTTTTTCAGGTAGATATTGAGTAGATTTATTAACTTCAATAGTTTCATTTTTAAAATCTACGTCAGACCATTCAAGTCCTACAAGTTCGCCGCGCCTTACACCAGAAAAAATATCAAGTAGAATAGCTACTTTGTATTTTAATTTGCTTCCAGTGAAGTCTTGTAAAGAATTAATAAGAAGTTTGCACTCATCATCATCGAAAAACTCAATTTTAGGTTTTTTAGTTTTGGGTGGTTTAACTCTTCTTGCAGGATTGTTAACTAATAATTGCCAATATACTGCTCTTTGAAACATTGCACTTAATAATCTGTGATGTTCTAAAATAGTTTTTGGCGATAATGGTTTTAAAGTTCTTTGACCGTTGTTTTTAGCAATCCTTTTTATTTGAGTGTCGTTTTCTAACATATCATATAAGTTCATTAAATCAGTAGGTTTTATTTTATCAAGAAGAAATGAACTTAAATATGGTAGAATACGAGTTCTTAGCATACCGAGATATCTAGAGTAAGTCTTTGGTGCTAATTCTTTAGAACCATATTTTTCTTTCCAAATGTGAAAAAACTCTTCAAATGTTATGGATTTACCTTCTGGAACCATTCCACGATTTACTTCTGTTATAAACTCAGCAAGAGCAATTTCAGCATCTTTTCTAGTACCATGAATAGTTTTTGTTTTTCTACATCTGCTACCATCAAGATTTTTACCACCTGAAACGATTAACCTGTAAGTATTTTTACCTCTTTTTTCAATACTTCCAGCCATTGCTTTTTCCACCTCCTTTCAAATTAGGGTGGAAGAAGTCTTGTATTCAATGGTGATGATTATATAATATTTTTATTGTAATTACCAGTAGTTTTTGCTTATTTTTCAAGGGTTACAAAGATTACACAAAAATTCATAAAAGAACTTATATAGGACAATAAAAAACTTTATAAAATGTAATATAAATTATATGAAGTCGTATAATGTCGAATAATGTAAATAAAAAATATATATAATATTAATAGAACATAGAAAAAAACAATGAAAATTGATATAATTTGAAAAAAGGAGAAAAAGGTATGCGTATAAATAAAGTTAAAATAAATAATTTTAAGAATTTAATAAAATTCGAGTTTGAACCGTATAATGGAATGAATATTTTAGTTGGAAATAATAATGAAGGTAAATCAACAATTCTTGAAGCTATACACCTTGCTTTAACTGGATTTTATAGAGGTAAGTACATAAAAAATTCTTTTACTCAAGATATTTTTAACGATAAAGTAGTAAAAGAATATATTGAAAAGGTAAATAAAGATGCATCTACTCCATTACCTAAATTAAATATAGAAATTTTTCTTGATAATGCTCCTGAATTACTTGGAATTAATAATTCAGATAATGAAGAAAAAGCTACAGTGAATTTTTCTATAAGATTTGATTCAAAATTTGACAAAGAATATAAAGAGTTTTTGGAAAAAGGTGAAATAACAACACTTCCAATAGAATACTATAGTGCGGCATGGCATTGTTCTGCAAATATAGATGATGAGATGACAACAAGGGCAATACCGATAAAATCTGTTTTAATTGATACTTCGGATTCGAATTTGAAAAATAGTTCAGATAGTTGCATTTCGAAAATTATAAAAGAAAAACTTGAAGAAAGTGAGATTATAGATATATCTCAAACGTATAGAAAAGTAAGAAATGATTTTATAAATAGTGACACAATGGTAAAAGTGAATGGAAGATTAAATGAAGAAACACATTTGATGGGCGATAAAATACAGATGGATGTAGAAATGCTCAACAAAAGTGAGTGGGAAAAAGCAATAATTACAAAAATTAATTCTATTCCATTTGAAAATGTAGGTAAAGGAGAACAAGCAACTTTAAAAATAGAATTATCTTTGAATAATAAGAAGGCAGAGAAAGCAGGAATTATTTTACTTGAAGAACCAGAAAATCATTTAACTTTTTCTAAACTTAATAGATTGTTGAGAGAAATCGAGGAAGTAGAAAGTGAAAAACAATTTTTTATTACTACCCATAGTAGTTTTGTAGCAAATAAATTAGGCTTAGATAAGATTCAATTACTTGAAAATATGAAAATTATGAAATTTTTAGATTTAGACAGTAATACTCAAAAATTCTTTGCTAAAAAGCCAGGATACGATACATTAAGATTTTTGCTTTGTAAAAAAGCAATTTTAGTAGAAGGCGATGCAGATGAATTAGTAATTCAAAAAGCATATAAAGATAAATATAAAAGATTACCAATAGAAGATGAAATTGATGTTATATCAGTAGGTACAACATTTTTAAGATTTTTAAAAATTGCTGACAAAATAGAAAAAGAAACTATAGTAGTAACAGATAATGATGGGAATATAGAAGCTTTAAAGAAAAAATATGAAGGATATATAGGGAAAAATGCGAAGAAATATATTAATATATTTTTTGATGAAATTGAACATAGAAAACAAGGAGATTTAGTTGCAAAAAATGGTGGAGAGTTTAATTATGATACATTAGAACCATGTATTTTAAGAGCAAATTCATTAAAAATTTTAAATAAAATATTAGTGACTGATTTTAAAACAGATGATGATGTTATAGATTATATGGTGAAAAATAAAACTGACTGTGCAATAAAAATATTTGAGACAGAAGAATGTATTAGTTATCCGGACTACATAAAAAAGGCGATTGGAGATTATGATGAATAAATTAATAATAGCTGGGGCAGGAACAGGTAAAACTAGATATTTAATTAACAATGCTTTAACAACAGAAGATAGAGTTTTAATAACAACTTTTACTATAAATTGTAAAGATGAAATTGAGCGTAAAATTATAGAACAAGTAGGATATGTTCCAAAACACATAAGAATTCAAACATGGTTTTCTATGTTACTTCAACATGCAATAAAACCTTACAAAAGAGCCTTGAAAATTGGTAAAATAAGAGGAATAAAAATGGAAGAAGGAATATCTGCAGTAAGGTACAGAAATAAAGATGGTATACCAATATGCTGGAAAGAAAAAGTAAATTTTTTTAAGCATTATTTTGATCCTGATTGTAGAATATATACAGATAAATTAGCTAAATTAGCTATTAGACTAGATGATGAAACAAAAGGAAAGGTAATTAATAGGTTATCATCTGTTTTTAAATATATTTTTATTGACGAAGTTCAAGATATGGCAGGATATGATTTAGAGTTTATAAAAAGAATAATGAATACGAATAGTAATGTTATTTTAGTTGGAGATCCTAGACAGACAATATATAAGACACATTTTGAGAGAAAATTTAAAAAATATTCATATGGAAATATAAAAGAGTTTATTGAGAATGAATGCAAATCTATTGAATGTAAAATAGATAATACAGAGTTAAATAAATGCTATAGATGTCACAAGGATATAATTTCTTTTGTAAATAAATTCTATAATGAATATCAGCCAATGGAATGTACTGAAATAAAAAAAGATTGTCATCAGGGGGTTTTTGTAATTAAAAAGAGCCAAATAGATGAGTACATAAAAAAATATAAACCAGTACAATTGATTAATGATTCAAGTGTTAGTGCTAGTAAATTATCTTTTAAAATTACTTTCGGAAAGTCAAAAGGTGCTACATATTCAAGAGTATTGTTATATCCAACAGAGGAATTTAAAAAATACATAGTAGAAGGTAAGGCTAAATTAGCATTAGGAACTAAAAACAAGATGTATGTAGGTATGACTAGACCAATAAACAGTTTGACTTTTGTAATTGATGATGAAACAAATGCATTTGGTTTAAAAAATGGTATAGAAGATGGTAAATAAATTGAATATTTAATTTTTATGTGATATAATGCGAAAAAAACGAAAGAAAAGATAGGGAAGTAGTGCCTATCTTTTTTGATTGGAGAAATAAAAATGAAAAAAATATTTGAACATATTAAAACATTTAGTATGAATTTAAAAGAGAAATTTCAAGGTATTATTATGTTTGTAAGTAAAATCATATTTATATCATGCATAGTAATTATTTTGATAAGACAATTTAAAAATCAAATAAAAAGTCTTTTAGTATTTATGGGGTTTAACGAAATATATTTAAATAAAATAATAATGTTTGTTAAATGTATTTCTAGAAGTATACTACAAATTGCATTAATATATAGTTGTTTGAGCTTTATATATTTAATAATAAAAAAGATATATATAAAATGTTGTAGAAATAAAGAAAAAAGAGAATATGATAAAATGATGTTATCAAATAGTATTGATAGAAACATAAAAGAGTTATATAAGAATATGTATAATTATTTTAGTGACAAAGAAAACAATTTACCGATCTTTATATCAGGGGCATGGGGAGCTGGAAAAACATACATTGTAAATAAGTTTATAAATTTGTATTATAGATATTCAAAACAAAAAATATATAAAATTTCATGTTTTGGTATTACTACTAAAGAATTATTAATGGATAGAATAAAACAGTCTTGCGAAAATGAGGAGAATAGTTTTTTTAGTTATATTATTTATTTAATAGGTGAAATTTCAATAATAGGATTGTTTTTGAAAAAAATATTAGAAAAAAGGTATGATATTAATAACATAAAAAAGAATTCTATTTTCATTTTTGATAATTTTGAACGTATAGAATGGGTACGATATGGTAGACAATTAGGAACTACCAAGACTAATTATGAAAATGCTATTGGTAAATATGATATTGTTGTAGGAATAATAGATGAATTAATTGAAAAGTATAAAATGAAAGTTATAATTATAGGAAATGAAAGCGAAATGGTACCAAACTATGTATATGATACTTTTATTTCTAAATTAGGTTGCAAAAAGTATACAATAATTCCAAAAGAAAAGATATTTAAGGATATATGGAATGAAATCATAGAAAAAGAAATAATATCAGAACAATATAAAAAAGAATTTGCTAATATACTTGAAGAGATAAAACAACCTTCAGAAATCATATGGAGATTATCTGGAAATAATAATATAAGAATTTTGTATAAAATATTATACAACTATATTAATTTTATGGTATTTCTATTTGAAATAGATTATATTTTTAATGATGAAATAAATGAAAAAATTAGTATATATTATACGAATTTATTTATTAATTTGGATAGATATGTTGAAGAAATAAAAGAATATGAAAGTATTGGATTGTTTTTTGCTAAGAGAAGCAAAAATAGAAGAGAGGCTCAATATGGTTGCTTATCTGATATAGATGCGATGTGGTGTAGCAATACTAAATTATCAAAAATATGGCGAAATTTAGAAGAGAGTCATTATGAATTAAACGAATTGCATCAAAAATTTATTTCAGAATATAAAAGAAAGTATATTTCAATTAAAAATTGTACTAATTCTGATTTGGATATTGAAATATTGGATATTGATGATATGCTTTGTTTGTTAACATATAATGAAAATTTTAGAAATAATGCAATTATGTTATTAAATAATGACAAGATAGATTTCTCTAGCATATTTATTCTAGTTAGTACATTAGAAAAATATGATCTTGAAAAAATTTTAAAAAGGGACAAAGAATTAATTAATTTGTTTTTTGATAAATTGAGGGAAAAATATGGTATAGGGTTTAAACAAGAAATAGAAAAAAATAGTAAAGAATCTGAGAAGTTTAAGAAAATTTATCAGATATATGAAGAAATAAATAGTAGCAATTAACTGCTACTATTTATTTTTTGCTCTACTTTTATATACATTAGCTTTATTTTTACATTGAGGTGTATCATATTCTGCTTTAGGATTATTAGCAATAAAAGCCTTATTACAGAACTTACAAATCTTTAATAAATTAACATCTCTTGATACAGTTCTAGCAAAATAAAAATCTATAAATTGTTTTAAAGATGTAATAGGAATTTCTATGTTTACAATTTCTTTTTGAGTTAAGAACATATTTATATGATTAACTTCAAAAGCATTATATTTTGTTTCTACTGTATCTTCTTTATTTATTATTGCATTTAATAAATTATACATATATTTAACATATTGAATAAACATATCTAAAGGTTCGCAGTACCAATTTGAACCAATTAAAAGTTTATTTAAATCAGATTTTATATGTTTTTGCATAGCAGATGTTTCTGCTAATTTAATTGATTTTTCTATAAGTTCATTTAGTTCTTTATCAGTACACTTAGGGAAGAATATTTTAAAATAGTCTTCACGACCTAATATAGTTGTACAATCTGAATTTCCAATATAGTTATAATCTTTTAATACTATTTTTTTATCTAAACAAAAGTATTTATTTACAGGAAAATCATTCATTAAACCTAAAGTGTCAATAGGGCGGGGCATTTTGACATTATTTTTTTTATCTTAAAAATAGTGAAAGTTTATGAAAGATATTTATTTTAAAATATTTGTGGTATAATGGAAATAAAAAATTTAACAGCAACATATAAAAAAATTTAATTTTTAAGGAGAAAAATGATTACTATAGCTAAAAATGAAAATATAGAAGAATTATCAAAATTGAGAGTAATACAACAAAAAGAAGATTGGAAAGAATTATATCCGGATAAAGATGATGAATTTTATATGATAACTAAGAAATATTTAGAAGAACATTTGAACAAAGATATAATCTTTTTTATAGAAATTAAAGATAATAAAATAATTGCAACTTGTGGACTACAGATTATAAACTATATGCCTCAATGCGTAAAAAGTGGAAATGAAGGATACATATGCAATGTATTTACTTTGAAAGAATATAGAAGAAAAGGAATACAAACTAATCTTATAAAAGAGTGTATAGAATATGCTAAGAAAAATAATATTAGTAAAATTAAACTTTCAAGCAATAATCCGGAGGCCATAAAAATATATACAGGACAAAGATTTGAATATGATAAACTAATAATGAAAAAAGATTTAAATATATTTTAGGAGGTAGAAAAGTAAGAAGTTTTGTTTTTTATTATTATGAAAAGAAAAATATGAAACCATCATTAAGAGTATTTATTATTTTTACGGTATTAACAATAATATCTAGTATATTTAGTTGGCAAGATATTTATAGTATAATTCCATTAATTGTGACAGTTATTCATACATATGGATTATGGCAAAATAATGTGAAAATCTTAAAAGGAACAGTAGGTATTGCAGGATTGGGATGGGCTATTTATGATATTATTGTAATGGCATATGTAGGAGCTGTACAAGAAGTTTTACAATTAATTTCAGCAATAATAGCAATAATTAGACTAAAAAAGAAAGGTGAAAGTGTACAAAATTGCATCAGTCTTAGTAGCAATAATTGATTTCAAAGGAGTATGTTATGGGAATATTTGATATTTTAACAAGACTTCCAGTCTTTATTACGAAAAAATTTATTCAGTCTAAAATACAAGAGAAGAAAAAAAGTGAAAATGTTAGTTTAAACGAAAAAAACTTATTTAATGATTGGCTAGATAATGTTTTAAAAGAAGAAATAAGTAATGATGTAATAGCATTTAATTTCAATATTTATGAAGACAGCGATGAAAAATATAGATTAGAATTAATTGGCTCATCTAGTTACGATAAGGATAATGATAATTGGGCTTGTGACGAAATGTTTTCATCAAGGAATAATACATATGTGTTAGATAATGAATATTCAAAAGGTAAATATAAAGATGTAGAATGTGATGTCATAAAATTAGTTAGAAAATATATGTATGTTGGAAAATATAAAGAAAAATTAGAACAGTCTCATGCTGTATGCTGTGGTTTTGTAGATGGCGATTTAGAAATAATTTATAGTAATGAAAAATATAGAAAAATAATAGATTATAAATCAATTGATATTAAATCATTTAATGAGACTCTTGATTTTATAAAAAATAATAATGTATTATGGTCAAAAATATTTATGCAAAAAAAATTAGATGTTCAACTAAATGGTTATGTAAAAAATATATTTGAAAAAGAATATGATGAATTATTAAACAAAAATATTATTACTAATTTTAAAGAAATGGCTTACGAAAGTTCCACGATGGCACCAGGTGCAATTATATCTAAATTTGGATATATTGTTATAAATGGTACTAGTGGTGGAGATGTAATATGTATGGATTTAAATTCATCTCTAGATAATCCTAGAATTGTATTTGCAGATCACAGTATATTTTGTGGCATACAACCATATATCCGAAATGAAGAAATATGGACAAAAGATTTAGTTGATAAGAATGTTAAAGTAGTTAGAAATACATTTGAAGAATATGTTAATGATATTAAAAATGGTAAATTAGATATAGAAGAATTGGATTTAGTATAGTAGAAAATGTCAAATGTGTTAAATGGGACTGAAAATTTTGACACATAATATAGTTAGTGTCAATAGGGACGGGGCATTTTGACACAAGAAATAATAGATTAAAAATATAAAAGTATAATACGAAATTCGACCAATATAATAAATAATATGAAATACAATACTAAAATTTATTTCATATTATTTTTTTAAAATTAGGTTATTTTTATACCTAGAATTAAAAGAATGTGTCTTATAATAAAAAGTATGATATAATGTAAAAAAATAACTAGCAATTTGAAAGTGAGTTGGGGTATATGAAAATATTGTTATCAAGCAATAAAGAAATTATTACAAAATATATAGAACAGGGTGCTAAAATTGGGTTTATTGCTACTGCTTCTGAACTAGATGATGATAGATGGTATATGGAAAAAGATAAAAAAGATTTAGCAAATATGAATTTCAAGATAATAGATATTGATATTACAAATGAGGATAAAGATAGCATTATAGAGAAATTTAATTCTGTAGATGCCATATTTGTTGCAGGTGGGAATTGTTTCTATTTACTTCAACAGTTAAAGATGAAAAAAGTGTTAGAAGATTTAATAGAATTTGCAAATAGCAAAATATATGTTGGTTCAAGTGCGGGTTCTTGTATAGCTTGTCCTTCTATCGAATATGTTGAAAAACTTGATGATAAAACACAAGCACCATTATTAAAAGATTATAATGCTATGAATTTAATTGATGCATATATTTTGCCTCATTATAATAGTAAAGAAAAATATACGAAATTAGCAGATGAAATTATCAATGAAAATAGTAATTTAAAATTTATAAAACTTAGTAATGACCAAGCAGTTATTGTAAATGATAGAAATGATTATAAAATTATAAATACAAATTAAAGATTAGTTCAAAATGAACTAGTCTTTTTTTGAAAAGTGAGAAAAGATGTATAAAACTGCTTGGGGTCTAGTTATTTTATCCACACAAAATTTTAAATAATAGTTAAAAATTATAATAAAACTTAAAATTTATATGTTATAATACTTTTAGATAATAAATATGAGGTTAAATATATGAAAAGAATGACCAAAGAGGAACTAATTGAATATTTTATGGAACAGCTTGAGGATAATAACGTGTTTAGACAGGCAATGACTACAGACAGAATTAGGGAAAAACTTAATAAAAATATATTAGGTGTTACGTTTGAACCAGAAAGCTTTGGACAAGGGTCATACCATTTTTTTAGAGTAGAAGATACTGATAGAGTGTGGGGGAATTTAAACTTAGATTTAGATAAACTTAATAAATTGGACGAAGATAGTCAAAAAATGTTGGTTAATCATGAGAACACACATGTTATAGGATTAAATGTAAAAATAGTTGGTGATAAACTATATTGTAAAATTGGATTTCAATTAAGCGTTTACGTATATGATAGTAAAACTGAGACATATGTTCTTGAATCAAAGTTTAATACAGGCGTTTCTGAAGGAATGACACATATATTGGCCATGAATATTGCGAAAAAGGAAAAAATAAGTGGATATGAAAATGAGCAGGATACTAGTAGACTATTAAGTATAATACTAGGACAAGATGAATTAATAAAAATATATTGTGATGAAGAAATAGAAAAATATTTTCAAATAAATCCATATGATATTTTTAAAGATTTAGCTATTTCAAAATATGGAAAAGAATTAGGAACTAAAATAAATGAAGATATAAGAAAGATATTAGCATTATCCGATAAATTAGAAATTTTAAATAGAAATAAAGAATTAGATAGAAATGGATTGATGTTACGTAGGGAAATAACAAAAGAATTACACAAGACTTTTTTAGGAATAGTAAAAACAATTATAGATAGAGAACCAGACATGATAAAAAAGATTGATATAATGAAAAAATGTATACCAACTTCTATAAAGGAAGATATAACAAAAAAAGTACTTAGAGAATTAGTTAATGATGATACTATTGATTTTAGTAGAAAGCTAGAACTTCTTCGACAAATTAGAGAAGATAAAGAAGCATATATGCCAGGTGAAATTGTTGATAATATTCTTTTTTCAAAAAGTGGTTTAGAAGAGTTAACTGTAGAAGAACAGTTGGAGCATTATTTATATTTAATGCAAAAATATACTTGGGGATGGCAGGACAAAGCATATGAATTATGTGTTGCAAGTGGAAGAATTTCGGAAGAATTATTTTCAAAAAAACGACTATTTACATTAAGTATGCCATATAGAGTTTCATCGCTAGAAGATTTAGATGAAAATTTAAAAAACTCAAAATATTTTAGAGTAGGAAATTATTATGGAGTTAGTGGAAAAACTGATGATTTTCTTGCTGATATTCAAGGGGAAAAAACTATATTTGGAGAAACGCTAGATTTTAATCCATTTGAAAATGATTTTATAGAAAGTACAAGAGATAGACAAATTTTACCAGGAACTCAAATAGATGTATTGTGTTATCAATTAAAGGAGTTAGTGAGAAAAGCGGAAAAAGATGGTAAAAAATATAGTAGTAAAATTACTATTTTTGATAATTTAATAAGAATGAAATACATAATAGATGGTAAAGAGTTAGAGGAATATTATACAGTCGGTGCTAATGGAATGCTACAGGAAGAGCCAATTCGGAGAAGAACGTAGACTTACAGATGATATGTCTGAATTGGACATTCAATTACAGAACCAAACTGCAGATGTATCAATAAAAGAAATGATGCAATTAGCTGATAGTACGCACATAGCATTAGGGGGTGTAACTCCTAAAACAGAACAAAATTTAACAGGAGAAGATATCGATGGCAAATAAAATTAATATAGATAATAAAGAATTATTAGTGTTATTGGAATTTGATGATTCTGAATATGAAAAGATAACTATGTGTTTAAATGAAGAAGATAAAAAGGTATTTGTAATTAACAATAAAATTGTAATAGATGAAGAAATAATTAATCAAATAAATAAAAAGTACAGTTTAGAATTACCATTCGAAGCAAAAAGTATTATAAAGAAAGGTTGAAATCAAATGACTTTTGAAACTAGACAAGCTTATTCAGAAGTATATACAGTTTTACAGAATATGCCTGTGGAATATGTTGAAAAAATTCCTAAGAAAATCTTAAAACTGTTTGAAACTGAAAAACTTGATAATTATGAAGTTAATATTAATAAATCAAATCCAATAGATAAAAATTACTTAAGTAAAAATGCTATGGTTTTAATTGCTATACTTAATTATCAATATTGGTGCCCTAATAAAAAAGTTAAAAATGATTTATATATGCAATACTTATCTAATAACGAAAAGTATGAAAAAGACATTCAAGAAAAATATAATACCGATAATTTGTTCAAAAATAAAAGAAATGAACAAATTAAAGAAGAAACTCAAGAATTAGTAGAATGCAAAGAAAGAAGTTTTATACAAAGGATATTAGACAAGCTAAAAAGTATTTTTAAAATAAAGTAATGTCAATAGGTATGGAGCATTTCGACATTAAGTAAAAAAAAGGGGACGAGCGGTTAAGCTCATCCCCTTTTTGATATTCATTTAACTTTATGAACATCGGAGACGAAAAAAATGTCCGGACAGTACAGGAATTCCATAGAATCACATTTTTCGTTCGCAATTTTTTTTGCATCTTTTTTATTGCGAGCAAAAAAGGAAATGGTTGTAACAGTACCTGTGTTCCTGTCTCTAGAGGCAATAGTGGCCTCATACTTTTTTTCTTTCTTCATTGTGTAAAACCTCCAAAAAATTTTTTTATTATGGGTAAGTTAATATGTGTAAACACGAGGGAAAACAAAATGTGTTTACTTTTAAATTATATCATATTATTTATACTTTGTCTAATTTTACATAGTAGCAACTGTCCTGGACCTATTGACATTTGTGGTACAATGAAGGGGATAAAAATAGCAATTTGAAAGTGAGTTGATTTTATGAAAAAGAAATATATTGTATTTATAATATTTATAATTATAGCAATGATATTATCTTATAAAGTAATATTTGGAAATATTATAAGAAATAAAACTTACGATTATTTGGAAACAAAAGGATATATGGAAGAAGATATTACAAATATTGAAATAGAACATTCATTTTTAAATAAATTGCTATCTTATAATGAATGGAGAATCTTTGTAGAATTTAAAAGCGAGCCTAATGTTATTTTCGCATTTACATATCGTGATAAGGAAATAATAAAACAAGGTGTAAGTAGTACACCTATGCTAGATAAAGAAGAAATAAGAGATTATGATAATAAATTTAATAATGGAGAACTAAAAAGATAATTTACAAAGTCAAACCGGTACATTTAAACCATTAGTATTTGTTCAAGTTCAATTTATACAAAAATATATTGAACCATTTATTGATTAAATAATAAATTAAAAATTATTTTCCAAAAAGAGGGGGAGTATATGAGCAAAAAAACAAAATTATGGATTATTATACCAAGCTTTCTAATATTGATTAGTTGTATGATTTTTTGTGTAGTTATGAATAAATTAAATTGGGATTTTACAAAATTATCAACAAATATATTTGAAACTAATAAATACGAAATTAATGATGAGTTTAAGGATATAAAAATTAAGACTAATACTGCAGATATTGAATTTATACTTTCTGAAAATTTAAATAATTTGGTTGTTTGTAACGAACAAAAAAATGTAAATCACTCAGTTGAAGTGAAAGATAATACCCTTGTAATTGAGGTCGTTGATACGAGAAAATGGTATGAATACATAGGTATAAATTTCAATACACCTAAAATAACTATATATCTTCCTGAAAGTGAATATGGTGAACTTTTAATAAGAACCAGTACAGGAGATGTAAAAATACCAAAAGATTTCAAATTTTCAAGTATAGATATTTTAGTGGATACAGGAGATATAATAAATTATGCTCCTGTATATGAAAATATAAAAGTAAAGACTAGTACAGGCGATATTTATGTTGAAAATATAATTGCTAGTATGCTTGAACTTTCTACTTCAACAGGTCAAATAGATATAGTGGATGTAATTTGTTCTGAAGATATTGAAATTAATGTTTCTACAGGAAAGACAAATATAGTTAATAGCAATTGTAAAAATCTTCTATCAAGCGGAAGTACGGGGGATATATTTATGAAAAAAGTAATTGCAACAGAAAAATTTTCGATTGAGAGAGGCACAGGAGATGTAAATTTTGAAAATTGTGATGCTAGTGATATATTTATTAAAACAGATACAGGAGATGTTGTAGGAAGTTTACTTACAGATAAAGTTGTTTTTACTGAAACCGGTATTGGTAGAATTGATGTTCCGAAAGTAATTGCAAATGAGAAATGCGAAATTATCACAGACACAGGAGATATTAAAATAACGGTAGAGTAAAGTTAATTTTGGAACAAATTAATTACTCAAATAATCGTTAAAGTAAAAAAACACCCCACTCAACGATTAGTTTGTAGATTTTCTTTAAAATTAGTTTATACTTAATTTAAAGGAGTAGAAATATGGATCAGATTAAAATCGAAAAATTTATAGCTGAGTGTAGAAAAAAAACAATTTAACTCAAATGCAACTAGCAGAAAAATTAAATATAACAGATAGAGCTATATCTAAATGGGAGAATGGAAAAGGAATGCCTGATTCTTCAATAATGTTAGATTTGTGCAAGGAACTTAAAATAAGTGTAAATGAATTATTGAGTGGGGAGATGATTGATATGAAAAATTATGATGAAAATGCAGAAAAAAATTTATTAGAAATGGTAAAACAGAAAGAAGAAAATGATAAAAGATTGCTTCATGCAGAAATTTTAATAGGTATATTAGGACTTTTGCCATTTTTTATTTCTTTAATAATAATTGAAGCTGTTAAAATGGAAGAATGGTTGGCATCAGTAATTACTTTAACTAGTATAATTCCATTTTTAATTGCGACACCATTTATGCTTAAAATTGAACAAATTGCAGGATATTATGAATGCAAAGAATGTGGGGAGAAATATGTTCCTACATACAAAAGTGTTTTTTGGTCAAGACATATTGGCAGAACAAGATATATGAAATGTCCAAAATGCAATAAAAGAACATGGGCAAAAAAGGTGATGTCTAAATAACAAAAACAAATTATTAAAATTAAAACAAATCAAAGTGCAATTTTTGTGTCAAAGTGTCAAAGGGCCGGGGCATTTTGACATACTAAAACATATACAAAACAAGAAAAATATGTTAAAATGGTCTTGAAAAATAATTATTAACTTTTTGGAGGACATATTATGAAGATTGTAAGAAAAGAAGATGTTTCACCAATTAATAATGCAGAGGGTGAATTATTTTACGAAATGATAGGAAGAGGAGAAAAATTAGGAAATTCAGAACATCATAGTTTAGGTCATGTAGTTGTAAAAAAAGGTTTTTCTACAAATAAACATTATCATCCAATTGCGGAAGAAACATATTACTTTATTAGAGGTACAGGAAGAATGGTTATTAATGAAAAAGAGTATATAGTAAAAAGCGGAGATGCGGTATTAATTAACCCAATGGATATTCATCAATTATTTGCAGAAAATGAAGAGGTTGAAGCTATTGTAGTATGTGCGCCTGCTTTTGAAATAAATAATACGGTATTTTGTGATGTGAAAGAGTAGTTTATGAAATTAATAAAATTTGAATAAACCGGAGGAAAAATATTGGAAAAAGAAATTTTTGATTGTCATTGTCACTTCGTGGATAAAGAAGATTTTGAATTATATAAAAAAACAGCAAATGCTACTAAGTTTTTAAATATTAGGTCAACTAATAATTCTGGTTTAGTAAAACCATATAGCTTTGACACTTTTAAAGACGAAGAGGATATGTTCCTTACAGAATCTGTGGATTTATATAAACTAGATGAAGAATTAATAAGAGTAGAAGAAAATTTAAAAAATAATGAAAGAATTATAGCTATAAAAATATATTTAGGATATCAATCTTTTTTTGCTAATGATGAAAGAATAGTAAAAGTAACTCAATTAGCAAAAAAATATGGAGTATCTATGGTATTCCATTGTGGTGAAACATACGATCCAAATAGTGATTCACAAACTAATGATAATTATGCAGATGCTAAATATATTGAAGATTTAGCCGTAAATTTTAAAGAAGTTAATTTCATAGGAAGTCATTTAAACTGGCCGGATTTTGATAATATATTTGAATTATGTGAGAGATATGAGAATGTCTTTACATGTATAAGTGGATGCTTAGATGCAATTGATAGGGAAGAACGAGATAAACAAGTTAAAGAACTTATTAATATTCTAAATAAGTATTTAAGAAAATATCCTAATTTAAAAAACAAGTTAATGTATGGAACAGACTTTTTTGCAATTGATTTAGGATTTTCAGATGTATCAGACTATATTAAAATAGTTGAAGGATTAGAGCTAAGCGAAATAGAAAAAGAAAAAATTTTATGCACAAATATATTTGAGGCATATAGAAAATTGGGTGAGGAGGGAAAATGATGAGTATAACTTGGCAATGGATTGCTAATCAAATATTTGCATTCATTGGATTAATTTTTGTAGTATTTTCTTTCCAACAAAAGAGTACAAAAAAATTATTACTACTAAGAAACTTCGCAACAGGTTTTGTTTTCACTGGACTATGCTTTTTAGGTAATATTTCTGCAATTATTTTTTGTGGAGCAGGAGTTATAAGAAATTTGGTGTCTTTATATTTTGCTTATAAACCTGATACTAAAAAGATAGTTAAATATATTGCATCATTATTAATAGTGATATTATTAGTAATATTAAATATTATTTATTGGAAGAATTTATATAATTTATTTAGTATCATGTTAGGTGCACTTCTTGTATTTACTTTTATGCAAGAAAAGGCATCAACAATAAGAAAATTATCTGTAATAGCAGAAATAGCATCAATTACATACTATGCAATATTATTATCACCAACAAACGTTATAATAGAAATAATAGGTTTGGTAAGCGCAATTGTTGGAATAATTAGGTTGGATTTAAACAAAAAAGGGGGAAATAAAATGTTAGATAAGTATAACAAATGGACAAAAGAATTTATGGAATCATGGAAGGATTTAGATTGGGAAAGAACATTAAAAACATTAAGTCAAAATGTTGAATACTATGAAAATCCAATAGATAAACCATGTTCTAATTTTGAGGAAGTGACAAACTTATGGAATGTTGTTGCAGATAATCAAAAAGATATAGATTATAAATTTGAGGTAGTTGCTTATGACCAAAATACTTGTATTATAAATTGGCAAATGACAAGAACAATGACTGCTACAAATACAAAACAAGAAATAGATGGAATTTTCCAAATTTCATTAGATGACGAAGGTAAATGTAAATATTTTAAACAATGGAGATTTACTAGATAGGAGGATATTTATGAATTTAGAAAATAAAATCGTTTTAGTAACAGGTGGAGCAAGTGGTATTGGATTTGGAACAGTTCAATATCTATTAGAACAAGG
Source organism: Clostridia bacterium (assembly GCA_017437145.1). Taxonomy (GTDB): domain Bacteria; phylum Bacillota; class Clostridia; order TANB77; family CAG-508; genus CAG-452. The sequence continues at coordinate 79,266 of JAFSBT010000004.1, read as the reverse complement.
AAATTATGAAATTGTTTCTTTTTCAAGAGGAGAGAAAAATATTGCTTTAGCAAAAGAAAAATTAGGAGAAAATGCTAATAAAGTTTTATTTCTTCAAGGAGATGTTAGCAAAGAGGAAGATTGCATAAAACTTTATGAAGAAATAGATAAAAAATATGGTAGATTAGATGGATTAGTAAATTCAGCAGGAATTATTAAATTAGGTGGATTAGAAGAGCAAACATTAGAAGAATGGAACAATTCAATAAATGTTAATTTAACAAGCATATTTTTATTAACTAAAACATTATTACCCTTATTAAAAAATGGAACAAATGCGTCAGTAGTTAATATTTCTTCAATGTCATCAGAAAGAGCAGGAGGTTCTATAGCATACTGCACAGCAAAAGCAGGATTGGATATGTTAACTAAATTTATGGGGCAAGAGCTTGGCAAGTATAATATAAGAGTTAATAGTGTGAATCCGGCAGCAGTATATACTAATATTTATGTTGCAAGTGGTGATTATACACAAGAAGGATATGATAAATGGTCTGAATCAAAACCACCATTATATCCATTAGGTAGAATAGGAGATGCTAAGAAGGATATTGCACCAACAATAGAATTTCTATTATCAGACAAATCTTTGTGGACAACAGGAGCAAAATATCTTGTAGACGGTGGAAAAAGTATATAGGAGAGAAAAATGAAAGTTTTAATTTTAAGTTTTAGCAATAATTTAGTAAATGAAGAAAGTTTTATACCAAACAAAATTGGACTTACTTTTTCTTGCGTTGAAGAATGCGAAAAACAATTAAGTTTATTAGAACATGAAGTTGAACATATATGTATAAACAAGAAGAGTATTAAAAAATGTATTGCTTGTGGAAAAAGAGGTTGGGGTATTTGTGCAGAGGAACACATTTGTATACAAAAAGATGATTTTAATGAAATATATAAATATATGGAAGAGTTTGATTCTTATGTATTTATCACACCAGTGTATTTTCATGAAATGAGTGAGTCAGCGAAAACTTTTTTTGATAGATTAAAAAGATGTGATGCTTTTAATAATAATTCAAAGATAAAGAAAAAGAAGATAATTTGTATTGCGTGTGCAGGTGGAAGTGGTAGTGGAACAGAAGAAACCTTAAAAGCATTTGATACATTAAATTATTTTTTGGGAACTGAAATGGTTGGGAGAATACCGGTAACAAAAGATAATTTTAAGGATCAAAAAGAAATAATTGAAAAAAGTATTAATTTATTTGGAGAATAAATATGAAAATTGAAATTATGCATGCTAATAAATCACATAAAGAGTTTTTAATATATGCTAATAAAGTAATTGATGAAGTAAATAACATGGAACAATATACAGAGTTTGAAAAACATATAGATGCAGATTATTATTGTGATAATCCTAAATTTAAATGTTTAGTAGCAGAGATTGATGGAAAACCAGTAGGAATGATTTTATATTCGTATTTTTACTGGGCAAGTGATGGTCAAGTTTTATGGATTTCGCAAATGTATATTGAACAAGAATATAGAAAACATGGAATATTTTTTAAATTAATAAAGAAATTACGTGAAGAAAATAAAGATATACAAATTGCTTCATTTGGTACAGGTGTTGAAAACTTTAGAATGCAAAAAATCATAAAATACTATGGCGGACATGAAATGAGCAATTTAAAATTTTATTATAAAGAAATAAATTAATTTATAGATTAGTTCTTAAAAAAGGGCTAATCTTTTTATATTTCTGGAACAGCAAGAATAGATGTATTACATACACCATAAACAACTTAAAAGCAGAGCTTTTAATATGTATTACAAGAAGAAAAAAGTAATAAGTTTGTATTACAAAGGTAAATATGCTGTTCACAAAAATTGTGAAAGCAAGTTGTTGCAGAGACTTAAATAATATTAAATAGAATGGCAATATAACTTTATTTTGAGTATATGAAGTGATATAATAATTAAAAATAGAGGTGAAACATATGAATATTTTAAAAAGTCTTTCAAAAGAAGAGATAGAATTATTAAAAAATATAGGAATAGAAATATTTGATAAAAAATATGAAAAGGCGGAAATAAAAGAGATTGAGCAGAGTATATATAATAGAGAATATTTAGATACGAAAATAACATATGCTGATGCGGAAAGATATAGACAAATATATGAAAGATTTAAATATCTAACTAGAATTGATTTAGAAAAGGTACAAAAATATACTAGAAAAGAATTTGAAGAAGACTATTATTTATGTACTGTTATAATGCATGGGGCAGTATGGAATAGTCCAAACAGAATAAATAAAATAAGAGAAGCAAGAAATAAAAATCCATTAACAGAAGAAGAGAAAATGAAATATCAAGAAAAATATGAAGAAAATTCAAAAAAATTATCCGAATATACTAAAAAGTTAGAAGAAAAATATGGTGGAGAATTATCAATGGTGGAAAGATATTACTCTACTATAGAAAAATAGTTACACATTAAAAAGAATGTGTAATTTTTTGTAAAAATACCATACAACTTTTTAAAACTACATGAAAATTTTAATTGTATAGTGGTTAATTCTTGAATATACAATTAAAATTATAATTATAATTAGTAATTGTAATTCAAACAGCTACTAGAAAGGTAGGTGAGCATATGGAACTTGAAAAAGTAACAAGAACAACTCTAACAATGAAAGAGACAGCAGAGTATTTAGGAGTATCATAATGGTTAGTTACACAACTAGTAAAGAGAAAGAATTTGCCATGCTCACGAGTTGGAGGGAAAGTATTATTTAGAAAAGAAGCGCTAGATAATTACTTACAAAAACAAGAAGATGCTTCTATAAATTCTTAAGTTAGGAGGAATTAAAATGGTTTACAAAGCTATTTCAAAAATAAATAAAATGTGCGGGAGAGTTAGAAATAGCAAAAAGCCATAAAAGGGATAACAATAATTTGAAATTGTTATCCCTTTAAAAATATAAGATATGAATAGATTTTTTTAATTATATAAATTTTTGTTTGAAGATGATAAGTATAAAAATATAGGACTTAATTCAAAAGTTGCATATTGTGTTTATAGAAATTTAATACAACAAAATAAAAATGTAAAGAAAGATAAAGATGGAAAAATGATATAAGAAACAACGAATATGTTATAAATAAATTAATTAAGTATATAGAATTAAAAATAGAATATGAGGGCTACTGGAACTAGCGCAAGAGTAAAGTTTCACAAAAATTGTGAACAGGATAATAGAATAAAAAACACTAGGGCTGACATTTGTCAGCTATTTTTAGTATGTGTCATCACCGTTGAAAGCTTTGCTTTCAAGCTGTTGAGGGATGTCGGCTGACATCTATTCTTGCCATCTCGGGAGAATGGGTAAAAACATGGGGGATTTTGTCGAAAAAAGGAGAAAATAAAAAAGACAAAAAGTTAGAAAATAAAATAAAAAAGTCTTGCAATATTTAACATTTTTTGATATCGTAATATGTAATATTACAAATTACAAAAGAAAGGAGCAAAAAATGAGCCAATTTAGTAAATTTCTATTAAAGAGAATTGAAGAAAATAATTTAACAAAGAAAAGAAGCATACGTGAATTATCTAGAGAAATTGGGATTTCACATGATTATTTAGGACGAATAATTCATGGCAAGGTTATTGCTCCAGAGGGAGAAATACAGGAGAAAATTGCATATAAGATACTAAAGAAAAATGAATATCAAGAGTTTTATGATTTAGCAGCAAAAAATAGAGGAGAAATTCCTATTGACATAGCAAAAGCACTATCACAAAAAACAAAAAAATGGGATGAGATTAGAAAAATATTGGAGGTAAAAAAATGAGTACAAATATACAAGCAAAAGCAAATTTAATATGGGAAGTTGCAACAAAATTAGTTGGAGTATATAAACCACACGAATATGGTAAGGTTATATTACCGATGACTGTTTTAAAAAGATTTGATGATATATTGAAGCCAACTAAGCAAGCTGTTTTGGATAAATATGAAGAAGTTAAAAACTTTGAAGTAAAGGATGCTTTTTTAACAGAAGCTTCAGGATATTGTTTTTATAATACAAGTAAATATGATTTTGAAAAATTATTATCAGATCCAGATAATATAGAAAGTAATTTTAAGAATTATTTAAATGGTTTTTCAGATAATGTTATAGATATCTTAAGTAATTTTAAATTTAATAATGAAGTAAAAACAATGGTTGACAATAGACTTTTATATGTTGTTATTGAAGAATTTAATTCTAAAAAAGCATATATGGGATTAGATGAAGTAAAAACTGAAGATATGGGATATATTTTTGAGGAATTAGTTAGAAAATTTTCAGAAAGTTATGACGAAGAAGCAGGAGCTCATTTTACTGCAAGAGATATTATTTATTTAATGACAGATTTATTAGTTGCCGAAGAACAAGATATTTTAATAAATGATAACAAAGTTAAAACAATATATGATATGGCAATGGGAACATCTCAAATGCTTGCATGCATGACAGATAGATTAAAGCAATTGAATAAAAATGTTAAAGTAGATTGTTATGGACAAGAATTAAATCCAGAAACATATGCTATTGCAAAAGCAGATATGCTTATTAAAGGTGGAGATGCAGATAACTTTAAACAGGGAGATACTCTAGATGATGATCAATTTAAGGGATATACATTTGATTATATAATTTCAAATCCTCCATTTGGTATAGATTGGAAAAAACAAAAGAAGGTTATTGAAGATGAAGTTTCAAAAGGTGTACATGGAAGATTCCCTGTAGGAACACCTAAAATTTCTGATAGTCAAATGTTATTTACTTTAAATGGTATTGCAAAATTAAAAGATGAGGGTAAAATGGCAATTATACAAAATGGCTCTCCATTATTTTCAGGTGCAGCAGGTTCAGGAGAATCTGAAATAAGAAGATACATCATAGAAAATGATTGGTTAGAAGCTATTATTCAATTGCCTACAGATTTATTTTATAATACAGGTATTTCAACATATATTTGGTTAATAAATAAAGGAAAAGAAGGAACAATAAGAGAAGGTAAAGTTCAATTGATTGATGCATCAAATTGTTACATAAATAGAAGAAAAAATATAGGAAATAAAAGAAAAGATTTAGATGAAGAATCACGAAAACTAATTTTGCAAGCATATTCTGATTTTATGAATAAAGAATATTCTGACGAAGACAAGATGGTTGAAAGTAAGGTGTTTGACAATAGTGATTTCGGATATAATAGAATTACAATAGAAACACCAGAAATTGATGAAAATCAAGAATTCATAAAAGATAAAAAAGGAAATATTAAAGCTGATTCAAACAAAAGGGATTATGAAAATGTACCTTTAAAAGAAGATGTTGAAGAATATTTCAAAAGAGAAGTTTTACCATATAATGAAAACGCATGGGTAGATAAAAAGAAAACTCAAATTGGTTATGAAATTCCATTTACAAGATATTTTTATAAATATGTAGAACCCGAGAGTTCAGATGATATATTAGCAAGAATCAGAAAAAATGAAAGTGATATTATTAATTCTTTAAAAAAATTATTTGAGGAGGATGAATAATATGATTAAGTGTAGAATTAAAGATATAATAGAAGTCTATGAGAAATCAAATTTACAAGCATCAGAAGGAACTAAAGAGGGAAAATATCCGTTTTATACATCTAGTGCGGTTTTAAGTAAATATTGTAATCACTATTTATATAAAGGAAATGCCATAACAATGGGAACAGGAGGGATAGCTTCTATAAATTATGTAGATAAGGAATTTTCTACATCAACAGACTGTTATAATTTTACTGCAAATGAATATACTAAATTTTTGTATTATTTTTTATTATCTTATTTGCAAGAAATAAATGATATAGGATTTCAAGGAATGGGATTAAAACACCTTCAAAAAGATTTTATTAATACAATGAAAATTTATATACCTAAAAATTATAATAAAATTGTTAATATATTAGATAAAAAAATATTAGAAATTGATAATGTAATAAAAAAAACAAAAGAAACTATTGAAGATTACAAAAAATATAAAAAGAGTTTTATAATTAAAGTTACTACAAAGGGATTAGATAGAAATGCTGAAATGAAAGACACAGATAGTGGATGGATAGGAAAAATTCCAAAACATTGGGAGTTTGCAAGACTTAATACATTGTTTCATACTGTTGATGAAAGAAATAAAGATGATAATGCAAGACTATTATCTCTTTATACATCAATAGGCGTTAAACCAAGAGACGAATTAGAGGAAAGAGGAAATAAAGCTGTAACGGTATTAGATTATAAAATAGTAAAACATAATGATATTATAGTGAATAAATTATTGGCGTGGATGGGAGCAATTGCATATTCTGATTATGAAGGAGTAACAAGTCCTGATTATGATGTATACAGAGCAAAAGAAAATGCAAATGTTGTAAGAAATTATTATAATGCATATTTTAGACATACTAATTTTAATGGGGATTGTCATAGATATGGACATGGAATCATGTTAATGAGATGGAGAACATATCCAGAAGAATTGTTGAGAATAAAAGTGCCAAATCCACCATATGATGAGCAAATAAAAATAGCAAAAGCAATAGATGAGAAAAGTTCAGAAATTGATAAATTGATTTTAAATAAAGAAAAAATAATAGAAGAATTGGAACAATATAAAAAATCACTTATATATGAATATGTTACGGGAAAAAAAGAAGTAATTTAGGGGGCAAATTACATGGAAGAAAATGAAAAAAGATTTGAGCAAGACATCGAAACATATCTTTTATCAGAAGATGGAGGATATATAAAAGGAAATCCAAAAGATTTTGATAAAGAATCTGCATTAAATAAAAAAGATTTATTTAAATTTATAGAGGATACTCAAAGCAAAGAATGGAATCGTTATAAAAATGCTTTTCCAGATGATTTTGAAGTAAGATTTATAAAAAGATTTAATGAAGAAGTAGTGACAAAGGGAATAATAGATGTAATAAGAAATGGTATTTCTGACAGAGGATTTAAATTAAAGTTAGCATATTTTATGCCAGAGACTAATTTAGTACCAGAAAATTGGGATTTATATAATAAAAATATTTTAAATGTAACAAGACAATTAAAATATTCTACACAAAATGAAAATTCAATTGATATTGTTTTATTATTGAATGGTATTCCAGTAGTAGCATTAGAATTAAAAAATCAAATAACAGGGCAAAATTCAGAAAATGCACAAAAACAATTTATGTATGATAGAGATCCTAGAGAATTAATATTTAGATTTAATAGTAGAATTATAGCTTATTTTGCAGTAGATCATTATGATGTTAAATATACAACTAAACTTGAAGGAAAAGATACATATTATTTACCGTTTAATCAAGGTTCAAATGGAGCAGGGAATGTAGGTGGAGCTGGAAATCCAACAAATGAAAATGGATATACAACAGACTATTTGTGGAAAAATGTATTAAAGAAAGATTCGTTAATGGAAATATTACATAAGTTTATACATTTACAAGTAAAAGAAGAAGTATCACATCGTGGGGGAAAAGAAATAATCAAGAAAAAAGAAAATATTATATTTCCTAGATTCCATCAATTAGATGTTGTGAGAAAATTAATATGGAATGTTAGAGATTGTGGAGTAGGACAAAATTATTTAATTCAACATAGTGCTGGTTCAGGTAAATCTAATAGTATAGCATGGCTTGCACATAGATTATCAGGACTGCATGATAGAGATAATAATGCTGTATTTAATTCGATTATAGTTGTAACTGATAGAAAAGTATTAGATAAACAATTGCAAGAAACAATATATCAATTTGAACATCAAAAAGGTGTTGTTATAAAAATTGATGATGAAAAAACATCAAAAGATTTAAAAGATGCTATAAATGATGGAAAAAGAATCATAATTACAACATTGCAGAAATTTCCTGTTATTTATAAAGATGTAGATGATATGGGGCATAAAAAGTTTGCAGTAATAGTTGATGAGGCACATTCAAGTCAAACTGGAAACTCTGCAAAAAAATTAAAAATAGCATTAGCAGATAAAGAGGAAGCATTAAAGAAATATGCTGAATTAGAAGCAATTGCAGAAGAAAATGAAAAAGATTATGAGGATAAAATAGTTGAAGAATTAGCAACTCATGGACATCAAAATAATATTTCATTTTTTGCATTTACTGCGACACCGAAATCTAAAACATTAGAATTATTTGGTGCAAAACAAGAAGATGGAAGATTTAAGCCATATCATGTTTATAGCATGAGACAGGCAATAGAGGAAGGATTTATATTAGATGTATTAGCAAATTATATGACTTATAAATCAATTTATCAAATTGCTAAAAATACACCAGATAATCCAGAAGTTTCAGAAAACTATGCTACGAGAATAATAAAAAAATTTGAATCATTACATGAAATAAATATAAGTCAAAAGACACAAATTATAGTAGAACAATTTAGAAATGTTACTAAAAATAAAATAGGTGGCAGAGGAAAATCAATGTTAGTTACAGCTTCAAGATTACATGCTGTTAGATACTTTTTTGAAATAAAAAGATATATTCAAGAAAGAGGATATGATGATTTAGATGTACTAGTTGCTTTTTCGGGAGAAGTTAATGATGGTGGAGAGTCATTTACTGAGAGTGGAATGAATAAAACGAAAGATGGTAAAAAGATATCTGAATCACAAACAAAAGAATATTTTAATTCTGATGAATTTAGTATTTTAGTAGTTGCAGAAAAATATCAAACAGGATTTGATGAACCATTATTACATACAATGTTTGTAGATAAAAAATTAAAAGGAATAAAAGCAGTGCAAACATTATCAAGATTAAATAGAACATGTAACGGAAAAGATGATACTTTAGTAATTGATTTTGTTAATGAAGCCCAAGATATACAAGAAGCTTTTAAACCATTTTATGATGTAACAGTATTAGAGCAAGAAACAGATCCAAATGCAATTTATGATAAATTAAATATGATAAAAAGTTATAGATTAATATATGATGAAAACATAGAAAAATTCTGTAAAATATATTTAAAAAATGGAAAACAAAATGAAAATGATTTTGGAAGACTAACAAGTTGTGTTAAAGAGACAGTAGATCTGTATAATAAGCTTGAGATTGAAGATAGAGAAAGTTTTAGAAAGCAAGTGATTAGTTTTAATAAGTTCTATTCTTATATAACTCAAATTACATTTATGGGAGACGAAGAACTTCACAAAACATATATGTATTTAAGATATGTTGAAAAATTATTACCTAAAAATAAAGTTGATACCATAGATTTAGAAGGAAAACTTAAATTGACTTTTTATAATTTAAAACAAACATTTAAAGGAAGTGTTTCTTTAAGAAAGACTGATGAAGGCGAAGGAATAGTACAACCTCAAGGATCAGGAATTCCAATTGCAATACTACCAGAACAAAGATATTTAGAAGAAGTTATAAAAAAGGTAAATGATTTGTATGCTGGACAATTTACAGAAGCTGATAATATGTTAGTTAAAAATATAATGGATATTATTTTAAAAGATGATGAAGTAAGAAAATCTGCTAAGGCTAATAATGAAGATATGTTTGTACAATCTGTTTTCCCAAAAGTGTTTAGTGAAAAAACAAGTAAAGCATATAAAGAAAGTGCAAATTCATATAAAAAATTATTTGAAAGCAAAGAATTTTATAATGCTATAATGAACTCTTTAGGAAATGTTATTTATAGATTGATGAAAAGTGATGAAGAATTTAAATATGATAAATCTGATAGAGAAGATGAAAAATTAATGGTTGCAGAAGATGATGAGGAGTATATTATAGAAGAAAAGAAGGAGTAAATATGAACGAAAAAATTACTGAAGAATTTGTTGTAAATCAAATTATTAAATTTATGATAAATAAAACAAATGGTAATTGGCATGAAGAAAAAGTAGAAAAAAGTGACTTACATAAGCATGGTGTTGATATTAAATTAGTTGGTGGTAAAAGAAACAGTGAATACTTTTTTATAGAATGCAAAGGTAAATCGTATGCAAAATCTGCAAAGTCAATTAATAGAGAAGGTTGGCTTAATGCATTAGGTCAAATAATAACAAGAATGGATGTAAAAAGGTATTCTATATCTAAAGAAGATGGAAAAATATCAGGAATAAATCATGCATATAAATATGGATTAGGTTTATATTGGGAATCTGCACAAGTAGCTTTAAGAAGAATACCTAAAGAAGTTGCTGAAGTTTTATGTTTGCATATTTTTTCAGTTAATGATAATGGAGAAGTTAAGTATTTTACACCAAGCAAATTTGGAAAAACATATACAAGAGAAGATTTTTTTATTAAGTTTAACTAATAAATTTAAATAATTAATAATGAAAAAGTATATTAATTTAGCTATATATAATTTTAGTATTTATAATATCTACCATTATAATAAAGATTGATTCTACATTATGGATAAATGTTTTTGAAATAATGCTTACAGCATATTTTACGGTTATTTATGAAAGGATGATGTCTATGAAAAAAATTTCACATGGTGTTAGCTCTAGTTATTTGTGTAGGAATAAATGTGATAATAGGTAGATTAAATACTAAAATAAATATAGATTAGAGCGTTAGGTTCGACTCCTAAACTACACACAAAAAGTAAGCAGACTTGATGAAAGTCTGCTCTTTTCTTAATTATTTTTTCTTATATGTATGTTTTGGTTGTCTTTGTGAAAGAGCAGAACCAGCAATAGATTTTGTAGTTGCTGAAGTTCTACCATCTCTTAAAGCTTTAGATGCAACACTTTTACTTGTAGTTTTACAAGCCATTATAATCACCACCTCTATGGGATTAAAATCCTTCTCCATTGACTTAGTGCTAGAAATATGGTGACAATGAAATAATGGCATGATTTTATAAAAAAACAATAAAAATTGAGAAAAATTCTCAAAAATATTGATATTTTATGAAAAATCGCATATAATATAATTGAAACGGAGGAAAATAAAATGTTAATTAGATTCAGTTTTAAAAATTTTAAATCTTTTAAAAATGAGAATAGTTTGGATATGGAAGCAACATCTTTAAAAGAACATGAATATAATGTAGCAAAAACAGATAATGGAGAGTATTTAAAAGTATCTGCTATTTATGGTGCTAACGCAAGTGGAAAAACTAATGTATTACAAGCTTTTAATTATATGAAGGACAGAATATTAGTAAGTGACGATTCTAAAAAGAATTTATTAATAGATGAAGAAAATATTTTTACATTCATGATAAATAATGAACCAATATCTTTAGAAGTAGAAATGTTAGCTAAAAATAATAAAATATATAAGTATGGTTTTGAAGTATTAAAAGATAAAGTTATTTCAGAATGGTTATACGAAAAAAGAATTAATAAATTCTATACAATCTTTGAAAGAGAAGAAAATAATGTGAGCATGAAAATTAACAAAATTTCAGGTTTAGCAAATATAGATGAAAGATCTTTATTTTTAAATATATACAGTAAAATTGATAGCAATAATGAAGATTTTAGTAATGTATATGCTTGGTTTGTTAATTCAACATATTTAGATTTAGGCAATCCTAATTTTGAGAGAATGATTAATAATAGAGTTTCATTAAAAATTTTAAGTGATGAGATTTATAAAAAAGAATTATTAAAATTTATTAAAACATTTGATTCTGGAATAGAAGGAATAAAAACAACACCAGACTCTATTGAAGCAGTAAAAAGCAATAACGGAATAATAGATATAGAAGTAATCCATAGAGGAGAAGATGGAAAATTAAAAGCATTCCCATTTTATTTAGAATCAAATGGTACTAGAAAAATGTTTCATTTATTTGATTTTTTCATGGACGCATTAAAAAATGGTATGTTGCTTTTTGTTGATGAATTGGATGCAAAGCTACATCCTTTATTAACAAGATATATTATTAATTTATTCCATAATAGTGAAACAAATGTAGGAAATGGTCAGTTAATATATTCTACACATGATACAGTTAATTTAAACAAAGAAACTTTTAGAAGAGATGAGATATGGTTTGCAGAAAAAGATAAAGATGGAATATCAGAAATATATGCATTATCAGATTATATATTAGAAGATGAAAAAAATGCAGGCAAAAAAGTTAGAAATGATGCAACCTATAATAAAGATTATTTAACTGGAAGATATGGTGCTATTCCGGTGTTAGAAGAATTTGAAATAATACATGAAGAATGATAGAAGTATATCAAGAAAGGACAGATTAAAAAGTAAAAGGCTTGCACCAGCCAATTACTTAATAGTATGTGAGGGAAAGCAAACAGAACCTAATTATTTTAAAGGTTTAACGGAAAAGATTAATGAGAAATATGGGAAAAAAGTTGATGTACTAATTCCTAAGATAGAAGTAAAAGGAACAGGAAGAAACACAACAGATTTGGTAAAATATACCCAAAAGTATGTGAATTATTCTAGTAAAGCTTATGGACAAGTTTGGGTAGTATTTGACAAAGATGATTATACCGATGAACAGTTTGATTCAGCAATTGCAAATTGTAATTATAATGTTGCTTGGTCTAATCCAAATTTTGAAATTTGGTTATTATCACATTTCAAGAGAGTAAACAGATATATTTCAAAGGAAAATGTAATGGATGAGTTAAATAAAGAATTTCAAAAAAGTGGGTTAGGTGAGTACAACAAAAATGATGAAGATATTTTTGAGAAAATTACTAACAATGGAAGGATACATACAGCAATAGAAAATTGTGAATATATGGAAGTTCTAGAACAGTGCAAACAAGCTTCACAGAGGAATCCAATGACAAAGGTTTATAAAGTTGTTGAAGGATTAAAAGAATATTTAGAATAAAAAATAAAGAGATAAAGGAGTTAAATATGGGATTATATGATGGAATTAAAGATGTAGCAAAAGTGGTTCAGAAAGCCGATAATATTGAACTTTATCAGAAATTAATAGATTTATCATCACAAGCTTTAGATATGCAAAATAAAATTAATAATTTAGCAGAAGAAAATAAAAGATTGAAACAAAAAGAAGATATTATAAATAAAATTTTGAGACATAATGAGACTTATATAACTATAAAAGAAGATAAAGTACCGATATTTTATTGTTCATGTTGCTGGGATACTCAAAACAAATTAGTGCAACTTATTGCACATGAAGAAGGTGATTATATATGCAATATATGTAATAATAGAGGATACTATGATAAAGAAAAGTATAGGGAATATATTGACAATATGCAAAATGATAATAATATATACATTTAAAAATATATAAGAAAGATTGGAGAAGTACATGGATATTATAAATACGCTAATTGAAAAATATTTCAGAAATAAATATAGTATTATTATGGCAGTTTTAATTGGTATTATTTTTTCAATTATATTATATTTTACTATCCCAGTTAAATGCCTTAAGATATTAGCGATTTTGTGTGTAGTAGGAGTAGAGATATATTATATAATAGACACAATAATATATAATAAATTACCAAAAAACAAAACAGATGATGCAATATTAATTAGAATTATAGCAAAAGATAAAAAAGAATATGATGATATAAAATATAAGTTTGGGAAAGAATTTGAAAAATTTTTGAAATCAAATGAAAATAAAATCAAAATATTATATATACCTTTTCATTTAATTGAAATAAACAGTTATAATGAAAAAGAAAAAATTATTAAATTGTTAGAGAAAACTAATTGTATTTTTCTAACAACTATAAAAACAAGATCAGAAGATACTAATGAAAGTACAAAGTATATTACAGAATTTAATTTGGGAATTATACATCCTGTATATATTGATAAAATAGAAAAAATATTTCAAAGAGAAATTAATATATTGGGAATGCCAACTGCAAGAGTGGAATATTCTACAGAAAACAAATTAAATATTTTAGAAGTTACAGCACAAAGAATTTCTTTTATTTGTAAATATATTATAGCAAGAGCATATTATTTAAGTAATGAATTAGAAAGTGCACTATGTATAGGAGAAAAACTATATAATGAGTTAACTCTTGTATCAGAAGGAAATTTTGAAAATATAAGAAGATGTGTATGTTCATTATGTTATGATATACATATTGCTAAAATGTTAATTGAAAATTTGAAAGACAATAAAAATATTAATTATGTTGAAAATGAATTAAATGAAGCTAACAAATATATAAAAAATACATATACATACTATGAAAGTATGAGCGTTTGTTGTTTTTTAAAATATAGAGATATAAAGAAAACAAATGATTATATAGGAAGTTGTAAAAAAATAAACAAAAATGGAACATGGAAATACAGTGTTGCATTTTTAAAAGCGTATTGTGACGAAAGCGAAGGAAAAATTATTTATCACTACAAACAAGCTTTTAAAGTACCATATCCGCATATGCATTTAATTTCATTTATTGAGGATATATTGGTTAGTGAGCCACATAAAAATATGCTAAGATTTGCATTAATGTTATTATATTTACAAATCGGAGAGATAAAAACGGCAAAAGGTATAATGAAGGAATATATACAAAACAAGCAAATTTCTAATATAGAAGAAAATTCAATTGAACAGTTAAAGAGAATTTATGGTGATAGAATAATTAAGGATTTAATAGGAACAAATTAGCTTAATGTCAAAAGGGTCCAGGGTTTTTGGCAAAATAATAAAAAACAGAAACTTTAACACAGGTTAAATTTTCTGTTTTTTTGATATTTAACTACAAGTTTCGACAAATTTTGCACAAGAAATATAGTAAACTATTTTTGTAATTATATTTATGGGGGGATATAAATATGAAATATAATTCAAAAAAAGTTTTAACAATCATTACAATTTTATTCTTAATAATTACTATAGCAGGGAGTTCATTTGCACATTCAGGAAGAACCGATTCAAGTGGAGGACATAGAGATAATCAAAATAAAAGTGGACTAGGATATTATCATTATCATTGTGGAGGGAATCCACCGCATTTACATGAAAATGGGGTTTGTCCATATTCTGCAAGTCAAACAAGTTATTCTACATCAAGTTCAAGTAATAGTAGGAGTAGTGTAAGTTCATCTTCAGAATCATCTAGTAGTCAAAATAGTTCTACTTCATCTTCTAATTCAAATAACAATCAAAGTGTAACTACTTCAGCATCAAGTGTAAAAACTGAAACTGAAGAAGAAACTGTTATTAATGCATCAAGTATAGATATTAATGAAAGTTTAGCAATTATGAAAGTAGGAGAAACTGAATTTTTAACTGCTACTATAACTCCAGCAAATACAAACGATAAAAATATCATATGGAAATCAAGCGATGAGGACATCGCTATGGTTAGTTCAACTGGAAAAGTAGTTGCATTAAAGGCTGGAAGTGTGACTATAACTGCATCTACAATCAATGAAAAAATAGATTCAATAGAAATAACTATTGATGAAGAAGAGAAAGAAGAAGAGAATAACGTAGTTATAGCACCAGTTGAAAATATTGAGGCTAATAATATAAGTACTGATACAACAGAAGATTCAGGTACATTTGTAGATTTAGCAGCAACAATTATAGTTATAATTTTTATACTACTTATTATATTTGTACCATTAGGGCTAATAGGTGGAGTAATTTATTTGATATGTAGAAAAAGTAAAAAGTCTAAAAAATAGGGTTATAAATTTATGAAATTTGGAATGAGAAAAACAAGTATAACAAGAAGCATATCAACAAGAAACACAGGAATGGTAAAAAACTGTTTTGTATGAGTATGGTAAAAAAGGTAGTGGATGGATAAAGATATGAAAAAAGAAAAGAAAAAAGTAGAGTTTACAGAAGAAATAAATAATGCAATAAATGGGTATGCATTAGCAATAACATTTATAATTATAGGATTATTTTTATTATATAATTTAGATTATTTTGGTAATAATGTGGTTTCAATAATTATATTATCAATATTTACCTTTTTTGGAGTAGTCGGAACATTTATCGAATTAAGTAGAAATAAAATTATAAAAGGTCTAGATGATTTTGGAATTGGGATAGTTATTTTTATTCCATGGTTATTATTATATATTTTACTAAATAACATATGGAGCAATATACCTAGTTTTATACTTTTATTTTTGGGAACTTATTTTTTGATTTCCGGAATAATTAAAATTGGTTATTCAATTATGATTAATGCAAGAGAATCTAACAAAAAAACAACAACTGTAATTAAAGATATCTTTAAAATATTACCATCATTAGCAAGCTTTGTATTAGTCATTTTTAATATTATAAAAATAGCAATCGAGATTAATAATTTATAGAAAATTTAGTGTTATAAGGAGAATTAATGAGAAAAGTATTTAAAGCAATAGTAACCGCATTAGAACCAATTTTAGTGACAATTGTTGATGTATGTAATATATTTTTTAAAATGGAACAAGAAGTGTTAAACAATGTAATTAAAGTAGAAAAGGATATGATAGATAATGTTATTGAAATAGAAAGTACGTTTATTAAAAATATATTTGATATAATAAATGAAAAAAGTATAATAAATAATGCATCAAAATTATATTACTTTTTGTTAAGTTTATTAGACATATTCCTGATAGGAAGTATAATTAAAGGGGAAATAATATATATTCCTATAGAGAATTTTATAGTATGCATAATAATATTTATTATAATGGTTTTTAGTATATTAAATTTGTTATTAAAGCATAGTCAATTTAACGAAAAATTAAAATTATTTTCATTAGCTCAAGTGTTAATAATATTACCTATAATTGTGATATATTGGATAGTTAGCATTGAAAAGAGAGATTTTTATCTTAAGGATTTAGATATAAATCAATGGAGCTCAATATTTAATAATATGATAATATATTTTGCAACTTGTGTTATAGGAATAATAAGTCTATATAAAGATAAAGTAAAAATGTCAAAAATGTCAGAAGGGCCGGTGTCAGAAGGGCCGGGGCATTTTGACATTAATTAAAGACATCGTAAATAATGAAAAATTTAATCTATAATACAAAATTCTGCTTCCAGGGACACCTACTAAAAGCAGGTTAAATTTTAGAAAATATTATTTTGGAGGGTATCCCTAAATGTCTAAACTAAAAAGTTATGAATTATAATCAATATGTGATATAATCTAAAAAATAATAATTACAGCATATTTAGGAGGTATTTGTGTCAGCAACAAGAAAAAGATATATTAGAAGTTTAGTTGCCCGTATTATAGTTTTTATGGTAGGGTTATATATGTATAAAGATACTCAAAATTTTGAGATTTTAGATGGTAATAATTTCTTTAAAGATTTTCATGTATTACACATTTTGTGGGGAGTTTGGATCTTAGATATGATACTTCAAATTATACCACTTAAAAATAAATTAGCTTTAGGATCACAAAAATTATTTGCAAATCGTTTTAAACCAATTATCGAAAAAATTAATTATGAGGAATTAAAAAATTATGTTATAACAACTACAAAAGCTGCATACAAAGTATTTGTTATATGGACATTAGTTGTTGTTGGAATAGGAGCTTTATATTACTTTGGTGTGATAAACAAGATAACAGTTTTTATGATAACAGTATTTTTCTATGTTTGTGATTTGATTTGTGTTTTAATATGGTGTCCATTCCGTTTACTTATGAAAAATAAATGTTGTACAACTTGTCGTATTTTTAATTGGGATCATTTGATGATGTTTGCACCACTTATATTTATTGGTGGATTTTTCTCAACTTCACTTGTAATAATGGCTATTATTGCATGGCTTGTTTGGGAAGTGGCTGTTATGATTTACCCAGAACGTTTTTCAGAAATGACTAATGAAGCATTAAAATGTTCTAGTTGTACTGATAAACTTTGTACTCAATATTGTCAAAAAAAAAGAAATAAAAAACAAAGGAATTTTTAATGCTTTTAGGGACACTTACTAAAAGCAGGTGAAATTTTAGAAAATATGTTTTTAGAATGTGTCCCCAAATGTCAAAATTTATAGATTAGTTCTAAAAAAGGGCTAATCTTTTTATTATGGAACAATGATGTTAAGACACCAATATTGATAACATAAAACATTGAAATAAAGTTGACAAAGTGGTATAATTAGATGGAAAATTTTCAGAATAACTTTAAACAATTGTAAAAAGTTATTCAAATCATAATTTTATTGGAGGAAGAAAAATGTTTAAAAAAGAAAAATAGGCATTGACACTTACTATGCTTGATGTTGGTCAAGCAGAATGTTTTTTACTGGAAAAAGGTGATTTTGTATCTTTGGTAGATTGTGGCAAAGCATCTAAGGGAAAGAAGATAGTTGAAAGTATAAGAAAACGAGGAATTGATAAAATTGATTATATATTTATAACTCATCCACATGAAGATCATATGGGTGGAATGTTAGAAATAATCAATAATTTCTAGGTGCAGAAAATTATTTTGCCTAAGATTAATCAAAACAAAGTTAAATCGAAGTGGTATAAAAAAATAATGAAGCAATTAGCACTAGGACATTACCAGATAGAAATTGCTGAAGCAAATAAAAAATACCATTTAGAAGATGCAGAAATAAAAATTATAAGTACAGGATATCAAGGAAATAATTTAAATAACAGTTCCACTGTTTTAAAAGTAACTTATGGATAGCATTCTATAATAATGACAGGTGATGCCGAAAGTGCAGTTGAAAAAGAACTTTTGAAAGACAACATAGATGTAAAAGCGACTATTTTAAAAGTCGGACATCACGGAAGCAAAACAGCTTCATTAGAAGAATTTATACATGCAGTAAATCCATCATATGCTCTTATCTCTTGTGGATTGAATAATAAATATAATCATCCAAGTCAAGAGGTTATAAAAAGGTTGAAAAATCAAAATAGTATAATTTATAGAACAGATGAAGATGGTGATGTTATTATAAGTATTACAGAAAAAGACATAGTAAAATTGTGAAAAAGGAGGAGGCGTTGTCTCCTCTTTAAAAATTGTAAAAAAGAATGAGTTTCTAAATAAAGTCCTTGGTTTTTTATTTTAAATTATTTGTGATATAATAATGGCGAAATAGTAATTTATAGAAGGGATTATTCTTATGAAAAAATTATTTGAAAAACACGAAGTATTATTTTGTATATTGTTAATAGTAGCTTATATATTAGTAAATTCATATTGTATGCAAAATTTTGGTATAGAAGATTATAGAAGTGCAATTATAAATACTATATTTTCTATTGTTTTAATTATATTAATGATAATACTTAAAAGAACATCATATTATGGAATAGCAAAAGTAACAAACTTAAAGGCATTTCTATATTTTATTCCGTTGATCTTAATTGTATCAGTTAATCTATGGAATGGTGTTAATATTAATAATTCAGTAAGTGAAATAATTTTTTATATTTTAACTATGATTAATGTTGGGTTTATAGAAGAAATTATTTTTAGAGGTTTTTTATTTAAAATGATGGAAAAGGACAATGTTAAAAGAGCAATAATTGTAAGTGCAATTACATTTGGTATAGGGCATATTATTAATTTATTAAATGGAGCAGATTTAATTCCAACTCTAATGCAAATATGTTATGCAATTTCGATAGGGTATTTATTTGTTATTATATTTTATAAAAGTAAATCACTTATTCCTTGTATAATAACCCACTGTTTAGTAAATTCGCTTTCTATATTTAATGTTGAAAATACAATATCATTATATGTATCATCAGCATTTTTAACAATAGTACCGCTGGTTTATGCAATTTATATAAATAAAAATATAAAAGAACAAGACATATAAAATTAAGAGTTATAGAGAATGTCAAAATGCCCCGGACTTATCAACATTTAAAGGACGAACATTTTAAGTTCGTCCTTTAGCTTATCAATTTATTTCATCTTATAAACTCTTCCTTCTGAATCTGTAAACTGATTATCATCAGTTATTGTAAATATTGAAGTGAAATTAGATGGTTCCCAACCCATAAGTTCAAATTTTTGTGTTGCATTAAGAGTCAATTTATTTCCTTCTATTTTATATGTTCCTTTAGAATCGCTAGCTCCTCCTTGATTCGCCCAAGTACTTTCCATGAATTGATTGTTTTCTTTTAATTCTATTCTGCATCCACCTTGTGCATTAGTCCATTCATATGTTTTCCCTGTTTGTAATGTAGGTTCTTTTTTTACAGTATATGTTCTTACTTTTGTTTCGGCACTATTATTACTACTATCTTTTACATCATATTTTATTTCATATGTTCCTTCTTTTGATGTATCAACTTCGCCTGTAACGGTTATTTTACTAGCTATTTCTTTGTCGTAATTATCTTCAGCAGTAACTCCTGATAATAAGTCTATTTCTTCATTTAATTTTACATTTACACTATCTGCATCTAATGTTAATGTAGGTGGATCATTATCTAATATATTTACAATAATTTCTTTTTTCTTTTCAATTCCATTTTCACTTGTTACTGTGTAAATTACTTTATATTCTCCAGTTTTATAGAAATCAATGTTGTTTTCTATTTCAATTTCTCCACCCTCGTATTTTGTTAATAATTCATTAACATCTAAAGTATCTCCATAATTCAATTCAACTTTTTCTTCTTTTACATCTATTATAATTTTGTCATATTCTATTTTTTCTTTTATCATTTTTATTGCAAAAATACTTGCGATACCTAATACTAAAACAGCAACTATAATTATTGAAATTATAATAATTTTTTTCTTATTGCTTTTTTCTTTAACTTCCTTTTCCATAAAAATCCTCCTTAAATGAAAGTTACTAAACAATTATATACTAAAGTTTAATGTATTTCAATATTTGAGCTAATCATGTCAATAGGGACTGGGCATTTTGACATTATCACATAAATATGTTAAAATACTAGATGTAGTATTTCAATTCGTCCATTCGCGGGATACTACCGAAGAAATTATAATAAAGAATGTTTAAGAATCTTTCTTTATGAATGGCAAAATTTAACCATAGCAAATTATGGTTGTTTTTGCTTTGTTCATAGAAGGGAGGTTCTTTTTGCATATACAACCAAATATAAAAATAAAGGAGAGAATAAAATTGAATGAAAAAGAATTAAAATATTATGAAAGAATAGGAAACTGGGATTTTAGTCAAATAAAATATAAAACTGAAAATTTAACTAATTGGGATTTTTATGAAAAAATAAAAGAAAACACAAATGAAAAATCAATATGTTTAGATTTAGGAACAGGTGGAGGAGAAAAAGTTTTAAAGTATTATCCTGAAGTTGGAATGATAATTGCTACAGATTTTTCTGAAGAAATGATAAAAACAGCTAAAGAAAATGCAAAAAAATATCCAGAAAAAAGAGTGAAATTTGCAAAAATGAATAGCTTAGAAATGAAATTTCTAGAGGAGACTTTTGATTTAATTTCTGCAAGACATACAGTAATAAATGCAAAGAAGATTTATGATTGTCTAGCACCAGATGGAGTTCTTATTATAGAAGGAGTAGACCAAAAGGATTGCTGGGAAATAAAAGAATTATTTGGAAGAGGTCAAGCTTATAATGATAAAATCGCAATATCAGAAAGAGATTTTAAAGATTTAAAAGAAGCTGGATTTATTAACATAGAAAGAGTTGAGATATTACAGAATGAGTATTATGAAACAGAGGATGATTTAATGGCACTATTTTTAAAAACACCAATATTAGATGATTTTTCAGAAATAAAAAATGAAAGTTTCAAACATAAAACTATAGCAGAAAAAAATTTATTTGATGAATATGTAAAAAGTTATAAAACAGAAAAAGGAATTTTATTAAAAAGAGTTTTGTATGGAATTGTGGCTAAAAAGTAAGATAATTATGATATAATATAAAAAAATTGTTAGAGAGGTATTTTTTATGAAAAAATATTTTGAAGGATTAAAATTTGGATTATTACTACAATTTGCAGTTGGACCAATGTGTTTAATGGTTTTTAATACTGCACAGAACAGCGGATTTTTAGTGGCATTATCTTTAATAATTGCAATAGCTTTAGTTGATGCTTTTTACATTTTATTAGCAAGTTTAGGTGCTAGTAAATTATTAGGAAATGAAAAAGTTGAGAAAATTGTAAAAGTAGTAGGTGCAATTGTTCTAATGATTTTCGGATTAAATATTATTTTAAATGTGTTTGGTATAAACATTATACCAGGACTAAAATTAAATCCAAATTCTTCAAGTGCTTTTATACAAGGAATAATCCTAACATTATCTAATCCAATAACAATTGTATTTTGGGGTAGTGTGTTAACAACAAAAATCATTGAAGAAAAATTCAAGAAAAATGAACTAGTTATTTTTTCAATTGGATTAGTTTCTGCTACTTTAATATTTTTAACAACAGTAGCTGCTCTTGGAATGATATTATCAAACTTTATACCAGATATAATTTCTAAAATTTTAAATGTATTAGTTGGTTTAGTAATAATTGGTTTTGGAATTAAAATTATAGTAAAAAAATAAAATTTTAAAGGTGAAATAATCTATGGATAACAAAAAAAGATGCAAATGGTGTAATTTAAAAAATCCGAAATATATTGATTATCATGATAATGAGTGGTGCAAGCCAAACTTTGATGATAGATATTTATATGAAATGTTAATATTAGAATCTTTTCAAGCAGGATTATCATGGGAATGTGTTTTAAATAAAAGAGAAAGTTTTAAGAAAGCATATGATAATTTTGATATAGATAAGGTATGTTCTTATGATAATAAAAAAATAAATGAGTTATTAAATAACAAAGAAATTATTAGGAATAAGTTAAAAATAAATGCAAGTATTAACAATAGCAAAATTTTTAAAGAAATAGTAAATGAATATGGTACATTCTATAATTATTTAAAAACATTTACACATAATAATACACTTTATGAGGTAGATAAAACTACAAATGATTTATCAGATGCTATTTCAGAGGATTTACAAAAAAGAGGAATGAAATTTGTAGGTAGTACAATTATATATTCTTATTTACAAGCAATAGGAGTTATTTATTCACATGATAAGGAATGTTACTTATTTAAAAAAGTGTGAAAACCTCCAAATTTATTCAAATAATATAAAAAATCAACTGTCAAAGGTGTGAAAATATCGGTGCACTATTGACAGTTTTTATTTGTTTTAAAAAATTAGAGAAAGATTATAAAAAAGTAGACAAAACTAATATTTATATTATATTATAAAAATGAATTTAAAAAGGGGTGTAATAATTTATGAAAAAAACAAAAGGAACAATAAGTATTAGTCTTAAAATATTCATAATAATTTTAATTATAGCTATTTTTGTTATGGGATTTATATTTTTTTTAAAACTAAGAGATGATGGTTATATTAAAGAAAGTAAGTTAGAAAGAAACATAAGGAATAAAGAAATAGGTAAAGATGCTAAAGAATATATGAAACAAAAATATAATATCGATTTTGAGATTGAAGATATAAGTAACATTGGAGATATTAGAGATGGTGGATTCATGGACAAGGGACAAATTATTACTTTTATAGATGGAACAAAATGTGTTTATGATAATGGTATGGGATATCCAGGTAGACAAACGTTCTATGACAATTATCAATCAGAAATAATTATAAAAGATATAAAGGAAAAAATATTACAGCCGACGGTAAATCAAATTGAGGATGAAGATACAACTATAATTGCGCTTAATGATATGATTTTTTCGGCATATCTATTCGATAACTACACACCTCAAGAGCAAGAAGCTTTTTTTAGTGAATATTATGATGGAGATATATTTAAATATCTAACTAATAATAAATTAAGAATTAGTGCAGAAAAAGATGTATATATTATTTGCGAAGAAAAATCTAAAGGAAAAGAAAAAATAAATTACTTTTTAGATATGATAGAAAAATATTTTTGCTGGGAACGTGATTCATATAGCAATTTATATGTATTAAATAAAGAATGTTTTGATAAAATTACAAGTTATCAATTTTATAGTAAAGCTAATATTGGTTTAGAAGGTTGCTTTTATGAAGTAGTGTTTCCTTCTAATACATTATATTCAGTTAAAGAGCCGACAATATATGAACAAAATTTTATTAAAATAGTTGATGGTATATATGCAACAATATATAAAAGTGATTATAAACTAGCGGAAAATGATATAATTTTTAAAGAAGTAGATATTAGTACAATTAAGAATACTAGTGATTATACATATGGTATGGAAACTCCATTATGGGAAATTATATTATCTGACAGAATAAAGGAAGATTTTAAAGAAGAGAAAACATGTAAAATTTATTTTTGCATAAAAGAAAATGAGTTGAAAAAGCAAGAAAAGCAATATTTAAAAGAAAAAACAAAAGATGGATATGAATATCAATTAAGAGTAGATCCTGGTAAAAGGTTATATATTAATGATGGAATGGATGACGAATTTGATGAGTATGACCCTATGAGTGGTAATCCAGAATGGCTAAGAATAGACATTAAAAATTATTGTTATTATGGAGAAAAATATTATTAAATGCTAATGTGAATTAGGTGTTTAGACATTAATATAATTTCAAAAAAGAAAGGATTAATAAATATGAAAGATGTAACAATTTCAAAAGATATTATATATATAGGAGCAGACGATAAGGATATTGATTTATTTGAAAGTCAATACATAGTTCCAAATGGAGTTTCATACAATTCATATATTATAATTGATGAAAAAATTGCAATAATGGATACAGTAGATAAAAGAAAAACTGATGAATGGCTAAGCAATTTAGAAAAAGCTTTAAATGGCAGAACTCCAAATTATTTGGTTATTTCTCATTTAGAGCCAGACCATGCAGGTAATATAGGAACAGTAGTAGAAAAATATCCTGATATTAAATTAGTTGGAAACAGTAAAATATTTGCCTTTTTACCTCAATTTTTTAATATTGAAGATTTAGATTCAAGGAAAGTTGAAGTTAAAGAAGGAGATGTTTTGGATTTAGGAACACATAAATTACATTTTATAATGGCACCAATGGTACATTGGCCAGAGGTAATGATGGAATATGAAGAAACAGAAAAAATATTATTTTCAGCTGATGGTTTTGGTAAATTTGGAAGTTTAGATACAGACGAAGATTGGGATTGTGAAGCTAGAAGATATTATTTTAATATAGTTGGAAAATATGGAGCACAAGTACAAGCTGTACTTAAAAAAGCAAGTGGGCTAGATATAAAAATGATTTGTCCATTACATGGTCCAATTTTAAAAGAAAATTTAGGACATTATATTGGAAAATATGATATTTGGAGTAAGTACGAAACAGAAAGTGAAGGAGTATATATTGCATGTGCTTCAATACATGGAAATACATTAAAAGCATGTGAAAAATTAAAAGAAATATTAGAAGAAAAAGGTGTACCAAAAGTTGTATTAGCTGATTTATCAAGAGAAGATTGGGCAGAAGCGGTTGAAGATTCATTTAGATATGGAAAAATAGTTTTTGCATCAGCAACATATAATATGGAAATGTTTACACCTATGAGAGATTTATTATTAAATTTAAAAGAAAAAAATTATCAAAATAAAAAAGTTGCAATTATTGAAAATGGAACTTGGGCACCTAATGCAGCAAAATGCATAAAAGAAACTCTAAGCACAATGAAAAATGTTGAAATTATTGAACCAGTAGTTACAATAAAATCAGCTTTAAAACAAGAAAATATAGAACAATTAAATATATTAGCAGAAAATTTATTTTAGAATAAAAAATGATTTGACAAAAAAATGAATATGATATTAATTGAAAAACAAATAAAAATATTTACAATTTTTTATTTATATAGTAAAATCTAATATAGAAAAAGTATGAAATTAAGGAGGTGAAAAGAGTGAAAAAACAAAAAAAGGTATTATTAATAACAGTCTTATGTGTGGTAGCATTAATGGGAATGGTATATGCAGCATTTACAGCATTAACATTACAAATTAATACATCAGCAACAGCTTCCGCAAGTATATTTAGTGTTGGATTTGATGATGTTGAACCTACTATAGAAAAATCTAATGATAATATCAATATTACTGCAACAACTCCAACAGAAGGAGATGCAGAGATTACTTTATCATTTGCTGGATTAAAAAATCCAGGAGATACAGCATCAGCTTGTTATACAATATTAAATAATGGAGATATAGATGCAACAGATATTTCTATTTATACTGGACCAGATAGACAAATAGAAGTAGGAAAATCATTACAAGAATGGACATCTGATGATGGTGTATTTCAGTTTGGAGTATATGCTAATTCTGGAGGCGATTATTTAGATGGATATTGGTCTCTTCAACCACCGTTAACATTAAAATCTGGAGAAAAAGGAAGAATTAGAATAGAAGTTACATTGTTAAAAAGAGTTGATACAGAAACTACAGCTTCATGTACAGCAAAGTTAACTGCTAATCCAGCTGAACTAGGAGCTGAATAATAATTTGATAGAAAATAATTAAAGAAGGGAGATACTAATGAAAATAAGTTTAAAAGCGTGTAGAATTTTTACAATTTTACTGAGTACGATACTCTTCTTTAATCTTTTTGTGTCAAATTATTTTAATAAATATAAAACAATTTTTGCAGTTTTTTTAATAATCTATTGGTTATCATTTAGATTATTTGTAAAACCAAAAGAAAATAAATCATCAAATAAGAAATATGTTTCACTATGGTTAATTATATTAGGTATAATATTTTTATTAATTTTTTATATAATGGGAATGTTATCATCTATAAATGTTTCAGAAGGATTTTATAAAAATCCAATTAATTTTGTTTTTAATCCTATGTGGAGATGGATGTTTCCTCATGTAATAATTATTATATATTCAGAATTAATGAGAACATTAGTAATTGATCAAAATGATAAGAAATCAACGATATGTATGACAATTGCATTAATTTTAGTTGATGTAATAATAAGTATTAATATATATAATTATTCAAGTATTGAAGGAATCTTAGAGATTATAGGATGTTTGTTGATTTCTTCTATAAGTTTAAATTTATTATGTAATTATATATCTAAAAGATATGGTAGCGGTCCTAATATACTTTTTAAATTAATTACTATAATAATATACAATTATTTTATGCCAGTATTATCAGATATTTATCCGATTTTTGAGTCATTAATTAAGTTGCTCTATCCTTTTATAATATATTTAGTAATTGATTATTTGTTTGTAAATAATAATAAAGAAGTATTGGTTAAGAATAATAATTAAAATCATTTATTATTTAAATGAAAAATAATTAAAAAGTGTTATTCTAGAAACTTATAGAATAACACTTTTTAAAATTTAAAAAATGAAATAGCAGAGTAATTTTTTTATTGCTATAATTTAAAATATAAAGTAAATTAAAAAACTCATAGGAGGTAAATATGGGAGAAGATATATATTTTTATCTATTTATGGGAGAAGTTTTTTTTATAATTGCACTTGCATTTATATTAGAAAATAGAAAAAATAAAAAGATGAATTCAGCAAAAAAAGAAAAAAATAAAAGTTTATCAGAAGAAAGTAAAAATAAGTTAGATAGAATTATTGAGGTAGTAAAGAACAAAACAAAAACTACTGCATATAAATTTGTTTGTAAAGAAAGCAATGATATTGATATATATAGTAGTAAATTAGGTGGCATTCCTTATTGGGATTTATCTATGGAATATCCACAAGATAAAGATGGAAATAAAATGCCTTTATTAGCTCAAATTAATTTCGGAAAAGAAAAGCTAAATGATAACAGATTGCCAGACAAGGGAATTTTACAATTTTTCATTGCAACAGATGATTTAAATGGATTATATTCAGGTGGATATAAAGTTGTATATCATGAAAATGTGAAAGATGATATTACAAAAGAAGATATAGAAAAATTGAACATTCCAACATCATTAACTTTAGATATAAATAACGAAGAATATTTTCCTTTTAATGAAGAATATAAAATAACTTTTAATAAGGAAGAAGACTTTATTGGTACAGCAACATATGGGTTTGAAGATGAAATAAAAGAGGCAATAAAAAAAGAATTTAATGAAGAAGTAACTACTGATTTATATGAGTATTTCAACAAAGAGGAACACTATTATTTAATGGATTCTTTTGATTCTTCAGGGCATAAAATTTTTGGTTATCCATTTTTTACTCAATATGATCCAAGAGAAAAAGATGATAAATATGATACTTTATTATTACAAATAGATACAGATGGAAATATAATGTGGGGAGATTCAGGAGTTGGTAATTTCTTTATTAATAGTAAAGATTTAAAAGAAAAAAATTTTTCAGATGTGTTATATAATTGGGATTGTTATTAAGTAGAGGGACAGAATCTATTTGGAGGTTCGATATGAAGAAAATTATATATGGTATTTTAATACTAATTGTAATTATTGGAGGAATATTTTTAATGTTTAACAAAGGCGATAATAAAACAGAGAATGAAGTTGAAATTAAATATGTTTCGATGGATGATATTATTCAAATTATGAATGAAAATACAAATTATATTATTTTAGATGTTAGAACTATTGAGGAATATAATGAAGGACATATTCCAAATGCAATTTGTATTCCAAATGAATCTATAGGAAGTGATATAATTGAAAAACTTCCAAACAAGGAACAGTTAATTTTAATATATTGCAGAAGCGGAAATAGAAGTAAACAAGCAGCAGAAAAGCTAAAAAAATTAGGATATACTAATTTGATTGAATTTGGAGGAATTATAGATTGGAAAGGTGAAATTGTTAAATAAAGGTTAGGTTATTTATGAATATAAAATTATTTTTTCAAGCAATAATTAAATTTTTGTTAGGAGTAGTAATAATAGGGTTACTTATATTTATTCCTGCAAAAACAATAAATTATTGGAACGGTTGGTTATTTATGGGATTGTTATTTGTTCCAATGTTTATAGCTGGGATTGTTATGATGATAAAATCTCCAGACTTGTTAAGAAAAAGATTAAATGCAAAAGAAAAGGAAAGTGAACAAAAACAAGTAGTTGCTTTTAGTGGTTTAATGTTCTTAGCAGGATTTATAATTGCAGGATTAAATTATAGATTTAGTTGGATAATGCTTCCTACACCTGCAGTAATTATTTCATCAATAATATTTATATTAGCATATATTTTATATGCAGAAGTATTAAGGGAAAATGAATATTTATCTAGAACTATTGAAGTACAAGATAATCAAAAAGTAGTAGATACAGGTTTGTATGGAATTGTAAGACATCCAATGTATGCAACAACTATTTTACTATTTTTATCAATGCCACTAGTTTTAGGTTCTATTTTTTCATTTATAATTTTTTTAGTATATCCATTTATAATTGCCAAAAGAATTAAAAATGAGGAAAAAGTACTAGAAAGAGAATTAAATGGATATTCAGAATATAAAAAGAAAGTTAAATATAGAATAATACCTTTTATTTGGTAAAGTGATTCATGAAAAATTGTAGGGGCGATTTTAATCGCCCGCACTTCGAAGCAATTACTAAAGATATGTTTATTAGGGAGGAATAAATATGGATTCAGAAATAAAGAAAATTGAAAATATGGACGGATTTAAAGATATGAGAATAGTTGATAATTTCTATCAAACATCAAGCTTTTTTCCAATGCCAACAATTGAAATATCAACAATAGATGAAAACGGTTTTACAAATATAGGTTCATACTCATTGTGCTTTCCATACTATATAGCAGGTAAAGAATATTATGCAATGGTATTAGAATGTAGAAATAGTTCAAATACATGTAAAAATTTATTAAAAACAGGAAAATGTGCACTTAATTTTTTACCAGATGATAAGAAATATTTTAAAGAAACTGTTAGATTAGGATTTCCAGGAGATACTCCAGAAGAAAAAATGAAGAACTGTTCATATACTTTGGTTGATGGAAAACGTGCAAGAGAAAATAAAGATGAAAAATATCCTAAAATAGTAAAAGAAGCATATCAGGTTTTTGAATGTACATGGGTAAAAGAATTAGACGGTGCAGAAAATGATAAAGTTCAAGAAGAATACAAGGGACCATATCATAATTTTAACGGAATTACATCTGAATTTGGAGCTCATTTTATACTAAAAATTGACAACATATTAATGAAAGAAAAATATTATAACACAATAATAAATGGAGTAAATAGCGGTGGATTTCCAAATGTTCCAGTTGATTATGGCTATAGAGATTCTAAAAATTTCTGGTACACAAAATTTAAAAGACCAATAGCTATGCCAATTCCAAAAAATAAGGGTGTAGGTCTTGATTCTGTAAAATATGCTGCAGGAAGAATTGATCCAGAAGTTAAGTTTACAGATGAAGCATGTGAAATGTTAGTAAAAGTTCCAAGACCATTTCTAAATTTAGTGTTAAAAGGATGTGTTAGTTGGGCAAAAGAAAATAATGTAACACTTATTACACCAAAAGAGATGGAAATAATAAATGATAAAAGAGCAAAAGAAAAGAATAAATAAGAAAAAACAGCCCTACCAGGGTAGGGCTGCGGAGGGTTATTCCCCCTTCTTGCCTTTTTTTGATGTAATGATGGTTCGTTTGGAGTCAGGTTTTCCGCCACTTTTTTTAGGCGGAAGAGGCTGAACTTTTTCGTTCGACGGTTTGATCAAGGGTAATGCCGGATGACTGGGATGTCGTCTCTGTTGTCTGTTCATGATGAACCTCCTAATGTTTTATAGTATATAGAGAATAGCATAAATTTTAATAAAATACAAGTAAAGAATATTTTTAGAAAGGAATAAAATGGATTTAATAATTGCAAGTAATAATAAAGGAAAAATAAATGAGTTTAGAAATATATTAGGTGGACTAGGTTTTAATGTTTTTTCTCAAAGCGAAAAAAATATTAATATAGAAGTAGAAGAAACAGGGACTACTTTTGAAGAAAATGCTACATTAAAAGCACAAGCTATATATGATAAAACACATTCATGTGTATTGTCTGACGATAGTGGTTTAGAAGTTGAAAGTTTAAATAATCAGCCAGGTATATATTCTGCAAGATATAAAGGATTAACAAGGGATGAAGATTTAAGAAAACAAATATTAAAAGATTTAGAAGGAATTACAAACAGAAAAGCAAGATTTATATGTTGCATTTGCTATATTGATGAAACTGGAGAAAAGCATTTGTTTAAAGGTATTTGGAATGGTGAAATATCACTACAGGAAGAAGGAGAAAATGGATTTGGGTATGATCCAATATTCATTTCAGAAGATTCAAATGGTAAAACAACAGCAAGTATGCCAGCTGAGTTTAAAGAGGAATATTCACATAGAGCAAAAGCAATAAAAATGCTATTGGAATATTTGGAAAACAGAAAAAAATAATACGAAATTGGACAAATTTAACATAATGTGGTATAATAAATATGTATTGGTCAATATACCACATACTAAAAAAATTATTTGAAAGAGGTAATCATCATGACAACACAGACATCAGCAATCGTATTCGTAGGCAAGAAACCCAGTTTTCTCAACATTGTAAGGGTTAATGACGCAGCAGACGTCAAAAGATTCCCAGAAGATGTTCAGAAGGCAATAACCATCGAAGAAAGCGGCGTAACAGTTGACTCATGCGAGTATGCAGGAGGCGAATATATTCCCTTCGGTTCATACATTGCTTGGGAAAAAATCGTTCACGATCGCTGCCCCAACGGTTACAACCTCTGGTGCAAATCAAATGCACAGTCACAGCTTGATTCGGGAATTCTCGAAGAAGTCGATGGAAAATATCGCCTGACAAAAATTGTTCCTTACAAGGCTCAGTTGTTTACTGGCGAAATTCCGGAAGTCTTTGCTGAAGCACCCAAATTTGACGGACAGGTCAAAGTTGAAGACGGCATGCTTTGCATTGAGACTCCTTGGGGAGTTTCATCTTGTGAGGCCGGCAAAGGTTTTGCAATGGTTTATGGCATTTACGGAGAAGACGAGGTGAGTGAAAAGTATAAGGGAATGCTTAACGGCAATATTCTTACAGTCGGCACTCCCAGCTTTGAAGCTTATTATCGTGTCAACGAAGACGGCGCAATCGTAAGCACTCTCAAAGAGTATTACGAAAGTATCTAATCCTTATCAAATCCTAACTTAATGTTTCATTAGCAGATTGTTAGGTTAAGCACTCCCCATAGGAGTGCTTATTTCATTATATAAAGATTAAATATTATAAAGACCACTATTTATGAAGTGGTCTTTTTTGTAGTTTGAAAGTATGTTTATATATTTTCACAAGGTATTATCTAGTCAAAGTATATGCAATACCAACTTCTTCAAGTTCAATATTATTTACAATTGCTTTACGTGTATCAACTACAGTTCCACCCATTTTTTCATAAAATTTAATTGATGGAATATTATTATTTAAACACCATATTATCATTTGATTTGTATTTTGTTCTAAAAAATATTTTTTTGCAAAATTAAAAAGTTTTGTTCCAATTCCTTTTCTTTTTAATGCAGGTTTAACATACAAAACATGAATTTCTGCATTATAATTATTATAATTTTCATCTGGTTTTCCAAAACGTACAACTCCTAAAATCTCATTATTTTCTTCATAAATATAGATATGATTATTTTCATTTTGAGATAAAATAATATTTTTCCAATTTTCGGCTTTGATATCAACAGATAAATTATCTAGAAACTCATCATTTATTAGTCCTTTATAAGCAGTTTTCCAACCTGAAACAATAATATTTGCAATCGCATAATTATCTAAAGGTTTTGCTTGTCTAATCATACAACACCTCCAAAAATATAATTTGTGTAGATTATATAAAGAATAGTATAGAAAATCAATAGTTTTAAAAGTGAGAAGGATATATTCACATTTTTAATTTATTGTTGTTTATATAAAATAATTTGTAATAAAATATAACTTATGTTATATTTAAAGTGGAATAGTTTATGAGAAATCAAAAGAAAATAAAAGGTAATAAAATATGAGTAATTTATTAAAAAGTAATTTAATAATTGAAGATGATGAGTATTACTATTTTTTCAGGTCATTAAATTCAGGAGATAGAGATGATTTAGCAAAAAATATTACTACTGTGTTAGATGTGGACGGAAAAGCAGTAGTCGATAACCAAGGTAGAACTATAATTTCTAAGGTAAGAACAGATAGGCAAAGGCTAGAAGATAAAAGGGAAGAATGGGTAGAAAGACCTAAATATGAAATAGAAACAGAAAGTTCTTATACTTTAGAAGAAGTATTTGACCATATAAAAATGCGTCAAAGGAAGGATACAAATTGTATTTCACTTTCAGCAAATTCTAATGTTACATTTACATATTATGCAAATGAGAACCCACAATATGTAGTTATAAAGGCTAGAAAAGATAATATTAATGTATTTGATGCAGGAATTTATATGTTTGATGAAATTTCTAGTAGAACAGAAATGATGATGGAAGGTATACAAAATCCATTTGTATTAGATTTAATAAAAAGAATACAAAATGCAAAATCAATTGATGAGATTAAAGAAATCGTACAACAAAATGATGAAGAGATAATCAGAGTAAAAAGAGAAAATGAATATGGGGAATATGGAAAAAGACGTTTTGATAGAGGTATTCTTAGTGAAATTTTATATTTAAGTGATGAACAGAATTTAGAGCTGCTAAAAGTAATAGCTAGATTAGAGATTTTAAGAGAACATGAAATGTTAGAAGAAATAATTCCTGATTCATATACTACCTTAGATAATGTTATTGCGACTATGAAAACAGCTATAGCTTCATCAGAATTTATACATTACGGAGAAATATCTCGAGAAAATGTAGTAAGAATTTCTACACAAAATTTGCAAGCAATTGCAATTTTACAACAATATAAAGACATGAAGCCAGAACACGGAAATGAAGTAGATAAAATAATAGCTGCTATATTAGATAAAAATCAAAAAGGTGAAAATATTATAGAGCTACTAGAAAATTATAGTGAAATTCAAGGACTTTCCATAGAAGAAATATATAATTTGACAGATGGTGATATTCCATATGTAGAGGCAAAAGAACAAATAGAAACTTTTATAAATTTAGCTAGAGCAAGAAAGGATGCTTCTAAGATTATTTCACAAATGGAGCAGGAGTTTGGTACAAATGAAATGTTCGAAGAAATGAAAAAAATATGTATTTTACCAAATCCACAATTAGTACGTAAACAAAATTTAGGTGGAATAAGAATTTGTGAAAGTATATACTTAGAAAGTAATTTAGATATAAACCAATTAAAAGAAATTGTTAAATATATTCAAAACCTTTCAGATGATGAATTAGAAAAAATGGCTGAAGGAGATATGAAAAGAGTAATTACTTCGCCAGACGATATGCCTGTTAATCAAAGAGTATTAGAACAAAAACAAAGTACAAAAATTAATAAATATTATACTGAGGCAATATATGATTTATATGATTGGACAGGAATTGGAAGATTATTAGGAATATCAGAAAAAAATAAAATAATTAAAGCAATAGTATTACCAAAACATGAGTTAATAAGAGGAAATGGACTTGAAAGAGTATATAAAGCACTTGAAGAAGAAGGATATACACCAGAAGAAATACCAGGAATTATAATTAATATAGCAATAAATAATCAATTTGGAGAAATTAATTATACAAATTTAGTAAAAAGTGACAATCCTAGAGAGATAATAAGAAAAAATTCAGAAAATATAAATAGTATAGTAAGTTTAATAGATATAGAATTATTGCTAGGTAAAGACAGACTAATTGCTCAAATTTTAAAAAGAATAGGTGTGAAAGAGGAGTTTACAGATAAAAAAAGTGAATTATATAAAGAATCACATAACTTATACTGGGCAAAAAGAATTGTTGAAGGTATAGATTGGAAAAAAGAAATTGGAAGAAACTTAGAACAAGAAGAAATTGCTATGTTTATTGAATCTATAGTAGACTATAAAAGAATAGGAAAAACAAGAGCGTTACCTTTTTTATATAAAAACTTAATGTTAGCTGGGTTATCCCAAGAGGAAGCTTGTAGATTTATAGTTATAGGTTCTATTGATAGTAATTATCCAATTTCAAATTTATTAGGACATAGAGAGATTACTAAAGAATTTGTAAAACAAAATTTAGAATATTATAAAAATAGACGAGTCGAAAAATGGGATATAGATAAAGCAAAAATTATGCATAAAGTTAAAAATGATTCTGATGGAAAAGATATAAAGGACCGATTAATAAAATTAGGCTTTAATCCTGAGTTTATAGAAATTCAAAGAACAGATAACCTATATTGGACAGAATTTCTAGTAGACAATATGGATTTTTCAAGGCAATTATCAACAGAAGAAAAAGTCTCAATGATGGAACAAATTTTAGATTTAACATTTTTAAGCAAAGATGGAGCATGTAAACTAGTAACAACATGTGAAACTATAAGAGAAAGGTTTAATCTACCAGTTGAAAAAATCGGTAATTTATTAATTAATATAACCATAAATGGAGCTAAAGCAGGATTAGGATATAAAAAATTAATATCAACTCAAGAATATTGGCAACAATTAGAAAAAGAAGAGTTGAATACAGAAATAAATGAAGCGACCCTTTTAGAAGTTAGAATATTAAAACAAATTAGAGAAAATAAAGAAAGAGATTTTTATAAACAACAACTATTAGATTTAGGTGTTGATGAAAAAAGAATGGAAAATTCTCTAACTAAAGATTTAATTTGGACTTTGGGATTATTTAATAGTATAAATTTTGAAGACAGATTATCAAGAAGTTTAGAACCAATGGAAAGAAAAATAATACTTGAGAGCTTATTAGGGCGAAAATTAGATGGAACAACTATACAGGGAATTTATGAAAAATTAAATAATTTAGGAGTTGAAAATATTCCGGAAGTACTTGTAAATGCAGCATTAGGATATTCGGGTGTTAATGGATTTAATTATTCTCAAGGTGATAGCCAAGATGAAATGAAAAAAGTTTTACAAGGAAATTATGATAAATTAAATACTAAAGTAACTGATATAATTCTAAGAAAAAAAACAAATGAAGTGTTAATAGATGAAGATAATTACATTGAAGAATTAAAACGTATAGGTGTAAAAAAAGACTTTTTTGAAGAGGGAAATCAAAATCAAAAGAAAAAAAGAAATGTATATTGGATTAATAAAATTGTTGATGATTATAATTGGGATAAATATTTAGGAAGACCTATAGAAGAATCAGAAAAAGCATTTTTAGTTGAAAGACTTTTAATGCCAGTGATAATGAATACAAATATGGAAGTCTATATAGGGAATGCAATTAATTATATGATTGAAAAGGGAGTTGACAGCGAAAAAATATGTGGATATATAACGAAATTAGCATTATACAGTTCAAAAGTAAAAGGCTTAAGTTATACAACTTTTTTTTCTAACAAAAAAAATATAGATTTATTTTTTAAAAATACGTCAGATTCTGATTATATAATTGATGAAGAATGTTTAAAAAAAGCAAAACTAGAAGTAGAAATGGAAAATGATCCGAATGGTAAAAAAGTTTATGAAAGAATGAGAAAATTAGGTGTTAGAGATGATTTTCTTGATGAAGGTTCTGAAGAAAGAAGATACTATAAAGTTTTCTATTTTATAGAAAGAATAATGCAAGAGTATAATTTCAAAGAAAGATTAGGAAGAGAACTAACTGCAGAAGAGAAGGTTGCTGTTATAGAAAAATTAGCAAATATAGGAGTTTTTTCAGAAGCAAAAGCTCATAATAGATTAGATTCCACATTTGATATAGTTAGAAACTTAGATTTAAAAGGAAAAGATCCTTTAGGAGTTATGCTATTTATAGGTTTTGAAAGAATTGATACTAGTAAGATAAATGACCAATCAATGTATTATGGACAAATTGTAGTTTCTAAACCTACTGCAAAAAAAATAGAGGATTATATAGACGATATAGGCGATACAATAACAGAAAAAACACTTAGAGAAGAAATTATAAGAAGCAAAATGAATAGAAAAGTTGAAGTTGAAAAAGTATATGAATTTTATCAAACATTAGGAATCAATCCGGAATTTATAACTAAAGGAAACAAGAATGAAAAAAGCTTAGAGAATTTATTTGTTGCTAAAAAAATTTTTGAAGATTGTGATTTTGAAAAAACACTAGGAAGACTTTTAAGTTTAGAAGAAGAAAGATTAATATTAGAAATGTTATTAGAAAATAGTTGTTGGAATGTATCAAGAAAAATAAGTATGTTTAAGTTATATAATAATATTTCAGATATGGGACTAAATGAAAGTCAAATTGCAGGATTATTCATAAATTTAATAATGTCGAAAAGAAAAGGTATGACTTTTTCGCAACTTGTAGATGATAAAGAAGCTACAGAAAAGCTAAATTCTATTCGAGATGAATTAAAATATGAAGTAGATGAACAAACATTAGCTGATTTAAAAAAAGAAAGACTTTTAAAAGAAAAAGCAAAAAAAGTTGTTAGACAATCTGTAGATCCAAAAAGAAATGCTAAGGGAAGAAAAGCTCTATCAGAATTAGAAAAAGTAGTGGAAGAGGGAAAGGATGGAACTAAGAATGTACAATAAAGGAATTGTTTATAAACAAGTATATGATGTTTTAAAAACAATAGGTGATTCAAGTGTTCCAGAAAAAATATTATTAAATTTACAAGAAAAAATGGACAATGAATATGAATTTGATATTGAAAATGAAGAGTTACAAGAAGATGCTAAAGATATTCTAAGTGCAATATATACTGATTACCTAGCGACAGATGAAGAAAAGGATGTTATTTTAAACTTAGAAAGATCTTATAGAAAACAAGAAGAGCAACTAAAAAGAGATAAATATGATGTGGATGTATTTAAGAAAAAAGATTTACTAAAACCAGAAGAACACCACACACAGATGGTTAAACAAGAAAATAATTTTATTAAAAAAATATTTAAAAAGTTAAAAAAGTTTTTTCATTAGGCAGAAAATAATTTTTACTAGAATTATTAAAAGGAGAACAAGAGATATTTGCCTCTTGTTCTTTTTATTTATATTATGTTATAATATCCTCAGTGATAACTTTTAGTTATTACTGAGGAGGAAAATAGATGGTAGATTTAGAATTATATAAAATATTTAAAATAGTAGCAGAAGAAGAAAATATTACAAATGCTAGCAAGAGATTGAACATATCCCAACCAGCAGTTACAAAACATATA
This sequence comes from Clostridia bacterium, assembly GCA_017437145.1. Classification (GTDB taxonomy): domain Bacteria; phylum Bacillota; class Clostridia; order TANB77; family CAG-508; genus CAG-452. Next base: position 40,919 of record JAFSBT010000004.1, on the reverse strand, counting down.
AAAAATTTAGAAGAGGCTTTGAAAGTAAAGCTTTTTGAGAGAACTAACAAAGGGCTAAAATTAACAGAAGTAGGAAAAAATATTTTTGAAGAAATAACAAGTCCTATAACAATATTAGAAAATATTTATAAAAAATACGGAGGAAATAAAGATATTGAACTAGGAATTCATGCAACTATGTTAAATAAACTTTTTAGTAAACCATTATCAAAGTATTATGAGACAAATGAAAGTGTAAAAATAAATATTACTAATAATAATTCAGAAGAAATGTTATCAAAATTAGAAAAACAAGAGTTAGATATTGTAATAAGCAAAAAAGTAAATAGCTATACAAACAAAAAAATAGAATTTATAAAATTAGGAAAAATGCAAGACATTTTAGTAGTAAATAACACTTCTGATTTATTAAATAAAGAAATAGATGAGAATGAGTTAAAAGAAAAAATATTCTATATGCCAAGAAAAACTTCAATTACAACAATAAATTTTTTTGACTCAATAGGTTCTAATGAGAGTGAGTTTAGTAATGTTAAAAACATATCATATAATGCTATGTTAGAGATTATAAAAAATACAAATGGAATAGGATTAGTAACAAAGGAATACACAGAAAAAGAATTAAGAGAAAAGGAAATTAGTGAATTGAAAACTACATTTAAGATAAAGCCAATAGAATTTGGAATTTATATAAATAAAGAAAATAAATTTAAAGAGTTAGCTATTTTAATAAAATTGATAGAAAATGAAATGCCGATATAACTTTGAGTTATATCAGCATAAATTTTATGTATTTTACTTTGAAACTTAAATAACGATACAATAATATTATAAGAAACTCAAAGTGAAAGGAGAAAATATAATGAATAAAAAAGAAATAAAAACAGTTATTTTTGATTTGGGAGGAGTTTATTTTACAGATGGAACATCAATAGCTATAGATGTTATAAGTAAAAGATGGAATGTGGATTCAAATGTAGTAGCAAATGTGTTTAGAGGAAAAATTGGAACAGCTTATAGAGAAAATCAAATAACTCATTCTGAATTTTGGAAACGATTTAAAGAAGAATTAGGAATAGATGCACCAATGGAAGAATTGGCAGAAATATGGTTAAAAGGATATGTTCCAATTGAGGGGACTGTAGAGATAATTAAGGAGTTAAAAGAAAAGGGATACGAAATTTTATATTTATCAGATAATGTTCAAGAAAGAATAGATTACATAGAAGAAAAATACCATTTCCTACAATACTTTAAATCTGGTGTATTTTCACATATAGCAGGAGTTCGTAAGCCAAATCCAAAAATATATCAATATGCTTTAGAAGAGTCATCAAATCCAGCAGAAAATTGTGTATATATTGATGATAAACCAAAATTATTAGAAGAAGCGGACAAACTTGGAATGGCAACAATTGCTTTTGTGAATGCTAATGATACAAGAAGAAAATTGATAGAGTTAGGAGTAAACTTGGACGAAAAAAATATTGAAGAAAGATAGGAAAAATAGTTATGTTAGAAAATTTGAGAGATAAGATAAAGGAAATTTTACTAACCGAAGTTAAAGACATTATTATTTCAGTTAGAAATGAAAATATGATAGTTATTGAAGAAAAAGGAAATGGAGATTCTGCAACAATAGCTGATGTAAAAATAGGAAATTTATTTTCTAAAATATTACCAGAGTTGTTACCAAATTCAATAGTAATAAACGAAGAAGATTTTAGTCAAGAAGTATTTAAAAAAATGAAAACAACTAAATATATTTGGGTAGTTGATCCGATTGATGGAACAAAAGCTTTTAGAACACCAGGGAATAATGAGTATTGTGTGGGAATTGGATTGCTAGATAATTTAAATCCAGTATTAAGCTTAGTATATTTGCCAGAATATGAATTTAATGGAGAAAAAGGATTATTATTTGAAGCAATAGATACAGAAGATGGTGCTAAATTAAATGGAAGAAAAATATTAGTAACAGAAAAAAATAGATTATCAGAGTTGCTATGTATAAATCATATACATAGAGATACTGAGCTAGATGAAACAGAAGAAAGGATTAGTAGTTGTTGTGTTAGAAGAGAAAAAATTAGAGCTTATGAAGGGCACTCTACACTTGCAAATTATGCTTTAGTAGTTGCTGATGATTTAAATAGAATATTTACAAGGAGAAATGCTAATTTATGGGATGTAGAGCAAAGTGCATATATAGTAGAAAAAGCAGGAGGAATAGTTTTTTATAATGATGGAACAGATATATTTCCATTAGATATAAATAGATTGAATGTCAAAGTTGACGAAAATGGAAATAATTTTCTAATAATTGATTTTAATATTGCATGTGCCAAAGCAGTAAAAACAAAGATTTTATCATTAATACAATAAAAATATATAACAATTAAAAATCAAGTTATAGTGATATAACTAAAAGTTATGACACTATAACTTTTTTGTATTTTACATAATTCGAATATGGGTTTATAATGTATTTAACATAAATCAAGGAGGTAATTAAATGGAAAATATTAATTTAAAAATTAGTAGATGTGTACCATTACCTAAAGGATATAAAATGGCTGTTTGCCCAATATGTGGAGGATTACATTTAACAGGTGCTTTAATAACAGAGTTTGCAGATGAGCAAGACCCAGATATAGTATGCAAAGACTGTGGAGCAATAATAAGTGAAATATAAAAAAATAAAAAAATGAGCTTACTGTCCTAGCTCTTTTTTTATTTGATAAAATTATTTTTCATTTTCATTGAGTAAAAAATAGTTTTATGCTAGAATGAGTTTATAGTATGAATGGAGAAAGTTATGATAGAAAATAAAATAATTTTTGAAGGCAAAGAATATATAAAAATGAAAAAGATACAAGGCAATAGAAAAACATATATAGAATATAGAAATGAAGAGCTTCAAAAAATAAAATTTTTTGAAGTTGATAAGGGAAGTTTAAAAGAAATAAGTAACAAAGATGATTTGAAAATTGCTATCGAAAAAAATTATATTATAGAATAAGGGAAATAATGTATGGAAAATATTGCAGAAGTATTTAAAGATAAAAATTTTGATGAGATTACATTAAAATATATTAATAATTTCATTGAAGAATTTGATGATTTGTTTGGCAAATATGTAAATAGAGAAGAAGTAATAAAAAGAATAAAAGAAAACCTAAATCAAAGTTTTGTATTTAAAGAAATAAAAGGTGCAAAAGGGCTTTACTACAATAAAGAAAAAAAAATTGTTTTATCAAATAAAATTATAGACGAAGAAGAGTTAAAAGATGTAATTTTTCACGAAATGATTCATTGTATTACTGCTAGAGAAAAATATACAGGATTTTCTAAATCATATACATCCGATGATTATGAGGAACTTATAGTTACTTGTAAAGGTGTAACAGAAGGTTTTACTCAGCTTGTTACCCAAATAAGAAATGCTAAATATTATTCTCGAGGTTCTGATAATGCATATCCGATTTTAACAGAGCAAATAGCAAACTTAGCTAATTTGATTGGAATGGAAAAATTTTTAAATGCAGGATTTAATGAACCTGAAAAATTATTTGATATTATGAAAGAAGCCGGACTAATTGATGATGAAGAAATTGAGTTACAAGTTTTTTTAGATAATTTTGATGTAATATGGAAATATGAAAAAGATATACACAATGCAAGAGGAGAAACTAGTGAATCGAGGTTAATAGAAGCAATTTTTGGACATAAGAAAGATCAAACAGAACATTGCGTATCTGCTAAAGAACATATAATCAAAACATTTTTGACAGTCTTAAGAAAAAATGAAGTGGAAACAATAAATGAAGTTGAAGAAATTTATAGAAAAAATAATGAATATGCTAAACAGTTAGCAGCAGATGAAGATTATAATAGTTATGAAGTAGTATGGGAAAAAATAGATGAATTAATTTCAAAAGGTATGAGCAGAGAAGAGATTTTATCTGGTGCTAGCGAAGATTTTAGAAAAATTATTTCTGAAAGATTCTATATGATGGATTTTTTTAAACTTAATCCTCAAGAAAGACTTATAAAGTTAAATAATAATGTAGATTTATATGATTTTATATCAGACAATAGATTTTCACAATTTTATAAAGATCAAATAGTAAATGATTTTTTTGGGTATGAAATTGAAAATAAAGATTATCTTTTTGAAGATTTGGTTTGGGGATTGGCAGATAAAATTATAGAAAGAAATTATGATATAGGAAAGTTATCTATTGAATTTATTAATTTTAAAAAATTAAGTGGAATAACATATAATTTGTATGAAAGTGATGGAATAGATACAAAATATTTAGATACATATTCAACAGCCAGTATTAGTTGCCAATTTTCAGAGTTTAGAATAATATCCTCAGATGAGGAAAGAACACAAATATTGGATAGATATACTACGATTCCCGAAAATGCTATATTATTTATTGATGATAATGGATGTATACTAACTTATTTAGGAGAAAATCAATATACATATATTAATGAGGAGAATGAAGAATATAGTAATAATGGTGAAGTGGAATATAACTTTAATAAAATTGAAATATTGCATAAACAGTTAGAAGCTCGATTATCGAGATATAAAGTGTTTGAGGAAATGCGGATATGAAAAAGGAAAGAATGATGCAGAAGTATTAATTAGAGAATCTCAAAGAGAAATTTTAGAATTACAATCTCATGGTATAACACCAGAAGAAATAGAAGAAATTGTAAGTAGTACAACAATTTCAGATATAGAAAATATGCTAAGTGAATTGTCAAATGATGATAAAAGAAGAGAAGCATTTGAAGGAGAAATTGGATATGATGGATAATAGTTATGCATATTCAGAAGTATTAGACGTTTTAAGTAATATGGAGCAGAAATATGTTGATAAAATTCCAAAAAAATTAATTGAATATTTAAAATCTAATTCGAGTAATAACTATAAAAAACATATAGATTCTTATATAGGTTTAAAGGAGCAAACTTTAAGTAAAAAAGCATTAAATATCTTAGCATTAATAAATTTAAAATACTGGACAATTGATGAAGAGCATAAACAAAAATTATTAAAACAATATAGAGAGAATGAAGAAAAGCTTAAGAAAATAAATGGACTGGATAAAGTAAAAACAGAAGAAGAATTATTCAGAAAGGATTTTATTCAAGAAAATAAATCATTAGAAATTGTAAAGCAAAAGGAAACTATATTTAAAAAAATAAAAAATCTTTTTATAAATATAAAAAAAAATAAAAGGAGAAATTAAAAATGTCAAAGAAAATTATTTTGATAGTTGCGATAGTATTAGCAATTATTGCTGTAATAGGATGCATTATAACTTTGGCTACAGTAGGATGCATTAAAATTTTTGCAGGTACAGGAAAAAATGTAGAGGGCGACTTAGAAGGGATAATGACAAAACTTTATGAAGGAATAGACGAAAATAATCTTCCAATGGGACTTTCTAATATGGAAATAACAGATGAAAATGTTGAATCATTTATTGGAACATCAAATGTTGAATATACAGAAGCTTTAGCTAATGAATCTATGGTAGGCTCAATTGCACATTCTGTTGTTTTAGTTAGAGTAAATGATTCTAAACAAGCAATTGAAGCTGTTGAAGAAATAAAAAACAATGTAAATCCAAGAAAATGGATTTGTGTTGAAGCAAGCAATGTTGTTGTAAAAAGCAAAGGAAATTTAGTTATACTAATTATGAGCAATGAAGAATTAGCTCCAAAATTAGAAGCTAATTTCGATAATTTATAAAATGCTTTTTTCAAGTATAACATTTATATATTATTTTTTACCAATAACAATATTCCTATATTTTGTAACACCAAAAAAATATAGGAATATAATATTATTAATAAGTAGTTTAATATTTTATTTTTATGGAGAAAGAAGTCCATTATTAATAATAGCTTGCATATTAAACTACTTTTTTGGTTTATTAATAGATAAAAGTAAAGATAATAGAAAACTTTTTTTGAGTCTAGGAATAATTTTTAATATATGTTTAATTGGATATTATAAATATACTAATTTTTTCATAGAAAATTTTAGTAAAGTACTAAATATTGATTCAAAATATCTATCTATAATTTTACCACTAGGAATAAGTTTTTTTACTTTTCAAAATATAAGTTATTTGATAGATGTATATAGAAAAGAAGTTAAAGCACAAAAAAATATATTGCAATATGCTACATACATAACATTTTTTCCTCAACTTATAGCAGGACCAATTGTAAGATATAAAGATGTAAATGAGCAACTAGCAAATAGAACAGAATCATTTGATAATTTTGCACAAGGTGTAAAACGATTTATAATTGGACTTTCAAAAAAAGTTATAATAGCAAATACAATTGGAGAATTTTGTGCTATTCTAGGACAAGCTCAAGAAAAAACAGTTTTATTATATATACTTCAAGCTATAGGATATACTTTGCAAATTTATTTTGATTTCTCAGGTTATAGTGATATGGCAATAGGCATGGGCTTATTCTTTGGATTTAAATTTAAAGAAAACTTTAATTACCCACTTATAGCCAATAGCATTACAGATTTTTGGAGAAGATGGCATATCTCTTTATCTAGTTTTTTTAGAGACTATGTGTATATACCTTTGGGAGGAAATAGAAAAGGAATTTTAAGACAAATACTAAATATTTTAATTGTGTGGTCTTTAACAGGATTTTGGCATGGAGCTAACTGGAATTTTATTTTATGGGGATTATATTTCTTTGTATTTTTAATAATAGAAAAACTTTTCTTAAAAAAATATTTAAAAAATGGAATAATATCACATGCATACACACTAATAGTTGTAATATGTAGTTTTGTAATTTTCAATATAGAGAAATTATCGGAGATAGGCATATTTTTCAAGAACATGTTAGGATTTGGAAATTTAGAATTTATAAATTTTGAAACTATATACTATTTGAAAAACTATATTATAATTATACTATTGGCAATAATATGTTCAACTCCATTAATAAAAAATATAGTCGAAAAACTATCTATACATAAAAGATTTAAAAATATATTTAGTTTTATAGAAGTAAGTGGATATATTTGTTTACTTTTAATATGCACATCATCTCTAATATCAAATTCATTTAATCCATTTATATATTTTAGATTTTGAGGTAATGAAATGAAAAATAAAATAATAACAATTTTATTTATAACAATTATATTTGGATTTGGATTTATGGGAATAATTTTTCAAGATAAGGAAGTTTCTATTTTTGAGAGAAGAAAGTTAGAAAGTTTTCCTAAATTTGATAAAAATTTTACAGAAAATTTAGATTCATACTTGTTAGACCAATTTGCATTTAGAAATGAATTTATAAATTTGAATTCAATTATTAATAGAAAAGTTCTAAATAAAATAGATAATAAAGATGTATATGTTATTGAAGATAGTATATATGAAAAAAATTATCCATTAAATACAGAAAAGGTTTTAAAATTTGCAGAGAAAACAAATTATATAATAAGCAAATGTAAAGAAAAAGATAGAAGTTATTATTCAATAATTCCCGATAAAGCTTACTTTCTAGATGAAAATAATTATTTAAAATTAGATTATAATAAAATGTATGAATTAGTTAATAACAATGTAAATGCAAAATATATAGATATAACAAGTGATTTAGATATAGAAGATTACTATAGAACAGACATACACTGGAAACAAGAAAATTTACATGATGTTACAAAAATATTAATAGAAAATTTAGGTAAAGAGTATAGATATGAGAATTATATAGAACAAGAATATAATAATTTTTATGGTGCATCATATTCTAAAGCTGGATTAAAAATTGAGCCAGATAAATTAAAGTATTTATATTCAAACAGTTTTGAAAATGTAGAAGTTAAGCACTTAGAATATGGATATAAAAAAGTATATGATGAAGAGAAGCTAAATGCTGTAGATTCATATGATGTTTTTTTATCTGGACCAAGTAGTTATATAGAAATTACTAATAAAAATTTAAATAATAATTCTACACTAATAATTTTTAGAGATTCATTTGCAAGTAGTATAGTGCCATTGTTTATACCATATTATAATAATATAATAGTAATTGATTTAAGATATATAGACTTCGAACTAGTAGAAGAAAAAATTGATTTAAACAATAGTGATGTATTGTTTTTGTATAGCACTTTAATAATAAATAATAGTGATATATTAAAAGTAAGATATTAAAAGAGATTTTATAGAAGAAATTATGAATTAAGGAGGTATGTTTTTATGGAAAATGAAAAAAAGAAAATAAAAGAATTTTCTTATTCAAGTGCAGGTGGAATGTGGTTTGATTTTGATTTACATATTGATTTTTTTAAGTATAGGGAAGAAGAGGATATAAAAGTATTTGAAATATACTTTTCACTAGGGAATAAAGATTTCTCAAAATCTTTTGAATCAATTATATATCCAAAAGTTGAAGATTTTGCTATGTTGTTAAATAAAATAAACTTTGAAGAAATAAAGGAAGATCATGAATGTTTTTATTTAGAGGATTATCCAATAATCGAATTAACATATTCATATGATGGTGAAAATAGTAAGAAAATAAGATATCCTGATAATAAAGATTTTGAAACCATTTGTTACGATTTTATAAAAAGATATCTATTTAAGGATAATGATATACAAGATATTTTTAAAGAATATGAAAATCCAAATGTATTTTATTTAAAAAATGTAATGAATATAAATGATGAGTTTAGAGTAGAGGACTATAATTTATAAAACAGATAAAAAATTCCCACATGTATGGGAATTTTTTATCTATTTGGTCCTTCTTCATCTAATGAACTTTCTTGAAGTTTTTGCTCCGGTTTAGATGTGTTTTCGGCACTTTTATCTTTTATTACTTGACCATTTTGCAATGTGTATCCATTAGGAACTTTACCTGTTCTTTCATATAATGCTTGAGCATTTCTTCGTAAAGCTTCTTCCATAGAAACAGATTGCTCAGGAGGTGGTTGTGAAGATGAAAAATTAGCTATGGATTCTTTAAATGAAGGTTGTTGTTTATTGTCTTGAGAATTGGTATTTTCCAGAGTAACATTATTAGAGATAGCTTCAGCACAGGCTTTATTATAGGTTTTGCTAAAACCTATTAAATCATTCATAACTGCTCTATGTCTATGTGATTGAGCTGATTTCAAAGCTTTTTCACCAGCTTTTAAATCAAAAGTACGAATTTTATCATCAATAAAGCTATTTATTACAGATTGAATTTGAGCTGTAGAGCCACTATTTAAAGCGTTCATAATTTGTTCCGACAATCCAGAAAAATCAATAGATGCTTTTAAACCATGTTTTTGAAGAAGTCTTTGATATAAAGTTGTTAGTATATCTACAGATTTATCAACAATTACTTTATTATTTGTACTTCCCATAACAATCACCTTCTTTTTTTTAACAACTATATATATTATACCATATTTTACATAAAGTTGCAAAAGCTGTGTTTTACTTTTTGAAATACACAAAAAAAGCACCTATTAAACTAGAAATAGTTTAATAGGTGCTTTTTATTTATCTCTTACAAACTCTAATACTAACAAATCCTAAAACAACTGCAACTAAAACAACAATATAAAATTCATTACTTAATTGCAAATTATTATTTCCTGTTTTGGGAGTAGTATCTTTAACATTTGGTTCTTGAACTGGTTCATTTTCTAGAAAGTCCACTTGCTTTTGTATAAATGTTGCTTTTATAGTTACATCATAATCAGGCATTGTGAAGGAATTGTTTTCTATCTCTACTTTAATACTTTCATCTGTTGAGTTATAGGCTACCAGACTTTCTAAAATATATCCTGAATCTGGTTCAACTGTTAATGTTATTTTTTCATCTTTAGCTGCTGATGTATGACTAGCTGTAACTTTACCATTTGTAGTTTCGGCTATTGTTATAGATTTTGAACTGCGCAAACGTAAAACTAAATGCAAAATTGATTCTTTTTGAATGTTATAATCTGATAAAGTTTTTCCCTCTTCAAGTTGCTTACCGGCAAATATCAATCTTTGTTGGTCTGGAGGAATATCCTCTTTTTCTTGAATTTTTGCTTTTATAGCATCAATACTATCATTAGGTTCTACTTCAAGTGTAATAGTTTTTCCAGTAAGTGTTTTTACAAATATTTGCATAGCCTGAACTTGAGTTGAAATTATACATATTGTAAAAAACAGTATAACAGTAATAAATATTTTTTTATTCATAACATTTCCTCCTTAATTTATAATATTTTTTTCATAATTCATACCTTGTTTTAAATTTTTTTCTCTTAAAATTTTATCTAACCCATTTAAAACTAATTTTTTATGAGTATTCCAGCTTGGAGCTACTAATGATTCCTTAGGAGCATCTCCAGAAATTCTATGAATTATAATATCTGGGTTAATATGAGTTATTATATACACTAAATCTTCTAGATAAGCCTCAAGAGTAATCGGAATGTAGTTTCCACTTAAATACATTTTTTCTAAAACAGTGTTTTTAACAACATAAGTTGAATGTATTTTTAATCCTTGTAAATCATGTTTATTCAAAAATTCAATAGTATTTTCCAAATCTTTTCTTGTTTCACCTGGTAAACCTACCATTATATGTGTTACTACATCTATATTATATTCATTTAATAGTTTAACAGCAGTATTAAAATCTTCAGAAGTGTAACCTCTATTAATTATTTTTCCAGTAGTATTATTAGAAGTTTGCAAGCCTAGTTCTACACAAACATAATATTTTTCTTTATATGTTGCTAATAATTTTACAATCTCCTCATTAATACAATCAGGTCTTGTTGCAACAGAAAGTCCAACAATTCGGTTATCTATTAAAGAAGAATTATATTTTTGTTTTAGATTTTCTATAGTATCATAAGTATTAGAAAAGTTTTGAAAATATACAATAAATTTATTTGCTCTTTCACCTCTATAACTATTTAAAAATGAGGTTACTTGTTCAGAAATTTTTAGTTTATTTTTCAAATGCTCACCAGAACCTTGTTCGCTACAAAAAATGCAACCACCTTTACCTAATGTTCCATCTCTATTAGGACATGTAAAATTTCCATCAACGCAAATTTTTAAAGTTCTCTCTCCAAATTTATTTTTCAAATATTTATTTAAATGATTATATCTTTCTGAATTTTCCATGAAAATATTATATCACAGAATATATTCGAATAGAAAAAATTTTTAATAATTCAATCTAAAGAAAAAACTTGAGTTATGTTAATTTATATGATAAAATAACAACAATATTCATTTTGATGTCTTTCTTTCGAGACAGCTTTAGTTTTGACTGGAGACAAATAATTTTAAGGGAGGAAATGGATATGAATAGTATTACCATAGACAATGTAATAGCAACAAATGAGGTCTTTACAAAGCTAAATAATCTACGGCGATGGGCGGACTTCACATCACAGCAAAAGTACAATGAATTATCCAAGCAAGCATTAAATTGTATCATTGCATATGTACTTGCATGTGCTTCAGAGAATGCAGGTAAAAAAATATCATACGAAGCTTTTCCTAAAATTGCATTGAGCAGAGCATTTGCAAAAGTATATCTTTTCTATGATACTCCTGAGCATAAGATTGATGAAATATGCAAATTAGGTTCAGTTAGCAGAAAACGATTTGATGAAGAAATTGCGCAAATTATTTTGGAAAAAACAAACCATGAATTCTCAGATTTTATTTTAAATGGAATTGGTGAGTACGAGAAAAAGATTTATCGTGCTGCAACAAAAATTGCCACATATATCGAATTTTTGGAGCAAAATAAGAATTTTATGTTCATGGATTTTAAAGATTATGCAAGGGTTCAAGAGATTGAAAGGGATCTTGATAAATACAGAAGTTTACCTGGCGTTAAAGAATTTTCTGATACAGATTCTCATGTATTTAGGCTTTTGCAGAAAATTTCTACATTACGCAATCAAAACCGTTGGGCGACATCATGCTATAATGTGGAGTGTTCTGTTTTAGGACATCTGTTTGACACTGCAATTTTTGCATATCTTTTTGCTCTTGATGATAGTAATTTCGACGAGCAATATGCAAGCAAGATGTTTTTTATCGGAATATTTCATGATATAGCAGAAACATGGACAAGAGACATTCCTTCACCTGTAAAAGATAGGATTGAAGGATTTCGAAAAGCAACAGAAGAGTATGAACTAAAAATGCTTGAAGAAAATGTTTATGCAGTTATACCCAAATATTTAGAAAAATCTTTAAGAGAAGTAATGTTGGAAGATGAAATTAATGCAGCATACAAGAAAAAGATTAAAGAAGCGGATTATATCTCTGCCGAAAGTGAATGTTATCGAAATTTGCTTAGCGGAAGTCGCGATCCGTATTTTACTGAAGTGATTTTAAGGCGTAAGTTTGACCATAATGTAACAGATCTTTGTGATTGTGTTCATGGGCATTTTGTTGAATTTGCAAAAAAGGTAATGTAAAAAAAGAAGGGAGCCTCGCTAGAGGCTCTCTTTGAATATAAATAAAAATTTAAAAAATTTCTCTTACATAAAAAGAAAAAAATGTGGTATAATTACTCATATACGTAGCGTGTAGTCTTTCTTTATGGCGTAAGTCCAGCTATAAAAAGGCTGTATTTTTTTGCACAAAAATACGGCTAAAAAGCTAAAAGAAAAGGAGATAAAAATGATAGAACGAAATTTAATTAACAAAGTTTTACAAGGTGATTTGAATAATTATGAAATAGTCGAGGTTATTTCAAAAAGAAGTAGACAGTTAACTGCAGGGCACGAACCAATGGTAAAAAGATCAAAAGGTGAGAGCTTCGTTACAGTTGCTTCAGTAGAATTTGCAAAAAATAAGTTTAATGTTATAAAAAAATAAGAATAAGAAATAATAATAGTAATATAAGTAAAAGTGGTGATAAAATGGATTTATATAAAGATGTTGCAACACTAAAAATCAATTCAAAATTAGCAAATCAGTTAAAACAAAATAATATAAATAATATATATGAACTTTGCCATTATTCAAGAATGGAATTGGGTAAATTAGGAATACCAAATACAGATATAAATAATATAATGGTTCAGCTACAGTTATTAGGGCTTAATTTAAAGTCAAACCATGCGATAAGGAATACGTTGATTGATAAATAACAAAAATAAACATTTCACAAATATAAAAAAATATATTTGTGGGGTGTTTTTTTTGTAGAAATATGATATAAATAATAAATGAAAAAAATCAAAGGAAGAAAGAAATGTCTAAAAAATTACTAATTACAGAAAAACCTTCTGTAGCAATGGAATTTTCGAAAGCTTTAAAACAAAATGCTGTGAGAAAAAATGGATATTTGGAATCTAATGAATGGATTATAACATGGTGTGTTGGTCATTTGGTTACGATGTCATATCCAGAAGCATATGATGAGAAATTAAAGTTTTGGAGACTAGATACATTACCATTTATGCCAGAAGAATATAAATATGAAATTATACCAGCAGTACAAAATCAATTTGAAATAGTAAAAAGTTTATTGCAAAGAGAAGATGTTGAAGAAATATATAATGCAGGTGACTCTGGACGTGAAGGAGAATACATACAAAGACTAGTTTTTATGATGGCAAATCCTAATCCAAATGCAAAAATGAAAAGGGTTTGGATAGATTCACAAACAGAGGAAGAAATTTTAAGAGGTATAAGAGAAGCTAAAGATTCAAATGAATACAACAGTTTATCCGATTCTGCATTTTTAAGAGCAAAAGAAGATTACTTAATAGGAATAAATTTTTCAAGATTATTATCTATAATTTTTGGAAGAAGAGTAGCAAAAGAAATAAACGAAGAAAAAATTTCTATTTCAGTTGGACGAGTTATGACTTGTGTTTTAGGAATGGTTGTTGAAAGAGAAAGAGAAATAAAAAATTTCGTTAAAGTTCCTTATTACAAAATCCTTACAGAATTTGGAGATGCAGAAAGTTCTTTTAAGGCTGAATGGAAGGTTAATGAAAAGTCTAAAGTATACAATTCAAATAAGCTATATAATGAAACTGGATTTAAAAAAGAAGATACTGCAAAAGATTTTACAGAATCTTTAATGAATAAAAAAGCTAAAGTAGTTGAAGTTAAGAAAACAAAACAAAAAGAAAATGCTCCTTTATTATTTAATTTGGCAGAAATACAAAATGAATGTACTAAAAAGTTTAAGATTAAGCCTGATGAAACTCTAGAAATTATACAAAATTTATACGAAAAAAAATTAGTTACATATCCAAGAACTGATAGTAGAGTGCTATCTACAGCTGTTGTAAAGGTTATTTCTAAAAACTTAAACGGAATTGCAAAAGGATATAAGGATGAAGAAGTTCAAGGATATATAAACAAAATGGTAAATGAGAAATATTCTACAGATCTGATAAAAACAAAGTATGTAAATGATAGTAAAATAACAGACCATTATGCAATAATTCCAACAGGTCAAGGATATGAAAATTACGATAAATTACCAGATTTGCATAAGCAAATATACAAATTAATAGTAAAAAGATTTATAAGTATTTTTTATCCAGCAGCGCAGTTTAACAAAGTAGTTGTTACGCTATCAATTGACGATGAACTTTTTTATGCAAATGGAAAAACTTGTGTTGAAACAGGATATTTAGAAGTGTTAAAAAATAAAAATACAGATAATTCTCAAGATGAAAAAGTAGAAAATATTGAAATTTTAAATACTTTGAAAAAAGATAATGAGATTGAGGTGCTGAATTTTGAAACCAAAGAAGCTGAAACTAGTCCACCAACAAGGTACAATTCAGGTTCTATTATATTAGCTATGGAAAATGCAGGTAAATTAATAGAGGATGAAAAATTAAGAGAACAAATAAAAGGTACAGGGATTGGAACAAGTGCAACAAGAGCAGAAATTATAAAGAAACTAGAAAGAATAAGTTATATTAGCATAAATACAAAAACTCAAATTATTACACCAACTCAAAAAGGTGAAAAAATATATGATGTAGTAAAGGCTTCAATGCCAGATATGCTGAATCCAAAATTAACTGCAAGTTGGGAAAAAGGATTAGAAATGGTTGCAAATAAAGAAATTGAACCAAAGATTTTTATGGATAAATTAGAAACATACATAAATTCAAAAATAGAGAAATTGGTTGTGAAATATTAAAAAATGGTGGACAGAAATGTCCACCATTTTTTAAACTGAACCAATTGTATCATTTTCTTTATCAAATTTCTGTAAAAGAAATATTGATAAACCAGCAAAAACTGCTGTTATTAAATATATTACCAATATAGTTTTCCATTCTCCATAAATTATATTAGAACCTACCATAGTTGAAGATATTACACTTGGAAATCTTGCAAAAGTTGCAATTAATATAAATTTCAAAGGTTTAATATTTAGTAATGGGCCCATATAAACTAACAAATCTTTTGGTATTCCAGGAATAAAGAATAGAATAATAAGTATTGATTCTGTTTTCTTTGAACTTTTATACCATTTACTATTTAGAATTTTTTGAACTTTTTCTCTTGCAAAAAAGTTATATAAATATTTTTCTTTGTATTTTTTTATTAAAAAATATATTAATACAGTGGATATAAATACTGATACAAAAATAAAGATTGTACCACCAAAAGAGCCATAACACATACCTGCCAAAATTTCAAAAGGTTCACCAGGCAAAACAACCAATAATATTTGTAGAACTTGTAATGAAAAAAGAAGTAATGTGCCTTTTACGCCCAAAGAAGTTATATATTCTCTAAAAACTTCTCGTCCTTCTGTAGTAGAAATATTTTTTATAAAAGGAAAAATTTTTATAAATATAAATATTAATATTCCAATTATAGCTCCAAACAATAAAAATTTAAAAAATCTAACTCTTTTATTTATAATTTTATCTTCCAATGTTCCTCCAATAATTGTAAAAATATTAACAGTAATTTGTTTTGTAGGGGCGTGCATTGCACGTCCGCAAATTATGAATTTATTACGGACGACCAATGGTCGCCCCTACAAACATCCAACCACCAAAATCCAAATGCCAATTACAATTTAATTTTTCTTCAATAATCATAAAAATTATACCATAAAAAAGAATGTGTGACAAATTAAATTAATTATTGACAATTAAAAATCAAGTCGATATACTAAAGATAATAGAAAAAAGGGGGAAATATCTGTGAAAGATGTAGAACAAATTTTTAATGAAGCATTAAAATTAGTAAAAGAATGCAGTGATATTTTGAAAGATGTTGATTTTGATAAAGAAGCTGTAATAAAATCAGATGGTTCTTTAGTTACAAAATACGATTTAATGTTAGATGAAAAATTAACAAAAGGATTAAAAGCAATTGTGGATTATCCAGTTTTATCAGAAGAACATAAGGAAATTTTAGGAGATAGTTATTTTGTAATAGACCCTATCGATGGAACACATAATTTTAGTAGAGGTTTTGAATGTTTTGGAATAATGCTTGGATTAGTAGTAAAAGGCACAATAATGTTTGGAATAGTAGATTTACCTCTTTTAAATAAAACCTATACTGCAATTAGAGGAAAAGGTGCATATTTAAATGGAAATAAAATTACAGTAAGAGAACCAGGAGAAAGATTTATAGGAAATACAAATATGAGGTCACAAACAGTATTAGATTGGATAGCAGCTTTAAGAAGAAGTGATCATAATTTCGAATTTAGAAGTTTATACTGTACATGTGTACCATATTGTTATATAGCTAGTGGAAACTTTGACTTTGCAATACAACATGGAAAAATGGGAATTTGGGATTCATTAGCACCAAAAATCATAATAGAAGAAGCAGGCGGAGTTTGTGAAGTAATACAACATGAGGAAGCAAGATTTTCTGTAATAGCAGGAAGCAAAGAAGTATATAAAATTATAAAAGAAAATATAGGTGAAATGATACCGTAGATTTTGGCAAATTAATTAAATAAACTGTAGGGGCGATTTTAATCGCCCGCACTTCAGAGAATTTGCTGTATTTATAATATTAATAAGCACAAGCTAAAATATTAATTTTTGAAAATGAATTCTCATTTGTCAAAAATTAATTATTTTAGCTTTTTAAAATTTTTGTGAAAAATATAAAATTTTCCACAAAATCGATAAGGTATATTTGGTTCTCTTATAAATTGCTCGATAATTAATTAATCTGTAAGGGCAGTCCCACTGTCTGAACTCCGTTCCATTGTCTGCTTTTTTTAAATTCTCTTCAATCTCAAAGCATTTAATATTACAGTAATGCTACTAAATATCATTGCTATACTTGCAAGCATTGGTGTAATTGAAATTCCAAAAGGTTTAAATAATCCAATAGCAATCGGAATCATTAAAGCATTATAAAAGAATGCCCAGAATAAATTTTGTTTAATGTTTTTAACAGTTTTTTTACTAATTGTAATCAATTTTATTATACTAGATAAATTATTATTATTTAATATTACATCAGCAGAATCCATTGCAATATCAGTACCGTTATTAAAGCTTACACCTATAGATGCGCATGCTAATGCAGGACTATCGTTAATTCCATCACCGCACATCATAATATATTTCTTTTCTGCTTTTAAATCATTTATAACTTTTGCTTTTTCTGATGGTAATACATTTGCAATTATATTATTTATTCCTAATTCTTTGCCAATTGTTTCAGCAGTTTCTTTGTTGTCACCTGTTAACATGATTGTTTCAATTCCGATTTTTTTTATATTTTCGATTACTTCTTTGGCATTTTCTTTT
The DNA here is from genome assembly GCA_017437145.1 of Clostridia bacterium. Classification (GTDB taxonomy): domain Bacteria; phylum Bacillota; class Clostridia; order TANB77; family CAG-508; genus CAG-452. The sequence goes on along the minus strand of JAFSBT010000004.1, from coordinate 23,088 downwards.
ACAATGTCATTCACACCAATTAAAGCAATTATTTCTTTGTTTTTTACAACATATATAATACTGTTTCCGTTTGCTTGTTAAATCAGTTTCATCTTCTAAATGTATATTTTCTATTTCATATTTATCAAGTAATTTTGAATTACCTAATAATAGTTCATTATTATCTATATTACCGATAATTCCATATCCAGATATGTTTTCAAAGTTATTTACTGGCAATAATTCTAATTTGTTTTCTTTTAAATAATCAGTAAAAGCTTTTGCTATAGGATGTGTAGATTTATTTTCTAAACTCGCAACTAATTGAATTATTTTATCATTATCTAAATTAGTGTAATTTATAACGTCTGATATTTTTAATTTCCCATAAGTTAAAGTTCCTGTTTTGTCAAAAATAATAGTGTTTACTTTTTGAGCATTTTCAAGAATTTCACTTTTTTTCACTAAAATTCCATTTTTAGCACATAATCCTTCACTTATAACTATTGCAAGTGGAGTTGCTAATCCTAAACTACAAGGACATGCTACAACTAATACGGTAACAAAAGTTATAATTGATGTTGCAAAATCAAAGCCTAAAATTAAATATATTATAAATGTAAGTATCGCAATAATTATCACTGCTGGGACAAAGTAACCACTAACAGTATCTGCAAGTTTTGCAATAGGAGCTTTTGTATTGCTAGCTTCAACTACTAATCTAACTATTTCAGATATTCTTGATTCTTTACCAATTTTTTCTGCGGTATATTCTATATAACCGTCGTAATTTACACTTCCAGCAATTACTTTTTGACCTACTGTTTTTAGTGCTGGTTTGCTCTCTCCTGTGATAAGAGATTCATCTATATGAGTTTTACCTAAAACTATTTGTCCATCAACAGCAATTTTTTCACCAGGTTTGCAAACTATAATATCGCCTTTGTGAATCTCATCTAAAGTAACAGTTTTTTCAATTCCATTTACTTTTACAACTGCATTTTTAGGAGTGATTTCAACTAATTTTTGAATAGCTTCTTTAGTTTTATCTTTACTGATTTTATCAATGTATCTACCAAGTTTTATAAAGTATATTACTATTGCTGCTGATTCAAAGTACAAGTTGTGTATTTCATGATGAGTACCTTTTATAATCATATACATACTATATAAACTATATAAGAAACTACTAATAACTCCAATTGCTACAAGTGTATCCATGTTAGGAGATTTATGAATTAAATTTTTATATCCATTTTTAATAATATCAAATCCATATGCAATAAAAGCTATTGTAAAAATTAATAGTACAATACAGTAATTTATAGGATTTGAATATGGATTTATAATTTTTAATGTTGGTAAATTAAGCATATGTCCCATTGATATGTACATTACAATAATTGCAAGAAAAGTGAATGCAATAAATAATATTTTCTGTTTTTTATTATTAGAATTAGACTTTATTTCTTTAAATTCACCAAGACTTTTGAATCCAGCTTCTTGTACAAAACGTTCTAATTTTTCTTGGTTTAATATTTTTTCATCATATTCTATAAAAGCGTTTGCAAGAACAAGATTTACAGAGGCGTTTATGATTCCATTTTGTTTGTTTAAATATTTTTCCAATCCATTAGAACAAGCACTGCAAGTCATTCCATCAATTGATAAAATAATTTTTTTCATTATTAATCTTCCTTTACTACTTTGAAACCAATATCTTCAATTTTTTCAAAGATAGTGTTTTCAGATATATTATCTTCTAAAGAGACACTAACTGTTCCATCTATGTAATTTGCGATTGCACTAGATACTCCTTCAATAGTTTCTAAAGCATTTTTAATTCTATTCTCGCATCCACCACAAGCCATACCTTCAACTTTAATTACTATATTTCTCATATTCATTTTCCTTTCCTAATTAGTATAAATATAATGGAATAATAACACATAATTGAATGAATATCAAATAAAAATTAGGTCAATGGGTAAGGGTGTATTTTGACAATGTTAACATAATTTAGTATAATATATGTATGTTCTTTTTTAAAAAAAAGTAAAGGAGCGAAAGACATGACAGAGAACATGAATTCAAAAACAATCTTTATCTGCAAGGAAGGTGAAAAAAACGTTTTTAAAGCGCAGAAGGTTGACTCGAAGCGTCCGGAATTCATTAAGGAAGAGAATACATTCAGACTTCGTAATGAATGGTGTTTGAAGGACAAAAAAGGAGAGGTTGACAGCTGTGGCGAAATTGGTAACGCTTACTGGATTGTGTCCGGTACAGGTGAAACCAAAATTATTACAAAAAGCGTTTATTCCAGATACCTTGTTTGCAATGAAGATGGGACGGAAGAGTACGGACGTCTCAGTGAATTCGATGCAGCGTAAAATCCTTATATTGACAAAGATTTCATTCGTCTAAGTCAATAAACAGCACAAAGGCTCTTGCCCATTCGCAAGGGCTTTTGTGCTGTTTGATATTATTGACATGTTATTGTTATTTTGATAAAATGAAAAAAATTATATAAGAGGGATATATTTTTATGGCAAAAACAGAATATAAATTTAAATGTAATAAAAATGTAGCAGAAAATATTATAATGCAATTTTTAAAGGCAAATAATTATAAAGAACTAGTTACTAAGGACGGTAAAAAATATTATAAATATTCAGATGCACTAGTTGCTGGTTTTTTAGAGTATGAATTTCAAAATGACATGGTTATTATCTATGCTTATATTAGAAGCGAAAAAAGACCAATGCCATTAGATAATTCATTGATAGCAGTTATGGCAAAAAGTCATTATAAAGACATAATAGAATCTTTACTAAAAGCGTTATCTAATTCAAATACTGAAATATTAGAAAAAAAAGGAGGGGAGAGTATGGAAGAAAATGAAAAAAAAGTAGAAGTGCCAGAAGTTAAAGAGGCAACAGAAGCAACAGAAGTTAAACAAGAAACAACCAATACATATAATGAATTTGCACAAGAAAGCGAAAAATCAAAAGAAGGATTCGCTATAGCTGCTTTTGTAATATCAATAGTAGGATTATTATTGTCATGTTTTGGATGGGCACTTGGTGTAATAGTAATTATTTTAGAGTATTATTTTGCAATTCAAGGATTAAAATCAAAGAAAAAAGGTTTGGCGATTACTGCTATTGTTTTAGCATCACTATCACTTTTAATTAATATTATATCAATTATAGTTTCTGTTATGATTGGATAATTAGTTAAAAAATTTTTATTTGACAAATAAAGTTATTTGGGAATATAATAATAATATAAGGAGACAAATGCCATGAAAGAGTTTAATAAAAGTAAATTCAATAATAGATGGCAAGTATGGGAATGAAATTACTCATACAAATTTGTCGTGTTTTAATATAAAAGATAAAAAGCATGCACATGTATGAGTAAATAATAAACTTATATATGTGCTTTTTTTCATGTAAAGGAGGTGGTGCATATGGAAGCTGATTGGCATTGGATAAATTTTAAAATTAATTTTAAGAAAGAAGGTAATTTTATGAACTATGGAGAATTTGGTGGACAATATGTACCACAAGAATTAAAAAATAAATTAGATGAAATTAAAGAAGAATTTTATAAAGCAATTGAAGATGAAGAATTTATTAAAGAGTATTTAAAATATTTAAAACAATATGTAGGAAGACCAACACCATTATATTTTGCTGAGAATTTAACAAAATATGCAGATGGTGCAAAGATTTATTTGAAAAGAGAAGATTTAAATCATACAGGAGCACACAAAATTAACAATGCCTTAGGTCAAGTATTATTAGCTAAGAGAATGAATAAAAAACATATAATAGCCGAAACAGGGGCAGGTCAACATGGTGTGGCAACAGCAACAGTTTGTACTTTATTTAATATGAAATGTACAATATTTATGGGAAAAGAAGATATTAAAAGACAAAGAGTTAATGTTGAAAAAATGAAATTATTAGGAGCTAATGTTAAAGAAGTTGTGAGAGGAGAAGGAACTTTAAAGGATGCTGTAGATGAAGCTTTTGATTATTTATTACAAAATGAAGATGTTTTTTATTTAATTGGTTCAGCTGTTGGGCCAGAACCATATCCAGAAATGGTTAAGTATTTTCAAAAAATAATCGGGGAAGAAGCAAAAAAACAAATAATAGAGCAAGAAGGTAATTTGCCTAAGGCTATAATTGCTTGTATTGGTGGAGGAAGTAATAGTATAGGCTTATTTACAGATTTTATAAATGAAGAAGTTGAAATTTATGGAATAGAAGGAGCCGGTAAGGGAATATGTACAGGTGAACATGCAAGTGCAATGTCTAATAATAAGGTTGGAATAATGCATGGAATGAAAACATATATAATGCAAGATGATGAAGGGAATATTAAAGATGCTTATTCTATTTCAGCAGGGTTAGATTATCCAGGAATTGGTCCAGAACATGCATATTTAAAGTCTATAAATAGAGTAGTTTATGATAGTATAACAGATGAAGAGGCAATAGATGCATTTAAAGTTTTAATAAGAGAAGAAGGGATAATTCCTGCATTGGAAAGTAGTCATGCAATTGCATATGCATTAAAAATAGCTAAAAAGTATAAAAAAGATGATTGCATTATTGTTAATTTATCTGGAAGAGGAGATAAAGATATTGATACTATATTACTGTAGTTTGAAATAAAATCTCCTAGTTAAACTAGAAAAAGTTTGATATAATATGAGAGATTTAAAGTAAGGAGTAAGAAAATGTCAATAAAATATATAGAAAAAGTACCGAATATAGATGAATTTAATACATTATCAGATTCTGTAGGATGGGGTAGAACAGGTGAAGAGATATTTAAAGAAGCTATGAAACACACGTTATTTTCTATTTGTGTTTATGATGATAATAAATTGATAGGATATGGAAGAATTATAGGGGATAAAACGATTTTTCTTCATATACATAGTGTTAAGGTACATCCAGAATATCAAGGGAAAAAAATTGGAACAAAAATCATGCAAGAATTACTAAAAAAAGTAGATGAATATAAAGAAATTAATCCAGATATTAGAACATATTTAGGAGCAGCAAAAGATAAAGAAGGCTTTTATGAAAAATTCGGATTTGAAAGAAGACCTAATGGAGATGTAGGAGCGGGAATGATATTATATTAAAAATAAAAAAGGAAATAATATGCAAAAAAATCAAAATAATCAAATGTTGATACCAAAAATTTTGGATAAAATAAGGTTTAGCAAAAATAAAATAATAAATACGGAATTTTTAAATGAATATCAAATTAATATTATAGATAAGGAACTTCAAAAAAATAAGGAAAAGAATTATTTTTTTGAAGGAGGATATTCTGATGCAGAAAGTAAAATACTAATAGCTTACCCAGAAGGGGAAGAGGAAGGTTTTATAAAGCAAAGTATTTATAGTATTATAAAAGCAATAAAAGTTGAACTACCAAATGAAGTTCATGGAAAATTTGAGCATAGAGATTATCTCGGAACACTGATGAGTTTTGGATTATCAAGAGACCGAATTGGTGATATTATAGTTTATAAAGAGTGCGCATATATCATAGTATTAGAAGAAAATGCAGAGTATATAAAAAACAGTTTGAGTTTTGAAAAAAGATTTAAAAAAGCCAATATATCAATTATTGATATAGATGAAATTAAACCAAAAGAAAAAGAGTTCGAAAATATAAAAGTTTCAGTAAATTCGACAAGATTAGACAGTATTATTAGCGAGATTCTAAATACTTCTAGAAGATTAGCGCAAGAGTTAATTGATTTAGAAAAAGTTTCTATAAATTATTCTGTAGAAACAAAATATACAAAGTTAATAAAAGAAAAGGATATATTAATAATCAGAGGAAGCGGTAAATATATTATTGAAGAGTTTATAGGAAAAAATAAAAGAGATAAAGAAATTATAAAAATAAAGAAATATAAATGATGGAAACAGATTATGTTGAATTGCTGAAAGAAATATGATAATATAGAAAAAAGGGGGAGATTATTATGGCAAATGAAGCAATGTTAGAAACTATTGGATCGATAACATATATAATAGTAATGATGTTATATTATGCAATTTATTTTGGAGTAACAATTTTTCAATACATATGTTTATGGAAAATATTTGTAAAAGCAGGACAAGAAGGATGGAAATGTTTAATTCCAGTATATAACGGTATAGTATTATTCAAGTTTATAGGATTATCACCATATTTGTTATTTATATATTTGCTTCCATTTTTACTTGTTTTTGGAATATTTATTATTAGTTTTCTATTAGCAATGGGAGCAGAAGTTTTTTATATTATTTTCTTCTTTATGGTTATTTATTTCGTTGTAATATTGGGAGTATACGCGTTAAATATAGTTTATATGATATATTTAGGAAAAGCTTTTAATAAAAGTGCAGCATTTATAGTTGGTTTAGTTTTAATTCCAATTGTTTTCCAAGCAATATTAGCTTTTGATAAGACATCAGTATATAGATTAAAAAAAGAAGAAAAAGAATTAACAGTAGAAAATGTTTAAGAAATAATTTAAAGGACAGCTATTAGCTGTCCTTTAAAAATAAAAGAAGGAAGTTTTATGGAACAAAAATTGCAAATTTTTTATGATAAATGTGTTAAAAACTTAAATTCAATAGGAATAAACTTATCAAATATTAGAATTTATTTGTTATTAAAATTTATCTGTTTTCGATAAAAAGTTACAAAATAATACATTTATATATTGAAACGAAAAAATTTATATGGTAACATTAGAAAAAAAAGGGGGAGTTATATGGATTATTCATATTATGATTATGGAACAACTGCACCTATAGATTCTTTTGGTGACGAAGCTATGATTCTAGGATTAGGTGTGTTTTTGGTAGCAATTTTGGGATTTGCGACATTAATGATAATATTTAATTTAATTTGCGAGTGGAAAATATTTGTAAAAGCTGGAGAAAAGGGTTGGAAGGTATTAATTCCAATATATAGTTCAATAGTATTATATAAAATTATAGGATTATCACCATATCTATTATTTATATATTTAGCTGCATTTATTCCAACAATTGGTTCAATAGCAATTTATGCTTTAGGTATAGTTCAAAATGTATTTTTAGGAAAAGCATTTAAAAAAGATGCCGGTTTTATCGTTGGATTAGTTTTACTTCCAATAGTATTTTTACCAATGTTAGCTTTTGGTAAATCAGAATATCAACTAGAAAAATAACAATAAAAGGAGAAAAATATGATGGAAGATATTGAAGTTCTTTTGGCAATGATGTCATTCGGAATGTATGGAATATTTATGATATTTTATTTTATTTTTATTTTTGGAATGATCGCATTTCAATATATTTGTATATGGAAAATATTTGTAAAAGCTGGGGTAGAAGGCTGGAAATCTTTAATTCCTGTATACAATTTAATAGTTTCTTTTAAATTTATAGGATTATCACCATATTTATTGTTTATATATTTGGGGATGTTCATACCATTTGTTAATTTTATAGCTATGTTTGGTGCAATAGCTTTAAATATAATTTATTATATTTATTTAGGAAAAGCATTCAACAAAAGTACTGGATTCATTGTAGGATTAGTGTTAGTTCCAGGTGTGTTCCAAGCTATATTAGCATTTGATAAAAAATCAGTATATTCATTAAATAAAGAAGAAACACAAGTAGTTATATAAAGTGTTTAATTTTAAATAGAAATGTGAGGACAGCTATTAGCTGTCCTTAAAAAATAAAAGAAGGAAGTTTTATGGAACGAAATTTACAAATTCTTTATGATAGTTGTATTAAAGAATTAAATTCAATAGGAATAGATTTAGAGGATATAGGTCAAATAGATATAAAATTATCTAAGAGAGCAAATAAAAGATATGGATGCTGTAAACACGAAGCACCAGATGAAAGTTCTAAAACTATATATAAAAAAGGTTTTAAAAAAATAATTAAGTATGATAAATTTAATAAACATCATATAGAAATTAGCAAATGGGTAATGGATTTAAATGAAGATATTATTAAAAATACAATAATGCATGAAATTATACATTGTTTCCCTTATTGCAATAATCATGGAAAAGAATTTAAGAATTATGCCAATATTATAAATAAAGAGTTAGGTTATAATGTAAGTAGAACAGGAGATAAACAATTAGATTATAAAAATAGTAATCTTGAATATACAGAAGAAAATAATTATAAATATAAAATTGAATGCCAAAATTGCTCTCAAGTTTTTTTTAGACAAAGGTATAATAAAAATTTTATAAATAAATATAGATGCGGAAAGTGTGGAGGTAAATTTAGGGTATCTATAAAGGAAAAAAAGAAAATCTATTATGCATATATGGTGCGTTGTAACGACAACACTATTTATAGTGGATTTACAGTAGATATAAATAAAAGATTAGAAACACATAATAATGGAAAACGGTGCAAAATATACAAGGGCAAGAAGGCCTGTAAAATTGGTTTATTGTGAAGAGTTTGATACAAAAGAAAATGCAATGAAAAGAGAATGGGAATTAAAACAATATACTCATAAACAGAAGGAAAAAATAATTGAAGAATATAATAAAAAAGCAAGTTTTACATAAATTTGCTTTTTATGTAAAGATATGGTATAATAATAAAGTAGACTTTTATTTTAAATTTTACCTATGGAGAAAAATAAATATAAATTACGAGGTGATATATATGATTAAATTTAATAAAAAAATTATTATATCTTTAATAGTATTTTGTTTAAGCATATTAGCACTAACCAATGGTGTTAATGCTAATAATTTATATGAAGCAGATAGTCTTCATAGGGAAATGGGTATAGCGTGTGCAATGTCATATGTGCCTTTACAAGAAAATAAAAAGATGTCTGAATGTTTTAACATTAATGATATAGATAAAATAAGTAACATAGTTAATTTCTTTAATGCAAAAATTAATCTTCATGATTATGCTTCAATAAATGAAGTAGATGATTGGATGGTTGTTGATTATAGAAATAAAGAAATATCAGAAAAAAGTATGGCAGCATTTCTTTTAAAGAAGGATAATAATTTAATTATTGTATTTAGAGGAACTGATATAGATTGGCCTACGCATATAGTTTATGCAACTCAAAATTATCATAGTCAGGAAGAATATGCGAAAAAATATGTTTTAGAAATTTTAGATGAGTATTGTGATGATGGAGTAGAATATAATGTATATGTTACTGGTCATTCATTAGGAGGATATTTAGCACAAATAGCAGGAGCCAAAATTGAACAAACATTAGTAGCTGATACAAAATATAGTAATATTCATTTAAAAGAAATTGTAGATTTTAATGGTATTGGTATAAATTTCCTTACAAAATTAGGAGATACTGAAAACCATGGAAATCAAGCAGAAAACATTGCAACATTAAAAAAATTGGGTGAAGAAGGTAGATTAATAGAGTATTATACATTTGGAGATTGTGTTAGTGCTTTAGGTGTACATTATGGAGAAATGAGAGAACTTTTACCTTCAATAGATTCTATTACTTATCATAGAGAAAATTTTAAACTGCTAGGTGATTTCAATGAAGCTATTCAACTTAGTGAAAGTTTGTATAAATTTATGGAATTTGAAGAGGAATATGCAAATATATTTAAAACAGAAGTGCTTAGTGCAAGAGAATTTTATAAATTAAATGATTCGATTTTAGGATTTTTATTAGTAACTCATGAGGCTGATTCTTTTGCTTGCATAGATGTTGCGAAGGCAGAAAAAGCTCCAGAGATAAAAGTTACAGAAATAAAAGGTTTAATAGCATCATATTTTGCACAATCAAAAGAAGTTTTTGAAACAAGTAAATCAATAACATTAAAAGCATCAACTAATTATGCAAGTAGTAAGAGATATGAATGGTACTCAAGTACAGATAATGGAGCAACATGGAACTTAGAAAAAGTAAGTACAATTTATGAAGATGATGCAGAATTTGATTTATCAAAAGCTCCAACAAATAAATTAGATATTGATATAAGTACTATTGAAAAAGGTGGAAGTAAATTATTTAAAGTTGTAGCTTACTATGATGATGTATATGTAAAGAGTAAATATAACTATAATGAAGAAATTGAGCAGTATGAGTATATTAAAGAAGATATTGAACGTAAATTTGATGAAACACAAAAAGTTGAAAAAATAATCGAAGTAAAACGTAAAGATGGAGGCGTAAGTGGTTCAGGTGACGTTGGTGATGTAATTCCATCGTTACCAACAGGAGGGTTATTAGATAAGATAATATCAATTGTGAAAGACATAATAAATAAAATAATGAGCTTATTTACAGGAATCTTTAATAAGTAAAAATAAAATGGTATCATAAATGATTATGATACCATTTTTATTAAATTTTTCTTAGAATAATTATGTTTTTTATATTTCTCATATTCGTTAAATGCATTTTCCAAAGCATTTTTATAATTTGATGAATTTACTTTATATTTTAATTTACAAAAAGCTTGAAAGATAGAACTGTTTATAACTTCTTTGCTATATTGAACAATGTCAGGATTTATAGTTATTTTATTTTTAGTTGTTTTATAAAAAACATTATCTAATCTTTCTAATTTATAATCTTCTGGAGCAAATTTGAATATATGTCTTGCTAGCTCCATAGAATCCTCGATTTCAATAATTGCAATTCTATCATATAATTTTTTGACAGCTATATTTATGACATCAATGCTTTTGTTATTTTTATATTTTTTTGGTAAAAACAATTCAATTTCATGATCTTTTTGAATTAAATCTATAGAGGAATTAGAGGTATATTTAATATTTAATTTGTAGCTTTTTCCTAAAATACTAACAGCTAAATATGTTTTATTTATAAATAAATTTTGTTGTTTTAATATACCCATAAAAAACACCCCCAAAAACATTCGTTCGCTAACGTGCTTTTATTTTACATTTTAAAAAAAATAATGTCAAGAGGTTTTGAAAAATTAATAAAAATATTAATAGATAAAAAACATGTTGAAAATGTATTTAAAAGAATGTTGATAATAGAAAAAATTGAAACTTTCTAATTTTATTTATATTAATGAATAGTTAATAATTAAAAATGAATAGTGAATAATACATATGTGCTTTTTGCATTTTTATATTATTCACTATTCATTATTTACTCTTAAATATTAATTGCGAGGCAGTTTTGCCTCGCACATATGGTGAAGCAGGAGGGATTCGAACCCCCGACCCACGCCTTAGAAGGGCGTTGCTCTATCCAGCTGAGCTACTGCTCCATAGGAACGATTAATATAATAACATATTTTTAATAGGACGTCAAGGTTTTATGAAAGATTTTTTTACCAAAAGAGAAAGTCAAAGTGTAAACACCAATGGGGACGTATTTATTTGGTGTTTACACTTTTTAATACATTTGTATTTTGTACATAAAGAAACAAACAATGAATATAATTATTATTATGAAAAATATTCTTAAAGTCGTTTTTGTTATTATTGGTACTGTGATTGGTGCTGGATTTGCTTCACGGTCAAGAAATTTATATATTTTTTAATTTGCACGGAGCAAAAGGTTTAATAGGATTACTCATTTCAATGACTCTGATTGGTTTAGTATGCTATAAAACTTTTGCATTTATTTTAAAAGAAGATATTAATAGTTACAATGAAATGCTTTTTAAAATAACAGGTAATAGAAGATTATTATCAGTTCCATTAAACTTAATTGTTCAAATTTTCTTATTAGCTACGTTTTATATAATGGTTGCAGGATTTTCTGCATATTTTTATCAAGAATTAAATGTAACGAGAATTATTGGTGGAGTAGTTATTGCAGTATTATCTTTATTAACTTTTTATAAAGGTATAAATGGAATAGTAAAAGTTAATTTGTATTTAATTCCTATATTAATTTTATTAACGATGTTTTTAGGATTTAAAAATAATAATAATTTAATAAATGTACAAATAACAGGAAATTCTGCTCGTTGGACATGGATTAAAGATAGCATTCTATATGCAAGTTATAATAGTATAGTTCTAATTCCAATAATTATAGGATTAAAAGATTATATAAAAAATAAAAAAGAAAATATGATTGCTTCTACATTGGTTGCTTTTACAATGTGTGTGATCGGGACAGTACTATATTTGATTTTAAATAAGTTTAAAAATGAAATAGGAAATATAGAAATTCCAACAGTATTTATAGCAAGTAAAATAGGAATTGTATATAAATATTTGTATGGTATAACTATATTAATAGGAATTTTTACATCAGCAGTATCTGCAGGATATAGTTTTTTAATTAATTGTACAAAAAATAAAAGAGACTATAAATTCATATCAATTCTAATATGTATAGTTGCAATTATATTCAGTGATTTTAGTTTTTCAAATTTAATAGATTTAATATATCCAATTTTTGGATATTTAGGATTTATACAGCTAATTTTTTTATTAAAATATTGAAAAAAAAATACTCTTTTGATATAAATAATGTAAGGTGTATAAAATGAAATATTATGAATTTAATGATCTACGGTTCACGGAGAAAATAAAAATATGAAGAAAAAAAAGATAAATAAGAAGTATTTAATAATTCTATTAATTCTAATATTACTTGTTATAACAACAGTAATATTATATTTACAAAATGATATAGTGAGAGATTTTTTTGATAAGAATATTTTAAACAAAGAGGTTTCAAAAGAGGAACTAGTTTCCATCGAGAAAGCTACTTCTAATAATGAGAATATATTTGCTTATGATAATAAAATAGTGATGTTAAATCAAAACAGTTTAGAAATTTATAATAGAAATGGAAACAAAGAGAAAGAGCTAGAAGTAGAAATATCATCTCCAATTTTTGAAACTAATAATAAATTTTTATATATAGCTGAAAAAGATGGACAAAATTTATATTCAATCTCAGAAAATAATATTGTATGGCAAAAGAAGTTAGAAGGAGATATTGCGAATATATGTGTTAATAAAAATGGATATATTGCAGTTGATTTGAAAGGTACAGCATATAAAAATGTAATAAAAGTTTTTAATAATGAAGGTTTTGAGGTATTAACGAAATATATATCATCAGAGGCAGTTACCGATATTGCTTTATCAAACAGTAACGAAGAGCTAGCAATTGCTAAGATTGATTATTCAGGTATAACAGTAAAATCTTTTTTGGAAATTATAGATATAAATGAAGCTGAAACAGTAAAAATATATGAATCAAATGCAAATGAATTATTAATAAATATAAATTATAATAAAAATAATGTTATATGTATGTACGATACTTATATTAATATGATAGAAAATGGTAATACTCAGGAATTAAAAAAATTTAATGAAGCAGATACACTTTTTGCAAGTATAGATTTAAATTCATCAATTGTAGAAGTAAGTAGGAATACAGAACGGACCATTAAATTCAAAAATAAATTATACTATAATAAATAGTAACAGTAAGAAGAGTAATGTATATGAATTAGATGAAGAACCAAAAGAAATTTATGTTTTAGGAAGCAAAATATGTTTTAACCAAGGAACAGAATTGGTATTTGTAAATAATAGAGGAATTTTAATAAAGAAATTTATATCAAATCAAGAAATTCAAGGAGTTATATTAGGCGAAAATATAGCTGGTATATTATACAATAATGAAATAAAAATAATAGATATTTAAAAGGAGACAAAATGAGCTTAGCTATAGATTGTGTAATTTTGACAATAATTGGATTATTTGTTTTTATAGGATACAAACAGGGATTGATAAAATTAGCATTAAAAATATTAACTTTTTTAATAGCTATTATAATTTCCATGTTTTTATATAAACCAATTGCGAATTTTATTATAAGTAATACAAATATAGATGAAAATATTCAAGCTGTTATGACAGAAAAAATATTATCTGAGGAACAAAATGAAGAATATGTTGTTTCAGAAGAATTTTCAATAACAATACCGATTATAGATATAGCAAATAAAACAATAACTGAAATAATAGATGTTTTAGCTGATAAAATTATAGAGGTAGGGACATTTTTAATATTATTTATTTTATCAAAAATAATATTAATGTTTGTAAAAATATTATCAACGTTAATAACCAAATTACCTGTAATTAAACAATTAGATAAAACTGGAGGAGCTGTTTATGGATTAATTAAAGGTTTGCTTTTAGTATATTTTGTATTTGCAATAATAAGCTTAGTTTCTCCACTTTTACCAATTAGTTATATAAATGTAATCAAAAGTACTTTTATTGGCAATTTATTTTATGAATATAATTTTTTATTAATTCTTTTATCACTATAAATATTGATATTTGAAAAAATTTTTGATATACTCCTAATTACATCATAATTGGGAGTTGATTTTTTATGGGAAAACATTCAGAAGATAAAAGAATAAAAATGAAAAAAGGAAAAAAATATGTAGGTAGAAGAATTTTTATTTTAATATTAATTTTATTAATTATTGCTGGAATAGTACTTGCAAAAAAAACAAAAGATCTAGGTGGAGGATGGTCTGGATTAATGGCTGTATTTATGGGACATAATGAAAAAACTGCTGAGGAATTAGGGGAATTTAAAATCTTAATTTTAGGCGAAAGTACAGGATTGACTGATACAATAATAGTAGCATCATACAACCCAGTAACTCAAAAAGCGTCTATGTTATCAATTCCGAGGGATACTTTTACAGGTGAAAGTACTTATAGTGCAAGAGCAAGCCATAAAATAAATTCATTAGCTGGAGGAGGAGAAAGTCCAGAAAAAACTTTAAAAGAAGTAAATGAAATAACAGGATTAGATATAGAAAATTACGTATATGTTGATACAGAGGCATTAATAGAAATAGTAGATGCAATTGGAGGTTTAGAATTTGACGTACCAATTGATATGAAATATGATGACTATAGTCAAGATTTACACATTAATCTTAAAGCAGGAAAACAAAATTTATCAGGTAAAGAGGTAGAAGGGTTAGTAAGATTTAGACATAATAATGATGGTTCGACCTACTCATATGAATATGGAATTGAAGACTATGGAAGAATGCATACACAAAGAAATGTCATAACGGAATTAGCAAAACAAGTGTTGAGTACAAAGAAAATAAGCGAAATAACAGAAATAATAAATATAGTTAAAAAGTATGTTAAAACAAATGTAGATTTAACAAATGTAACAGGATATTTACCATATGCAATGAATTTTGATTTAAGTACAGTATCAACACAACAGCTGCCTGGAGAATCAAAAATGCTAAATGGAATTTCTTTTTTCTTACATGATGAAGAAGAAACAGAGAAATTAATTGATGAGATATTTTTAAATCAAACTAGTGAAGAATTAGCAAACGAGATTGATGAATAATAGATAGAGGGCGGACACAAGGCCCGCCCCTACAATATATTAATTTTTTCTATAATTTTTTTTATTATTTTTAATTTTTTCTAAAAGTTTAATGATTAGCCAACATACAATCACAAAAAGTAAGATGTAAACAAATAAATAGGATGGTTTAACATCATTATTTGCGATTAAATTGCTAGTATAGGATATTCCTTCTATGTTATATGTTATAGTTCCAATTACATCTCCCTTTTTTATAGGTGCTTTTAATTTATCTTTAATTTCTATTTCAGGAGAAATTGCTTCAGTAGAACCATTTTTTACAATAGCAGAAATATTGTTTTCTAATATGGCATTCAAGTTTTTTGTATTTCTAGTTGCATTTTTTATTTTAATAGTTTGCGCAGCTTCGCCTTTTTTTGATATTTGTTTTATAGAATAATTATTAAAACCATATTCAAATAAACTTTTTGTTTCAGTGTATTTTTTTTCATTATTTTCCGAACCAAAAATAATTGATATTAAATTTAAATTGTTTTTTTCTGCAGATGCAACCAGACAATATCCAGCAGCAGATGTATAACCAGTTTTTATTCCAGTAGCATATTTATAGTAGTAATTACTATAAGGAACAAGCATATCATTAGTATTTGCAAAAATTCTATTGTCTTCAGGGTAAAGCTCTGTAGGTGGTAATTTATAAGAAGAATAAGAAACAATTTCTCTAAAAGTTTCATTTCTCATAGCATATTTTGCAATTAAAGCTAAGTCATAAGCAGAAGAATAGTGTTCTTCATTGTGAATCCCATTAGGGTTAACAAAGTGTGTATTTTTACAACCTAGTTCTACTGCTTTAGAATTCATCAATTCAACAAAGGCTTCAGGAGAACCGAGAAACTTTTTCAGCTAAAACATAAGCTGCATCATTAGCTGAAGCAACCATTAAAGTATAAAGCATTTGCTCTACAGTAAATGTTTCTCCTGGTTTAAGGTTTCCTGTAACATAACCAAATTCTACATTATTAACAGCAGAGGAAGTGACGGTGACAGTATCTTTTAAATCACAATTTTCTAAAACTAAAATAGCCGTCATGATCTTAGTCGTGCTAGCAGGATAAACTTCTTCATATATGTTTTTTTCATATAATATTTTCCCAGAATCATAATCCATAAGCAGTGCATTATTAGAAGATATATTTAAAGATATTTCTTCGGCAAACACATTAGAACAAAATATAAATATAAAATTAATTAAAATAATTAAAAGAAAAATTTTCAAACTTTTTTTCATAAGTAATATTCCCACCTTTTATAACATCTATAATATATTAAAAAATAAATAAAAACAATAAGAAAGTTTAAAAATTGATCAAATAAATGAGAGGGATTATAAATTGGATTTGGTAATTGGTATTTGGTGTTTGGATTTATGGGGCAAACCTTCGTAGACATACCATATATTCCAAATTCTAAACTTCAAATTCCAAACACATAAATAAAATTAGGAGGAAAAAATGGATAATTTAAATAATAAACAAAAAATAATACTAACAATAATTACTATAATAATTATATTTATAATAGGAATATTTTTAATAACTAAAGATAAGAATGTAGAAAATGAATATCAACAATATATTGTTGATGAAAATGAAGAGGTAGAAGAAAAAGATATAGAAAAAGAAAAAATTAAAATTCATGTTATAGGTGAAGTACAAAACACAGGTATGATTGAATTAGATGAGGGAGCAAGAATTTCTGATATTATTGAAGCTGCCGGAGGTAGTACAGAAAATGCTGATTTAAGTAAAGTGAATTTAGCATATGAAGTAGAAGATGGACAAAAAGTTTATATACCAAGTATTAATGATGAGAGGGTTGAACAATATGTTACAAATGGAAGCGGGGAAGGAATTATTGAAGAAGAAACAAAAAAAGGATTAGTTAATATAAATACAGCTACTCAAACAGAATTAGAAACATTGCCTGGTATAGGTCCTTCAACAGCTTTAAAAATAATTACATATAGAGAAGAAAATGGTAAGTTCCAAAGCATAGAAGATATAAAAAATATTCCTGGAATAGGGGAGTCTAAATTTAAAAATATAAAAGAATTTATTTATGTTAAATAAAAATATTGACATTGTTCCGAAAATAGTATAAAATAGAAATATAAACATATTATTCTGAAATAAGAATAATACAAAGGAGAAAGATAATGGGATACTTAACTGCAAAACAATTTTCTGAAATATGGGGGATAACGGAAAGAAGAATCATAAAACTTTGTAGCGAAAATAGAATAAGTGGAGCAAGAAAAACGGGTATGGTATGGGAAATACCAGAAGAAACATTAAAACCTTCAGATAAAAGAAGTAATATATATAAATATATAAATATTCCAAAGAAGATAATGATAGTAAATGTAAAAGAAGAATTAAAAGGTTATTTAGTGAATCTACTTGATAAAGAAGGATATGTAGCAGAGTTTGAAAATGTTGATTTAATAAAAGATGATTCAGATAAATATTATGAAGGGCTTATATATTTTTCAATAAATAATATGAATCAAAATGAAGAATTATATATAAGAAACTTTTCTAATAAATTAAATTCAGAATCTAGCATAGTAATTGTCGATTATAATAATTCTACAAGAAATAAAATAGAACAAAAGCTAAGCGAAAAGTTTAAAAATGAAATAGGATTAAAAATAAATACACTACTTTTAGATATAGCACAAGATAATAATGTTTTAATTAATTATGATGAGTTAGCAGAAGATATTATAAATCTATTACTTAGATTTAAAAATACAACAGGAATAGCAATAACAACAGATGGTGGAAAAATAGAATTTGATAAAAGTGGAAGAACAGAAAATTTTGAAATAGGAAAATTCTACAAAGCAATCAATAACTGTTTTAAAAAATTAAATAAGGAATCTTATTTATGGTGTGCATCTACAATGCTAGAAGACGAATGGACAGATTCCCCGCAAGAAATGAAATTTAGAATTATAAATTTAGAAGTAGCAAATAGAGGAGTCAATGTAGAAAGAATATTTATATTCAGTAAAGATAAAATAAAGCAGTTTAAAAATAATAAAACACTTAAGATATATATGCAAAGTAATATAAAAACACTATATGTAGATTTAGATGAAATAAGAGAAAAAGAATCTA
The DNA here is from genome assembly GCA_017437145.1 of Clostridia bacterium. Lineage (GTDB taxonomy): Bacteria > Bacillota > Clostridia > TANB77 > CAG-508 > CAG-452. Next base: position 4,527 of record JAFSBT010000004.1, on the reverse strand, counting down.
ATTTAATAGAAGTAGTTGGAGATGGTTGGGATGGAATAGACAAAGCACTTTTAATAGCAGACTTGCCTGAAACAAGTAAGCAAAGAGGATATGTTTCTAAAAATACAAAAGAGGTAATAGATGCATATAACTGTTTTCAAAAACTGAAAACATATGCAAAAGACTTAAAAGAAATTTTAAAATAAGGAGGAAAGCATGAAACTGTTTTCAGAGTTTAGAAATAAACTTAAAGTTGAAACAGAAGAAAAAAGTGTAAGAAAATATAAAGTAAGTGATATTAATACAAGGAAAGATAAACAAACAGGAAATTTAGAACTTTATACAGTAGAAACTATTTCGAGCAGTAAAGAAGAAGGATGGACAATAGGAGAGTATAGGATGAGCGAGACAAATATTAAAGATTCTAAAAATAAAATCAATTATACCTTGGTAGTGTCGCCATCGGGACATTTTTACAGGAGGATATATGATGATTGTGGCCAAGAAAAAAGATATTCGATAATATATTCAACTTGTGCTTTGTTACAACAGATAACAGGAATGTCCATGGAAGAAGCTGAGAGTATGCTATTTACCAAGGAAGAATTAATAGATTTAATAGAAAAGATTAATAAGGAAAAAAGTGATGCGATATATTGGTATATGAATTTGGTTCAATATAGTGAAAACTATAAAGGTAAAAGATTTCTAGAAGGAATGCATGTGGTGATAGCAAGTGACAGGAGTGATGAAGAAAAAACTTCTTATACTTATACATGTGTAGAAAATCCAAGCATAAAAGTTAATGTGAAAGATAATGGGACGCTTGTTGCTGTAAAAGATGGGGAAAAGGAACAGGTTAGGCGTAAAAACTTTGAATTTGTATATGTAGGTCTGACAGACGTATATCCTGGAAGACGTGCAAGCCTAGATGGATATACCATAGAAGCGGTTCGAAAAATAGCAGAAGAATATAAAAAAGAAAAAGAAATAGAAGGAGAGGAAAAATAATGGAATTAACTTTAACATATGTCTTATCACAAGTATTTGTAATAATTAATGCTATTTTATCAATGGTTACATATCAATTAAAAACAAGAAAATCTATTTTAATAGTTAGTTTTATGGCTCTTATAGCAAATGGAGTAGTTTATACACTTTTATCGGCTTGGAGTGGACTTGCAATGGTATTTGTAGCAATGACTAGAAATATAATATTTATGATTGATGAAAAGAAAAATGGGAAAAGAGATAAAATAACTAAAAAAGATATTATTATTTTACTAGTATTGTATACTATATCTATAGTATCTGCAATATATACATATGAAGGAATTTTAAGCATGATGAGTGTTGTAGCTACAATGTTATATACATATTCTGTTTGGCAAAAGAAAACAAAAACATACAAAATATTAGGAATTATAATGGAAATAATTTGGATAATTTATAATATTTATATTTTTTCAATTATGGGAATTGTGTTAGATGTATTATTGTTACTGTCTGCAATTATAGGATTGATAAGAGAATATAAAATGAAAAAGGAGGATAATAATGGAGCTACAATATAAAAAGATTGAAGAAAAAGATAAGGAACAGTTATTTAAACTTATAGATATTGTTTTAAGAGGTTTAGAAAATCAAGAATATTTTATTCCTTATGAACAATGGGAATTTGATAGTATGTTTGATGAAGAAAATTATGCACCATTATATGGAGCATATGATGGTGAAAAATTAGTAGGTATGGCACAATTATATGTGTCACAAGATATGCTTGCTGATTTTAAAAAAGAATTTGGATTAGAAGAATATTCAGTATGTGAATTAGGAGGAAATCTTATTTTGCCAGAATATAGAGGAAATGGTATAACAACAATGCTTCAAAAAATGGAGTTAGGAATAGCAAAACAAAGAGGATTCGATTATATAATATCAATGGCTCATCCTGATAATATAGGAAGTTGTAAAACTTTAGAGAAAGTTGGACTAAATTTTGTAAAAGAAACAAGATTGTCTAATGGATTTTTAAGAAAATTATATATGTTAAAATTAAACTAAAAAAGATAACCTTTTAGGTTATCTTTTTTAGTTTATAAAATATTCGATATTTTTTATTGTTGTGTCTAATTCCAGTGCTTGTTGAAAATTTACGTAAAATGTGATATAATATAGTTAACAAAAAATTTTAGGAGGATCTACCATGACTAGGACAGAAATGTTCGATTTTTACTGCAATGACATTATTAGCGAAGATACAGTTAAGAAGGAGGTTGAGAAGAGGTTTCCTGGATATGTTCTTAGGGATTATAATTCCAGAAGACTTCATATCCCAATACCCAGAGGTTATAGCTTTTGCTATGAAGTAAGGGTTGAAATTGAACAGCCGGGATTTTCCTGGGAAGAAAGGGTAAATGATATCTTTATCTTCCAGGGAAGATAAGCTCTGATCCGGATGGCTCGCAACACTAGCGGGCCTTTTATATTATATGTTAATAAAAATGTTAAAGAAATAGATAATAAAGTGATACATAAGTATAAAATTTTCCTCTTTTGGAAATAATGTAAATAACAATTACATTAAAAACAAAGGAGGTTTTTTATTTTGATAAATAAGGTAGAGATTTGTGGTGTAAACACAAGTAAATTACCTGTGCTATCAAATGAAGAAAAACAAGAACTTTTAATCAAGATAAAAAATGGAGATACTGAAGCAAGGGAAAAGTTTATTCAGGGGAATTTAAGATTAGTATTATCTGTTGTACAAAGATTTGGAGGAAGAGGAGAAACAGCAGATGATTTATTTCAAATAGGTTGTGTAGGACTAATAAAAGCAATAGATAATTTTGATAATACACTAAATGTACAATTTAGTACTTATGCTGTGCCGATGATTATAGGAGAAATAAGAAGACATTTAAGAGATAATAATCCTATAAGAGTAAGTAGATCTATAAGAGATTTGGCATATAAAGCATTACAAGCTAAAGAAAAAATTATGAAAGAAACACAAAAAGAACCTACAATAGAAGAAATAGCAAAGGAACTGTGTGTTAATAAAGAAGATATTGTAGTTAGTTTAGAAGCTATTCAAGATCCTATATCTTTACAAGAACCTGTATATAATGAAGGAAGTGAAAGCATTTATGTAATGGACCAAGTAAAAGATACTAAAAATACCGATGAGTTATGGGCAGATAATATAACTTTGTCAGAAGCGATGAAAAGATTAAATGAAAGAGAAAGAAATATTATTATGAAAAGATTTTTTGATGGAAGAACACAAATGGAAGTTGCTGAGGAAATTGGAATCTCGCAAGCGCAAATTTCTAGATTAGAAAAATCTGCAATGGATAGAATAAAGAAATTATATAAATAAAACTGCAGGGGCTGGTCTTGACCAGCCCATTAAAATGATTGATTACATATAAGTTAAATTTCTACTAAAATTACATCATCGCCAATACATTTGATATTCTCCCACGGAATTACAATATCATTAATATTAGAAAAAATATTAAATAATTTAGAACTGCCAGGAACAATTATTGATGTTATAACTCCAGTATTTAAATCTGCGGTAACATCTTGCACAAAACCTAAACGTTTGCCATCGGTTATATTAATTACTTCTTTATGTTTAAAATCTAAACCTTTTGCCTTCATAAATAACTCCTAAAATAATTATATATAAAGTATATTCTGATTAAATAAAAAAAATGTGAGGCAAATTATAATTTGCATTTGGCGTTTGGATTTTGGTGGTTAGATATATGTAGGGGAGAACTGTGTTCTCCCGCACTTCGAAGGCGGGCGAACGAAGTTCGCCCCTACAGAGTTTGCGATTAATTCATTTCTACAAATTACGAATTATTATATTAAAAAACAAAACAATTAAAATTTTAAAATATTTTTTTAATTTATGTTGACAAAATAAAATGGAGATGTTATTATAAGAATGTACCGATTAATATGAAGACATATTTTATAGATTGTGAATATAAAATTAGTAATATTTTGTACAAAAAAATATATGAACAGCCATGAAAAATATTGCTATTTTTTTCGCCCAAAAATTTTTTGAAAAATTTGAAAAAATATGTTGACATTTAAAAAATAGAGTGGTACAATAAGGAACGTTCTCACTTCGAGAGAACAAAAAAGTACATTGAAAAATAAACAATAAATTCCTTTAAGAGAGAATGTTTTTAAGTAAACATTCACCAATAAAATTTGGAAGAAAACCAAGCGAAAAAATGAACCAGAGCAGAGAGATCTGCGAAATTAAATTCAGATATATATTAAAGTATATATACAATAAACAAGAGAGTTTGATCCTGGCTCAGGATAAACGCTGGCGGCGCACATAAGACATGCAAGTCGAACGAAAGTCGTTATAAAATAGATTGAAGATTTATCGGAAAGAAATTTTATAACAATGGCTTTAGTGGCGGACTGGTGAGTAACACGTAAGCAATCTGCCTATTAGAGGGGAATAACAGTGAGAAATCACTGCTAATACCGCATAAGCTTGTAGTAACGCAT
>JAFSBT010000011.1 GCA_017437145.1 Clostridia bacterium | reverse complement strand
GGATAATTCGTAGTTATCTGTTAGAAATTATTATGATTAATGTCTCCTATAAACAACATATATTAACAATTTTACTAGAGAGGATTTTATGAGAAATATATTTTATCCAAAACAAATTAACAAATCCAAAATAACTGCATTAGAAAATCAATGCTTTTTTGCAATGCCTTTTTCAGACCAATACACCAATTTATATGATACTTTAACATTATATTTACAAAATGATGGTTATAAATGTATAAGAGTCGATAATAATTTATCCGCTTCTGTACCAATTATAAATTTAATACTAAATGGAATAGCTACTTCTCAATTTGTTATCGTGGATATTTCTGAAACAAATGCAAACGTTTTTTATGAATTAGGAATTACTCATACTATAAAGGATTATGAAAATGTCTTTATTATAAAAGAAAAAGAAGCCAAAACGCCTTTTGATATCCAACACCTCCAATATATTTCTTATGATAAGAATAATTTAAAAGCATTAGCGAATGAACTGCTAGAAAGATTGAAAGCTAATCAATATAAGATAATATTTAAAAAGATTTTATTGATTAAACAATTGCTTAAATATGATGATATAGACGATTTTGTAGATTATTTTTCAAGACATTTTTCGGAAGAACAAATCTCTATATTTAGCGAACTTTTAGAAGATGTAACAACTTTTTCGTCAATTCCATCTATAACATCAGCGATATGGGAGTACGACAGAGTTTTAAGGAATGAAACATACACTATTGAAACAAGTGACTATATTACACCTCTATTCAAACTTTTTTTTGAAATACTTTCGTCGTGTTATAAAATTGATGAAATTGCTATATTTATTGGCGAATTTTTGCATAATCATGAATATGGTGCAATATATGGAAAAGCGCTTTTATCATATCAGACAGATTTGGCAATAAAATTTGCAGAAAATTCAAAATTAGTTGATATCGTAGGAAAATGGATTATTGAATATTTCCAACGGTCTAAGTCAACACATGTAGATCTAAATAGATATAAATTAGAGGCTTTTTTATTAAAAAGTGATTCTGAGCAAATTAACGAATATATCGTTAATGCACTAATTTCAGATAATAAATATATTCGAGAACATATGGCCGATATTGTTGGAGAAAAAAAATTATATATTGCAGAAGATAATCTAATTACACAATTAAAACGTGAAACAAATATATATACTACTTCAAGTATTGTGGAAGCGTTAGGTAAAATTAATAGTAAAAAATCTATCGATGCTATTAAGGAGTGGTTAGAAAATAATGCTGATTCAGCATTAAATAATGGTCATTATTTTGCGATTAAACATTTTAGAAATGCAATAGTTAAAATTGATAATAACAAAACATTGAAAGATTTTGATAATAAATATTATGACACTTTAAAAGCAAACAATGAAATATAGATTGCATTTAGGCAATCTATATTGTAATTGTAAAAGAATACGAATAGTATTCCTCTATATTTATATTTTCATAAAAAAGACAAAATATTAATGTTTTAAATTTTTTTACAGTTTCTAAATCTGAATTATTATATAGACAATCAATCATAGATTGTAAGCTTTTATTGAGATATCTATAAAAATATTCTTTGGTTTTATCGTCTATATAATTGTAAAGGCGAGAAAATGTTTTAAAAAAATCGGTAATATGCTTTTCTGTAAAGTGATGTGTTAGTGATTCAGAATGTTGATAATAATATAAACAACAGCCTGTAATTAAAGCGACCTTATTTGCATATAAAAAACTTAGAAAACTGAACATATCATCTTCATATATTGTATCAGGAAATATAATGTTATTTATGTCTAACAATGATTTTTTAAATAATTTGCATCCTAATAATGGACTTAAAAAAAATTCATTCTCAAAAGTGTGAGATAATAAACTAAGTGCCATATTGTTTGTTAAAACATTATTATATATGTATTCATATCTTGAGCTAACTTTGGCATATTCATATGCTGTTTTTATTTCCCACAATACAATATCTATTTCAGGATTAGATTCAAATTTTTCAATGGCGTTTTCAATACAATTTAAATCTATCCAATCATCACAATCCAGGAACAAAACATATTCCCCTTTCGCATATTTTAAACCGCGATTTCTTGTTTCTGCTGGACCTATGCGGGTGTCATTTTTTAAATAATTAATACATTTAAAAGTATATAAATATTCTTGTATAATTTTATAACTATAGTCATTAGAATTATCATCTATAATTATTAATTCTATATTTTTATAAGATTGATTTAACACAGATTCTATGCAACGCACAACATATTTTTCTCCATTGTATAATGGCACAATAACAGAGACTTTTTTGTCTTCCATACACTACCCCTTTCCAAATTAAATAAGATTCTTAAAAATGTATAATTATCTACTTATAATAGATAACTACGAATTATCCATCATTAAACCCTCAAATCCTTCCTTGGATGCTTCGTCGTTAAAATATCCCTCTGCTTCGCCATAGCCACGTGAGTATATATTTCTGTAATATTGATAGAGCTATGCCCTAGCATTTCCTGG
>JAFSBT010000003.1 GCA_017437145.1 Clostridia bacterium | reverse complement strand
ATAAGTAGCAAGGATAGGTTATTTAAAAAATTATCATATTATTTTAATTTGACAGAAGAATTAGAAGATAAGCTTAATGAAAAATTAATTGTAATTGATGGCAATTTAATAAAAGACAATTTTGGATTAAAAGAAAATGAATATATTAAATTACAAAAAAATATAACAACTGTAATAAATTGTGCTGCTAATGTTAGACATTATGCAAAATATAATCAGTTATATGAAACTAATGTAAATAGTGTAGACAATATTCTGAGATTTTGCAAAAATGATATATCATTGGCACATATGTCAACATTGTCTATAGCAGGATTTAAAGGTGATAATACAAAAAATATCATTTATGATGAGAATACTTTATATATTAATCAAGAGTTTTACAACAATCCATATTTAATAACAAAGTATTATGCAGAAGAAAAAATATTAAAAAGTAATGTTAACTCTAAAATATTTAGATTAGGAAATATTATGCCACGTTTAAGAGATGGTAAGTTTCAGGAGAATTATTCAGAAAATGCATTTCTAAATGCTATAGCCTTAATGACAGATATAAAAAAAATTGCTAAGGAATATTTAGAATTTAGAGTAGAATTTAGTCCTGTAGATGAATGCTCAAAAAGTATAATTAATATTTTAGAAACAAATGATAACAGTAAAGTTTATCATATTGTAAATGAAAATGAGATAAAAATAAAAGAACTTATAAATATGTTAGATTACATTAAAATTGATATTGTTGATAAACAAGAGTTTTTGATAACATTAAATAATTATAAACAAGTAGGAAGCCAATATATAAAGGAATATATTTTACAGAATGATCTAAATAAATATTCGATTGAGAATACACTAAAAGTATTGAATATGACAGGATTTAAGTGGGAAAAAACTAATCACAAGTATATAGCAAAAATTAGAAAAATAATTGAAAATAATAGGTGGTAGAATGAATGATAAAATAAACAAACTAAAAAATTCAAGAAAAACTTTTTTCTTTACAATTATATTGATAGATTTAATTACTGTTGCTTTAACTTATTTTATAATGCCTGTTGTACAAAGCTTTCCACCACTATCAGAGGATTTTGGCTTTCAAGAGAAAGTACAACAGTTAACTCACATTCAACAATATTTAATTGTTTTTATATTAGGTATTACAATTCATTTAATATCTTTTAAAGTTATAATGAAGAATATAACAGAATATATAAATAAATACACAAATAAAGAGAAAATATCTGATAATGAAATATTCAAAGTTAGAAAAGAATGTCAGAACATACCATACAAAGTATTAATAATTCAAATGTCATTGTTTGTAAGTATAGGTATTATATTTAATTTGATAATGTTAGTTCAATTTTTTACAATAGTAAAATTTACATTGATGATTGTAGCAATAACATCAATAGTTTCGTTATTAACATTTATTGCAACCCAAAAATACTTAAACAAAGTATTATCTTCAACTTATGAAATAACGAAAGCATATAACAAGGATATTGGATTTAGAGTTAATAATACAAAGAGCTTGATTTTACAAACAATTCCATTGATAGTAGTAGTTCTCGTAATTTTATCTTTAATAGGCTACTCAAAAGCTATAGAACAAAAAGGTTATGCAAGTGCAAACTATTATAAAGTATATTTAAAAACAATGGAGTTTGATAAAAAGGAAATTAATAGAGATTACTTAATTAATAAATTAAATGAAATACCACTCAACGATTTAAATGATTCGTATTTTATTGTAAGCCCTTATAATGAAAATACCTATAATTCCAATTTAGAAAAGCCTATTTCAAATTTTGTTATAGAATATAAAAACTATTTCTATCAAAATTTTAAAGAAGGTATGCTATATGAGAATTTTGGAACTGATGAACAAGTATATGCAAAATCTATCCAAGATGCATTGGGAAAAGAATGGCTTATAGGATTTAAGTTTAGTATAGTAGATCAACATTTATTACTATATTACTTTGCAATTATATTTGTATTAGTAATAATATTTTCAATTATACTTAAGATATGGGCAAAAAACATATCAAAGAATACATCTAAAATATCTAATAATTTAAAAGAAATATTAAACTCAAATGATATAGCAGAAAACAGTATAATTCCAATTATGTCTAATGATGAATTAGGGGATTTGTCTTATTATTATAATAAGATACAAGAGAAATTAATTAATCAACAAGATATCATTAGTATTCAATCAAAGTTTTCTGCAATAGGAGAAGTAGCAGCAGGAATGGCTCATGATATAAATAGTCCAGCATCAGCAATAGAAGGTACAGTAAATTTATTATATGATTTTAAAGTAGATTCAAATGAAGAAGAATACGAATTATTGTTAGATAATATGAAGGTAGCTATACAAAAGATATTAAAAATAGTTAATAATTCAAGGGAACAATTTAGAAATCATGATAGTTTAGAAAAAGAGAAATTTACTTTAAATGATGTTTTAACAAATATTAAAAATGCAGAAGAACATGCAATAATCAAGGAAAGGTGTTCTATTAAAACACAAATTGATAGAGAAATAAATATATATGGAATTAAAAGTAAACTGTATCAAGTTATAGTTAATTTAGTTAGAAATTCGTTAAATGCATATAAAGATAACAATAGGCAAGGGGAAATCAGAATTGAAGCACAAGATAATGAAAAAGAAATAATAATAAAGATTATAGATAATGCAGGAGGAATACCAGAAGAAATAAAACACGATTTATTTAAAAAAATATTAACTACAAGAGGTACAAAAGGTACAGGACTACGGTTTATACCTAGCGGCCAATATTATAGAAGCAGATTTTAATGGAAAAATATCATTTGAAAGTGAACAAAATAAAGGGACTACTTTTTATATAAATATACCAAGAATTAAGGAGGAAAATTAAATGGAAAAAACAAATAAAGTAATGATTATTGATGATGAAAAAACTTTTATTATACCATTGGAGGTTGGATTAAAAAGACATGGGGTTGATGTTGTTTCATTTACAGATCCAGAAGAGGCTATTCAATACTTAAAAAATAACAAGGTTGATGTGTTATTAACAGATTATCACATGGAACCATCAATTAATGGTGATGAAGTTATACGAAGAATTAGGGAATTTAATAAGGATATAATAATTTATTTGCAAACTGGATATGCAGAAATGCTACCTGCCGAAGAAATGCTTGAAAAATATGATATACAAGGTTACATAGATAAAGGAGAAGGACAAGAAAAGAATTACAGATTAATAAAGTCAGCATTGAAACACGCACAAACTTTAGAGTTGGTTAAAGAACAAGAAAAGCAAATTGATGCTCAAACATATAGAAATGATTTTTTTGGTAAATTCTTATACAGATTTATAGGAGAGATAAAAGAAAAAGGTATGGTTATAGGAGGATTGGTTAATAGTATTACAATAGAAAGAGAAACTATATCAGAAGAAGAATTTGAAAAATATTCTAATAACATAAAAATTGCATTAAAAAGTATTATGGAAATGATTGAGTCGTTGGAAATAGAAGAAAAAACTATGATTAGTATAACTGATTTAGAACAACTACTAAATTCATTGTTCAATATAGATTTTAAAATAAAAAATGCAAAACTTGATATAAAAAATGAAAACAATATTTTTGGATTTACATGTGATATAAAAACGATTGTATATATTTTAACAGATATTATTGAGTATTTATTAGAACAAGAAGAAAAAGAAATTTGTTTTTCAATTTTAAAAGAAGAAGATTTGTATATTGAAGTTTTAAATGAAATAAAAAACAAAGAAATAATAGAAAAAATTAAAAAATTAGTATTGTTAACCAATGAAATAGAAATTATGGAAACAAATGGAAATGTTAAAATTATAATTAAATAATAAAAAATCGTAAGAAAACCACGAAAAGTCGGAAGAAATATTGACTTTTCGTGGTTTTTGTTATATAATTAAAGCCGATGATTTTTTCATAGTATTTATTTATGTATAAGCAAAGGTTAATAGAAAACAGAGGAGAAATTCGTATATATTAAAAGATGGTCTGACAATGTAATTATAAATATTACAAGGGGGATTAAAAATGGATAATAACTTAAATAAATATGACGTAATAATGAATGATTTTCTTCAAAAAGAAGGTGAGTTAACAGATTCACAAGAAGAAGAACTAGGTGAATGGCTTAAAAGATGCGAATCAGAGATTAATCAATTACAAAAAAGAAAATTTTTAGTTGCAAGAATATTAGATTATAGGAATTTAATAAAACAAGGGAAAACATTTGAAGAAATTTCAAAATATTTAGAAGAAGATGAAAAAATTGTTGAGTTTGCTGAATTATTTTTAAAATCAAATTTACAATTGAAAAATACTATGTTTGGATATCCAGCAAATTCAAAAGATGATACTGCAACGGTAGAGTATTTAAGATTTTTAGAAGGTAAACTACCATTAATAAATGGTTGTGGTGATCCTAATGAACAAGGCAATTATAAAATGGATAATAAACAAATAGAAAACAAAATAATTGATTTGTTTTGTAAAAATCTTAATTTAGATAGAAAAGATTATTGGGGATATATAACATCTGGTGGAACAGAAGGAAATTTTTGGGGCTTAAGAGAAGGATTTTCGAAATATGAAGATGGAACACTATATTATTCAGAAGAATCACATTATAGTGTTAATAAATTTGCAAATCAAGGGAATAGACAAATATATGAAAATATAGAAATACAAACTAAAGATGGAATAATTGATATAGAAGATTTAATTAATAAATGTAGAACAAATTGGGAAGAAAGAAAAAAACCAGCAATTCTATTATTAACATGGGGAACTACTAAAACTGGAGCAATAGATAATGTGGAGGAAATAAAAAAGAGATTAATAGAACTAAAAATACCACATTATATACATTTAGATGCAGCTTTTTATGGAGGTATACCAAAAAATCAAGAGGAAGCACCAATATTAGATTTATCAGAATTAGGTGTTGACTCTGTATCTGTTAGTTTGCACAAATATTTAGGAAACCCAAAAGTTAATGGAGTTATAATTTCAAACAAATATAAAACTCATAAATTTATCGATTATATAGGGCAAGAAGATTCAACTTATTTGGGATCAAGGGATTTCTTGCCTTTTTCGACATATCAAAGAGTTAAAGAAACATTTGAAAGAAGTGATCCAAAAGAGTATTGCACTAATATAAATTTATTTATAGAACAAGCTAGTAAAGCAGGGATGTGTCCTGAACGTAAAGGAAAGGGAAATATATTTGTTATAAAGAAACCAAGCGATGAACTTTGTATGAAATATCAACTAGCAACGTTTGAAGAAAATAATGAGGAATTTGCACATATTATAATAACTCCTGGACACAAAAAAGAAGACATACAGAATCTTGTTGCTGATTTACAAAAAGAATTAGGTTTAGATTTAGGAGAAAGATAATAAAAAAATTTAGAAAAGAGGTATTTATTATGAAAAGATATTATTTTACATCAGAGAGCGTAACAGAAGGACATCCAGATAAATTATGCGATTTGATTTCAGATAGTATTTTAGATGAGTGTCTTAAACAAGATAAGAATTCGAGAGTAGCAATTGAAACATTTGCTTCAAAAGACTTAATTAATATTGCAGGACAACTTACAACAAATGCAGTTATTAATGTAGAAGATATAGCAAGAAATATATTAAAAGAGATAGGATATGATGATGAAAATACAGATATAGATTATAGAACATGTAAAATTGAAACAAATATAACAAAGCAAAGTCCAGACATAGCATTAGGTGTTGATATAGGTGGAGCTGGTGATCAAGGGATAATGTTTGGTTATGCATCAGATGAAACGGAAGAATTAATGCCTTATGCAATAGCAATGTCACATAAACTTGCAAAAAGACTGACAGAAGTAAGAAAAAATAATGAAATTGAATATCTTAGACCAGATGGAAAAACTCAAATTACAGTTGAATATGAAGATAACAAACCTAAAAGGATTGAAACAATTTTGATTTCAGCTCAACATAAAGAAAATGTAAGTATGGATGTTTTAAAGAAAGACTTAATAGAAAAAGTTATTAAAAATACAATTCCAAGTGAAATGATAGATGAAAAAACAAAAATTTTAATAAATCCAACTGGAAAATTTGTTATTGGAGGCCCTTTAGGTGATACAGGATTAACAGGAAGAAAAATTATAGTAGATACATATGGTGGATATTCAAGACATGGAGGAGGGGCTTTTTCTGGAAAAGATGCAAGTAAAGTTGATAGATCTGCTGCATATATGCTAAGACATGTTGCAAAAAATATTGTAGCAAATGGCTATGCTAAAAAATGTGAAATTCAATTGGCTTATGCAATTGGAAAGAAAGAACCTTTATCTATTAATATTAATACTTTTGGAACAAGCAAAAAAACTGAAAATGAATTAATAGATTTAATTAAAGAAAAATTTGATTTAACACCAGATGGAATTATAAATTACTTAAACTTAAAAGAACCAAACTATACTAAGACAACAAATTATGGGCACTTTGGAGACAAGGATTTAAGTTGGGAAAAGATTATTGTTTTTTAATTAGGTTATAATTTTTAATTTTTATAACATGGCTTTATTAAAAGCTAAAAGATTTTTTAGGAGGTTTAAAATGAAAACAGTATTAATAATTGGAGTAGGTCAAATAGGAAAAGCTATTACTAAAAGAATTATTGACATGAAACCTGAAAGAATCATACTACATAATTTGACTAAAAAGGAATCGGATGATGAAATTGTAAAATTTAAGAAACTAGCAGAAGGGATTGAATTAGTCCCATCTTATGGAAATGTATTTATGCCATATAAATACAATACTTTAAGTCAAGAACAAGAGATATTAGAAAAAAAGGATTATTTATTGAACTTTTATTATTCTAATCCAACGGAAGAAATTTTAAAAGAATCAACAATATATAAGTTAATTGAAAAATGGAAACCTGAAATAGTGGTAGATTCTATTAATACTGGGACAGTCCTAGGTAGTACATATAAACCAGAACAATTATTGGAAACAGTAAATGATAATTCCTCAGAAAAAGAAAAAACTTTAACAAAAGTTTTATTGAATGATTTTGTACCAAAAATTATAAATTTTGTAAATTCATTAAAAATTGCAATGGAAGATTTTAAAGTTAAAAAATATATAAAAGTATCTACAACTGGTTTAGGAGGCATGGGAATAAATATGCCTTATACTCATGGTGATACGCCTAAATCAACTTTATCTTATGCTTTAATGGGAAAAATATCATCAGCAGGTGTTTTTCATCAGCTATTATGGAATTTATCTCATGTTGCACATCTAAATATAAGTTTGGTGATTCCTGCAACGTTTGTTGGATATGATAATGCTAAATTTGAACCAATTGAGACTGATATAGGACTTATAAAAAAGGTTGAATTAGTAGATAAGGTAATGTTAGAAATAGGAGAAGACCTAAAATATAATGGAAATAAAACAGACGAATATTTAAAATTCCCAGTAGTTAGAGCTGGTGAGAATCATGTTTATTCATTATTTGAAATGAGTGCATTGACAACAATTGGACAAATGGAAGCAGTAACAAAAGAAGAAGTAGCTGATGCAGTTATTTCTGATATAGAAGGAAAAGCATATAAAAATATTTTAGCATATCTAGATTCAGGAATGATATCTCCAACTTATGCTGGAAGAACAATGAGAGATAAAGTAATTAGTGAAATAAAAAGTTTAATGAAGGAAAATAAAACTACAAGTATTGCAACTGGAAATTTGGGAGTAACTATGGCAAAACAGTTGTATGAGTTGTTTTTGATAAAAAGTGTTTGCCCTACGTTTACAGAAATAACAAATAGCGAGTCTGAGACAATATATAACAAAATAATTGAGTATTTAAATGATAATTCAGATATTATACAAGAAGTTTTATCTTTAGGTATTCCGATATTATTAGAAAATAATGAAGCATATGTAGGTGAATATAGCTTATATCCTAATAAAGAAGAAAGAACAAAAATTACAAACGAAAGTATTGAAAATTGGGCTAAGACAGGTTGGATAGATTTAAGAATTAAGAACATAAATACATGGAAAAAAGATATATTAGAAATACAAAAAGATGCTGAAGAGTTAAAGAAAAAAGATGAATGCTTTACGTTAAGTAGAAATCCTTTTGTAATAGAAGATAATTTTGATATAGGAGAATTAATGGGATATTATTACAATTTAAAAGGTAGAGGTAGAAGACTTTTAAATAAATAATAAAGAGGTAGAAATGGCAAAGTTATATATAGATGTAGATAAAATATACAATAATGCAAAAAGAGTAGTTGAAATTTCTAAACAACAAGGTATTGACATAACAGGAGTTGTTAAACAATGTGATGCAAACTGTAAGGTTGCAAAGGCTATGGTTAAAGCAGGTTGTACTAGCCTAGCAGTATCAAGAACAAGACAAGCAAAGAAATTGAAAAACGCAGGGATAGATGTTCCAATTTGGTTGATAAGAGTACCTGCTATATCAGAGTTAGAAGAAGTTGTTGAATACGCAGATATTGTTTTAATATCTGAACTAAAAACGATACAAGAAATAAATAAATTATGCATAAAGAAGAATAAGATAATGAAATTAGTGTTGATGCTGGAAATTGGTGATTTAAGGGAAGGATTTTATCCAGATGAAGAATTAATTAATAGTGTTAAAGAAATAATGCAATTAAGTAATGTTGTTATTGAAGGAATTGGAATGAATGCGAGTTGTTATGGTTCTGTTATTCCTTCAATAGAAAATACTTCAAAATTAGTGAGTGTGGGAAAAAAAGTTGAATCAGTTTTAGGAAGAAAATTAAATATATATTCAGGTGGTAATACAACATCTTTGATATTAGTAAAAGATAAAACTATTCCCAAAGAGATAAATAATCTTAGGGTAGGCGAAAGTATTTTATTAGCTAGAGATTTAACTTATCTTTGGAAAAAACCAATTGAGAATACTTATACTGATACTTTTGTTCTGAAAGCAGAAGTTATTGAGGTAAAGGAGAAACCCTCAAAACCAATAGGAGAAACATTCTATGATGCATTTGGTAAACAACCAAATTTTGAAGATGAAGGCATTAGAAAAAGGGCTTTAGTTTCTGTAGGAAAAGTGGACTTCTTAGATGATCAAGGTTTAATTCCGAAGGATAAAGGGATAAAAGTATTAGGTTCTTCTACCGATTATTTAATTTTAGATATACATACTGCCGAGAAAGATATAAAGGTTGGCGATTGGTTAGAATTTGAGATTACATTTGCTTGTATGTACTCAGTAAGTACAAGTAAAGATATAAAAATAATATATAAGGAGAGAGTGTAATGAAAGATATTAATGATGAAATGATTAATAAAATTATGGAGGATTGTCCAAAAACTACAACAAGATTAAAAAGAAATCAATTTTTAAGTAGAGAGAAAATTGAAAAATTAAAGGAAGAAAAATTTATTAAATTAGTAAATTATGCATACAATAATGTTCCATTATATAAGAAAAAATATGATGAAGCTGGAATAAAAATAGAAGAAATAAAAACTTTAAAAGATATTGAAAAATTACCTATATTAGAAAAGGAAGAATTAATAGAGGGATTTCCTAATGATACAGTTTCTAAAGAATATAATGTTGATGATTTAACAATTGGAATTACAGGAGGAACAACAGGTAAGACATTAAACATAGCATATTCTGATGAAACTATGCTTATGAGAGTGTTTACTTCTTATAGAATGTTTGACTTAATTGCAGATGGTTATAACAGAGATGATGTACATACTTATGTTTATACAAGTAAGTTCCCTTTAGGAGATTGTTTACCTGATGGAAGTTTTCCAATGCATTTTATTTGTACTTTAGATGGAATAGAAAAATCAAAAGAAATATTATTGAAAACAAAACCTAATCTATTGACTATGTATCCATCACGTTTAGAGGACATTTTAAGAGAATTATCAGAGGAAGAAATAAAAGAAATAAGCAAAAATTTAAAAGCAATTTGTGTAAAATCAGAAATGTCAACACAAAAGCAAAGAGATGAATGGAGTAAAATATTTAATGTGCCAGTTTTAGATGAATATGGCTCAGAAGAATTATGTGGTACTGTAGCAGCTCAATGTCAACATAAGGGATATCATATTTGGGAAGATTTAAACATTATAGAAGCAGTTGATGAAAATGGTATAAATGTTCCAGATGGAGAATTAGGAGAGCTTTTAGGAACAAACTTATATAATTATGCAATGCCTCTTATAAGATATAGACAAGGAGATTTAGTTTCAATTCATCCAAAAGAAGTTAAGTGTGAGTGTGGTCGTGAATTTCAAATGATTAAAGAATTGAAAGGAAGAAAAAACTCAACATTTAAACTTAAATCTGGAAAAGTATTATCATCAGGATATTTATTAGATGTAGGCTATGTACAATTAATTAAATATAGAAACACATTAAAATCATGGGTTCTTATTCAAGAAAAAATAGATAAAGTTGTTTTTGAATGTATACCAGGAGAAGGATTAACAGAGGAAATAAAAGCAAATATAAAGAAAGATGTAGAAAAATTATTGTTTAATGAAGCAGAAGTAGAAGTTAGATTGGTTAAGGATTTACCTGTATCTGCTCGTGGAAAAAGAAAACAAATAATTTCAGAAATATAGTAAGGAGAAGTAAAAATGGTTACTTTAGTTGCACCTATTTTTAACCCAAGTGATTATAAAGAAGATGAAAAAATAATATGTATGCCAGATATACCTTTAGGAGTTATGGTATTATCATCTTTATTAGATAGGGAAAAAATTGATAATAATATAATAGATTTATCTTGCTTAGCATTAAGAGATAAAATAACAAATGATAATTATATGGAATATGCATATAAAAAACTAAAAGAACAAAACAGTGATATTTACTCATTTAGTGTAACTATAACTAATTTACCATATGCATTGGAATTAGCAGAAAGATTAAAGAAAGAAAAAAATTGTAAAATAATAATGGGTGGACCAGGCGTAACATCTTTAGAGCATGATATTCTAAAAGAATTTGATTTTATAGATGTAATATCAACAGGAGAAGGCGATTTAACATATACAGAACTTATAAGAACTTTAGAAAAAGATGGCGAGTTGAGTAAAATTGGTGGTTTAACATATAGAAATGAAAATTCAGAAATTGTTTCTACTCCTGTAGAGGAACCTATAAAAAATCTTGATGAACTTCCTATTCCAGCATATGAAAAGTATTTTCCAATACTTAAGGAAATAAAAGATGAGACGGGATTAGATATAGCATTTCCTTTAGATATAGGAAGGGGTTGTTATGGTCAATGTACTTTCTGTACTACAGCATGTTATTTTGACAGAAATGTTAGATATAAGAGTGCAGAGAGAATAGTAAAAGAAATAACAGAATTAAGTGAAAAATTCGGTGTAGACAAATTTGATATTCAGCATGATTGTTTTGTATGGAATAAAAATAAAGTTCATGAAGTTGCACAATTATTAAAGCAAAATGGTTGTCAAAGTGATTTTAGTGTTTCTGCAAGAGCCGATTTACTAGATGATAAAGTAAAACAAGATTTAGATGATATGAATGTAAAGACAATAAAAGTAGGAATTGAAACTGGCTCTCAAAGAATGCAGAAAATATTAAAAAAATATTTAAATGTACCTAAATCTGTAAAAACAATTATAGATGGAAAAGATGAATTTGATTTTAGAGTTAATTTTATAATAGGATTTCCAGAAGAAAAATTGTCAGATGTAGAAGAAACATTTAGTAGATTTTTAGAATTAAAAAAAGCAGGTGTAAATACCAATATCGGAGTTTTTTCTCCTTTGCCAGGTTGTGAAATCGTTAATAATAGAGGAACAGATTCATTAAATTATGATGGAGCTTATTCAGTTGTATTGGATTCTCCTATAAAACAAACAAAAGAATTTCATAAAAAATATAAGAAAATTTCATCACCATATTATTATTATGACAATGAAAATGGAATAGAAAGAGATTTGTTTATGTATTATTCTGTAGTTTCTTCTTTAATTAATTTAGATTCAAAAAACATGTATGATATAGAAACATATAGGGAGATATATAATAACCTTATAGCAAAAGGTAATTCATTAAACAAGAACTTTTTATATAATTCGGCAGTAGATGGAATAGCAAGAAAAGCAGGTGTGGATAAGAAAGATATAGATGAGTTTGCAGATAAAATAAACAATATTTTAAAAGAAATGCATTCAAAAGGAAGTTTAGATCAATTTTCAAGTTTTGGTTCAGCTGTTAATGCAAAAATAAAAAAAGAGGAGGAACTTGAAAAATAATGGAAGATTTAGATTTAAAAGAAAGATTAAAAAAAGTTATAAATGACATACATGTAAAAGCACCACATCTTAATATAAATACCACGGAAATTGCATCATATGAAACAAGAGGTGGAATTCTTAATAAACAAACTATAAAAAGAATTATAATATATTTAAGATCATCTGGATGTCAATGGATGATTGATAATGGAGGATGTTCTATGTGTGGGCATTTTGTGGGAACTACAAGAGGGAAAAAGATAGATTCAAAAGATTACGTAGAACAATTTAAAAAAATAGTCTCTGAAATTGATTTTACAGAAACTCCAATGCTTTGTGTATATAATGCAGGTTCATTCTTGAATGACAATGAAATGCCAGATGATGCAAGAGTAGAAATATATAAAATTATTAATACTATAGACAAAGTTAAACGAGTTATTTTTGAATCTAGACCTGAATATATAACCGAAGAAAAGATAAATGAATTAAAAGAATATATTAAAGATAAAGAAATTGAAATAGGAATGGGAATAGAAACATCAAATGAATTTATACGAGATATTTGTTTAAATAAAGGGTTTAAAGTTGATGAATTTAAAAGAGCTTTAAAACTATTAAAAGAAAATTCTATATTTTCTTTAGGATATATATTATTAAAACCACCATTTATAAATGAAAAATTTGCAATAGAAGATTCAGTCAATTCAATCAAATGGGCATTTGATAATGGAATAGATATTATATCTTTGGAACCTGTAAGCATACAAGAAAATACTTTAATTAGTATATTACATGAATTAAATCTATATAGAACTCCAAGAATTTGGTCTGTATTTGAAGTGTTAAGAAGAACTAGTAATATAGGAACAATTAGAGTTGGAGGTTTTGAATTTTTCCCATCACCTTTCTTGTGTACATCAAATTGCGAAAAATGTGATAGTAAATTTTTAAAATTTATAGAGGAGTACAATAAAACAAATAGTATAAATGTTGTAAATGAAGCATTAGATACTAAATGTGAATGTAAAAAAGAATGGTTGGAGGATTTAGAAAACGATAATACAGAAATAAAAGAAAATATAAATAAATTTTTAGAAATATATGAGAGGAGGAATAGATGAGTAAAATAACAGATGAACCTGATTTATATGATATTTTATATAAAGATTTGACTGATGATATAGATTTGTATTGTGAAATTCTAAAAGATAAAAAAGAAGTTCTAGAATTAGGAGCTGGTTCAGGTAGAATAACAATACCATTAGCTAAAAAAGGAATAAAAGTAATAGCTTTAGATAATTCAGTTAATATGCTTAAAAAGTTGAGAGATAGATTAAATGATGATATAATTAATAATATAGAAATAGTTCATGATGATATGATTACATATATTCATCCTAAAAGAGTTTCATCTATATTAATTCCTTTTTCAACATTTAACTACTTATTATCACAAGATGAGCAAAAAAGATGTATTGAAACAATTGCTAGAAATCTTGAAGAAAATGGCGAATTAGTAATGGAGTTGATTTTAAAAAAAGCATTTCATAATATAACGCAAGATGATGAATTATATTTAACTAAATCCATAAATGAAAAAAATTACTTATATGAGTATTGGACAAATACAAAATATAATCAAGATACAAACATTATAGAACAACTAAGACAATTCAAAATTTATGAAAATGGGAATTTAATAAATACAATAAGTAATATAGAGTGGAAAAATAAAATTGTAGAATATCAAGATATTATTAAAATGTTAGAAGATAATTTTGAAAAAATAGAAATTTTAGGTATAGATACAAGTAGAGAAGAAGCTTTAGGAGAGTATAATCAAAATTGTGAATATCTAATTGTAAAAGCTAGGAGGAAAAAAGATGAAGTTAATAATTGATGAGGAATTAAGAAAAAAGTATCCTGAATTAAGAATGACAATTATAACAGCAAAATTATCTTATAATAATTCAACAAATGAGATTGATAATATAATTACAAAAAAATTTAACAATTTTATTAATAAAAATTCAGATTTAGATAAATTATTAAATAGTAATAGTATAATTGAATGGAGAGAAACTTATAAATCATTTGGTATAAATCCTAAAAAGAAAAAACCTTCAGCAGAAGCATTGTTGACTAGAGTAATAAAAAACAATTATATTCCACATATAAATCCAGCAGTAGATGCGTATTTAGTTTCTGAAACTATTCATTGTTTACCAATTGGAGGATATGATTTAGAAAAAATTAATGGGAATATATATTTAGGAATATCTAAAGGAGAAGAACCTTTTATAGCAATAAAAAATGATGATGTTGAATTAACAAAAACAGGTGAAGTAGTATACAGAGATGATGAAAGAATTTTAACAAGATGTTGGAATTATAAAGATTGTATGCATTCTCAAATTAATAAAGATACAAGACAAATAGCTTTATTTGTTGAAGCACCAACTAAAAATATTACAAATGAAATGATTATAGAAACTGCAAAAGATATAGAACAAAATTTGAAAGAATTTTGTCAAGCAAATACACAAATGATGTTTATAGATGAAAATTTAAATGAAATAGAAATCAAATTATAAGGAGGATTTTTAATATGAGTGAAGAGAAAAAAATTATTTTAACAGGAGATAGACCAACAGGAAGATTGCATTTAGGACATTATGTTGGTTCATTAAGAAATAGAGTAAAATTACAAGATGACTATAATCAATACATTCTAATTGCAGATATGCAAGCATTAACTGATAATGCGGGAAATCCACAAAAAGTTAGAGATAATATATTAGAAGTTGCACTTGATTATTTAGCAGCTGGAATTGATCCAAGAAAAACTAATATATGTATTCAATCAATGATACCAGAATTATCAGAGTTAACAATGTATTATATGAATTTAGTATCAGTTTCAAGATTAGAGAGAAATCCAACAATTAAGGAAGAGTTAAAACTAAGAAAATTTGGAGAGGGAGCAGTTCCAACTGGATTTTTAACTTATCCTATAAGTCAAGCTGCTGATATAACAGCTTTTGGAGCAAGTTTAGTACCTGTAGGTGAAGACCAATTACCTATGTTAGAGCAAACTAGAGAAATAGTTAGAAAATTTAATCAAACTTATAAAAGCGATGTATTAGTAGAACCACAGGCATTAGTACCAGATATATCAAGATTACCAGGTATTGATGGAAAAGCAAAAATGAGTAAATCTTTAGGTAATGCTATTTATTTAGCTGATGAGCCAGAAGAAATAAGAAGAAAAGTAATGAGTATGTATACAGACCCAAATCATTTAAGAGTTGAAGATCCAGGAAATGTTGAAGATAATCCAGTATTTATGTATTTGGATGCATTTGGTACAGATAAAGAAACTATAGCTGAAATGAAAGAACATTATAGAAGAGGTGGACTAGGAGACGTAAAAGTTAAAAGATACTTAAATGATGTATTACAAGAAGTTTTAGAGCCTATAAGAACAAGAAGAAAAGAATTTGAAAAATACAAACCAGAGGTTTATAGAATTTTGCAAAAAGGAACAGCAAATGCAAGGGTGTTAGCTGGTCAAACATTAGCTAATGTAAAAAGTGCAATGGGAATTAATTATGAACAATCTTTATTTAGAGATGAAGAAACAAAAAGTACTACAGAATCAGGAATAGAAAATAGTGATTCTACTGAAGCTGAAAGGGGATAAAAATAAAAAATAAAAGTTCAAGTTCTTTGAACTTTTATTTTACTTTTAATAAATTTTGTAGGTAAAAAAATTAAGTTTCCTTTGGGTTAAATAATTCTTCAGCTTTTATATTTAGAACAGTACAGATACCCCATAGTTCAAAATCTCTTACAGTTCTTTCATTTTTTTCAATTTTAAATATATCTACTTGATATAAAGTGATACCAAGTAAAGCCAATTTATTACTTAAAGTATTTTGTGAGATATTAGCTTTTTCTCTGTACTCTTTTAATTTTTTACCTATAATATTAAAATCTTTATCATTATATTTATTAAATTTCATATTTTACTCCTATATTTTGAAAATTATTATTATACATATTGATTTTAATATGAAATCTGATGTAAAATAATAGCGTACAGACTATTAACATAAAAGAAAGATAAAAGGTATAATTATTATGATAAAAAGAAGCAGCATTTATACATTAAATATTGAAAATAAGATAGAAGATATAGACAAAAGAAAAGAAGAAATTAAGATTTTAAATGATAAAATACAAAGTTGGAATTCTAAAGCTGATAAAATAAGAGAACAATTCAATTTTTTTATTCCAAATTATTTAATTGATGAGATAATAGAAAAAGAAATAGAGAAGAATTATTATAATCTGCATTGTTTATGCAATATGGCTTGTATATGTGGCAGAATAACAAAAGAGGAATGTAAATTAATTAAAAAAATATACAGATAGTTAAAAATAACAAGGAGAGTAAATAATATGAATTTAGAGAACAACTATTTTTTAAGAAAAATAGATGAGTTGGGGAGAGTGGTATTGCCACTTGAAATTAGGAGAGAATTAGACATTAAAGATGCTGAAACAATTAAAATATCTCTCGATGATGGAAAAATAATTATTGAAAAATTACGAATTTAAGAAATAATAGGATAAAGAGTTTAACTTTTTATCCTTTATTTTTTGAAATAAATTTTTTCTCAAATTGTATTAGGCATATTTCATTATTTATACTAAAGCCAAAGGAGGCGAAATATAAATGAAAAAAGAAAAATATGAGCTAATGTTAGAAGAATTTTTAGGCACTATAAAATATAAGGAATTAAGAGAATTTACGATTAAAAGAGTAAAAGAGGTATTTGGAAAACAAACTAGATATGTCACTAAAAAGTTAATATATGCAAATCATTCAGCAATTTTTAATAATTGCTGCACTAAGAGCAAAAGAAGCTGGAGAATGTGAAATATTAAATAATTTACATATTAATGATATGAATAGTAGTAAATATTTTATAGAAAAAGATATAGATAAATTTATAGATGTCTATTCTGAATACATTAATATAATTACTGAAGAAATAAAAAAACGAAGAGATGAATAAGAGGTGAAGTTTATTATGGAAGAAATACTTATGAGGTTAATATTAGATAGTGATTATACAGAATTTATAACTGAAGCTGTAAGATATTTTAAAGATGATGAAGAATGCATGGTCTATGATACAACAGATATTATAAAAAGTATGTCAATAGCTACTTTATTAATTGGATTTACAAAGAAACCTGTTAATTTAGATGAATATGAAATAAAACTTAGAAAAAGAAAGAAAAATCTAAAAGTTGAAACAAAGGATTTTTGTAAAGTCTTTAAAAAATATATTGAAAAAGTAGAGAAGATAAAATTAGATATGCTAAAAGAAATTACTTAATTATAAATATATAAAATTCAAGGAGAAATCTTTGAATTTTTTTCTCAGCTTTGTATTATAAAGCCTTCTTAATATAATCAGGATATAAGGAGGTAATGTAATATGAGTAATAATATAAGGAAGTTCAGAAAAGAACAAGGATATACCTTAAAGGATATTGCTAATAAAGCAGCAGTATCTTTTAGTTATTTATGCCATTTGGAAAAAGGAAGTAGAAAAAATCCTTCAACAAATGTTATGAAAAAAATTGCATCAGCTTTAAACAAAACAATTGCTGAAACATTTTTTAGTGAAGAATAAAAAAGTTGTTCTCTATATAAAAATATAGAGTAATTTTTAGTCTTTATAAAAATAATACATAATTACACTTATGTATTATTTTAGGATTATATCTTTTTAATATAGGTAAAAAAATAATACATAAATAACAAAATCCTATATATAAAAATAATACATAAATAACAGAGGTGAAAAGTATGAATATATTAAATGAATTTGAAAATTATTTAAAAGAAAATTTTGAAAAAGATGAAGAGCAAAATACTATTAAAAATTATTTGAGTGATGTTAAACAATTTATTGAATTTTTTGAAAATCAATATGGGGAGGAAGTGACAACTTTTAATCATATTGAATTGTCTGAGTATATAAATTATATGAAAAATAAAAAGAATTATAAATTTACAACTATGAATAGAAAAATTGCAGCAATATCAAATTATGATGACTTCTTAATAGAAACAAAAAGGAAAGATTCAAAGGCAGTAAGAAATAAAGACTATTTTAAAATCCAAAGGGAACATATTACTGCTGATATGCTACCAACAAATACAATAAATAAAATAAAGTTAAGAGCTGCTAAAGATAGTTCAAGAGATTATGCTATGTTTGTTCTTTATGATGAGGGTGGATTTAGATGCTCTGAGCTTTTAGAAATTGTAATAGATAGAGATATAGATTTTCAAATGAGAAAAATACAAGTAATTGGTAAAGGTAGTAAAATAAGAAAAGTGACAATGAATGATAAAATGAAAAATGCTATTGAAGAATATTTAGTTGATAGAGAAAAGCTATTAAAAGGTAGGCAGAATAAATATTTATTTGTAAGTAATAAAACTGCAAATTCAGGTAAAAGAATGGGAAGGACAAGCGTAAACAACATTTTAAATAGCTATTGCGAAAAGGTGAAGGAAGAAAAAATAAAACCACATATATTAAGACATGATTTTGCAACTAAGTCATATAATCTGGGTTATACAGATTTAATGCTTAAAATTGAGTTAGGTCATAGTTCAAATGCAACTAGCATTTATACTCATGCAGGACAAGAGTCATTACTTGATTTATCGAATAAAAGATAAAAATTTGAAAAAAATAGCAAAAAATGTTATAATTTAGTTAGATATTGTAAAAAGGCAAAATAAACGAAAGTTTATCTACGCAAAGCCAATGGTCTAAAAGTCTAAAAAGACTCATGATAGCTTGGTTGCACGAAAGAGGAGGGATTTATATGGAGAAGAAAAAAATGAAACTATGGAAAAAAATATTACTTGTTGTATTAGCTTTAATCGTAGTATTTGCCATAATTACATTAAGAAAATATATAATTATAACCAACCTTATAAGTGCATCTAAAAATTATGTAGGTAAAACAAACTTTATAGTGGATACATATGGTTTAACAAACGATTCTGTGACATTAACTAAAATATACAATAAAGATGAAAATTTTTTAAGTACACACAAAACCTATAGTAATAATATAACAGAAATCAGAAGTCTGACAGTATATAACAAGGATAATGAAAAGATAGGAATTATAGAATCGGGAGAAGATAAAATAGCATTATTAAATGGAAACATAGCAATTGGAGCAACAGGTATTAATACAATGAGTGAATTTGATGATATTAAATTCAAGATACCATTAGTATTTACATCAAAAATAACAACAGAAGAATGTAATAATAAAGAATGTTATTTAATAGAATTATCAAAAGATTATAAAATTTGGGTAGAAAAAGAAACAGGAATAATAGTAAGAGAAATGGATATTGGATATATAACAAATCGTACTTATATTTTTGATGTTGTAAAAGATGAAGATATTATAAAACCTGATATTTCAGATTGCGTAATTCAAGAATAAATAAAAATATTGAGCAGGTAAATAGTTGATATTTATCTGCTTTTATAATATTATAAATAGTAAGTTATCAAGGAGGTCAATATGACTATAGATATTAATGATTGCGATATAAATAATGATTATTTTCACTTTACAAATAAAGCAAATGTAAATAGTATATTAAATAATGGATTAATACCATCTGTTGGAACAGCAAGTGAATTGGTAGGAGATAGACCTAATGTTTCTGTCTCAAGAGGTGGAAAAGGTATTATAGGAATTATAAATTCTTTTATACTTAAATTTTCTGGGCTTAAAGCATCAGAAATACCTGAGGAATACAAAAAATATTTTCAAGAAATTAAAGATTTTCAATCGGAGGATATAATTAGTAAGGATGATGCTTGTAAGGCAATGGCAAGGAAATTAAAAGATGAAGTATATTTTAGAGTAGAACCTAGCGAAGAACAACTTAAACAAGCAAAAGTTGGAGTATTAACTGAATTTGATATAAATTTACCAATGGCGATAGATAGTTCTAAGGTTGATATTATAACAGACTCTAATAATAAAGTTTTAAGTGCTTATGATGTAGCAATGAATATATATGAAAGAGCAAAAAATATAGATGTTATCAGAGATAGGCATGGAGATTTCTTTCATATGTTTGAAATGAGAGAACAGGATGCAATTAAAGAGCATAATCCTGATGGAGAAGAAAGATAAAAAGTAATTTATCGAGCAGATACAAAAATAAGAATTGACTTTAAAAATCAATTCTTATTTTTGTATTCAGTGATTAAAATATTTGACATTTCTTCTGGACTTTCTTTACAACCTGTATTTAACCATTTTTTTATTATTGCATTAAGTCCTGCTCTAAAAAATTCTATATGATAATCAATATATTCATTATTATAATACTTCTCTGCCATTTCTGTATTGTGTTGTGTGATAGGGCTAATAGAAATATCTTCTAATTTAAAATATGTTTTGAAAAATATTTGATTTTCTTTAATTTGTTTGAACATATTTAAATAACCATTAGCATCTTGTTTTGAGTTAAAAGAAAACATAATTTCAGCAAATTCATCAGCCATTCTAAGTTTAACTTTCTCTACTAAATCATAAACATCGAAGTAATTAGCATAGAAAGTAGAACGATTCAATTTAGCGATTTCACAAATTGTAGATACAGATATTTCATTTATATTTTTCTTTTGAATTAGTTGCAAGAAAGTCTTTTCAATTTTTTCTTGTGAATCTTTTTTTCTTTTATTATTAGGTGTATTCATAAATAAAATCTCCTTACTTTAAATCATTAATCCAACAAATGTTGAAAATTGATGATTGATTTCTATTATTGAAGATATTATACTATATTTAACGGAAAACAACAAGTGTTGTTTTAAAGAAAGGAGTGAGTATAATGGGTAAATTAAAAGAAGGATACAAAAAGATTGAAAAAGGAACAGTAGATGGATATAAGAAAATCGAAGAAACTGTTGTAGGTGGATACAAAAAAGTAGAAGATAAGTTTGTAGACAAATTTTTAAGAAAAGATAACGAAACTATTGAAGAAGCTAAAGAAAGAATAAAAAAAGAACAAGAAGAATTAGCAAAGAAAAATGAAGAATTAGTAAATGGAGGAAAATAAGATGAAAAAAGAAACTCTATTAGAAATAATATTAGGAACAATAGGTGGATTAGTATTTGCAATAGGAATGTGTATGTGTTTATTACCAGAGTGGAATATGTTTAAAGCTGGAGTAATTACAACAATAATAGGATTTGTTATATTGCTATGCATAATACCAGTATATAAAAGTTCACATCCAAAGAAAGCAAAAGAAAATAGACCAATAAATTGGGGAATTGTTTTAACTTGGACAGTAGGAGTTGTTGGTGCTTTAATAATGGGATTTGGAATGAGCAAAATTATGGTAGGAAATGCAAGTACAGCTGATATGGTGGTTGGACTAATAACAGGTGTAGTTGGATTAGTAATATGTGTTCTTAATTATCCTGTATATGCTTATATAAAAAGTAATAAAGAATAATGAAAGAAATAATAAAAAAATTTAGAGCATTAGAAAAGAAAGACCAACTGATATTCTTTTTGGTATGTTCTACAATTAGCAACTTTATTGTAGGAATAATAAAATTTATATTTTCATTAACAATACCTTCATTCTGGTTTTTTATAAATGCAGGATTTAGTTTTGTATTAGCAATAAGTAGATATTTAACAATAAATAAATATAACAAAATCAAAAAAATAAAATATAAACAGATTATAATTAAAGAAGAATATAAGAGTTATTTGCAAAATGGTGTAATGCTAATATTATTAGGTATTATGTACTTTTTTGTTAGTTCATATATGTACTATAAAGGAACAAATACCAATATGCACGAATATATAACTTATTTGGTAGCTTTAATAGCTTTTACTTCAATAGGAACAGCAATATATGGAATGATAAAATATAAACGAAATCAAGAGCTAATAATAAAAGGAATAAAAATAACTAATTTTGCAAATGCTTTAACTTCTATAGTATTAACACAAGTAGTTTTATTAGATACTTATGCAGATGGGTATGATTCAACTCTAAATGGTTATACTGGAATGGGAGTTAGTTTGATAATTACAGGACTAGGTCTATATATGATTATTAGTATAAAAAAAGATAATAAATATTTATAAAGCAGGTAGTATTACTTGCTTTTTCTATTATATTTTTATAAAATAAGTGTGTAACAAATTACAATTTTTGAATTACTTTATACGAAAGTATAGAGTAATTTTTCTTTTTATGGTATTATAACAACAGATAGTAATTTTTTGTTTAGATAAAATTTAGCAATCATTATCATTTAATGCAGAAAGTGTAGCTAAAGTATCTCCGAAGTTGAGTGAAAATTGCAGATAAGATATTTAGTTCATTTTGACTTTTATCTTTTGCTATTGCACATGCTAAAGCAGAAATAAAAGTTACAAATTCACAATTTTGCATAATCAGCCCCTCTTTTATATTATATGATTTAGTTGTGTTTTTGTTACTATAGCAATTACAATATATAAGTAGCAATAAAAGAGTAAATTATTCTGATAAAATACTTGTCAAATTTTAACTATTACTATATAATAATGTATAAATAAGGGAGTAGTTAGCATAGAAATATGTAATAAAGTCAACATACTGATATTGAATATCTGGCTTTGTTTTAAATAATGAGACTTGTTTGCAATAAAATGCAGACAAAGTCTTTTTTGTTTGCAAAGGAAAAGAGGTGGAAAAATGGGAATATTAGAAGTAGTATTGATTGCAATAGGACTAGCAATGGATGCTTTTGCTGTATCAATATGCAAAGGTTTATCAATGAAAAAAATGAGCTGTAAAAAAGCAATAATAGTAGCTGGATATTTTGGAATATTTCAAGGGTTAATGCCAGTCATAGGATATTTTTTAGGAACAACTTTTGAAAGTTTAGTAACAAAGGTTGATCATTGGATAGCTTTTGGGTTATTAGTTTTTATCGGTATAAATATGCTAAAAGAAGCATTTAGTAATGAATCAGAAAATTGCAATGACAATGTTGATTTTAAAACAATGGTAGTTTTAGCAATAGCAACAAGTATTGATGCTTTGGCAGTTGGAATAACATTTGCATTTTTAAAAACAAATATAGTATTGGCTTCTATATTAATTGCAATTATAACATTTACAGTTTGTATAATTGGGGTTAAAATAGGAAATAAGTTTGGAGATAAATATGAAAGAAAATCTGAAACCGTTGGAGGATTGATTTTAATATTTATGGGTATAAAGATATTATTAGAACATTTAAGTATTATCTAAAAAGGAAACAACAAATTACAATTTATTGGACAGATAATTGATACGTATATGCTTTTATGATAATATTTATTTGCAAACTGAAACTTTTTAGCTTAAATAATTGTATTATAAATGAGAGGTAAAAGGTGATTTGTATGAAAAAGAAATTATTAATCGTTTTATTAGTTATACTTTTAATAGTAATAGTAATTGGTATGATGTACTTAATAGACAGAAAAAGAATGAAAGACAATAAACCTGTTATATTTAGTACATGGGGATATTGCTATGCTCCACCAGTTAAGGCTCAAGAATATAATTATTCAAAAACAATTGGCAATACATTGATAGAATTAGATGTACCAAGTGAGTGGACATTTGAAGAAGATATAGCAAGTAATGAAGATAATAATTTTTATAAATTTGCATTAAAGATATATAAAGATTCACCTAATAAATATATAACATTGTATTATTATAATGGACCTTTTGGAGTATGTGGAACTGGTCGTACAGATAAAGAAATTAAGTTAAACAGTGAACAAAGTGCATGTATTGGATATTATGATGATAATGAAGAATGGAGCGACATATCATTTTATGAAATAAATCGAAATATTGCTTTTTTAAACTATGGTCTTGAAGGAAATGATGCAATTGAAGCACTAGAAATTGCTAAAACAATTAATATAACAAAAATAGGTGAAGACGTATTCAAAGAACCACAGACAATAACTTATGAAATTAAAGGAAAAGAACAATACAAGTTAACAAAAGAAGATGAAGAATTTAATACAATATTAGAAAAATTAAATTCATCACTTATAGAAGGCTATACATCTAGAGAAGGAGCTTACGAAAAAGGTTATTATGTAGGTTTAGAAATAATTGATATTGAAAAGGAAATTTATTCAGAAAATTCTGTATTAAGATTACATTATAGTGATACTTATGAGATTAATATAATATTTGAAGAAAATAGTGTATTAGATATTATATATATTGAAGAGGGAAGAACTTATTGTTTCTATGGATTTGATAATAAAGTACAGGAAGAAATAAAAGATTATGTTGATAACATAAAGGCAAAATAGTAGTAAATTAACAAGATAATATAGATCACCTTATACTAATTATAGGGTGATTTTTTATAAAAATCTTGAAAATTTTGTAATAAAATGAAAATCATAGACTCATATATAGTGAAGGGGGTTAAAGTTATGCAGAATATTGAAGAAATATATGAACAACACTCCAATACAGTATATAAATATTTATTCTGCTTAACGCATAATGAAGATGTTTCAGAAGATTTAACACAAGAAACATTTGCAATAGCAGTAAAGGAAATCAATAAATTTAAGGGAGATTGCAAAATATCAGTATGGCTCTGCCAAATAGCTAAACATTTATGGTATAAGAAATTAAAAAAAGATAATAAGCAAAAACATATATCTTTTGAAGAATTAGAAAATGAATTATTAGAAGATGAAACAACAGAAGAAATAGTGTTTAAGAAAGCTGAGAATCTAAAACTATATAAAGATATTCAAAAGTTAGATAATATTTCAAGAGAAATAATATATCTACGAATGTTTGGAAACTTAAATTTTATTGAAATTGGAGAGATACTAGGAAAATCAGCTAATTGGGCTCGTGTAAAATTTTACAGAGCTAAAGAGAAAATGAAGGAGGAAAATAAAAATGGATAAGAAAACTGAATGTGAAATAGTTCAAGATTTATTATTAGGCTATTCAGATGAAGTATTAAATGCAGAATCAAAAAAGTTAGTAGAAAAACATTTATTAGAATGTAAAGAATGTCAAGCAAAACTTAATGAGATACAAAAAGATATTGAAAATCATGATAATAACCAGAAAAAGCAAATAGACTATTTAAAAAAGATAAGAAGAAGAAACACTATAAAAACAATATTCATTTCTGTAGGAATAGTATTTTTAATATTTTTTGCTTTCTATTTAAGAAAATTTATAATAGTAAATGATTTTATGAACAAAGCAAAGGAATCAGCAAAATCAAACAATATATATAGAGAAGTTTCAAAAATGGTCACAGATGATTCAGTCGCTATAACAAGAGAATGGTATAAAGATGGAAAATATAAACTTCATACTGATATTTACTCTGAAAGAGGAGTAGAAAATTTTATGACAGTGTATGCAACAGTAAATACAGATGAAAGAATTATAATCTTTGAGGATGCCAAAGAAGTCAGAATCGAGAAAGATGAATCTGCAAAAATGCGAAATGAAGAAAAAAATTTAAAACCTGTAGATAGTCAAAATTATAACTTTATAAATAAACTTAAAATAGCATTTGAATATTCTATACATACATCTACATATCATATAGGTAGAGAATACTATGTAATGAATAAAATTTTTGATAAAAATTCAAATGATGTGGTGTGGATTGACAAAAACAATGGGTTAGCTCTAAGAAAAATTGGAAATGAGGTTGCGATAAAATTTTTTGAAGGAACAGATGTTGTTAAAGAAGAAATACTGTTAAAAACAGAATATAAACATGAATTTGGTATTGTCACAGATGAAGATGTTGCTGTTCCAGATTTAACAGGATATAAAATAGAATATGTTTCTAGAGATTCTGATGGTAATGAGATATAAACTAAGTGTAAGTATTAAGGAAAACTTTGATATATTAAGGTTTTCCTTAATTATTTATTTAAAAATTATTTGGGAAATTATGTAAAACGTATTTACAATTTACATAATTTATGATAGAATGCTTGTCAAGTATATATAAAATGCGTTGGAGGTAGCTAGATGGTTAAGGTACTCATTGCTGAAGATAACGTACCTATAAGTGTTAGTCTCTCAAATGCAATTAATATTCACAAAAATGTTCAAGCAGTATCAATAATTAATGAGGGGACTGGAGTTTATCGAAAGATAAAGACATTAGAACCAAATATCTTACTTCTTGATATGAAAATGCCTGGCAAAAATGGTATTCAAATATTAGATGAAATCAAAGATGATGTAGATATGTCTAAATTAAAAGTTGTAATATATTCTGGAGAGCAGAAATATATACAACAAGCTGTTAGGTACGAAAATGTTGTTAAATTTTTAGACAAAGGAAGAACATCTATTGAAGATGTAGGTTTAGAAATAAAAAACATTGCCGAAAATATTGGTAAAAAGAGCCTTGATGAGATGGTTTTAGATAGGCTTTTGAAACTCGGTTTCCAAACAAAATTTAAAGGTACATTTTTGCTTAAAGATTGTATAGTTTATGCTTTGGCAACAAAAAATGAAAATATGGAGGATGCTTATCTAGCAGTTGGACATATAAAAAATTTAAGATCACACACAATAAAGTCTAATATAAAAAATGCTATTGATGCAATGTGGAAAAATGCTAATAAAGATGTTGTAAGAAGATATTTGAGATTAGGAGAATGTGATAAGCCAAGTTCAAAGAAAATGACTACAATGATTAAATATTATATAGATAAGATGTAAAAAAATAAAACAAGAAATTAATTATTTAAAAATTTAATTATTTCTTGTTTTTTGTTTTTTGGGGATTATTTGTGATAATATGCTTAGCTATATCATCTACAAAATTATTATAAAATTGAAGTTCTTTTTTCTGTTTTTCACTTCCTTTATATCTTTTGTAAGGCTTAAGTTTTCTTCTCATATTATCACCTTGAAGCCATTATACAGAAGCTTTTGGTAAATGTCTTAATCTGAGCAAAATAGAGTAAAAAGAAGTTTTTTTGATTAAAAAAGATTAGAAAAGATTAAATTTCAAAAGTAAAAAAATAAACACTCTTAAAAGTATAAGAGTATTTATTAAATATTTTTATTAATCCAATTTATAAATTCTTCAGATGTGATTTTACCAGATTTATATTTTTCTAATTTCTTTTTACCAAATGTCTTAAAATATTCATAGTCTTCAACGTAGTTTTTTAAATCTGGATTTCTTATGCTCATTTGAGCTTTTCTGTAATATACCTTGTTATACAAATCTAATGCTTTATCATTTTTTATATTATCATAATATTTTTTCTTTCTACCTATTTCTCTACAAGTTTTATTACTATCTGGAGCAAGTTCATTACAATATTCAATTCTTTTGTTTTCTGCTACAAAGTATCTATCACAATTTTTGCAAGTTTTAAAACTTATATCATCTTTTAGAATATCACATAATTGCATATATAATATTGATTCAATACTATGTGGTATAAGTAAATCTATTGAACCTATATCAGTTTTCTTCTTTATTAAGTTTTCAATTACTTCTTTTTCAGAATTTCCAGCATCTTTAGAGAAGTAATGAATATTTACAAATTCTATCTTTTTTGAATTAAATATTGTAAATGTTTCATTTGTTCTTTCTAAAACATATAGTCTTTCAATAGGTGAGAGCTTACTTACTTTTGGTGCTGGATTAATTAAACAATAATCTAATATCATGTCTAATTGTTCCTGAAGCTTTAATAATTTTTTAAAATTATCTTCCATTAGTTTTTTTACAAATCTGTTATATGTTTCTTCAGAACAAACATTATTTTTAAATATCCTTTTAAACTTTTCTAAATCTAATAATGATATAGAGTATTTCTTAAAAAAGTTATTAAAATCGGTTTCTAAAGTAAAATCACAATTTATAAAATCTGCAAAGAATGTTCCAAATGGTCTTGTATTCATTTCATATCCTTTTATGGAATATTCTTTATTTTTTTTCGTGTAAAAAACGGGATAATTCACCACAATTTCATTATGATTTTTCTTATCTACAGCAATACCTATATAATTAAAAATCGTTTGAATATAAGCATATTCTTCCATTTCTTTCTCCTTAAATGTTAAGAACACAAAATTAAAAAAATACGATTTTGTGTCTTGTTCATTATTTAAGCAAACTAATTGACTTTGGAAAAAGGGAAATTTATAATACAGATATGTTAAGAACAAAACACCTACTTTAAATGTTCTTAAAATCAATGAAACATATAGTATAAAAGTAATTCCCCTTATTCATTTCCTTTAAAATTATACTATATGTTTCCTAAAAAAGCAATATATAAGGGTTCTAATTGCTCTTATATAGAAAACTGCGTCAAAAAATGTGTAAACACTTTTTGAACTAAATTAAATAAGAGGGAGGGTATAGTATGTGAATGGTAAAAAAGAAGAGATAACAGTATTATATTTTCAAGAAGGAAAGTCTTTAACAGAAATATCAGAACTTGTAGGAGTATCTATAAGTTATATTTCTAAAATCTTAAGAAAAGATGCAAGATATGCAGAAGAAAAAGAAAATAGAAAGGCAAATAATTTAGCTCAAAGACGTAAGAAACAGAAGAAACTTATATATGCAAATAGAAAAAATAAAATAGATTTGACTTACGCAGTTTTATTAAAACAACATGAACAAGATACAAAAGAATTATCAAAAACTTCAAAACTGGGAGATTTAGCTTTAAGAAAATGGTGTAGTAGCGTATATAAATACAATAACAAAAAGAAAAGATATGTATTTAATGCTGGAAGTGCATTAAAACCTGCTGATTTTCCAAGTTATATAAAAGCATAAGGAGAATAAAAGTTATGAATGAATATCAAGGAAAAGCTTATGCAGCTATAACTTTAGATTTACTGTATAAGATGAAAGTTAAAGTATCACCTGAGATTTTGGCAGAACAAATGGATTTGATTTATGATTTATATGATTTTGATGAAATAGAACAGGAATATGAAAAACTTATAAAAACAAATAAAACAATATTTAGAAACACTAAAGGAAGAGTTGGAGGATATATAGTTAATCTATATGATAGTTCATTAGAACAAATAAAAAATATTGAGAAATTTTGTTTCAAACACAAACTTACTTTAGGTAGATTATACATTACTAGACCTGGAGAAAATTCAGAAAAGTACTATGAGTTAATAAGAGATATTAGAAATAAAGAAATTGATGTATTGATAATTACAATATTTTCTTTACTTGGTATGTCAGTAGAAGAGTATGCTATTTTAGTAAAGATTTGTAGAATTAACAAAGTCAATATTATAGAAGTGTAAGGAAGTAAAAAATGAAAGTTTTAATTTTTATTTTAGGAATGATGGTGGGAGGTACATTAGCTATATTCCTTCATTGTTGCTTAATACTTGCAAAAGAATCAGATAAGGATAATTAAATTTTTTCTCAGCTTTATAATAGAGAGTCTATTTAATAGAATATTTACATATAATATTAATAGGACAAGGAGATTGGAAATATGAATGTTGGATTATATTCTTTTGAAACATTTGAAGTAAGCAAAGTTGAAAATTTAAAAATTCTTATTCATCAACTTATAAGACGTAAATGTGGAATTTATATTTATAGTGAAAACACCAATAAAGAAAGACTATCTAAAAGAGATGGTTTGAGAAAAATGCTTGAAGATTATAGAAATTCAAAAATTGATATAATCTTTTTTGAAGATAGAGAAGCCTTAGGAAGTGATGAATATACTTCATATAGAATTTTAAAAATACTATCAGATGAAAAAGTAAATTATACTTCTTTAAAAGACGGATTAAATAATTCTTCATATGGTAAACTTCAAATGGAACTTATAGGAGTTTTTGAAAACTATGCTAAAAAGGCTTCAGACGAAAGAAGTAGAAGAGGCCAGATGTTAAAAGAAAGACAAAAACAATTAAATAAATACTAAATTAAAACAGTAAACAATCACACCTTAAATATTAGAGATAATCTAATATTTGAGGTGTATTTTTGATGCAAAAAAAGGAGATGTTTGTTAATGAATAAAGTAGAATGTAAAAAATATATAAGAAGAGCATTTCGTAAAATGAAAAGTCAAAACAAGAGTATGACACCTCAAAACTTAGCAATAGAAATGGAAAGAGCAATAAAAGAAGAAACTTCAATGTATATTGCTTATGGAAAAGTTGCAATGCATTTACTTAACAAAAGTGCAACTGATATCACAGCTAAGCAATTAGCTTCAGAGATTGATATAATCCCCTCAATTTATAATAGCAAGGAAGTATTATTTGTTGCTGAGAAATTATAGAAATATTTAAGTTTAGTTTTATAAAACAACTAAGCTATTTTTATAATATTTCTATAGTTTCCCTCATACATTTAAATGAGGTGGACAAAATGCTAGATGATAAATTAGAAAAAAATACAAATAAGAAAAATGAATTTAATATATTAGTTATTTATGATAAAGAAGGGATTAGCTTTCAATCTGTGGTTGAAAGAATATTATTAAGAAAATTAGAACAGATATAAATACTTTTTTTCTCAACTTTTATTTAAATAAAAGCTTATGGTAATGTCTTTTCATAGACAATTACAAGAAAGGAGGTATTTTGAATAGACAAAATTTTGTTAATGAAGATTATCGTGTTGCGATTTACATGAGATTAAGTAAAGATGATGGCGATAAAGAAGAGAGCGAAAGCATTGTAAATCAAAGAAAAATATTAAAGTCTTTTGTTAAAGAAAATCAATACACTTTATATAATGAATATGTTGATGATGGATATAGTGGTACAAACTTTAATAGACCAAGTTTTAAGAAAATGATAAAAGATATAGAGTCTGGAAAAGTAAATATGGTAATAACAAAGAATCTTGCAAGACTAGGTAGAGATTATATAGAAACAGGTAGATACATTGAAACGTATTTTCCAGAAAGAAATGTAAGGTATATTGCTATATTAGATGATGTAGATACATATTTAGATAAAAACTGTGATACAGTTGCATTTAAAAATATAATGAATG
The DNA here is from genome assembly GCA_017437145.1 of Clostridia bacterium. Classification (GTDB taxonomy): domain Bacteria; phylum Bacillota; class Clostridia; order TANB77; family CAG-508; genus CAG-452. The sequence continues at coordinate 480,159 of JAFSBT010000003.1, read as the reverse complement.
ATTTTTACGCAAAAGAGACATCAAAGAATGTTAAAAAAACTAAAAATAGAAAAAAGAAAGAAGGATTTTACTATACAGCATATGCACCATTTGGATATAAGAAGATTGATAAAGCAGGAAATTTAGAAATTGATTTAATACAAGCTAATGTTGTAAAAAGAATATTTCAGGAATTCTTATCAGGAAAGGGAACTTATCAAATTGCTACTTTGTTAAATAAAGAGAATGTAGCTACACCTGGATTACAAATGCAGATGACATCTGTAACTAATAACATAACAGGAACTACAAATATTTGGAGACATACAACAGTTAAAAGGATATTAACAAATCCAGTCTATATAGGTACAGTTGTTCAAAACAAACTAAAAAAAATAAGCTATAAAAGTAAAAAAATGGTTAAACTACCAGAAGAACAATATACCATAACAGTAGGACATCATGAACCTATTATAGATGTAGATATATGGAATAGGGTACAGGAAATATTTAAAAATAGTAAAGGTAGTAGAATAAAAACACAAGATGTTCTATTAAAATCATTTCTATATTGCAATCATTGCCACTGTAAAATGCAGGTTTTAACTAAAAAAGATAAGTATAAAGATAAAATTACTTTAAGAAGATATATGATTTGTCCAACTGCTGAGGCTAAAGTAACAAATAAGATTTGCTATAAACAGTATGTTAATTATGACAGATTTGAAGACAAAGTATTAGAAAGAATATCTAGTGTTTTCAAAATATATATGGAATCAGATGCTTTTAGTAATGAAAAAGCTCTTGAAAAATTAGTAAATTCGCAAAGCTTTATAAGTAAGCTATTAGAAAATCAAGAAACATATAAAACTCAATTAAATAATGTTAATAAAAAAATAAATACTCTATATAATGATAAGTTAAATGGAATAATAGAAGAACAAGACTTTGCTATATTCTCTGAAAGATTTATTGCAGAAAGACATAAATTACAAGAATTAATAGAAGATAATGAAAAAGAAATAAATAGTTTTAATCAAAAAAACAATTCTAAAAAAATAGAAAATAAAATAGAAGGAATAATCAAAGATATTATCGCAAAAAAGCAATTTACTAAGGAAGATTTACAAATACTTATTAAAAAAATTGAGATAGATAAGGATAAAAATGTGTTTGTTTATTTTAATTTTTATGAATTAAATTGCGTTGGAGGAAGTTTTAATTATGATGTATGCACTGCAAAAGCAGTTAATTCCTAATATTGCGATTTATATGAGGTTAAGCAAAGAGGATGGAGATACTGAAGAAAGCGAAAGCATAACTAATCAAAGAAAGATAATATATGATTATTTAGAAAAATATTTTGTATTTGAAAGATGTTTTGAATATGTAGATGATGGATATAGCGGTGCTAATTTTTTAAGACCATCATTTCAAAAAATGTTAAAAGAATTAGATTTAAAAAATATTGGACTTGTAATAACAAAAAATCTTGCTAGATTTCGGGAGAAATTATATTGAGTCTGGAGAGTATATAGAAAAGCAGTTTCCTAATAATAATATCAGGTATATAGCTATATTAGATGGTGTAGATAATTTTGAAGATAGATGTGCGAATGACTTTGCACCAATAAAAGGTGTTTTTAATGAATTATTTTGTAAAGAAACATCTAAAAGTGTTAAAAGAACCAAAAGAAAAAAGATGCAAGAAGGATATTATGCTTGTAATGTAGCTCCATTTGGTTATAAAAAGGATTTAGATAATCCAGGTAAGTTAATAATTGATGAACCAGCTGCAAAAATTGTAAAGGAATTATTTAAATTAAAAGAACAAGGATTATCTTCAAAAGAGATTGCAGATATTTTTAATAGTAGGAAAATAATTACTCCATCAGAATACATGCAAATTAAAGGATTGGAAAATCATAATAGTAATGTATGGACAAGATCAATGGTAAATTCTATTTTAAGTAAAGAATTATATATGGGACATTGTTTAAGAGGTAAAACCCAAAAGATTAATTATAAAAGCAAAAAGCAAATATATGTTAGAAGAGATGAACAAATAATTACAAGAAATACACATGAACCTATAGTTTCTGAAGAATTATATTATAAAATTCACAATAAGGATAAATATGGAAAAACTTTAAGTGAGAAGAGGACAGATTTTGATAGTAAAGCAATATTTACAAAATATATGTACTGCGAATATTGTCAAAGAAAAATGGAAAAGAGAAATAGTAGAGGTGTTATAACTATCTATTGCAGATGCAGAAATGAAGCAGAAGTCTTATGTAATAATAAATCTATATATAAATATGAAGACATTGAAAAATCAGTATTAGAATCAATACAAGAACATTTCAACAAATATTTTGCAAATAATAGTATAGATAGAACTCTTCTCAAAAAGTATAGTGAGAATAAGATAGAGAATATAAAAAAAGATAATAAAAGACTAGAAGATGAATTGAAAAAAATTACTTTAAAAATTAGCAAATTATATAATGAAAGGTTAGCAGAAACAATTACAACAGAAGACTATCAAAAAATATATATGGAATTAAAACTTAAAAGGACAAGTATTGAAGAAACTATAAAAGATAAGAATAATGAAATATTAAAATACTCAAATCAAAAAGATGGTATAGAAAAACTTAAAAAAATAAGAGTAAGTTTAAAACATATTAACAATAAAACTTTAATTGAAGAAGAATTGAATCAAATCATTAAAAGAATAGATATAAATCCAAATGGTTTAAAAATTCGTTATAATTTTTCAGATTTTAAAAAAGAGAAAAAACATTGAGATTTCAACATAAAACGGATTTCCTGCAATTTTTGAACACTTGTGTAAAAATTAGATAAAAAAATGAAATAAAACATCTTAAAATTAAATAAAAAAATCAATGAAAGTATTGAAAAATCAACAAAAAATAAAAAAAGAGTTCCTGCAATTATTGAGCATTACAATCATTAGCGCTAACTACACAAATAGCTTTGAGCATTTCATGAACAGTTAATGTTTCAGTAGTGTCTAGCCAAATTTGAGAACCACCCATAGAAGAAGCTTTTTCAGAACAAGGCACATTATCTTCCAAAGTAATTGTACCATTATCTAAAGCTTCCATAATTAAAAGAATTGTCATTACTTTTGTTACACTTGCAGGTCTTAATTGTTCATGACTATTATGCTCATATAAAACTTGCCCAGTAGATTGTTCAATTAAAATTGCTGAACCAGAAGTAATATTTAAAAAGTTTCCTTCACTAGTTGTAGTGTTAGAAGTAGTAGAAATAGCATTTTCTTGATTTGACCATACATACAAAGCATCACTTATTGCAAAACTGAAACTTGAAGATAATAGAATAATACAAATTCCGATTGATATAAAAAATTTCCTAAACATATAATCTCTCCTTAAAAATAGGGAATAATGTAGTTTATATAGCTCAAATATAAAAATTAAATTTAAAATATTAGTATATAAATATTTCGAATTAAAAGCTTTAAGAGCCCTAGCATACGGATTACCCGTGAGACCTTTAAAGTTTTAATGAGAAAATTTATATACTAATATTAAAAAAATAAAAATGTAAAAAACTACATAGGTAATTCCTTTTTAATAATATGCATTAAAGAGATAGTATATGCTTAAGAAATTTTAATAATACTAATATTAACATTATCGGGAGTGTTAGAAGCTTGAATTTTAATATCATACCCAGTATTATTTGTAAACTTAAAATCAACACTACCATAAGCAACAGCAGCATCTTTACCTTCTTCAACGTAATCGACATCTCCACTATGAGGATGTCTTTCTACAATTTCAATATTAGGTATATTCAAAACTGCATTATATAAAGTGCTACTAACTTGGCATTTACCGCCGCCATATTCCTGAAAAATATCTCCATCGCTATCAAAAGTATCAGCTTTTTGATAACCGTCTTCAGGTTTTGCAGGGCCTAAAGTATCACAAAAAGAAAAAGTTTCTCCTGATTTTACAATAGTACCATTTAATTGTGAACATGCTAAGGTTAGATTATTTTGTCTGCTTTCATCTTTAATATATATTGTAGTTGAAAAAGTGGATATTTCCTCTTCAACTGGTTGTTGTTTTTTTGAAGTAATTCTAACAGCAGAATTATTGTTGCTTTCAGTATTATTTGAATTATTTGAACAACCTGTACATAATATGCAAATTAAAGAAAGTATAATTAAGATTTTCATAAAACCTCCTGGAAAATTGTTTTGATAATTATTAAGGGGCGCCGTAGGCGACGACCCCTACGATTCAATTTAATCTTATATGTAGGGGCAGACGCCCACGGCTGCCCGTGTAAAAATTATGGTATGCTATTTATTAGCATACCCAAAAAAACGTATAAATATTGACAAATCGTAAAAATATAGTATAATTATTATATGAATTTTAAAGAAGAGGTAAGAAAATGTTAGCTAAAAATTGGAAAAGAATAGGTGTAGTAATTATAATAATAGCATGCTTAATAAATATAACAGTAAAGCTATTTAAATTAGAGCCTTTTAAAGAAGCTATAGAAGATGTAAAAGTGTACTTATCATCTTCACAAGAAAATGAGAAATAAAATAGTTGATTTTTTAAAAACAATGTGATAGAATATTTAAGAAATTTTTTAGAAAAGCAAGAAAGAGGTGAATACTTAAAATGAAAGAAGCAATACAACCAAAATATAATACAGCAACAGTTACATGTGCTTGTGGAAATACTTTTGAAGTAGGTTCAACAAAAACAGAATTAAAAGTTGATGTTTGTTCTAAATGTCATCCATACTGGACAGGAAACCTAAGAAAAGATACAACAGGTGGAAGAGCAGACAAATTCAGAAAGAAATATGGAATTCAATAAAAAACAAAAAAACACTCTATCAAGAGTGCTTTTTTTATATCTAAATCCCTTGAAAAAAATGTCAAAATATAATAGAATAACAAAGGTTGGAGGGACATGAAATGGAAGAACAAAAAATAATCGAACAAAAAGAATATATAAAAAAAGTAAAAGAGATAAACAAAAATAAACAATTAAAATATTATATTTTAACTATGGGATGCAAATTAAATGAAAATGATTCTGAGAAAATGATGGGCATGCTTGAAGAAATGAATTATATACAAACTGAAAATATGAAAGAAGCAGACCTTTATATAATTAATACTTGTTGTGTTAGAGAGAATGCTGAAGAAAAAGTTTTTGGAAAACTTGGAGAATTAAAAGCAATAAAAGATAAGAGAGATATAATCATTGCAATTGGTGGATGTATGATGCAAGAAGAACATATTCAACAAAAAATAAAAAAGAGTTATCCATTTGTAGATATAATGTTTGGAACTCATACTCTATATAAATTACCAGAGGATATTTATATAACACTTGAACAAAATAAAAAAATAAAAGATATTTTAGATATTGACGGAGAAGTTTATGAAGGAATACCAATAAAAAGAACTAGTTCAAATTCTGCTTCTGTAACTATAATGTATGGATGTAATAATTTTTGTACATATTGTATAGTTCCATATGTAAGGGGTAGAGAAAGAAGTAGGACTCCACAAAATATATTACAAGAAATAGAAGAATTAGCAAAAAAAGGTTATAAGGAAGTTACTTTATTAGGACAAAATGTTAATTCATACAATGGAGGAGAGGGATATAAATTTGCTAATTTATTAAGAGATGTTGAAAAAATAGATGGGATAGAAACGATAAAATTTGTTTCACCACATCCTAAGGACTTTACAGATGATGTAATAGAAGCGATTAAAGACAGTAAAAAAATTTCAAAATTATTGCATGTGCCTTTACAATCAGGTAGTACAAACGTTCTAAAGGTTATGAATAGGAAATATACAAAAGAGCAATATCTAAGTTTAGTTCAAAAAATAAAAAAAGAAATACCTGACATAGCTTTTTCGACAGATATAATAGTAGGATTCCCTGGAGAAACTGAAGAAGATTTTGAAGATACTTTAGATGTAGCAGAGAAAGTTAATTTTGAACAAATATTTATGTTTATATATTCAAGAAGAGTAGGAACGCCTGCAGATAAAATGGAAAATCAGATACCTGAGGAAATTAAACATAAAAGATTTAATAGATTAAAAGAATTATATGAAAATAAAATAGATGAAAACAACAAAAAATATATAGGAACAGTTCAGAAAGTATTGGTAGAAGGTACTAGTAGAAATAATGAAGATATGTTGACTGGGAGAACTGATACTAATAAAGTGATTATTTTCAAAGGTTCAAACGAATTGATAGGTGAAATGATTAATATAAAAATAATATCAGAACATAAATGGTATTTAAAAGGGGAATTGTTAAATGAGTCATAAAGATTTTATTAATAAATTAGCATATGAACATATTATTCAACAATATTTATTTGTAAAATTATTAGAGAAAGATTTTTCTGATGAATATATAAAAACAATGTATAGAATAAAACCTTCTTCGATAAGAAATCAGTATAATTCAATTCCAGTATCAATAAGAGAAATAATTGAGCAAGATTTAAAATTACAAATCGAACAAGGCAAATTAAATTTAAGAGAAAAAGCTAAAGAATGGCATAGAGAAAGCTTTCAAGAAAGTATTAAGGAACAATTAAATAAAGAAACAGAAGAATTAGAAGGAGTAGATAAATAAATGGCTGGATATTCACCTATGATGCAACATTATTTAGATGTGAAGGAAGAGTATAAAGATTGTATAATATTTTATAGATTAGGAGATTTCTATGAAATGTTTTTTGATGATGCAATAACAGCATCGCGTGAATTAGAAATTACTTTAACTGGTAGAGATTGTGGACAAGAAGAACGTGCTCCAATGTGTGGAGTTCCTTTTCATGCAGCAGAAAGTTATATTGCAAAACTAATTGAAAAAGGGTATAAAGTTGCAATATGTGAACAATTAGAAGACCCTAAAGAAGCAAAAGGTATAGTTAAAAGAGATGTAATTAGAGTTGTAACACCAGGGACTGTAATTGAAGCAAATTTACTAGAAGAAAAAAAGAACAATTATATTATGTCTGTATATAAAAAAGGAATATATTTTTCTTTAGCTATTTGTGACATAACAACAGGTGAATTTTTATCAACAAAAATAGAAGGTAATAATAATTTTGAAACACTTTTAGATGAATTGTCAAAATATAATCCTGCAGAAATAGTTATAAACAAATTATTATTTGACTGCAAAGAAGAGGTTTCTCAAATAAAACTTAAATTTAATACATACATAAATTGTTTTAATGAAGATTTATTTAATGATAATATTGAAGAATTGCAAGATAACTATTCGTTTGAAGATGATGGTAATAATAAAATAAATGATTTAAAAAATAAAGAATTTGAACTTCAAGCAACAAACGGATTACTAAAATATTTAAATCAAACACAAAAAATAAAATTAGAGCATATAAATGTGATAAAAATTTATTCAATAAATAAATATATGTCACTAAATTTAACAACTAGAAGAAATCTAGAGTTAACTGAAAAATTACATGATAAAACTAAAAAAGGAACTTTACTTTGGGTTTTAGATAAAACATCTACATCAATGGGTGGAAGAATGCTTAGAAAGTGGATAAATGAACCACTAATAGATGTAACAGAAATTAATAAAAGATTGAATGCTGTTTCAGAATTGAAAGATAATATAATTTTAAGAGGAGATATTGTATATAGTTTAAAGACTATATATGATATTGAAAGACTTGTAGGGAAAATTGCTTATGGTAATTGTAATGCAAGAGATATGATTTCTTTAAAAAATTCTTTAAAGAATTTACCAAATTTAAAGAAACTTTTAGCAGGAACTAAATCGGAATTATTACAAAATTTATATATTGAATTAGATGAGTTAGAAGATATATTTGATTTAATAGAAAGAGCAATTGTTGAAGAACCACCAATAACAATAAAAGAAGGTGGGATTATAAAATTAGGATATAATGAACAAGTTGATGAATATAAAAAGGCAACAATTGAAGGTAAAAATTGGCTAATAGAATTAGAAAATAGAGAAAGAGAAGAAACTGGAATTAAAAATTTAAGAATTGGTTTCAATAAAGTTTTTGGATATTTCTTTGAAGTAACGAAATCATATTTAGGATTAGTTCCGGAAAAATATATAAGAAAACAAACTTTAGCAAATTGTGAAAGATATATAACTGAAGAATTAAACGAATTAGAAAGCACTATACTAGGAGCTGAAGAAAAAGTTGTTACTTTAGAATATAATTTATTTGTTGAAATAAGAAATGCTATTTCTAAAAATATTGAAAGACTTCAAAAAACAGCAAATATAATCTCAATTTTAGATACTCTTTCATCTTTTGCAATAATTGCAGAAGAAATGGACTATGTAAGACCTAATGTAAATGATATTGGAACAATAGATATAAAAGATGGAAGACATCCTGTAATTGAAAAAATAATACCATCTGGTACATTTGTGCAAAATGATACATATTTAGATAAGCAAAATGACAGATTTTCAATTATAACAGGTCCAAATATGGCAGGTAAATCTACATATATGAGACAAGTTGCTTTAATAACTTTAATGGCACAAATAGGGAGCTTCGTTCCTGCGACATCAGCTACAATAGGTGTTGTTGATAAAATTTTTACTAGGGTTGGAGCATCTGATGATTTAAGTATGGGACAAAGTACTTTTATGGTTGAAATGATGGAAGTTGCAGAAATCTTAAGAGAAGCGACATCTAAAAGTTTAATAATACTTGATGAAATAGGAAGAGGAACCTCTACTTATGATGGGCTTTCGATTGCTTGGGCTGTAGTTGAATATATTACAGATAAAGAAAAAATAGGTGCTAAAACATTATTTGCAACACATTATCATGAACTAACAGAATTAGAGGAAAAAATAGAAGGTGTAAGAAATTATTCGATTGCGGTAAAAGAAAAAGGCGAAGATGTAATTTTCTTAAGAAAAATAGTGAATGGTGGAACAGATGAAAGTTATGGCGTTCATGTAGCGAAACTTGCTGGAGTACCCCAAGATGTTATAAAAAAGTCAAATGAAATATTAAGAAATTTAGAAAGAAAAAGTATATTAGGAAAGAAAAATCAAGAAAAAGAAAATAAAAAAATTGCATCAGGACAGCTTGATTTATACAATTATAAATTAGCTGAAGTAGCTCATGAGATAGATAAAATCAATTTAAATGAGTTAACTCCGATAGATGCATTGAACATATTAGTAAGAATTAAAGATAAAATCAAATAAAATATGACAAAAACATTACAATTACATGAAAAAATAAAGACATTTGACAATTTAAAAAAGTAATATGATAAAATACTTCCATATTATTAAGAGAAAATAAAATATGGGGGTATTTTTATTATGGGAAAAATTACAAAAGCAGAAGCAACAAGAATCGCTGGCGAGTTAATTGAAAAATATGGTATAGGAGAAACAGTAAAAACTTATGGAAACATTACTACATCTCTTCAAAAATATACTACAAAAGCAAGTTTAATAAATGAAATTTATGCAAATGGAAAAGATAGTATTTGGTTCCCTTGGGAAAGAAATGCAATATTTGATAATATTGAAGATAGTACAATATTATCAGTATGTAAACCTAGTGGTACAGTAACAATAACTGAAAAATTTTATGGAACATATTCAGTAGAAGAATTATTGGATTTTGATGTTACAAATTTATATAATCACTATACTGGTGTTTCAAATGAAATGACAGTAAGTGCAGGTTTAGAAAATTTAAATGATTATACAATACAATATACAGGAACTAGTACTACAGGTGAAGAATTTGCAGCAACAGTTACATATAATACATTAGATTTTTCAAAGAAAAATTATGAAATTACAAAGTCATGGACAGAAGGAAGTAATAAAAAAACATTTAAGTCTATAGAAAAGATATATTCAACAGGAGAATATTGGTCAAGTAAAGATTCTGTACAAACACAAAAAGCATCTTATAAAAACAAAATCTATACAATAAATCAAGTTGAATCAAAAATAACAGGTATAAATGGTGATACAAAATATTTAACAACGGAAACAGTTTCAGATAGTAACTATAGAACATTAAGTAATATTTCTTTTGAATATGATAACAAAAATTACTCAGGAAATCCTATAAGAGTTGCATCAGAAGATACATCAACAGATTCAGTTTATGTAGAAGAATATGGAAAAATAAAAACAGCAAAAGGGAATATGACTTTAAAATGCATGTATAATCAAGATGGAGAAATTGTTATTGAAAAACCTACATTATCAAATGGTATTATTGAAACAGTACCTAGCACACAAGGTAGCAATTATATAGGAACAATATCAGTTCAAAATAGTACAGTGAAAAATTTAAGTCAAGTAGTTATTACACCAAACGAAACAGGAATAAAAAATCCACAAGATTTTGTGAAAGTAGCAGAAAAATTAAAAACAATAGTTTCATCACAAAATAACGAAATAGTGGTATGCAAAAAAGGAGATACTACAGCTAGCAAAAGTGGATTTACATACTTAACACCAGAAGATTACATTTCTGGAATAACAGATAAAGAATAAAAATGATAAAATTAATTTTAGACGTTGTAGAGGAGATTTTAATCGCCCGCACTTCTGCGAATTTTCTATTTTTAGATTATATAAATTAAGCTAAAATATTAATTTTTGAAAATGAATGCTCATTTGTCAAAAATTAATTATTTTAGCTTTTTAAAGTTTAATGAAAATTCTTTGAATTTCCATTAAATCGATATAATTTCTACACTGTTTTATTTTTTTACCGATTATTTTATAAGATACTAAATTCCAATCACTAAACTCAAAAAATTATATCATAAAAATTAAACAAAATCAAAACACAAAATAATTAAATAAAATGAAAAAAATAAAGTATAAAAAAGATTAACAAAGATTATTTGACCTGCATATAATATTTTAGAACCTAAGTTTTATTGATAACTTTTATTTAATATGATAATATAAATATACAAAACAAGTTAATAATTTTCCCTGCGTAGTGCGTACGGAATGAAATTTTAGAACCAACAAATAAGGAAAGGGAGCTTGAACTCTGGATATGGCGTGCATGCTTGCACTTTATAGTAGTAAGAAGCCCATGAATATTTAGGAGAGCACCCACCTGTGTAAGAGCAGGTCCTTAAAATTTCTATCTAATGACGGCTAAGGTGGGGATTTTTTTTGTTTATAACTATTGATGTAATAATAAAAAAAATGTATAATAGTATAGATAATAAAGGAGGAAAGCAAATGAATTTACCAAACAAATTAACAATATTTAGAATAATATTAGTGCCAATAATGGTTATAATAGCTATGCTTAATATAAATGGAGAAGTTTTAGGAATACCGTTAAAATTCTTAATTGTAAACCTTATATTTATAATAGCTTCAATAACAGACCAATTAGATGGACACATAGCAAGAAAAACAAATCAGATTACAAATTTCGGGAAGTTTGCAGACCCTTTAGCAGATAAAATTTTAGTATTAGCTGCAATGTTAATCTTAGTAGAATTTACTAAACTGCCAGCATGGATACCAATTATAGTAATAGCAAGAGAATTCATAGTGTCAGGCTATAGACTAATAGCAGTAGAAAAAGGTGGTAAAGTAATTGCTGCAAGCATTTGGGGAAAATTAAAAACAGTAACACAAATGATTGCGATAATACTTGCGTTTTTAGATGTGAATAGTTTTGGAGCATTTTTTAATTCTAATTTAAGCGGAGTTGCATTAGTTTTAAATATTGCGGTTACTACATTTATGGTAATATCAGTAATAGCAACAATTTTTTCTGGATATGATTATTTAAAAAATGGAAAAGAATTTTTTAAAGATATGTAATTTATTTTTAAGATAATCATCTACTGTATAAGGAGAGTTAATATGTTAGATAATTATATAGAAAATCATAAGGAGGAAATGGTATCTAATTTAATCAATTTGATTAAAATTCCAAGTGTTGAAGGAGAGGCTATACAAGGTAAACCTTTTGGAGAAGAATGTAACAGAGCTTTAGAATATATGCTTGATTTAGGAAATAAATTAGGATTTACAACAAAAAATATTGATGGCTATTGTGGATACATAGAATTTGGAGAAGGAGAAGAACTCCTTGGTATAATAGGTCATTTAGATGTAGTTCCTGCTGGAGAAGGTTGGAATGAACCACCATTTGCAGGGAAAATATATGATGATAAAATATATGGCAGAGGAACAATGGATGATAAAGGACCTGTAATTGCAAGTTTATATGCTATGAAAGCAGTTATGGATACTCAAAAAATAAATAAAAGAGTTAGATTAATACTTGGATTAAATGAGGAGACTAGATGGGAATGTATAGAAAGATATAAAAAAACTGAAGAGCTACCAACGATTTCATTTAGCCCTGATGGAGTTTTTCCATGCATATATGCTGAAAAAGGATTTTTAACTTTATATTTAAATGAAAAAATTATACAAAATAAAGATATAATCATTGAGAATATTAATTGCGAAAACAATCCTGTAAATATTGTTCCAAGATTTTGTGAAATAAAATTAAAAATAAAAAGGGCAGACGATATTATAAGAATAGCTGAAAATTTTATAAAATCTAAAAAATATTCTATTAATATAAATAAAATTGATGAAGAACATATAAATTTGATTTCAGAAGGTTTTGCAGCGCATGCAGCACATCCTGAATTAGGAAAAAATGCAATTTCAATGATGCTAGAACTTTTAAATGAATTGTTAGATATTAATATAATAAAATTGTTTTGTAATAATATTGGAATGGACTACAACGGAAACATAATGAAAATGAATAATAAAGATTTTTCAGGAGAGCTGACTTTGAATGTTGGAAATGTAAAATTTGAAAATGATAATATAAGTATAGGGTTAAACTTAAGAATTCCAGTAGAAACACCTATAAATTTTATAGAAGAAAAATTTAGGCAAATATTTAAAAAAGATAATGTTGAAATAGATATAGTTGATAGAAGAGAAGGGTTGAATGTTGCAAAAGATAGCAAACTAGTAAAAACTTTATGTAGTATATTTAAAGAAAAAACTAATAGAGATGAGGAACCATTCACAATGGGAGGAGCAACATATGCTAGGGCATTTAATAATTGTGTGTCTTTTGGACCAGCTATGAATGATGAAGAAGATTTATGCCATCAAGCAAATGAATATATATCTATAAAAAGACTAATTTTATGTACAAAAATATATGCACAAGCAATAGCAGAATTATAGAAATATAAATAAAGAAATAGGAGTGATTTAAATTGAATATTTGGCATGATATAAGTGAAGAAAGGATAAAAAGCAATAGTTTAGTTGCTGTTATAGAAATAAAAAAAGGTGGAAAAAACAAGTACGAATTAGATAAAGAAACAGGAATGTTAAAACTAGATAGAGTGCTTTATACAGCAACACATTATCCCGCAAATTACGGATTTATACCAAGAACATACGCAGAAGATAATGATCCATTAGATGTGTTAGTGTTGTGTCAAGAAGATATAGAGCCAATGACGCTTGTAGAATGTTATCCAATAGGTGTATTAATAATGACTGATTCAGAAGAAAAGGATGAAAAAATCATTGCTGTAGCTAATAAAGATCCTTTTTTAAATGTGTATCATGATGTTTCTGAATTACCAAATCATATATCTTCAGAAATTAAGCACTTTTTCGAAGTATATAAACAATTAGAAGACAAACAAACATCAGTAGAAGTGATATTGGGAAGAGAAGAAGCTGAGAAAATAATACAAAAGAGTATAGAAAGTTATAAGTTGAAGTTTAACAAACAATAAGGAGTAGCTATGATTGAAAAAATTGTATTTAGTTTGATTGCTTTTGTATTATTTGTATATATTTTTTTATTTAAAATGATAAGAAAAAATGATACAAGTTATTTGATTATAGTATTAACACAAGCATTAGGAATATTAATGAATTTTATACAAATATTTTTTGGAATTCTAACACATGCTGTATTTTATGTTTTAATATATTTATTATGTATAGTGTTTCCAATTGTAGTACTTATAATTGAATCTAGGGGATTTAATTTTAATGAGATATTCTATTCATGTATAGCAAGATTTTTTATAGTACAAGGCAATAATAAAAAAGCAAAAAGTATATTAATAAGTATAGTAAGTAAATATAATGAAAGTTATATTGGTCATAAAATGCTTGCAGAAATATATGAAAAAGAAGGCGGAATGAGAAAGGCAATAGATGAATATGTAAAGGTTTTAGATATAAGAAAAAATGATTATAAATCATATTACAAAATATCAGTTTTATTAAAAGATTTAGGAAAAAAAGATGAAGCAATACAAATGCTAAAAAAATTAGTGAAACAAAAACCTGATTTTGATAATGGTAGTGCTAGTAATATATTGGGTGAAATGTTATACGAAAAGGAAAATTTTAAAGAAGCTATAACTGTATATTCAAATGTTTTAAAATTGGTTGAAGGGAATGCTCTAATGTATTATAACCTTGGATTATCATATAGTAGAATGAATGAATTTTCTTTAGCAAAAAAAGCTTATGAAAAAACAATTGAAGCGGATGATAAGTTTTATTATGCATATTATAGATTAGCACAAATATCATTACTATATAGAGATTTTGATTCTGCAGAACATAATTTTATAAAAGCTGCAAGCGAAGAATATGAAGCAAAAGCATATTATGAATTAGCTAAAATTTATATCCTAAAAAATAAAAAGGAAAAAGCGATTATATATATTAATAAAGCAATAGAAAATGATTCACAATTATATGAAAAAACTAAAAATGAACCAATTTTATTTTGCTTAAAAAATCAAATAATAAAAAAAGAAGAAACTAAAAATGAAAATCCATTATCAAAAAAAGAAATTGAAATAGAGGAGTATTTAAATAATACTTATAATATAACAAAGAAATTGAATGCAGATAGAACAAATGAAAATATAAAGAAATTTAAATGGGAAAAATAAATTCTAAAACCTATATACCATGAATAAATATGTAAAACAATTATTTAAGAAAGAAGGAGTTTTTCATGGGAAGTATAGGTTTTTTTGGTGGAGATTTAAGAAGTATTAAATTGGCTGAATTGTTTAGAAAAGATGGATATATTATATATACATATGGATTGGAAAAAGCTGAATTTAATGAAAAAAGTATAAAAAAAACTACCTTGGAGGATTTTATAAATGAAACAACCTATATATTTAGCAGTATACCATTTTCGAAGGATAATGAAAATATTTATTCTCCATTTAGTAAAGAAAAAATGAATATCAAAGAGATTTTACCCAAATTGAAAAATAAGAAAATAATTACAGGAGCTATAAGCGAAAAATTTGTTGAAAAAGCTAAAGTTTATAATATTGAAATAATAGATATTCTGAGAAATGAATCATTGCGAATATTAAATGCAATTCCTACAGCGGAAGGAGCAATTCAAATAGCAATGGAGGCAAGTGAAAGAACAATAAATGGTAGTAAAATCTTAATTTTAGGATTTGGCAGAATTGGGAAGATTCTTGCAAAAATGCTTTATCGGAATAGGGGCAAAAGTATCATGTGAAGCAAGAAAACAAACAGATTTATCATTAATAAAAACATATGGATATAAAGCAATAGAATTAAAAAGAATAGATGATGAAATTCGGAAAATATGATATAATTTTCAACACAATACCAAGTATAATTTTAGATGAACAAAGATTAAAATTATTAAAGAAAAACGCTATAATAATAGATTTGGCTTCAAACCCAGGAGGGATAGATTTTACGAAAGCTAAAGAATTAGGAATAAATGCAAGACTAGAGCTAGGTTTACCAGGAAGAGTAGCGCCAATTACTTCTGCAGAATACATATATAATGTAGTGTTAGGAGAATATATCTTAAAATAAAGGAGAGATAAAGATGACAATAATAGAAGCAATAATTTTAGGAGTAATACAAGGAATAACAGAACTTTTGCCGATATCAAGTTCTGGACACTTAAATTTAATGCCATTACTATTTGGATGGGAAATGCCAGAGAGTTTTGATGTTGCGTTGCATTTAGGCACATTACTTGCAATTACAATATTTTTCTTTAAAGATTGGATTGAATTAATTAAAGGCGGATTCAATCAAGTAGTAAAAAAAGAGAAAACAACAGATGGTAGAATTTTTTGGTATATAGTAGCAGCTACAATACCAACAGGAATATTAAGTTTAGTTCTTGATGAATTTTCAGAATTTCTTTGCATAAAATTTCGGAATAGAATTGCCTTTAATTGCGATTATGTTAGTTACATTAGGAATTGTTCTATATATAGTTGATAAAAAGTCAGAATCAAAAGTTGATTTGGAAAACATGACATTTAAGCAATCGTTTTTAATAGGTGTTTCACAAGCAATTGCAGCTGCTTTTCCAGGAACATCAAGATCAGGAATAACAATGACAATTGCAAGAGCTTTAAAACTAGACAGAGAAAGTGCCGCTAAATATTCATTTTTATTATCAACACCTATAGTTTTGGCAGCTGTAATATTTAGTATTACAGATTTCGAGTTTTCATTGGCATTTTTTACAGGTGTAATTTCTAGCTTTATTGTAGGATTAATTGTAATAAAGTTTTTATTAAATTATTTAAAAAAAGGAAGTTTCAAAATATTTGCTATTTATAGAATAATAATAGGGATTGTAGTGCTTGCTACATTTATATTAAGAGGATAAAAAAAGACTCACAGAAATGTGAGTCTTTTTTTATTCCATTAATTCAACATCATTTTACTAATGTCTACTACTGTGCCAGCACCCATTGTTAAAATAATATCATTAGGACATGCACGTTCTTTTATATATCTTGTTATATCTTCGAAAGAAGATATGTAAACAGCATTTTTTCCTAATTTTTTTATTTCAGATACTAAATCTTGAGAAGAAATATTGTATGTATTTTTTTCTCTAGCAGCATAGATATCGGTTATAATTATATTATCAAAATCTAATAAACTTTGTGCAAAATCTTTAAGTAACGATACTGTTCTACTGTAAGTGTGAGGCTGAAAAACTACCCAAGATTGACGATGCTTTTTGTTCTTTAAAGCTTCAGATGTAGCTTTGATTTCTTGCGGATGATGCGCATAATCATCATAAACATCAATATTATTATATGAACCTACATATTCAAATCTACGTGAAGCTCCTTTGAACTTTGATAAGGCATATTTTATATCACCTTTAGAAATACCATATGCATTACATAAAGCTATACATGCCAATGCATTTGAAACATTATGGATTCCAGGTACTGAAAGTTTGATTTCAGAATAGAATCTGTTATTATAATAAACATCAAATTTATGACAACCAAAATCATTTATGGTTATATTTCTAGCAACAAAATTTGCTTTTTCATTATTTATACCATATGTTATAGTTTTTGCAGATGTAGATTTTCTTAAATCTAAACAACTTTCATCGTCCCCGTTAATTACTAAAAGACCTTCTCGCGGAAGCAAATCAACATATTTAGAGAATGCTGATTTTATATGTTCGAAATCTTTGAAATAGTCTAAATGGTCATTGTCTATATTTAAAACAATTGCAGATTTTGGACTGAATTTTAAAAAGCTTTCTACATATTCGCAAGCTTCCAATATAAAGTAATCACTATTTCCAACTCTATAATTTCCGTTTATATCATTGAGAATAGCACCCACTTGGATAGTAGGGTCAAAACCAGCTTCCATAAAACATAAAGAAACCATAGAAGTTGTTGTTGTTTTTCCATGTGTGCCTGAAATGCCAATTGTATCATTAAAAATTCTTGTTAAGAATCCAACAAAATCACATCTTTCAATTGAATGAATACCTTTAGCTTTTGCGATAACTAATTCGGGGTCATTTTCTTTTATTGCAGCAGAATAAATGACTAAATCTGCATTATCAATTAGATTTGATTGACCAATTGAAACATAAATACCATGGCTAGATAATCTATCTGTTATTTTTGTTCTTGTGCAGTCAGAACCAGTAACAAAAAAACCCCAATGGTGTAGTATTTCAGCTATACCGCTCATGCTAATTCCGCCAATTCCTAACATATGTATATGTTTATATTTTTTTAAATTTTCTATAGTATTAAAATTTTCCATAAATTTAACATCCTTTCCGAACAAAAGTATTATACACACTAGATTAAAAAAATTCAAGATATTATATGCTTTTCATATAAAAAATGTTAATTTTAAAAATAATATTGTAAAATAAAGAAGGAAAAAAATTTTTTTTGACGAATAATATAAATGTACATAATAAATATGTACAATAAACATTGGAAGGCGGTGCACATAAATGCAAATAACAGATGTACGTTTAAGAAAAGTAAATTCAGAAAACAGAATGAAAGCTGTTGCTTCTGTAACATTCGATAATGAATTCGTAATTCACGACATTAAAGTTATCGAAAGTCAAAATGGATTATTTATAGCTATGCCAAGTAGAAAAACTCCAAACGGAGAATTCAAAGATATAGCTCATCCAATCAATGCTGAAACAAGAGAGAAAATACAAGCTTCAATATTAGAAGCTTATGAAGCTCCAGAATCTGAAGTAGCAGAATCAGCAGAATAATATAAATAAAAAACACCTTTTTCAAAGGTGTTTTTTTGTTATAATAAAATGAGAATATAAAAATATTTCCATAATTTGACATAAATTAAAAAAAGTAATATAATAGAAGATAGGTCAGTAGGCGGAAACGCCTAATCAAGACAATGCTCTTGATAAAACGCAAAATTTTCACCTAAACTGGGTAATAATCTGGTTAAAAAGCGGTATGGTTTTGCAAAAGTTGAAATAAGAAGGTGAAAAGAGATGAGTAAACAAAGTTGTCAATCTCAAAATCCACCTGAAACTCCATCGGTTCCTGAACTTCCTGGTACATATTTGGCACATCATGAAAAGCATGGATGGTGCATGCATGTAATGGCGGGTGCGGGGACCAGAAAAGAGATTAAAGATGTTTTACATGAATTTTGTGAGAATCCCGAAAACCACGAACTGGACGAGGTGGGTAAAGGGATGAATGGTTACATGACCATATATAAAGTTCATAAGCTTTAATTTCATGTCGCAAGTCGTACATTAATCTAAAAAATGTACGGCTTGTTTGTTTTAAACGTTTTTTATATAAAAAATGCCAAAAAGTCTTTACTTTTTTATAAAACGTGATATATAATAAGCACGGTTATTAAAAATATAAAAGAAAGAGGGTTTTAATTTATGAGCAAAAAGTATGTTTACCTTTTTAAAGAAGGAAATGCTGATATGCGTGAATTACTTGGTGGTAAAGGCGCAAACTTAGCAGAAATGACAAACTTAGGTTTACCAATCCCACAAGGATTTACAGTTTCAACAGAAGCTTGTACAGAATATTATAATGATGGTAAAAAAATTAATGAAGAAATTCAAAGCCAAATTTTTGATGCATTGAAAAAATTAGAAGAAATTCAAGGTAAAAAATTTGGAGATACTTCAGATCCATTATTAGTATCAGTAAGAAGTGGTGCTAGAGCATCAATGCCTGGTATGATGGATACAATATTAAACTTAGGATTAAATGACGTAGCAGTTGAAGGATTTGCTAGCAAAACAGGAAATCCAAGATTCGCATACGATTCATATAGAAGATTTATTCAAATGTATTCAGATGTTGTTATGGAAGTTCCAAAATCTTTCTTCGAAAAAATAATTGACGAAGTTAAAGAAGAAAAAGGAGTTAAATACGACACAGAATTAACAGTTGATGACTTAAAAGAATTAGTAAAAAGATTTAAAGCTGTATACAAAGAAGCTATGAATGGAGAAGAATTCCCACAAGAACCAACAGAACAATTAATGGGAGCAGTTAAAGCTGTATTTAGAAGTTGGGATAACCCAAGAGCTATAGTATATAGAAGAATGAATGATATACCAGGAGATTGGGGAACAGCTGTAAACGTTCAAGCAATGGTATTTGGAAACATGGGAGAAACATCTGGAACAGGTGTTGCATTCACAAGAAATCCATCTACAGGTGAAAAAGGTATATATGGTGAATATTTAATTAATGCACAAGGTGAAGACGTTGTTGCAGGTGTTAGAACACCACAACCAATTTCAAAACTTGAAGAAGATTTACCAGAATGTTATGCAGAATTTATGAAAATAGCAAACAAACTTGAAAATCACTATAGAGATATGCAAGATATGGAATTCACAATTCAAGAAGGAAAACTATATTTCTTACAAACAAGAAATGGAAAAAGAACAGCTCCAGCTGCTATCCAAATAGCTTGTGATTTAGTTGATGAAGGAATGATTTCTAAAGAAGAAGCTGTTTTAAGAATTGAAGCTAAATCTTTAGATCAATTATTACACCCTACATTTGATAAAGACAGCTTAAAAGCAGGAGAAGTTATCGGTGAAGCATTACCAGCATCTCCAGGTGCTGCTGCAGGTAAAGTTGTATTTACAGCTGAAGAAGCAAAAGAACTTGGAAAAGGTGGAAAAGGCGAAAGAGTTATATTAGTTCGTTTAGAAACAACACCAGAAGATATTGAAGGTATGGTTGCTGCACAAGGTATATTAACAGTTCGTGGAGGTATGACATCACATGCTGCAGTTGTTGCACGTGGTATGGGTACATGCTGTGTATCTGGATGTGGAGATATCAAAATGAACGAAGAAGCTAAAGAATTTACTTTAGGTGGATATACATTCCACGAAGGAGATTATGTTTCTTTAGATGGTTCAACAGGAAAAATCTATAAAGGTGATATAAAAACAGTTGAAGCTTCAGTTAGTGGAAACTTTGGAAGAATAATGGGATGGGCAGATGAGTTCAGAACATTAAAAGTTAGAACAAATGCTGATAATCCAAGAGATACAAAAAATGCTGTTAACTTAGGAGCAGAAGGAATAGGTCTTTGTAGAACAGAGCATATGTTCTTTGATGAAGAAAGAATTCCAAAAATCAGAAAAATGATTTTATCTGAAACAGTAGAAGCAAGAGAAGCTGCTTTAAATGAATTAATACCATTCCAAAAAGGTGACTTCAAAGCTATGTATAAAGAATTAAAAGGATTACCAATGACAGTACGTTATTTAGATCCACCTCTACATGAATTCTTACCAACAGATGAAGAAGATATAAAAGCTTTAGCATCTGATATGGGAGTTACAGTAGAACAATTAAAAACAAAATGTGCTGACTTACATGAATTCAATCCAATGATGGGACATAGAGGATGTAGATTGGCTGTAACATATCCAGAAATAGCAAAAATGCAAACAAGAGCTTTAATAGAAGCTGCTATTGAAGTTAAAGAAGAAGATGGATATGATATAGTTCCAGAAATTATGATTCCATTAGTAGGAGAAAAGAAAGAATTAAAATATGTTAAAGATGTTGTTGTTGAAACAGCAGAACAAGTTAAAAAAGAAAAAGGATCAGACATTGAATATCACATTGGTACAATGATAGAAATACCAAGAGCAGCATTAACAGCTGATGAAGTTGCTAATGAAGCAGAATTCTTCTCTTTCGGAACAAATGACTTAACACAAATGACATTTGGATTCTCAAGAGATGATGCTGGTAAATTCTTAGATTCATATTACAAATCAAAAATATATGAATCAGATCCATTTGCTAAACTTGACCAAAATGGTGTAGGACAATTAGTAAAAATGGCAGCTGAAAAAGGTAGATCTGCAAGACCAGGACTAAAACTTGGTATTTGTGGAGAACACGGTGGAGAACCATCAAGTGTTGAATTCTGCCATAATGTAGGATTAAACTATGTATCTTGCTCACCATTTAGAGTTCCAATCGCAAGATTAGCAGCAGCACAAGCAGCATTAAAAAATAAATAAGAACAATAAAAAAAGAGTCTTTTAAAAGGCTCTTTTTTGTTGTGTTTAGAATTTAAATGTAGGGGTCGGCGTCCTCGACGACCCGAACTTAAAATGCTTTTCCTTATACAATTAATTATCAACAACCAAACTCCAAATTCCAAATACAATTTTTGTAATAATTTCTATAATTTGTAATAAAATTTATAAAGAGTATTGACTTTTTATATAAAAAGTTATAAATTATTAGCAGTCGAGTTAAGTGACTGCTAATTTTAAAACTTGTAAGGAGGAGATAAAAGTGATTAAACCATTAAAGGATAGAGTATTAATTAAAATGGTTGAAAATGAGGAAACAACAAAAAGCGGAATCATTTTATCTAGTGGGGCAAAAGAAAAACCTCAAGTAGCTGAGGTTATAGAAGTTGGCCCAGGAGGAGAAAAAGAAGGAAAAGAAATAAAAATGTATATAAAAAAGGGCGATAAAGTTATTATAAATAAATATTCAGGAACAGAAATAAAATACGAAAATGAAGATTATATTATAGTAAGCGAGGATGATATACTAGCTATAATAGAATAATATTAAAAAGATGTGCGAGGTGCGCTGTTATGTGAAAAATGAGATTTGCTTTTTTCACACATCACACATCTCACTTCACACTTCATTGATTGTACAATTTAATTATATTTAATAATGAAAAATGAAAGGAAGAGAATTGATATGTCTAAAGAGATTAAATTTGGCGAAGAGGCTAGAAAGAAAATGCTAGATGGAGTTAATATTTTAGCGGATACTGTTAAAGTAACATTAGGACCTAAAGGTAGAAATGTTGTGTTAGATAAATCATTTGGAGCACCATTAATTACAAATGATGGTGTTACAATAGCAAAAGAAATAGAATTAGATGACCCATATGAAAATATAGGAGCTAGATTAGTAAAAGAGGTTGCTACAAAAACAAATGATATTGCAGGAGATGGAACAACTACTGCGACAGTTTTAGCTCAAATAATGGTTAAAGAAGGAGTTAAAAATGTTGCTGCAGGTGGAGACCCTATTGCAATAAAAAGAGGAATAGATAAAGCTGTAGATGCAGCTGTTAAAGAATTAAAAAATATTAGCTCAGAAATTAATGGAAAAGAAGACATTGCGAGAGTTGCAAGTATTTCTGCTAACAATACAGAAGTAGGAAATTTGATTGCTGATGCAATGGAAAAAGTTTCTAAAGATGGAGTAATTACAATAGAGGAATCAAAAACAGCTACTACTGGCTTAAATGTTGTTGAAGGTATGCAATTTGATAAGGGATATATTTCTCCATATTTTGTAACAGATACAGACAAAATGGAAACAATAATGGAAAATCCATACATTTTAATAACTGATAAAAAAATTAGTAATATTCAAGAAATATTGCCGATATTAGAATCTTTGATGCAACAATCTGGAAAACTTCTTATAGTTGCTGATGATATAGAAGGAGAGGCTTTATCAACATTAGTTCTTAATAAATTAAGAGGAGTTTTAAATGTAGCAGCAGTAAAAGCTCCTGGCTTTGGAGATAGAAGAAAAGAAATGCTAGAAGATATGGCTATTTTAACAGGAGGAGAAGTTATAACAGGAGATTTAGGATTAGATTTGAAAGAAACTACAATAGAACAATTGGGTAGAGCAAAACAAGTTAAGATCCAAAAAGATAATACTATAATTGTTGATGGAGCAGGAGACAAAGAATTAATTGCAGCAAGAGTAAAACAAATAAAAAATCAACTAGAAGAAACCAGTAGTGAATATGATAAAGAAAAATTACAAGAAAGATTAGCGAAAATTGCTGGTGGAGTTGCAGTTATAGAAGTTGGTGCAGCTACAGAAGTAGAAATGAAAGAGAAAAAATTAAGAATTGAAGATGCTTTGTCAGCAACAAAAGCTGCTGTTGAAGAAGGTATAGTTGCAGGAGGAGGAACAGCTCTCATAAATATAATTCCTAGTGTAGAAGAAGTTGCGAAAGAATTAAATGAAGATGAAAAAATAGGGGCAAAAATTGTTTTAAAAGCTTTAGAAGAGCCAGTAAGACAAATAGCAACTAATGCAGGATTAGAAGGTGCTGTAATATTAGAAAAGATAAAAACAAGTGAAAAAGGAATAGGATTTGATGCAGGAAAAGAAGAATATGTTGACATGAAAAAAATTGGAATAGTTGATCCTACAAAAGTAACTCGTTCAGCATTACAAAATGCAGCAAGCATTGCAGGGATGTTCTTAACAACAGAAAGTGTAGTTACAAATAAGAAGGAAAAGGAATGCGGTTGTGGAGGACACAACCATGGTGGAATGCCAGAAGGTATGGACGGAATGTATTAAAATAAAAGAGGTTAAAAATGAAATATTTTTAACCTCTTTTTGTATTTGGAATTTGGCATTTGGTTGTTGGTTATATAACGTACCCCTACAACATTTAAAATTAATTTTATAATAAATTTTTATAATAAATTTCCAAATTCTAAACTCCAAAATCCAATCAACAAAAACAAGTAAAAAGGTTGAAATTTTATAGAATATAATATAAAATTGAAAAATGAAAATATGTCCTAAATGCGACAGAAGGAGGAAAAAATGAAAATAGGAATAGTTGGATTACCTAATGTTGGAAAGAGTACAATGTTTAATAGTATTACAAAGGCTGGAGCAGAATGTGCAAATTATCCTTTTTGCACTATTGAACCAAATGTAGGAGTTGTTCCGGTGCCGGATGAAAGATTAGATGTTTTAGCAAAAATGTATGATACTGAAAAAGTGACTCATGCAATAGTGGAATTTGTTGATATAGCTGGACTTGTAAAAGGAGCTAGCAAAGGAGAAGGGCTAGGAAACAAATTTTTATCTCACATTAGAGAAGTTGATAGTATATTACAGGTGGTAAGATGTTTTGAAAATTCAAATATTGTACATGTAGATGGTAATATAAATCCAATTAGAGATATAGAAACTATAAATTTAGAGTTGATTTTTTCTGATATAGAAACAATAGATAAACGTTTAGACAGAGCAAAAAAAATGTTAAAAGCAGATAGGAAACATCAAGAAGAAGTGGATGTTCTAGAAAAAATAAAAGAAACTTTAGAAGCTGGAAAGCCAGCAAGAAGTATTGAACTATCAGAAGATGAATTAGAATGGACAAAAGATTTATTCCTTCTAACATCAAAAAAAGTTATGTATATTGCTAATGTATCAGAAGAGCAACTATCAAATGCAGAAAATGATGAAAATGTAAAGAAAGTAAAAGAATATGCTGAGGCAGAAGGCTCTAAAGCTATTCCTTTATGTGCAAAAATAGAAGAAGAACTTACAGGATTAGAAGGCGATGATAAAAAAGAAATGCTTGAAGCGCTTGGATTAGAAGAATCTGGATTAGATAAAGTAATAAAAGAAAGCTATTCTTTATTAGGGTTGATGTCTTTTTTAACAGCTGGAAAACCTGAAGTAAGAGCATGGACAATAAAAAAAGGAACGAAAGCTCCTGAAGCTGCAGGAAAAATACATTCAGATATACAAAGAGGATTTATAAAAGCAGAAGTTATAACGTATGACGATTTAATAAATGAGGGGTCAATGAATGCAGCAAAAGAAAAAGGTTTAATTAGATCTGAAGGTAAAGAATATATTATGCAAGAAGGTGACATTGTTCTATTTAAATTTAATGTTTAAATCCTAATTATTTAGCAGAATAAAATTTAAAAATATAGAATTTTTGTAGGGGGCGATTTTAATCGCCCGCTATTTATTGTATAGGAAAAAATCAATTTTTATCTTGATCTTATTTAATATTATTTTACAAAAAAGGTTAATTCATACAAAAAGAGTATACATAATTTGTAAAATAATAGAAAAAACTCTTGATTTTTTTTAAAAAATGTAGTAAAATATTTTCAGATATTATGTTTAAAGGAGAATAAATATGTATTTTATAAAAGAATATAAGTCAGTAATATGTATTTTATTAATTGCAATTTTTATATTTGCTTTTTCAACAGTAGTTACATCTGCTACTATTGATGATATGGATTCATTTAAAGAATTGCAAAAAAATAATGTTTCAGAAAAGAACGAGTCTGGAAATAATATAAAAACAATAGAAGAAGATAAAAATGAAGTTAAAGATGATGACGGTGAGAATAACGATATAAAAAGTTCTCAACCAGAAGTGAAAAATGAAATAAAAGAAAATATAAAACAAGAAAATCAAAACACAAGTACAAATTCATTGTCAAAAGCAGGTATTGAAGATACTCCTATAATGTTAATAATTGCATTATTTGTAATAGCTTCAGTATATGCGTACATAAAAACAAACAAATATAATAATGTTTAAAATAAAAAAACACGGTTAATCAAAGATTAATCGTGGTTTTTTATTTTAGGTATTTAGCGTTTAGCATTTGGTAATTGGTTGTTGGATATATATAGAAAGTCTTCGTAGCCTTTCCCTATACTACCAAAATCTAAACTCCAAAGTCCAAATACAAATTACAATGTATTTTTAAATGTTTACAATAAAATTCAATAAATTGCTTGATTTTTCCATATAAGTAGTATATAATACATGTACAAATAAAATTACTAGAAGAGTGGGAACAAATCCCACTCTTCTAACATGAAGGAGAAAAAATGGCAAATATAGAACAAAACATTGAAAAATTAGTTGAGAATAATATCAACGAATTAGGATATGAACTATATGATGTTGAGTATGTAAAAGAAGGAAAAGATTATTTTTTACGTATTTACATAGATAGTGATAAAGGTATTTCTTTAGAAGATTGCGAAAAAGTAAGTAATAGTATTACGGAAATAATTGATACAGCAGATTATATAAAGGACCAATATTTTTTAGAAGTTTCTTCTACAGGAGTTGAAAGAGTACTAAAGAAAGATAAACATCTAAAAGAAAATATAGGTAGCAAAGTGCAAATAAAGCTATTTAAACCACATGAAAATAAAAAAGTTTATGATGGTATATTAGATGACTTTAATGAGAACTACATAGAAATAAAAATTGAGAATGAAAATATTCAAATAGAAAGAAAAAATATTTCTCAAATAAAAACAATTTATGATTGGAAAATATAAAGAAAGGAATGATTAGAAAAATGAAAGCAAGTGAAAACAAAGAATTAATCCAAGCAATTGATGAACTAGAAAATGAAAGGGGTATAAGTAAAGCATATCTATTAGAAGCTTTAGAAAGTGCATTAGTAAGTGCGTACAAAAGAAACTTTGATTCAGCGGAAAATGTTTCAATATCAATAAACGATACTACAGGTGAAGTAAAAGTTTTCTCAGTAAAAGAAGTTGTTGAAGAAGTTGAAGATGAAATGACACAAATCAGTTTAGAAGCAGCTACAAAAAAAGATAAAAAAGTAAATTTAGGTGACACAGTTCAACTAGAAATAATTCCAAAGGATTTTGGAAGAATAGCAGCACAAACTGCTAAACAAGTCATTGTTCAAAAAATAAGAGAAGCTGAAAGAAATATGGTATATACAGAATATAATGATAGAAAAGGTGAAATAGTTACAGGAATAATTCAAAAAGCTGATGGAGGAACACTAGTTTTAGATTTAGGGAAATTAGAAGGTATTATGCCAGTAAAAGACCAAATACCAACTGAAAGTTATAATGTTAATGATAAAATAAGAGCTTATGTTGTTAGTGTTGAAAGAGGACTAAAAGGAGAACCACAAGTATTAGTTTCTAGAAGCCATCCAGATTTTGTAAGAAAATTATTTGAATTTGAAATACCAGAAATATATGAAGGATTAATAGAAATAAAAAGTGTATCTCGTGATGCAGGAAACAGAAGTAAAGTGGCGGTGTATTCTGTAAATGAAAATATTGACCCAGTAGGTTCTTGCGTAGGTCAAAAAGGAATTAGAATTCAAAACATAATCAACGAATTAAAAGGTGAAAAAATCGATGTTATTGAATGGAATGAAGACCCTGCAATATATATTTCTGCAGCATTACTTCCAGCTCAAGTAATGGCTGTTGATGTAAAAGAGGAAGAAAAATTTGCACAAGTAATTGTTCCAGATGATCAATTATCTTTAGCTATAGGAAAAGCTGGACAAAATGCTAGATTAGCAGCAAGATTAACTAACTGGAAGATTGATATAAAGAGTGAATCTCAATTTAGAGAACTATTAGCATATGAAAATGCTCAAGAAGAAGAGGAAGAAGTGAATGATGAAGAATAAACCACAAAGAATGTGTATGGGTTGTAATTCTAAAAAAGATAAACAAGATTTAATAAGAATTGTTATGAATAAAGATGGTGAAATTACAATAGACAAAACAGGCAAGTTATCAGGCAGAGGTGCATATATATGTGATAGTTTAGAATGCCTTGAAAAAGTTATAAAAACAAAACGATTAGAAAGAACATTTGAAATAAAGATAGATAATGAAATTTATGAAAATTTGAGGGGTGTAATTATTGAGAGTAACAAGTAATTTTGACAAAAAAAATACAAGAAATATGGAGGTGAAATTTAATGGGTAGTATAAAAATACATGAAATAGCAAAAAAAGTAGGAGTAAGTAGTAAAGAGGTTTTAAATAAGGCAGTAGAAATGGGCTTAGATGTAAAAACACATTTAAGTGTAGTATCAGATGAAGAAGCAAAAAAAATAGAAGCTAAATTCTCAAACGCAAAAAAGGAGAAAAAAAATGATGCACCAGTAATAATAAGAAGAGAGGTTATTGTTACAGAAAAAGAAAATGATGTAAAAGCACAAACTACAAAACAAGATAGAAATACAAATAGAGATGTTGGATTTGTGGAAAGACAAAGAAAAACAGATTATAATATTGTGTATAGAGAAAAACAAAAGAAACCCCTTACAGTAAGTGAATTATTTGGAAAAAAAGAACCAGCAAAAAAGAATATTGCTGAGGAAGTAAAAAAAGTAGAAAGTGAAGAAAAAACTATTAAAAAAGAAGAAGTTAAACAAGAAATTGTTAATACATCTGAGGTAAAAACTAACAAAGAGGAAGTTAAAGAAAACCAACCTACTAAAAGTTTTGATAGAGATAATCAAACAAGACCATTTAATAGAGATGGACAAAATAGACCTTTCAATAGAGATGGGCAAAATAGACCATTTAATAGAGATGGACAAAATAGACCATTTAATAGGGATGGACAAAACAGACCTTTCAATAGAGATGGACAAAATAGACCATTTAATAGAGATGGACAAAACAAACCTTTCAATAGAGACGGGAAAAACAGACCTTTCAATAGAGACGGGCAAAATAGACCTTTCAATAGAGGTAATAGACCTTTAGATGAAAGAGGTATAGAAAGAAATATAAAAGATATAATGTCTGTAGATATTGCTGAAAAAGAAAATACAAGAGAATATGCAAATAAAGCAATAGATAAACAAAAAAATAATAATAGATATGATGAAAACAGAGAAAATAAAAAACAATCTAAATCAAAAAGAGGAAATTATGAAGAAATAAGTAGCCATAAATTGAAAGATTTAAAACAAGAAAGCAGTCTTTCAAATATGTTTACAGAAGGTTCAATGCTTGACTACTATGACTTAACAACAACAAGAGGAAAACGCGGTAAGAAAAAATTTGTGCAAAATGAAGAAAGAACGAAACAAAAAATATTCGAATTAACAGATATTACTATACCAGAAACAATATCAGTAAAAGATTTAAGTGCAGAATTAAAGAAAACAAGTAGTGAAATAATAAAGAAACTTTTAGGATATGGAATAATGGCAACAATAAATAATGAATTAGATTTTGATACAGCATTTCTAATTGCAGGTGAATTTGGAGTTGTAGCACATAAAAAAGAAGTTGTAACAGATGAAGATATCCTATTTGACGATAGTGAAGATAAAGAAAATGAATTAAAACCAAGACCACCAGTAATTGTTGTTATGGGACACGTAGACCATGGAAAAACATCGCTTTTAGATGCTGTAAGATCTACAAATGTTATTGAGGGTGAAGCTGGAGGAATTACACAAGCAATAGGTGCTTATAAAGTTAAAGTAAATGATAGAGAAATAACTTTCTTAGATACACCAGGACACGAAGCATTTACTGCTATGCGTGCCAGAGGAGCTCAAATTACAGATATAGCAATACTTGTAGTTGCTGCAAATGATGGAGTTATGCCTCAAACTGTAGAAGCAATCAACCATGCAAAAGCTGCAGGAATTCCAATTGTTGTTGCAATTAACAAAATCGATGTTGAAGGAGCAAATCCAGATAGAGTAAAACAAGAATTAATGGAATATGAATTAGTACCAGAAGAATGGGGTGGAGATACTATATTTGTAAATATTTCTGCTAAGAAAAAACAAAATATAGATACATTATTAGAAATGGTATTATTAGTAGCAGATATGAAAGAATTAAAGGCAAACCCTAATAAACAAGCAAAAGGTGTTGTAATAGAAGCGAAACTTGATAAAACAAGAGGAGCGGTAGCTACAATGTTAGTACAACGTGGTACATTAGATGTTGGAGATACTATTTTGGTAGGTTCAGTAATTGGTAGAATTAGAACAATGATGGACGAAAAAGGAAAACTTGTAAGAAAAGCAGGACCTTCAACACCAGTTGAAATAACAGGATTTGCAGAAGTTCCAGAAGCTGGAGAAACATTCTATGAAGTAAAAGATGAAAAAACAGCAAAACATTTAATGGAAAGAAGAAAACGTCAAGCAAGAGATAGAGCATTAAATGCTACATCAAAAGTAACTTTAGATGATTTATTCAGTCAAATTGCAAAAGGAAATCTAAAACAATTAAACTTAATCGTAAAAGCAGATGTTCAAGGTTCTGTTGAAGCTGTAAAACAATCATTAGAAAAATTATCTAATGATGAGGTAAAAGTAAAAGTAATTCATGCAAATGTTGGTGCTATTACAGAATCAGATGTAACATTAGCAAATGTTTCAAATGCAATTATAATAGGATTTAATGTAAGACCTGAACCAATAGCAAAAGATATGGCAGAAAAAGTTGAAGTAGAAATAAAACTATATTCAGTAATATACAATGCTATAGAAGATGTACAATGTGCTATGAAAGGTATGTTAGACCCTGTATTTAAAGAAACTATAATAGGAAATGCTGAAGTAAGACAAACATTTAAAATTTCTGATGTTGGAACAATTGCAGGATGCTATGTAACAAATGGAAAAGTTGCAAGAAATGCAGGAGTAAGAATTATTAGAGAAAATGTTGTTATACATGAAGGAAAATTAGTATCATTAAAAAGAATGAAAGACGATGCAAAAGAAGTTGCATCAGGATATGAATGTGGTGTTCAGATTGAAAACTTTAATGATATTAAAGAGGGAGACGTAATCGAGGCTTATATTATGGAACAAGTTAAGCAGTAGGAGAAAACGAATGAAATTAGGCATCTTGCGTTGTCAAACTGCGTAAAAATTTTTGCAACATACAGCGTATAGTCTTAAAAATTTTTACTGGTTTTCCTAGCAATATACCTAATTTGCTTCGTTTTCGATATGAAATATAAGTATTTAAATTTATATTTGTAGGGGCGGCTATTAGCCGTCCGCCTTCGAAGAACAGGCTAAAAATTAACAATATTATATAATTTAATCAATTATAGAAGGAGATAATATGAAAAGACAAGCAAATGGAAATAATAGGCTTGATAAAATTAATGAAGAATTAAAAAGAGAACTTAGTAATATAATTAATTATGAGGTTAAAAATTCAAATGTAACTGGACTAATTACTGTTACTAAGGTTAAGATTTCACCAGATTTAAGATTTGCAAGAGTTTCTGTTAGTATAATAAATTCAAGAAATATTAAACAAACATTAGCTGGTTTAAAAGCTGCATCTGGATTTATTAGAAGTAGAATTGCAGAAAAAATAAATTTAAGAGTAACTCCAGAATTAGTTTTTGAATTCGATGATTCAATGCAATATGGTGAAAGAATTGACACAATTTTAAAAGATATAATGAAGGAAATGAGGAACGAAGAATGACATTAGATAAAATTGTAGAAGAAATCTATTCTGCAAAAAATATAGTAATCCTTACACACGACCAACCAGATGGAGATGCTATAGGAAGCAGTTTAGCTCTATATAATGGATTAAAACAAAAAAATAAACAAGTTGACCTTGTTATACCAGAATATCCAAAAGTATTTTCATTTTTACCGAATGCTAATGAAATAAAAACAGAAGGTAAAAATGAAACATATGATTTAGCAATAGCACTAGATTGTGGAGATAAAAGCAGATTAAATGGATTTGTAAAATACTTTGAGGATGCTAATTGTAGAATATCTATTGACCATCATGGTATAAATACAATGTTTGGAGATTATAACTTTGTTAATCCAATGGCACCAGCATGTTGTCAAATATTAATTATTGTATTAGAAGCTTTAGGTATTGAAATTACAAAAGAAATAGGAACATGTTTATTAACAGGTATAATTACTGATACAGGAGGATTTAAATATTCAGGAGTAACTGCTGAAACATTTGAATTTACAGCAGGTTTAATGGATAAAGGTGTTAATGTTTCTAGTATATATAAAAAAGTTATGCAAACTGTAAGCAAACCTAAATTTGAGCTTATGAAACTTGCAATGAATAGAATAGAATTTTTCGAAGATGGAAAAATTTCATTTACATATATAACTAAAGAAGATGAAGAAAAAGCAAATGCTTCTACAGGGGACCATGACGGAATAGTTGAAATGGGAAGAGATATAGAAGGTGTCGAAGTATCTATATTTTTAAGAGAAACAAACGAAGGTTATAAAATTTCATTAAGATCAAATGAATATATGAATGTAGCTGATATTTGTGTTTTATTCAATGGTGGAGGACATATAAGAGCAGCTGGAGGATTTATCAATCTTCCATTTGAAAAAGCAAAAGAAAAAATTATAGATGCATGTAAAAAACAATTGAAATAAAAGGATTTTTTAATGGACGGAATACTAATAATAAATAAACCGAAAGGTTATACATCACATGATGTCGTAAATGTGATTAGGAAAAAATTAAATATAAAAAAGGTAGGACATACTGGAACTTTAGACCCAAATGCAACAGGAGTTCTACCAATTTTAGTCGGACAAGCAACAAAAGTATCTAAGTATTTAATAGAACATGATAAAACTTATGTTGCAAAATTAAAATTAGGGGAAAAAACTAATACAGGTGATGTCGAAGGGGAAATAGTTGAAAAAAAAGATGTTCCAACAAATTTGCACGAAGAGTATGTGTTAGAAGTATTAAAAAAATTCACAGGAAAACAAAAACAAACACCTCCTGTATATTCAGCTATAAAAGTGAACGGAAAAAAAGCATATGAATATGCAAGAGAAAATAAAGAAATTAAATTAGAAGCTCGAGAAATAGAAATATATAAACTTGATTTAATACAATTTAAAGAGAACGAAATTACTTTTGAAGTTGAATGTTCAAAAGGAACATACATAAGAACTCTTTGTGAAGATATAGCAGGTAAACTTGGAACAGTTGGTTTTATGAAAGAATTGGAGAGAAAAAAAGTAAATATATTTACGATAGAGAATGCAATAAATTTAGATGATATATCTGAAAAAAATATTATTAGTTTAGAAAAAATTTTTGAAGATAGAGAGAGAATCTTCTTAAATAAAAGAAAATTAGAATTGTTTTTGAATGGGGTAAAATTACAATTTAATTTAAAAGATGAATTATATAGAATTTATTCAGAAAATAATTTTATTGGATTAGGTATTGTAAAAGATGGTATTTTAAAAAGAGATGTAATAATTGAAAAAGAAAAAAATAATATTGATGAAAAAATGTAGGGGCTAGTCTTGACTAGCCCGAGGGTCGGTCAAGACCGCCCCCTACAAAAGGATATAATTATGTAATAAGGAGGAAAAATTATGTTTCATTATTTATTATTAATGCTTGCAGCAATGTTTTGGGTTTTTAGAGTAATAGTTGCAGTAACATATAATTTAGGAATGGAGTTTGGTATAGAGCCATTAAATTTTACAGCTGAAATTGTACTTTTATTTGTAACACTATTTTGTTTTATATTTATTGCAAAAAGAAAATTATTTGGAGCTTTATTATATTTAATATCTTATGGTGCATATTTTGGAGTAGATTTATATAAAAAAGTAATGCCTATTTTAGAAGGAGAAGCAGGATTAATGGATTATACATCTTTAATAGTGTCTTTTATTGCAATAGTATTAGCATTACTTGTTTTTGCAAGTGTAGGAATTACCGGTTCAGGAAAAACATCGCACCAAAAAACAGACTGGTTCTTTAAAAACGATGACATACAAAGAGTGAAAGATTCTAGAGATGACACTAATCAGTATAAATTTTAAAAATGTGGTTGGAATTTTGAGATTGGAATTTGGTAATATAGGGAGAAACTACGAAGATTGCCCTATACATCCAACTACCAAACTCCAAATTCCAATTGCATATTAACAGAAAGGTAGTTGATAACAATATGAATTTAAAAAATTTTAATTTAGCACCTTTGTATGCAATTGACCAAGAATGGGCTTTATTAACTGCAGGCAAAAAAGAAAAATTCAATTCTATGACTATAAGTTGGGGTGGACTAGGGACAATTTGGAACAAGCCTGTTGTTATAGCTTATGTTAGACCAAACCGATATACATATGAATTTATGGAGAATAATGAATATTTTACAATGAGTTTTTATGATGAAGAATACAGAAAAGATTTAGCAATTTTAGGCAGTAAATCAGGTAGAGATTTAGATAAAATTGCACTTACAAAATTAACACCAGAATTTTTAGAAAAATCTATTTCTTTTAAAGAAGCAAAATTAACTCTTGTATGTAAAAAGATATATTTTCAAGATATGGATATTACAAATGTAAATATCGAACAAAGTGAAAAAGAGAGATTATATAATACTGAACCTATGCACAGAATGTATATAGGTGAAGTTGTTGAGATAATTGATAAGAGAGTGAAATAAATATTTATGATAATAATAAAAAAAGATAATAATGAAAAACTAAAAAATCAAATCGATAGTAAATTATGTGCTTTTAATAGAGAACATTGTGAATGGCTTAATAAAAAAGCAAAAGCCAATAATGATGAATATTCAGAAAAAGAGCAAAATTTTATAGCATATGAAGATAATAAAGTAATTGGTGGAGCAATTGGTTTTGTTAAATATAGTTGGTATTTTTTAGATTTACTATGCGTAGATGAAAAATATAGAGGACAATACATAGGAACAAAATTACTAAAACAAATAGAAGAATTTGCTAAGAAAGAAAATTTAACAGGTATTAGAATGGAAACTTGGGATTTTCAAGCAAGAGGATTTTATGAGAAAAATGGATATAAAGTATTTGCGGAAATAAAAGATTGTCCTCCTAATACAATTTGTTATTTTTTAAAAAAGGAAGTGAAGAAATGAACATCAACTGGTATCCAGGGCACATGCTAAAGACAAAGAAACAAATAATAGAAGATTTAAAGTTAATAGATGTTGTAATAGAAATATTAGATGCAAGAATACCTTTATCTAGTGTAAATCCAGATATACAAAAAATAGTTCAAAACAAAAAAAGAATAGTTTTGTTAAATAAGTGTGATTTAGCAGATGACAATGAAACAGCAAAATGGATAAAATATTTTTCAAATAAAAATATAGTTGCAATAAAAACAAATTCTGCTTTAGGCAATGGAATAAATCAAATTTTAGAAGCAATAGAAAAAATTATGGAAAAAGAAATAGAAATTGCAAAAGCTAAGGGAATTGCAAATAAAAGAATAAGAGCCATAATTTTAGGTATACCAAATGTGGGAAAATCTTCACTAATAAATAGATTAGCTAATAAAAAATCAGCAGAAGTTGGAAATAGACCAGGTGTTACTAAACAAAAACAATGGATAAGATTAAACAATAACATAGAACTATTAGATACTCCAGGTGTATTATGGCCTAAATTTGAAGATGAAAAAGTAGCGCTTAATTTAGCATATACAGGAACTATAAAAGATGAGGTAATAGATAAAGTTGAAGTAGCTTTTAATTTACTACAGATTCTATATAGTAAACATAGAAGCAATTTGTTTGAAAGATATAAATTAACTCAAGAAGAAGTCGATAATGTATTTGTTGATGATGAAAACTTTTTTACAATGAATTTATTAGAATTAATTGCTAAAAAAAGAGGGGCAATAGTATCTGGTGGGAATATAGATGAAGAAAAGATTTCAGCAATAATTTTAAATGATTTTAGAACAGGAAAATTAGGAAGAATAACATTGGAGAGAGTAAATGAAGAATAAAAATGAAGTTAATTTAATGGCACCATTAACATGGGCATATATAGGAGATAGTGTTTACGAATTATTCATAAGAGAGCATTTAATAAACACTACAAATTTAAAACCAAACAAATTACATAAACAAGCAATAAGTTATGTTAAAGCTAAAGCTCAAGCAGAAATTTTAAATAGAATACATGATGAACTAACAGAAAAAGAACAAGAAATTGTAAGAAGAACAAGAAACACTCAAAATCATCATTTGCCAAAAAATGCAGAACTTGCAGATTATATGTATGCAACAGCATTTGAGGGATTAATAGGATATTTATATCTAGCAGGAGAAAAGGAAAGATTAGAGGAAATACTAAATATGTGTATATGAAAAATACGCCCATATTCGAAAAATGTCTATATACAATGTAGGGGTCGACGCCCTCGGCGACCCGATCTTCGTAGGAATATCTAAAACAAAAAGGTTTATAACAAATACGGTTTTACCATTTTATTACATAAATCAAGCTAAAATAATTAATTTTTGACAAATGATTAATTCATTTTCAAAAATTAATATTTTAGCTTTTTAAATTTTGATGAAAAATAAAATATTTTTTATCAAATCGAAATGGTGTTTACATTATTTTAATTTTTGGCTTGAATATATGAGATAATATAAATTATTTGATAAAATTTATATTTAGCAAACCAGAAAAAATGATATTATTCTTTCTGACACTTGACAAGTACGAACAAATGTTTTAGAATAAATGCAAACATATACAAGGATGTGATATTAATGAAAAAAGAAATTATAAAAACAGAAATAGTAGTAAAAGATACATCTATAAGAGTTATAAGAGTTGGGAATATTGATTATATTTCATTAACAGATTTAGCAAGATTCAAAGATTCAGAAAGATTTGATTATATTATTCAGAATTGGCTTAGGAGTAAACATACTTTAGAATATGTTGGGACATGGGAATTATTATATAATCCAAACTTTAAAGCCACCGAATTCGATGGGTTTAAAAATGAAGCTGGTACTCATTCTTTTGTAATGACACCTAAAAGATGGATAACATCTACCAATGCAATTGGAATTATATCAAAGCAGGGTAGATACAACAGTGGAACATTTGCACACCCAGATATTGCTTTTGAGTTTGCAAGTTGGATAAGTGCAGAATTCAAATTATATTTAGTACAAGAATTTGAAAGACTAAAACAAAATGAGAGTTACCAAAATAAAATAAATTGGTCAGTTAGACGAGAACTTGCAAAAACAAACTATAAAATTCATACAGATAGTATAAAGGAAAATATCATTCCTTCTATATCTGAAAATAACAAACAATATGTATATGTTAATGAAGCAGATATGTTGAATGTAGCACTTTTTGGAATGACTGCAAAAGAATGGAAAGAGAAAAATCCTGATTTAAATGGAAATATGAGAGATTATGCAAATATTCTTCAATTAGTAATTTTAAGTAATTTAGAAAATTTAAATGCAGAAATGATAGAACAAGGGTTAGAACAAAGAAAAAGATTAGAGAGATTAAATGAAATAGCTAAAAAACAATATAGTGTATTACAAGACAATAAAAGCATAAAGAAAATAGAATCTTTAGACAGTAAAGAAAATTTAAATTTATTATAAATAGCATTGACATTAAACAAATGTTCGTATAAAATATTTCTATATCAGGGGGGATAATATGATAAACACATTACATATTAAAAATATAGGAATTATTGATGAAATAAGTATTGATTTTAATAAAGGGTTTAATGTTTTAACAGGTGAAACAGGAGCAGGAAAAACTTTAATTATAGATTCGCTAGAGATTTTAGCAGGTGGTAGATTTTGTAAGGAAATGATACGAAAAGGAGAAGAGATTTCTTTTGTTGAAATGAGTGTTTCTGATGATAAAACTAAAGAAGAAATTATATTATCAAGAGAAATAAATGTTAATGGTAAAAACTTGTGCAAAATAAATGGGCGAATGGTAACAGTAAAAGAATTAAAATCTTTTATGGCTTCTATTATAGATATACATGGACAACATGATAATCAATCATTATTAAATACAAATTTACACATACAACTATTAGATAAATTTTCATGGAATGATTTAAAAGAATATAAAAATAAATATTCAGAACAATATAGAGAGTATAAAAGATTAAAAGAAGAAATAGCAAAAAATTATGGTGATGAAAAGGAAAAACAAAGAAAAATTGATTTACTTAAATATCAATTAAATGAAATAGAAGAAGCTAATTTGAAAAATGGTGAAGAGGAAGAATTAGAAGAAAAAAAGAAGAAAATATTAAACAGTGAAAAGCTTTCTAAAAATTTACAAATAGCTGAAAATGAAATTTTAAATGTTTCGGTAGATTCAATATTATCTGCAGTAAAAGCATTAGAGAAAATAGAAGATATAAACATTTTATATAGTGATGCAAGTAGAATTTTAAAAAGTATTTATTATGATTTAGAGGATTTAGGAGGACAAATATCTAAATATTCAAATGAAATATATTTTGATGAACAAGAAATAAATGAAGTAGAAAATAGGCTGAGTTTAATATTTTCAATGAAACGTAAATATGGTAACAATATTGAAGAAATATTAAAGTATAAAGCAGAATTAAAGCAAGAAATATTTGAAATAGAAAATTTAGAAGAATACACAAACAAATTAAAAGAGGATTTAAAAAAATTAGAAAATGAAATGAAAATAAATTGCAAAAAAATGCATGAAATTAGATCTAAATATGGAAAAGTAATGGAAGAGCAAATAGGACAAAACCTAACAGATTTAGAAATGAAAAATACAAAATTTAAAGTTTGCACAAATTATAATGAACAAAATAATTTTAATGAAAATGGACAAGAAGTAATAGAATTTTTAATAATGACAAACATAGGTGAAGACTTTAAACCATTAATAAAAATTGCATCTGGTGGAGAAATGTCAAGAATTATGCTAGCAATAAAGAAAGTTTTAGCAGATGTAGATGAAGTACAAACATTAGTATTTGATGAGATAGATACAGGAATTAGTGGGAAAGCGGCTAATAAAGTCGGAGAAAAAATAAAACAAATAGCAAAAACACATCAAATAATATGTGTAACACATTTAGCAACAATAGCAGCCAAAGGAGATGCAAACTATTATATCAACAAAGAAGTTGATGGAAAAAAAACAAAAACTAGAATATCATTATTAAAAGACCAAAACTTATTAAAAGAAATTGCAAGAATAGCAAGTGGAGAGATAACAACAGTATCATTACAATATGCAAGAGAGCTAGTAGGGATGAGTGCGTATGCTTCGCTTAGTGAATAGTGAAGAATGAATAGTTAATAGTGAATAATACAAATCATTGCTAAAAAATTTAATGTATGATAAAATTTATATAAAATGGAAAAACATATTGTCTAATTAAAAAAAGGAGTGTTTTATATGGAAGAAAAGAGAAAAATGAAAGTAAATTTATCTACAATAATAATAGTTGTATTAATTGGGATAATTATAGGAATGGGAATATATATATATAAATTAAATAAGGATAAATATTATATGACAATTGGTGCTTCACAAAAAATTGAAGAATTAAATAATAAAATTAGTGATTTAGAAGAACAACTTGAAAAAGATGATAATAAATAAAGATACAGCAGATATTCCTTATTGTCTAGTGAATAATGAATAGTTAATAGTGAAGAGTGAATAATAAAAAAACAAGTGCAAGATTGCACTTGTTTTTTTTTGGTGACCCCTACGGGAATCGAACCCATGATTCCACCTTGAGAGGGTGGCGTCTTAACCGCTTGACCAAGGGGCCTTATTTATTTGCAAATATATTTATAACATTATTTATATGCATTTGTCAAGATTGAGGAGAAATAAAATTTGTAGAGTAAATGTAGGGATCGACGCTCCGCTCCTCAGAGGCATTACTAGATCAAATAATAACAAGCTGTTTGCATTTAACATAAAAATGTGATATACTTGCAAAAATATAAAAAGGAAGTAATATAAATGAAAAAAGGTGGAAATTTTTTTAAAAGAATAAAAGTAAAAGAAACTCCTAAACCTATTATAACAAATAATAATATAGATGACATTCAAATACAAATTGAAGGTGATATAAATATATTTCCAGATGAAGAAAAACAAATAATGCAAGGAGCTAAAAGTTTATTAGAAATGGGATTGGCTAGTAATATAGAAGAAGCAATAGCTGTGTTTGCTGTTCAATTTAGAGGATTAAGTTTTTGTGAAAAAAAGAAGACAGATGATGGAAAAGCAATCATAATATTACGTGAAACAGCACAAAGAGATTTAACAAGTGAAATAGAAAAAGGATAAACAAAATTTAAATTTTCCTATATTAAGCTAAAATATTAATTTTTGAAAATGCAGTACACATTTGTCAAAAATTAATTATTTTAGCTTTTTAAATTTTAGAGTTATTTTAATTGAGTATCTGATTATAAAAAAATCCAATTGCCAAACTTCGAAAATCTAATTACCAAACTCTAAATAAAACAAAGTTATACCCTTATTAAATGGTATGACTTTTTTCTTTAAGCGAGGATGTTTAAATTCTTTTCTTACCATATTAAGTAATGCTTGACCTTTTTTATATCCATGAATGACAGTAACTTCTTGAATATTTTCTGGTAGGGTTGTGATGAATTTATCTAAATAATATTCAGCTTCTAAAACTTGCATATCATGTAAGTCAATTGTTGCTTTATTTTCAAGTGGTATAAAAATATTCTCTTCCAAAAACATCACTCCTTAATAAATTTAATTTGTAGGAACAGACGATTCTGTTTGCTCATATACATGTATATTTAAACGGGACACCGTGGTCGACACCCCCTAAAATTCGAAAAAATACATCGCCTGCGTTGGGCTTGTATTTGCACAATTGATATATCCAAATTCTAAAATCCAAACACTAAATTCTATTTTGACCTTACCATATTATAAAATAATTGTCAACACATATATTGCATATGTCATGACAAATAATATATAATAAATGAATGTAAGAGGTGAAACCAATTGAATAAAGAACAAGCGAAAAAAAGAATAGATGAATTAAATAAATTGACAGAGTATTATGCAAAAAAATACTATGATGACGATGCTCCAGCCATTAGCGATTTTGAATATGATATGCTTATGGTTGAATTAAGAAATTTAGAAAAAGAGTATCCAGAATTTATAAGTAAAGATTCACTTACACAAAAAGTAGGTGGAACTGTAAAGGAAGGATTTAAAAAAGTTACTCATAAAGTGCCACTTCAAAGTTTACAGGATGTATTTAGTTTTGAAGAAATATATACTTTTGATGATAAAATGAAAAAGTTTACAGAGAATGTTAAATATGTTGTAGAAACAAAAATTGATGGACTTTCAGTTTCATTAGAATATGAAAATGGAGAATTTGTAAGAGGAGCTACTAGAGGAAATGGACAAATTGGTGAAGATATTACAGATAATTTAAAGACTATAAAAAACATACCTAAAACATTAAATGAAAAAATAGACATAATAGTAAGAGGAGAAGTTTTTATTAGTAAAGAAGACTTTGAAAACTTAAATGAGAAACTTGATGAAAACGAAAAATTTGCAAATGCTAGAAATTTAGCAGCAGGTTCTTTAAGGCAATTAGACAGCAACATTACTAAAGAAAGACCTTTAGATATTTATATTTTTAATGTTCAAAAATGTGATAGTAAAACTTTCAAATCACATTATGAATCATTGTTATATTTAGAAGAATTAGGTTTTAATGTAAATCCTATAAAAATCTCATGCAACAACATGAAAGAATGTGAAGACGCTATTAAAAAAATTGGAGAGGATAGAGAAAATCTTTCATTTGGTATAGATGGAGCAGTTATAAAAGTAGATGATATAAATTTAAGAGAAGAAATAGGAACTACTTTTAAAACTCCAAAATGGGCTGTTGCATATAAATACCCACCAGAGAAAAAAGAAACAATTTTAAAAGATATAATATGCCAAGTAGGAAGAACAGGAGTTATAACACCTATGGCAGTTTTAGAGCCAGTTAAGGTTGCTGGGTCAACAATTTCAAAAACAACACTTCATAATGAAGATTTTATAAAAGATAAAGATTTAAAAATTGGAGATACTGTTTTAATACAAAAAGCAGGAGATGTTATACCAGAAGTTGTTGAAGTAGTAAAAGCTAAAAGAACAGGTAAAGAAGTTGATTTTATAATGCCTAAAGTTTGCCCTGTATGTGGTGCACCAGCTGTAAGAGAAGAGGGCGAATCTGCTACTAAATGTATAGGAATAGAATGTCCTGCAAGAAATTTAAGAAATATAATCCATTTTGCATCTAAAGAAGCAATGAATATAGATGGATTAGGAGAAAAAATTATAGAATTATTAAAAGAAAAAGGTTTAATTGAAAATATTGCTGATATATATTATATAAATAAAGAACAAATAAAAAGTTTAAAAAAGGATGGAGAAAAATTTGCACAAAATTTAGTTGATGCGATAGAGGCAAGTAAGGAAAATGATTTGGATAAACTTATTTGTGCATTAGGAATACCAAATATTGGAGCAAAAACTGCAAAAACATTAGCTAAAAAATTTAAGTCTATTGATAATTTAATGAATGCAAGTATAATGCAATTAATTGAAGTAGAAGACTTGGGAGAAATTATGGCTGAAAGTGTATATAATTTCTTTAAACAAGAACAAACTATTGATTTAATAAATAGATTAAAAAATGCAGGAGTAAATATGAGTTTGAAAAATACTTCTGAAGTAACAGATGATAGATTTTATGGAAAAACATTTGTAT
This sequence comes from Clostridia bacterium, assembly GCA_017437145.1. Taxonomy (GTDB): domain Bacteria; phylum Bacillota; class Clostridia; order TANB77; family CAG-508; genus CAG-452. The sequence goes on along the minus strand of JAFSBT010000003.1, from coordinate 436,942 downwards.
TAACAGGTACATTAGAAAAATATACAAGAGAAGAAGCTTCAAATATAATCGAAAAATTTGGAGGAAAAACATCTTCATCAGTTTCTAAAAAAACAGATTATGTATTAGCTGGAGAAGAAGCAGGAAGCAAACTTACAAAGGCGGAAAGTTTAGGAGTTACAATAATAAACGAGACAGAATTTGAAGAAATGATTAAATAAAAGGAGAATATATGGAAGGTGAATATATTTTTGAACAATTATGGAAAGATTTAAATGAAGGATATCAAATATACTATACTTATATGGATAAAAGATATTTGTTATCTAAATTAAAAAGTAATTGTTATTCAAGAGAATTAATAGAGGAAAACTCAAAAGGACCACATCCAAAAACACAAATGATTACTTTGAAAACTGTAATGGAATTGTTTCCGTTTATGGAGAATATAGAATATAAGGTGAATTTTTAAGTTGTAGGAGAGTGAAGGAAAATGGATAAAATTAGAATAGGAATTTTAGGATATGGAAACCTAGGTAAAGGTGTAGAACTTGCTATAGGCAATAATCCAGATATGGAACTTGTTGCAATATTTACAAGGAGAGAACCTAAAAACTTGATAACACTAACTGATGTTAAAGTTGAAAGTGTAGAAAAAGTAGAAGAGTGGAAAGATAAAATAGATGTAATGATTTTATGTGGTGGTTCAGCAACAGATTTACCTGAACAAGGACCAGAATATGCAAAAATATTCAATACAATAGATAGTTTTGATACACATGCAAAAATTCCAGAATATTTTAAAAAAGTTAATAAAAGTGCTCAAGAGGCAGGAAAAATTTCCTTAATATCTATTGGGTGGGACCCAGGTACATTTTCTTTAAACAGATTATATTCAGAATGTTTTTTACCAGTTGGAAACACATACACATTTTGGGGTAAAGGAGTAAGTCAAGGACATTCAGACGCAATAAGAAGAATTGCAGGAGTGAAGAATGCTGTTCAATATACAATTCCTATAGATGAGGCTGTAAGTAGAGTGAAATTAGGTGAAAATCCAGAATTAACTGTTGGAGAAAAACATTTAAGAGAATGTTTTGTTGTTTTAGAAGAAGGAGCAGATGCAAAAAAAGTTGAAGAAGAAATAAAAACAATGCCAAATTATTTTGCAGATTATAAAACAATAGTTAATTTCATAACAGAAGAAGAATTAAAGAAAGAGCATAATAAAATGCCACATGGTGGATTTGTAATAAGAAGCGGAAAGACAGGTAAAGATAACAAAAATAATCAAATAATCGAATATTCTTTGAATCTAGAATCAAATCCTGAATTTACTTCTAGTATTTTAGTTGCATATGCAAGAGCATTATATAGATTAGCAAAAAAAGGTGAAACAGGAGCAAGAACAATTTTAGATATCCCTCCAAGAATGTTATCACCTAAAACAGATGAGGAGATATTGAAAGAGATTTTGTAAAGTTAATATTTATATGTTGGAGGAAAATAAAAGGAGAAAATATATGAATGAACAAAAGAAAACTATGAAAATAAGTTTAAAGACATTTATTTTTATTTCAATAATTATAATGATGATAACAATACTTACCATTGCAGTAATTTTTTATAATAAAAGCAATAACACGTCTAGAAAATACAAATATACTTTAGATACATATAATCATTTATCTGAAAAAGAAGTTAAAGATTATGTTTTGAAAGAATTGAAGAATAAATATAATAATGAATTTATAATAATAAATTATTCAAAAGAAGAATTGCAAGATGAAATTAGAACTAAAAAGTATAATATTTCTTCAATAAAATTAACTGATTGTGGCGCTTATCAATATGTTTTTAATATAATAGATGAAAATGGTATTGCTTTTAATGTCATTTATAAAGATGCATATTACAGAGATGATATTTATATTGAATCATATTTTTATGATAATTATGAAGATTTAATTGGTTTTAATCAAATAGAAGTTCTAAAGGAAGTAAAAAACATTTCTTATAATTTTTTTAAGGAAAAAGATATTCAAATAGAACAAATTTATTATATTCCAAACCAAATATATGTACTTGATTATAATCCTACTCAAAGACCTAATAAAGTTTTTGTTGATTTAGTTATTATTACTGCAGAAGTTTCAGAACAAGATAAAAATAGAGTAGAAGAATTAAATTCTAAACTATACGAATATTACAAAAATTCAGTTTATAGTTCATCAGATAATTTTAATAAAGGTATAGATATAAATTATTTAAAACCAATAGAAGAGAAATTTGAAGAAGCAAAGTCAGCGGGAAAATTCCATCCCAAAATAAAAAATTATATAGAATATAAATTTTCCTCATTTAATATAACATTAAATGGTCAATATCCAGATTTTAAAAAACTTAATCCCATGTAATATATATATAATTTTTTCTTTATATAATTAAGCTAAAATATTAATTTTTGAAAATGAATACTCATTTGTCAAAAATTAATTGTTTTAGCTTTTAAACTTTTACTTAAAAATTAAAATTTTTAAGTAAATCGAAATGTAATTTACGTTGTTTGGATATAGTAGTCCGAAAATATATTATTATTTTATTTAAAAGGTGAAAATTACATATAAAAGCATTAACAAAATCCAAATTCTAAATTCTAAACTCTAAATTCAAAATAAAATCTTCTAAAAGTATTGACATTACTGCGGTTAATAAATATAATGAAGTCACAAAAAGAAAAATGAGAGCGGAGGAAGAAGATAGCTTATGGCAGAAGGGGCAATTACATTTAATAACAACTTAAGTAACAAAACAGATGAAGAGCTAGTTTTGTGCGCAAAAAACAAAGAACAAGAAGCTATTGAATATTTATTTCATAAGTATAAGGACTTAGTAAATATGAAGGTTAGCAAGTATTTTATTATTGGTGCTGAAAAAGAAGATATTGTTCAAGAAGGAATGATAGGTCTTTATAAAGCAATTAGAAATTACAATAATGAAAAGCAAAATTCATTTAAGTCTTTTGCAAATTTATGTATTGAAAGACAGTTAATAACAGCAATAAAAACTTCAAACAGACAAAAACATATTCCTCTAAATTCATCAGTATCATTAAATGTATCTGCATATGAAAACAATGAAGATTCAGAACTAATAGATGTATTGAATACAGAATTAGCAGAAGATCCATTAGATACAATAACTAAAAAAGAATATTATCAATATATAGAAACAAAAATAGATGAATCATTAAGTGATTTTGAAAAACAAGTATTAAACAGATTTGCAATGGGAGAAAGTTATGTTAAAATTGCAGAAAAATTAGATGCACCTGTAAAATCTGTTGATAATGCTATACAAAGAATTAGAAAAAAAGCAAGTAAAAGTATATTAGAAAATTAAAAAAAGGAAGCGGCATGAAAAAAGAAATAAAAGAAAGTTTTAAATTAATAAACGGTAAAGAAATTCCAAGCATAGGCTTTGGAACTTCTTTAATTGTGGGCGACGAATGTGTAAATAATATAAAACAAGCACTAGAAGTAGGATACACACATATAGACACAGCAGCTGCTTATAAAAATGAAGAATTTATTGGTAAAGCGATAAAAGAAAGTAGAATTCCAAGAGAAAATATATTTATTACTAGTAAGGTTTGGAAAGATTCAATGGGATATGAAAATACAATGAAATCTTTCAATAATACATTAAAAAAATTAGGATTAGATTATATAGATTTATTTTTAATACATTGGCCAAGCAATAAGAGCAAAGAATTAAACATAGAAACATGGAAAGCATTAGAAGATTTATACAAGTCAGGAAAGGTAAAATCAATTGGTGTTTCAAATTTTTTAGAGAATCATCTAAAGATAATATTAGATAATTGTGAAATTATGCCAATGGTAAACCAATTAGAATTTCATCCAGGTTTAATAAGAAAAGATACAATAGATTTTTGTAAAGAAAAAAACATTATACTTGAAGCATGGGCACCTTTAGGAAAAGGAAAGATGCTTCAAAATGAAGAGCTAATAAGAATTGCAAATAAATACAATAAATCAACAGCACAAATTTGTATTAGATGGTGTCTACAAAATGAAGTAATACCATTGCCAAAATCATCTAATATTGACAGAATGAAACAAAACAAAGAAGTTTTTGATTTTGAAATATCTGAAGAAGATATGTATTTTATAAATAATATGGAGTTTTTTGCAGGTTCAGACATGGACCCAATGACCTTCAACTAGTACTGATGCTTCCATAGCTCAGTAGGTAGAGCACTTCCATGGTAAGGAAGGGGTCACCAGTTCGATTCTGGTTGGAAGCTCCATAAGTGCGAATTTTACAATTCGCAGTGAATGGTGAATAGTTAATAATGAATAGTAAATAATTTTAATAAGCTCTAAGAGCACTTATGTACTATTCACTATTAACTATTCATTTTTCACTATTCACTAAAATTTTTATTATAGAGTATTTGTAAAGGCAACAAGCTTGAAAAAATTTAATTGACATGGTATAATCATTATGTAAATTTGTTTAAATCCTGTTTTGCAGGATGACGCGAGGCTTTTGTTATAAAATTAGTATTTTAAGGAGGCAACATATGCGGAATTTGCTTGAATTAGATAACTATGAAGGTGATAAGGTTAAAATAGATATACCTTCTCCACATTCAAGTAATTATGGAAAGTTTGAAATTACTCTTCCATCTGGTGAAATATGTTCGGTAACTGCAGACAATGATATCTTTGGAAAAGGTTGGGAACATGTATCGGTTTCTCTTTCTAATAGATGTTTGACATGGGATGAGATGTGTATTATTAAAGATTTGTTTTTTTATGATTATGAAGTAGCGATGCAGCTTCATCCTGCAAAGGAAAATTATATTAACATTAGTCCTTACTGTTTACACATATGGAAACCAAAGAATGTAGAAATTCCTCTACCGCCCAAAGGACTTGTAATAGGTATACCAGATATGCCAGATGAAGCATTTCGCAAACAAAACTAAGGAGACCCTGTATATAATTCAAATTTAGAATTATATGCAGGTTTCTTTAGTAATTGATAAAACTGAACAATTTAAAAAATATTGTATTATCTAAAAAATGTATTGACAAAATAAAAACAAAACAGTATCATTGTATTATGCAAGTAACACAATAAAGAAAGGGAAAGAAATAGTGGATTATATTTTTGATAATGAAAGACCAATTTATATTCAATTAGTAGAAAAACTTAGAATGGAAATAATTTCTGGTAAATTAAAGCCAGGAGAGAGAATTCCTTCAGTAAGAGAATTAGCGATTACTGCAAGAGTTAATCCTAATACAATGCAAAAAGCTTTAGTAGAGTTAGAAGATGAGGGATTACTCTTCACAGAAAGAACAAATGGAAAATTTGTAACAGAAAATAAAGAACTAATTGAAAAAATAAAAAAAGAGTTGGCCAAGGAAAAAGTAAATAATTATTTAAAAGATATGAAAAATATAGGAATAGATTATGACGAGGCACTTAAATACTTGCAAGAATTAGAAAGAAATTAAAAGGAAGGAATGTGGTTAAGGATGAAATTACTAGAATGTAAGAATTTATCTAAAGAATTTGATGGCAAGCAAATCTTAAAAGATATTAATTTAACAATTCCAAGAGGAAAGCTAATAGGTCTTTTAGGAAAAAATGGAGTAGGTAAAAGTACTTTAATAAAACTTATAAATGATTTATTAACACCTACAGAAGGTGAAATATTAATAAATGGAAAGACTCCAGGAGTGGAATCTAAAGAAATCATTTCTTATTTACCAGAAAGAACTTATTTGGATAAAGAAATGACGGTAAAACAAGTAATTAAATATTTTGATGAATTTTATAAAAATTTTGATTCTGAAAAAGCAAATAAATTATTAAAAGATTTAGATTTATCTCTTGAACAAAAAATATCTAAAATGTCAAAAGGTATGCAAGAAAAATTACAATTAATACTTGTAATGAGTAGAAACGCAGAACTTTATATATTAGACGAACCTTTAGGTGGAGTTGACCCAGCTACAAGAGATTATATATTAGATACAATACTTTCTAATTTTTGCGAAGGTGCAAGTGTAATTATTTCAACACATTTAATTTCTGATATTGAAAGAATATTGGACGAGGTAATATTTATGGATAAAGGTGAAATAGTTTTAACATCTTCAGCAGATGAATTAAGAAATAAAGAAAATGCATCAATTGATGAAATATTTAGGAGGTATTTTAAATGTTAGGAAAATTATTAAAATATGATTTGAAGTGGATATATAAAGTTGTTGTAGTGTTTTATATTTTATCATTTGTTTTTTCAATAGTTGGTAGATGTTTAAATACTATAGAAAATTCAGTAATTTTTTCAGTAGTAACTAAAATTTCTTATGGAATTGCTATTAGTATGATGATTAATAGTTTGGTAAATTGTTTGATGAGATTATGGTCAAGATTTATTAAAAACTTATATAAAGATGAGTCATATCTAACACATACACTTCCTGTAGAAAAGAAAACAATTTATTTATCAAAAGTACTTTCTGCTATAATATCTATATTTACAACAACTATTGTTATTTTAGCATGTTTATTTATATGTTATTATTCACGGAAGTAATATAGAAGCTTTAAAAACAGTATTAGAATTAGCAGCATCAACCTATAATACTACTGTAGTAAATTTATTATTATTAGTTTCTTTGGTAATCTTTTTTGAAATAATGTTTATTATTTTTATTGGATATGTAGGAATTATATTAGGGTATAAATCAAATAAAAATAAAATGTTATCAACAATTGTAATTGGATTTGTTTTATATAGCATATCACAAATATTAACAATTATAATAATTTTCATATTTGGTTTATTTAATCCTAATGTTATGAATTTAATAAATACAACTGAAACTATAAATATTGAAACCATAAAACTATTGTTATATGTTGCTATTGGAATATATTTTACTTATATTGTAGCTTTATATTTGTTAGGAAAAAAATTTTTAAATAGAGGAATAAATGTTGATTAAAAAAACATTGACAAAAAAAGTAACTAACTTTATACTTAAAATATAAATTAATTTGAGGTGATGATATGTTAGTTATAAATAAAGACGGAGATATGTTTAGTGATAGACGTATAACAGAAAGAAGACAAGAAAAAGTTGCTGTAAAGGAAGAGAAAAGAAAGGCAGAAAGAAGAAAAGATTCTTCTAAAAAAACAGAAAGAAGACAAGGTGAAAGAAGAAAAGGTGAAAGAAGAAAATCAAAATAAGGTAGCATAACCTTGTTGTATACAGAAAAATCTTAAACAGGCAATAGTGATTATAGCATTTTATGTGATATGAAAGTGGAGTTTTACTATTACAAAAAAAGAATGGTATTGAAATTTAATTCAATACCATTCTTTTTTTGGGGGATTAGCAACATCCACCTTTTCCTCCGCAACAACAGCAGATTAATATTAACACAATTATTATCCAGCAACAATCATCACCGAATCCGAATCCACATCCTCCTCTACTTTCTGGCATATAATTCACCTCCTTATAATAAGTAAGTCGCTTGTTTTAAAAGATACAGTTACTAGTTGTTACAACAACAGCAACTATTATTACTGTTGTTATTACCGCAGCAACAACAGATAACTAGCAATATTAAAATTAAACATATGCAGTTATCACCAGAAAAACAATTTCCCATTTCGTGTACCTCCTAATTTTTAAGTTCTTGAAACATCTTTAGCATGTTATATATTATTCTTGAAATCAAAAATGTGTTACAAATTTGACAATAATAATTTAAAGTGATATAATATTTCCAGTTTAAGCCTAATTTATAGGCAATATATGAGATTAAAAAGTTTAAAATAAAAATGATTCGGAAAATAAAATGTTATTTTTTAGGTGTGTAAATAACAAGAGTAATATTAAACAAAAGTAAAAAGAGATATAATAATAAAGTGAATTTTGTTCGGAGAAATTAATTTATTACTAATAAAGAATCATTGGGATGTTCATTTTTGGACACCCTAATTTTAAATGTGAAAAGGAGAGAAAATGGAAGAGAATACAATTAACAATCAGGTTAAGAAAAAAGTAAGAAAAACAAAAAAAGTACAAAAAAAATCTACAGAACAAGTTGAAATGAAAAAAGATAATTTAAAAATAATTCCTTTGGGAGGATTACTAGAAATAGGAAAAAATATCACAGTTTTCGAATATAAAGATGACATTATTCTTGTCGACTGTGGTTTAGCATTTCCAGAAGATGATATGCTTGGAATAGATTTGGTTATACCAGATATATCATATTTGGAAAAAAACAAAGAAAAAATTAGAGGATTAGTATTAACACATGGACATGAAGACCATATAGGAGCAATACCATATTTATTAAAACAAATAAATGTGCCTATATATGCAACTAAATTAACTGCAGGATTAGTTCAAAACAAATTAGAAGAACATAAATTATTAAGAAGCACAAAAATTAAAACTGTACATCATGGACAAACTATTACATTAGGATGTATGAGAGTAGAATTTATTAGAATGACTCATAGTATACCAGATGCATGTTCTTTGGCAATACACACACCAGTAGGAATAGTTGTGCATACTGGTGACTTTAAAATAGATTATACACCTATAGATGGAGAACAAATCGATTTTGGTAGATTAGCTGCTTTAGGAAATAAAGGCGTTTTAGCTCTAATGTCTGATAGTACTAATTCAGAAAGAAAAGGGCATACAATGTCTGAAAGTACTGTAGGCGATGTGTTAGATAGATTATTTATTAATTGCCATAAAAGAATAGTAGTTGCTACATTTGCGTCAAATGTTCATAGAATACAACAAATTGTAAATTCAGCTATTAAGTATAATAGAAAAATTGCAATATGTGGAAGAAGCATGTTAAATGTAATAGAAACGGCAAGGAAATTTGGTTATATAAAAGTTCCAGATAATGTTTTTATAGATATAGATGAAATTAAATCATATACAGATGATAGACTTGTAATAATTACAACAGGAAGTCAAGGAGAAACTATGTCAGCATTAAAAAGAATGGCAGAAGGGGAACATAGAAAAGTAGAAATAACAGAAAACGATTTAATTATAATATCTGCAAGTCCAATACCTGGAAATGAAAATAGTGTATCAAAAGTTATAGACGATTTAATGAAAAAAGGTGCAGAAGTAATTTATAATGCACTTGAAGATATACACGTATCAGGACACGCATGTCAAGAAGAACAAAAACTAATGATATCTTTAATAAGACCAAAATATTTTATACCTGTACATGGGGAGTACAGACAATTAATTGCTCACAGTGAAACAGCAAAAAAAATGGATATTGCTCCAGAAAATATATTTATAATGACAAATGGTAGAATTTTAGAATTAAATCAAGATGAAGCAAAACTAACAGGAACAGTTCCATTTGGAAAAATACTAGTAGATGGATTAGGAGTTGGAGACGTTGGAAACATAGTATTAAAAGACAGACAACGTTTATCACAAGATGGATTAATAATAGTTGTATTAACAATGGATTCAACAACGGGAATGGCAGTTGCAGGACCAGATGTAATATCAAGAGGATTTGTATATGTAAGAGAATCTGAAAACTTAATGGAAGAAATAAAAAACAGATTAAGACAAAAAGTTGCAGAATGTGAAGAAAGAAACATAACAGACTGGGCTTCAATAAAATCAATATTAAAAGAAGAATTAAGAAGTTATGTATATAAAAGAACAAAAAGAGAACCTATGATATTACCAATAATAATGGAAATATAAAAAAATGTTGAAAAACAAAAAAGTATATGATAATCTTATATAAACAAAAGATGTAGGAGAGTGTTCAAATGAAAAACATACTAAAATATACAATAATATTTATATTATTTATTATGTTATTATCACTAAATAGCGTAAAGGCTCATAATGTTGAGCTAGATCCAAAATCGTATATTTCTATGCCATATTTAATATCAAATGGTGTAGGAACAATTAATGTAAGTAGCTCAGCAGGAGCTAATAGTATATATTATCAACATATTATGCTATCAGATGCTCAACATAAGCAAATAAGTGATAAAAGTGAAGAAATAAAAAAACATAATACAGATGCGAAGGCAAAACTAAACGAGGAAAAAGCGGAACTTAATACTTTGAAAACTGAATGTGAAAAAATAATAAATTCAACAACGGCAACAGTTGAAGAAAAAGAAACAGTAAGAAACAACTATAATAGTAAAGTTGAGATATACAACAGTCATGTTGAAGAAGCAGAGAAGAAAAGTAATGAACTTATTAATGAATATAATTCATTAATACCATCATATGTGGAAGGTTCGTGGAAACAAGCTACAGATGGTAAAGTTAATATAGATTTTTCTAACTATAATGGAACAATCCATTTTGTTTTATGGGCAAAGGTAACTGTGGGAAGTGAGGCATATTATGATATAGGCATATATTCTTCAACAGTTTCTAGTACTAGCATATCATTAGATAAAACAACAGCTACAATAAAAAAAGGCGAAACAGTAACATTAAAAGCAACAGTAAGTACTAATGATAAAGTAACATGGTCAAGTAATAAAACAGATATAGCAACAGTTGATGCTAATGGAGTAGTTAAAGGAATATCAAAAGGTGTTGCAACTATTACAGCAACTGCGAACAATAAAACAGCGACATGTACTGTAACTGTGACAGAGGATAAAACTGATGAAGATGATGATAAAGAAGATGAAAACGACGATGATAAAAACAATGAGGATAAAGGTGGTTTTGGTGATTTTTCAAAAGCTACTTTTATTGCTGAAGCAAATAGATTTAGTTATATAAAAATAAGAATAGATAATGCATTAGTAAATAAAGAATGTTCATATAAGATTTATTTATCTAAATCTAAAGATGAAAGTTATAATTGGAATAGTGAAGGCGGCATATGGATAGTTAAAGAGGAAAACGGAGAAGTGTGGGCGTCGATAACAGGACAAGATGCTCATAATTATTTTGAAACAGTAGGAACAAATTATTTATATGTTGTAGCAAAAGATATCGAGCAAAAAGAAGAAATGATTATAAAAAACTATGAATTAATAGGGGGAGTCCAAATACCTCAAATAGGACAAAGATTAGATATATTCTTAGCAAATGCTCAAAAGACAATGGTATCTAATTTAGTTAATATTTCTGCAGATAGAAAAATCACATATAAGATAGGAAAAATTACATCAAATGATATTTTAAGAACATTTAAAAATGATAATCCAGCTAGAGCATTTCAACAATTATTAAATTATGCAAAAACTGCTAAGTATTTAAAAACAGGAACTATAACATCAGCAGGAGAGAATTATAATTTAATAAATGATGTGACAATAGAAAAAGATGCGTATTATTTCATATATATGATAGCTGAAGATGAAAATGGTAAATATATTGAAATTGAAGATATTGCAATATATCAAGCAGGATTTTTAGATGGTGGAAATGTACTTGTACATTTTGCTTTTTCAAATATAAATGTTGATGATGAAAAAACTAACAATAATGGCGGAACAATTACTCAAACAGGTGATAAAACAACTGCGACAACTATTTTACCAGATACAGGAGTTAAATATATTGTGATAGTAACAATAGTAGTAGTCATAGTAGTAGGAATAATTTCATATAAAAGATATAAAAAAATAATATAATCTATAAAGAAAAGGATTAAGATTTTTTCTTAGTCCTTTTTTATTTATATTAATATTTAGAAGGTAAATTGTTTACTTTTTTTTTGTTCTGTTATATAATATTAAAAAATTTTAAGGAGATGGATTTTATGGCAGAAAATCAAGTAAATAATAATGAAGAACAATTAGATGAGAATCATTTAATAGCAATTAGAAAAGAAAAATTGAAAGACCTACAATCACAAGGGAAAGACCCTTTTCAAATAACAAAGTATGATAGAACACATTTAAGTGGTGAAATAAAAAATAATTATGAAGAATTAGAAGGAAAAGATGTTGCAGTTGCTGGTAGAATAATGGCTAAAAGAATAATGGGTAAAGCATCTTTCTGTACAATTCAAGATGCAGAAGGAAAAATACAAAGTTATGTAAGTATAAATGATTTAGGAGAAGAAAGCTATTCTTTATTTAAAACTTATGATATAGGAGATATTATAGGTATTAAAGGATTCGTTTTTAAAACAAGAACAGAAGAAATTTCTGTGCATGCAAAAGAAGTAGTTTTACTTACAAAATCTTTAAGACCACTTCCAGAAAAATTCCATGGATTAAAAGATACAGAATTAAGATATAGACAAAGATATGTAGATTTAATTATGAATCCAGAAGTAAAAGAAACTTTCATGATTAGAAGTAAAATAATTAAAGAAATTAAAAATGTTTTAGACAATAAAGGATATGTTGAAGTTGATACACCTATATTAAATACAATAGCTGGTGGAGCTGCAGCAAGACCATTTATTACACATCATAATACATTAGACATGGATATGTATTTAAGAATAGCTAACGAGCTATACTTAAAAAGACTAATAGTAGGTGGATTTGATAAAGTTTATGAATTAGGAAGAATGTTTAGAAATGAAGGAATATCAATAAAACATAATCCAGAGTTTACAAATATAGAACTTTATGCAGCTTATCAAGATTATAATGATATGATGGATATCACAGAAGAGATAATATCAACAGTTGCTCAAAAAGTTTTAGGAACAACAAAAATTAGTTATCAAGGAACACCAATTGATTTAACACCAGGATGGAAGAGAATTCCTATGATAGATGCAATTAAAGAAGTTACAGGATTAGATTTTAATGAAATTAATACAGATGAAGAAGCATCTGAAGCAGCAAGAAAAATAGGAGTAGAAATAGAAGGAACTTTAGAAAGAGGAAATGTTATAAATCTTGTTTTTGAAGAAAAAGTGGAAGATACATTAATTCAACCAACATTTATAATTGATTACCCAGTAGAAGTATCTCCATTAACAAAGAGAAAACCATCAGACCCAAGACTAGTGGAAAGATTTGAAGTATTTATTGGTGGAAGAGAATATGGAAACGCATATTCAGAATTAAATGACCCAATAGACCAATATGAAAGATTCTTAGACCAAGCAAAACAAAAAGAAGAAGGAAATGAAGAAGCAAATGATATGGATGATGATTTTGTTAGAGCTTTAGAATATGGTATGCCACCGACAGGAGGTTTAGGAATAGGAGTAGATAGACTTATAATGTTGTTGACAGATAGTGCATCTATACGTGATGTATTGTTGTTCCCAACAATGAAACCTTTAGCGTAAAACAAATGAAAAGCTGCGCATTACGTTGTTAACTTGAAGAAAAAATCCTCAATGTACAAATGTACACCCCCGGTTTTTTCTTCAAGTTGCCTAGTACTGCTTGCTTTTGATTTGTTTTATAATTTGTAAAAAATACAATATACCTAATTTACTTCGTTTTTATAGACTTAAAGATATATTTGATTTTAAATTTTAGGAGGAATTAATATGTTTAAAGAAAGTTTAATGCCAGAAGGTGGAGCTGAAATTATGGGAGCATATTCTCATGGATTAAAAGTAAATTTAGGGAATAACAAAGAAATGATTTTTGTTACAGGACAAATTGCTCAAGATTCAAATGGCAATGTAGTATGTGAAGATATAGAAGGACAAACAGAATATGTTTTTGAGTGTATTCAAAAAATTTTAAAAGAAGCTAATTCAAGTTTAGACGATGTAGTTAAAGCGCAAATATTTTTAACAGATATAAATAATTTTTCAAAAGTTTCTCCAATTAGAAATAAATATTTTGCTAATAGCAAACCTGTAAGTACATTGGTAGAAGTAAATAGTTTAGTGAAAAAAGGTTGCAAAATCGAAATAGAAGTTATTGCAATAAAAGAAAAATAGATTTATATATAAACTAATCCATTAGATGTTTTTTAAAAAATAAAGTAATTTATTATTTATAGGAGGAGTTTTCGTGGGGACAATAATAGTAGGTGGAGTAATAGAAAAAGATGGCAAATTTCTATTGGTTCAGGAAGCTCAAGAAAAGTGTAGAGGAAAGTGGAATATACCAGCAGGTCATTTAGATGCTAATGAAACAATTTTTGAAGGAGCTAAAAGAGAAGTGTTTGAAGAGTGTGGCTGTAAGGTAGAACTGTCTGGGATTTTACAAATTGTAAACAAGGTAAAAAAAGATACTTCTTGGATAAGTGTTGTATTTTCAACTATATTACTCGAAGATAATATTGTATTTGATAAAGATGAAATATTAGATGTTAAATGGTTTAGTTATGAAGAAATTCTTAACATGAAAGAAGAGTTAAGAGATTATGCTTGGATAACAGATGCTATAACAGCATTGGTTAATAATAGAATATCCGATATGGGTATAATTAAGATGATGGAATAGATTATTTTGAGGTGATTCTATTTAGAACACCAACAACCAAACTCCAATCACCAAATTAAAAAAATTTAAACAAAGGAGAAAATTTTATGTTTGGATTTAATTTTGATAAAAGATTTCTTTATATAATAATTGCAATTTTAGCATTACGCAGAATTGCGGCTTATTCTACACAAGAAGGCGCATTGTTAGGATTGCTACTAACAATACCAGGTCTTTTGATTGCTATATCATTTCACGAGTTTGCTCATGCTTATGCAGCAGATAAATTAGGAGATGATACACCAAGAAGGCAAGGAAGACTAACTTTAAATCCAATCGCACACTTAGATCCTGTAGGTTGTTTTCTACTACTATTTGCAGGATTTGGTTGGGGAAAACCAGTAATGGTAAATCCTAACAACTATACTAGAAAAACAACGATGGAAAAGGGAGATGCATTGGTATCAATAGCAGGACCATTAATGAACTTTTTTTTAGCTATAATATTTACAATAATTTTATGTGTTACATTAATTTACACTAATACTGAAATAAATATAATAGGAAGCGCAATGTATATAAGTTCAAGTGCTGAAATGACACAAATAATTATAGAAACAATATTTTATATTATAAGTATAAATATAGGATTAGGAGTTTTTAATTTATTACCATTACCACCATTAGATGGTTCAAAAGTTATAAGACCATTATTACCATACAATGTAAAAACATGGTTTGCAAAAAATGAAATGGTATTTTATATAATATTTTTAGTGCTATGGATGACTGGAATAGCAGGAAGTATAATATCACCAATAATTTCTGGATTAAATGCAGGACTTTTAAACTTAGGATTTTCAATATTTGGAATATAGAAGAAGTGGCGATGTTTCATCGCCCGCGCTTCAGAGAATTTGCTAAAAATAAATAAAACAAACCCAAGCTAAAATAATTAATTTTTGACAAATGTGTACTACATTTTCAAAAATTAATATTTTAGCTTTTTAAAGTTGAATAAAAATTTGAAAATTTTCATTCAATCGAAAAGGTTTATTTTCATATTTTAAATGAGTACTCGATAATTAATTTGTAGGGGCAGTCGCCCACGGCTGCCCTGTAATTGATGAAAAAATTATGGGGGTAAGCCTTAGAAGCACGGACGACCAATGGTCGACCCTACAATATTTGCAATGAATTTTATGATTGATAATCCAACCACCAAATTCCAAACTCCAAATACCTAAATACACTAAAATTTTTGTAAAACCTATTGCAAAATTTTTCATACATGATATAATAATGAAAGTCAAAGAAAGTCAAAGTCAAAAAAAGAGGTGATAAAAATGAGAATGTCAGATGTAATAGAAGAATTTATAAAAGACTTATTTACAGAGGAAGAGGAATATATAGAAATACAAAGAAATGAATTAGCAGAATATTTTAATTGTGTGCCATCACAAATTAACTATGTAATATCAACAAGGTTTAGCCCATCACAAGGTTATTATGTTGAAAGTAGAAGAGGCGGACGGAGGTCACATTAGAATAAAGAAAGTAAATATAACGAAAAGTAATTATTTAATGCACATAATTACAAATATTGGAGAAAAAATAACATCAAACGAAGTAGACATTTTTATTAGTAATTTTTTATCATATGGAATAATTCAAGAGAAGGAGGCTAAGCTATTAAAAGTAGCAACTAGCGATAATGTTCTTAATATAGTTCCACATAATATAAAAGATAAGCTAAGAGCAAGCATATTTAAAAATATGTTACTAAATTTAGTAGAAGATGGAGAATAACTTTAAAGGAGGAAATGGTTATGTTATGTCAAAATTGTAATAAAAGAGAAGCAAATGTTAAGTATACGCAAATTATTAACGGAGAAAAACAAGAAATGATTCTTTGCGAAGAATGTAGCGAAAAATTAGGTATAAATAATATAAGTTTTGATATGCCAATTAACTTTGCTAATTTTTTTGATGATATATTAAATGATGATTACGGAAATGATTTTTTACCATTAATGAAGAATACAAATGTTTTAAAATGCAATAGTTGCGGAATGACATATGAAGATTTTTTAAACAAAGGAAAATTCGGATGTGGAAATTGTTATGAAAACTTTACAAAAAAAATAGAACCTATTTTAAAAAGAATACATGGGGATACTAAACATACAGGTAGAAAATGTAAAAGCTGTAATAATGAAATGAAAGAAGTTGTAAAAACAAAAAAAGAAATAAAAGAAGATAAAATTATAAATCTTCAAGCAGAATTAAAAAAAGCAATTCAAGAAGAAAGGTATGAAGATGCTGCAAAGATAAGAGATGAAATAAAAAAGGGGGCAAAATAAATGAACTGGTATTTACAGTCTGGAAATGATTCTGATGTTGTATTAAGTACAAGAATTAGATTCGCAAGAAATTTAAAAGAACTTCCTTTTGTGAGTAAATGCACAAAAAAAGATTCAGAAGAAATTTTAAGAATAACAGAAAATGCAATTAATAAATTAGGATATGGACTAAAATTTTTCAAATTAAAAGATTTAGATGATATAACAAAATTAAGCTTAATAGAAAAACATTTAGTAAGTCCAGAATTTATTTTAAAAAGAAATGATACAGGAGCAATAGCTATAAATGATGACGAAAATATTTGTATGATGTTCAATGAAGAAGACCATATTAGAATGCAAGCAATGTCAGCAGGATTAGATTTGGAAAACACTTTGAATTTACTTGTGGAAATAGATGAAAAGCAAGAAGAAATATTAAACTACGCATATAATGATAAATATGGATTTCTTACTAGTTGTCCAACAAATGCAGGGACTGGAATGAGAGCTTCTGTAATGGTTCATTTACCGGCATTAACTCAAACAAAGAATATTGGAAAAGTTTTAAATATAGTTAATAGTTTTGATATGAATATTAGGGGAATTTATGGTGAAGGAAGCAAATCACAAGGCAATATGTATCAAATATCAAATAAGCAAACTTTAGGAATTTCTGAAAAAGAGATTATAAAAAATTTAAAAATAATAATAGATAAAGTTGTAGAACAAGAAAGATTAGCTAGAAAGCTTTTAGAGAAAAATCAAATTGAACTAGAAGATAACGTTTACAGAGCATTTGGAATACTTTCTAATTGTAAAAAAATAACCTCAGAAGAATGTAAAAATTTACTATCAAAGGTTAGATTAGGTACAGATTTGGGAATAATAAAAGAAATTACAGATTTGAAAGTAAATAAATTAGAAACATATACAAAGCCTGGAAATTTACAAAAATTTTTAGGAGAAAAATTAGAAGGTTATGAACGAGATATAAAAAGAGCAGAAGTTATTAAACAAATAATAAATGAATAGTTTTTAAGGAGGTAAGAAATAATGACATATAAGTTTACTGAAAGGGCACAAATGACATTACAAATTGCAAATGATATAGCTATAGAATTAGGTCATAATTATATAGGAACAGAACATTTATTATATGGATTAACAAAAGAAGGCTCAGGAGTTGCAAGCAAAGTTTTAGAAAATCAAAATGTAACACCTGATAACGTTATGGAAAAGATTGAAGAACTAATAGGAAGAGGAGAAAGTGAAATAACAGAAACAACTGGTTTTACACCAAGAACAAAAAGAGTTATTGAAAATGCATATAGAGAAGCTAAAAGGTTAGGTTCAGACTATATTGGAACAGAACATCTTTTAATTGGAATCATGAGAGAGGGAGATAGTATTGCTGTTAGAATTATGATGGCATTAAATTTAAATCCTCAAAAACTATATAATGAAATTGTTAAAATAATAAACGAATATGGAGAATCAGAAAATACAAGCAAAGAAAATAAAAAGGTAAATACAAGTTTCAACTCTACACCAACATTAAATCAATTTGGTACAGACTTAACTAAAGTTGCAAAAGAGGGTAAATTAGACCCTGTTATAGGAAGAAAAAATGAAATCGAAAGAGTAATACAAATTTTATCAAGAAGGAATAAAAATAATCCATGTTTAATAGGAGAACCAGGAGTAGGTAAAACTGCAGCAGTAGAAGGATTAGCTGAAAAAATAATTAGTGGAGATGTTCCAGAGATTCTAAAAAATAAAAGAGTAGTTACATTAGATATATCATCAATGGTTGCAGGAGCTAAATACAGAGGAGATTTTGAAGAAAGAATAAAGAAGTCTTTAAAAGAAACAAAAAAAGCTGGAGATGTAATTTTATTTATAGACGAAATTCATACTATTGTTGGGGCAGGAGCAGCAGAAGGAGCAATTGATGCAGCTAATATTTTAAAACCACTTCTAGCAAGAGGAGAAGTTCAAGTAATAGGAGCAACTACTTTAAATGAATATAGAAAATATATAGAAAAAGACAGTGCTTTAGAAAGAAGATTTCAACCAGTAACAATAAACGAGCCTACAATAGAAGAAAGTATAAAAATTTTACAAGGATTACGCGATAAATATGAAGCACATCACAATGTTAAAATTACAGATGAATCTATAGAAGCGGCAGTAAAATTATCAAATAGATATATAAATGATAGATTTTTACCAGATAAAGCAATAGACTTAATTGATGAAGCTTCTTCAAGAGTTAAGTTGAAAACATACACAGAACCGGATACATTAAAAAAATTGGAAGAAAAAATAGAGAAGGTAAAAAAAGAAAAAGAAGAGGCAATTCAAGTACAAGATTTTGAAAAAGCAGCAAAATTAAGAGATGAGGAAAGAACAAAAAGAGAGGAATTAGAGAAAAAAAGAGATAAGTGGAAAGAAAAGAATATCAAAGATATTAGAAACATAACAGCAGAAGATATTGCAGAAGTTATAGGAAGTTGGACTGGAATACCTGCAAAAAAAATAAGTCAGGATGAGAATGAAAAGTTAAAGAACTTAGAAAAAACTTTACACGAAAGAGTAATTGGACAATCAGAAGCGGTAACAAGTGTTGCTAAAGCTATAAAAAGAGGAAGAGTAGGATTGAAAGATCCTAACAGACCAATTGGTTCATTTATGTTTTTAGGACCGACAGGTGTAGGAAAAACAGAACTATCTAAGGCGTTAGCAGAAACTTTATTTGGTGACGAAGATTCAATTATAAGAGTTGATATGTCAGAATATATGGAATCTCATTCAACATCAAAAATGATAGGTTCACCTCCTGGATATGTTGGATTTGATGAAGGTGGAGGATTAACAGAAAAAGTAAGAAGAAAACCATATTCAGTAATTCTATTTGATGAAATTGAAAAAGCACATCCGGATGTAATGAATATGTTACTACAAATATTAGAAGATGGAAGACTTACAGATTCACATGGTAGAACAGTAAATTTTAAAAATTCAGTAATTATAATGACATCAAATGTAGGAGCAAAGTTAATAACTGAGAAGAAAGCTTTAGGATTCACAAGTTCTTCAGAAGATGATAGTAAAAAAGAATATGAGAATATAAAAAAAGATGTTATGGGAGAACTAAAAAGAAGTTTTAAACCTGAATTTTTAAATCGTATTGACGAAATAATAGTATTCCATAAATTAAATACCGAGGAAATAAGTGCAATCACTGACATTATGCTGAAAAAAGTAATTAAAAGATTAGAGGAACAAAACATTAAAATAAGAATAGATGAAAAAGCAAAGGAATTAATAATAAAAAAAGGAACAGATGCAACATATGGAGCAAGACCATTAAGAAGAGCAATTCAAACAATATTAGAAGACAAATTAGCAGAAGAAATCTTAGATGGAAATTTGAAATCAGGAGACACAGGAACAGTAACAGCTGAGGAAGATGAAATAAAGATAAAAGTGAAAGTAAAGAAATAAGAATGAATCTTGTATAAATTATAAATATAATTATTAGTATATAAATATTTCGAATTAAAAGCTTTAAGATCCCTAGCATACGGATTACCCGTGAGACATTTAAAGTTTTAATGAGAAAATTTATATACTAATAATTAATAAAAAGGTAAAGTTTTATATTGGATTTACATGTATAATCGCATCAGCCACATTATCCAAAGCCATTATATCTTTTTCAAGACTATCAGCTAAGTTATGACTTTCAAAAGTAGACATATTTCCATCAACAAATATAGTTAAAATAATAATATATTTATAACCAGAAGGTGTAGAATATAAATTTTCTACACTTTTTATTTCTTTATAATTATGTACTAAATCTAAAATGATTTCTTTAGTTTTTTCGTCAATCGAAATATCCATAAGTACGTTATAACTTTCGATAAAAATTTTAATCCCAGTATAAAGAATCCAAAGAGCGATACCTATACCAACAACACCATCTACCCAATAAATTCCTATAGTTGAAAGCAAAACAGATATTAAAGTAAAAGACGTTATAATGCAGTCATTAAAATGGTCTTTCGAATTTGCCTTTAAAAGAATGTTGTTAAGTTTTTTATTTAATCTATGAGTATATATAAATAAACCGAATTTTATTAAAATAGTAACAATACAAACTATTACTAAATATATAGAATAGGTTAGCTCGTTTTTTAAAACTAAAGAGGTAATTGCATCGATTAATAATTTTATAGCGATTACAATCATTGAAATACTTATCAATAAAGAAAATATATATTCAGATTTACCATGACCGAAATTATGGTCTTCATCGCCAGGCTTACTTGCAATTTTATTTCCAATAAAAGTCATAAGAGAAGCAAAAATATCACCGGCACTATTTAAACTGTCAGCTATCATAGCTTGACTATTACTTAGTAATCCTACAGTTCCTTTTATAACTAGTAGAAATATATTTCCAATAATTCCTAAAATACCGGCATTTTTAATTTTTTTAAATCTATCCATAAAAATATCACTCCATAATAATTATATATGCCATTACATTATAACATATATAAAGAAAAATAAAAATGAATTTGGATTTTTGAGGTTAGATTTTGGTAGTTGGATATTGAAATTTGGTGTATTTGCAAATCCTTCGGAGAAATACCATATACATCTAAATTCTAAAGTCCAAATGCCAAACACATAAATGAATTTAGAGTTTAGATTGTAGTGGGTGACCCTGTGTTCCTGTATTTGATTTTTTACAATTTTTTTTGATAAAATTTGCCAAAATAAAATGCTTGTGTTATAATAATTTTATATATACCAAATGAGGAGAAATATATGGGAGTACTAATGATTATATATGTCCTAGTATTTATCGTATTTGCTTTAATTGCTTTTGCAGTTTTACAAATAAAAATGGCAGGTATGAAAGTAAAGGATTTCTGGAGTTTTATTGAAGCAAACCAAGTATTAGATAAATTATATAGATTTGCAAAGAAATATGAAAAATTAAGCAGTCAAGAGCAGTTAATATTTTTAATGGAAGCCGAAAAAGTTTTTTCTGCATTTGATAAAGTTCCTTCGATGTTATGGGAAGAAGAGTATCAAAAATATATGGAGGTATTAGACAAATATAAAGATATAAAAATGATACGTTGGACAGAAAATTAAAATTTTGAAAATATTTTTATAAAATACACATAAAATATAATATATAACAATTTTGTTATATATTATTTTTTTTTGTAGGGGTCGGTCTCGACCGACCCGCGGGCTAGTCAAGACTAGCCCCTACAATTGATTTCAAAAGTATATTTGAATTTAGCAAGGAGAGATTAAATATGAATAAAATTATATATTTTGACCATGCAGCTACGACAAAAATGCATGACCAGGTTTTAAAAGAAATGATACCTTTTCTTTCGATAGAGTATGGTAATCCTTCATCTATGTATAGTATAGGAAGAAATGCAAAAAGAGCAATTGAAATTTCTAGAAGGAAAATTGCTAGAGTAATTAATGCCAAAGCTCATGAAATTTTTTTTACAAGTGGAGGTAGTGAAAGTGATAATTTAGCAATAAAAGGAATAGCATATAATTTAAAAGAAAAAGGAAATCATATAATAACAACAAAAATAGAACATCCAGCAGTTTTAAATACATGTCATAGATTAGAAGAGGAAGGATTTGAAATAACATATTTAAATGTAGATCATAAAGGAATGATATCATTAGAGGATCTGAAAAATAATATAACTGAAAAAACTATTTTAATTAGTATAATGTATGCCAATAATGAAATAGGAACAATTGAACCTATAAAAAAAATTGGTGACATAGCAAAAGAACATGGAATATATTTTCATACTGATGCAGTTCAAGCAATTGGTAATGTCAAAATTGATGTGGAAGCAATGAATATAGATTTATTATCAATGTCAGGACATAAGTTTTATGGGCCCAAAGGGATAGGCGCATTATATGTAAGACAGGGAGTAGAATTATCTAAAATTCAAGATGGAGGACATCAAGAAAGAGATTTAAGAGCTGGTACGGAAAATGTTCCAGGAATAGTTGGTATAGGAAAAGCTATTGAATTGGTGTATGAAAATTTTGAAGAAAAAATAAAAAAACTAAAAGAATTGAAAAATTATTGTATACAAGAACTAAAAGAAAATTTTAATAATATAAAAATTAATGGTGATGAAAAAAATAGATTGCCTGGCAATGTTAATGTATCTTTTTCAAAAATGTCAGGAGAAGAACTACTGTTAAAATTAGATGAAAAGGGAATTTGCACGTCGGCTGGTTCTGCGTGTAGCTCTGGGTCAGGAAAATCATCACATGTTCTAATAGCAATAGGATTATCAGATGAATTAGCTAATTCATCATTAAGAATTAGTTTAGGTTATGAAAACACAAAAGAAGATATAGAATATTTTATAGATTGTTTAAAAGAAATAAGAAAAGCATTTCGCTAAGTTGATTTTTCATATAAAAAAATTAAGAGTTTAAACTCTTAATTTTTTTATTTCTTTTATTTCATTAATTAGTTTGTCTATATCTTTTTTCTTTTGAATAACTGCTAGTTTATATTCTTCTAAAATATAGTTAACATTTTTTTCATTTTCACCTTTTTCAAGAAGCATATTGATATAAGAATCATAATATTCAATTTTACTTTGTTTTGTTGTATTATTTTTCTTATTAATGTATTTATTTATTTCTTCTAAACGTTTAATGTTTTCTTTTAAATATATTAAATATTCTCTAATAGAATAAATTTCATATTCTGTATCTGCAATAACAACTTTAAATAAAGCATTAACAACAGTTGGATTTGTTTTACCGATACTTGGAATCACCAGAAGGTTTACATTCTTCTATAAGAATATTTAAAGTATCAGTTATACCAATATGTGATTTATATTGCCTTTTACTAACTATAGCATCAAATTCATCAGCAACTCTTATAATTTGTCCTTCAAGAGGAATATCTTTTTTTGTAAGCCCCTCAGGATAGCCAGTTCCGTTTAATGCTTCATGATGAAATTTTGCGCCAGCAGAGTACATAATTAAATTAGGGTCCTTTCTACACATATTATATCCGAATAGTAGTATGAGATTTAATAATATTATATTCTTCATCAGTTAAAGAACCTTGTTTTTGTAAAATAGCAGGTGGAATAAAAATTTTCCCTAAATCATGTAAATATGCACACATAGTACAATATATAGTAAAGTTTTTTCCTAATTTTAATTCTTCACAAAGTTTGGAAGTTAAATTAGCAACATTTTCACAATGCCTTCTAGTAAAAGCATCAAGAGAATCAAGTAAACCTAATTGATACCTCATTGTGTTATTTAAGTCATAAGATTTTAAATTTGTTGTACTATAAAAATCAAAATTACTTTTTTTCATTTGTTTATCTCTCCATAACATTTATATACTAATTTTATAGGTTATAATTGTTTTGGTCAAGGGGGTTTGATAAAAAAGATGATAGAAGAATTTATAAAGAATATTGTTTATTAGATAATTAAAAATTGTAGAGTGAATGTAGGGGCGACCATTGGTCGTCCGTGCTTTACAGGAATACCTGAAATTACAATTTTATATTTTATTATTTAGATTCTAATTTTGAATTTTTGCTTTATTATTTTATAAATTATAGAAAGGCCGTTGAAGAGCGGACGACCAATGGTCGCCCCTACAACATTAAAAATAAATTTAAACATATAATTTATTTCTTGCTGAATAGCAACATAATATGATATAATTACACATTAGAAAGGTAAAAAAAATATGAAAGATATAATTATTTTAGGAATAGAAAGTAGTTGTGATGAAACTTCAGTAAGTGTTGTAAAAAACGGAAGAGAAGTTTTATCAAATGTTATAAATTCACAAATAGACATACATAAAACATATGGAGGGGTAGTACCGGAAATAGCATCAAGATGTCATACAGAAGTTATAAACCAAATAACAAAAGAAGCATTAAAACAGGCAAATATTGGATTTGGTGATATAGATGCTGTTGCATGTACTTATGGACCTGGATTAGTAGGAGCGTTATTAGTAGGGGTAGCATATGCGAAAGCTTTGAGCTTTGCATTAAACAAACCTTTGATTGCAGTAAATCATATAGAAGGACATATTGCAGCAAATTATATAACACATAAAGATTTAAAACCGCCTTTTTTATGTTTAATTATTTCAGGAGGACACACTCATTTAATAAAAGTGAATGATTATAATGAATTTGAAATATTAGGAAAAACACGTGATGATGCAATTGGTGAAGCATTTGATAAAGTCGCAAGGGTTATAGGACTTCGGATATCCTGGAGGTCCAAAAGTTGACAAATTAGCTTTAGATGGAGAACCAATTATAACTTTACCAAAAGCAAAAATCGATTCTTTAGATTTTAGTTTTAGTGGTATAAAAACAGCAATTATAAATTTACATCACAAAGAACCAAACATAAACAAGGCGAATTTATGTGCAAGTTTTGAAAAAGTTGCGACAGAAATGTTAGTAGATAATGTGAAAAAAGCTTTTGATAATAATCCTAGAATAGGTAAAATAGTTTTAGCAGGAGGAGTTTCTGCAAATTCATATATAAGAAATGAATTTGCAAAATTAAAAAATAAACAAGTTTATTATCCAGAATTAAAATTATGTACAGATAATGCTGCAATGATAGCTTCAGCTGGATATTATAATTATTTAAATGGAGAAAGAGCAGATTTAAAATTAAATGCAATACCAAATTTGAAAATTGGAGGATAGAATGTCAATTTATGCTATATCTGATTTACATTTATCTTTTGGAGAAAATAAGCCTATGGATATTTTCGGAGATAAATGGGAAAATCATTTTAAAAAAATTGAAGAAGATTGGCTCAAAAATGTAAAAGAAAATGATGTAGTACTTATGCCAGGAGATTTTTCATGGGCAATGTATTTAGAAGATACATATGAAGATTTTAAGTATTTAAATAAATTGCCAGGAATCAAAATAATACTAAAAGGAAACCATGATTACTGGTGGACTACTGTAAAAAAAATGAAAGAATATATAGAGCAAAACAATTTTAAAGATATAATGTTTTTATATAATAACAGTTATTGCTATGAAAATAAAATAATAGTAGGAACAAGAGGATGGTCAGAGCAAGAGGAAAAAGCTGAAAAAATCATGAAAAGAGAAAATAATAGATTAGAATTATCGATACAAGATGGAATAGATAAATTTGGTGAAGATAAAGAGATTATAGTTTGTATGCATTATCCACCATTTAATTCGTATGAAGAATTAGATAAAAACTTTATTGCTACTATGAAAAAATACAATGTAACAAAATGTATATATGGACATGTTCATGGCGAAGCAATAAATGAGGCGATAGAAGGAAAAATAGGTAACATAGATTTTAAATTAGTGAGTTGTGATAAATTGGATTTTAAATTGTACAAAATTGTTTAATAAAGAAGATGACAGGTAGTCGTCTTCTTTGTGTTTGGAGTTTGGAATTTAGTAGTTGGATAAAATGAGATAAATCTTCGTAGAATTTCCCCATATCACAAAACTCCAAAGGCCAAAATCCAACTACTAACCACCATTGAAAATAAAAACAAACAGTGCTATAATAAAAAACGAAAAATGAAATAAAGGTGTGAAAATTAATGTTTGCAGAAGTCTTAATAAATAGTACAGCTAAAGAATTGAATAAAACCTTTGATTATATAGTTCCTAAAAGTATAGAAGACAATGTTAAAGTAGGAGCTAGAGTTTTGGTGCCTTTTGGAAGAAGTAAAATTTCAGAAGGTATTATTATGTCATTAAAAAAATATTCAGAATTTGCAAACAAAGATATCATAAGGATAGAAGATCAATATTTAAGTAAAGAAAACATTGAACTTGCAAATATTATGGCCAGGAGATATTTTTGTAATGTTTCTGATTGTATAAAACTAATGTTACCACCAGGTAGTGTTGGAAAGAAAATATCAAATAGAGTAAAAGAAAAAACAGCAACATATGTGTACTTAAAAAAGAATATAGAAGAAATTGAATTTGATAAATCAGTAGGAAAATTAAAGAGTGAAAAGCAAATAAGAATTATAGATTTACTTATTACAAATGATGGAGTGCCTATACAAGACTTAGAAATTATTACAGAAACAAGCAGAGACATAATTAAAAGATTAGAAAAGAACAAATATATAGAATTTATTGAAAAGCAAGTTGAAAGAAATCCTTTTGAAAATAAAGAAGTTAAAAGGGACAAACCATTAGAATTAACACAAGAACAAAAAGATGCTTTTGAAAAAATAAATAGTAGTAAGTTTAAACAATTTTTATTGTATGGAGTAACTGGTTCTCGGTAAAACAGAGGTATATCTTCAACTAATAGAAAGTGTAATAAATAAAAGCAAAAATGCAATTGTTTTAGTTCCAGAAATCTCACTTACACCTCAAATGGTAAATAGATTTTTATCCAGATTTGGAGATGTAATTGCAGTATTACATAGTAAGTTATCTGCTGGAGAAAGATATGATCAGTGGAAAAAAATTAAAGAAAATAAAGTTAAAATTGTTATAGGAGCAAGGTCTGCAATATTTGCACCTATACAAAATATAGGAATAATTATTATTGATGAAGAGCATGATACGTCATACAAATCTGACACGACACCTAGATATAATGCAAAAGATATTGCAAAATACTTAGCAAAAACCAATGATATTCCTCTTGTTTTAGGCAGTGCAACACCAGATGTTTGTACATTTGAAAACGCAAAAAATGGTGAAATAGAATTACTAAAATTAACGAAAAGAGCAAATGAATCAAGTCTTCCTAGCATTGAAATTGTAGACTTAAGACAAGAACTTGCCAATGGAAATCATTCTATGATAAGTAAAAGATTGTATGAAGAAATAGAAACAAATTTAAAAAATAAAAAACAAACAATCCTATTTTTAAATCGAAGAGGATTTTCTACATTTGTAATGTGTAGAGAATGTGGATTTACTGCAAAATGTAGAAGGTGCAATGTTAGTTTAACATATCATGCAGAAGATGCAAAATTAAAATGTCATTATTGCGGATATGAAAGTAAAAACCTTCATGTTTGTCCGGTTTGTAATAGTAAAAATATAAAATATTTTGGTACAGGGACAGAAAAATTAGAAGAACAAATCAAAAAAAATTTCCCCCAAGCTACAACAATTAGAATGGATATAGATACAGTAACAAAAAAAAATTCGCATGAAGATATATTAAATAAATTTACTAATGAAAATATAGATATTTTAATTGGGACACAAATGGTAGTTAAGGGACACCATTTCCCAAATGTAACATTAGTTGGAGTTATTGCAGCAGATGGAAGTTTAAATATAGAGGATTATCGAGCTAATGAGAGGACTTTTCAAATTCTAGTACAAGTTGCAGGAAGAGCTGGAAGAGGAAAAGAAAAAGGAAGAGTAATTATTCAAACATATAATCCAGAAAATCTTTGTATAGAATATTCAAAAAAACAAGATTATGAAATGTTCTTTAATACAGAAATAGCTTTGAGAAAACAATTGAAATATCCGCCGTTATGCGATATAATAATGCTTGGCATAAGCTCAAAAAATGAAGAACAAGTGAAAAATATGGCAAATAAATTTTATTCATTGTTACATAAAAACATAAAAAAATATAGTGTACCAATAGAACTTTTTATGCCAGTACCTGCACCAATTAGTAAAATAAAAAACAGATATAGATGGAGAATAATCGGAAAGTGCAAGTTAAATAGTAAAGTAATTGATATAGTTAACAAAACATTAGAGGAGTACTATTCTTGGGGAAATAAAGAAACTAGAATAGTAGCGGATATAAATCCTAACTCTATGATGTAAATAAGGGGGTAATATTATGGCAATAAGAATGATTAGACAAGATGGAGATGAAATTTTAAAGAAAAAATCAAAGGAAGTAGATGTAATTGATGACAAAATTAAAGAGCTAATTAAAGATATGATTGACACAATGCATAAATACGATGGGGTAGGGCTAGCTGCTGTACAAGTAGGAATACTAAAAAGAATAGTAGTTATTGATCTTTATGAAGAAGGTAAAGAGCCTTATGTATTTATTAACCCAGAAATAATAGAAATAAAAGGAGAACAAGAAGTTGATGAAGGTTGCTTAAGTTTTCCAAATAAATATGCAAGAATTATAAGACCTAAAGAGGTTAAGTTAAGAGCATTAAATGAAAAAGGTGAGCAAATAGAAATAGTAGGACAAGACTTATTAGCACAAGCTATGTGTCATGAAGTTGATCATTTAAATGGAGTAGTGTTTGTAGAAAAAATAATACCAGGAACATTAGAGGTAGTTACACCTGAAGATAAAGAAAATAGAAAAAGCAAAAACAAAAAGAAAAAATAATGCAATATAAATGTAGGGGCGAACTGTGTTCGCCCGATTTCCAATGTTCGGGCGAACACAGTTCGCCCCTACAACGTTAAAAATTAATTACAAAAAATATTAAAGAGGTGAAAATGTTGAATATAGTTTTTATGGGTACACCAGATTTTGCAAAGGATTCTTTGGAAGCAATATATGAAAGAGGACATGATATTTCAGCTGTAATAACAGTTCCTGACAAAGCAAAAGGAAGAGGGATGAAAGTAATATATTCTCCGGTCAAAGAATATGCAATAGAAAAGGATTTAAAAATATATCAACCAGAAAAATTAAGAGGAAATCAAGAAATAATCGAAATAATAAAAAATATAAAACCAGATGTGATTTGTGTAGTAGCATATGGAAGAATTTTACCAGAAGAAATCCTAAATATTCCTAAATATGGTTGTATAAATGTACATCCATCATTACTACCTAAATACAGAGGTTCAGCTCCAATACAATGGGCGATATTAAATGGCGATAAAACAACAGGAGTAACAACAATGTATTTGAACAATGAGATGGATGCAGGAGATATTATTTTAAAAAGAGAAGTGATAATTAATGATGATGAAAATTCTGGAGAATTATGGGATAGACTATCTAAAATAGGTGCAGATTTATTAGTAGAAACATTAGAACAAGTTGAAAAAGAAGAGGCACCTAGAATAAAACAAGAAGGTGAATTTTCTATTGCTCCTATGTTAGAAAAATCAATGGCAAAAATTAATTGGGAAGAAAAAGGTATGAAAGAAATAAAAAATTTAGTTAGAGGACTTAACCCAATTATGGGAGCATATACAAATTTTAAAGGTAAGAAAACAAAAATTTGGAAAGTTCAAACTTTAGGGGTTGAACAATTTATAGAAGAATATTCAGAATTTAAGGAGTATGCATATAAATTTAAAGATATTGAACCAGGTACAATTTTATATATAAATAATAAAAAAGGAATATATGTAAGAACAAAAGATGGAGTAATTTTAATATTAGAAATACAACAAGAAAATTCAAAAAGAATGTCAACGCCAGATTTCTTAAGAGGAAATCAAGTAGATATTATAGACAGATTTGAATAATATTTGTAGGGGCTAGTCAAGACTAGCCCCTACATGGATAGAAATATACAATACCAAGATAAGGAGAATAAAATGGCAAATAATTGGACACAAGAACAATTGAATGCAATAAATTTAAAAGGTGCAAATTTATTAGTTGCGGCAGCTGCTGGTAGTGGAAAAACTGCAGTTTTAGTAGAAAGGATTGTGAAAAAAGTTCTTGTAGATAATATTGACATTGATAAAATGCTAGTTGTAACATTTACAAATGCTGCAGCTGCAGAAATGAAAGAACGTATTTTAGAAAGGCTTTATAAGGAAATAGAAGAAAATCCAAAGAACGTTGACCTACAAAGACAAATAATTCTATTGAATAAAGCAAGTATTTCTACAATACATTCTTTTTGTTTGGAAGTAATAAAAAATTATTTTTATGAAATAGACATATCTCCAAATTTTAGAATAGGAGATACTACTGAGATAGAACTGTTAAAACAAGAAGTATTAGAAGACTTATTTGAGGATTTGTATGAAGAAAAAAATGAAGACTTGATACAGTTAGTAAATATTTATGGAGGATATAGAGGAGACGAAAAACTAAAAGAAATTATATTACAGATATATAGATATATACAAAGTGCTCCATATCCTGAAAAATGGATTAAAGAAAAAGTTGAGATGTTTAATGTAAATCAAGAAGTAGATTTTAGCGAAACATTATGGGGGGGAATCTTAATAGAAAATATTAAAGATGAACTTCTTGACGGATTAAATAATTTGAAAATAATACAAAAAGAACTAAGAAATGAAATAGAATTAGAAAAGTTTTTCATTACTATATCAGAAGATATAAATTTACTAGAAAATATCTTAAAAAAAACAACATCGTGGGATGCATTGCATAACGCTATAAATAACGAATTTAGTAAATGGCCAATAGATAGAAAAAATAATTCAGATTTAAAAGAACAAGCCAAAGAAGTGAGAGATAAAGTAAAAAATAAAATTAAAGATATAAGAGATAATATATTAATAAATGATTCTAAAAATGCAAACAGTGATATATTTTCTATGTATGAAATACTAAAAAAAATAGAAAATATAGTATTAAATTTTTCTTGTGAATTCCAAAAAGTTAAAAGAGAAAAAAATATTGTGGATTTTAATGATATTGAACATTTTGCTTTAAAAATTTTAGTAACAGAAAATGAAAATGGAGAAGAGGTTGCTACGCCAATTGCAAAAGAATATCAAGAGAAATTTATGGAAATAGCAATTGATGAGTATCAAGACAGTAACTTGGTACAAGAAAAAATTTTAACAACTATTTCTAAAGGCAATAATATATTTATGGTTGGAGATGTAAAACAAAGTATATATAAATTTAGACAAGCAAGACCAGAGTTGTTTTTAGAAAAATACGAAAAATATGAACAAGTAAAAAATAATGATTTGTTAACTACAGATAGTAAGATTAAATTATTTAAGAATTTTAGAAGTAGAGAAAAAATATTAAATTTTACTAACCTTGTTTTTTCAGATATTATGAGCAAAAAATTAGGTGAAATAGAATATGATGAAGAAGAATATTTGAATGTAGGAAATAAATATGAAACTAAAGAGAATAGTTTAAGAAATTTAAATGAAAATATAGAGTTACATATAATAAATTATCAGCAGAATGATGAAGATGATAAAAATGATTTAATTGAAGATAAAGTAAGCTCTGAAGCTATATTTGTTGCAAATAAAATAAAGGATTTAATTACTCAAAATTATTATGTATGTAATAAAGATAATACATATAGGAAATTAGAATTTAGAGATATAGTAATTTTACTAAGGAGTACAGCAGATAGTGCTGAGGTATACGAAAAAGCAATATCGAATTTAAATTTACCTGTGTTTTCAGATGTATCTACAAGTTATTTTGAAAGCATAGAAATTCAAACTATTATGAATTTATTGAAAATTATAGATAATCCAAACAATGATATTCCTTTAGTTGCAATTCTAAGATCTATTATAGGAAATTTTACAGATAATGAATTAGTTGAAATAAGATTGCAAAATAAAAATGCAAGTTTTTATGAAGCTTTATGTGAGAGTTTAGGAAAAATTAGTAATGAAAAATTAAAGAATAAAATAATAAAGTTCTTTGATAATCTCGAGGATTTAAGAAAAAAATCAGAATATTTAAAGTTGGATGAATTAATATGGTATATATATGAGAAAACAGGCTATTACAATTATGTAAGTTTAATGCCGAATGGTAATGTTAAAACAGCTAATTTGAAAATGTTATTTGAAAAGGCGAAAGATTACGAAACAGCAAGTTTTAAAGGATTATATAATTTTGTAAATTATATAGATAGAATAAACAAAAGCAATAATGATAAAACTTCTGCAAAACTTATTGGAGAAAATGAAAATGTGATTAGAATAATGAGTATTCATAAAAGCAAAGGACTTGAATTTCCAGTAGTATTTTTATGTGGTACGGGAAAACAATTTAATCTACAAGACTTAAATCAAAATATATTACTTCATCAAGATTTAGGATTAGGACCTAAATATGTAAATTATGAAAGAAAAATAGAATATAACACATTAGCAAAAGAAACTATAAAAATAAAAACAAAAGAAGAAGTTTTAGCTGAAGAAATGAGACTTTTATATGTAGCCTTAACACGTAGTAGAGAGAAACTTATAATAACTGGTGTTGATAAAGATTTAAAAAAATCGTTATGTGAGAAAAAAAAGAGCATTGAAGCTATAAGAAATGAGAATAAAATACCAGAATTTATTATAAAAAATGCAAAATCATATTTGGATTGGCTTGAAATGGTTTCTATTTATGACGAGAATTTAAAAGAAATTTTAGATATAAAAGAACATAATAAAAATGACATTGTAGAAAAAAGTGAAATAGAAAAAGAACAGAAAAAAAGTGGAATAATTGATAGTAATCAGCAAAAAAAAATAAATGAGATTTTAATGTGGAAATATGATAAAGAATTTTTAACAAGAATAGAAGGAAAAACATCAGTTAGTAAAATCTCTAAAGAAAACAAAGAAAAAAATCAAGTTTGTAGGACACCTAAAATTTTAGAACAAGAAAAAAGAATTACAAAAGCTGAAATAGGAACGACTATTCATTTAATATTACAAAAATTAAATTTTCAGGAAGAATATGATGAAGAAAAGATAAAAGCTTTATTAAAAGATTTAGAAAAGAAAAAAATTATCACAAAAGAACAGTCTGAAGTAATAGACGTAAAAATAATATTAAATTTCACCAGATCAAGATTGTATCAAGAAGTAAAAAATGCAAAAGAAATTCACAAAGAAAAGGCATTTTATTTAAATATACCGATTAATGAATTGTATGGAGAAGATTCAGAAGAAAATATTTTAGTACAAGGTATAATTGATTTGTATTATGTTTTAGAAAATGAAGATATAGTATTAGTGGATTATAAAACAGATTATGTACCAAATAATGATGAGAACTATTTAATAGATAAATATAAAAAACAATTGTTGTTGTATAAAACTGCAATAGAAAATTCACTAAAAAGAAAAGTGAAAAGAGTATATATATATTCTACATATTTAAACAAAGAAATAGTTGCAAATTAACATAAAAAATGATATACTAAATGTTGATAAAAAATATAAATAAACTATAAACTATAAAATATAAAAATAAAAGGAGAAAAATTTTATGGCAAGAATGAAAACATTTCTATTATATTTAATATTATTTGTATCATTTTTTATATTTTCAAGTGTTATATCAAATTGGGCAGTAAAGGGACTAAAAGAAAAAATAACAGATATTGAGATTTTAACTAAAACACCAATTATCGCAGTAGATAATTGTGAAACAGGAAAATATAGTGGGAACATAAGTGGTACAGTAAGAAATGATACAGGAAAGCATATAGAAAAAGCATTTTTGAAAATTGATTTATATAATCAATCTAATAGATATATAGGAACAAAGTATGAGGAATTAAGATATTTTAATGTTAATGAACTTTTAAAATTTAATGCAAAATTTAGATTTGAAGATGTTAAAGCAATAAAATTAAGTGTAGTTTATGAGTAGTAATTACAATTCATATTTAATAATTTTCATAAAATACTAATAAAAAAATAGCAAATGTAAAAAATATAAAAAAACATTTGCTATTTTTTATATTCTGTAATATAATTGCAACAAACATGTAATTAAATTGTAATATTAGTGAAAGGATAGATGCCATAATGTTTGGAATTGGACAAGATATAGGGATTGATTTAGGTACAGCTACAGTGATTGCTTATGTAAAAGGAAAGGGAATTGTATTAAGAGAACCATCTGTAGTTGCCGTTAACAATATAACAAACGAAGTGCTCGCTGTAGGAGGAGAAGCAAGAAGAATGCTTGGTAGAACACCAGGTAATATAGTTGCAACTAGACCTCTTAAAGATGGAGTTATATCAGATTATACTGTTACTGAAAAAATGTTAAAACATTTTATAAGCAAAATTTGTGGTAAATTTATATTTCCACCAAGAATTATGATATGTATACCTTCACAAGTTACAGAGGTTGAAAAAAAAGCTGTTATAGATGCAGCTTCTCAAGCTGGAGCTAAAAGAGTTTATTTAATAGAAGAACCAATTGCAGCTGCAATTGGTGCAGGAATTGATATATCAAAACCATGTGGAAATATGGTAGTTGATATTGGAGGTGGAACTACGGATGTAGCTGTTATTTCGCTAGGAGGGTCAGTCGTTAGTACATCTTTAAAGGTTGCTGGAGATAAATTTGATGAAGCTGTAATAAAATATATTAAGAAAAAACATAATGTAATGATTGGAGAGAGGACAGCAGAGGATTTGAAAGTAAATATTGGATGTGTATATCCAAAGATACAAGATGCGGAAATGGAAATAAGAGGAAGAGATTTAGTTACAGGATTACCTAAAACATTAACAATTCATTCTAGTGAAATGATGGAAGCTTTAGAAGAACCAGCGTTAGCTATAGTTGATGCAGTTCATGCTACATTGGAAAAAACACCACCAGAACTTGCTGCTGATATAAGTGATAGAGGAATATACATGACAGGTGGAGGATGTTTAGTTGATGGATTAGATAAACTTCTTCAAGAAAAAACAGGGATAAATGTAATGATAGCAGAAGATGCGGTTTCTTGTGTAGCTTTGGGAACAGGAAAAGCTCTTGACAATCTTGATATTTTAGATGGAAAAATAAAATAATTTATAAACATGTAGGGGCGGGCCTTGTGTCCGCCCGTATTATTTGAAAAGCCAAACGCGTAAAGGAGCAATTTATGAAAAAAGTAGCATTTTACACTTTAGGTTGTAAAGTAAATCAATATGAAACAAATGCAATGATACAACAATTTATTGAAAAAGGATATGAACTAGTAGAATTTAATGAAAGAGCAGATATATATGTTGTAAATACATGCACGGTAACGAATATGTCAGATAAAAAATCAAGACAAATAATTAGAAGAACAAAACAAATAAACCCTAATTCAATACTTGTTGTAACTCGGATGTTATGCTCAAGTTGGCAAAGATGAATTGAATAAAATAGAAGAAATTGATTTGATTTTAGGGAATAACGAAAAAAATAACATCGTAGAAATTACAGAAGAAAAATGTAGGGGTCGTCGCCTACGGCGACCCGAACATAGAAATTACTGTATCAGACATTTCTAAACAAAAAGAATTTCTAGATTTTGGCGATACAATTTTTACAGAAAAGACTAGAGCTGTAATAAAAGTTCAGGATGGCTGTGACA
The DNA here is from genome assembly GCA_017437145.1 of Clostridia bacterium. GTDB lineage: Bacteria > Bacillota > Clostridia > TANB77 > CAG-508 > CAG-452. Next base: position 400,784 of record JAFSBT010000003.1, on the reverse strand, counting down.
ATTTTTGTTCTTACTGTATAATTCCATATGCAAAAGGAAGAGTGAGAAGTAGAAAAATTGAAAACATAATAAGCGAAATTACTAAAATTGTACATAAAGGTATAAAAGAAGTTGTAATAACGGGAATTCATATAGCATCATATGGAAAAGATTTCAATAATGAAATTAGATTGATTGATTTATTAGAAGAAATAAATAAAATAGAAGGATTGGAAAGAATAAGATTGCGGTTCTTTAGAACCTAAAATAATTACAAAGAAATTTGTAGAAAGATTAAAACAATTAGAAAAAATTTGTGATCATTTTCATTTATCTTTACAAAGTGGATGTGATGAAACCTTAAAAAGAATGAATAGAAAATATTCTACGGAAGAATTTAAACAAAGTGTAATTTATCTAAGAGAAAGGTTTCCTAATGTTGCAATTACAACAGATATAATTGTTGGATTTCCTGGAGAAACAGAAGAGGAGTTCAGCAAAACTTTTGAATTTCTGAAGGAGATCAATTTTAGTAAAATGCATGTTTTTAAATATTCGCCAAGAAAAGGGACTGTTGCTGAGAAAATGAAAGAACAAGTGGCGGAGAGTATAAAAGAAAAAAGAAGCAAAAAGCTTATAGATTTATCAAATCAAAATGAAGAAGATTTTATAAAAAAATTTATAGGTAAGGACTTAGAGGTTTTATTCGAAGAAGAAAAAAACGGAATGTTCCAAGGTCATACTACTAATTATATAACAGTTAAAACAAAAGAAAAACAAGAAAAAAATAGTATAAGAAATATAACTTTAACAGACTTAAGCGGGGTTGGAATGCCATAGAAAACATGTAATAAAATTGTAATAATTCTGCAATGAAAAAGTAATATTTTTTTAACGTTAAACTATTGATTTAAAAGTGTTTTTATAGTATAAAATATTAAGAAATAGTAATATTAAAAAAATAGAACAAAAGAAAAGAAGTTCTAGCCGAAAAAGAGGGGGATCTTAAAAATGAAAGAAACTATATCAAATAGTGAAAGTGTATCAAAAAATGAAGAAGTATTAAAAGGAATTTCAAATTTCGCTAAAACAATTAAGGTTGGTTCAACAAGCAACATAGATGAATTGGAAATGAATGAAGAAAATGGAGAAATAACACCAACATCTTCTTCAACATTTAAAGTTTGTACAAATACATTACCAGAAAAAACAAGTACATGGACAAAAGTAAAAAATGTATTATGCTATAAAATTGAAGTTAAATTAACACCATATGAACAAAAAATAGAAGATGAAATCAACGAATTTTTACATCAAGAAATTACATGGGGAAAAATTAAAGATTTCTTAATGCAAGAAGTGGATATAACATTTAGAGGAAAGAAAATATTCTAGAATTTAATTTTAAAATTTATTTAAAAAGAATACTTGAAAAGTATTCTTTTTTGTTATACAATTACGTTCGTAAAATTAAAAAAATGTAATTAAATTTACAGTTTAAGAAAGGATGATTTTATGTCAGTAAAAGTAGCCATTAATGGTTTTGGACGTATAGGACGTCTTGCATTTAGACAAATGTTTGGAGCAGAAGGATATGAAATCGTTGCAATTAATGATTTAACAAGTCCAGATATGTTAGCTCATTTATTAAAATACGATTCAGCTCAAAAAACATACGAAAAAGCAGATACAGTAGTAGCAGGAGAAGATTCAATAACAGTAGATGGAAAAACTATAAAAATATATGCAATAAAAGATGCAGCAGAATTACCTTGGGGAGAATTAGGGGTAGATGTTGTTTTAGAATGTACAGGATTCTATACAACAAAAGAAAAAGCAGAAGCTCATATTAAAGCAGGTGCTAAAAAGGTAGTTATTTCAGCACCAGCTGGTAAAGATTTACCAACAGTAGTTTTTGGAGTTAATGAAAAAATACTAAAAGCAGAAGATACAGTTATATCAGCAGCTTCATGTACAACAAACTGTTTAGCACCTATGGCAAAAGCATTAAATGATTATGCTCCAATTCAATCAGGAATAATGACAACTGTTCATGCATATACAGGTGACCAAATGGTATTAGATGGTCCACACAGAAAAGCAGATTTAAGAAGAGCTAGAGCAGCAGCTGTAAATATTGTTCCTAACTCTACAGGAGCAGCAAAAGCAATTGGATTAGTTATTCCAGAATTAAATGGAAAATTAATTGGTTCAGCACAAAGAGTTCCAGTGCCAACAGGTTCAACAACAATTTTAGTAGCAGTTGTTAAAGGTGAAGATATAACTCCAGAATCAATAAATGCAGCAATGAAAGCAGCATCAAATGAATCTTATGGATATACAGAAGAATTATTAGTATCTTCTGATATTATAGGAATGAAATATGGTTCTTTATTTGATAGTACACAAACAATGGTAACAAAAATAGAAGATGGATTATATCAAGTTCAAGTAGTTGCTTGGTATGATAACGAAAATTCTTATACAAGTCAAATGGTAAGAACAATAAAATATTTCGCAGAATTATAATTTATAATTAAGGACGAATGAATGTAGGGGCGAACTGCGTTCGCCCGAAGAATAACAGGGCGAACATAGTTCGCCCCTATAATTAAAAGGAGAGATACAATGAATAAAAAAACAGTAAAAGACATAGACGTTAATAGTAAAAAAGTATTAGTTAGATGTGATTTCAATGTTCCTATAAGTTCAGAAGATGGAACAATCACTGATAATAGAAGAATTAAAGCTGCAATTCCAACAATACAATATTTATTAGACAATAATGCAAAAGTAATTCTTTGCTCACATTTAGGAAGACCAAAAGGAGAATTTAATCAAAAGTATTCTTTAAAACCAGTAGCTGAAGAACTTTCAAAATTATTAAATAAAGAAGTAAAACTAGCTACAGATGTAATTGGTGAAAGTGCAAAAGAACTAACATCTAATGTGAAAGAAGGAGAAGTAGTTTTATTAGAAAACGTAAGATTCCATAAAGAGGAAGAAAAAAATGCACCAGAATTTTCAAAAGCATTAGCTGATATGGCTGAATTATATGTAAATGATGCATTTGGAACTGCACATAGAGCACACAGTTCAACAACAGGTGTTGCAGACTATTTACCTGCAGTTTCAGGATTCTTAATTGAAAAAGAGTTAGAGTTTTTAGGTGGAGCTTTAGAAAATCCAGCACATCCATTTGTAGCAATACTTGGAGGAGCAAAAGTTTCTGATAAAATAGGTGTAATAGAAAATTTAATAGATAAAGTGGATACTTTAATAATTGGTGGTGGAATGGCATACACATTTTATAAAGCACAAGGACATAGTATAGGTACATCAATTTGCGAAGAAGATAAATTAGAATTAGCAAATAGTTTATTAGAAAAAGCAAAAGCAAAAAATGTAGAAATACTATTACCATTAGATAATAATGTCTCTGCAGAATATTCTAATGATGCAGAAAGCATGATTGTATCATCAGAAGAAATTCCAGAAGGATTTATGGGATTAGATATTGGACCAAAAACAATTGAAAAATTTGAAGAAGTAGTAAAAAATGCAAAAACAGTAGTATGGAATGGCCCATTAGGTGTTTGTGAATTCTCTAAATTTGAAGTAGGAACAAAAGCAGTAGCAAGTATACTTGCAAACATAGATGCTACAACGATAATTGGTGGTGGAGATTCTGCTGCAGCAATAGAAAAATTAGGATTAGCAGATAAGATGACTCATATTTCAACAGGAGGAGGAGCATCTTTAGAGTTTTTAGAAGGAAAACTTTTACCTGGAATTGAATGCTTAGAAGAGAAATAATGATACATAAATTTATGGAGGAAAGATATGGAAAAAGATAAAAAAATGAGTATAAGTATTGTGAATATTATATGTATAGTAATTATAATAATATTGTTAGCAGTAATAGGTATAATGTATACAAATAATTATCAAGATGATAATACTGATAATAGTAAAGAAGATTCTAGCGTAATAAATCAAGAAAGTATTGAAAATGAATCTAGCGATTTTGAAAAAATATATCAATCTTTGTCAAATCCTTCAAAAAGCAATATAGGTGAGTTTATTGCTTCTGATAATGAGATAAAAGATATATTTGTTAATAATATAACAATTTATACAAAAGAATATACAGAAATTGCAGAAATAAAAATACCTGAAGAAGATATAGAAGAAAATAAAATTATAGGATATTGCGAATATACAATAGAATTTAAAGATATTGAAGGTCTATCATTAGCTGGAAGCAGTGGAAATGTTAGTGGTACAATAAATAATAAATTAGTTGATGGGAAACTATTTATTTATGATATAGAAAATGAAAAAATAGAATTAGTAACAGGTTTTTAATAAAAAATAAAGGAGAATTTTTATGAGAAAAAAAGTAATAGCAGGAAACTGGAAAATGAATAAATTGCCAAATGAGGCCATATCATTTATTGAGGAATTAGAAAACTATGTAAAGGACTCTGAAAATGAAGTAGTAATATGTGCTCCATATACAGATTTATTCTATGCTTTAAATATGGCTCAAGGAACAAATATAAAAATAGGTGCACAAAATATGAATTGGGAAGAAAAAGGCGCTTATACAGGTGAAGTTTCAGGAGAAATGTTAAAATCTATAGGAGTTGAGTATGTAATAATAGGACACTCTGAAAGAAGAGCATACTACAATGAAACAGATGAAACTGTAAATAAAAAATTAAAGAAAGCTTTAAGCTTAGAGTTAAAACCAATAGTTTGTGTAGGAGAAAGCTTAGAACAAAGAGAATCAGGAGATGCAAAAACAATAGTTACAACACAAACAAAATTAGCTTTAGAAGGTTTAACAAATAAAGAAGTAGAGGATACAATAATAGCATATGAACCAATTTGGGCAATTGGAACAGGAAAAACAGCAACAAAAGAAGATGCAAATGAAACAATCAAATGGATAAGAGAAGAAGTTGCTAAAAACTATGGAGAAGAAGTTGCAAATAAAGTAATAATACAATATGGTGGAAGCGTAAAATCTTCAAATGCTAAAGAATTATTTGAAATGTCAGATATAGATGGTGGATTAGTAGGTGGAGCAAGTTTAGTTGCAGAGGAATTCGCTAAAATTGTAAATTATAATAAATAATATAAAATTCATATAATGGATTTTGATGTAGGGGCGACCATTGGTCGTCCGTGACCCGTTAGGAATGCTTAATAATAAATATCTTTAGAGGACACATTTAAAAATAATCAAATTTATTAAAGGAAGATGAGGAAAAATACAATTATGAATAAACAAATAACAATGTTAATGATATTAGATGGATATGGAATTAATGAAAATGAAACAGCAAATGCAGTACATATGGCAGAAACTCCTTTTTTAGATAAACTAAAAAAACAAATGCCAACAACAATTATAAAAACAAGTGGATTAGATGTTGGACTTCCAGAAGGACAAATGGGAAATTCTGAAGTTGGACATACAAATATTGGTGCTGGTAGAGTTGTTTATCAAGAACTTACAAAAATAACAAAATCAATAGAAGATGGAGATTTCTTTAGTATTCCAGAATTAGTAGAAGCAATAGAAAACTGTAAAAGAAATAATTCTAAATTACATGTAATGGGGTTACTTTCAGATGGAGGAGTTCATAGTCATATAAGACATTTATATGGAATTTTAGAGTTAGCCAAAAGAAAAGATTTTGAAGATGTTTATGTACATTGCTTTTTAGATGGAAGAGATACTCCACCCGCATCTGGAGAAGGATATATAACTGAATTAGAAAAGAAAATGCAAGAAAAAGGTGTTGGGAAAATTGCAAGCATATCTGGAAGATATTATGCAATGGATAGAGATAAACGTTGGGATAGAGTAGAAAAAGCATATAATGCATTAGTTAAAGGAGAAGGAATAAAAGCTACTTCTGCTACTGCTGCAATTGAAGAATCATATCAAAAAGAAATTTTTGATGAATTTGTTGAACCAACAGTAATCTGTAATGATGGAGAACCAATTGCAACTATTAGTGAAAATGATTCAGTGATTTTCTTCAACTTCAGAAAAGATAGAGCAAGAGAAATAACAAGAAGTTTAGTGGATGAAGTTTTTATTGGATTTGATAGAAGTTATTTTCCACTATATTATGTATGTTTTACAAATTATGATGCAACAATAGAAAATGTAAAAATAGCTTTTAAAGAAGAAGAATTAAAAAATACTTTTGGAGAAGTTATTGCTAAAAATGGTTTAAAACAATTAAGAATTGCAGAAACTGAAAAATATGCTCACGTTACTTTTTTCTTTAATGGTGGAGAAGAAAGACAATATGAAGGCGAAGATAGAATTCTTATTCCTTCACCAAAAGTTGCAACATATGATTTACAACCAGAAATGAGTGCAGTAGAGGTTACAGATAATGTAGTTAATGCAATCAATTCAGAAAAATTTGACACTATAATATTAAATTATGCAAATCCAGACATGGTAGGACATACAGGAAATTTAGACGCTGCTATAAAAGCTTTAGAAACAATCGATAAATGTGTTGAAAGAGTAGTTACAGCAATTCAAGAAAAAGAAGGCGTAGTATTAATTACTGCAGATCATGGAAATTCAGAACAAATGATAGATTATACAACTGGAGAACCTCATACAGCACATACTACAAATGTTGTTCCTTTGATATTAGTTGGTAAAGAAGCTAAATTAAAAGAAGGGAAATTAGCAGATTTAGCACCTACTATCTTAGATATAATGGGTATAGAAAAACCTCAAGAAATGACAGGAGAGTCATTAATTATTAAATAAAAAATGAAATATACAAAAAATGTAGGGGCCGGTCGCGACCGACACGCGGGCTAGTCTTGACTAGCCCCTATATACAAGAAAGGGTAAAAAATGAAAAATAAATTAGTTTTTAGTATAATTGCACTTGTAATAATAGTAGCAGCATTGGCATTTATGATATATGGTTATTATTTAAAGAATAATTTTGAATATCAAAATCCAATTGTAACAATGGAAGTAGAAAATTATGGTACTATAAAAATGGAATTGTATCCAGAATATGCACCAAACACAGTTACAAATTTTATAAAACTTATAAATGAAGGATATTATGATGGATTAACATTTCATAGAGTTGAGGATATGTTAATTCAAGGTGGAGATATCAATGGTGACGGTACAGGTGAAACAGAATATGCAATAAAAGGTGAATTTGCAGAAAACGATTTTAAAGACAATAAATTATCTTTTGAGAGAGGTACAGTTGGACTAGCAAGACAGGATTATTCAATGTGGGCATATTATACAGGAGATTATAGTTATTTAAAGCAGGGGTATGATTCAGGATGTGCACAATTCTTTATTATGGCAGAAGATTATACAGATTTTGATGGAAATTATTGTGCATTTGGAAAAGTAACAGAAGGTATGGAAATAGTTGATCAGTTAAAAGTTTTAGAAACTAAAATTGAAACTACCACAGATGAAGAAACAGGTGAAACAACAGAAAATAAAACAACAACACCGGTAGAACCACCAGTGATAAAAAGTATGACAGTGGAAACATATGGAATAAAATATGGAAATCCTGAAATAATAAAATAAAATATGTAAAAATACTTGACAAACAATATAAATTTTTAGTATACTATCATAGTGACAAAAATGAGAAAAATATGTAAAGTCATATAGATATTTTGATTAGCATAGGAGGGAATAAAAGATGGCACAACCAAAAAGAAGATGGTCAAAAGAAAGAACAAGAACAAGAAGATCAACATGGAAACTAGAAAAACCAGCAATAGCAACATGTAAACATTGTAATGAACCAGTTTTACCACATAGAGTTTGTTCAAACTGCGGTTACTATGATGGAAAAGAAGTTATAGAGAAAAAAGAAGACTAAAATAAAAAAAGCAATTTCTTTAAGAAATTGCTTTTTTATGTAATAGGAAAGTTCGAATTTTTCATTGATTTATTACTGTTCTTTAATGTTTTATAATGTAGGATCTGATGATTTTTTTACATTATCGTCATTACCATTATTTTTTTGTTTACCTGGATCTAGTATTATTCCAAAATAATTTTTTTGAAATCTTAACCATTCATCATGCAAATATATATTTCTTAAACTTCCAGTTAGTAAGTTATTTAAAACCCTCATACTTTTTTTTCCAGTTTCGTCTAAAATAGAATTATTTTTTTTAGAAAAATTTTTAATTTTTTCGACTAAATCTTTACTACTTTTTCCTTGATGATGAGATATTTGACACTGCATAAAAAACTTTATAGTTCCATTTTGTATATTTTCTAATAGCTCATTTATAGTTTCTTCCTTATAATTACGAGATTTAATCATAGCATTTATTAAATTAACAGTATGTAAATCTTGATTTTTGAAAGGTTCAGAAGTTTTTTTCCCTGTTTCACATTTAATTTTATTTTTAATTAATTTTCTTATATATATAATTGATTGTTTATCTTCACATTTTTTTTCTAATATATAAGTTCTTTTTAAATACTCTTGTAATTTTTCTATTGAAACTAATCTTTTTTCTGGAATATTTCCAAAGTCTAGATAAGGAATTCTTTTACATAATTTTATTATAGCATTTGGGTCACCATTAGTTAATTTATGTATAATTTTATATTGTATATGAAATATTGCGGGGTCATTTTTTACTAATTTGTAATTTTTTGATATAAAATCTAAGGCTTCTAAATGTTTTCCTTGACCTCTTAAAAGATTTAATTTTTTTGCAATTGTCCATTTATTATCTGGTTCTTTTATTAATAATTCTTCTAACAGTTCATCAGCTAAATCAGTTTGATTGGTTAATGAATACATAGAATATAATTTTTCATCTACTAAATTTATATCTCTCTGGCTGTTATTTTTTATATATTTTTCTGCTAGAGTTATTGCAATTTGGGGATGATTAATAAAAGCTAAATCTAAAAAAAGATATGCTTTGCAATCATTATAAAGATTTTGTTTATCAGTTTCGCTACCTGAAATTTCTGGTAAATTTTGAATAATTTCAGTTTCACTTAAGCCTTCTTCAAAACCTTGTTTAAAAACGGATAAAATATATCTTTTAATATCGTCTTTAAATAACATTTTCCAGCCTTTCACGTTTACATAATACATATAATTATACATTATTTTTACTTTTTTGTAAAGAAAAATAATAAATAACAGAAAAAAATTACTTACAAAACTTCTTATTTTTCAACAAAGGAAAAAATTTCCAAAAGTAGAAAATATAATAAGAAATAAATTAAATAAGAGGAGGAATATAATGGATGTAATTTACAAAAAAGAGGACAAGCTTTTAAGAATAAATATAACAGAGGAAATAGACCATCATTCAGTGGAAAAGTTAAGGCAAAAAATTGATTATGAAATAGAAGCACATATGCCAAAAGAGGTTATTTTTGATTTTAAGGGTGTTAATTTTATGGATAGTGCAGGAATAGGGATGATTATAGGCAGATATAAAATAATAAGCATGCTTAATGGTGAAGTGAAACTTATAAATGTAAATAGATTTGTTAAAAAAATTTTTGAAATGGCAGGAATATTGAAGATAATTCCAATTATAGAAGAGGAAGGTGTAAAAAAATATGAAAAATGCGTATAAAAATGAAATGAAATTAGAATTTTCAAGTAAATCAAACAATGAAGCTTTTGCAAGAGTTACTGTTGCAGCATTTGCATCACAATTAGATCCAACAATAGAAGAACTTGCAGATATAAAAACAGCAGTATCTGAGGCTGTTACTAATTCAATAATACATGGGTATGAAGAAAAAGAAGGAAATATAAAAATAATTTGTAAACTGAGTGAAAATAGTATTGAAATAGAAATAATAGACAATGGAAAAGGAATTGAGAATATAGAAGAAGCAAAGAAACCGCTATATACATCTAAGCCAAATTTAGAAAGATCTGGAATGGGATTTACAATAATGGAAAGTTTTATGGATGAAGTACATATAGAATCTGTAGTTGGATTAGGTACAAAAATTACTATGAAAAAAGTAATTAAAATGTGAAAAAAGCAAGGGGAGAATTATGTACGAAAATACAATAGATGAAATTTTGAAAGCTCAAAATAAAGATGATGAAGCAATGACAAATATCATACAAAATAATTCTGGACTAATTTGGAGTATAGTAAAAAGATTTTCAGGTAGAAATTATAGTAATGAAGAATTATATCAAATAGGTTGCATAGGTTTAATTAAAGCAGTACAAAGATTTGATACTAAATTTGAAGTAAAAATGTCTACATATGCTGTACCATATATTTTAGGTGAAATAAAAAGGTTTATAAGAGATGATGGACCAATTAAAGTAAGTAGAAGTATAAAAGAGTTAGCAATAAAAATTAATCATTTGAAACAGGAGTATTTAAAGAAAGAAGGAAGAGAAATATCAATAATAGAAATCGCAAAAATACTAAAAATATCAAAGGAAGAAGTAGCCATTGCAATTGATTCGTTAAATCAGATCGAGTCAATTGATGAAGAAGCATACAAGGAAGATGGAGGAGAAACAAAAGAAAGTAAAATTTCAAACAATAAAGATGAAACAAATGCATTAATAAATAAAATTACAGTTAACCAACTTATTGAAAATTTAGAGGAAAGAGATAAAAAAATAATTTTATTAAGATATTATAATGAAAAAACACAATCAGAAGTAGCAAAAATTTTAGGAATAACTCAAGTACAGGTTTCTAGACTAGAAAAGAAAATTTTAATGAGACTAAGGAGTAAAATAGAAGCATGAAAAAGGTTATTTTTTTTATTTTAATTTTTATTATAATATGTTTTTTTATACCTATAATTTTTACAATGAAAAGAAAAACAGAAGAAGTGTTAGCAGATATACAGGAAAATAATATAGAAGAAGTTGCTTATAATTATGAAGAATATTCTAATATAAAGTTACTGCATAATGAAACAAACGAAACAGAAGAAATTCCTTTAGATGAATATCTGGCGCGGAGTGGTATGCGCAGAAATGCCTGCAAATTATGAAATTGAAGCTTTGAAGGCTCAAGCTATAGTTGCAAGAACATATACTATATATCAAATAAAAAATGGAAATAAACATGAGAATGCAGATTTATGTGATTCGGCAAGTTGTTGCCAAGCATGGATTACTAAAGATAAACGTTTTGAAAAATGGGAAGAGTCACAAAGAGAAAATAATTGGAGTAAAATTACTGATGCAGTAAATAGCACAAAGGGAAAGATTGTTACTTATCAGGGGACTCCAATAAATGCATTTTTTCATGCAAATAGTGGAGGAAAAACAGAAAATGTAGTGGATGTTTGGGGAGGTACAGGATATGAATATTTACAAGCAGTGACCACTTCACGGAGAAAGCAATTATACTCAATATAGTTCAGAAGTTGTATTAACAAAAGAAGAATTGCTAGAAAAGCTTAAAACTAATCATGAAAATATTGAAATAAAGTTTGAAGAAGAAAATTGGTTTGAAATATTAGAATATACAGAAGGTGGAAGAGTAAAAAAGATTAGATTTGGAAATTTAGTAATTCCAGGAACAGAAGTTAGAACAATTTTTGGCTTAAAATCTGCAAATTTTAATATTAGTGTTGAAAATGAAAATATAAAATTTACTGTAATAGGATATGGACACGGAGTAGGTATGAGCCAAACAGGTGCAGATAGTATGGCAAAAGAAGGAAAGAATTATGAGGATATTATAAAACATTACTATTCAGGAGTGGAGATTATAGATGTATAAATTTTAAATAAATGGAAATAATTTTACTAAAGATAAATTAAAGGAGGAAACCAATGAGAAGAGGAAGGAGAAGTTTACCAAGACAAGACAATAAGTTAAAATATTTATTATATGTATCGGGAGCAAGTTTAATAGTAATAATAGTTTCTTTTATTATTACATCTATAGTATATAATAATAACTTAGAAAAATATTCATCAAGTGGATTGACAACAGAACAAATGGCAAGTTTAGTTCCAAATTTAGAAAATGATACAGAGCAAGCTAGTTCTAGTATAGGAAAAGATATAAATGAAGCTATTGAAGAAATAGAAGAAGTTGAGGAAAATGTTTTACCTGAAGAAACTGAAAATTTATTACCTACAAATTCAGAAAAAGTAGAAAATACGGAAGAGGTTAGTCAAGTTGTTGAAGAAGTAATACCAGACCCAACGTTTACAAAACCAGTAGAAGGTGAAGTGATAAAGGAATTCGCAAAAGATAGCCTAGTTTATTCGCAAACTTTAGATGAATGGATAACACATTATGGAATAGATATAAAGGCAGACAGAACAACAGTAGTAAAAGCAAGCGCACCAGGAAAAGTAAAAGCAATAAAAAATGACCCACGTTATGGGTTAACAATAATAGTAGAACATGTAAATGGATATAAAACAGTATATTCAAATTTATTAAGTACAGAATTTGTAACTGAAGGAGAAACAGTAGAACAAGGACAAAGCCTTGGAACTGTTGGGAATTCTGCTGCATTTGAAATTGCAGATGAACCACATTTGCACTTTGAAATATTAAAAAATGAAGAATATCTAGACCCAACATTGTATATTTAATTAATAATGAATGATGAATAATGAAAAATGAATAATATAAAATTTGCTCTGCAAATTTTATAACAGGCGGGCTTTATGCTCGCCATTTTTTGAAATAATATCGCACCTCACACATCCCACTTCAATTAATAAATTATATTCATCTTGCAAAAAGTAGTTATTAGTAGTAAAATATTTTAAGAAAAAGAGGGATAAAATATGAATTTTTTTGATGCAGCAATTTATGATTTAATATTTAAATTATCAGGAACAGGGACTACTATATTTATGACATTTATATCTCATTTAGGGTCAGCTATTCCGCTTATTTTAATTACTATAGGTATATTGATTTTTTCTAAAGGAAAAGGATATAGTAAACTTATAGCTTTTAATTTAGTTTGTTCGTTTATTATAAGTCAAATTTTAAAATTAATAATTAGAAGACCAAGACCTGAATTATTAAGACTAGCAGTGGAAAAAGGGTTTAGTTTTCCAAGTGGACATGCAATGGTATCAACAGTCTTTTATGGATTTTTTATATATTTAATATATAAAAAAGTAAAAGATATAAAGAAAAAAAGAATATACATATCATTAATAAGTTTATTAATATTTTTAATAGGAATTAGTAGAATTTATTTAGGAGTACATTATGCTACAGATGTGATTGCAGGGCATATATTTGGCGTATTATATTTATATTTTGTTGTAAAATATTTATATAAAGAGAAAATTAAACAATAAAAAAATATGATATAATATAATGTAGGGGTAGGCTCTGTGTTCGCCCGTGTAATTTATAAAAAGCTTAATTGTTATATTTAAGCTAAAATATTAATTTTTGAAAATAAATACTTATTTGTCAAAAATTAATTATTTTAGCTTTTTAACTTTTAATGAAAATTTTACAAATTTTCATTAAATCGATATGCTATATTTCATATTTTGATTAATTGCCCGATGTACAACCAAATTCCAAACTCTAAACACCAAACTCCAAAAAAATATTGACATTTTTCTAAATAGTAGTATAATTATAATAATTTAAAATAAACGTTGATGAGACAAAGTAAAATAAAGGTTGCTTAAAAGAGAGGATTAGTGACTGCGCTGAAAGCTAATCTAGGTAAACATATTTGAAAAACTACCTCGGAGTTTCTAGTAAAAAGCTAGACGTGTAAGGAACGATAAAACCTTTAAATTAAGTAAAAATCAGGGTGGAACCGTGTTTAATAAGCACCCCTAATAGAGAAATCTATTAGGGGTGTTTTTAATTTCTATGAAATAGAAATTAAAAATTTTAGAAGTATTAATATATAATTATTTTATTAAAAGCTTTAAGAGCGCTAGCATACGGATAACCCGTGAGACCTTTAAAGTTTTAATAAAATAATTATATACTAATGCATGTTAAGAATAAAAAAACAGGAGTGAAATTTTATGTTAGTTTCTATTGGAACCAGAAGCACACCAAAAATAATTGCTATAACCAGAGCCTTTTCACATTACCCAGAATTATGGCTCGAAAAAGAAGATGGAATTGAATATACCATAATGCCGAAAGACATAAGGAATGATGAAAAAGTAGGAAAAGATAAAGATGATTTTTCAGGAGTTTCGTGCAATCCAATGTCACTTTCAGAAACTATTAATGGAGCAAAAAATAGAGCAAAAAATGCTTTTGATTATGCAAAAGAAACCAAAGGAAAATGTGATTTTGGAGTTGGAATAGAAGCACGGAATGTATGAAGTTGAAGAAGTTGAAACAGGATACATGGATGCAAGTATTTGTGCAATATATGATGGAGAAAAATACTATATAGGATTTAGCCCATCATTTGAATACCCAAAAACAGTAGTTGAAAGAGTTCTACAAGGCGAAGAATTAGGGCTTATGGGAGATGTGTTTGGAAGTACAGCAAAAGGAAGAAAAGGTGCAATAGGTGTATTAACTGCAGGAAGAGTATATAGGTCAGACTTAGAAGAATATGCTGTAATAATGGCGTTAACAAAACTAGTTGCAAAGGATGTATATAATAAATAAAAAAATATAAAAAAGAAAGAGGGAATGAATTATGTTTAAAATCAAATTAGAAGGTGGAAGAACAATGGAAGTGGAAGAAAAAACATTTTGGCATACAACATCACATATTTTAGCTCAAGCAGTAAAAAGATTGTATCCAGAAATTAAGTTAGCAATAGGACCATCAATAGATAATGGATTCTATTATGATTTTGATACAGATAAACCATTTACACCAGAAATGCTTGAAGCACTAGAAGCTGAAATGAAGAAAATAGTTAAAGAAGATTTAAAACTAGAAAGATTTGTATTACCAAGAAAAGAAGCTTTAGAGTTAATGAAAGATGAACCATACAAACAAGAATTAATCAATGATTTACCAGAAGATGCAGAATTATCATTTTATAAACAAGGTGAATTTACAGACCTTTGTGCAGGACCACATATTCCTAGCACAGGAAGTGTAAAAGCAATAAAACTTTTAACTTCTTCAGGAGCATATTGGCGTGGGAATGAAAAAAATAAAATGTTACAAAGAATTTATGGAATTTCTTTCCCAAAAGCAAGTCAATTAGAAGAATATTTAAATATGTTAGAGGAAGCTAAAAAGAGAGACCATAGAAAATTAGGAAAAGATTTAGATTTATTCTTTTTTGATGAAACAGCTCCAGGTATGGCTTATTGGATGCCAAAAGGGTTTACTATGATGAATGTGTTAATAGATTTCTGGAGAAAAGAACATAAAAAAAGAGGGTATCAAGAATTCTCAGGACCACAATTAAATAGTAGCGAACTATGGAAAATATCAGGACACTGGGATCACTATAAAGAAGATATGTTTGTTTTAACAGATGTAGATGGAAATGAGCAAGCATTAAAACCAATGAACTGTCCTAACTCAATAAAAATATATCAAACAAAACTTAGAAGCTATAAAGATTTACCACTAAGATTTAATGATATAGATGTTATACATAGAAATGAAAAATCAGGACAATTAAATGGATTATTTAGAGTTAGAATGTTTAGACAAGATGATTCACACAACTATATTACAGAAGAACAAATTGGTACAGAAATAAAAGATATTGTAGAAATAGCAAGTTATTTATATGGAATATTTGGATTAGAATATCAATTAACTTTATCAACAAGACCAGAAGATTACATGGGAGAAATTGAAACATGGAATAAAGCAGAAGCTGATTTAAAAAAGGTTTTAGATGAAATAGCAGGAGAAGGAAATTATAGAATAAACGAAGGTGACGGAGCTTTCTACGGACCAAAAATTGATATAAAAATGAAGGACTGTTTAGGTAGAGAATGGCAAATGGGAACAGTACAATTAGATTTCCAATTACCTCAAAGATTTAATTTATATTACATTGATAAAGAGGGAGAAAAGAAAACACCTATAATGGTTCATAGAGCAATATTTGGTTCTTTCGATAGATTTATAGGAATAATCACAGAACATTTTGCAGGAGCATTTCCAACATGGCTTGCACCAGTACAAACAAAAATATTACCAATATCAGATAACCATTTAGAATATGCAAAAAAAGTACAAGAAAAACTAGAAGAGCAAGGAATTAGAACGGAATTAGATGAGAGATCAGAAAAAATAGGATACAAAATTCGTGAAGCACAACTTCAAAAAGTCCCATATATGTTAATATTAGGAGATAAAGAAGTTGAGGCAGGAGCGGTAGGAGTTCGTGCAAGAAAAGAAGGCGACATAGGACAAATGAGTTTAGAAGATTTTGTAGCTAAAATTAAAAATGAAGTAGAAAATTTCGTAAAATAAAATTTGTATGGGAGACCATTGGTCGTCCGTGCTACAAAGGAATGCCTAATATGATAACATTTTTATACAATTTAAGCTAAAATATTAATTTTTGAAAATGAATGCTCATTTGTCAAAAAATAATTATTTTAGCTTTTTAAATTTTGCTTGTAATGTATTTGGAATTTGGTAGTTGGTAATTTGTTATATAGAGTAGGTCTTTGGAGTGCGGATGAACGATGTTCGCCTCTAGAATGTTTGCATTTAATTTAATAATAATTTTCCAAAATCTAAACTCCAAATTCCAAAATCCAACTACCAAACTCCAACAACAAAAAATACAATATTTTTATTAATTTTACTTGCAAAAATGTGAAATGTATAGTAAAATAATTGTGGTAAAAAATGCCGTTATACCTTTTACTTAGCTAATAGACTATCCGACTTTTAGTTCAGTTTAAGGCAAATTTAAAGTAAAGAAGGAGGAAACAACAATGACTAAAGAAAGAAAACAAGAAGTAATTAATGCTTTCAAAAGAGATGAAAAAGATACAGGTTCATCAGAAGTTCAAATAGCTTTATTAACAGAAAGAATTAATGAATTAACAGAACATTTAAAAGTTCATAAAAAAGATAACCATTCAAGACGTGGACTTTTACAAATGGTTGGTAAAAGAAGAAGTTTATTAAACTATTTAGCAAAAACAGATATCAACAAATATAGAGAAATAGTTGAAAAATTAAATTTAAGAAAGTAATTTGTATGTGGGCGGAAATATTTTTATTATATCCGCCCCTTAATTACGAAAAGAATTTGGAATTTAGAAATTGGATTTTTCAAAATACCAACATCCAAAAGCCAAACTCAAAAATCAATATTAAGAAAGATATTTTAATATATGAAAGGTAGCTTGTAAAATGTATTTTATAAGCCACAACAACAAATAATAAAAATGCATTTTAGAGGTTACATTCATATAAAAGAAAGTATCTTCTTGTATATATAAAATTTTTAAGGAGGAAGAATTATGTTTAAAACATATTCAATGGAATTAGCAGGAAGAACATTAACAATCGAAACAGGAAAATTTGCAGAACTTGCAAATGCAAACGTATTAGTTAGATACGGAGAAACAGTTGTAATGGTAAATGTTACAGCTTCAAAAGAACCAAAGGAAGGAATAGACTTTTTCCCATTATCAGTAGATTATGAAGAAAAAATGTATTCAGTTGGAAAAATACCAGGTGGATTTACTAGAAGAGAAGGGAAAGCAGCTGATAAAGCAATATTAGTATCAAGAGCAATTGATAGACCAATTAGACCTTTATTCCCAAAAGATTTTAGAAATGACGTTGTAGTTGTTGCAACAGTATTATCAGTTGAGCCAGATAATTCACCAGAATTCTGTGCTATGATAGGAGCTTCAGCAGCACTTTCAATTTCAGATATACCATTTGGAGGACCAACAGCAGCTGTAAAAGTTGGATATATAGATGGAGAATTCGTTATAAATCCAACATTAGAACAAAGAGCAAAAACAGGATTAGATTTATTAGTTGCAGGAACAATGGATAAAATAGCTATGATAGAAGCTGGAGCAAAAGAATTACCAGATGATAAAATGTTAGAAGCTATTAAAACAGGACATGTAGAAATTAAAAAATTATGTAATTTTATTTCTGAAATAAAAGCAGAAATTGGAAAACCAAAATTTGAATACAAATCATTTGAAGTTGACCATGATATTTATGAAGAAATTGAAAACAATTTCAAAGATAGAATGTATACAGATGTACAAGCTGAAGACAAAGAAACACGTGATAAAAACATGGATAAAATAGCTGAAGATGTTACAGCATATTTTGTAGAAAAATATGGCGAAGAAAAAGCTGAAGAAGCAAAACAAGATATAGCAGATAGTTTATATAAATTAGAGAAAAAATGTGTTAGAGAAATGATTTTCAGAGAACATAAAAGACCAGATGGAAGAGCTTTAGATGAAATAAGACCACTTTCATGTGAAGTTGGATTGTTACCAAGAGTACACGGAAGTGCAGTTTTCACAAGAGGACAAACACAAGTAATGTCAATAGCAACATTAGGAATGGCTAATGAAGAACAAATGTTAGATGGATTAGATGAAGAAAAAGCAAAAAGATATATTCACCAATATAACTTCCCAGGATACAGTGTTGGAGAAGCAAAAACATCTCGTGGACCAGGTAGAAGAGAAGTTGGACATGGTGCTTTAGCTGAAAGAGCATTAGTTCCAGTAATTCCTTCAGAGGAAGAATTCCCTTATACAATAAGAGTTGTATCAGAAGTTTTATCTTCAAATGGTTCTACATCTCAAGCAAGTATTTGTGGAAGTACGTTAGCATTAATGGATGCAGGTGTTCCTATAAAAAATCCAGTAGCTGGAATTTCAACAGGATTAGTTACAAATCCAGATGATGAAAATGACTATGTAATGCTTACAGATATCCAAGGATTAGAAGATTTCTTTGGAGATATGGACTTTAAAGTAGGTGGAACAAAAGAAGGTATTACAGCAATACAAGTAGACATTAAAGTGGATGGACTATCATATAATATAATTGAAGAAGCTTTTGCAAGAACAAATAAAGCAAGAAAATATATTTTAGATGAAATAATGCTAAAACAAATAGAAAAACCAAGAGAAGAAGTATCTAAATATGCACCAAAAATTTCTACAATGACAATAAGTGTTGACAAAATTAAAGATGTAATTGGTTCTGGTGGAAAAATGATTAACAAAATCATTGATGAAACAGGAGTAAAAATAGACATTGAAGAAGATGGAAGAGTGTTCATATATTCTCAAGATAAAGAAGCTGGAGCTAAAGCAATGTCAATAATAGAAGGAATTGTTAGAGAAATAGAAGTAGGAGAAATCTATGATGGTACAGTAACAAAAATAATGCCATTTGGAGCTTTCATCGATTTAGGTGGAGGAAAAGAAGGATTACTTCACATTTCTAAAATTTCTAAAGAAAGAGTAGAAAAAGTTGAAGATGTATTATCAGTTGGAGAAACCGTTATTGTAAAAGTTCTAGAAATAGATCACCAAGGAAGAATTAATTTAAAGAAAATAGGAGAACAAGAATAATTTTATTCGAATTATAGAGTAAGATAATATACAATATATGCAATAATAAAAGAGAGGTATAATAAAAAGATGGAATATTTATATTTATTACAAAACGCCATAACTTGGGTAGTAACAATATTTTGGATATATAATTTAGCAATTAGTTTATGCTCATTAATAAAATTAAAAGACAAACCTTTGAAAATAAATAAACAACATAAGTTTATGGCAATAATACCTGCTCATAATGAAGAAGCAGTTGTAGGAAATTTAGTAGAAAGCTTAAAAAAACAAAATTATCCAAAAGAATTATTAGATATTTATGTTATAGCTGATAATTGTACAGATGGAACAGCAAAAGTTGCAGAAGAAGCAGGAGCAATTGTTTTAAAAAGATTTGATAGTGAAAAGAAAACAAAAGGTTATGCATTACAATGGTTTTTGAAACAAAAAATCGAAGAAAATGCAGATTATGATGCATTATGTATTTTTGATGCAGACAATATTGCGATGCCAGACTTTATAAAAAATATGAATAAAAAACTATGCCAAGGTGAAGAAGTAGTTCAAGGATATAGAGATATAAAAAATCCAACAGACACATGGATTACAGCAGGATATGCACTATTCTATTGGACAATGCATAGATTTTATCATTTAGCAAGATATAATTTAGGATTATCACCATTACTTAATGGAACAGGATTTATGGTAAAATTTGATGTTATTAAACCAGAAGGATGGAATACAAAAACTTTAACAGAAGATATAGAATTTTCATTAATAAACATCTCAAAAGGAAGAAAATTAGGTTGGGCAACAGATGCTATAGTATATGATGAACAACCTTTAGGATTTAAACAATCATGGTCACAAAGAATGAGATGGTCTGTTGGACATTTACAATGTGCTAAATATTATTTAAAAGATTTAGCTAAAGGAGTAAAAGAACATAAAACATTAATGAATTTGGATGGTTTATTTTACTTATTAGGAATGCCAATATTAGTAGTAACTCTAATTTCTTTAGGAATAAATTTAGCTATATATATGGGAGATGGAATGAGTAATTTAGAGTTATTATGGAATTACTTAAAATACATAGGTACAACATTCCTTTTAACACCTCTATCAGCGGTATTTGCATTAATCTTAGATAGAAGACCAATAAAACCAATGTTAAAAGGACTACTATGTTATCCATTATTCTTAGGTTCTTGGGTATTAATAAATATAAAAGCATTAGTAAAACCAGATACAAAATGGGAAAAAATTGAGCATGTGCGTAGCATAAAAGCTCATGAGATATCAGAATAATTAAAAAAATATAGAGTAAATGTAGGGGCGACCATTGGTCGTCCGTTTTCGTTTTTATATAAACAAATTAATTGCAAATGCTGTAGGGGCGATTTTAATCGCCCACTCTTTATAGGAATGCCCAATGTTATAAAAATATATTTTGATATTTTTATTTTAAAATTTGTTTTCTTTTTTCATTTATAAATTATAGAAAATTCTTCGCAGCACGGACGACCAATGGTCGCCCCTACAACGTAAAAAATAATTCAACTATACCAACATCTAAACTCCAAATTCCAAACACAAAAAACTAGTGACAAATTAAATTTCAAATGATATAATTAACTAAATTTTTAAATCAAGGAGTAATTCTAATGATTATAGATAAATTACTAGAGAATAAAATAAAAACATATGCTTTTGTTGGACCTTCACGGAACAGGAAAAAGTTATAGAGCACAAATGGTAGCAAGTGAAAAGGATATACATTATATAATAGATGATGGATTATTAATTAGAGATAATGAAGTTATAGCAGGGGTTTCCGCTAAAAAAGCTCCAACAAAAATTGAAACAGTAAAAAAAGCTCTTTTTAATAACAAGGAAGAGGCTGAAGTAATAAAAAAAGCATTTAGAAAATATAAGCCTGAAAGTATATTAATTCTCGGAACATCAGATAATATGGTAGAAAAAATAAGAACTAATTTAGATTTGCCAGAAATTATAGATACAATATATATATCAGATATAGCAACAGAAGAGGAAATGAGTGAAGCAAGAAGAATAAGACAAACTGAAGGAAAACACGTAATACCAGTTCCAACATTTGAAATAAAAAAAGATTTTTCAGGATTTATGTTAGATCCATTACAGATTTTTAAATCAAAAGGAAAAAACTCACAACCATACATATCAGAAAAATCAATAATAAGACCTACATTTAGTTATTTAGGAAACTATACAATTTCAGATACAGTATTTAGACAAATAGTAGAATACCTATCATCAAAATCAGAAGCGATATATAAAACAACAAGAACAAGAATTGATAAATATGGTGAAGGGATATCAATTTATTTAGAAGTAACTGTTGAATATGGTTGTAATGTATTGGAGGCATTAAGAGATTTCAAAAAGAAAGTGGTAAGAGAAATTGAAAATTTAACAGCAATGAATATTCAAAATATAGAAGTAATAGCAAAAGGAATACACGTGCCAGAGAATAATAATGAATAGTGAATGGTGAATAATTATTCATTATTAATTAAATATGTAGGGGTCGTCGCCCACGGCGACCCGAACCGAATAGGAATACAGAATAAATGTAGGGGCGACCATTGGTCGTCCGCCTTCGAAGAACGGGCGATTAAAATCGCCCCTACAACGTTTAAAATTAATTTATAAACATATTAAAAAGGAGTAAAATAAAAATGAGTTTTATAGTAGGAATAGATGGACCAGCAGGAAGTGGAAAAGGAACAGTAACAAAAGCAATATCAAACAAATTAGGATTAATAAACATCGATACAGGAAGCACATACAGATGTGTAGCGTTAGAAACTTTAAATAGAGGTATATCACTAGACGACAAAGAAGCAATAATTAAAGTTGCAAATGAAATAGATATAAAAATAGAAACAAAAGAAGATGGAGATAGAATATATTTAAATGGAAAAGATGTTACAAAAGAAATAAGAAGTAAAGAAGTTACAAAAGTAGTCTCACCAGTTTCATCTATAGTAGAAGTGCGTTTAAGAATGGTAGAAGTGCAAAGAAAATTAGCTGAAGGAAAAGATATTATAATGGAAGGCCGAGATATTTGTACATATGTTTTCCCAAATGCTGATGTAAAAATATATTTAGATGCATCTTTAGAAGAAAGAGCAAGAAGAAGATTTGAAGAAAATCAGGAAAAAGGAATAGACATGAGCTATGATGAAGTTCTAGAAAATATAAAAAATAGAGACTACAATGACAAACACAAAGAAATAGGCTCATTAACATTAGCGCCAGACAGTATCATAGTAGATACAACAAATTTAAGTATAGAAGAAGTTGTAGAAAAAATAATAGATATAATAGAAAATAAAAGAGGTGAATAAAATGTAGGGGCGACGTACGCTTCGCGTAGTGAATAGTTAATAATGAATAGTGAATAATAAATGAAAGAATTTGCTGATAAACAGCAAATTCTAACAACAATTATTAACTATTAATTATTAATTAAATGTGTAGGGGCGACCATTGGTCGTCCGTTTCCCATAAGGAATACCCTGAAATATAAAATTGAAATTAGGAGACTAAAATGAGAGAATTTTTTAGATTTTTATTTAACATATATGCAACAATTATGTACAGACCAAAGGTTGTAGGTAAAGAAAACATTCCAGCAGGAGAAGGAGCACTTATATGTCCAAACCATATACATGCTCTTGATTCAGTTTTAGTAGTTGCTCAATCAAAAAGAAAAATATATTGTTTAGCAAAACATGATTTATTTAATAAAGGAATAGCAAAATGGTTTGCAGACGTATGTGGAATATATCCAATAAAAAGAGATTCAGCAGACATGCATGCAATAAAAATAGCATTAAAATTATTGAAAAACAAACAATTACTAATGATGTTCCCAGAAGGTACACGAAAACGGCTTAGAAAAGAAAATAAAGCCAAAGAATGGAGCTGTTACTATTGCATGTAAGGCAAATGTTCCAATCGTTCCAGTAGGGATACAAGGAAATTTTAAACCATTTAGAAAAATAGTAATAAATATAGGAAAACCAATTTATTATAATGAATATAAAGAGGAAATAAAAAACAAAGAATTATTAGACAAACTAACAGCAGATTTAATGACTGAAATTATAAGATTAAGAGATGAAGAAATAAGTAAAAAAAGAAAAACTAAATAAAAAACAAAAGGAGCCACTGACTGTGAAGTCATTGGCTCTTTTGCCCTTACATTAACTGCAAGGAATTTGTGTGTGGGGAGGGTAATGATTAATCATCGTCATCATCGTTTTCGTCGTCTTCATCTTCATCTTCATCCTTTGACTTGATAATGAAGTTGATCGAATCTGAGATTTTTACCAGATATGAATGCTCTTCCGAGACAAGAGCGAGAAGATATTCTCCCTGGTCGTTTTTTATGAGACCTTCAATGGGATAAAGGCCTTTGTCGAGTTTGTCAACAGGTTTTTCTGAGCTGGACTGAACTCGAATCCACAGAGACTTGGTTAACTCTGCTTTTTCCGCACGGAGCGCTTTAAGCAGAGTGAAAATTCTCTGTTTTTTGTTCTTCTTGCTATTTTTCTTTTTGCTGCTTTTCGAGCGACCTTTGAAGGCCTTCACGGAAAACGTGATTGCTGCAACGATTGCAGCGATTGAAATGAGGACAAGGGGGATGCCTATAAAAATTGCATTGAGATTCATGAGTGAATCCTCCTTTAGAAAATTTAGTTGTAAAAGCCTTTTTTTTTCCTCCCCACGAGGCGGACTAGGGAATTTTGCGATGTCCTTGATAAAGGTTTTACATAACAATTATACAATATTTTTCTAAAAAAGTCAAATTTATGTAAAGTTAAAAAGAAATGTGCCCAATTACTTGCGTAACGGGCACAAAACGTGGGGGATAAAAAGAAATTATTGTGGCGTTTGTGTTGAAGAAGATTTTTTTTCTGTTTGTTTCTTTCGATAAATAATAAGTGAATACTTCTTTTTGTATTTTGAAGGTTCTACCCAATAAGGTTGGTTACCAGATACTAAAATTAAGAAGCGTCCATTTTTAGATATTGCTTCATAAGGGACAGCAATATTTAAAGTGGAATTACCCAAGGAAACATTCAAATAATCTTCAACTCTGCCAACTGGGGTTTGGGATCTGTGATTTTCATAAATAAAGTCTTTAACATCAACCTGTACTTTTTTGTCATAGATTTCTCCAATGTTAGGCAAGTAGTGGTGTTTTTTTATATAGAATAGCCGAATTAATAAGAATGCCACTATAATTAACAAAACCACTATTGACGCATATAAAAATTTTTCCGTAAAAACACGTCCTTTGACTTAAAAATATAATTTCTCATTCCCCCACATGAATGAGAAACTAAAATATTATAGCATGATGTCATGAAAAATGCAAATTTCATAAATAGCAAAAGCGACTTAAGATAAATCTTAAGCCGCTTTTGCCCTAACTTTCACTTGATGAGGAATAGCACAAGTCAAAATACTTATCCAACTGAATATTAGCTCAGAAGGATGTCCTTCTGATGATTTGTCAGAAGGAAATAAGCTTTGACTTTAAGATTATACTAAAATTTACATAAAAAGTCAATAAAGGGAGGTAAAACTAAAAGCGAAACGAGTTTAAGATATTTCTTAAACTCGTTTCGCAACCTAACCTTAGATTAAATCCTCGCTTTATGCCACACATTCATTTTTGAATAAAGAATGTTGTGCAACGTGGCAGTCAAAACTTATCCAATTGAAATTACTTTCTGGTTGGATGTCCTTCCTCCGGTTAAAGAAGGATGTAAGTAGTTGACTGTGATATTATAACAGAATTTACATAAGAATGCAAGGAAATATAAGAAAAATGTTATTGTCTAGAACAAAACTTAAGGTGTAGAGTAAGTGTAGGGGCGATTTTAATCGCCCGATATATAATAAAAAACAAAAGCTCCAGATTTCTCTGGAGCTTTTGTGTGCTAAGGAAATTAGCACATATGGATGATTTCACGACCATCCAGGAGAATTGTACCTTCAGGCACGGTAACGCCGTCGACTCCCTGGTCTGTTACGATAAGCTTAATTAAACCGTTATCGAGCTTGGTTTTGCTTATCATATGCCAACCCTCAACCCTGATGGCTTTGTCGTCATCAATTCCGAAGAGATAGAGAGTATAAAAATCTCCATCTATAGTTTCTTTCGGAAATACGATAAGACCGTTTCCGACCTCTTTAGTGTAAGGGTTGTAGACTAAGTCCATGTAGGACAGCTGCTCAGTAGAGAAGTTTTGTTCATCAATAGTGGATGAAATAACTTCTTCAGCAGCTTTGTCATCCGAGAATGTACTGTAGGTTGATGTTGCAGTGGTTGTTGTCTCAGGAACGGTGGTGATATGCTTGACGAAGCATGCGACAAGTGCAATAAGAACGGCGATTGCGACTATTGCAGCAGCGAGTCTCTTCATAAAGAAACTCTCCTTTCATTTTTTATTTGCCAATTTCCTTATTCCATTCGAATAATCATTCGGAAGTATGGTCCTTCCGAAATGAACTTCAGAAGGACATAAAGTTTCTGACAATAATAATTATACCAAATTTTACATAAAAAAACAAGCAAGGACATTGACTTTTAGCAAATTATAGGATAAAATTAATAGTCGGTTATGAAAAAAATAAAGAAAAGGGGAATTTTTAATGAGTAATCAAAATATAAGAAATGTAGCAATTATTGCACACGTAGACCATGGAAAAACAACTTTAGTAGATGCACTTTTAAAACAAAGTGGAACTTTTAGAGATAATGAACAAGTACAAGATAGAGTTATGGACTCTAATGATTTGGAAAGAGAAAGAGGAATAACTATCTTAGCAAAAAACACTTCAGTAATGTATGGAGATATAAAAATAAATATAGTTGATACACCAGGACATGCTGATTTTGGTGGAGAAGTTGAACGTGTTTTAAAAATGGTTGATGGTGTTCTTTTATTAGTTGATGCTTTTGAAGGAGCAATGCCACAAACTAGAGAAGTTTTGAAAAAATCTTTAGCATTAAATTTAAAACCAATAGTAGTTATAAATAAAATTGATAGACCAGGGGCAAACCCTTACAAAGTTGTAGATCAAGTGCTAGAACTATTTATTGAGTTAGGCGCAAATGATGAACAATTAGATTTCCCTGTTATATATGCATCTGCAAAAGAAGGGATAGCGAAATTAGAATTAGATGAAGAAACTACAAATATGCAATGTATTTTTGAAACAATAATAAAAAATATTGAACCGCCTAAATGTAGTGAAGAAGGTACAATGCAAATGTTAGTTTCTAACATAGATTATGATGAATACGTTGGAAGAATTGCAGTAGGAAGAATTGAACGTGGAGAAGTTAAAGAAGGAATGCAAGTAACTATTTGCAAGAATGATGGAAATGAAAATGCTAAAATAATGAAAGTTTATACTTATATGGGATTAAAGAAGGTAGAAGTACCTGTTGCTAAAGCTGGTGATATAGTTGAAATTTCAGGAGTAACAAGTATAAATATTGGAGATACAATTTGCGATCCAGCAAATCCTGAAAAAATACCATTTGTAGATATAGATGAACCAACAGTTAGTATGACATTTTCAGTTAACAATGGACCTTTTGCAGGAAGAGAAGGACAATTTATTACATCAAGACATTTAAGAGATAGATTATTCAAAGAATTAGAAAGGAATGTTAGTTTAAGAGTAAAAGAAACTAGTTCAACAGAAAGTTTTGAAGTTTCAGGAAGAGGAGAATTACATTTATCTGTTTTAATAGAAACAATGAGAAGAGAAGGATACGAATTATTAGTTTCAAGACCAAGAGTTATTTTTAAAGAAATCGATGGACAAAAATGTGAACCAATCGAAAAATTAGTAGTAAATGTTCCAGAAGAATCAGTTGGAACAGTTATTGAAAAATTAGGAAAAAGAAAAGCTGAAATGACAGATATGTCAACAGAAGCTGATGGAAGAACTTCTATTGAATTTAGAATACCAGCAAGAGGATTAATTGGTTATAGAAGTGAATTTATGACAGATACTAAAGGTGAAGGTACAATGAACCATGTATTTGATTCATATGAACCATACAAAGGAGATATAGCATCTAGAACAAGAGGAACAATAGTAGCTTTTGAACCAGGAAAATCTATTACTTATGGATTGTATAATGCACAAGATAAAGGTGACTTATTTATTGGACCTGGTGTTGAAGTTTATGAAGGAATGATTGTTGGATTAAATTCAAGAAATGAAGATTTAGCAATAAATGTATGTAAAGAAAAACATTTAACAAACACTAGAGCATCTGGTTCAGATGATGCATTAAGATTAGTTCCACCAATTGAATTTAGTTTAGAAAAAGCAATTGAATTCATTGCAGAAGATGAATTAGTTGAAGTAACTCCTAAAAACATAAGATTAAGAAAGAAAATATTAAACAACAAAGAAAGAGAAAGAGCAGCAAGGAGAGAAAATGCATAAAGGAAGTAGTTATGAAACAAAAAGATTTTAGGAAATCCATTAAATGCAGAGTT
Source organism: Clostridia bacterium (assembly GCA_017437145.1). GTDB lineage: Bacteria > Bacillota > Clostridia > TANB77 > CAG-508 > CAG-452. The sequence continues at coordinate 372,678 of JAFSBT010000003.1, read as the reverse complement.
TTGTGGAGTCAAAAACAAAGTGAACTACTAGAAAAAAGAAATAAATATTTAAAAGTTCAAGCAGGTTATAAAATAATAGAAAAATATGTTTTAAAAGAAATGCTTAAAGGTAATAGCTTTGAATCTGCAATAAAAAGAGTAATGGATGAATCAATAGGAATGAGGAAACTTTGTCCGCAATTAAATGATCCTGATACACATAGGTTAATAGCAAAATTTTTAAGAGAGCAATTTTATACGCGAAATTATCCTGTAAAAAAAGGTCAAAAAGGATTAGAAAATATAAATACTAGGTGATAGTTTTGAATATAGAAGAAATAAAATCTAAAGCATTAGAAAATCATATACCAATAATAATGGATGATACATTACATGTAATTGAAAAAATATTAATTAAAGAAAAACCTGTAAAAGTTTTAGAAATAGGAACTGCTACAGGTTATTCAGCGATTTGTTTTGCTAAAATAATTTTAGACAATGGCACTCAAGTAAAAATTGATACAATAGAATTAGATGAGCAAAGAGCGAGTGAAGCCATAACAAATATAAAAGGAATGGATTTACAAGAAAACATTAATGTAATGATTGGAAATGCAGTAGAAATTTTACCTACATTAAACAATGAATACGATATAGTATTTATTGATGCAGCAAAAGGCAAATATCCAATATTTTTACATGAAGCAATAAGAATGTCACATGAAGGCACAATAATATTAGCAGACAACATTCTATATAAAGGATATGTAATGAGTGATTACAATAAACACAAGCAAAGAACAGCAGTAACACATTTGAGAGAATACATCAAAGAAGCAACTGAAGACGATAGACTAGAAACAGAAATACTAGAAGTCGGAGATGGATTGGCAATAAGTAGAGTTAAATAATGACATGTAGGGGTCGGTCTTGACCGACCCGAGAAAAGGAATAGTAAAAAATTTGTTTAACAAATTTTGATGTAGGGGCGGGCCTTGTGTCCGCCCGTAAAATATAAAGGAGTAAAATATGTACAAAATAGGTGTAGATATTGGTACAAGTATTACAAAAATAATTTGTGCTGAAAAAGAAAGTTTAAATATAATATATAAATTTAGCACAAAAGAAAAGGATATAAAAAAGTCTTTAGATAGATTTATTTTAGAAAATAATATAAATACAGATGAAATAGAAAGTATAACTTTAACAGGAGTTGGTGCAGCAAATTTCAATGAAAATATTTATAATATTCAATTACAAATAAAAGATGAATTTATTTGTGTAGCAGAAGGCGCCAGTTTTGTGAGCAAAGAGGATAATATTCTTGTTGTAAGTATAGGAACAGGTACAGCCTTTATAAGGAAAAACAAAGAAAACATTAAACACATGGGAGGAACAGGAGTAGGTGGAGGAACATTAGAAAATTTATGTAAGAGATTAACTAATGTTAATTCATTTGAAGATATTTTAAAACTTGCAGAAAAAGGAAATTTAAATAATATAGATTTAAAAGTAAAAGATATTACAGAAAATCAAATATCAAATTTAAATTTAGATACAACAGTATGTAATTTTGGAAAGAATGGTAAAGCAAACGATGAAGATTTAGTTTTAGCTGTTATAAATATGATTTTTGAAACAATAGGAGTAATGAGTGCTTTTCTTTTAAAAAACGATAATATACATGAAGTAATAACAACAGGAACATTAACAACAATACCATTAACAAAAGAAATTTTAAAACATGTGGAAGAATTACATGATATAAAATTTATAATACCAGAAAATTCAGAATATATTACATGCATTGGTGCAATAATATAATGTAGGGGCGAGTCCTGTGTCCGCCCGCGTTTAAAGATAATGTTTATACAATGAACCACCAACGACCAAACTCCAAATTCCAAATACATTAAAATGAATTTATTTTGTGAATTCTAGTAAAATTGAATTTATGTAAAATATATGCTATAATTAATTTATATTAAATCAAATTGGAGGCTTTTATATGAAAAAAATTACAGCAGATACCTTTATGGAGTTCGCATTTAATATTGCAATTTGCGCAATGTTGTCTTTTTTTGTGGGAGGCATAACATTCATAATTGGAAGTATTTTCAGCTTCGAAGGAGCTGAATTATGCGCCAAAATATCCGGCATCATTACAGCAGCAGTATACACTTGTATAAAATTGCTGTGGTAAATTTTTGCAACCGAGGTTTTCCCCGGTTGTTTTTTTATATATTTTATCTCAAAAAGGTTTGACAAAATAAAAGTTTTCATAGATAATTAATATGTTTGATATAATATAACAAAGGAAAAATTTTTAAATTACAAAGGAGGTACATTGACGATGTACGTATTTAACAGAATTACAGTAAAACCACAATTACCAAAGGAAATTTCAAAACTATCAGAGGTTGCAAATAATTTATGGTGGTCATGGAATACAGAATTTTTAAAATTATTTAAAGAAATAGATATTGATTTGTGGGAAAGATGTGAAAAAAATCCTACAAAATTTTTGAAACATGTACAACAAGAAAAATTAGAAAAAATTGCTAAAGATCCAATATTTTTAGAAGAATATAGAGAATGTATAAGTAATTATGAAGATTATATGAAAAGTAAAAATACATGGTTTAACAAAAATTATAGTGAAAATAAAAACGATGTAATTGCATATTTTTCAGCTGAATATGGTTTAGATGAAACTTTACCTATTTATTCTGGTGGATTAGGAATTCTTTCAGGTGACCATCTAAAATCTGCAAGTGATTTAGGAATTCCATTAGTTGCAGTTGGGCTATTATATAAAAATGGGTATTTCCATCAAAGAATTAACGGAGCAGGTTCTCAAGAAACAGAATATAATAATGTTGATTTAGATAATCTACCAATTACACCAGTAAAAAGAGAAAATGGTGAAGATTTAATAATTAACGTAAGATTACCTAAAGGAAGAGCATATTTAAAAGCTTGGAAAATACAAGTAGGTAGAGTAAGCTTATACTTATTAGACTCTGATATAGAAGAAAATATTCCTGAATACAGAGGAATTACTTTACGTCTATATGGTGGAGACCAAAGAATGAGAATTGAACAAGAAATTTGCTTAGGAATGGGTGGAGTTTATTTATTAAAAGAACTTGGACTAAATCCTACAGTATATCATATGAATGAAGGACATTCAGCATTTCTTGTAATAGAAAAAATTAAAGATATTATAGAAGAAAAGAAAGTTTCTTTTAATATAGCAAAAGATATTGTAACCTCAAAAACAGTATTTACAACACATACACCAGTTCCAGCAGGAAATGATATTTTCCCAGTAGAATTAGTAAAAGAATATTTCCCAAATTATTGGAAAAGACTAGGAATCACTGAAGATGAATTTTTGGGTATGGGAATGAAACCAAATGAAACTAACAGAACAAGTTTCAATATGGGAATTTTAGCATTAAAAGTTGCAGGAAAGAAAAATGGCGTTAGTAAACTTCATGGAGCAGTTTCAAGAGAACTTTTTGGTGATGTTTGGCCATCAATTGCATCAAATGAATCTCCAATTACTTATGTAACAAACGGTATACATACTTGTAGCTGGCTTGCGCCAAATTTAAAAGACTTATATAACGAATATTTAGCACCATATTGGCAAGATAGAATTCAAATTCCTGAAACATGGGCTGATATAGAAAGAATTCCTGATGAAAGATTATGGGAAGAACATAGAAAGAGAAAAATAAAATTATTAGATTTAGTTGATAAAAATGTTACTGCAAGACTAAAAAGAAATGGTATGCCTTATGACCAAATAAAAGAAATTACATCTAAATTAAATCCAGATGCTTTAACTATAGGTTTTGCAAGAAGATTTGCAACATATAAAAGAGCAACTTTAATTTTTAAAGATTTAGAAAGAATAACACAAATTTTAAATGATGAAAAAAGACCAGTTCAAATTATTTTTGCAGGTAAAGCACATCCAAGAGATGTAGAAGGTCAAAATTTAATAAAATTTATACATGAAGTTTCAATGATGCCACAATTTAAAGGTAAAATTTTCTTACTTGAAAATTATAATATATCAGTTGCAAGATATTTAGTATCAGGAGTAGATGTATGGCTTAACAATCCAAGAAGACCAATGGAAGCTTCTGGAACAAGTGGAGAAAAAGCTTCTGTAAATGGTGCAGTAAACTTTAGTATACTAGATGGATGGTGGGCTGAAGGATATAATCAAAAAAATGGTTGGGCTATTGGAACAAATATGGAATATACATCTTATGAAGAACAAGATAGAGACGATAGTGAAAGTATATACAACATTTTAGAAAATAAAATAATACCAACATATTATAATCAAAATAAAAAAGGATATTCAGAAGAATGGCTTGGATATATGAAAAATTCTATTATATCTACTGGTGGAGAATATAGTACTTCTAGAATGTTAGTAGATTATACAAACAACTTATATATGCCATTATGCAAATTAACACACAAATATTATGAAAATTTAGAAACAGTAACTGAGTTTGCAAAAATAAAAGAAGACTTAGTTAGAAATTGGAATGATATTGTAATAATGCAAAATAACAATTTAGATAATATATCAATTGATGCAGGAAACAATATTGATGTAACTTGCGTGGTAAAACTTCCAAATATTGATATTGAGCATGTCGCTGCAGAAAGTTATTATGGAATAATATCAGACAATGGAACAGTTGAAGATATAAATGTAATACCTATGAAATTAGTTTCAAGAGATGATGAAAAGAAAGAATATACTTTTGAAACAAAAATATTACTAAAATCTGGTGGAAACTATGGTTACACATTTAGAGTAATGCCAAAACATGAAATGCTAATTGATAGTGAAAACTTAAATTTAGTAAAATGGATTACAAAATAAATTTTTATTAATATAACAAATGTGAACATTGTTCACAAAGGGCAGCCGTGGGCGTCTGCCCCTACAAAATTTAAATATTAAACGTGGGGGGCGGTTGTATAACCGTCTTTTATGTTTTATATAATAAAAAGGATGTAAAGAAAGGAAGTTTTTATGAGGAAAACTAAAATTGTATGTACAATTGGGCCAGCATCAGATAATCCAGAAACATTAAAAAAATTGATGCTTGCAGGAATGAATGTAGGAAGAATTAACTTTTCACATGGAAATTATCAAGACCAAGAAGAAAGAATTAATACTTTTAAAAAAGTAAGAGATGAATTAGGATTACCTATTCCATTACTTTTGGATACACAAGGCCCAGAAATAAGAATAGGAAAATTTGAAAATGGAGAAATATATCTTAATGAAGGAGCTTTATTTACTCTTGTAGATGAAGATATTATGGGGGATAATACAAAAGTTTCTGTATCATATAAAGGATTATATAAAGATGTATCAGTAGGAACAACAGTATTAATAAATGACGGAACAATTGAATTAAAAGTAATTGAAATTAAAGATGGTGACATTATATGTACAGTAATTCATGGTGGAAAATTAACAGATAGAAAAAGTGTAAATGTTCCAAATTTAATTTTACATTTACCAAGTATTACAGAAAAAGATGTTGAAGATATAAAATATGGTATAAAAGTTGGTTTTGACTATATAGCAGCATCTTTTGTTAGAAAGCCTGAAGATATAAATGCTATTAGAGAAGTTTTAAAAGAAAACGGCGGAGAGCATATAAAAATAATAGCTAAAATTGAAAATAGAGAAGGAATTGATAATTTCGATAAGATATTAGAAGTTTCTGATGGAATAATGGTAGCAAGAGGAGATTTAGGTGTTGAGATTCCAATGGAACAAGTCCCAATATATCAAAAACAATTTATCAAAAAATGCTACAAAACAGGGAAACCAGTTATTACAGCAACACAAATGTTAGAATCTATGATTCAAAATCCAAGACCAACAAGAGCAGAAGTAAGCGATATTGCAAATGCAATATATGATGGAACAAGTTGTATAATGTTATCAGGAGAAACTGCAACAGGAAGCTATCCAGTAGAATGTGTTGAAACAATGAATAAAGTTTCTATAGCAATAGAAGAGTCATTAAAATATTGGAAGAGATTTAAAAATAGAGAATATGCATTAGATAATTTGGATTATAAATTTAATATGAATTATTCTGTTTGTACCTTAGCTGCAAATGTTGATGCAAAAGCGATTGTAGCATATACAAATACAGGAGACACAACAAGAATGTTGTCTAGTTTTGGTCCTGAATGTCCAATATTTGCAATAACATCAAATGAAGTAACATATAGACAATTAGGATTATGTTGGAACATTATACCTAAATTAATTAAAGATGAAGAAAATATAGATGCTTTAATAAAAAAAGCGGTAGAAGCTTTAAAAGAAGAAGGATTTATACAAAAAGGAGACAAAATAGTAGTTGCAGGAGGTTCAAAAATTGCACCAAACTTTGAAGTAGAACAAGATGGAATTAATGATGTAATTGGTGGAATAATAAGAATATAATAATGTAAAAGTAAAAGGGCGCACTATCTTTCGATAGGCGCCCTTTTTGGGGTTTTGCGAAAAAATTATTTAAGGTAATCTCTGTAGTCTCGAGGATCTACCAGACTACCTCCCTCTTTATAATAAAGATAGGCCTTTACGGTGCCATCTTTCATCATAAAGAGGGGCTCGCTCGGTGCATCAACTGTGAGATCATAATCACAGTCAATCACAAAGTCGACATTTTGAGCGAGTAATGTGATGACTCCATTACTATCCATCTGATAGATTTTATCTTCAGACTGGAAGTATAAGTCGTAGCGATTGGACGCTCCGACATATTTTGAGCCTTTGGGTACAAACCCAATCGGCTCTTCGCCGTTGAAGAGGTGATACTTCAACAACTCACCGGAAAGTGAGTTGTAAACAACCCAACAATTGGGTGAGCGAAGTACGACTTCCTCATACTCCTTGAGATTTTCTTCCACGACTATTGCACTGCCGAAGTTTTCGCTAGAAAGCCAGGAAACAACAAGGTATCCGTTGAGGTCAACACCCATAACGATGTCGCCTGAAAAAGGGACACGGCTGTTGTTGCTGAAGCGTATGGGGTAATACACTTCATACTCTTTGGAATAGTCATACTCCAGAGCGAGTTCTTTCTGAGGATAGTACTCTCTTAAAGAGTGAAAATACGTCGAAAGAAGATACTGCTTGTATTCTTCCTTTTCATCCTCAGAGATTTCACTAAAAGCAAGGGAGAGTTTGATGTCGACGCTCGGGAGCTCAACAACTTTCATGCCATTAGGAGTGGGGTCTATGGTTGTGGGTGCAGTGCCTGTGTTGCTGGTGTCTGTACTGGTGCCACATGCTGTAAAAGCAAGGGCGATGATAAGTGCGAGTACGAGTGCAAGCACTTTTTTGGTTGTTGTCATAACTGATTCCTCCAAAAATAAAAATTATCAATGTACTTATTTTAGCAAAACCCAATCGATTAAGAACAGCTCCTTAACCTTATCCGTCTTAAATTCATATTAATCAGGAATACTAAAATTAATTACGTATATATTATACCATAAATTCCTAAGAAAAACAAATGTTATGTAAATTTACGAATACCAGCTGGAATACTTTTTTGCACTTTTTTTGTAATAAAATCATAAAATGTAATATATACAAAAAAGGAGGATTTATATGTATAGAAACACTAGAAATTGCAATTGTGGATGTAATCATAAATATGATGATAATTATATGGAAAAAACATGCGCAGATGTTTTAAATTCATACGATAATGCAGATATGTGTAGTTGCGGTTTTGATGAAGATAATACTTTCCCAAGCAATTATATGTATGCACAAAGTTATGTGCCATGGCAAACGATGAAAAAAACATTTACTCCATGTGTTGGGCTAAAAATGGGAACTATATTTCCTGAATTAGTTAGTCCATATATGCCAGGACAGTCACAAATGCAAATAGAGTATTTGAAAAAATCAAATAAAATTGGGGAGGGTTGTAATCGATGATAGATAATAAAGATTGTAAATGTGAAGAAGTAAAATGCGAAGAAAATAGAAATGAATGTAAAGACAATAAAAGAGAAGAAATGATTGAAAAAATCAAGTGTTTAAACTTTGCAGTAATTGAACTAGGTCTATATTTAGATACTCACCCTGATGACCAAAGAGCTTTATGCTTACACAGAGAATATACTAAAAATTTAAAAAATTTAAAAGATATGTATCAAAAGGTTTATGGACCACTTAGTATTTATTTTCCATGTAACAAATGGAGATGGCTTGAGGAACCATGGCCATGGGAAAGGGGGAATTTTTAATGTGGACTTATAATAAAGTTTTGGAATATCCAATTAATATAAAAACTCCAAACCCACGTTTAGCAAAATTTATAATATCACAATATGGTGGACCAGATGGTGAGCTTGCAGCATCTCTTAGATATTTATCTCAAAGATTTGGAATGCCAGACCAAAAATCAAAAGCTATTTTAAATGATATTGGTACAGAAGAATTAGCTCATTTAGAAATGGTTGGAACAATAGTACACCAATTAACAGATGGAGTAGATGCTGGAACAATAGAAAGAGAAGGATTAGGAGCATATTATACAGACCATGGTACTGGAGTATATCCACAAGCAGCTGGTGGATGGCCATGGAATGCAGCAACAATTGCTGTAAAAGGTGATCCGATAGCAGATTTACAAGAAGATTTAGCTGCAGAACAAAAAGCTAGAGCAACTTATGAAAAACTTATAGATTTATGTGCTGATGATCCAGATGTATTGGATCCACTTCGTTTCTTACGAGAAAGAGAAGTAGTTCACTTCCAAAGATTTGGTGAAGCGCTAAGAGGAGTACAAGATAAACTAGCAGAAAAGAAATTTTATATGAATAAAAATATGAAATGTGAATAATAAATTTAAGGTAAAAATATGCATGTATAATAAAGTACGTGCATATTTATTTTTATATCAGTTTCGAATCATTTGACTGAGTCAACATAAAATGATATAATATATGTATATAGTAAAAACTATTTTAGCATCCCTTTTCAAAAATCAAAAATTTAATATTATGGAGGAGAATTTCCATGTCAAGAACAGTAGCAGTAAAAACAATCAGAAAAATAAGAAAGTCCGAAATTTCCAAATTTATGGAATTTACCGGAAGAGAAATCATACGTCAGTATGATAAGGTTTTATCCTTGTTTGAAACAGAATATTTGTCAAAAGAATATTCTGAAATGCGGAAGTTATTAACCAAGATAACAACAGCCGACGGTCACACATTATATATTGCACATACAGAGCTTCTTGTAATTTGCTCAGATGAATTACTTGCAAGCGCAATTGAAGCAGAGCTCGGAAATTATGTTGCATGTACACATCGTGACATTACAGCGTTAGCTGGAAAAACATTTTCCGCAACACAGATTAATTACAGAGAGGAGAACAACGAAGAAAAAATAAGAGAAATGAGATTTTCTCTTCCCCAAAAAGAAAGGGGAGTCCATATTTTCTTCTTTGATGATATGGATTAACATGGCGGCCGTAAAGGCTGCTTTTTTTATGTGTTAAGAAAGTTTAAACATTATTTAATTCGAATAAAACAATAGATTTTTTATGAAATAAAGAGTATAATATAAAAGTAATTTTTGTCGAATTTTGATATTACATGAGAAAAGGAGTCTTGTGCACTTTTCTTTTTGACGATTTGAAATCTTGAATGTAATGAAGAAGCCTAAGAAAGAACATAGTGATTATAGCGTTTTATGTAATACGAAAGCCGAATTTTCCTATTACATAAAAGAGTTCATAATAAGTTCACAAAATATTGATAATATAAAACTACCTTAGAAGTGATAAAATATAAATACAAATATCTTCCCCTTTTGCTTTGTATATTATCACTTCTAATAGGTGTTTATGAGGTGTTTGATGTTTAAAGTTTTAGTTGTTGAAGATGATAAAAATTTAAGAAAATTAATGATAACATATTTGAAGAAAAATGAATATGTAACATATGAAGCAACAAATGGAATAGAAGCATTAGAAATAATGGATACAAACTATGTTGATTTGATAATAAGTGATATTATGATGAAAGAAATGGATGGGTATGAATTAACAAAAAGCTTAAGGGATGCAAATTATACTATTCCAATTTTATTAGTTACAGCAAAATCTACAATTGAAGATAAAAAAGAAGGTTTTCTTTTAGGTGCTGATGATTATATGGTAAAACCAATTAATATGGAAGAGTTACTTCTAAGAGTAAAAGTTTTATTAAGAAGAGCAAATGCAGCAAATGAGACAAAACTTATAGTAGGAAATTTAATTTTAGATTATAAGCAAATTTCAGTTGTATATAAAACACATAATTACCAGTTAACTCAAAAAGAATTTCAATTATTGTACAAGCTTTTAAGTGTACCTAATACGATATTCACAAGACAAGAATTAATAGAGGAAATATGGGGATTAGAGAGCGATTCAGATTATAGAACGGTGGATGTACATATAAAAAGAGTTAGAGAAAAATTAAAGAACGTTAGAGAATTTGAAATTGTAACAATTAGAGGGATTGGATATAAAGCGATAATAAAAAAGGATTAAATTAATTATGTTGAAAAAATTTTTTGGGAAAAAGGGTTCTGTACAAAGAAAAATTATAAAAACTTCAATTATATATATTTTAATTATTATGATTATAACAGCTACTTTTTTTTATGTATTTGTACATAATTCTATAAATATGAAATTAATAGAAATAAATGTCATACAAAAAGTAGAAGCTAAAGAATTGTTACAGGTGTCAAATCGAAGTATTAGATTGTTAATTCTAAGTTTAATAATTACAGCCACATTAATATTATCTAATATTGTAAGAAAAATGTTAAAACCAATTGAAAAAATAACTGAAGCAACAAAAAAAGTTGCAGAAGGAGACTTTACTGTTCATCTAGAAACAGAAAGAAAAGATGAAATAGGAGAGTTAACACATAATTTTAATAAAATGGTAAAAGAATTAAATAGTATAGAACTTCTACAAAAGGATTTTATAAATAATATATCACATGAAATCAAAACGCCAATAAGTTCAATACAAGGATTTGCTGAACTATTAGAAGATGATGATTTATCAAGTGAAGAAAGAAAAGAATATTCTGGAATAATTAAAGAAGAAGCAGATAGGTTATTATATTTATCTACAAATATTTTAAAACTTGCAAAACTTGAGAATCAAGAAAGATTAAATAAAAAAGAGGAAGTTTGTATAGCTGAACAAATAAGAAGAACAATAAGTGTATTAGAACCAAAATGGAAAGAAAAACACTTAAATTTTAATGTTACTTTAAAAGAAGATAAGATTTATGGTGACAAAGAACTTTTATTTCAAGTATGGATGAATTTAATAGAAAATGCTATAAAATATTCTAAAAAAGATACTCAAATAGATATAAGAATGAAAAAAACAGATGAAAATCTTATAGTAGAAATAAAAGATTATGGGCAAGGTATGAATGAAAAAGAATGTAATAAAATATTTGATAGATTTTATCAATCAGACAAAACTCATTCTGAAAAAGGAGTGGGTTTAGGACTTGCTATTGTAAAAAGAATAATAGAATTATCAAAAGGGAGAATAAGTGTAAAAAGCAAAGAAGGACAAGGTACAACATTTACAATAGAGTTGCCTAATAATTTATAAATTATAAATATATGATAGAATTTTATAAATGTGTAAGGGCGAACACAGTTCGCTCCTATAATATGTAAAATTAGGAGAAAAATATGGATGATATGAAAGAAAAAAGAACTTTTAAAATTGCAGGAATTAGTATATGGAGAATTTTCTCATATTTCATAGTATATTGTGTGTTGGGATTCATAGTAGAAACAATATATGGATTTGTAACTAAAGGAACATTAGAGAGTAGACAAGGTTTTTTATATGGACCAGTTTGTCCAATATATGGTCTTGGGGCAGTAGTTATGATATTATCACTTCAACCACTTAAGAAAAATAATTATACATTGTTTTTTGGAGGATGTATAATTGGTGCAATAATAGAATATTTAATAAGCTATTTAGCAGAATTAATATTAAATGTAAATTGGTGGGATTATTCAGATAGATTTTTAAATATAAATGGAAGAATTTGTTTAACATATTCTTTGTTTTGGGGATTATTGGCTCTTTATTTAATGAAACATCTTAATCCGCTAATTGATAAGATATTTAATAAGTTAAAAACAAAAATTTCAACAAAATGGTTAAAAGCTTTTGTAGCAATATTAATAATATTTTTATTAATTGATGGACTTTTAACTACTATAGGTGTTAAAATATTTTTTGCGAGAACTGTATATACTTATAATTTAAATATAGAAAATAAGGATAAATATATATATGATTATAAACAAGTTCTAGAAAAAGATGTATTTAATAAAATACAGGAAAAAATTTTTTCAAACAAAAAGATGATAAGAACATTCCCAAATTTAAAATTAAAAGCAAATAATCGGTGAGATAATTTACATGGATGCTATTTATAAAGATATACAACCGTATTATTATAAATTTGAGTTTTAAAATTGAATTTGGAATTAAGAAAGGACGAAAAAAATGTTACATATAGGATTAGATGTAGGTTCTACAACAGTAAAAATAGTAGTAATGGATGAAAATTTGAATGAAATTTATAGTGCATATAAAAGACATTTTTCTGATACAAGAAAAACTATATATGAAGTTTTAGAAAGTTTAACAGAAAAATATCCAAATGAAGAAATGACAATTGCATTAACAGGATCAGGAGCATTATCTGTATCTGAGTTTTTGAGCATGACTTTTATTCAAGAAGTTATTGCTTGTAAAAGAGCTATAGAAAGATATATACCAAAAACAGATGTAGCAATTGAGTTAGGCGGAGAAGATGCAAAAATAATTTATTTTGATAAATCTATTGAACAAAGAATGAATGGTACATGTGCAGGTGGAACAGGAGCATTTTTAGACCAAATGGCAACACTGTTAAATACAGATACAATAGGTTTAAATGAATTAGCTAAAGAATATAAAACTATATATCCAATAGCATCAAGATGTGGAGTTTTTGCGAAAACTGATGTGCAACCACTTTTAAATGAAGGAGCAGCAAAAGAGGATATAGCCGCTTCTATATTCCAAGCAGTTGTAAATCAAACAATAAGTGGACTTGCTTGTGGTAGACCAATAAAAGGAAATGTTGCATTTTTAGGAGGACCTTTAAGTTATTTATCAGAATTAAGAAAAAGATTTATAGAAACATTAAATTTAAGTGACGAAGAAATAATATTTCCAAATGATGCCCATCTTTTGGTTGCAAAAGGTGCTGCAATAGAATCTGTTGCTGAGCATGCAATATCAGTAGAAAAGTTGAAAGGTAAAATGGAATTATTAAAAAATTACAAAGATAATACAGAAGACCATTTGAAACCATTATTTACAATAGATGAAGAATATAGAGAATTTCAAAAAAGACATGGTAAAAATACAATAGAAAGAAAAGACTTAAAAAAACATAAAGGAAAATGTTTTTTAGGAATTGATGCAGGTTCTACAACAAGTAAATTAGTTGTAATTGATGAAAAAGGAAGCCTTTTATATTCTGCATATAAAAGTAATGAAGGAAAACCATTAGAAAATGTTATAAATATGCTAAAAAAATTATATATTCAAATGCCAGAAGATACATATATAGCTAATAGTGGAATTACAGGATATGGTGAAAAATTAATTCAAGCAGCATTAAATATAGAAGTAGGAGAGATAGAAACAATAGCGCATTATACTGCTGCAAAGAAATTTATGCCAAATGCAACAAGTATTGTTGACATTGGTGGACAAGATATGAAATATATAAAAATTAAAAATGGTGCTATAGATAATATTATGCTAAATGAAGCTTGTTCATCAGGATGTGGGTCTTTTTTAGAAACATTTGCAAAAAGTTTAAATTTAAATATGAGTGAATTTGTAAGACAAGCAATAGATTCAAGAAAACCTGTAGATTTGGGATCAAGGTGTACTGTATTTATGAATTCAAAAATAAAACAAGCTCAAAAAGAAGGCTATTCTGTAGGGGACATATCAGCAGGACTTTCATATTCAATAATAAAAAATGCAATACAAAAAGTTATGAAAATAAGAGATGTTGAGACATTAGGAGAAAATATAGTTGTACAAGGGGGAACATTCTATAATGATGCAGTTTTAAGAGCTTTTGAAATGATTGTTGGAAAAGAGGTAATAAGACCAGATATAGCAGGACTTATGGGAGCTTATGGTATAGCTTTAATAGCGAAAGAAAAATTTGAAATAAAAAATATAGAAAATTATAAATCAACAATATTAAAAGATGAAGAAATAGAAAATTTAAAAATAAATGTAATGCATACAAGATGTAAAGGATGCGAAAATAAGTGTTTAATAACAATAAATCAATTTTCTAATGGAAAGAAATTCATATCAGGAAATCGCTGTGAAAAAGGTGCAGGAATTGAAAAAGAAAAAAAAGATATTCCTAATTTATATCAATACAAATATGATAGATTATTTAATTATAAACCATTAGAAGAAAAAGATGCTACAAGAGGTACAATTGGAATTCCAAGAGTTTTAAATATGTATGAAGACTATCCTTTCTGGTTTACATTATTTACAAAATTAGGATTTAGAGTAATATTATCTGAGAAAACAAATAGAAAAACATATGAAAAAGGAATGGAAAGTATCCCATCAGAATCAGTTTGTTACCCTGCAAAATTATCACATGGACATGTTATAAGTCTTATAGAAAAAGGTGTTGATACAATATTTTATCCATGTATAATGTATTCAAGAAAAGAAGATAAAAACGCAAATAATAATTTTAATTGTCCAATAGTTATTTCATATTCTGAAAATTTAAAGAATAATATGGAAGAATTAAAAGAGAAAAATATAAAATTTATAAATCCATTTTTACCATTTAATAAAAAAGGACTAGAAAAAAGAATTTTAGAAATCGAAGAATTTAAAAAATATAATTTTACATCTAAAGAATTAAAACAAGCAATTGTAGCAGCAGAAGAAGAATATAATAAATTTAGAGAAGACATAAAGAGAAAAGGTGAAGAAACTTTAGATTATTTAAAAGAAACAGGTACAAAAGGTATTGTATTAGCAGGTAGACCATATCATTTGGATACGGAAGTTAATCATGGTATTGATAAAATGATTACAAGTCTTGGGCTAGCAGTACTTACTGAAGATAGTGTTTCTCATCTTGGAAGTATAAAAAGACCAATTAGAGTTGTTGATCAATGGATGTTCCATACAAGATTATATGCTGCAGCGGATTTTGTTGGTAAAACAGATAATTTAGAACTTGTACAGTTAAATTCTTTTGGATGTGGAGTAGATGCAGTTACTACAGACCAAGCAGAAGAAATTCTTGCAAGCTATAATAAGATGTACACATTAATAAAAATAGATGAAATTAATAATTTAGGAGCAATTAGAATACGAATACGTTCTTTAATAGCAAGTATGAACAATAGATGCAATATAGAAAATAAAAATGATGAAAAATATGAAATTGATAAAAAAATATTTACTAAAGAAATGAAGAAAGATTATACAATTTTAATACCACAAATGGCCCCAATTCATTTTGAACTTTTAGAAGCGGTATTAAATTCTGCTGGATATAATGTAAAAGTATTAAAAGAGTGTACGATGGATACAGTAGAAGTTGGTTTAAAACATGTTAATAATGATGCTTGTTATCCATCAATACTAACTACAGGTCAAATGATTGAGGCTTTAAAATCAGGAGAATATGATATTAATAAAACTGCACTTATGATATCACAAACAGGTGGAGGATGTAGAGCAACTAATTATATCGGATTCATAAGGAAGGCATTAAAAGATGCAGGATTTGAAAATGTTCCAGTAATTTCATTTAGTTTTGCTGGTCTAGAAAAAAATCCTGGATTTAAAATTACTTTACCATTATTAAAAAAACTTGTAAGAGCTGTTATATATGGAGATTTACTTCAAACAGTATTACATAAAAACAGAGCATACGAGAAAAATGCGGGAGAGACAGATAAGCTATATAGAAAATGGATGAATAAATGCAAGGAATTAGTTTGTAAATCAGGTGCAAAAGAATTTAATAATAGTTTGTATAAAATAATTGAAGAATTCGAAAAAATAGAGTGGAATAAAAGTTTAGAAAAACCAAAAGTAGGTATTGTAGGCGAAATATTAATTAAATATCATCCATTTGGAAACAACTATACAGAAGAATTATTAGAAAAAGAAGGCGCAGAAGTTGTCATGCCAGAACTGATGGGATTTGTTAAATATGTGATAAAAAATAGCATTGAAAAATACAAATTATTAAAATCATCAAAAATGGAAGCTAATATTTATAGTGTTGTTTTAAATTTTGTTGATATAATTGAAAAAGATTATAAGAAGGCATTGGAAGGATCTAATAAAGGATATTTAAAACCTTGTGATATAAATAAATTAGCAATTGAAGTGGAAGATATTTTATCAACTGGAAACCAAACTGGAGAAGGATGGTTGCTAACAGCAGAAATGGTAGAGTTTATGCAAGAAGGGATAAATAACATAGTTTGTTTACAACCATTTGCATGTTTACCAAATCATATAGTTGGAAAAGGAGTTATAAAAGCTATTAGAAATAAATATATGGATGCAAATATAGCTGCAGTTGATTATGATCCAGGAGCAAGCGAAACTAATCAAACTAATAGAATAAAACTTTTAATGACAGTTGCAAAAGATAATTTAAAAAACAAGAAGAATGAATTAAAGGCTTTAAACAAGGAAAATGAGTTATATGATTTACAAAAAATAATAGTATAAATAGATATGTGTGTAAGTTAAGTGAAGACCTTTTTGTAGAATTACAAATCTATGAAATGGTCTTCTTTTTTTGATTTTAAGAGGTTGCTATATACCAAAAAAAGAAAGCCTCACTATTATGGCAAATGAGACCTGTATAGTTAAGACTTTCTTTCCCCGCGAGGGGATCCTTGGGGAGAAACGAGGGGAGACTGTTAAATAAGTCTCAAAATCCACGTTGCCCAAGAAGGTATTTCACCGTGGTTATGCAACCATCTAAAGATTGCTCTTTTAGAGATTACAAGAACCACAACTGCAACCAGAATCGCAAGGACAATGGATACAGTCTGAGTGAAAGGCGCTAACACACTTACTGCAACGTAGCCAAGCACCGCAGCTACAAAGCAGAGCCATCCCCATCTTCTGAAGGGTGAGGGGCGATTTCCCGAGCCAGGGATTAAAGTCATCGCCAGACCTCCAAAAATAAGTAAGGCCAAAAGGGTATATATAGCAACAGAGTTGCCAATTACCCAATTAAGTGTGAGGTTGATGCCCACGCGGGCGAGGAGAAAAGTGACAAATGCGATTACCATGATGTAATCCTCCTTCTATTTTTTTTTGTCTATTATAGTATAACATAATTTACATAAAAAAGCAAATTTTATAAAAACTTGCTATAAAAAATAAAAGTATGATATAATTCAAATCAGAAAAGAGGTAATGAGAAGTGTCTAAATTTGAAAGAATTTTTAAAGTTGAATATTATGATATTGGAGAAGATAGAAAAGCTACAGATAAAAGTATTTTAAAATATTTGCAAAAAATAGCGGGAATGCATTCAGATGAAATGGGGTGTGGCCTAGAAGAACTTGCAAAAGAAAATTTAGGTTGGATAATAACAAACTGGAAGCTTAATGTTATAAATAAACCTAAATATAATGAGGATATAATTGTAAAAACATGGGTAAGAAAAATAGATAAATTATATTATTATCGTGATTTTGAAATTTTAAATGAACAAGGTGAAAAAATAGCAATAGCAACTTCAAGATGGATTTTGATGGATGTTAAAAATAAAACAGCGAAAAAAGTAGAGGATAGATTTGTTAGGCTACATACAATACATGAGGAAGAGGTTTTTTCTAATTATAAATTTACAAAAATTAAAGAAGCAGAAAGTTATGAAAATGAGTTTAACTATAAAGTTCAAAGAAGAGATATAGATACTAATCATCATGTAAATAATTTAAATTATTTAGACTTTGCTTATGAAACTTTACCAGAGGAAGTTTATAATAATAAAAAATTTAACAATATTGAAATATCATACAAAAATGAAATTAAACCTAATGAAGAGATTGTTTGTAAATATTCAGAAATAAATGATAATGAAGATATAATTGTTATAAAAAATAAAGAAACAGAAATTGAAAATGCAATTATAAAATTATATGTATAGTTTTATAATGATAAAAAAATATATGGAGGAACTATGGCACAACAAAAGAAAAAAAGTGATAGGTATATATTAAAACAAAAAGATAAATATGCAAAATTGATAAATAAAGACCAGAATTTTATAAGTGCATATCAAATGGCATACAAAAAAGGTGACTTAGATGTATTTATGGATTTTCTTGAAGAAGTAGAATGTAGTGCTGAATTTGTCGATAGGTTATTGATTGATTCGTTGGGAAACTTAGAAAAAGAAGAAAAAGTAGCTTTAAATGAATTTGCAGAAAAACTGGGAATTAGAGAATTAAATAATAGATTTGGGGAAGATTTTGGTAGAAAAATACTTCAGTTATATTCAGAAAAAAAGATAAAGTATATAGATATTCAACAATTATTATGTATAAATGAAAAATCAAAAAAATTAAATACTAATGGTCAATTATCAAAAATTGAGATTGAGACTATAAGAATGGAACAAGCTCAACAGATAAGTGAATTATTAGATTTATTTACTAATGATGAATTACAAGTAGGAATACATAGAACAGGGGGAAGTGTTAGTGGTGCAGTAATTAAAAAAGAAGGAATAAATTTGACTGGACACTTGTCTTCAGGAGCACATGAGAGCATAGATTATAAAAATATACAAACCACTTTAGATAAAAATATTAGTTTTTATAATAGACCAGGAGAAGCGATAAGACAAATTTGCAAAGGAGCAAATTATAAAAACTATATGGGTATAGACGATGTTGATATAATTTTAGTTGGAATACCTAAAAAAGCATTAGTAGATAATAATAGAGAAATTATTTTAACGGATTCTTCACAGCCAAGATTAAATCCTAAATATGTATTAGGACATGTTTCAGTGAATAAAAACACGAATACAATAAACTCAATACAAATGGATGATAGGATGAAGGAAAGAAATCATGAAACAATAAACTCTGGAGATTATCAAAAAAATGATACAGAAAAGTGGCTTCAAGATTTAAGGAGATGCACAGAGGTAGCTATAAGACAACCAGAATATGAAGGTATTAAAGGAAAGTTGTTTAAGTTTTTTGATATGATAAGAGGAAAAAATTCAAAAACTATTAGTGAGTTTGATAAGCAAAAAAATAAAGATGAAAATACAAGATAAACAAAGGAAGAGGATTTTATGGAAGATAACTTTGGGGAAGCTTTTTATGAAGTTGATAAAATTTTGAATTTGATGCCAAAAGAATTAGTAGAAAAGATACCACATAGTTTTCAGAAGATTATAAATGATAATAAGTCTACAACATATAATAAGGAGATAAAAGGTTTAGAGAATTTAAATATTTTAAAAAAGGAAACTATAGTGATTTTATCTCTTATATATAGAGATTTTTTATGTGATAAAACAGAAAAAGAAAAGATATTAGAAAAAGAACAAAAGATAATAGAAGAAAGATACAGTTACGATAAATTATTTAAGAAAAATATGATAACATATTGTACTAATAATGAATGCACAGATTTAGTAACTATTAATAAAGATAAATGGTATAAAAGAATTATTTCTTTTTTTAAAAATAAAAGGAATTAATGATGCTTATATAGTTAAAGGAGTAAAAATGATCATAGAAGGACAAGTAGTTTCAGGATTAGGAGAGGCGAGTAGCTGGGTAAAAAAAATAAAAAAAATTTTTTATAAAAAAATGGAAATGGAACTTTTTGAAGGAACATTAAATATAGATGTGAAACGTAAATATTTATTAGGAACAGATGTAATAAAATTTAGTCCAAATGAATATGGAGGAACACAAGAGGTCTTAGTAAAAGAATGTAGTGTTTTAGGTGACAAGGCTTATATATTAAGGACCAAAGCAAATGAAAACGAACAAGGAACTCAACCAATCAATATAATTGAAATAGTATCTAATGTTAATTTTAGAGAAAAATATAATTTAAAAGACGGAGATAAAATAGAAATAATAATGTAGGGGCGGGCCCTGTGTCCGCCCGCATTCTTAAGGGGGATGAAATGCCTAAATTTTTTGTTAAAGAAGAACAAATAGAACAAGAAAAAATTACAATAATTGGTGAAGATGTTAATCACATAAAAAATGTATTAAGATTAAAAGTTGATGACGACATAGAAGTATGTGATACTGACACAACTAAGAACTATATATGTGGAATAAAAAATATAAATAATGATAATATAGAATGCATAATTTTAAAAGAAAAAGAGTCAGAGGCTGAATCTAATATAGAAATACATATATTTCAAGGGCTTCCAAAGGCAGATAAAATGGAACTTATAATTCAAAAATCAATTGAACTTGGAGCAAAAGAAATTGTACCAGTTGAAATGGATAGATGTGTAGTTAAGTTGGATTCAAAATCTTCAATAAAAAAAGTAGAAAGATGGCAAAAGATTAGTGAAGTTGCAGCAAAACAAAGTGGAAGAGATTTAATACCGAAAATAAAAGAAGTTACAAATATTAAAAAAATTTGTAATTTAATATCAAATTATGATATAGTATTGCTAGCATATGAAGGAGAAAAAGAAAATTTTTTAAAGACAGAATTAAGAAATTTAAAAAATAAAGAAAATTTAAAAATAGGAATAATAATAGGTCCAGAGGGTGGAATTACAACTGAAGAAGTTAATTATTTAAAAGAAAATGGTGCTAAAGTTATAACATTAGGAAATAGGATTTTAAGAACAGAAACTGTAGCATTAGCTTTAACAAGTATAATAATGTATGAATTAGGTGACATAGGAGGAAAAAAATAAAAAAATGAGAAAAAGTACTATAGAAAAAATGGAAGAACACATAAATATCTTAACAGAAGTTCCAGAAAATATAAAAAAACAATATAGGAAAAAGCTTTTTACAAATCTAATTTTTTGTATAATTTTTATAATATATATTACAGGCATAATACTCGGAAAAAGTATGTTGAAAGAAGAGATGTTTATAAATTACTATAAGATAGCGTCAATGGTTAGTCTATTAATAGCTATTATATTATTTGAATGTGCATATAAAAAAGATAATGGATATATTGCTTTATATGGAATAGAAACATTTGTTATTTCATTGGTTACGCTTTTTCTAAAAAATATATTAAAATTTGAAATTCCTATGTGGTTCAAAATTTCAGGATTATATGTATGTATATATTACTTAATAAAATGCCTAATAATATATAAAAGAGAAAAAAATATATATCTAAGACAAAATAATGATTTGCAAGAAATAACAAAAAAAGAAAGTCAAGATAAATTAAAGACAATTATGGAACAAAAGAATAAAGAAAATATAGATAAAGAAAAAACTAAAAAGAAAACTAATACTGAGAAGAAGTCTGTTTCTACAACTAAAAAGAAAAAAGATGCAACTACTAAAACTCGTACAACAAATCAAACAAAAAATAGTGAGAAAAAAAGCACTGAAAGTACAAAGAAAAAAGAGACTAAAAAAAAAGAAGTAAAAACTAAAAATACTGAAAAAAAGGAGAAAAAGTAATATGATAAAAAGCATGACAGGCTTTGGAAGAAGCAAATATGAAAATGATTCAAGAGAATATCTAGTTGAGATAAAATCTGTAAATAATAGATTTAATGATGTAAATATAAAGATTCCAAGAGCTATAGGATTTTTAGAAGAGAAAGTAAAAAAAGTTATAACAAATTCAGTTAGTAGAGGAAAAATAGATGTATTTATAAGTTTTACAAATAATAGTGAAAAAGGTAAAAGTATAAAAATTAATACAGAATTAGCAAAATTATATGTTCAAGAAATAAAAAAATTAGCTCAAGATGCAAATATAATTGATAATGTAAGTGTTATGGAAGTGACAAAATTACCAGAAGTA
Source organism: Clostridia bacterium (assembly GCA_017437145.1). GTDB lineage: Bacteria > Bacillota > Clostridia > TANB77 > CAG-508 > CAG-452. The sequence continues at coordinate 350,460 of JAFSBT010000003.1, read as the reverse complement.
TTTACAATAAAATTAGAAGAAGATGATGAAGAGCTTTTATGGAATGAGTTAGAAATATGCTTAAAAGATGCAATTAATAATTTTGTACAAATGAGAACAAATGAAGGTGAAAAAATAAAGAAAGATTTAGTAGAAAGAATTGAAATAATAAAAGCAAAAATCAAGAAAATTTCTGCTATTTCTACTGGACTTGTAGATGAATATATAGTAAAATTGGAAAAGAGAATTAAAGATATTTTAAAAACTAATGTAGTAGATGAAGCACGATTAGCACAAGAAGTTGTTATATATTCTGATAAATGTTCTGTAGAAGAGGAAATAACAAGATTAAAAAGTCATATTTCTCAATTCTTAGGGTTGCTAGATTCAGATATTGCAATTGGTAAAAAAATTGATTTTTTAATACAAGAAATGAACAGAGAAACAAATACAATTGGTTCAAAAGCTAATAATTTAGAAATAACAAATTTAGTAGTTGATATAAAAACAGAAATAGAAAATATTCGTGAACAAATACAAAATATAGAGTAAAGGAGAGATTAGTTAAATGCAGTTAATACACATAGGATTTGGTAATATAGTTGCAGCTAACAGAATAATTTCAATAGTAAGTCCAGATTCTGCTCCAATAAAAAGAATGGTACAAGAAGCAAAGGATGCTAAAATGGCAATTGATGCTACTTCTGGAAGACGTACAAGAGCAGTTATTATAATGGATTCAGGTAATATAGTTTTATCAGCAGTACAACCAGAAACAATCGCTGGAAGAATAGATAAAGATTTATCAAAAGACGATGATGTTTAATTAATAAGAAAGGGAGTAATAGAAATGATAATTAAACCAACAGTAACAAGTTTATTAGATGTAATAGAAAACAGATTTCAATTAGTAATAATTACATCAAAAAGAGCAAGACAAATTTCAAAGGGAGAGCCAGTTTTAACAAAAGTAAAAGAAAGATCTACAGTAACATTAGCTGCTAACGAAATAGCAGAAGGTAAGGTGAAACCATGCTAATTTTATTATCTGGAGTAACTGGAGCTGGAAAAGATACAGTAAAAAAAGAATTGATAAAAAGATTAGATAATATAACAACAATGCCATCATATACAGATAGAGAGCCAAGACCAGGTGAAGTTGATGGAGAAATTTATAATTTTATTACAACTGAGGAATTTGAAGAAAAAATAGGACAAGAAGAATTTTATGAATATTCAAAACATTATGGACATTATTATGGTACATCAAAAAAAATTCTTAATGAAAAAATTCAAAGTGGTAAAATTATAGTTAAAGATATTGATGTTAATGGAACAGAAAATTTAATAAACTTATTAAAAAAGGATATAAAAATAGTTACTATATTTTTGAAAGTTCCAAAAGAAGAACTAATAGAAAGATTATTGCAACGTGGAGATGACAAGGAAAAAATTCTTTCAAGATTGACAAGATTTGAGTATGAAGAAGCTAAAATAGGAATGTATGATTACGTTCTTGAAAATAAAGTTTTGGAAGAAACTGTACAAAAAGTTATGGATATAGTAAAAAAAGAAATGTAAGAGGTAAGATTTTTTGAAAAAAAACATTAAAGATTATAATTTAGATAACTTAAAAAATTTAATGGTAGAAATAGGCGAAAAGCCATATAGAGCAGAGCAAATTTTTCAGTGGATTTTCAAAGAAAATGTAACAAATTTTGATGATATGACTAATATATCTAAAGAGCTTAAAGACAAGCTAAAAGAAAAATTTGATTTGCATGTGTTTAATATTATTACAAAACAAGAATCAAAAGATGGAACAAAAAAATATTTGTTTGATGTTTTAGATGGAAATGCAATCGAATCAGTTCTTATGGAATATAAACATGGAAAAACAATATGTGTTTCAACACAAATTGGATGTAAAATGGGATGTAAATTTTGTGCATCAACAGGAGTTCCATTTATAAGGAATCTTACGGCAGGAGAAATTGTTGAACAGTTATTGGCTATAGAAAGAGATGAAAATATAAAAATTTCTAATTTAGTTTTCATGGGAATTGGTGAACCATTAGATAATTATGATAATGTTATGCAAGCAATAAAATTACTTAATAATCAAAAAGGTATAAATATGGGAGCAAGACATATAAGTTTATCTACAAGTGGGTTAGTTCCTAAAATATATAAATTAGCAGATGAGAATTTACAATGCACATTATCAATTTCTTTGCATGCAGCTTCAGATAAAAAAAGAAGTAGTATGATGCCTGTAAATGATGTGTATAATATTGAAAAATTAATGGAAGCATGTAGATATTATATAGAAAAAACTAATAGAAGAATATCTTTTGAATATGCATTAGCAAAAGAAAATAATGATAATTTAGATGACGCAAAAGAACTTGTAAAACTACTAAAAGGTGTTCTATGTCATGTTAATTTAATTCCTATAAATAAAATAGAGAATGGTAAATTTGCAAAAAGTACAAATGAAAATATAATTAAATTTAGAGATTATTTAAATTCAAAAGGAATAGTTGCTACAATTCGAAGAGAATTAGGCTCAGATATAGATGCTGCTTGTGGGCAATTAAGAAAAAAAGAGGTGAATAAATGAAAATCTTTGCGAAAACCGATGTCGGAAAAGCAAGAGAAATAAACCAAGATTGTTATTATGTTTCGCCTAAGTTAAATTTATACATATTAGCTGACCGGTATGGGTGGATATAATGGTGGAGAAGTTGCAAGCAAACTCGCAGTTGTTGCAGCAAGTAATTATATAGAGAACAATTTTAATGATGTAAAAGATGACAAAGAAAAAATTTTAAACTTAATCAAAAGTGCCATGGAATATGCAAACATGATTGTTCTTGAAAAAGCTAGAGAAAATGAAAATCTAGATCAAATGGGTACTACACTGGAAATATGTTTAATATATATGAATAAAGCATATATTGGACATATTGGAGATAGTAGAACTTATAGAATAAGAAAAAATATTATAAGAAGAATTACAACTGACCATAGTTATGTTCAAGAATTAGTTAAAGATGGAAAAATAACTAAACAAGAGGCAGAGGAACATCCTAAGAAAAATATGCTTATGAAAGCATTAGGATGTGAAACATATGCTGAACCAGATGTATTATATAAGAACTTTTTACCAGATGATATTATAGTACTTTGTTCAGATGGACTAACTAATATGTTAAAAGAGGCAGAGATTTACAACATAATAAAAAGCAACGAATTAAATCCTGAAGAAGAACTAATAAAAAAAGCAAATGAACTTGGAGGATATGACAATATAACAACTGTTATAATAAAAAACTAAAGTAGGAGAGGTATAGTTATGAATTTAGAAGGTAAAATTCTTGGAGGCAGATACGAACTAATAGAAAAAATAGGTAATGGAGGAATGGCAACAGTATATAGAGCTAAATGCCATGTGCTAAAAAGAGATGTTGCAGTAAAAATATTAAGAGATGAATTTACAACAGATGAAGAATTTATAAAACGTTTTAATGTTGAAGCTCAAGCTATAGCGTGTTTTACTCATCCCAATATAGTTTCTGTTTATGATGTAGGTCAAGATGGAAACTTACATTATATAGTAATGGAATTAGTAAAAGGAAAAACATTAAAAGAAATAATTGTTGAAGATGGAAAATTAGGCTGGAGATGGTCATTAAAAGTTGCAACACAAATTGCATCAGCCTTAGAATCTGCTCATAAAAAGAATATTATTCATAGAGATATAAAACCACATAATATTATAATAACAGAAGAGGGAGTTGCAAAAGTAACTGATTTTGGAATTGCCAAAGCAGTATCGAATTCAACAATGACTGCATTCGGAACAACAATTGGTTCAGTACATTATTTTTCACCTGAACATGCAAGAGGTAGTATAACAGATGCAAAATCTGACTTATATTCATTAGGAGTTGTAATGTATGAAATGGTAACAGGAAAAGTTCCATTTGATGCAGATACACCAGTTTCTGTAGCATTAAAACATATGCAAGAAGAACCTGTTCCACCATGTACAATTAACCCAGATTTACCATCTAGTGTAAATGATATAATTTTAAAAGCTTTACAAAAAGATGCAAATCAAAGATATAATTCAGCAACTGAAATGATAAATGATTTAAATAATGCATTAAAAAATCCAGATGGAAAATTTGTAAATAAATTATCAACAGGAATTCTAGATGAAACAAAAAAAATAGATATAAGCGAAATACAAAAAGGCAATAATAGACATGCAAAAGAACCTGAAAAGAAAACGGGTAAATTTGCAAAAATGAATCAATATTTTGAAAAACATCCTATAGTAAAAGTTGCTGCAATGACAGGTATAGCAGTACTAGTATTAGTTGTGACATTTTTATTAGCTACATCAATCATAGAATTAGTTGATAGAATTAAAAATAAAGGAAACACTGAAATACCAATTCCAGATTTCGTAGGAAAAACTTGGGAAGAAGCAGAAAAAATTGCTGAAGAGTTAGAATTAACGATAAAAAAAGAAGAAAAACATGATAAAGAAATAGAAAAAGGAAAAATTATTTCTCAAAAACCTAAATATCAAGAAGATTTTAAAATTCAAAAAGATCAAGAAATCCTTATAACTGTTAGCTTAGGACAAGAAATGACAACTGTTCCAAAGGTAATTGGATTAAAAAAAGATGAAGCAACTAAGGCATTGAAAAAAGCAAAATTAACTGTAAAAGTAGAAGAAGAATTTAGTGATGAAGTAGAAGAAGGGTATGTTATAAAACAACAATATCAAGAAAATGAAGAAATTATGGCAGGAGAAGAAATTCTTATAACTGTGAGCTCAGGGATAGAACAAGTAACAGTACCAGATTTATCAGGAAAAACCGAGGCAGAGGCTAAAAAAGCAATTTCAGATGCAAAATTAAAATGGAAAAGTACTTCAAAAACTAGTGATTCAAGCAAACCAAATGGAGTTGTAGTAAGTCAAAGCATAACAGCAAACAGTGTTGTAGATAAAGAAACAGAAATTACAATAACAGTAAATGAGTTTGAGGAAATCAAATCTGGAACAATAAATATTAATGTAAAATCACTTACAGGATATGAAACATTATATGATGCAGAAGGAAATGAAGTAGTAGCAGAATCTGTTAATTTAGTAGTTGAAGTTGATGGTGAACAAGTTGATTCAAGAACAGTAAGTAAAGCGTCCACTAATGAATCTATAAGAATTGATGCAAAAGGTACAGTTACAGTAAAAGTAAAAATTGACGGAAATAAAAAGGCTGAACGTAGTTTCAATTTAAATGATGGCTCAATAACAATTGATTAAAATATAATAATAAAAGGAGTAATTAAAATGGCAGAAATTTCAACTTCAATTTTAACTGTGGAAAAAGAAAATGCAACAAAAACATTTTATGATTTAGAAGTTGCAGGAACAGATTATTATCATATAGATATAATGGATGGCAAATTTGTAGAAAAGAATACTGAAGAAATAATGTTTGAATATACAAATACAATAAAACAAATTTCTAATATACCATTAGATGTACATTTTATGGTTGAGGATATTCAATCAAATATAGATAAATATATACCATTTAATCCAAATATAATTACATTTCATTATGAAGCATGTAAGGATGATGAAGAAGTAATTAAATTTATTAATTATATTAAAGAAAATAATATAAAACCTGCAATATCAATAAAACCAAAAACAAGTATTGAAAAAATAAAGAAGTTTTTACCACTTCTGCATATGGTACTTATAATGACTGTTGAACCTGGAAAAGGTGGACAAAAGCTAATTCCAGAAACAGTAGAAAAAGTAAAAGAATTAAAAGCATATTTAAAAGAAAATAATTTAGATACATATATTGAAGTTGATGGAGGAGTAAATAAAGAAACTGCAAATTTAGTAAAAGAAGCAGGAGCTGATATACTAGTTTCAGGAAGTGCAATTATTTCTGCAGATGATTTCAAAAAAGCAATTGAAGAAATGAAGGCATAAAATTAATTGCAAAAGATGTAGGGGCGACCATTGGTCGTCCGTTTTTTTATTCCAAATTCTCACATAAATATTTGCATTTTTCTTAAAAATATGTTATTATGTTAACACGCTTAATTGCACATTGAAAAAAAGATGACCATTTGGTTATCTCATAGGTTTACTTAACATTTTTTCTAAGAAACTGTTATGACACCTCTTTTTAATGTTGCAGAAAAAATAATATTAAAATGGAGCCCCGCTAACAGAGCAAGAAATATAAAGAATTTGCCAATCTTTATGTTTTGGGAACGAAAGCCAATTTTAAGCGTTGGCCTAGGGAAAGGAAGTTATGAGAAGTTTTTTAGAAATAACTTTGAAAAATGGCTGCTTTACAGGTACAAATGGTTTAAATGTAACAGAATTCAAAAATTATACTGTAAAAGGAAATGGCTGGGAATGTTACATTGAAAGAAGTGGTAGAATCTTCTGTCGGACTGTTGAGGAAGATAAAATAATTCACTACACCATAACCACAGCAGGTTACTTTACAATTACTTACATTGAAGTAGATAAAGTAACAAAAGTATTGAAAGAAGGATACATAACGGATAGGAAAAAAGGTCTTGAAAACGGAACTATTTTCCTTTCGGATGGTCCCATTACTAAAAGAGTTGCATTTTTCAGAAGTGTGGGACTGCAAGACTTCCAAAACAAATATGGCATAAATGGCGGAATAAAAAAATTAGACCCTAATACGATATATTCTGTCAGAAATGCACATTGCAATAATCTTGAGACTTCAGGAGATGTTATACCTGATATTGGAACATTTTGTGAGATAATTACAGATGGAACCAAAGAAAAAATAGGTGAAGTTTGGGGTAACACGGAAGAACTTAAGGAGAGATTTCCAAATTGCAATGCATTTGAATTGGAAGAAATGTTCGAGGTAAAAGATGCTACATGGGTTATAAAACACGTTAAAACCTGGAATGAAGATAAAGTAACAGAATACCGTATTTTATATTCTAAGGAAAATTATACCCAAATTGAAATCCCTGATAATTACAAAGTGATTTAATATTATAAGGAGTAATTTATATGGCAGTTTTAGAAATAACTATAAAAGAAGGAAAATTTGTTCAAACAAACAGTATAAAGGTTGAAGAATTTTCTGAAAATTATGTCCGTGGCAATGGATGGGAAGCTTTTATTACACCTAATGGTAGAATAAAATGCCAAGCGATTCAAAAAGATGAAAATGATATTGAACATAAAATGTACTATGTTATCGATAAAAAAGGTTCATCTTGGTTAAGGTATAAAAAAGGTATGGAGCCTTCAATTCGTCTTAAGCATTGTTATGTAGTGCCCAAAGGTGAAAGTATAAAAAATGGTACAATAGGACTTTCTGGTGGATCAATTCAAAAAAGGTATGTTTATTTCCGAAATGAGGCATTACAAAACTTTTTAATGGAGTATGGCATAAGCAAAATAAATAGATTAAATCCAAATAAAATCTATCAGGGATATATGATTTTTAATGATGATGAAAAATACTATTCTACTATTGTATCTGATGGAGAAGAGGAGATAATCACTAATACTCCTGATGAAAAGGAACGTCTTACGAAAAGTTTGGCAACTTCGAAAGATTTAACTGTAAGAGCTGAAAAAACAAGTGTAAAGAACTCAACATGGGTTTTGCAAACAATTCAAAAGCAATTAGGAAGTAAATGCGAAATTTACCGAGTTTTATATTCACTTAAAAGTTTCAAGGACCTCAATATTCCAGCGGAATATAAGGTTAAGTAAACCTAAAGCAAAAGCGTTGACCATATTTATTATGGGCAACGCTTTTTTATGTAATACTAAAGTTCTACTTTTTCGTTGATGTTTTACGGGTCGTCGAGGACGTCGCCCCTACAATTTATTTTAATTTTTTTATAATCATTCCAATTCCTAATATTATTCCTAATAAAACAATTATTGAGCCTGCATAAGGAATAAAACTTAATCCATACAAAATTCCAGAAAGAATAATCACATATAACCAACTAGGAATTTTGCCGAATTTAGAATTTATAAATTCTGACAATCCAGTTATAAAAGTAGGGATAGATAAACTTAAAAGTAATATATAAATTGCTAAAATTATAAATGCAAGTAACGAGCCTACTCTAATAAATAATAATAAGGCGATTATTAAAGGTAAAACTACAAAAGTTAAAATGCCTAATCCTAAGAATTTTAAAATATCTAAAACTTTAAAGTTTGATAGTTTGTCCATAAAGTTATTAAAGAATTTTTTTACAATTAAGTAAAAAACAATACAATAAATAACTAAACTAGCAAAAACAATTATTTTAGAAAGTATTTTTTCAAAATTAAAACTACTTAATTTTGAAAAGTTAGTTTCGCCAGAAACTATTTCAGCAGATATATCTAATTCATTTTTTGTAGAATAATCTAAATTACCAAGTATAGAAGCATTAGAACCAAATTTTATATTTTTTCCTACTAATTTAGCATTTTCTTTTACTTCTCCAGATAATTCAATTGATTTTGACTCTGCATTTAAATTACTATATACTATAAAATCAGAATTTGTAATAATATCATTTGATTCTAAAAAAGCACTTCTTCTGATTATACCAGATAAATTAGCTCTTTGTGATGCTAAATATAAATCTTGAAGAATAAGTCCATTATATGTCATAGTAAATTCTTCAGAAGTTACATATGTATTTCCAGCAATTTGACCAGATAAATTAACCTTATCAGAAGAAATAAATGCATTTCCATAAATTACAGCACTTTGTCCAATTTCTACTTCTTTGGCTATAATATATAAGTCTCCTTCGATAGAAGAACCAGGTTCTAATACAAATTTATCCGTAATTATAAAAGCATTACCAAATATTTTTGAAGATATATTTACTGTTTCGACTTTGTTATCATCTGTATATGTTACATCAGATTTCAAAGTAACATTATCTGATATAATAAATAAATCTCCAGTGATTATTCCGCCTTCTTCATAAGGAGAAAGCACAAAATCTTTCGTTGAAATAAAGGCGTTTCCTAAAATCATTTTTGTAATTTCAGTGGATTCTTTATTTTCTATATAAATATCACCATTGTTTGTGATATTGGTTTCAGCTGTAGAAATATCGGTTGCAAATACAATAGAATTTAATATAATTAAAATGGAAAATAAGAATAAAAATAATTTCAATTTAGATTTTAACATAAAAACACCTTCCTTAAGTAAAATATTTAATATACTTCAAATATATAATTAAATATTTTGTTTGTCAATGTAAAAAGAACAAAAAGAAGATAAAGGGCACAAGTCACATTTAGGATTCCTAGCAGTGCACGTGTTTCGACCATGCCATACTAACAAATGATTTATATCTTTATAATATTTTTTTGGATATAATTTTAATAAATCTTGTTCAATTTTAAGTGGGTCTTTTTCAGAAGATAAACCTAATCTATTACTAATTCTTTTAGCATGTGTATCTACAGCAATTCCTAATGGATTATTAAAAGCTTCAAGCATAATAACATTAGCACTTTTTCTTCCAATGCCAGGAAGTGTCATTAGTTTGTCTATATCAGAAGGCAATTCACCATTAAATTCATTCAAAATTTTTTCTGCATAAGCTTTTATATTTTTTGCTTTTACTTTATAAAAACCACATGGGAATATCAATTTTTCTAATTCATCTAAATCAATATTTACAAAATCGATAGGAGTGTTATATTTCTTAAAAAGAGATGATGTTACAATATTAACTCTTGCATCTGTACATTGAGCAGAAAGCATAACACTAATTCCTAATTCAAATGGAGTAGTAAAGTCTAAACTACATTTAGCATCTGGATATACTTTTTTTAATTGTTCAATTATTTCAATATGTTCTTTATTAGTTTTCATAATAATCACCTTTTTTCTAAAATTTTAATATATTATAGTAAGATTTAAAAGAAAGTAGGGAACAGTTTATTATGCTAAACTTATTTAAAAAAACATTAGCTATATGCTTAATAGGATTTGGAATTGGTATTTTATTAGTAATTTTACTTCCATTATCTGGTTGGCTTTTTATAATTGGAAGTGTAGTAGTATGCGTAGGTTTAGCATGGTTATGCTGTTGAACAAAAATTTCTATTTATAAAATGAATCAAACAATAAAGGAGAGTGTGGTAAATATGACAATAGTTGTAAAAAAAGTTCCTAAATTCTTGAGAGGTTTTATAAAATTAATATTTGGTGTAAAATAATTTTTACATAATAAAAAAATAGGTGTAACACCTATTTTTTTATTATGCTTTTGTTACTTTACCTGCACGTAGGCATTTAGCACAAACTTTTATTTTTTTTGGTTGACCATCTATAATAGTTTTTACTGTTCTTAAATTTGGTTTAAAAGTTCTTGAAGTTCTTTTGCTTATATGTGAACGAGTTATGCTAAGTTGATTACCATAGTTTACAGATTTATCACAAATTTCACATTTTGCCATTTTATTAGCACCTCCTAAACGAAAAATAAACTGACTATCTAATAGTTTAACATATATTTTTTTACATTACAAGCAATTTTAAGCAATTTTTGAAAAAAATTTTACATGTTAATTATTTAGGGTATAGTTCAGTAAAAATATTGGAATTAATACTTCCATGTGCAAGTTGAATATTCTGAATAAACATAAAAAAGAAATAATGTAATAATAAATATTCGAGTACTTAATTAAAATAATGTAAATACTATTTCGATTTACTGAAAATTCAATGAATTTTCAGTAAAAATTAAAAAGCTAAAATAATTAATTTTTGACAAATGAGAATTCATTTTCAAAAATTAATATTTTAGCTTGATTTATATAATTATAAAGGAAATCATAGAATTTTCTTGTTTTTATTTCTACAATATTATATAATATGAGACAATAAATAATGAAAGAAGGAATAATAATGAAAAAATATTTATTCACATCAGAAAGTGTAACAGAAGGACATCCAGATAAATTATGTGATTTAATTTCAGATAGTATATTAGATGAATGTTTAAAACAAGATAAAGAATCAAGAGTCGCAGTAGAAACATTTGCTTCAAAAAATTTAATTACTATAGCTGGACAAGTTACAACAAATGCTAACTTTGATGCAGAACAAATTGCAAGAAATGTTTTAAATGAAGTTGGATATGACAATGAAAATATTGATATAGATTATAGAACATGTAAGATTGAAACAAATATTACAAAACAAAGTTCTGATATTGCAATGGGAGTTGATATAGGTGGAGCAGGAGACCAAGGTATAATGTTTGGTTATGCTTGTGATGAAACAAAAAGCTTAATGCCATTTGCAATTGATATGGCACATATGTTAGCAAAAAGATTAACAGAAGTTAGAAAAAATGGAATAATAAAAGGAATAAGACCAGATGGGAAAACACAAGTAACTGTTGAATATGAAAATGATGTTCCAAAAAGAATTGAAACAATTTTAATATCAAATCAACATGATGCAGATAAAGATTTAGAAGAGTTAAAACAAGAAATAAAAGAAAAAGTAATAAATGAAGTTATTGATTCAAAATATATAGATGAAAACACAAAAATCTATGTAAATCCTACAGGAAGATTTGTTATAGGTGGACCTTTAGGAGATACTGGATTAACAGGAAGAAAAATTATAGTAGATACTTATGGTGGATATGCAAAACATGGTGGAGGAGCTTTTTCAGGTAAAGATGCGAGTAAAGTAGATAGGTCAGCAGCATACATGTTAAGACATATTGCAAAAAATGTTGTAGCAAATGGATATGCAAAAAGATGCGAATTACAATTAGCTTATGCAATAGGTATGACAGAACCACTTTCTGTATATATAGACACCTTTGGAACAAATACAATTTCAGAAGATGAAATAGTAGAAAAAATAAAAAATCAATTTAATTTAACACCGAACGGAATTATAGAATATTTAAAATTAAAAGAACCAATATATACAAAAACTACAAATTATGGACATTTTGGAAAACCATATTTACCATGGGAAGAGACAATTAAATTTTAATTATTACTAGTGACACTAATAAAAAGTTAATCATATAATACTTTGAAAGAGGAGGAAATATGATTAACTTTTTTTTTAGTGGAGTTTTTTGGGTTTTAGCAATGTATGGATTAATTGAAATAATAAAAGAAATTTATTATTTATGTGTATGTACAAAACTTAAATCTAATGGGATATATATAATTGTAGCAGCTAAAGATGAAGAGAATAAAATAGAAGGATTTATACGTTCATTATTATTTAAGATTATATGTAATAATGAAGATTACATAAACAATATAATATTTACTGATTTAAATTCTAAGGATGAAACAGGAAAAATAATGGAAAATTTAACTAAAGAATATAAAGAAGTACACTTTTTAAAATGGAAAAATTGTAAGGAGTTAATTGAGGATATAGAAAGAACATAAATATTTTTTGTAGGGGCGACCATTGGTCGTCCGTGCTTCAAAGACATACTAAAACAATTATTATTATCCAAAAAAAACACCTTTTTTACCATTTACTTTCAAAAAAATACCAATTATTAAAAAAGTATAGTTTTGAAATTAAATTTATGCTAAAATAAATTCATAAGAGGTGATACTTTTGAAAGTAGAAATAAATATAAATCCGGAAATTGAAGAAACAAAAATAGTAATACATGCAAAAGAAATTACAAATGAAGTAACAAAGTTAGCTAACTCTTTAACAGAAGAAAATACAAATACAATAATAGGTTTTTTAGATGAAAAAGTATACATATTAGATAAAAAAGAAATAGAAAGTTTTTATACAGAGGACAACAAAATTTTTGCACGAACAAAAGACCAAAAGAAGTATTACATTAAATATCGTATGTATGAATTAGAAGAAACTTTAAAAAACACATCTTTTATAAGAATATCAAATTCCGAAATTATTAACTTTAATGAAGTGGAAAACTTAGATTTAGGGATTATTGGAACAATAATTGTGAATTTCAAAAGTGGAAATAAGGCATATGTATCAAGACGAAATGTAGCAAAAATAAAAAAATATTTGAATATATGAGGTGATTAAAATGAAAAATAAAAATGTTTTAAAATTAGCATTAATAGGAGCACTTGTTGGAATAGTAGTGTTTGATATAGTAAATATAGTGTTATATTTAACAGAAGGATTTTGTGTGAAAATAGAAAATACAGGAAGTTTAATTGCAGGTTATTTATCTTCAAGTATATCAGCAGCTTTTTTAATAGTAACATATTTTAAGTTTAAAGAAATGGAAATGTCTGATATGTCTATTATGAAAAAAACTGTAAATATATTAGTATATACTGGGATGTTTCTTATATTATTTAACATAGCAAATATACTACAGGAAGGGGTTTTTAAATCTAAAGAAGGTGTTATAATATTAATATTAACTTTTATAGCTCAAACAGTTTTAGGTGGATTAATTCAAATGATTGTATTCACATCTAACAAAGGAAACGTAAAGGAAATAAATAAAAAAATAAAAGAAAATGTATTAGAGAAGAAATAATACAAAAATAAAACAAATTTCAAACAACATAAATGTATATGAGCGGGCGATTAAAATCGCCCCTATATTAATATAAGAAACATTCTAAAAAAAATAGAATGTTTTTTTATTGAATAATATACCTGTTTGTGATATAAAACAATTAAATATTAAAGGAAAAAGAAGGATTAATAATTGGAAATACAAGGTCAAATAACTGAAATTATATATCAAAATGAAGTTAATAGTTATACAGTAGCAGAATTTCAAATGGAAGAAGAAATTACAACAGTAGTAGGATATTTACCATTTATAAATAAAGGAGATAGCTTAAAATTAATTGGTAAATTTGTTACACATCAAGACTATGGAGAACAATTTAAAATAGATACATTCGAAAAAATAATGCCACAAACTTTAGAAGCATTAGAAAATTATTTAGCAGGAGGTATCATAAAAGGAGTTGGCCCTGCAACTGCAAGCAAGATAGTTAAAAAATTTGGTGATGAAACTCTTTCAATATTAAAGTTTGAACCAGCGAAATTATCTCAAATAAAAGGAATAACACCTACTAGAGCAGAAGAAATTTCTCAAGAATTCAATGAAAAATGGGAACTATGGCAAATAGTAGGTTTTCTAGAAAAGTTTGGAATTAGTGCTTCAAATAGTAAAAAAGTATATGAAAAAATAGGAAAAGATGCGGTTTCAGAAATAGAAAAAAATCCATACATCCTGTTAGAAATAACTTATGGTGTAGATTTTAAAAAAGTAGATAAAATGGCAATGGAGTTAGGACTAGCTGTAGATAGTATTCAAAGGATAGAAAGCGCAGTAAAATATGGCTTGATTTTAGCAACATATAATGGCAATACTTGTGCTATTGAGGAAAACTTAATCAAATTTGTTAAGGATTTATTAAATGTATCAGAAGAGCATATAGAACAAGCAATAATAAATTTAAAAGTAAAGAATTCAATAGTAATTGAAGAACGAAATGAAAAAGAGAAATGGATATATTTAAGTGAACTTTTTCAATGTGAAAAAAATGTTGTAATAGGACTATTAACATTAAATGCTGCAAAAAATGTAAAACAAATAAAAAAATTTAAAGAAGAATTTAAAAAAATCGAAAAGAGAACGAAGATAGAATTATCAGAAAAACAAAAAGAAGCGATAGAAGCTGTAAATGAAAATAATGTTTGTGTTATTACAGGAGGTCCCGGAACAGGGAAAACAACAATTATAAAATTTATTATTGAAATATACAAAAATGCAGGAAGAAAAGTTGTACTATGTGCACCTACAGGAAGAGCTGCAAAGAGAATGACTGAAGCTACAGGGGAAGAAGCTAGTACAATTCATAGATTATTAGAAATTGGAAAGATTGAAGAAAGTCAATCGGTACTAGATGTAGAAAAACAAATAGCACCAATAGATGCAGATATTATAATTATAGATGAAGTATCAATGGTAGATACAGCTTTAATGAATTATATATTAAAAGGTGTATACTTAGGAACAAAATTAATTTTAGTAGGAGATACAAATCAGCTTCCATCAGTAGGACCTGGGAATGTATTAGAAGATATAATAGAATCAGAAAGTTTAACAGTTATTGAATTAAATGAAATTTTTAGACAAGCAGCAAAAAGCAAAATAATAACAAATGCACATAAAGTTAATAATGGCGAAAACTTTATAAATAAAAATAATGAAGAAGATGATAACAAGCTAAAAGATTTCTTCGTAATTAACGAAAAAAGTCAAGAAAAAATGCTATATGATGTTGTATCTCTTTGCAAAGAAAGATTAAAAAAATATGGAGATTATGATTTTTTTAATAATATACAAGTATTAACTCCGACTAAAAAAGGAAGTTTAGGTACTAGAGAATTAAACAAAATATTACAACAAAATTTAAATTTAAATGTTAAAAATGAAAAAAGTTATGGAGATAGAATTTTTAGAGTTGGCGATAAAGTAATGCAAACAAAAAATAACTATGATATTTATTGGGAAAAAAATATAAATGATAAAATTGAAATAGGAAGCGGAATATTTAATGGAGAATTTGGAATAGTTTCACGGAATAGATGAGGAAGCAAAACAAATTGAAGTTGTATTTGATGATGAAAAGACAGCGTGGTATGGTTTTAGTGAATTAGAGGAACTAGAACATAGTTATGCGATAACAATACATAAATCTCAACGGAAGTGAATTTGATGTAGTAATAATGTGTATACCAAATGGAATACCAATGCTACTTACACGAAACATATTATATACAGGTATAACAAGAGCAAAAGAACTTTTAATATTACTAGGTAATGATAAAACTATAGAATATATGATAAATAATGTGGATTCTAAAAAAAGAAATACAGGACTTAAATATAAATTGGAGAAATTATTATAATAAATTTAGAAATGAAGAGAAAATGTAGGGGCGACCAGTGGTCGTCCGCTCTTCGAAGACAGGCGAACGCAGTTCGCCCCTACAATATATGAAATAATGAATTATAATATGATTGTTAAACCATACACGAAAAAATGTTCGCAAACTTATTGACAACAAAATAACACTAATATATAATTGGAAAAGGAAAATAAAGGAAAAGCGAAAAACAAATTTTTGAATATGTCAAATTTAAAATTAACAAAGGAGTAATAGATGTTAGATTTAAAAAAAGATGTAAAATATATAAAAGGAGTTGGGCCTGCAAGGGCTACTTTATTAAATAAACTTCGGAATATATACATTAGAAGATTTATGCTATTATTTTCCAAGAACATATGAAGACAGAGGAAAACCTAAAAATATAGCAGATGTTATAGATGGAGAAGAAGTTTTAATTGAAGCGGTATGTACATCAAGAATGTCAGAAGCAAGAATAAGAAAAAATATGACAATATATAAACTAAGGGTTGTAGATGAAACTGGTACAGCCCAAATAACATGGTTTAATCAGAGGTATTTAAAGAATAAATTTATAATTGGAGAAAAATATAAGTTTTATGGAAAGGCAAAAACGCGAATAGGTTATATTGAAATGAATTCTCCAGTCTTTGATAGTGAAGCAACAAGCAAAAATACTGGTAAAATTATACCAATATATCCATTAACTTATGAATTATCACAAAATGTAATAAGACAAATAATCGAAAATGGATTAAAAGAAGTTAAAGGTGAATTTGAAGAAACTTTGCCACAATATATATTAGATAAATACAGTGTAGAAGAACTAAATACTGCAATAGAACAAATTCATTTTCCAGAGGATTTTGAAAGCTATAACAAAGCAAGAAAAAGATTGGTTTTCGAAGAATTATTAGTTATGCAATTGGCTTTACTAAATATAAAAAATAAATATAGTGAAGATAAGAATGGAATAATTTTTGATAAAAAAATAAAAATGTCAGATGTAATAAATGAATTACCATTTAAACTAACAAATGCACAATTAAGAGTTCTAGAGGAAATTGATAAGGATATGGAATCAAATAAACCAATGAATAGATTGCTTCAAGGTGATGTAGGTTCTCGGGAAAACGGTTATATCGATTATAGCTGCATATAAGGCAGTTAAATCAGGGTATCAAGTTGCAGTAATGGCTCCGACTGCAATACTTGCTAGACAACATTTAGAAAATTATAAAAAAATACTAAACAAATTTAATATAAAATGTGAACTTTTAGTAAGTGGGTTAAAGAAAAAGGAAAAAGAACAGATATTAGAAAATTTGCAAACTGGAGAAACAAATATAATTATTGGAACACATGCTTTATTAGAAGAAAGTGTTATATTTAAAAATTTAGGATTAGTTATTACAGATGAACAACACAGGTTCGGAGTAAAACAAAGAAGTAAAATAAATAATAAAGGTGAAAATCCTGATGTTTTAGTTATGACAGCAACACCTATTCCAAGAACTTTAGCACTTATATTATATGGAGATTTAGATATTTCAATTATTGATGAACTTCCTCCAAACAGAAAGAAAATAGATACATATGCAGTAACTAAGGATATGGAAGAACGAATAAATGCATTTGTAAAAAAACATCTAGAAGAAGGAAGACAATGCTATATAGTATGTCCATTAGTAGAAGAAACAGAAGAAATTGAAGCAAAAGCTGTTCTAGAAGTTTATGAAAAATATAAAAATGTATTTAAAGAATATAAAGTAGAATATTTGCATGGAAAAATGAAACCAAAAGAAAAAGATTCTATAATGGAAAAATTTAAAAATGGAGAAATTCAAGTACTAATATCTACAACAGTAATTGAAGTTGGAGTAGATGTTCCAAATAGTAATATTATGATAGTTGAAAATGCTGAAAGATTTGGATTAGCAACACTTCATCAATTAAGAGGAAGAGTAGGTAGAGGAGAATATAAATCTTATTGTATATTAAAGTACGAAGGAAAAGGTAAAAATACTAAAGAAAGAATGAAGGTAATGACAAGCACAAATGATGGATTTGTAATTTCTGAAAAAGACTTAGAATTAAGAGGCTCAGGTGAATTTTTCGGAACAAAACAACACCGGACTTCCAGAATTTAAAATAGCAAATTTATTTGAAGATATAGAAATGTTAAAGTCAGTACAAAGTATAGCTATAGAAATAATGCAAGAAGATTCAAATTTAAAACAAGAAAAAAATGTTAGACTAAGAAAACAAATTGAGAAAAAATTTGAAAATAGAATAGAAATTTAAAAATGCCGAGAGAATCAAGTCCTCTCGGCACCCATGCCAATACTGGGATTCTGGATATAAAGAGCGGTATCATCATCGGACTTTTTAAAAACAACGACAACGTCACCATAACCTTTTACACCCAAAATTGATAATGATTCAATTGGAAGAGAAATCAGCATTTTTGAGTCTAAGTACGAAATGCCAATCAAATTAAATCCTTCCGGAAATTTTTCTTCCTTGGTCAAGCAGATCGTGTTTCCACAAAAGCTGATATATAAATCAGTCTGCTTCCAATCGTCATGAAGCCCTTTCGGTATTCTGACTGACCGTTTTGAACCTAATTCCGGCATGTTTTCACCTCCCTTATTAGGCAATGTGATTATATAAATTATATCATAAAATTAAAAAAAATACAAAAAGAAAGGATCATAGAAAATGAATGAAGTAAAAATAGGAAAAGTGTATAGACATTTTAAAGGTAATTATTATTATATAGAAGATATTGCATTAGATTCTGAAAACAAAGAAAGAATGGTTATATATAAACCAATTTATGATAGACAAGATTCTAAAATATGGGTAAGACCTGAGAAAATGTTTTTAGAAGAAATAGATGTTAACAGACCAGATAACATAACAGGACAAAAATATAGATTTGAATTAGTAAAAGATATAGAAAAAAATTATTTGAAATAAAAAAACATTGTTACAAAAATGTTAAGGGGCGAAATGCATTCGTCCCTTATTGATTTACATATTTGCTAGTTCATAAAAGAACGGTATCATATAACTGATTATAAATAGGAGAATAGGTATGGAAATTATAATAAAGCCTATGAATCTAGCTTTGGTTGATTTACTTTTTACCATATATATAATTCCTAAAAGAAGGCATATAGGTAAAAGAATGAATACTGAAACAGCAACTCCTATAGTTTGAATTAAACTAGTAATTTTTAATGACATTGGTGATATTTTATCAACAGATGAGTCATCATGTGTTTTAACAGGATAAGGTTTAACAGAATCAGGGTTAAATCCAAATCCTCCTGAGCTTATTTCCTCGGTATCATCTTCAGAATAATAATTATCTTCATATTCAACAATATTATCATATTCATCTAATATAGAATCTACTATAGTAATTGGTTGAATTTCAGTAGAACTAGAAGGTGCTCTTACAGTATCAGGTGTAATACTAGCAGCTAGTGAAATTGATGTAAATAATAATACAAGTGAAATAGTTAATAATAAAATTTTAACAGATTTCAACATAATAAATTCCTCCTTAATTAAATAAATACTATCATTAATGTGTAGTTTTTACAATACTAATAAAATGAATTTGTGATTAAAAATACATAATTTGCATAATTTTTCTAAATATGTTATAATTAACATAAGTTGTTAAAACAAAAGAGTATTGGAGGGATGAGATATGTCAGATAAAGATTATGAAAAATTATTAAGTGATAAAGAATTTTTAGAATATGTAATTGGCAATATGATGGATATATATAATGATTTACAAAAGGGAGAAAATACTCAGAATATAATGGAAGGAATTCAGTTAAATATTGAACAAGCGCTACAACCTAAGTTAGAGGAAATATATAAGGCAATAGCTGAAGCTGAAAAGGCTAAAAAGAAAGAAGAGAAAGAACAAAGTAGTCAAAGTCCAGAAGGTAAGCCTTGGGAATTAAAACCAGAAGATTTAGCAAAAGTAAAAAAAGGACATGCTAAGATAGTAGCAAAAGTAGCTAGTTCCAAAGACACTCAAACAAAAAACGAATTATCGGATCATGTTATAGATTAATAAATAAACAAGTATAAAAATCATCTTTTTACTAAAAATAGTAAAAGGGTGATTTTTTATGATAAATTTTAATACAGATTTAGCTGATGAAAGAAGAGATATCTTTAAAAAGGCAAATAAAATAGATGATGAAGTTCCAGGGATAGAAACAGAAGAAAAAGTTATAAATGAAAATGTAAAAATATATAAAGTAAAAATATTAGATGAACAAGGAGAAAATGCGTTAGGAAAGCCAAGAGGAATTTATACTACAATAGATGTAAAAAATTTAAAAATTGCAACTGATGATGATATACAAAAAGCATCTGAAGTAGTTACAGAGGAATTAAAAAATCTATTTAACAAACATATACAAATTAAAGAAGATATTTTAGTTGTTGGATTAGGAAATGTATATGTAACACCGGATTCATTAGGTCCGAAAGTTATACAAGATATAGATGTAACAAGACATTTGTTAAATTATGCACCTCAATATTTGGATGAAAATACAAGACCAGTAAGTGCAATTTCTCCTGGTGTTTTAGGTACAACAGGAATTGAAACAGTAGAAATTTTAAAGGGAATAGTTAATAATATAAAACCGAAATTAGTAATAGTAATAGATAGTTTAGCATCAAAAAGCATAGAAAGAATAAGCAGTACAATACAAATAGCTGATACAGGGATTGTGCCAGGCGCAGGAGTAGGAAATGTTAGAAATGAAATCAGCCAAGAAAGTTTAGGGATTCCTGTAGTTGCAATAGGAGTGCCAATGGTTGTTGATGCAGCAACAATAGCAACTGATAGTTTAGATATGTTTATAGAAAAAGTAAAAGAAAATAATGGAGGAGAAAAACTATATAATATATTAAACGAACTTACAGGAAATGATAAATATGAAATGATAAGAGAGGTGCTTTCTCCTAATAATTATAATTTAATCGTAACACCAAAAGAAATAGATGACTTAATAGAAAACATGTCATCAGTAATAGCAAGAGGAATAAACTTTGCATTGTAAAAAATTAAATATAATCAAAAGCGGATAATTAATTGTTAATTATCTGCTTTTGTGGTATAATTTGTTAAAATCATTATAAAAGGAGAATTAAAATGGATTTGAAAAATTTTATTATAACAAATGGAAAAGCAGCTGGATTAACTGATGATCAAATAAATGGAGTTATTGCATCAGCAGTTCGTAAATTACCAGGAAATGTACCACAAGAAAAATGGGAACAACAAATAATGATATGGATAAATGATAGAGCTCAAAAAAATAAAGAAGGAAATGCAAAAGGGCAAAATGAAGAAAAGGAAAACAGTGAACATTAAGCAGAGTGAATGGTTAAGAATACAAAATTTGCTCTGCAAATTTTGATGTAGGGGTGATTTTAATCGCCCGCAAAAATAAAAATTAAAATATTTTAATGCTAAATTTCTATAAAATAATTAAATATAATTAAAAGCAGATAATTAATTGTTATTTATCTGCTTTTATGATATTATAAATTTGAAAAAATTAAAAAGGAGTTTTTATATGAAAATATATGTTATTAGACATGGTCAAACAGATGTTAATATAGAAAATAAAATAAATTCGTTAAATGATGATGATTTAAATGAAACAGGAATAATACAAGCTAAACAAGTTGGAAAAAAACTAGAAAATGTAGATTATAATTTTATAATATCATCTCCATTAACTAGAACTAAACATACAGCAAATTTATTGAATATTAAAAGTAAAGATATAATTTTTGATAATAGATTATTAGAAAGAGATGCAGGTATATTTACTAAACAACTAATAGAAAAGATAGATGAAGAGGATTGGTGGAATTTAAATCCTAAACAAGATTATAAAGATGCAGAAACTGTAAAGAATGTTTTAGATAGAGTATATGATTTATTAGATGAATTAAAAAATAAATATAAAGATAAAACGATATTGTTAGTTACTCATGGGGGAACTAGTAAAGCAATAAGTTGTTATTTTAAAGGTATTCCAGAAGATGGAATTATAAAAAAATATGAACATGATAATTGTGAGATACATGAATTTGATTTATAATAAAATTTTAAGAAGGGATAAAAAAGATGAAATTAACAGTTTTAGTAGATAATAATACTTTTATTGATGAATATTATTTAGGTGAACCAGCAGTTAGTTATTACATAGAAGATGAAAACACCAAAATTCTATTTGATACAGGATATTCAGATATTTTTATAAAAAACGCAAATAAAATGAATATTGATTTAGAGAATATTGATAAAATAGTTATTTCTCATGGACATAATGATCATACAGGTGGATTGAAACATTTACCAAAAAATATAAAAAACAAAAACATTGAAATAATAGCACATCCTAGATGTTTTGATAAAAAATATTGTAGAGGCGGATATATAGGAACACCAATATCAAAAGAAGAACTTGAAAAAAAGTTTAAACTAAATATAAAAAGCAAGTCAATAGAAATTAGTAAAAATATAGTTTATTTAGGAGAAATTCCTAATATGAATGATTTTGAGGATAGATATACTGTTGGAACATGTGAAAGTATAAATGGAATAGTTGATGATTATGTTAAAGATGATTCAGCTATAGTTTATAAAAGTGAAAAAGGATTATTTATAATTACAGGATGTTCTCATAGTGGAATATGTAATATAATTGAATATGCTAAAAAAGTTTGTAATGAAGAAAAAATATATGGTGTAATTGGTGGATTTCATTTGTTTGATTGTAATGAAAAATTGAATAAAACTATTCAATATTTTAAAGAGAATGAATTGAAAGAAATTTATCCATGTCATTGCATTTCATTAAATGCAAAAATTAAAATGGGAAAAGAATTAAAAATTAAAGAAGTTGGGGTAGGACTTAAATTAGATATTTAAGATAAGTATTTAGGCATAGAGAAAAATAAGAATTGATTGTAAAATTAATTCTTATTTTTTATGTACTATTTCCTGTTGAAACTTTCTCATTGCATTCGGAAGCTCAAATCGGCGAGAAGAAAAGTGTGACAAAGCCACTTTTTTGTATTTGTTTAATAGAATTATTAGGAAATACAACAAAATAGATTTGGTTTGGAAAAATTTGTTGTTAATTATCTAATGTTATGATATTATTTAATTAGGAATAAATTTATAAATTAATTGAGGAATACAAATGAATTTTATAAATAGAGTAAAAACAATATTAATAGAAAGAAGTAATCAGGAACTAAAAAAGCTTGAATTGAAAATCAAAGAATTAGAAGAGAATCTTGCAAGCGAAACAGAAACAGTTAAAATTTTGAAAGCAAAATCAGAAGAAGTTTCAAAGGAAAAATCAGTAGTTCAAAAAAATTTGAGAGATAAAAAAGAACTAGAAGATCTAGGTATTATATATGATTTTATAGCAAATTATTCACAAATAAAAAGAATAACAGATAGAATCATAGAAACATCTGAGCAAGTAGAGAATTTTAGTTATTATGATGTTTATATAGAAGACGAAGAAGACGAATTCAATGAAGAAATGAAGTATAGATGTCAATTAAGTGATGTATTAAAAAATTTAAATATCGAAATAGAACAAATAATTAGTGAAGAAAGAGTAACTGAGAATAGAGATTCAGAGCAGGAAATAAGCTCCGAAAAAAATGAAACAACAGAATTAGAAGACAAAAACAAACTCAAAAAAGGTTTTCTTTCTAAAATATTTGGAAGGAAGAATAAAGTTGAAAATCAAAATTCAAAGATAGTACAAAAAAAAGAAGAGACGTTATTTGATAAATATAGAAAAACCATTTATGAACTCAGCTTATATTATCGTAGATTTTTAAATGTAAGCCTAGATGGCAATGTGGAAGAAATAGATAAAACTACAGCGAATATAATTTGGTATAATATAAATGATATACTATCTTTACAGAAAAAAGGTATTGATTTAGTTGAAGAAGATGAAGAATATTTAAAAAATATAGAACCACATGAATTATGGAGAGAAATTTCGAAATATTATTCAAATACTTCAGTAATAGTAAATATAATAAAAAGGTTTTATGCTAATATTGATCGATATGAAATGCTATATAAAGAAAGACCTGATTTATTTGATATAGAAAATTTAGAAACAATATTTGAAAATCATGATCAAGTAGTTGTAGATTTAAAAAGAAAGAATAAAAATGTAACGAAAAATATGAATGAATTTTCTCAGAAAAAACAAGAAGAAAGAGAAATTAGACTACAATTACAAGGGTTAAAAGATAAAAAGAAAATTATTGAAGAAAGAATTAACAAAATTGAAAAGGCTAAAAGCTTAAAAGAACTTGGATATAAAAGTAAGGAAGATGTAATAAAAAAACTTTCGATTACAACAAAAGATTATATAGTAATTCCTATTCCGAAAAATATAAAAAATATACATGAATTATTCAATGATGAGAAGCAATTAAAAGTTGAGGTGGATGGAAAAGTATTTTTTACAACATATTCAAATGATATTGCAACAGGATATATTAATTCAATAGATTCTGAACAAAATATTGATGCAGTGCTTATGGTTCCAATATATGATTTAAAAAAAGAGGATATAGATTGCATAAGAGAAGGAAAAGTCAGCTTAAATAAATCTGTTTTACAATATGAAAATTTATTAGCACTTGTTCCGGATGGAAGAGAGTTGGATTTTGGAGAGTTAAAAGTAAAAAAACATAGATTTTTTTCGAAAAAAATTGGAAAAGAAATTAAAAAGTTTTTAGGTGATGATTATTCAAGTGATTTAGATGAGACAGAAAATTATGATATTTTTAAAGGTATTACAAATTTATCTAATAAAGAGAAAAGAATCAAAAGAGAAGCAGTAAAAAAATGCGTACTAGAAAATGTAAGAAGAAATGTTGGTAGCACAGATATAATATATGTTAATGGAAAAACATTTTTTATAAACAAAGAAGATGAAAAAGAAATTATAGAAGGTGAAAATCTACAACCATTAAACGAAGAAAGGTTAGAACAAATATCTGATGAAATTGAAGACTATCTAATTGGTGATAATAGAAACAGTATAAAAATAGATGCATTTTATGAAAAACTTTTAACAGAATATATGAGAATTAATAAAAAAGCTAAAGCCGATTATTATGAAGAAAATAATACTACAGTTGTATTAAACCGGAAGAAATATTAATATAAAACCTACTCTTCCTACTAAGGATGAAATAATCGCTAAAAGATATTCAAGAAAGGATGAAGATATTGCATATAAAACTATTAAATTAGCAGCTTTAGTAAATAGATTTGCGCATTTAACAGAAAATCAGGATTTACAAAATAATTTATTTGTACTTAAACATGATTTAATGGAAGAAGTAATAGAATTATCAAAAAACAACTCTAATATAAATTTAAAGAAAAAATTTGATAAAGAAAAAATGGCGATGTCAATTGTGGTAGAAATACCAGGATATAATATGGTTGCATTACATGTATTAGAAGGAAAAACTTCATTAAATCAAAAAATAAATAATTTAGAGGGAACTAGTGTAGAAATTGTACAAGGTTCTGTAATCCTTGCTCCTGGAGTAAATAAAGATTTATTAATGGAAATGAAAAGTATGAATGAGGAAGAAAGAAAAAAATTTCTTATTGATATGGAGCAGAATACATTCTATAAATTAGCAATAAGAATGGGGTATATTTCGAAAAATATTTCATCACCAGAAGAACGAGAAGATTTTATAGAAATGATGATATCAGACAAAAAGATTGAAGAATTATTAAGGGAAAATGAGGAGATGGAAAGATAATGGTAATTTAATGCAATTGGAATTTGGTATTTGGAAATATAGGGAAAGGCTACGAAGAATTACTTTATATATTCAACTACCAAATTCCAATTACTAAATACAAATTGCAATTTGAAAAGTTGGTATGAATTTAGTAATGAAATATATGATAGAGTAAAAATAATTATAAATTTAAATCAAACTAATTAAATAAATTAAAAATAAATGCACAGGATAGAAGAAATATAAGAGGTATTTTATATTTCTTCCTTTTTTGCCATTGTAAAGACAAATGAAGAATAATGCACCAATAACAAAAAGTGAAGAATATATATAAGAAAGATGAAATCCATACATATAAATTCTGTATAAATTTTTAAGTAAAACTGCAATGATAAAACTTAAACACATAGCTAATTTATTATTTCTAAATAAATAAAAAATAAAAATTATAGCAATTCCATAAAAACCATAGTCAAAACTACATAGTTCTGCAACAATTCCTAAAATAATAACGCATAAGATCCCTAAAAATTTATATTTAAGTTTATCATAAATATAAATTGCTAAAAGTCCAAATAGTAATGTAAAGAAAACATTTAAGGATAAATTAATTCCCATAGAATATTGGAAAAGCATAAAAGGAATTTGAGAAATAATTGCAAAAATAAATAATCTAAACAAATATTTATATACATCTTTTGTATGTAAATAACCCTCAGAAATTTGAAAAGCAAAAATAGGAAAAGCAAATCTACCAATATAATTAAACCATGATGAACCACCCATTATAAGATAACCAACATGGTCAAAAGACATTGAAATTATTGCAATTATTTTTAAAATAAAACTACTCATATAATAATCTTCTTTCTTTTTACATTTTAGATTATTATATAGTATTAAAGATAAAACTGTAAATAGGATAATTTAATTTTGAAGTGGGAAGTGTGAGGTGTGAGATGCGAAATTATACATCTCACATATTTTACAATCAGTACATATATATATTCTCTTATCAAAAATTAATTTTAATGTATTTATAAATTCATCTTCATTATCAATAATATGAATTATAATTTTCTTCGGCAATAATGAGAGTAAAGTACTTAAGGCAAAATCATTTGAGGAAAATGATATATCAGATAAATACTTTATTTCAAAAATATTGTCTTCTGCATTTATTAGATTTTTATTCTCATCCAATAAAATAGATTCCTTATTTTTATATATTAAATGAACTTCTTTATTTGAAGGAGATTTGGAGTTCACATATAATTTTAATAAATCGATAAATTCATGATATTCTTTATCAACTACAAATTTATTTACAGATAAATCTATAACTGAATCTAATATTTTTATATATTCTTTTATTCTAAAAGTAACAAATCCATCTAACAACATGTATTTATTAGAAGAAATATATTTATATATAGACAAATATAAAGAATCTTTTCTTGCTAAAGATTCTTCTTGATTTCTTAATTTTAAAGTTTCCATACAAGTTTTAAATATAGAATATTGTTCTATTTCTGAAAAGTAGAAATAATTTGTATTGAGCATATTTTTTACTATTTTTTGTTCATAAAAAAGCAAAACAGTATTAGTTATTATTTCTGATATAACTTTATAAAATAAATCTATATTGCATCCTTTGTAATGGATGATTATATTTTTATAAAATTTAAATTCTAGATTTGAAATATAAACATTTTCTAATTTAGATGATTTAATACTTTCTAATAGATAATTTATAATATTACTATTATTAGTTTTTATACAAAATGATTTAAGCACAAAAAAATCTCCTCTCTATTCAAAAATATTATCTACCAAAAAAGTATTTGATATACATATTTTATGATAAAGAGGAAGATTTTGTAACTTGTATGAATTTTAAAAATAAATCATATAATCAATTTCAGGGAATATACAGTCTTGTTTGTTAATACTTTTAAAAAATTCTTCATCAATAGAATCTGATTTAATTTGTTCGTATAGTTTCGTAAATCTACCAATATGAATTTTGATTCTTTTTTTTGCATAATCAACCATAGTTCCATGGGTTATAATAAACAACCAGTCACTGCTTTGAGCTAAAAGTAGTTCTCGAGCACATTGGTTTAATGCTTTTTTCTTTAATCCTTTTGCATTAGGGAAGAGATGTGCAAGTTCAACCATTCTATCGCCAGCAACATGCAAATGTTTGTGAGCATAATCATTGCTACTGTTGAGCCATACTTCGCTATAACCATTAGCTCCCCAACTAGATATACAAGGTGTACAAACTTGCATTGAAGGATATTTATCTATGTATTCACTAGGAGTAATCAGTTTGAAATTACCCTCATCATAATAAATTTTTTTAAATAATATATATAACCAATAAGGTCCTTCATACCACCAATGACCATAAAGTTCAGCATCATAAGGACATACAACAAGAGGAGGAGTATCCATTACTTCTGAAAGTGTGTTGATTTGCTCAACTCTTGAATCGAAGAAATGTCCAGATTGCTTTTCGGCAGAATCTTTTGCCCATTGTAAATTATAATAGTCTTTAAAACCTTCCTTAGAAGTTATTCTGTGATATTTTATACCGGTGTTAACTCTAACTCCATTTTTAGCAATATAAGGTTTTATATATTCATAATCTGCATCATAACCAATATCTCTATAAAATTCACGATAATTAAAATCACCAGGATATCCACAAATAGAACTCCAAACTTGTTTTGAACTTTCGATATCACGACCAAAAGCAATTACTCCATTAGGGGAAACTATAGGAGCAAAAGTTCCATAGATAGGAGTAGGGTCTGCATATAAAATACCATGAGATTCTGTAATGATATAATCTATTCCAAATTCTTTTAAATACTTGTCTGCTTCAGGAACATAACCGCATTCAGGAAGCCAAATACCTCTAGGCTTTCTACCGAAGTATTTTTCATATGTTTGAACACCAACAGCAATTTGAGCCTTAACAGTTGCTTCATTAACATATAGAATAGGAAAATAACCATGTGTTGCACCACAAGTAATTATTTCAAGAACTCCAATGTCTTGAAAATATTTAAATGCATCTATTAAGTTACAATTATGAACATCTTTAAAAAAGTGTAAATCATTAGTATATCTTTCTAAATAATAATGTGATAATTCATTTAATCTAGAATCATAACTAGTTCTTATAACTTCTTTTTTGCAAAGTTCAATATGTTTTTTTAAATATTTAATATATCTACGTTGTAATAATTTATTATCAAGCATAGAAAGAAGAGGGGGAGTAAGCGTCATGGTTATTCTAAAATCAACTTTTTCCTCTTCAAGTTTTTTAAAGTTTTGTAATAATGGTATGTATGTTTCAGAAATAGCTTCAAAAAGCCATTCTTCTTCTAAATAATCTTCACTTTCTGGGTGATGTATAAATGGAAGATGGGCGTGTAATATAAAGCTTACATATCCTTTTGTATTATTCATTTTTTTCTCCTTTGTTTTTTATTGAAAACATGTTACGGGTCGTCGAGGACGCCGGCCCCTACAATTAAATTTTAAACAATGTAGGGGCGAACTGTGTTCGCCCGTAAAAAATTCTATTTAAAATCTGACGTTGGATTATTAATATCAAAGATATTTTCATCTTTATAAATTTTCTTATAAACATCAGAAACATTATAAATCTTATTCATGTATTTCATAAAATGTAATTTAGCAATATTTTTTGAATATGTTTCATTTGTTTTTGTATTTCTAAAATATATAGTTTTTTGTGTTTTATCAAATAAAATATGACCATTTGGAGCTTCGATTTTATTTGAGGAAGCGATGTAGACATAATTATTTGGTATAGTAATTTCAGCCGAGATTGGTCTTCTACCAAGTTCAACTGTGTATTTACATTTTTCATCATTTATATCAAAATACCAACTATTAGCAAAATCATTTATTTGAATTTCAAAACTATAATTTTTAGTATTATTAGTTACAATTAGCACGGGAACTGTTTTATTAAAGAAATCTTCCCCGAAAGATTGAGAGAATTTTTTACAATCTTCATCAGAAATTTCCCAATAAACAAAAAGAGTTTTTGGCGTTTGTGCTAATATTTTTACAATAGTTTTATTATATTTATATGGTAAATCATAATATTCAATAATGTTTGAGTTCTGTTTAGAAATTAAATTACTTTTTTTAGCTACTGTAGTTTTAGTAGTTTTCTTCTTTGATGTAGTAGATTTACTCTTTTTTGAAGCTTTTGTAGTAGCTTTTTTTGTAGGAGTTTTCTTTACTACAGAAGTAGTTTTTTTAGATTTTGTTGATGAATTAATTTTTTTAGATACAACTTTTTTTGTTGGTTCTTCTGTTTTTTTTGGCATTAATTTTTCCTCCTTAGTTTCATAGAAATTAGAAATATAATAATTTATATTGCATATAATAAAAATATATGCATAAACTAATTTCCAATCTATATTATCATATATCATTAAAAAAAATTTTTCAATAAAAATATAAAAATAAATTAAAAAATAGAATGAACAGCAGATATTTAGAATTTATAGAGTAGGTGTAGGGACGACCAATGGTCGCCCTTACGTTTGTCAAAAAAAATAATATTATTTAAAAATATTCAAAATAAATGTTTACTTTTGTAAAAATATCCTATAAAATGTATTTGTATTATGGGACGTTATACAAAAGATATTTGAAAGGGGCAATAATAAATGAAAATACTAATGTTAACTTGGGAATATCCACCAAGAATAGTTGGAGGAATAGCTAGAGTTGTAAACGATTTATCAAAAAGATTAATAAAAGATGGCCATGAAGTACATGTTATAACATACAAAGAAGGCGATGTTCCATATTATGAGAATGATAAAGGAGTTTACGTACATAGGGTTGATAATTACATGATAAATCCAAATAATTTTATAGATTGGATAATGCAATTAAACTTTAATATGGTTGCGAAAGCTAATGAAATAATTTTAAAAGAAGGAAACTTTGACGTGATACATGCACACGACTGGTTAGTAGCATATGCGGCAAAAACTTTGAAAAATTCTTATGGAACACCATTAGTTTCTACAATACATGCAACAGAAGCTGGTAGAAATAGTGGGATACATAATGAAGTTCAAAGATATGTAAATGACACAGAATGGCTTTTAACATACGAATCATCAGAAGTTATAGTAAATAGTAATTATATGAAAAACGAATTACAAAGATTATTTGGATTACCATATGAAAAAATAAATGTTATACCAAATGGAATAAATACAACAGCATATACAGGCATAGAAAAAGATTACGAGTTTAGAAGACAATATGCAATGGATAATGAAAAAATAATATTATTCATGGGCAGATTAGTTTATGAAAAAGGTGTTCAACACTTAATTTCTGCAATGCCAAAAATATTAGATAGATATCATGACGCAAAATTATTAATAGCAGGAAAAGGTGGAATGGAAAGCGAATTAAAAGCACAAGTAGAACGCATGGGATTAGGTGATAAAGTTTATTTTACAGGATATTTAAATGCGAGACAGGTGTCAAAAATGTATAGATGTGCAGATGTGTCAGTATTCCCAAGCACATATGAACCTTTTGGAATAGTTGCTTTAGAAGCAATGCTTGCTGGAGTTCCTACGGTAGTTTCAGATGTAGGAGGATTAAATGAAATAGTTGCTCATGGGGTAGATGGAATGAAAAGTTATGCAGGAAACTCTAATTCATTAGCAGATTCTATACTAGAACTATTATTTAAACCAGAACTTTGTGACAATATAGTAAAAAAAGCAAAAGTAAAAGTGAAAAATGAATACAACTGGGCAAAAATAGCACAAGATACACATTTTACATATCAAAAAGCTATTTGTCAAACAATGGCAGAACGTCAAGCAAATCAAATTGCACAAGAAAAAGCAAAAAAAGCAAAAGATGGTTCAGAACTTAAAAATTTATTGCATTTTAATAGAGGACAACAAGCATATGCTTAAATATAGGAGGTTCAAAAAATGTATGTTTATGATGAAGCAAATAATTTAGCAAAAGCAATAAAAGAAAGCAAAGAATATTTAGAATATAAAAAAGTAAAACAAGAAGTTAATTCGAATTCTGAAATGAAAAGTAAAATTGAAGAATTTGAGAAATTGAGATACGAAGTTCAGCTTGCAACTTTTCAAGGAGAAACTCAAAATACAGAAAAAACAAAAAAATTAGAAGAAATGTATCAAATTCTTTTACAAGATGAAAAAATAAAAGAATTCTTTGATATTGAAGTTAGATTTAACATTATGCTTGCAGATGTGAACAAAATAATAGGAGAATCAGTGCAAGATTTATTACAATAAAATAATGTATTTGGGATTTAGTGTTTAGAATTTAGAAAAATGGTATAAAAACGATTGTAAATATTGTAAGGACGGCTATCAGCCGTCCTTATTAATTTGTGATATTTTGCAATGAATTTTTTTATATTTCCAAACACAAAATTCCAATTTCTAAACTCCAAATCCTAACAAATATTACAATTATATTACAATTGTGTTACAACTATTGAAAGTAAATATATAGTGTGGTATAAAATATAAGAACGCACGAAAGAGTAGATAAAAACATCTGCTCTTTTTTTGTATTTTGCAAAAAAAGATTTTTTTGCAAAGCGTAAAAATACACATAAAAGTTAAAGGGCTGAAACGACGAAAATATTGTATAAATCAAACAAAATTAAAGAAAACGGAAATGAAAAAAGTTTCGAAAAAACAAAAGGTTTCTAAAAAATGATTTTTTTAAAAATAATAAAATAGAAAATATTTTTCTAAAAACTATTGACAAAAAAAAACGAACCTATATAATCAATATAGTCAAAAGAAAAAAATAAGAGGAGGTACAAATTATGTCAGAAAATTTAGAAAAAAGTGTTAATGTTACTGTAGTTAAAAGAGATGGAAAAAAAGTTGATTTTAATGGTCCTAAGATAGCTTTAGCTATAAAAAAAGGGTTTGACAGTATAGTTAATGACGAAGGAGAAAAAAAATATAACGAAAAAGATATTAATAAAATATATAATGCAGTTATAGATGAAATTGAAAAATCAAATAAAGAAAGAATAAAAATTGAAGAAATTCAAGATATTATTGAAGCAAAATTAAAAACAAAAGGTTATGAAGATGTTTATGAATCATTTTCAAGCTATCGTGAAAGAAGAAATCAATCTAGACAAGTATTTTTTGATGAGAAAAAACAACATAAATTCTTAAAAGCATTAGAAAATTTAGGATTGAAATCAGCTCATGAAGAAGATTCAAAAAGAGAAAATGCAAATGTTGATGGTGATACAGCGATGGGAACAATGCTTCAATATGGAAGTACAGTTTCTAAAGAATTTTCAAAATCATATTTAATGAAAAGAAAATTTGCTGATGCACATGATAGTGGAGATATTCATATTCATGATATGGACTTCCTTCCAATGGGAACAACAACATGTTGCCAAATAGATTTAAAGAAATTATTTGAAGGTGGATTTTCAACAGGACATGGTTTCTTAAGAGAACCAAATGATATTATGTCATATACAGCATTAGCTGCAATTGCAATTCAAGCTAATCAAAATGACCAACATGGTGGACAAAGTATACCTGCATTTGATTATTACATGGCACCAGGTGTTTTAAAAACATTTAAAAAACAATTAAAACAAACTATATATGATTATTTAGATTTCTCAGATTTTAGAAATTTTGTTGCAATAAATGGAATGATGAGAGAAATAGATAAAATAGAAAGTATAGAATTTGATATTAGTATATTTGATCAATATTGTAGAGAAGCAGAAACTTTAAAGAAATTATTCAAATTATCATATGAAAAAGCTTACCAAAAAACAGATAGAATAACATATCAAGCAATGGAAGCGTTTATTCATAACTTGAATACAATGCATTCAAGAGCTGGAGCACAAGTTCCATTTTCATCTGTAAACTTTGGAACAGATACATCACCAGAAGGAAGAATGGTTATAGAAAACTTCTTAAAAGCTACAGATGCAGGACTTGGAAAAAATGAAACACCAATATTCCCAATATCAATATTCAAAATAAAAGAGGGAGTAAATTATAATCCAGAGGATAAAAACTATGATTTGTTTAAACTTGCATGTAAAGTATCTGCAAAAAGATTATTCCCAAATTTTTCATTTATAGATGCACCATTTAACATGGAATATTACAACCCAGAAGATTATAATACAGAAGTTGCGTATATGGGATGTAGAACTAGAGTTTTAGGAAATCATGTTGACCCAAATAAAGCGGTTACTGCAGGAAGAGGAAATATATCATTTACATCAATAAACTTACCTAGAATAGGAATTAAGCATGGTATTGCTAATAATGAAAAATGTGACTTAGATGGATTCTTTAAAGAATTAGAAGAAAGAATGGAATTAGTAAAAGATCAATTATTAGAAAGATTTGAAGTTCAATGTGGTAAAAGAATATATAATTTCCCATTCTTACTAGGACAAAGTTTATGGTTAGATAGTGAAAAATTAAAAGAAACAGATAAATTAAAGAAAGTTTTAAAACATGGAACTTTATCAGTAGGATTTATAGGACTTGCTGAATGTTTAAAAGCTTTAACAGGAAAACATCATGGAGAAAGTGAAGATGCTCAAGAATTAGGAACAAAAATAATTAAATTCATGAGAGACAAAATGGATGAATATTCAGAAAAATACAATCTAAACTTTACACTTTTAGCAACTCCAGCAGAAGGACTTTCAGGAAGATTCACAGCAATTGATAAAGCTATATATGGAAAAATTAAAGGAGTTACAGATAAAGAATATTATACAAATTCATTCCATGTTCCAGTATATTACAATACTTCAGTTGCTCATAAAATAGAAACAGAAGCTCCATATCATGCATTTACAAATGCAGGACATATATCATATATAGAATTAGATGGAGATACAACTGAAAACGTTGATGCTTTTGAAAAAGTTGTAAGAATAATGAAAGAACAAGGAATAGGTTATGGAGCAATAAACCATCCAGTTGATAGAGACCCTGTATGTGGATTTACAGGAGTAATTGGAGATACTTGTCCAGGTTGTGGAAGAAAAGAAGATAATATAAAATTTGAGAGAATTAGAAGAATAACAGGATACTTAGTTGGAACAGTTGATAGATTCAACAATGGTAAGAAGAGCGAAGAAAGAGATAGGGTTAAACATAAAGTATAATGCAAATTAAATTAGCTGGACCATTACAATCAGATAGTATTGTAGATGGAGAAGGAATAAGAACTGTTATTTGGACACAAGGATGCTCTCATAATTGCAAAGGATGCCACAATCCAGAAACACATGACTTCAACAAAGGTATTTCAGTAGATGTTGAAGATATAAAAAAACAAATAATGGAAACACGAAATCAAGATGGAGTTACATTATCAGGTGGTGATCCATTATATCAAATAGATGCCTCATTAGAAATAGCAAAATTCTGTAAAGAGAAAGACTTAAATGTATGGTGCTATACAGGCTTTACTTTCGAACAACTTATGGATATGTCTTATAGAAACCAAAAGATAAAAGATTTATTAAATAATCTAGATGTACTTGTAGATGGTAAATTTGAGGAAAACAAAAGAAGCCTAAATTTACATTTTAAAGGCTCAGAAAACCAAAGAGTTTTAGACGTAAAGAAAAGTCTAGAAAAAGGCACTCCGGTTGAAATCGAAAGATATAAGCTACAAAAGAAATATCAAAGTTATTCTAATTTTGATAATATATGCAAAGGAATATACATATAAGAAAAATCCTCCTAATTGTTTTAGGAGGATTTTTTTGTAGGGGCGACCATCGATTAGCTGTGCGAAATGCAATGAGCTACAGATAATACATGCCATTGGGGTATTGGTCGTCCGTGCTACATAGGAATACTCTAAAATCCAAATTCCAAAATCCAGTTGTTGACTTTTTTTTATTAAAACCATATAATTAAAATCCGGAGATTTGGAGGTAACAAATGAAAAAAAGAGCGAATAAAATTATTATAATATTATGTATAATTATTGCTTTAATAGCAGCAATGGTATTTTTTATAATAAATAAAATAAATGATTCTTATAAAGAAATTTCTTCAGAAAACATTATTATAAATGAAGGAAATGAGGGGAATCTACAGGGGTATAGAAATATTGTAATTTTAGGAATAGATTCAAATGAAGATAATTATGAAGGCGAAAGAAGAAGCGATTGTATAATCATAGCAAGTTTAAATAATGAAACTAAAGATGTGAAATTAGTTTCAGTTTATCGAGATACATATTTATATATTACAGATAAAGGACTAGATAAAGTTAATCATGCATATGCAAAAGGTGAAGAAGAATGTAGCATAAATACTTTGAATGAGAACTTAGATTTAGATATTTCAGAGTATGTAACAATAAACTTTGAAGCAGTTAAGGAAGTTATTGATAGTATAGGTGGAGTTGAAATTACGATTACA
This sequence comes from Clostridia bacterium, assembly GCA_017437145.1. Classification (GTDB taxonomy): domain Bacteria; phylum Bacillota; class Clostridia; order TANB77; family CAG-508; genus CAG-452. Next base: position 314,063 of record JAFSBT010000003.1, on the reverse strand, counting down.
GATAAAGAAGCAACACAAATAAAAGGTATAGAAAAAGGTGGAACATATACTTTAAATGGAAGCCAAGCTTTACAATATGGAAGAATTAGAAAAATTGATAATGACTATGCTCGTACAGAAAGAATGAGAACAGTATTAATAGAAACATTTAATAAAGCGAAAAATATTGATACAGTAAAATTATTAAGTTTAGTAACAAAAATATTACCACATATTGAAACGAATATATCTACAACAGAGATAATGAAAATAGCAAGATCAATAAATGATTATAAAGTAACATTAAATACAGGCTGGCCATATGAAGTGCAAGGAATTACTTTAGATGCATGGTATGGAGTTCCAGTAACATTAGAAAAAAATGTATCTAAATTACATGAAGATTTATTTAATGAAACAGATTATGAACCTACAGAAAAAGTAAAGGAATATAGTCAAAAAATAATAGATAAAACAGGATACAGATAAGGGGGAGTTTCATGAAGAAAAAAGATAAAAGTGCAAATAATATTGGAGTTGCATTTTTCTTAAATTTATTTTTTTCAATAGTAGAATTAGTAGGAGGAATATTTACAAATAGTATATCAATAATTTCTGATTCTGTTCACGATTTTGGAGATGCAATTTCTATAGGAATTGCATGGTTATTAGAAAAAAAATCTAATAAAAAACCTGATAGCAGATATACATATGGATATGCTAGATATTCTGTTCTGGGAGCTTTAATTACATCTATTGTTTTAGTAGTAGGGTCAGTTGTAATGTTATATAATGCAATTCCAAGAATAATAAATCCTCAATATATTCAATATGATGGAATGCTTATATTAGGAATAATTGGTTTATTAGTAAATGGAATAGGGGCATTAGTTACTTCTAAAGGAGAAAAGTTAAACGAAAAATCTATAAATTTACATTTGTTAGAAGATTTACTAGGATGGATTGCAGTTTTAGTAATTAGTGTTATTATGAAAATATTTGATATGCCAATTTTAGATCCAATTTTATCAATAGGAATAACAATATTTATTTTATATCATGTATTTAGAAATTTAAAAGAAGTCTTTGAAATATTTTTGGAAAAAGCTCCAAAGAAAGTTGATTTTGAAGAATTTAAAAATGAATTAGTAGAAGAAAATAAGCAAATAATAGAAATACATCATACACATGTATGGACACTAGATGGCAATAATACATATATAACAATGCATGTGCTTGTTAAAGATGATACAACTACAGATAATATAATTTTACTAAAAAAACAAATCAAAGAAGAGGCTAAAGAACATAATATAAATCATATCACAATAGAAATTGAATATGAAAAAGAAAAGTGTGAAAATGGAGAATGTGAAATAGAAGAAAATCATGAACATCATGGACATCACCATCACCACCATCATTAAAAAAATGCAATTTGGGATGGAGAGAAAATTATTTTTTAGATAGTTTTTCTCTCCGTCCCAAATTTTATAAAAAAGTTGAAAATTATGTTAATTCGTGATAGAATACAATGTGAAACATTTTACACATACAGGAATACTTGTTTCTGACTAAAATGTTTGCTATTATCAAATGATTGGAGGTAAAAATTTTTTGTGCTAAACCCTAACAACAAAAAATAAAAAACAGAAAGGACGGGATTTGGTAATGAGATTACCTAGCACAGTATCAAGACCAAAGGCAGCATATCTTCAAAAGTACGACAAGTTCTTAATTATCAACGCTGATGACTTCGGATGCTGCAAAGCCTGCAACGAAGCCATTATGGAGTTGTTTGAAGAGGGAAAATTGCATCAGGCATCAATCATGATGAACTGTGGCGAAACTTCAGATGAAGCTGCAAAATGGGCTGCAAAACATCCGCGATATTATTATGCGCCTCATTTGACATTTACGTCAGAATGGTATGACAGAGAAAGGTTCGGCTGGAGACCTTTGGCAGGCGGTGCTTCTATTGTAGATAACGATGGAAGATTTTATGAATATGAAAAGGACTTTCAGGCGAATGCTGACCAGAGAGATGTTCGAAATGAAATTGAGGCTCAAATACGCGCATTTTATTCCTATGGTTTAAAAACATATCATGCAGATAACCATATGGGTTCACTGTACGGAATAAATCCCCCGGCAATTGAGAAAATCACTGATGCAAAAGTCTTTCTTCCTAAAAATAACTTCTTGTTAAAGACTACACTTGAAGTATTAAAGAAATACAATCTTGCATTCAGATTTCCGCGCAATGTTTTGCCTGAAAATGTACCGCCTGATGCAGAACTCGGAGATATACCGCCGATTGCGGTTGACATTCTTGCGAAAATTTATGGCTTGCAGGCGAAAAAAGCCGGAGTTCGTGTTATCGATCACCTACTATTTCCTTATGAAACTAAAAAATTTGCCAGCTATAAACATTTCCATGATGCAACAGTTCAAAGACTCATAGATATTCCTGATGGAGTAACAGAAACTTTCTTCCATCCTGGAAAAGATGGTTTTGATTTAAGAGAAATGACAGGCAACTACCAGCAGCGCATATGGGAGTATAGGCTCCTTATGGACGAAGAATTTTGGGAGGAGCTCGAAGAAGCAGATATAAAAGTTATTACTTACCAGGAATTCGTAAAATACTTCTAAATTTAAATGAAAATAGCAAAAAAACGCCGTGTGGTCACTTTTGTGACTACATGGCGTTTTTCAAAAATACTTGCACAAATTAATACAAACAAATATAATAATTAAAAAGAATTAAGGAGGAAAATATGAATAGGGAAGAAGCATTGAATTTATTAAAAAAATATAATAAAGAGGAATTTCATATAATACATGCATTAACTGTAGAAGGAGTTATGAAATATTTTGCAAAAGAGTTAGGTTATGACGAGGAGTTTTGGGGATTAGTTCGGATTATTACATGATGTAGATTTTGAGCAATATCCAGAACAACATTGCATAAAAGCACCTGAGTTATTGAAAGAAATAAATGCAAGTGAAGAATTTATACATGCTGTATGTAGTCATGGCTATGGGATTTGTTCTAATGTTGAGCCAATTGAACAGATGGAAAAAATACTTTTTGCTACAGATGAACTAACAGGATTAATTGGAGCAGCAGCAAAAATGAGGCCATCAAAAAGCGTTCAAGATATGGAAGTTTCAAGTTTAAAGAAAAAATTCAAAGATAAAAAATTTGCGGCAGGATGTTCAAGAGATGTAATAAAAAAAGGTGCAGAAATGTTAGGTTGGGAATTAGATGAATTGTTTGAGAAAACAATTTTGGCCATGAGAGAAAATGAGGAGAAAATAAACAATTTTCTAAAATAGATGCATAAAATATTGATTTTTTAAGTAAAATATAGTAAAATTACATAAGATTAAAATAAAATAAAGAAAAGGGGTAAAATTATGGCAGAAGTATATATGGCAGGAGATGTAAGAAACGGAACAACATTTGAAATGGATAATTCAGTATTTAAAGTAGTTGAATTTCAACACGTAAAACCAGGAAAAGGAGCAGCTTTCGTAAGAACAAAATTAAAAAATGTAATAACAGGAGCAGTTTTAGAAAAAACTTTTAATCCATCAGAAAAATTACAAGGAGCAGAAATAGAGAAAAAAGAAATGCAATATTTATATAATGATGGAGAATTATATTATTTCATGGATAATGAAACTTATGACCAAATTCCACTTAACAAATCAGATTTAGGAGATACATTAAAATATTTAAAAGAAAATATGATGGTAAAAATATTATCTTTCAAAGGAAATGTATTCGCTGTTGAGCCACCTATATTTGTTGAATTAGAAGTTACATATACTGAACCAGGATTCGCTGGAAATACTGCAGGTGCAGGACAAACAAAGCCAGCAGAGGTAGAAACAGGACATACAATAAATGTTCCTCTATTTGTAAATACTGGAGATGTAATTAGAATAGATACACGTACAGATGAGTATATGGAAAGAATTTAATTAAAAAGGGGCAAGAAACAAAATGTCTAATTTAAATGGAAAATTTAAAAAAATATTAAAAGAATTAGAAGAAAATATTCAAGATAAAGAATCTTTAGAGTTCGTTAAAATTCAAATGTTTAATTTATACAACATGTTTTTTGAAGAGCTTGAAAAAACAGATGAAATTAACAACAAAAAAATCTTAGCAATTTTAAGTACACAACAAGAAATGTTAGAAAAAATAAATGCTTTAGAAGTTGGAATTAGAGGAATAGAAAAAGATATTTATTGTGATGATGAAGATGAATTCGAAGTAGTTTGTCCATATTGCAATAGCGAATTTGAAATTGATGAACTTAAAGATGAAGTTATATGCCCAGAATGCAATAACACAATCGAATTAGATTGGAGTCATAGTTGTGATGGACATCATTGTGATGGATGTCATGATTGTGATGGCGAAAATGAAGAAGATGATATGTAAAAAAATAGGCGCTTTTTTGGCGCCTTTTTTTGTATGGAAGTGAGATAAAATAATATGTCACGGGTCGCCGTGGGCGACGACCCCTACAATAAAAATTATTAAAATTTTATAGGAGATGAAAACATGTCTAACAAAATAATATATAAAATAAAGCCAGAAAAACATAATGAAAAAGATTTAAAGAGAATAATACAAGAATATCCAGAATTAAAATTCGTGTCTCTTATGGCTGTGGATTTATATGGAAATAGTACAGAAGAAAAAATTCCAATAAAAGAATTTGTAAAAGATATAGATAATTATTTATATGGAATAGCTGTACAAACAGATGGGTCTTCAGTTGCTCTTCCAGGGATAGCAACACTTAACGATGCAAAAATTGATATGATTGTTGACGTGGATTGTGATTGGTTTATAGACTATAACTATAATTTGTTAGATGAGGATACAAAAAGATATGTAGGTACAATAATAATACCTTGTTTTCTAGAACATAATGGGGTTAGAGTAGATTCAAGAAGTATTCTAAAAAAGGCTGAAAATACTTTTACAGACGAGGTATTTAATTTAATAAAAGAATATCCTGAAGTGTTAAAAGATAGTGATATAAACGCAGATGATGTTGAAAAAGTTTATATAAATACTGCTACAGAATTAGAGTTTTGGGTAAAGACACCAAATGATAAGGCAGAAATAGAAGCTTTAACCACATCAGAAAGCTTACAAGAACAATATTGGACAAAAGTAAATGGACCAGTAAGAACTGCCCTTGAAGAAACTTTAATAATGATGGATAAATATGAATTTGAACCTGAAATGGGACATAAAGAAGTTGGAGGAATAAAAGCAAAATTAGATTCAAAAGGTAGATATAGCCATGTAATGGAACAACTAGAACTTGATTGGAAATATTCAACTGCAATACAAACAGGTGATAATCAATTATTTATAAAAAATATTGTTGAAGAAATCTTTATACAAAATGGATTAGAAACTACATTTATGTCTAAACCAATTGATGATGTTGCAGGAAGTGGAATGCATGTACATTTAAGCGTATCACTTAAATTAAAAAATGGTAATAGGGTAAATGTTTTTAATGGTAAAAAAGAAGATTTCTTAAGCATAATTGGTTATGGAGCATTAATGGGAATGTTAAAAAATTACGAAATAATGAATCCTTTTATATCATCAACATATGATTCATTAAAAAGATTGAAACCAGGTTATGAAGCGCCTGTATGTACAGTTTGTTCATTAGGATTAACTCCAGAAATTCCTTCTAGAAATAGAACAGTATTAATAGGATTAATAAGAGATGTGAATAGCCCTATGGCAACAAGGTTTGAATTAAGGTCACCAAATCCTCGTACTAATATATATTTAACTACAGCAGTATCTTATTTATCTATGTTAGATGGAATAAAATATGCTGTAACTAAAAATAAAAGTTCAGAAGAACTATTAAAAGAAATTTCTAAAAAACAAGGTGAAACATTTGATTATTTAGAAACTGATAGAGAATATAGAAGCGAAGAAGATGTATTTGAAAATTATACAGAACAAGAAAGAAATTCTTTATTTGGTATAGCACCTAGAAGTATTTATGAAAATGTTTCTAATTTAGATAAATTACCTGAAAAGACTAAAGTTTTAAAAGTTAATGATGTTTTTACAGATAAAATAATAGAATCATTTAAAACATCTGTCTTAAATAGATGGCAACAAGAACTTTGCAAAAGAATTATTAATGAATATACTAATGAAATTAGAGAATTAAAACCAATTCATATACAAGAAAAAGCTTTGGATAATGATTTAGCAATTTGGACAAAAATTAATGAATATAGAAAAAATATTGCAAAAGATTCTACTCATTATAATTGTTTATTTACTAAAATAAAAAATGCTATTAATGAGAATAATTATAAAGAAGCATCTGATTTATCAATAAAATTAGAGGAAGACTTTGAAAAACTAAGAAAACTATATTATGAATATAGAAAAAATATAATAGACTTTTAGAAATAATCTAAAGGATTGACGGCTCTGCCGTCTTTTTTTAATGTTAAATGCAAATGAGGTCCAGTTGTAGCTCCATTGGTAGGATTACCATTTGAATCCTTATAGGGATTATTAGGAACACCATAAACATTTTTAGGCCCAACAGTTGCGATAATATCACCTTTATTTACATATTGACCAACACAAACTAAAAAGGTGGGGGAAATATGGCAAAAAGATACAGTATAATTATTATTTTTCATTGTAACAGTGTAACCACCAGCACCACTAAAACCAGTATATGTAATCGTACCACTAAAAATTGCAACTATATTTGAGCCAGTAGGTGCTGCTATATCTATACCAGAATGATTAGTGGAGGCACCAGAAGTAGGAGAAACTCTACGACCAAAAGGAGAAGTTATTGTAGTATAACCTGGAGTAGGCCAAACAAAATTAGAAAACGAGAGCGTATAATTTGAAGAATTCATATTGGATAAATCTGCAGAAAGAAATATATTTGCATCATTTTGAAAAATAGGAATAAAAAAACAAAAACTAATGATTAAAATCAGTATAAAACTGATAAAAGAAATTAAAGAAATTGAAAAAAAGTTAAATTTGAACATAAAAACCTCCAAGAAAAAATAGATAATAGAATTAAAATTTAATGTAGGGGCGAACTCTGTTCGCCCGCACTACAACGAAATTACCATATATAAAAATAATGAATAGAGAAGAATTAATAATTAATAGAGTATAATACAAAATTTGCTTTGCAAATTTTGATGTAGGGGCGGGCCCTGTACCCCAAGGGCATGTGTCAGCTGTAGCTCATTTCATTTCGCACAGCCGACCGATGTCCGCCCGAAAAAAATAATATTATTTATCACAAATCCATTCATAAGTATCTTTTAAAGTAATTTCTAAACTACGAGGATTATAATCTAAATCCTTCGTAGCTTTATTATGAGAAAAATTGGCATTTGTATTAATTACATATATAGAATAAGGAGTGAATAGTAGGCTACTTTTTCGTATATTACCAAACCATTCAAACATTGGTGCCAGTAGTTTTATAATACATGTTGGAACGGTAAAATTTATTTTCTTTTTATTTGTAACCTTACTTAAAGTGTTTATTAATTCTTTAACAGTATAATATTTATTAGTAAGTAAATAACATTCTCCATACTTATTTTTTTTAGAAATATTAATAATTCCATCTACAACATCACGAACATCAACGAAATCATATCCACCTTTTACGATGGCAGGTAGTTTATTATTGACATACATTTCGATTAAATTAGTAAAATGACCTTTGTTATAATCATAAGGACCAATAATTGCAGAAGGAAGAACTACAGAAGCTTGAAGTCCATTATTGTTTGAATCTAAAACTAGTGATGTTGCAACAGCTTTAGTTTTAGAATAAGCTCCTTTTAAATTTTCTGTATTAAACTCTGTTGGTTCTATAATAATTTGCCCCAAAGGTGGCTTTTCCATTGCATCAACAGAGCTAACATATATTAATTTATAGTTGTATTTCTTACATGCATCAATAATATTTTTAGTTCCATTTATATTAACATCAGATACATTACTAGAATTTTTAGATTTAATAGTTATTACCCCTGCACAATGAATACATATTTTTTCATCATAATTATATTTACTAAAAGTATCATCGATAGTTTTGGAATCTAAAATATTACATTTGACTTCTTCAATTTTATCACTCTTATAATGTAGAGGAGTTCTATTGATTAGTGCAACAATTTTTACATCATTTTCTTGGTCAAGTTGTCTAAGCAAATTAGTTCCAACTAAACCACTTGAACCTGTAATTAAATATAATTTCATAAAATACTCCTAATATAAAAAAATAATTAAAACAATTATAACATAATAATTTTGAAATGGTAAAGATTAAAGACTATAGAATATAAAATAAAAACTCCTGGGATAGAAAGGAGCTAAGTTTAAAAGTTTTAGTTATATAAGAATTTTACTGATTATTCGATATAAGATTCTTTCTGAATCTTTAATAACATAAAAACCGCGTTCATCTGTAAAACAAAATTCATTATTTGGTGTTGTTACAGAAAAATGGAGTGTTGATGATGTTAATAAATTAAAAATAGAGTCAGAAAGAATGATGTTCTCGAAGAAGATATTTGAAAAATCCAGTATACTTATATTTTCTTCTGATTTTGTTTCAAGAGAAACTTTCTGAGGTTTAGAAACCTCAGGAGCATAGATAGTGATGTGAAAGTTATCAGCATCAAATTCTTTTAATATCATTACAACATTCCCTTCTTGGTTAATAAACAGCTATCCCCCTGTTTATAAAATGTAAAACAATTATAATATAAAATTAAAGACGAGTCAACATAAACATAAAAGAGGAAAGGGTATACTATTCAATATTTGGTTGTTCAAGTGAATTTGTATTAGATGTATTAGTTTTGGACCTTACACTTTCATATTTTTTTCTTTCGAATTCTTTATGAGTACTTTCACGAATTTCTAAATTTTTAGCATCTGTAATTTGGATTTCAAATGGAATTTGATTTTCATTATTTTCATCTGTGAATTGCACTAGTAAGCACTGATATCCAGTAATACTTTTTTTCTCAGAAATATAATCTATGTAAGTACATAACTGTATTGAAGGATTATTTGCTTGTAGATTTTTTTGAATTCTATAACCTATAGTTGTGAAGTCATCAAGATTGTCTATAATAACTGTAATTCCAATAATATCTTTAATAGTTTCTAATATTTCAAGTTCATCCATACCTTCATATTTAGAACGGCCTTTTCTATACATAATTTTTTCTAAAATACGGCTTTTATCCTTTATTCTATGTGTTATTTGTATGCCTTGAACTTGTTGAATATTAGATAATAAACCAGGTAGATATTCTTCAGCTTTTTTTATTCGAGCTTCAATAGCTTTTAATAATTGTATATTATCCATTTTTTTACTCCTAATAATTATTGAATATAATTTGTAGGGGCGGGCCCTGTGTCCGCCCGTGTGAATGAAAATGTTTTATTGAATAATGAAAAATGAAGAGTGAATAGTACAAACTCGTTTTTTAAGTTTTAGCCCTTAAATTACAATTTTACTTTTCACTCTTCACTCTTATCTCTTCGCTCTCGCGTAAGCGAGTTTGTGGCAGGGGTAGAAGGATTCGAACCCTCACAGGCGGTTTTGGAGTTCCTGTTACCCCCATTTTATAGCATTTTTTATCATTTCATAACTGTTCATATCTGTCCAGTTAATAACCAATATCTGTTTATTTCTGTCTATAAATTTTTATATTTAATCATAAATATTTATAAAAATGGTCGGATGTTGGTCGGTAAGTGACAGCACGAATTGTAATATGGCAGGGGTAGAAGGATTCGAACCCTCACACTTGGTTTTGGAGACCAGTATGCTACCATTAACATCATACCCCTATATGCAAAAATGCTAACTGCTATTTATTATACAGTTTTTATTCAAAATATGCAACCCCTTTTTCAAAAAACTTAGAAAAACTTATGAAAAACGCAGTATTACTGAGTTACATTGAGAAAATATTTTATTATTTTTTGTCCCAGCTATATACAAGCAAACAAAATTTTGGTATAATTATTATGGTATATATTTATCTAGGAGAGTGTTGCTATGAAAAACAAAGAAAAAATGTCTGCCATTTACGAGGAAGTTTTGAATGAGTTGCCCCCAACTCAAAAATACAAAGATATGCAGAGTAATTTAGTTGATGAAACTAATAAATTTTTAAAGGTTATTGGTGAACAAAATCGTCAAGCGTTAGAGAACTTGTATGATATTATCTACGATATGGGGAAAGAAGAAGAAAAGCAGTTATTTTTTGAAGGATTTTCATATCCTGTCAAACTTTTTATAGAAGCTGTGAGCAAAGATTAAAAAGAGATGTCTATTTTTAACGACATCTCTTTATTTATTTTTTAGAATCTACAATATAATTGATTAAGTATGTTACCATTTCTTTGTCTTTTTCATCAAAGTTATTTACATCTGGATTTAATTTGAAAGGTTTAGCTTTTTTATTATTGCTAGGTTGTATTATATCTTCAAAAATAGAGTTAGCATCTACATCTAATGCAGTACATATATCAATTATAGTTGAAAAGCTTATTCCTGTTTCTCCTCTTTCAATTAAACTTACAAAATGTGAAGATTTATTTATTCGTTCTGCTAATTTCTCTTGTGATAAACCTTTGCGAGAACGTATTTGTTTTATATTTCTTCCAAAAACTTTTAGAATATTTGATTTATCTATTATTTCACTCATAATATGCCTCCTAGAAAATTGTACCAGTAAGTAACTAACAGTACCAGTAACTTATATTTATTATTATGAGTTATTTCTGTAAATTCTATTTACAAAGAAATGGTTTAGTGATAAGATAGGTGGTGAAGAAAATGAAAAATATGTCGAAAAATGAAAACTCAAACCAGTATGTTTTTTGTTGGAGATGTGGCAGAATAATGTATGAAAATATTAAAACTGGACGTACAGGTTGTAAGAACTCAAGGTGTTTAGGCTATATGTTAGGAGCAAAACATTTGGGAAATGATGTATTGCGACCTATCAGGCATTAAATTTCATTGTTTTACAAAAAGTGAAAGGGGGTGAAATAATGAACTTGAAAACAAGAAATATAATTGTTTTAATTATGATAATATGTGCAGTATTATTGTTTGGAACAACAACAGTAAATGCAACAGATGTATCTGATGAACAGAATATAAACAATATAATACAAAAACTTAATCTTACAAAAAATGATGACGGAGATTATGTTTATGTATATTATAAAGAGTTAGGAAGCTCCGTAGATTATGATAATCTTTTAGAAGATTTGAACAAAACTTTTAAAGAACAAGGTTATGAACTTAGAAGTACAGAACAAGGTTATGGTGGTGGTGGTGACTTGATATTTACTGTAATAGGTGGAGGACTTTATGATGTTTATAAAAACGATGTTAAATGTTCTGAATTACCTTTACAAAGACAAATAAAAACCAAAATAACTATACCAGCAGATGTAAATGAAACACAGTATATTGAATATATAACTAATAAAATAAATGAAAATAAAGACTATCTAGGAATTTCTAGTGTAAGCAAAGTAGAAAAAGCAGAAAACAATTTTTATAATGTTTCATACATTTGGGACCTTGAAGAATGCGATGGCGAAATACTTGTAGTGAAAGAAGAAAAGAAAGAAATAAAAAAGGAAGATACAACAACAGGAGTTAAACTTGAATCTACATCAGCTATATTACCAAGTAATGTAGTATTATCTGTAGAAAAAGTTACAAAACAAGATACATTAAATATTGTAGAAAAATCTTTAAAAGATGTTTCAAATGAATATGTAGTATATGATATAACATTATTACAAGATAATGCAAAAATACAACCAAATGGCAAAGTAAAAATCAGCTTACCTATACCAAGTAATTATGATACTGAAAATTTAAGCGTTTTTAGAGTTGCAGAAACTGGCGAAAAAACAGAATATAAACCGACTGTTACAACAACAGATAATGTAAAATATGCAGTTGTAGAAACTGACCATTTCAGTACTTATGTATTAGCAGAAAAACAAGTGGAAACAGAAACAGTTACTCCACCAGTTGAAGAAACTCCAAAAACTGAAGAAACTCCAAAAGTTGAAACAAACAAAAGTCAAAAAGATGAAACCCCAAAAACTGGTACAGTAGAAGCTATTTATTTTATATTACCAGTAATAGTTATATCTGCATTAGGAGTTGTATTATTTAAGAAACATTAGAATAATTACATATATTATATTTAGGGCAGATTATACACGCTGCCCTATTTTGATGAAAGGGTGTTCAAAATGAAAAAAGGAAAACATGCTAAAGTAAAACAGAAGTCTATTATGCAGATATTTTGTATTATTATTTTGTTAACAAGTATTATCTCTCTTGTTCTATATTTCAATAGATCTGAAAAAGAACAGCAGTCTAGTCAAGATATATTGAATAATATTGAAATAGATGTATCACAAGTTACAGAAGAAAAATCCGAAAGAATTTTACAGTTAGAGGAATTACAAAAAGAAAACGATGAAATTATTGCTTGGTTGGAGATTGAGGGAACATCTATTAACTACCCAGTATGTCAAACTACAAACAATGATTATTACTTAAGTCATAACTATAAGAAAGAAAAATCTACTTATGGAAGCTTATTTTTAGATAAAGATTTCGATTTAACTAATGGCAGTTCTAATTATTTAATATATGGTCATAGGAGTACAAAAGGTTTGATGTTTGAAGATTTAATGAAATATGCGAAAGAAGATTTTTACAAAGACCACCCCACTATTAAATTTACAACATTGCAGGAAGATGCTACATACGAGATTATAGCAGTATTTTATTCAAGAGTGTATTATAAGAATGAGAAAAATGTATTTAGATATTATTACTTTGTCAATGCAGAAAATGAAGAACAGTACAATAATTTTGTGAATAACGCCAAAAAAGTAAGTATTTATGATACAGGGGTTACTGCAACCTATGGCGAGCAGCTTTTAACTTTATCTACTTGCGAATATTCACAAGAGGACGGAAGATTTGCAATAGTAGCAAAAAAGAAATAATAAAAAATATGAAAGTTCCATAGTGGGACTTTTTCTTTTGCTTTATGTAAGTTTTATTCAGTATTCATACAACTCTAGAAACTATCTGAGCCTTTAATTATTCAAAAGCGAAGTAGTATATACTTAGAAGAAGATAAAGGTTTAAAAAAGTATTTTTAAGTTAATATTATCAAAAGCCTTTCTCCTCTATTTAATATTGTATTGGTAAAATGTTACTAGAGGTGATTTTTATGTCCGTTGAAGAGATAAATATTTTATTATGAATACAACGGGCGTAACGACACATAAAAATGAAAGGAGATTCGTTTTATGAAAATAATTAAATTATTAGAAGATGAGCCATTAGTTTTAAAAGGAGAAAAAAGAGCGAGAAAAGTTTTACTAGAAAATGAGATGTCAGCTGATAGAAAAGTTTGTTGTAGTTTATTTGATGTTATAATAAAATTAGTATTAGCTACAAAGAGATTAGAATCGGTTTATGGTGCTACTATGGGGGATTTAGAGATGATAAATGCCCAAAAGCGAATTATATTGAGAGCAATAGAAGCTATAAATGATACAATAAATATGTGTGATATATTTGAAGAAATTGAAATGAGTGAAGTATTAAAAAGGGAAAGTTTAGAAAATCAAAAAGTAGAAAAAATTTCCGAAGATATTATCTCTAATTTGAGATTTTATGAGATTATAAATAGAATAGATACAATTATTAAAGGGTATGACGAGATTTGTTTTGATTTAGATTATGAAAAAGTAAATGAAGTTGCAGTTGATTTGACTAGAATAGAAAATTCCTTAACTAATATTGAGACATTAGTAACTGCAAAGTTAAAAAATAAATTAAATTCTATGCAATAAACGAAACTCCTATATATTAACGTGGGCAGTTCACTAAAATAGTGGATTGCCCTTTATTTTTGTTTCTGCGATTTAAGTATATACGGTATAGCTTAGGTTAAAAATTTTTGTTTACAGGGTATTCTCACGTTAATCAGTATTACCAGTTGATTATTTTTCTTGTTTTTCTATCTTGAAAAAATATTTTGAAAAAAATTCATAAAAAGTATTGACAGATAATTAAAAATATGTTATTGTAATATTCCATAGACGTGAGTAAAAAATATAGGGCTTGGTAAGCGAACGGTATTGAAGAAAATGTCTATAAATTAAATATGATAAATTTATGTTCATTATATAAGATTGAGAGTGCCTATACATATATAGGAATCTCCAAACGGCAAAAGTCTACACCTGCCTAGACATACCTGTAGTGTAAAATATGGGTTAGAAAAAATATGTGTGCAAGAGGAAAAACTGAGATTAGGTCATTAGGTTAATGATGAATAGCATAATTCTAAAGATAATAAGGAGAGGTCCGAGTAAAGAACACGATTTATAAGTCAAAATCCTTACACAATAATAGTTTGTGATAAGGTCTTATAGTTGTGTTTTCTATCTCGGACCTCTTTTTGCATTATAGAAAAAACCTCCGAAAAATAGAAAAAATTTTCACAACTATAAGAAAATTTAGAAATTTTTAGGAGGTATTATTATGTTTGAAAGAAACATAGATATTGATGAAGTATTAAATAGTGTATCTGCAAAAGATGTTGTAGAAAAATATTTAGGAGAACCAGAAAAAATTATTGGTAAAAATAATTACTACTCTACCCCATTCCGTGATAATGTAGTATCAAGTGCTACTCTGTTAGTAAATGATAGATACATTATGGACATGGGTGGAGAGTTCAAAGGAAATTTTATTAACTTTGTTGCAGAATTAAAAGATGTTAGTTTTGCAGAAGCATTGAGAATTATTGCAAAAGATTTTGAGATTACCAATTTAGCCGAGATACTTGTCGGTAATGAGATTATAACAGAAGTGATTAAGGAAAAAACAGAAAGAATTGTATTAGAAGTTGGAGAAAATGCAGAAGAAATTATAGCGATGTTCGATAATGAACCATATAATAGAAAACCTACAAGTGAGGAAATTGGAAAAATAAAAGAGAAAATTCCTCGTCTAAAAATGGTTCCATACCCATTAAATGTAGTAAGGGAAAACCTTATAAAAGGTTATACAGTTATTCCTTCTGGCATAAAAGATAAGGCAGATAAAAACTGGAAACAACAGCAATTATTTATGGTTGATATTGATAATGCCCATAATGTTAATGGGAAAATGGAAAAAATATTATCTAGTGATGATAAACATATAACTGTTGAAAAAGCAGTTGAGTATTGTGAAAGTATTGGGTTAACTCCTACATTTATTTATAATACGTTTTCTCATACAGATGAGTGTCATAAATTGAGATTAGTTTATGTATTGGAAAAACCTATAACAGATATAAAACTTGCAAAAGATGTATATTCTTTCTTAAAAGAAAGTCTAGGAGTATTAAATATTGATGAGGCTCCTACTAATTTAGAGACTATGTTTCTAGGAGGAAAGAGTTTACCTTATTGCAGTGGTATTTGCTATAAGGCTATAAAGAAAGAATTTGAAATAGAAAAAGAAGAATATAAAATGTATCACGATTTAGGACGTTTTAATGCTCCTGCTGGTAAATTAAAAGATATAAATTATGATATTGATGTGGGGAAATTATGCAGGTTCCATTATAAGAAAGATAAAAGTGGTAAAATGTTGAAAGTTCGTACACCAATATGTAACTTTTTACCAGTTATTTCAAAACAGATAACTTATTTTAATGGTAGAGATTCTCATACAGATTATACTATAAATGGATTGCTTGTAGGAGAAAATAAAGAATTACCAGAAATAATAGTAAGTAAGGAAGATTTAGCAAAAGTAGATTACTCTATATGCCCAGAATGGAACATTCAAGCTATTAAAGAGCCTAATCGTTTGCTAGATGATGAGATAAGATATGTTTCACAGTATATTAGTAAAGACTTTATAGAGTGTAAGACGGTTTATGCTCATACAGGTTTTTTAAGAATAAATGGGAAACTAGTTTATTTACATCACGGTGGAGTTTTAGGAGATGTTAAAGATTTAGAGGTAGATTTATCTTTGGATAAGCTAGAACAATATCATTTTACAGATGAAGAGTATGATTTAAAAGATGCTTTAGAAACTAGTTACTCTATGTTAGATGTTGCGGAGTCTAAAATAGCCATACCACTTTTAGCAACTACTTATTTATCACCATTAACAACTTTATTTAATGAAAATGGTTTATATGCAGATTTTGTTGTGTGGGTAGAAGGAAAAACTGGAACACGAAAGAGTTCTTTGGTTGCAGTAGAGTTATCACATTTTGGAAGTTTTAGTAGAAATCGCTACCCTTGTAGTTTTCGTGATACTGCTAATAGTTTAGAGAAAAAGGGTTATGTTCTAAAAGATACAGTAATGGTTGTGGATGATTTCTGCCCAGAGACGGTGGGAACTGGAAAAACTGGAACCTCTGAAAAATTATTTGCTGGTTATGCAGATAGAGCTGGTAGAGATAGAATGAGTTCTAATAGTAAGACTTTAAAAGGTGCTTATGTGCCAAGAGGACTATGTATTGTTACTGGTGAGTCATTTCCTAAGGTATCACAAAGTAGAAGTGCTAGAGTAATATTGCTAGAAATGAGATCTGATAGTGTTGACTTAAAAAAACTTAGAGTGCTACAAGAAAATGCAGATAAATTATCTTTTGCTATGAAAAATTTTATTTTATGGGTTATAGATAATGAAAGTAAAATTATTAAAAAGGCAAAAGAAAAACAACGAGAGATGGATGAAAAGAGTCATACCAATATATCACACGGAAGAACTTGGGAAGCAGTAACTATGCTGTCTATAGGTTTCTCATTGTTCCTAGATTTTCTATGTGAAAAAGGAGTTATAACTCCAGAAGAAAGAGATGCGAAAGAAAAAGAGGCTAATTCTGTGTTTGAGATTATCGCAGAAAATCAAACTAAAGAAATAGAAAGTGAGAATCCTATAACTATGTTTACAGAGGGAGTTAAACAGTTATATGCTAGTGAGAAAGTACAGATAATAAATTACAATATTCCTTGCGACTCAAGAGAAAATCATAATTTGATAGGTTATTATGATGATATTGAGGGACTATATTATTTAATGCCAGATGTAGTTTATAAGGAAACTGTGAAGTTTTATAGAGAGCAAGGAATAAAGTTCCCTATTTCAAAGAGAAGTTTATTCAAAATGTTAGATGATGAGGGGTACTTATATATTACCGAAAAAAGTGATAGAAGAACAGTTAAAAGAAGAGTACCAAATACTCAAGCATCTATTCCTGTGATAGCAATTTACCAAAATAAATTAGGCTTAGACTCTATAGAACAAGACTTAAGAGGTTATGCTCAAATGCAAGAGAACCTTAGAAAAGCGTGCATTACAAAATAAAATTGTGAATTGTAATTAAAATGTGATTTGTAAAACCCTACAGCTATGCAGTTTACAAGCCAAAATCACACAAATCACATTTATTTATATATAAGGAGGGAAATAACAATGTTATTAGAAGAGATAAATGAAGCTAATGAAAATTGGCTAGATATAGAGAGAATTATGTATAGTCCTGAGTGTTGGGCTTTGGTAAAAAGGTATGATATAGATTTGTGTCATCTTATAAGAAAAAATACTGGTGAAGTAGTTTATGAAGGAAGTACAGACAGTATTTTAAAGATATTGGAAGATACTTGCGATGTAGAGATGTCTTTTGAAAGAAGGATAAGAAAAATAAAAAGAACTATTAGAGAGTTAGATAGAGAGGTTAAGAAAATTTATGAGTGAGAAATTATTACCAAAGCTAAGAACAATAAATCAATTATATGAAGATGTTCATACATTAGACGAAAACTCTCCTATCAGTAAAAATTTTATAAAAAAGGTTATTATAGAGAATAATATTCCTTACATCTCAGTTGGAGTTAAAAAGATGTATGATGAGAATGTTGTATTTGAGCATATTGAAAATGCCTTTACAACACAGGAAAATGAAGAAAATATTTATAATATTTTCTAAAAAATCATAGTCATTATGTCAACATTATAGTATAATAGTTATATAGCCTAATGTTGGCATAATGCAGTTATACAAAGGAGTTGAGAGATTATATGGCAAGTTATAGATTACATCCAAAGAATAATACTGAGGGTAGATATGAAATTACTGTATGTTTAGGTTATGATGTGAAACGGAAAGAAAATAAGAAAAACCAAAACAGTAACTATTGACCCAAAGTTAACAGATAAAAGAAAAGCAAAGTTATTAGAAAGAGAATGTGTTTTATTTGAAGAAGAAATTAAAAAAGGTATGGTGGGAAAAGATACTATAAAATTTATTGATTTTGTTTTAGATGTATGGAAACCTAACTATGCAGATAAAAACTTAGAGATTACAACACTAACTAGATATATGGAGTTTTTTGATACTCGTATCTTCCCTAAAATTCGGTCATTTAAAGTTAAAAGATATTACACCCCAAGTATTGATGAAATTTTATAATTATTTATCAAAACCAGAGGCAAGCAAAAAATATATAAAAGATGAAAATGGAAAAATTATAGGTCGTGAGCCTCTATCTCCTCGTATGCAGTTACATCATCATAGAGTTATATCATCTGCATTAGAAAAAGCTGTAAAATGGCAGTATATTCAAGAAAATCCTGCAAGACGTGTTGAGCCTCCAAAAGTTCCTTATAAAGAGACTCCTTATTTAGATGAGATACAAACAAAACAGTTAATTGCACAATTAGAAAAAGCACCTGAGCCTTATAGGACTGTATGTTTACTGCTATTGTGGACTGGGGCGAGACGTGGTGAAATAATGCGGACTTGAGTGGAAAGATATAAATTTTGAAGAAAAGACATTACGAATTGAAAGAACATCACAACTTGTAAAAGGAAAAGGGTTAATTACTAAAACAACAAAAACGGAAAAATCTAGAAGAATTATTGATTTGAGTGATTATGTTGTAAAGTTATTGAAAGATTACAAAGTATGGCAGATGAAAAGAAAACTAAAACTGGGTGATGTATGGGAACACGAAACAGATAGGTTATTTACACAGGAGAATGGGTTACCTACTATGCCTGATACGATTACAACGTGGTTTAGGAAGTTTATTGATAAAACAGACTTGCCAAAGATTCATATTCACTCATTAAGACATATTCACGCAACATTGATGATAAGTCTAGGCATAGATGTTCGTACAGTTTCACGGAAGATTACGGACATTCTAATAGTTCAACAACTCTAGGAGTCTACAGTCATTTTATTCGTTCTGCTCGGTCAAGAGGCAGCAAATAAACTGGAAAAGATGTTATTGTAATAATAAGGTGCTATATTTTAATGTAATAAACAAAAAACAAAGAACAGATCTAAAAAATGCTGTTCTTTTTTCATATTTTATTGCTAATAATAAACGGGCGTTACATACATGTAAGAGACAAAAAATGTTAAAATTTTCATCAAAAGTCGGCAAGTAGTCGGAAATAACGGTTTATAACAAAAATCAAGGATTAGAAAATCCTTGAAAACACTGTGTTTTTATTATTATTTTTTCAATTAAACGGTGGGTTTTGGAGACCGATGTGCTACCATTGACACTATACCCCTAAATTAAGTACCTAATTATATTAGCATATATTTAAATTATATGCAAGAGAAAAAACAAATTTTTCTTGTTGTAAACACAAACAAGTTATAGTATAATAAAATATGTACATGGGGATGTAAATGGTTTCGACAGTAATGTAGAAACATAGGTAGCGAGTAGTGGATTCTCGTTGGCCACTTAAAAAAACGGGAAATTAAATTAAACGCTGATAATAGATTAGCATACGCTGCCTAGTTGCAGTGTCGTCTTACTATAAAGCCTACTGGTATAGATAAGGCGTCGACTAAAGTAGGAAACAAAATTATTTCTTGTCTTGGAAATAATGGGTAATTTAAAGACTACTGATAAATTACGTTTGTTTATTAATGTAATTTAGAGGGAATTTTAATAATAAACTACACTCGTAGAAGCCTATGTGGAAATGTTATTGGACGAGGGTTCGACTCCCTCCATCTCCACCAAAAAAGATAAAACCACACCTAACGGTATGGTTTTATTTTTTTTCATTATTATATACAAATTAAACCAAACTTGAAATATTATGTAAAATGTGATATAATTTTTAACAGGCAAAAACACATTATTTTCTTTTTTACAGCTTTAGCTGATATCTATATAATACAAAAAATTTTGGAAGAAAGGATGTTAAAAAATGACATCAGACGACATTGTTAGAATGTATGCAGGAGAGTGTTTTATAAAAACATTAATTTTGCAGGTAGCAATTATTTTTCTTTTTTTAATTGTTAACAGAAAAATTCTTAATATTAAAAAAATTGTTATCCCAAAATTTCTGTGGACAATGATGCTAATCAATGTGTTTATCTTTATTGGTCATGCTGCAGCAATTACTTTTAAACCTGCGACTTATGATTACAAAGTTGTCAAACCAGCACCTGAAGTAATAACTCGGGTAAACACAATTGAAAAAGAGGTAATAATTGATGCTCCATCAATTGTGTTACCAATTACCCCAGAAGGAGAACAGGCCATTGTAATTGATACAAATTCTAAGGAATTAGAACATTTTATTAAAGAATTTTATGGTCAAAATGTTGAGTTTTTCAATCAAAGACAAGATGCAACATTTTTAATCAAGGACAGCAAATTTGAAAATTACACTGCATTAAATATTTCTGACATACAGTATGAAGAATCAGATTTAATACAAGTAAATGTTGATGAATTAGGATTCGACACTATTTGGTTATTTTCTGATTTAACAAATATAGAACTGTTACCAACAAAGTGTAAAGTTATACTGTATACTCCTCAACAGTTGAGTCAAGAGGAAATAAAGGAAATAAAAGCAAAAGGCAATATAACAGTTATAAGTATTGAGCAATTTTAAATGGCGAAAGGAATGAAACAAAATGAGAGATAAAAAATTGCAAAATGGCTTGATTGTTACTATCATTTTGACGATATGTGGAATATTTTGTGCACAGGTTCTTTTAAAGGCTATGGATGGCAACAAAATAACGTATGCTGAACCGGATACAACAATTGAGGTTATTGAAGAGATTGTTGAAAAACAGGTTATAAGACAGAATACGCCTATTCTTGCAAAAAAGGAAAATGCAGGCAAAGAACTCATTTTAATTGATAAATCGGGTTCAATGAAAGATTTTGTAAATGCAGTATATTCCGAGAATGTTCAATTCTTTAAGAATAATGATTTGTGGAGTTTTGACACAGAAGTATCCAAAAATGAAATTGAAATTACATCAATAGAATTTGGCGGAGACACGAATGTGTTTAAAGCCATAAATGAGGCAGCAAAAGCAGAATACGATACAGTTTGGCTATGTTCTGATCTTGAACACAACACGGGTGAACTTAAACTTTTGGATGAGGCAAAAGAGATGACAATTATAGTATATTCTCCTAAACCTCTTTCAGAAAAAGCAAATTTAGCATTAGAAACACTCAAAGAAGCTAATGATGTTCGTGTCATTACGATATCATAGCTATATGTTATCAAAAACAAAATGTTGCGGAGAATTATTCTTCGCAACATTTTGTTTTTTGATATATAATAGAGAAAATCTTGAATAAAAAAATTATTGATTATATAATAAGGCTAGAATAAAGGAGGATAATATGATAGAGAAAATTTATTTTGAATTAGAAGATGAAGTGGAATTAGTTGGATTAATACATAAGCCGCAAGAAAAAACAGATGAGATTGTAATATCAATACATGGAATGCAAAGCAATTGTTTGAAAAAAAGAGAAGATATATTAGCTAAAAATATAAACAATGCAGATATTGCATATTTTGCATTTAACAATAGAGGAACAGAATTAATGTGTTATACGAAAAAAATAGATGGAAGAAAAGAATTAAATGGTGGATCTATATATGAAGATGTTTTAGAAAGCTATTATGATATAAAAGGTGCAATAGAAAAAGCAGTCGAATTAGGATATAAAAAAATCCATTTACAAGGACATAGTTTAGGATGTACAAAAATTATTTATACATATAATAGAATGAGAAATGAAAATTATGAAAAGTTAAATTATATTAAATCCATAATACTTTTATCATTAGTAGATATTGTTGATTGTCAAAAATATGATTTAGGGATAGATAAATATTACGAAATGTTAAATTGGGCAGAGAAAAAAGAAAAAGAAGGTAAACAAATGGAATTAATGCCAGAAGGTGCATTTGATCATCCGATAAGTGTAAAATCATATTTAAGATACTTTAGAGATAATGAAGATATAGATTTTGCAAAATTTAGTGAAAAAGATTATGATTTTAAGGAATTAAATAATATAAAAGTGCCCTTGTTTATTAGATGGGGAGAAAAGGATTTAGTTATACAAAAACTAACAGATTTAATAGAGTTTTTAAAAACAAAAATCAATAATTCTAAATTTGATATTTCATACATTAAAAAAACAGACCATGGATATACAAACAAAGAAAAAGAATTAGCAGTGGAAATTATAAAATTTATAAATAATAATTAAAATTTAATTTACAAAATTATACAAAAAAACTTATTAATTTCCATTGATTTTTCTAAGAAAAAATCATAAAAAGTATTGACTTAGATATTTTAAAGATATAATATAAGTATGTAATAAAAATAATGTATTACAATACAAAAGATAAAAAGTATTGTACAAATGAAAGGGGTAAAAAACAATGAAAAAACTTTTAACATTAACAATTTTTGCATTAATTGCATTATTTGCAATACCAACAATGGTACAAGCAGGAAATGCTAATTCTGAAGCTACATTAATATCAGAAGTAGATGGAACAGATGCAACTATAACATTAAAAGGTGATATTGAACTTACTTCATCAATCGAGATTGGTAGAGAAGTTACAATAGACTTAAATGGTTATACTATTACCGATGGAGCAAGCATGACAGCTGACTCATTAATTATAGTTTTACGTGGTGGAAAACTTACAATAAAAGATTCTGTTGGCACAGGTAAAATTGCTGCTACAAATAAAGCAGGAGGACGTATTTGTGTAAAAATGACTAAAGCATCTGGAGCTACAGAACCAAAAGCGGTATTGGTAGTAGAGTCAGGAACACTTGAAGCAGATAGTTTTGCTATTTCAGGAAATGGAAATCCTGATAGAATAAACACAGAAATTACAATTAATGGTGGAAAAATAATAGGAAAAAATGCAGCAGCTATTTTCCATCCACAATTAGGTACATTAGTTGTTAATGGTGGACATATAGAAGGTACAACAGGTATTGAAATGCGTTCTGGAGATTTAGAAGTAAATGGAGGAACAATTGTTGGAAATGGTGATGAAAATGTAACACCAAATGGAAGCGGATCTACAGTAGAAGGAGCAGGTATCGCTATATCACAACATACAACAAAAAATGAAATAAATGTTGTTATAAATGGTGGAGAAGTAAAAGGTGTTTCAGCACTAGTTGAATTAACACCTGAAATAAATCCTGCACCAGAAAAAGTATCAATAGAAATTAATGGTGGAAATTTTGAAGCATTAGAAGAAGGATATGATGCAGTAATTAGCCATAATGTATCTAATTTCATATCTGGAGGTTCTTTCAATACTGATGTTGAAGAATATATGGATGATTCACTAGTTTCAGTAGAAGAAGATGGAGTATTCTACGTTGGAGAAGAAAATGAAATTAAAGTTGAAAAAACTGAAAATGGTACAGTGAAAGCTTCTAAAGATAAAGCTGTACAAGGACAAACAGTTGAATTAACAATTACACCAAATGAAGGATATAAATTAAAAAGCTTAAATGTAATAACAGCTGCAGATAGCAAAGTTGAAGTTAAAGATAATAAATTTACAATGCCAGATTTAGGAGTAATTGTAAGTGCTGAATTCGAAAAAATACCAGTAGTTGAAGAAAAAGATGATACACCTAAAACAGGTTCAATTGATGTTGTTCTTTACGTAAGTGCTATAATTGCTACAATATCTTTAGCAGGAATAGTTTTAGTTAAAAAATATACAAAATAATTAAAGAATAATTTATAAAATAAAAGTGGAGCAGAAATTATATTTCTGCTCTAAATATTATATAGGGGATTTTTATGGCAAAAGGGAAACATAGTAATTCAAAATCAAGAAAAAGAAGATTTAAAATAAAATCAAAAGCCAAAATTTTTAGATTATTTTTGATTTTAATATTAATAGTAACTGTAATTTTATTAATAGTAAGATTGTCAAATAGAAATTCTGCAAAAAATGATGAAGAATTTCAACAAATTGCAAATGACAATTTTAAAATTCAAGAAGAAAATGTAAAAACAGAAAGAATGCTAAAATTGGAAGAATTACAAAAAGAAAATTCAGATATAGTTGCATGGCTTCAAATAGAAGATAGTAATATAAATTATCCAATATTACAAACAACAGATAATAGCTTTTATATGACACATAATTATAAAAAGGAATATTCTATAGATGGTTCTTTGTTTTTAGATAAAGATTATGATTGGTCTATACCAAGTAGTAATTTATTGATATACGGACATAATAATCGAGGAAGTAAAGAAATGTTTGTTGATTTATTAAAATATAAAGACGAAGAATTTTATAATTCACACAAAACTATTAGATTTACAACGAATGAAGAAGATGCAGAGTACGAGATTATAGCAGTATTTTTATCTAGGGTTTATTATAAATCAGAAACAAATGTATTTAGATATTATTATTTTATAAATGCAAATAATGAAGAAGAATTTAATGAATATGTTGAAGAAAGTAAAAAAGCAAGTTTGTATGATATAGAAGCAACAGCTAAATATGGAGACCAACTTTTAACACTTTCAACATGTGAGTTTTCACAAGAAGATGGAAGATTTGCAGTGGTAGCAAGAAAAATAGAAAAATAATTCATAAATTTTTCCAAACAAAAAACTTGACACATATAAAAACAAATATTAAAATTGAATTATAAATAAAACATAATACAAATGAAGAATTTGGAGGAATTATATGAAGAGAAGTTGTAAATTTTTAATTTTAATTATAGTGATGTTTATGCTATCATTTATAGTTACTAATAATGTAAATGCAGATGTTCAGATTTATCGTGAAAGTGACTATGATAGAGTAGAAAATACCGTTAATAATTTTATTTTTTATCTTGATATAGGTAGCTCAAATATTTATAGTATTATTGATAGCACAAATACAGAATTATATCAAGGAATACTTGAATACTTATATGAAGATATTGAAATAGAATATGATGTGAAAAAAATAGAGAAAATAAGTGATAATACTTATGAAGTAAAAGGAGAAATAGAAGCTTATGGCGAAGATTGGAATGCAAATGGTTTTTCGGTATCCTTTGAAGTTGAAGAGTCATATGGTACATATAAGATTATATCTACAAATTTGTTTAATAAAATTGGAGAAGAAAATGTTGACAAAACAATGTTTATGGCTATAATAGTATTATTAATGATAGTATTTGCAGCATTATTTTCTATAGGAATAACAATAATGGCAGTGGTTATTATTGTTATAGTTAATAAAAAAAAGAAAAACGAAGATAATAAGCAATAAAATTGTGCACCTGTTTATTAACAAGCAGGTGCTTTTTATTGTGTAGGAAAGTTTCCAAAACATAAAAATTATCTTGACAAAAATAATAAAAAAATATATTATATTTATTGTAAATATGGAATAAATATAATTAAAAAATTTGAAAGGGAGTAGCTTGAAACTTACTAATCAACAAAAACGTTAAAAACTGGTTAGTAAACCTTAAATGGTAAGCAAGACTTTTAAAGAAACTAACTTGCTAGTTTCTTTAAGAGTCTTTAATTGTATTAAAGGAAGATTATGGAATATTATAATAATAAAGAAAAAATAGAAAAGCTAAAAAATATCAAAGATTATGTTGTAATAATAGATTTTGATAAAACACTTACAACAAGTGACAGTGATTCCAGCGTAGGAACTATACCTAATTTCTTAGGTGGAGAGTGTTTAGAGAGAAGAACAAAAAATTTTCAATATTATAGACCGATTGAGTTAGATTATAATTTATCAAAAGAAAACAAACAAAAGCTTATGAAAGAATGGGCAGAAAAGAGTTTTTCTATTATTGCAGAGTATGCAACAGAAAGTATTATTAAAGAAACCGTAAAAACAGCGAACTTAAATTTGCGAGAAGGAGCAAGAGAATTTTTATATAAAATGCATAAAGATCAAATTCCTGTAGTTATAATGTCTGCAGGAGTTGGAAATATTATAAAAGAGTTCTTACAAAATGAACAATCACTATATAATAATATTACAATAGTTTCAAACTTTTTTAAATTTAACAATAATAAAGCATATATAGATATAGAAAAAATCATGGCCACTTCTAATAAAGAATATAACAGAATTCCAAAAGAATTAAGAAGTAAAATAGAAGAAAGCAGTAAAGTTTTATTGTTTGGAGATATAGTTGAAGATATAAGAATGATAAATAAAGAACAATTACATAAGACTCTAGCAATAGGATTTTTAGATTATAATATAGATGAAAATTTAAAAATGTATAATGAAAATTTTGATATAGTTTTATCAAATGAAAGTTCTTTTGAGTTAATAATAAAAAATTTTATATAAATAAAGGAGGAAAAAAATATGACAACAAATTGGTTTAACCAAACAAGTGATGAAGCAATATCTACTTTAAAAACAGATATAGAAAATGGTTTATCAGTAGAAGAGGTTAAAAAAAGACAAGAAGAATATGGACTAAATGAGTTAAAGGCAAAAAAGAAAAAAAGTTTAATCGTAAAGTTTTTAGAACAATTTAAAGATTTTATGATTATAATCCTAATTATTTCTGCGATTGTATCAGGAGTAATTGGAGTAATGGAAGGAGAAGGTCTTACAGATACAATAATTATTTTATTAGTAGTTATTGTAAATGCAATAATTGGTGTTGCTCAAGAAAATAAAGCTGAAAAATCACTAGAAGCTCTACAAAAATTGAGTAGCCATGTTGCAAAAGTAACAAGAAATGGAAAATTAGAAGTAATTCCATCAAAAGACTTAGTTCCAGGTGATATTGTAACTTTAGATACAGGAGACTATGTTCCAGCAGATTTAAGGATTATTGAGTCAGTAAATTTAAAATCTCAAGAAGCAGCATTAACAGGAGAATCTGTTCCAGTAGAAAAAGTTGCAGAAAAAATAGAAGATGAAAAAGTTGGAATAGGTGATAGAATAAACATGCTATTTTCTTCTAGCTTAATAACATATGGTAGAGGAAAAGCAGTTGTTGTTGAAACAGGAATGAATACAGAAGTAGGAAAAATTGCAGATATAATAAACACTGCACAAGATCAAAGTACACCTCTACAACAAAAATTAAACAAATTAGGAAAAACTCTAGGTATAGTTGCATTAGTAATATGTGCAATAATGTTTTTGGTTGGAACATTTTTATATAATAAAGAACCAATTCATATGTTTATGACAGCAGTAAGTTTAGCTGTTGCTGCAATTCCAGAAGGATTACCAGCAGTATTTACAATTGTTTTAGCAATAGGTGTTCAAAGAATGGTTAAAAGAAATGCAATTGTAAAAAAATTACCTGCAGTTGAAACATTAGGTAGTGCCTCAGTTATTTGTTCTGATAAAACAGGAACATTAACACAAAATAAAATGACAGTTGAAAAAGTATTTTGTGACGGAAATCTAGTAGAACTAAATGATTCAAAAGATATGACAGATATAAAAAAATTAGTATATGCAAGTATGCTATGTAATGATACAAAAATAACAGAAGATAAATCTCTTGCAGGAGATCCAACAGAAACAGCTTTAGTAGATATGGGATTCAAATTAACCTATGATGAATCTATATTTGGAATGTTTCCAAGAGTGGAAGAAATACCTTTTGATTCAGATAGAAAATTAATGACTACAGTTCACGAAGAAGATGGTAAATATGTAGTTTATACAAAAGGTGGAGTAGATGAACTTCTTGCAAATTGTAATTCATATATTTTAAATGGAGAAGTAAAAACAGATTTAGATAATTATAAAGAGACTATAAAAAAATATAATATGCAAATGGCTGAAAACGCATTAAGAGTTTTAGCAATGGGATATAAAGTGCTAGACCATAAACCAACAGAAGAAGATAAAGTAAAATTAGAGTCAGAATTAACATATATAGGAATGGTTGGAATGATAGACCCACCAAGACTAGAAGTTAAGGATGCAGTTGCAAAATGTAAATCAGCTGGAATAAAAACAGTAATGATTACAGGAGATCATAAAATTACAGCAACAGCAATAGCAAAAAGTTTAGGTATATTAGAAAATGAGAGTGAAGCTATCACAGGTGCAGAATTAGAAGAAATGTCAGATGAAGATTTAATAAAAAATGTAAGACAATATTCTGTTTATGCTAGAGTTTCACCAGAACACAAAGTAAGAATAGTAAAAGCATGGCAAGCAAATGGAGAAATAGTTGCTATGACAGGTGACGGAGTAAATGATGCACCATCACTTAAAATTGCAGATATTGGATGTGCAATGGGAATAGTAGGTACTGATGTATCAAAAGAAGCTGCAGATGTAATTTTAACAGATGACAATTTTGCAACAGTAGTATCAGCAGTTGAAGAAGGTAGACGTATATATGATAATATTTTAAAAGCAATACAATTCCTATTATCAAGTAACATAGGTGAAATAGTATTATTATTTACAGCAATGTTAATAGCTCCAATATTAGGAAACAAATTTGGAGTAGATATAACACTTATTGAAGCATTATTACCAATACACATATTATGGGTTAACTTAGTAACAGACTCATTACCAGCACTTGCTCTTGCAGTAGACCCTGCAGCTAAGGATGTAATGAAAAGAAAACCGCTAAAAAATACTAAAAAGGGAATATTTACAAAAGGAATGACATGGAGAATTGTTTATCAAGGTGCAATGATTGGTTTACTTACTTTAGCAGCATTTATAATAGGTTTAAGCACAGAAGGAGTTAGTCAAGAAGAAAAAGTTAAAATAGGTCAAACTATGGCATTCTATGTACTTGCATTATCAGAGCTTGTGCATGTATATAATGTAAGAAACAATAAAAAATCAATATTCAAAACAGGAATATTTAACAATAGTAAATTAGTGCTTGCATCATTAGGCTCAGCAGCATTAATGTTTATAATACTATTTATACCAGCATTAAGAGATATATTTGGATTAGTATTATTACCAGCACAACATATATTAGAAGTAGTATTACTAGTATTTGCACCAGTTGTAATAGTTGAAATATTAAAATTATTTAAGCTAAATGGAACAAAACATGAGGAATAAGCATATAAATAGAAATTGTAGAAATGTAGTGGCGATAAGCGCTTCGCTTAGTGAATAGTGAAGAATGAATAGTTAATAATAAAAAAATGCAAAGCAAATTTTGATGTAGGGGCGACCATTGGTCGTCCGCGCTACAAAGAAATTACTAAAATAAATTATTATATAAATTAAGCTAAAATATTAATTTTTGAAAATGAATATACATTTGTCAAAAATTAATTATTTTAGCTTTTTAACTTTTACTGAAAATTCTTGAATTTTCAGTAAATCGAAATAGCATCTACATTACACTAATTCTTTACTCGATGATTTATTTGTATTTAATTTATATGATTATAAAGTGGTACAAGACAGCTAAAACTTTACATAATAAAGAAAATGTGTTATTATATTAATATCGGAAAATTATCTAGCTAAGTGGCAGGGCTAGTTATAATGCGATGAAAATTGCATTGCAACTAGCTTAGCTAGGCGCAATGCAAATAATTTTGCGAAAGGTTGAATAAATAAATGAAAATTTACAAGCTTAGGGAACATATAGATGAATACAAGAAAGAACGTTCATTTATTAATTTCGGAATCGTAGGACTCTTTTTTATTTTAATTTTCAAGCTTAACGAATCAGGCTGGGGATGCTTTAAGAAACCTGAGTTTTTGATGTTTGGAGGATTGTTTCTTGCATGTCTTGTAATAGTAGGCATATATAAACTACTTGAAATAAAGGCAATTGCTGAAATCAAAGAACTTCAGGAAAAGTTTTATCAAGAGCTTCCAACTGATACATACCGAAAGGTTGAAATTACCTTTTCATCAAAACTGAACGATGCGGTGCTGTCATCTCTTTCTATATCGATGAATTTCTATGCAAAGCGAAAAACATTGTGGAATGATAGAATTGCTGTTATCATTGAGGATTCAAAAGGAAGAATTATCCTTGACAGCGAATTTCCAAAAAAGGATGTTCAAATTGATGAAGTTTATATACAGGAATGGCTTCCCTCAGAAGTAACTGATGAGGAAGAACAGCCTGAAACAATCGAATAAAAAATTGTTTTATAACAACCAACACACTGGTACCTGCCCGCCAGTGTTTTTTATTATATATCAGTGTATGTTTTTTTGTAGAGTCAATGTAGGGGCGATGTTTCATCGCCCGCACTTCGAAGAAATAGCTATATATTTTTATTAAATTTTATTTTACATAATTAAAATGTTATGATATAATATACACATTGTAAAATCATATTAGCTAAGTGGCAGGGCTAGTTATGATACAATGTTTATTGTATTGCAACTAGCTTAGCTAGTCGCAATGCAAATAATTTTGCGAAAGGTTTGATTTTTCAAATGCTGAAAGAATTAAAGAAAAAATACTATTCTTATATATCGGAAACAAAAGCAGGAATTGTAGGTTTTTTTGTAATGATATTCATTTTTACAATTTTTTATGCTGCATTACAATCAAGCGAAAGTGCATATGATCTTGAGATTTATACAACATTAATGTGGCTTGGCATAGCTGGAGTTATTTTGGCAGCAATAATAACAATTGTAATGGGAATCAAATCATTCGCTTATAATAAGCAGATAAAAAATATCGAAAGTATGATACACGGTCAGCTTGACTGGTTCATCTTTAGAGAAGTCAAGATTAGCAATCCTGAAGAAGTTTTTGATGAAAATATAATCAAAGAAATCAACAAGACTTATGCTATTAAGACTTCTACAACAGACGGTATCGCTTTAGTTGCTGTATCAAGCGAAAGAGGAAAAGTTGCTGAAATGTATGAGTCACAATCCAAAGTTGTTATTGAAGAAGTGATTCGAAATTCAACATACAAATCAAAACCAAGACCTGTTTTATAACAAACGACACACTGGTACCTGCCCGCCAGTGTATTTTTTATTTTTAATATGGACAAATTAAATTTTATATGATAAAAATTAATATATAAATGTTTTACAAAAGGAAAGGAAAAACAAATGAAACAAGCTATAAAATCAAAAATGTCATCAACAAAAATTTTACTTTTTGGGATGCTTATTATAATTTTAATAGGTACAATACTTTTAAGATTACCTATATCTAATCAATCTGGAAAAACAATTAGTTTTATAGATGCGTTATTTACATCTACATCTGCAGTGTGTGTAACTGGTTTAACAACTAAAATTCCAGCAGAACAATTTACTATATTTGGACAAGTAGTAATAATGTGCCTAATACAAATAGGCGGACTACGGATTCATGACATTAATTTCATTAATACTGATGTTCATTGGAAAGAAGATTAACCTTTCTGATAGAATAATTATAAAAGAATCTTTAAATCAAGATAATTTTAGCGGAATGGTTAATTTAGTAAAAAGAATTTGTAAATATACTTTTATATTTGAATTAATAGGGGTTTTATTTTTAGCAATAAGATTTATACCAGAATATGGAACGAAAACAGGAATTTTTTATTCAATATTTCATTCAATTTCGGCATTTTGTAATGCAGGATTTGATGTTATAGGAAATAATAGTTTTATAAGTTATAGTTCAGATATCATAGTTAATATTACATTAATGACTCTAATTATAGTTGGAGGTTTAGGATTTACTGTTTGGAGCGATATTTTTAGAACATTAAGAAAAGTAATTAGAGAAAAGTTGAATATAAAAAGAATGTGGAAAGAATTATCTCTACATTCAAAAATTGTTTTAGTCACAACTTTAATATTATTGTTATCGGGAACAGCATTAATATATGGATTGGAGAGCAATAATTTGACTGTTATGGGAAGTGATTCACAGGGAATAAAAATATTAAAATCAGCATTTCAGTCAACAACTTTAAGGACTGCAGGTTTTGCTACTATAAACCAAGAAGAACTTACAACAGCAGGAAAATTCATATCTATATGTTATATGTTTATAGGTGGTTCACCAGCTAGTACATCAGGTGGGATAAAAACAACAACATTTGCAATTTTAGTACTATGTGTAATGAATTTTATAAAGGGAAGAAATGAAATAAATATATTTAAGAAAAATATATCGTTTGAAATAGTAAAAAGAGCATTAGTAATACTTGCAATTAGTATATTTATTGTTATAATATCTATATTAGGATTGCTGATTTCAGAAATATCGCTCCAAGAGGATTTATATGGAACAGAAATAGCAAAATATACAACATTTAGTTTTATGGATATATTTTTTGAGGCAGTATCAGCATTTGGAACAGTTGGTCTTTCATTAAATGTAACAAGCGGATTATCATCTATGGGTAAAATAATAATTTTAATGTTGATGATTATCGGAAGATTAGGACCAATTACAATATCTGTAGCAATATTTAAGAATGGAAAAGAAAAAAATGAAAGTATATCATCATATCCAAAAGGAAATATTATAGTAGGGTAAAGGAGAAGTATTATGGTAAAAAAACATATTTTAGTGTTAGGATTAAAATCATTTGGTTTAAGCATAGTGAAACAATTATCAAAATATAATTGTGAGATATTAGCGATAGATAAAAGTATGGAAAGAGTCGAAGTTGCAGATGAATATGCAACACATGCAGTTCAAGTAGATATGCATGATTTAGATAAAATGGAAGATTTATCATTAAATAGTTTTGATGTAGCAATTATTACTTTAGATAGTATAGAAGAAAGTATAATGGCTGCATTAGTATTCCAAGAAAAAGGAATTCCACAAATTATTGTAAAATCTGCTAGTGAAATGCATAAAAAAATATTAGAAAAAATGGATATAGATAAAATAATTTCACCTGAAACAGAAATGGGAATAAAACTTGCCAAAAGTATAATGAATGAAAGTGTAATAGATGCAATAAACTTTTCAGACGAATATAGTATAGTAGAAATTAATGCATTAGAAAAATGGATTGGAAAAACTATAGGTAAATTAGAATTAAGAGAAAACTATGGACTTAATGTATTATGTGTGAAGAATGCAGACAAAGATTTGGAAATATCTCCAAATGAGCAATATGTAATAGAAGAAAAAGATACATTAGTTGCAATAGCAGAAAATAAAAAACTAGATGAGAGTGGATTGTTATAAAAAGCATTATGGGGACGGAGAAAAAAATCAGGTTTTGAAAAAAGAAAAGCTGATTTTTTTCTCCGTCCCCATAATGTGTATGTTTAATAGAGTTCATATTCTTTTTTTAGTTCTTGTACAATATAATTAAAATCTTGTGTATGGGCAGCTTTAATATAAAGTAGGTCACCATCTTGAATATTGTTTTTCAAATCTTCAAGTAATAATTCTTTTGTTTTAAATTTTTTGATTCTTTTTTCTTCTAAACAGGTTAATGCACCTTTGAAAATATGTTTAGTATATTCACCTGTTAAATATAGATAGTCAAAATTTAAATTTTCAAAATATTGACCTAATTTTTCATGCATAAAAGTTGAATCATCTCCGTATGCAGCCATTTTACCTAAAATAGCAATTTTTCTTTTACTTTTTATTTTATTAGAAACATCTAAACCAAGCTTTACAGATTCAAAACTTGAACTATAAGAATCATCTATTAAAAATAGATTTTTATTTTTATTTGTTAATACTTTTTGTCTTCCGTCAATAGGTTTAAATTCTTGTATTCCTGATATGATATTTTCATATTTTATTTTATAATGTTCTGCTATTCTTATAGCTATAACTATGCTTGATAAATAATGTAATCCAAATAATTCTAAATCAAATTTTGTTTTTTTATTGTATATATCAATTTCAAAAGAAATACCAAAATCGTTTTCAATAATATTAGTGGCTTCATTCATAGAGCATTTTATTATACTGTATGAAAAAACTTCTTCTAAATTATTTAATAGAGAATCAGAACTATTAACAAACAATAATTTTTCATCTTTAATATAATCAGCAATATGTAATTTATCTTTTAAAATATTTTCCTTAGTATGAAATTTGTTAAGATGAGCAGTGCCAATTGTTGTTATTACTCCAATTGAAGGTCTTACTAAATCAGAAAGAACAGTCATGTTGCCAGGAGCAGAGGTTCCCATTTCTATAACAGCCATATCATAATTTTCTAAATGCATTAAATCATTAGAAATTAAAACATCAGTATTCATATTTCTATTATCAAAATCGTGAAACACCTTTTAATATATTAGATAATAAACAACTCATGGTTGTTTTTCCAACACTTCCCGTAACACCTATTATAGGTATATTTATATTTAAGCTTCTATTTATTTTTGCAAGAGCACATATTGAATCATTAACATGATTAACTTCTAAAATACATATATTGGGATTTATTGATTTTGATTCTTTTATTATATTTTCATAATTTTCAGATGTCCTTTCAATCATGAAACCAATAGCACCAAGCTTTACTGATTCTATAATGTAAATTTCCCTATTAATACCATGAAAAATTATAGGAACATAGAAAGCACCATTAATATAAAATTCATGATTAACACAATAGTTATTAATCATAGTATTCTCATTACCATTTATTATTTTTCCATTAGTATATTTTTCTAAATCTTTTAAACTAAACATTATATTTTCTCCATTTGTTTTTTTATATATTATCACATTATTATAAAAAAATTAATATGTTTTCACAAGAAATGTGTTTTTGCACACTTTTTCTTGCCGATTTATATAATAGGAAAGTAGAACTTTCCTATTACATAAAAAAAAGTCAGCGGAGTGAATCCGCTGAACTTTTTTGTGTGATTTAGTTTGCCGAATCTGGCGGGGGAGGCGTTTTGACATACACAAGAGCATCGTTCTGGTCGAAACCAGCGATAAACTCAAGTATGTAATGTCCATCGCTGAGGATAGCCATAGATTCAATCTGCTCCTGAGTGTATTTATCAAGGAGAGCTTTGAGGCCGGCCTCTGCGGTCCATTTTCCTTCAGAATCCTTGAAAATGTGGAAACGGAAGGGGCCTTCCTTTTTGGTAGGGTCGACTCTTTTGGATGTGTTGTCTACTGTCATTGTGAAATCCTCCAATCATTTTTAAATCTACACGGAGATATGCTTTAAATTAACATGCATATCTTTTTTGTGATCAATGACATATATACATTATAACATATTTGACATAAAATAGCAAAAACAATAAAAAAAGAAAACAAGGGAAGTGAAGTTCCACAAGTTTTCTCTTATATTTAAACTACAATTTTTCTTTTCGTAAATTTTTGTGTAAATTTATTAAAGTTTGTAACAAGTATATCTCCAGTAATACGTAAAGATCTTTTTTCTGATGTTAAGTTCATATAATCTATAACATTATATATATATTCAAGATTATCATAACCTTGAGAGAATATAGTTTTTAAAATTTGAGTTGCTTTAAGATATCCTTCATTAATCATATCATCAATACTATCTTTGCTAAAAACAATAGATTGTTTTAACATATTCTTAGATGGAAATGTTATTTTTATTATTCTATTATCAAAAAATGTATTTTCAAATTTATAACAAGTATCATCAAAATAGATGCAAATAATATAATCAAGATTGTGCTTTAAAAGTGGGAATACAGGAATGTTATCAATCATTGCCCCATCATAATATGATATGTTATCAATTTGAACTGATTTATTATAAATTGGCATAGCAACACTGGCTTTTAAAAAGTCGGGTACATCACTTTTTTCAACAGATAAAAGGTTTTTATAATCTATAGTTCTATTAGTTATATTTAATAATGAACAATAAAAATCAGAAGACATTTTTTGTTCAGGAGAATAAAGTCCTTTAATATTTTGTTGTAACATACTGCTTTTTAATATTTTGCTTATTAGTGATTTTGAATCCTCAGAACAAATATTTTTCCACATTATTTCTGCATTTTCAATATTATTTGTAGCATAAGCATAACCATTTAATACACCAACCGAAGCAGCGCTAATATATTTAATTTCTTCAAGTGGTACAAAATTGTTTAGAGCTTTTAAGGCACCGATTTGATATGCGCCTTTAGCCATACCACCTGATAAGACTAAACCGATATTCATTTTTTCCTCCAGAAAATTGGAAATATAGGCAAAAATAAAAACATATTCATAGAGTTTATGTTTTTGCCTATAAAAAATCATACCATAAAATGATTTTTTAGGCAATAGATTTTTGCGTTTTTTATTTTATAATATTTAAATATAAAAACGAAAAAATGTTCGACAAAAATATTGATTTTTATTTATACATATGATATATTTCGCTACATAGGGAATGAAGATAAGCAGATGTATTTGGCTTAATTGTCGAAACTATTATAGTATTTGCCTTAGTTATACTGGTTGTAATTTTGAGCAAATAGACAATAAAAAAACACATCTGTAACCTGGCAGTTCAATGTGTTTTTTTACATATTAACGGGCAAACCACGTTTGTGGTTCTTTATTTCCTATATTTATTTTACTATGTATTAATTATTTTGTCAATGTGGGGGAAGGGATTTAGAATACAAAAAAAGACTAACTTTCGTTAGTCTTTATCTGGTGCGGATGAGAGGACTTGAACCTCCACACCGAAGTACTGGTTCCTAAGACCAGCGCGTCTGCCAGTTCCGCCACATCCGCATTAACAAAATATATATTAACATATTTTTTATAATGTTGTCAATATCAATACTATAAAAAATTGTAATTGGCATTTGGTGATTGGCAGTTAGTAATATTTGAAAAGGCTACGAAGAATTACTCTATACATCCAACTACCAAAATCTAAATTCCAAACTCCAAATAAAAATAAATTTTTCTATACAATAAAAATGACTTTGTGATATACTTAAAATAGATAAACAATTTTTAAGGAGAAATTTATGAAAGCAATGGTTATATCTGATATTCATGGAAACATGGAATATTTAAATAGAGCTTTAGAGAGATATAAAGAAGAAGAGGCAGAAAAATTATTGATACTTGGAGATTTTGGTGGATATGTTCATTCTTCAACAGACTATGAAGTTGCGGAAACTTTAAATAATATGGCAGGAGCAATAATTGCAGTAAAAGGTAATTGTGATAGTGAATATATAGATGACATATTTAATTTTAGCTTAACATATATGAGAACTATTGAAATAAACAATAAAAAAATAACCTTAACACATGGACACATATATGGACCATATAATTTACCAAGTGATTGTGGAGAAATTTTTTTATTTGGGCATACTCACCATGGTATGATAGAAAAACAAGGAGAAAGAATCATTGCAAATCCAGGTTCAATTTCTAAGCCACGAGGAGGAACAAAACATAGTTATTTAATTATTGATGAAGATAATATACAATTAAAAGACTTACAAGGAGAAATAATAAAAACTATAAAAGTTTAGAGGAGAAAAGATGGATATTTTAACTATAAAAGATAAAGATTATTTGGGGTGTGATAATTGCGATAAGTGTTGCATAAATAGAGGAGATATAAAACTAACTCCTATAAACGTAATTCAAATTAGCAAACATTTATCAATTACAATTGAAGAATTTTTAAAGAAATATACTTACGAGCTAAAGGATGAAGAACCAGAAATAGCAATAAAAGCTGTCGGTGAAAGGAAAGATTGTATTTTTTATGATAGAGAAGAAAAACATTGCAGTATACACAAAGTTGAACCTATGCAATGTGTAATGTATCCTTTAGTTCCTGAAAATTTAAAAAGAGATTATTTTTTTAATAAGGGAACATGTGTCTGTAAAGAAAAAAAATTAATTAAAATTGAAAAATGGT
This sequence comes from Clostridia bacterium, assembly GCA_017437145.1. Taxonomy (GTDB): domain Bacteria; phylum Bacillota; class Clostridia; order TANB77; family CAG-508; genus CAG-452. The sequence continues at coordinate 275,748 of JAFSBT010000003.1, read as the reverse complement.
TAAATGGAAATCATGGAATTTACAAAAAATATAAGGACATATATATTGAATGGATAAAATTAATGGAATTCATACAAGAAAATTGGAAAAAGCTACCTTTAAAAACTCGTAAAGAAATAAAGATAATATTATTCAAAGATTATAATTTAAAGAAAAGAAATATAAAAAAACAAGTAAGAAACAATATGGAAAGAGTTAAAGAAATTTATAAAAAAGATGTAAAATATTAATGAACGAATGAAATTCGTTCATTAATATTTTATACTATATTTCAGTCCCAACAATCTTCATAAAATCATCTGGCAAAGGAACACAAAATTCAACTGCAGATTTATTTATTGGATGAATAAATTTTATTTTATAAGCATGTAAAGCTTGTCTAGAAATTATATCTGATTTTGTTCCATATAATGTGTCACCAATAATTGGATGACCGATAAACTTGCAATGAACTCTTATTTGATGAGTTCTTCCAGTTTTAAGAATACATTTAAGCAAAGATAAGTTGTCAAAACTTTTAAGTACTTCATAAAGAGTAACTGCATTTTCACCATCATTAGAAACACATCTTTCTATTATACTATTTTCTTTTCTTGCAATAGGAGCATCTATAATTCCACTTTTTTGTTCTAAAGTACCATTAACAATAGCAATATATTCTTTATAAAAAAGAGCAGAATTCATTTGTCTAACTAAACATTCTTGGATATATTCATTCTTAGCAAAAATTACTAAACCAGAAGTATCTTTATCTAATCTATTAACAGGTCTAATTTTTTTCTTTAATCCAATTTTATCAAAATAATATTTAACACCATTAGATAAGCTAGTATCATAATGAAGGCATGATGGATGTATAGCAATACCAGCAGGTTTATTTATTACAATGAAAGATTCATCTTCATAAATAATATCGAGAGGTATCTTATTAGGGACAATATTGGAATTATCCTCATCATAATTTAAATAAACCTCTACAATATCATTAAAATTTATTTCCTTATCAAAATATGTAGAAAAACCATTTAATAAAACTTTTTTATTGCTCCTTAATTTTGTAAGAAGTCTAGACGAAATTTTAAATTCATTTTTTAAAACTTCTCTAATAGTTTTATATTTATTGTTTTTTTCTACATTATATTTTAAAATCACATAAATCACCATATAGGAGTATATCATAAAACTAACCGAAATAAAAGTGGACATAAAAACGAGAGTGTGTTATAATAATTAACATAGCGAAAGCTAAATTTGATTAAGGTGGTTTTTTTATGTACAACGATGAAAGAATGTACATGGGGCCTAAGGAACTGTGCGGTGTCGATTGGTTTGTAAGAATGGAACCTAAACCCGAAACTGTTTCTCGGCTTGGTCTTTCAAGACGTTCCATCGACTTGATGAAGACCGACAAATACATTCGCGAAGAGTCCGAAGGAGTCTTTTATGCGGAAGAGTGTACAGTAAATGAACTGTACTATCCTCCTATGAGATTCAAAGTCGTAAAAGAAAAGAAAGGATATAGAGTTCACTGGATAAGAATTTACGACGAAAACGGAAAGTTGACAAAAGAGTTTTTATTCCCCGGAAAAAAAGCTGCAACAAAGAGACGTCGTGTCTTTGTTGATCTGGGAGATACTGTATAACCACAACAAAAAATGCAGGGGCAGTCCTTTTACGAGGGCTGTCTTTTGCAATAAGAAGTGGACATAATCATTTAATTGTGTTATAATATTCAACATACCGAAAGGTAAATTCTTATAAGGTGGTTAAACCATGAAAAGAACAGAAAAACTCACAATGTCTAAAACCGCTTTTTCGCCTATTGTTTATTTTCTTAACAGCGAAATTGACCCTGATTCGGTTTCAAAGTTAGGGATTACAAGAACGGCCATTGACAGGATGCAGGAAGCATCCAAGCGGAAATTTACGGGGCATGGTGAGGGTGTCTACAGTGTAATCAATCCTGTCATAAAGGGAGTGAAATATTCGAAAGTTTCCTATAAGGTAACGCTTACCAGAAACGGATACAGCGTTAACTGGATTAAAATCTCAGGAGACAACGAAAAACCGGGCAACAGATACAATTTCCCGGGTAAAAACGCCAATAAAGACAAGATTGAAGTCATTGTTGACTATTAATCACCGCAAAAGCGCAGGGGCAGTCTCTTAACAGGGACTGCCTTTTGCATGTTATATAACAAATAATATAGACAAAACTTTTTTTTTGATATAAAATTAATAAAATAACTTAAAAGAAAAAAATATAATATATACAAAAAAGAAAAGGTGTAATTAATGAACAAAAGAGAATTGATAAAATTAAAAAAAGGAAATGCAAGATTATATCCAATATATAAAATGTTTTCATGGGATTTGTTATTTTATTATGCAATTTCATTTATTTTTTTAACTAGTACAAAAGGATTTTCAATAGCACAAGTTATGCTTACAGACGCATTATTTCCTGTATTTAAAATAATTTTAAATATTCCTAGTATGAGTATTATAGATAAAATTGGAAAAAGAAATAGTTTGATACTAGCTAATTTTATATTAGCATTATCTTTAATTGAATTAATATTTTGTAATGGTTTATTAACCTTAATTTTAGCATATATTATAATGTCTTTTGCATTTTCTATAAAATCAATTGCAGAATCAGACCTTTTATATGAATCAGTATCACATAGAAAAGGTAAAAGCATATTTTCTAAAATTGAAGAAATTGGTGCAAGAAATTATTACTTTTTAGATGGAATTACATCTATGGCAACAGGATTTTTATTTGTAGTAAATGGATATTTACCAATGTTTATTTCATTAATATTTGTTGTTATTTCAATAGCATTATCAACTTGTTTTAAAGAAGTAACAGAAAAGAAAAAGAATGAAGATAAAAATTTGATTCAAAGATTTAAAAATTATAAAGATGAGGTTTCAACTGCATTTAAATTTATTTTTAAATCACATAGATTGCAAGCAATTATGATGTTTACGCTGTTTTTCGATGGACTAATTTATTCATCATATACTTTAAGAGAAAGTATGCTTACAAATATTAATGTACCACCACAGTTTTTTGCAATAATTATATCAGGATTAACAATAGTATCTGGTATTTTTGCTTTTTTACAGCAAACAATACATAATAAATTTAGAAACAGGGCGTTAACTTTTCTTGTAAGTGTGTATGTTCCTACATTTGTGATAATAGGCTTAGTATCTTTGCTAAATATAAATTGGATTATAAAAATAGCAATAATTTTGGTTATGTATATGGTACAATATGCAATGCAAGCACCTTATCACACATTATCAAGTAGATATATTAAAAACTTTACAACAGCAGAAATTAGAACAAAAATATCATCAAGTTTTGATTTAATAAAAAGTATTTCGCAAATTTCAGTAGCCTTGTTTGCAAGTTATTTATTAACAGTTACAACAGTTGAAAACAATTTTATAATCTTAGGAACAATGTTTTTAGGTATAATGTTTGTAGTACTAATGATTATGAAATCAAGAGTTGGTTTAAAGCCAGAAGAATATAGAAAAGAAGATATAAAATTTAAAGTTAAGAAAGAAGGCAAAAAATGAAAAGAATATTAACGGTTCAAGATATATCATGTATTGGGAAATGTTCACTTACAGTAGCTTTACCAATAATATCAAGTATGGGAGTAGAAGTGGCGGCACTTCCTACAGCTGTGCTATCAACACATACACAATTTAAAGATTTTACATATAGAGATTTAACTTCTGATTTATTAGATATAAAAGAACATTGGAAAAAAGAAGGATTTGGTTTTGAAGCAATATATACAGGATATCTAGGTTCATATGAACAAATAGATATTTTAGAAACATTTTTCAAAGATTTAAAAACAGAAAATAATTTTATATTTATAGACCCAGTTATGGGAGACAATGGAAAATTATATACTGGATTTAGCCAAGAGTTTGCAACCAGAATGAAAGAATTGTGTAGCAAAGCTGATATAATTGTTCCTAATTTAACAGAAGTATCATATATGTTACAAACTGAATATAAAGAAAAATATTCAGAAGAAGAGATAAAAGAACTATTAATAAAATTAAGTGCTTTGGGTCCTAAAAGAGTTGTAATTACAGGAGTAAGTTTTAAAGAAAATGAATTAGGTGTTATGAGTTATAATAAAGAAACACACGAATTCTTTAAATACTTTAAAGAAAAAATTGATGTTAAATATCACGGAACAGGCGATATATTTGCAAGTACACTTTTAGGAGCTTTAGTAAACGAATTGTCATTGGAAGAAGCTTTAAAGGTAGCTACTGATTATGTATGGGAATGTATAAAAGTAACATATGATGAAAAGAAAGAAAATGCATATGGTGTAGAATTTGAAAAGGTATTACCTAAACTTTTAATGAATAGTGAAGAGTGAAGAGTACAAAATCCTTTACAAGGATTTTGATGTAGGGGCGACCATTGGTCGTCCGTTATTTATTATAAAGCATTATATATAAATATATACATTTTGACATTTACATAAACATATGATAAAATATGCAAGATTACTGCAATGTCAAGTATTATTATAATAACCTCGAAGATTATATTACTAAAGAGGATAACATTAAAACACGTGACAGCTGGTAATTAAAAATATTATGAGGTGATATTAATGAGTCAAATTACGCAAAACTCTGTTCCAAAAGAAGAGCGGCTTAAAGAATTAATCGCTAAAGCTTTAAAAAAAGAAGCAAAATATCTTAACGGTAAAAAAATTGTTTTTTGTAAAGAAAAGATTGATGTATTAAAGCATGAAGATGTTGCTATTTGCCTATTGAAAGTTGATGATAAAACATTCAAAATTTATTTTTCGAATCTTTCCTCTGAATACCAGGCATTGACTAAGGTTGTTGAGGAAATATGTTCGAATTTGAGAGTTAAGAATGTTAATTTTAACGGTTCAACTTTTTTCAATGGTTATTATGCAATTATGGACATTGGATTTTAACAATCTTACTACAAGAGGTGCAATTTTATGGCAAAATTCAAAAATGACAACGAAAAAATAAAACGTATAAAAAAAACTGTCGTATCTGAGTTAAAAAAGAATCCTAAATTTCTTGGAAACAAAGAACTTAAAATTTGCCAGGAAAAATCTGAAGGATACAATATAGAAACAGTTAACGTTTTTATCAAACAGACAGACAACAACTCTTTTATGATCATGTTATGGAATCTTTCATGTGAATTCAATGCATTGTGTTTTATACAGAATGCATTAATGAATGCTTTTGTTATAAAAAAGATTGATTTACGTGAGTCTAATTCCAAAGGTAATTATTATGCAGCAACAGTAACTTTTAAATTGTAATTTATGACTTAATGTAACAATAACCGTATGGAGAAATAATTTCTCTATGCGGTTATTGTTTTTAATAGATATTGACGTTTACATAAATTTAATATATAATATTATAGATTACTGCAATGTCAAAGGTCAGACTAAAATATTTTTGCTGAAATTTAGGAGGCAGCAATAGGTAATGACATAAGCAGAAATAAATTAAAAGGAGTAAAAACATTATGAACCAGGCAGCAAACAATCAGACAAGAATTTTTCTCAAATTCCCCAACAGGGATGAGGCATCAAAATTTGCAGCGGAGATTTTTTATATCGCATATACCAAATTCGAAAATCTTCTTTTCGGTACTGCAACAGGACAGACGCCGGTTAAGATTTATGAGTATTTCATCGAAATGATGGAAACTGTTGCAGGCAGCGAAAATGATTTGACTTTCCGTCAGCTCGATAATTATATTTCTCCTGGCGCAAAAAAAGGCGAACTTCCCTTTTACAGCTATCAGACCGAGCTGGAAAACAGCGTCTGGAAAGTGCCTCATCTTGATGCATATGTTCCGTATGAATGGATGAATCCTGAAGCAGAAGTCGGCAGATACAAAACAATTATTGAAGCGACCAACAAATGGGCTTCGTATTTTATTCAGCTTCTTGGCATTGGCGACAAGGACGGTCATATCGCATTCAACATGCCCGGTGATGCATTTGATTCAACAGTTCACGTGGTTGATTTGAATCAGGAAACAATTGAAGCAAATGCAAATAAGTTTTTCGGCGGCGATACAACAAAAGTGCCTAAGAAGGCAATTACAAGCGGTATCGCTGATATTCTTGAGGCAAATGCAATTGTTATGGCAGGTTTCGGCAAGGCAAAGGCAGACATTATGCATCGTTCGTTCTTCGGAGAAGTAACGACAGATGTACCGGCCAGCGCACTGCAGACCCATGACGGCATTCTTTTCGTAATACTTGACGAGGAATCAGCGTCAGTAATTGCCGAAAAAGAAGGCGAATCTGTATTTGCAAATCCCGAAGATATTGACATTTGGGAAATTCTTTGATTTGTTACAGTTAATAATATACCCCCTTTCCGGTTTTCCGGGGAGGGGGTGCTCCTTTATTATTCACTCTTCATTATTCATTAAAATAATTTATAATGGACAATTAAGGATTTATATTATAAAATAAATAAAAAATATATAAGGAGTTAGTATATGATTGAAATTAAAGTTAAAAATCCGGGAGCAGAACTAGTAAGCATAAAAGTTGATGGAGAGGAAAAATTACATGATGGGAAAACTTTTTGGGACAGACAAGCACCAATACTTTTTCCAACAGTAGGTAGGTTAAGAGATAATAAAACAATAATAAATAATCAAGAATATTTTATACCACAACACGGTTTTGCAAAAGATATGGATTTAAAAAAAATCGAAGAAACACGGAAATAAACAAGTTTATTTATTAGAAAGTAATGAAGAAACTTTAAAAATGTTTCCATTTGAATTTAAATTGTATGTAACATATACAATTACAGACAATATACTATCTACACAATATAAAGTTATAAATACTGGAAATGAAACTATGATTTTTGGTATAGGTGGACATCCAGGAATAAAAATAGATGTAACGAAAGAGCATTTTTTTGAATTAGAACAAGAAGAAAATGAAATTGAATTTATGGAAGTAGAAGGAAACTTTATATCTAACAAACCAGCAAAAAATTTGCTAGAAAATAAAAAAATAATAAGAATTAAACCAGATAGTTTTATAAATGATGCAATAATGATGAAAAATTATAAATCAAGAAAAATTACATTATATGAAGTAAATGAAAACGAAAATAAAAAGATAGTAGAATTTGATTTTGGAAATTACCCAGTACTAGCATTATGGTCAATTCCAGGAGCACCATATATATGTATAGAACCATGGTACAATTTTGCAGATAAAGTAAAAGAAACAGGATATTTCAAAGATAAAGAAGGTATAATTACATTGGAACCTAATAAAGAATTTGAAACTGAATTTGTAATGGAATTTTAAAACAAATAATGTATTTGAGTGAATATTGTAGGGGCGACCATTGGTCGTCCGTGCTTTATAGGAATACCCTAAAATAATATTTTTATTATTACTATTATTTTAAATTTTAATATTTATTAATTTATATATTTTACATATAGCAAATTCTTCGTAGAGCGGACGACCAATGGTCGCCCCTACAACGTTTTATAAAAATTTTATTATTGTTTAACAAAAAAATGAAAAATCTCTTGCAAATTATATATAATTTTTGTTATAATATTTAAGATGTAAAAAAAGAGGTAAGAAAATGGAAATTTATGAAACAAAATGTAATTTAATAACTTTAAAAAAAGAAACTTCTACAGTTGTTTTATTTCCATTTTTATTTTAATAAGGATTATAGTCCTTATTTTTTTTTGCGTAACTGTTTTAAAAACAAACGGCGTCTTGCGTCGATAGACACTACTAAATGATAATTTATAATTTAAAATAAATATTTTTTGAAAGGATGGATGTAAAAATGCCAAAAAGAACAGATGTAAAAAAAGTTTTAGTAATAGGGTCAGGACCTATTGTTATAGGACAAGCTGCAGAGTTTGATTATGCAGGTACACAAGCATGTTTATCATTAAAGGAAGAGGGATATGAAGTAATATTAGTTAATTCAAATCCAGCAACAATTATGACAGATACAACTATTGCAGATAAAGTATATATGGAACCTTTAACATTAGAGTATGTTGCAAAAATAATCAGATATGAAAGACCAGATGCAATAATACCAGGTTTAGGTGGACAAACAGGTTTAAATTTAGGTATGCAATTAGCTAAAAAAGGTATTTTACAAGAATGTAGAGTTAAACTTTTAGGGACAAGTTTAGAAAGTATAGAATGTGCTGAAGATAGAGAAAGATTTAAAGAGCTTTGCGAATCAATAGGAGAGCCAGTAATCGCATCTGAAATTACTTATTCAATTGAAGAAGCTGTAAAAGCAGCAAAAGAAATTGGATATCCAGTTGTATTAAGACCAGCATTTACATTAGGTGGAACTGGTGGTGGATTTGCTGAAAATGAAAAAGAGTTAAAGGAAATAATGAAAAATGCATTACAATTATCTCCAACAAATCAAGTGTTAGTAGAAAAAAGTGTAAAAGGATACAAAGAAATTGAGTTTGAAGTAATGAGAGATAGTAATGATACAGCAATTGCAATATGTGGTATGGAAAATTTAGACCCAGTAGGAGTTCATACAGGAGATTCAATGGTTGTAGCACCTATTCAAACATTAAATGAACATGATTTTAACATGCTAAAAGAAAGCAGTTTAAAATTAATTAGAGCTTTAAAAATAGAAGGTGGATGTAATGTTCAATTTGCATTAAATCCAAATTCATCAGAATATTATTTAATAGAGGTTAACCCAAGAGTATCACGTTCATCAGCATTAGCATCAAAAGCAAGTGGGTATCCAATAGCAAGAGTAACTGCAAAAGTTGCTATGGGAATGAATTTAGATGAAATTGATATAGTAAATTCACCAGCAAATTTAGAACCACAGTTAGATTATATTGCAACAAAAATTTCAAGATTCCCATTTGATAAATTCACATCCGCTTCTAACAAATTAGGAACTCAAATGAAAGCAACAGGAGAAATAATGAGTTTAGGAAGAACTCTTGAAGAAGGAATTCTAAAAGGAATTAGATCAATGGAAATAGGTGCATGTCATTTATACTTAGAAAAATTTGATGACATGACAACAGAAGAATTATTAGAATATATTAAAGATGGTAGAGATGATAGATTCTTTGCAGTAGCAGAATTAATAAGAAGAGGAACAGATTTACAAACAATATTTGATGTGACAAAAATAACAGTATTTTTCCTTGAAAAATTTAAAAATATAATAGATTTAGAAAAAGTAGTAGAAAAAAATCCTATGGATTTAGATGTTTTAAAACAAGCTAAAAAAATGGGATTCAGTGATAAATACATAGCAAAATTATGGAATAAAGAAGAAGCTGATATTTACTTATTTAGAAAAGAAAATAATGTTTATCCTTCATACAGAATGATAAATACTGCACCAATTGAAGGCGAAAGATATGTTCCATATTTCTATTCAACATATAATGGAAAAAGCACAATGCCGAAAAAAGATCCTAATCATAAAGATAAAAAAATAGTAGTTTTAGGTTCTGGTCCAATAAGAATTGGGCAAGGTGTAGAATTTGACTATTCAACAGTACATGCTGTTACAACAATAAAAAAAGCTGGATATGAAGCAATAATAATAAATAATAACCCTGAAACAGTTTCTACAGACTTCACAACAAGTGATAAATTATATTTTGAACCATTAACAATAGAAGATATTATGAATGTAATAGATATAGAAAAACCAGAAGGTATTATAGCATCACTTGGAGGTCAAACACCTATAAACTTAGCAGAAGGATTAATGAAATTAGGTGTTAAAATAATAGGAACAGATTTTGAAGCAATAGAAAGAGCTGAAAACAGAGATGCATTTGAAAAAATAATGAAGGAATTAGAAATACCACAGCCACAGGGAAGAGCTGTTACAAGTATTGAAGAAGGTATTAAAGTTGCAGAAGAAATTGGTTACCCAGTACTAGTTAGACCAAGCTATGTACTAGGTGGAAGAGCAATGCAAATAGTTGGAAGCAGAAGAGCGTTAGAAAAATATTTAAAAACAGCGGTTGCAATAAATAAAAAACAACCAGTTTTAGTTGATAAATATATTACAGGAAGAGAATTAGAAGTAGACGCTGTATGTGATGGTAGAGATGTTTTTGTTCCTGGTATAATGGAACACGTTGAAAAAACAGGTATACATTCAGGAGATAGTATAAGTGTATATCCTACATTTAGCGTAAGTGAAGAAGCTAAAGAAAAAATTTTAGAATACACTGTAAAACTAGGTTTAGGAATTGGTATTGTTGGATTATATAATATTCAATTTATAGTAGATAAAGAAGATAATGTATATGTAATAGAAGTTAATCCAAGATCTTCAAGAACAGTTCCATTTTTATCAAAAGCTACAGGATATCCTTTAGCTGATATAGGAACACTTGCAATGCTAGGAAAGAGTTTAAAAGCCCAAGGAATAATACATGTATATCCAAAAGAAAAACAAAAATGGTATGTAAAAGCTCCAGTATTTTCTTTCTCAAAACTTACAGGAATAGATGCTTATTTATCACCAGAAATGAAATCAACAGGAGAAGCTATAGGATATGATAAAACTTTAACAAGAGCATTGTACAAAGCTTTACAATCATCAGGAATGAATGTAGAAAATTACGGAACTATATTTGTAACATTAGCAGATAAAGATAAAGAAGTTGCATTACCACTTATTAGAAGATTCTATAATCTAGGATTTAATATAGAAGCAACAAAAGGAACTGCTAAGTTCTTAAAAGCAAATGGAATACGTACAAGAGCAAAAGATAAAATTAGCGAAGGTAGCGAAGCAATATTAGAATCTATAAGAAAAGGATATGTTAATTATGTAATTAACACAAGAGAAGTAGATTCAATAGACCAAGAAACAGATGGATTTAAAATAAGAAGATGTGCAGTAGAAAATAATGTAGCAATGTTTACTGCATTAGATACAGTAGAAGTATTATTAGATGTTTTAGAAGAAATTACACTTTGTATATCAACAATAGATGAGTAAAAAGGAGAAATAAATGAACGATATAGAACTTCTATCACCAGCAGGAGATTTTGATTGTTTAAAAGCAGCGGTGCAAAATGGAGCAGATGCAGTATATTTTGGTGCTAATCAATTTAATGCAAGAGCAAATAGTAAAAATTTTAATAAAGAAGAACTAAGTAAGGCAATCGAATATGCTAAATTGAGAAATGTAAAAACACATTTAACAATAAATATTCTTATTCAAAATGATGAGTTTGAAGATGCTATTAATTTAGTAAAAGATGCATACTTAGCTGGTATAGATGCAGTTATTGTACAAGACTTAGGTTTAGCAAAAAAAATTATAGAAACTTTTCCGAACCTAGAAGTTCACGCAAGTACACAAATGACGACATATAATAAAGAGGGAGTAGAACAGCTAGAAAAACTAGGAGTAAATAGAGTTGTACTTGCAAGAGAATTAGAAGTAAAAGAAATAGAAGATATTTGTAAAAACTCAAATGTAGATATAGAAATTTTTATACATGGTGCACTTTGTATTTGCTATTCAGGTCAATGCTTAATGAGTAGTTTAATTGGAGGAAGAAGCGGAAATAGAGGAACCTGCGCTGGTAGCTGCAGGCTTCCTTATACTTTACTTAAAAATGATAGTGTAGTAAATAAAGGATATTTACTTAGCTCTAAAGATGTGTGCACTTTAGATATTTTACCTAAAATTTTAGCTTCAGGTGTAAAATCATTAAAAATAGAAGGAAGAATGAAATCTCCTTATTATGTGGGATTAGTAACATCTATTTATAGAAAATACATAAATTTAGCACAAAGTGATAAGCCATATATTGTAGAAGATTCTGATAGAGAAAAATTAATGCAAATTTTTAACAGAGGTGGATTTAGTACAGGATACTTAAATGGAAAACTTGGCAAAGAAATGATGTATACTAAAAGACCTAATCATATTGGAATAAAAATAGGAGAAGTAGTTTCATATAATAAAAACAAAGGATATGTTAAAGTGAAACTAGAAAAAGATGTTGAGTTAGGAGATAGTATTGCTATAAAAGAATCTTCTTGTAAAATTTCAGAATTGATGCTCGGAAATACTAATATAAAAATATTAAAAATAGGACAAATAGCAACTATAGGAAGAATATATGGAGATATTAGAACAAAAGACTATGTATATAAAACAGTTAGTAATTCATTAAATAAAGAAATTGAGCAAAAAAATAGTAAAGAAAATGTAAAAAGAAAAATCACAGGAAAAATTTCTTTAAAAAATAATCAACCCATAAGTATAGAAATTATAGATGAATTGACTAAAATAAATATAAAAGAGCAAAAAGATGTAATTCCAGTAAAAGCAGAAAAAACAGGAATTTCAAAGGAAAGAATAAAAGAACAATTATCAAAAACAGGCAATACAATATTTGAATTCTCAAATATTGAAGTAGAACCTGATGAGGGCATAATTGTTCCTATAAGTAGTATAAATGAACTAAGAAGAGATTCATTAGAAAAACTAGAAAATGAGTTGAAATCAAAAATTAAAAGAAATGAAGTTATAAAAATAAATACTTTAAAAGAAAAAAAAGAAGAAAAAACAAGAGAAAAAATAGAAGTTAATTTATGTTTAAACAAATTAAATAATAATATAAATTATAAAAATTTAAAAGATATAAACAATATATATTTACCAATAGAATTGTTTTTTGAAAAAGAAAATGAGCAAAAAATACAAGAAATATCTAATAATTTTCATACATACATTATAATACCTGCAATTACAAGAGGGGTATTTAATAAACTAATATCAGATAAATTACAGAAACTAAATTTTAAAGGTTTAGTGCTATCAAATATATCTCAATTAAATTATCTTAAAGATTTAAGAGAAAAAGATTATGAACTTATTGCAAATTATACTTTCAATGCATTTAATAATTACACAATAGAAGAACTAAAAAAATTAGGATTTAAAAAAATGATAATTTCTCCTGAGCTTAATAAACAAAATATAAAAAATTTAAATGAAAATATTAATAAAGAACTTATAGTATATGGAAGAACTCTTTTAATGACTTCAGAATATTGCACAATAAGAACTTTTAAAGGGTGTCAAGGTTTGTGTAAAGAAGGAAAATATACATTGAAAGATAGATTAGGGTTAAAATTTCCAGTATATACAAATAGAATAAACTGTAATAATTTAATTTATAACTCTAAAATAACTTCAATTGAATGGAAAGATTTAGATATAGATTCAATAAGAATTGATATTTTAGAAGAAACAGAAGAAGAGATTAAAAATATAATAGAGGTACATAGAAATAATCAAAGATTAGAGGGAATTAACTATACTAATGGAAATTTGAATAAGGAGATATAAGAAAATCCATCCCAACAAGCTACTTAGCTTAGGGATGGGCTTTTCTTTAATGTTGAAATGAAAATAAAACATAGACAATTATGTAAATATGTGATATAATGCAAAAGTCAAAGCTTCAGAAAAAATAAAAAGGGAGGAAGAAAAAATGCCTAGAAGCTTAATGGCGATAATATGCGAAATTGATGCGAAAGAGAACATGGCTAAACTTGTTGGTGAATGGCTTGCAGAGGCTGTCGATGCTCATCACAAAGATTGCCTACGGTTAGAGGAATTGTCTTCGCAAAAGGCTCCTCATCGTAAATTTAATGCAGCAATGAAAAAGGCTAACGAGTCGAAAGAAAGAGTTGAAAAACTTACGAAAGCTCATAATAACCTATATCTTAAGATGGAGGAACTTATTAAAGAGAAGCTTGAGAGAAAAACTCTTGCAAATAGATTCATAAAAGAGCACTCGGAAGAACTTAATTCAAACGATGGTGTCAAAGCCACAGAAACAATATCCATAATTGACATTCTTCATGTTTTACATGTTCTAGGGATTGAGGGTGCAGAGGTCCAATTTAAAGACACTGGTACTTTCTGGTTTGCCATAAACTTTATGCCAACAGAGTATGATGGCGACATGACTGCTATCCGAATTCGCAAAAGCAATTAAAACTTCCCGAAAAAAAGCCCATCCGCATAAGCTCTACGTAGCTTTGGATGGGACTTTTCTTTATTTTATTTCAAATGCATCAGAATCAGAAACAGGTATTGATGTTGAATTATATAATTCTATTTCAGCTTCCGATAGGAATTTTTTATTTATAACAATTCTTATTATATAATCATCGAAAAAGTTATCATTCATAATATAATAACCATTGTATCTTTTTTCTGAACCATAACTGTCTTCAACTTTCCATCTTATAGGTTTATTTTTTTCAATATGAACTCCAGTAAAAGTCATAACATGTTGAGCAAATCTTTCTTTAAAATTTAAAGATTCAATTTTAGTCATATTATCAAAAGAAAAGTTTGAATTGTAATTATATAATCTTGTATCTAAAACTCCAGTAGAGATATCTCTGAAACTTAAAGGGTTACAATCAAAAATTACAGGTTCACCTTGCTCAAGTTGCATAATACATAATTCTTTTAATCTATTAATTGGTAAATTTATAAATTCAGTAGAAGAATTTTTGTTTATATATTTCTTAAAAAGGTCTCTGTTATTTGATTCGAGATTTGTAATGCTAATATATTCATTTAAATCAATATTTAAAAATTTTTCTTTAAATTCTAGTGGTGTTATATTATTTAAAGTTATTTTTTCGTTCATATTATTTGTATATGTATAATCAAAAGTTAGAGGAGGTTCACCAAGAATCTTACATAATAAATCATAGTTTTCTGCTAAAAGTTTTTCTTTTAATTTATAGCAATCAAGACCATTTTCCTTAGCTTTCAAAATTTTAAAACAATCTTTTTTTACTTTTTGATTAAATACACGAGTAAAATCATTTGAGTATAAGCTGTCATTAGTATCTTCCATAATATTATAAGGTACTAAACCGTATTTATTTATAATAAATCTAAAACCCTCAAAGCGACCTCTTTCATGACAAGGTTCGTTATAATAAGATTGATTATTGATTGTTTTAAAATCTATTTTTTTATGAATTATTTTATTATACAAAGAATTTGATTTTTCTAATCTATCATAAAATGCAACAAAGGTAGGAGAAAGTTCGAAATTAAGAATATCTGTATTTAAATTGTTAGCAATATTTCTTTTTATAAAATTAAGACCTGAATAAATCCAACATCTCAAACTTTCTTTTTGGTCCATTCTTTTAGTTTCACAAAGCTCAATATTAAAAAGAGGAGGGTTTTCTTCAATAATTTTTTTATTTAAGCAATAATTTTGCAAACCATTGTTATTAATACCTTCCATTATTTGTTTATTGTTTTTATTTGAATTAAACTGATTATTAAATTCTTTAATTTCTTTTATAGTTATTTGATTTTTCATTTTACCATCTCCACAATTTTATTTTAATATTCGATGTATAATTAAATTTTTTCGGGTCGCCGAGGGCGGCGACCCCTACATGCAATATAATATCAATAAAACAACTAATTTGCAATAATTATATAAATATGATAAAATTACGCAAGGCAAGAATTCAGCAATACCCTTATTTTTGCTTGTGTGAGGTCAGCACACGTAATTATCATTTAATTGGTGGTGCTTATCATGGGTAAAAATCTTGAAAAGCAATCAGTAATGGCTTTAATCATTATGTCTGCAAGTATTGATGAAGCAGATGAAACAATTAAGAAAGAACTTCCGGAGCTTGAAACCTATGAACAGAAGGTTGAATGGCTCAGCAACGAGTTTGGACTTACATGGTTTAAGCATGAGGGGGAAGACCTCGAACAGACTTATTACGCATTACTCTCAGCGGCTATGAAATGTGAGATTGAAGGTTGCGAATAAGTTTACAAAACTGGAGAGCATTCCAACAAGGAATGCTCTCGTGCTATTTAATATAAAATATGAATCTTGTATTTTAGTTAACGTTCATATATAATATTTTTGTAATAAAATTTGTGGAGAAAAAAATGAAGCTTAATGAGATGAAACAATGTGTAGAAATACTACATAATGAATGGAATTTAGGAAGAATAGAATCAAAAGCAGAAGGAAAAATTTGTGCATGGATTGAGCTTATGTGGATATTAGGAGAAAGTGAAAATGTTTTGCTCTATAAAGAAAATAATAGGGTTATAGGATTTGCAGGATATTCTAAAAAGACATCAAATAAGCATTTAGTAAGAAAAAAAATTTATCATTTTATTGAAAAAATATTATCAAATAGTAAAAAAATCAAAGATAAAGAAGGATTTAAAAAATATTATGATAATTATGACTATCTACCAAATAGTTTAAAAGAACATTTTGATGGACAAGTTACTATGTTAATTGTAGATAAAAATTATAGGGGAAAAAGTATAGGAAAAAAATTGTTATTGGAAATTTTTGAGCTAGCAAAAAAAGATAACATGAAGAATATTCAAATTACGACAGATGAATCATGTAATTATAAAATATATGAGAAGTTAGAATGTACGAAAATTTTCGAAACTATAGTAAAAAATCAGGAACCCGAAATATTAGGAAATATAAAAGAACAAAAAGCTTTTATATATGAGAGAAAATTCATATAATTTAAGAGGTATAAAAATATGGCGATAATTGAAGCTAAAAATCTAGTTAAAGAATATAAAACAATTATAAAAGACAAAGGTATATTAGGTTATATAAAACATTTATTCAAGCCTAAGTATGAGAAATTTACAGCTGTAGATGGCATAAATTTTGAAATAAATGAAGGCGAATTAGTTGGATATATTGGAGAAAATGGGGCAGGGAAATCTACTACAATAAAAATGCTTACAGGAATACTTACTCCTACATCAGGAGAAGTTATTGTAAATGGCCTTGTACCATATAAAAGTAGGATTGAAAACAATAAAAATATTGGAGCTGTATTTGGACAAAAAACACAATTATGGTGGGATTTGCCAGTGATTGAGTCATTTAGACTTATAAAGAAAATGTATAAAATTCCTGAAGGGGAATACAGAAAGAACTTAAAAAAATTTACAGAGTTATTAGATTTAGAGGATTTATTAGAAAAACAAGTGAAGAATTTAAGTTTAGGACAAAAAATGAGATGCGAGATAGCAGCGACATTTTTACATAATCCTAAAATAGTATATTTAGATGAGCCAACAATAGGTTTAGATGTTTTAGTAAAAGAAAATATTAGAAGATTTATCAAAAATATTAATAAAGAAAAAAATACAACAGTTATACTTACAACACATGATGTAAAAGATATCGAAGAAGTGTGTGACAGAATTATTTTAATCGATAAAGGTAAAATTATTTTTGACGGGGAGAAACAAAAATTTAAAGATAATTACGGTAAAAATATTAAAGCAGAGCTTATTGTGAAAGACAAAGTAGGAAATATGGCAGAAAAGATAAACAGTGAAAACTTTACTATAACAGAAGAAAGTAATGAACTTATAAAACTAAAATTTAGTCATGAAAAAACTACAATAATGAATGTAATGGAAGAAATATCTAAATATTGCAAGGTTTTAGATATTCATATGCAGGAATCAGAGTTGGAAGATATATTAAAAGAAATATACAAAAAGGGGTAAAAATGATAGGAAGTATATTTACATTAGCACGTATGTACATAAAGCAATATAGTATATATAAATCAAATTATATATTATTTACTATTAATAGACTCGTTGAAGGGTTAGTATATATTTTTGTATGGTTAGCAATATACAATCAAACAGGAAATGCCGAGGGATTTACTTTAAATGAAATTGTAATTTATTATGTTTTAGTAATTATATTAATTCCGGTAACAACTTGGGGAATAAATGAAGAAATGAGTCATTCAATAAGAAACGGAAAAATACATAAAGAACTATTGGCTCCGTTATCATATTTTAAATATTATTTTGGATTAAATTTAGGTGAAATAGGATTTGGAGCGTTTGTTGGAGTATCTGCAGGTATAATTTCATGTTTTATATGGCAAGTAAATATTAACATTAGTTTAGTAAATTTAATTTCATTTATCGTAGTAGTTTTATTAGGAATACCAGTAACATTTTTTTTACAGATGATAGTTGGAACAGCAGGGTTTTACACAAATTCTATATGGGGAATGCAGATATTAAGAAAGTCAATAGTTTATATATTTTCAGGATTAATAGCACCACTAACATTATTTCCTCGGATGGTTTCAAAAACTAGCAAATATATTACCATTTAAAGAATTAGTGTTTACTCCAATAAATATCTTTTTAGGTAGAATGACTTATAATGAAATTCTTTTTTCAATAATAAAACTTGGAATATGGGCAATTATTTTATATGCTATTGCAAAAATATTTTTTAATCATGCAGTAAAAAAGGTAACAATAAACGGAGGATAAAATGAAGAATGTATTACGAAATATAAGTTTATATATATCGTTTATAATAGCATCAATAAAAGAAATGCTTATTTATAGATTGGATTGTATAGTAGGAATTTTATCTCAAACTTTAACACAAGTTGTAGAAATAATTTTTATATGGATAGTATTTCAAAACACAAGTAATTTAGCGGGATGGAGCTACGAACAAATTCTATTATTATATGGAATTACTTTAATGTCTATTTCTGTTTGTTCATTCCTTTTTGATGCTACATACGATTTAGGTCCAGTATTTATACGAGAAGGCGAGTTTGATAAATTATTACTAAGACCGGTACATCCATTGATTTCTGTTTTGGGAAGTTCTAAGGATTTTGTTTCTTTTGGATATTTAGTAATTGGATTAATTATTACAATTATGATGTTTACAAAATTGGCAATACCAATAACATTTTGGCTTATAATAAAACTATTATTTTTTATAATAATAGGGGGATTAATTTTAGGTGGAATAGAAACAATTTTTAGTGTAGCAGCATTTTGGACATACAGGTCAAATGAGGTGGTTTGGACATTTTATAGGGTATATACACTTACACAATATCCAATTGATATATATAGTGGATTTGTAAAAATTTTAATTACATTTATATTACCATTTGCATTTGTTGCATACTATCCAACAATGGATTATTTAGGTTTTAATAAATACATGATATGGTTATCACCAATAGTAGCAATAATAATATGGATAATTGCGATAGGAGTATGGAACTGGGCATTGAAAAAATATAGAAGTACAGGAACGTAGATAATGAATGGTGAAGAATGAATAAAGGAAACCGCCGTATCTGTAAAGGTACGGCGGTTTTGTGTGGTCAGATAAAATGATATGTAATAAGAGTTCCATCATTAGAAAGGCGAAATTCAATTTTTTCAGTTGAAACCCTATCAAGCAAACATTGAATATCTTTTAATGTCATGTCAAGTTCAAAACAACTGTCAATCAGACAAGGAATTCCATCTCCAATAGGTAAAGGGATAGTGATTGTATCTTCATGTAATATTTCGCTTAATTCTAACATGATATCTCCACAAATATTAAGGGCAAAACCTACATCCTTTTCGGAATATTTACCCAAAATATCGGAATTTTTTTGTATGACTTCAGAACGGAATTCAGAATTATAACGCAAGCGGTTTCCAAGGTCATGCAAATTTTTCATACGAGATTGAATATTTGCAAGAGCTTGGTTTGTTTCATCAAGCATTTCCCTTAAACTTTTTTCTGTTTCCTCATTTTTCAAGGTTCTCATCCTTTCTCAAATAAGAGTTATGTGAAAGCTAAGAATTGCGTGGACATGTCCTGACCTAACATATCCAAAAAAAGAATGGTATACTACAAAATATACTTTAGATATATTAACATAAAAATATAAAAAAGTCAAAAAAACTTGAATTTACATAAAAAACAATATATAATTTAAAAGTCAAAATATATCTAATCAGTAGGTCAGGCTGATTACAATTTTGTAAAAAAATTTTATAAAATAGAAAGGGTTAAATTTTAATGGAACGGAATTTAGTTATTAATTTTATTGATAAGCTTAGTTGTTGTGCTGAAGAAATAGAAATATTATTAAAAATGTTAGAAACTGATTATTCTAAGGCAATAGCAGCTTTAAAGCCATTGATAGAAGAAACACAAAGTTATAAAGAAATAAGTTCGGCATTTTTATGCACTTGTATTATGTTAGAAAAAGGTTATTCTGTAGAAGATATTATTTTTTGCGTAAGACCTGAATTTTCATACAGGGAAATGGCAGGAATGAAATTAGGATTAGATAGTTCTAAATTTAGCAAAAAACAGCTTGAAAAGTATTCAGGAATATGTGATGTTGGGATGAATCAAGTTTTAATAGGCCTTGAGAATGGATTAACAGAAGGACAAATATCATTATATAAAAGAGGTTTTGGCCTTTTAGAAACAATTACAATCCGAGAAGGTCTTGAAAAAGGTTTAAGTAAAAAACAAGTAAAAATATATGCTAATCCTAAATTTAAACTTGAGCAGATGAATGAAATCCGAGAAGGTCTTGAAAAAGGATTAACAGAAAAACAAATTGCACTTTATGCAAAATCTGATTTTCGTGCTGATCAAATGGCTCAAATTCGTTTAGGATTTGAAGGGGAATTAAGCAATGATAAAGTTGAATTTTATGCTAATCCTAAATATTCGGAATGGAAAATGAGAATGATTCGTGAAACATTTATGGAAGGATTAAGTATAAAACAAATCGAACCATATGTTAAACCTGAATATTCACCACATTTTATTTGGTTCATTACGGAGTGTTTAGTAATTGGATTAAATAAAGAAAATCTTGACATCTGCTTTAAATTTCCTAAAGAATCAATAAATGAGGACGAGAGTTTGCGTTGGATTTTTAATGAAATTGTTCAAGGACTTATAAACAAAATTATTACTATGAAAGAAGTGGAAGCGTTTATTAGACTACCAATAAAACAAATAAAAGAATATTTTCACTGTATAAAAGAAGGATTTTCTAAAGAACAAATTGAGTTCCTTTTAAAGCCCGGTTTTTATATAGACAATCTAAAAGCTCATGTTTGGTTTATGTTGAAAAAAGGAATTAGTCCCAAAGAAATAGAAGAACGTGCAACTAATTCAATTGTTAGCGAATTTAATAACCCGCAAAAAGAATTATTAAAAGCATTAACAAACTGACCAAGAAAGAACCTCGTGGATTACCACGAGGTTCTTTCTTCATATTTCAAAATAGATGCAGTTTAATCTGCATCTATTTTTTTGTTATTGGTATATATATGTTTGTTGTTGTTTCACCAATGTATTCTTCAATATCAGGAAGTTGATCTAAATTATATCCTAAATAAGGAATTACACATGCATAAATCATATTTGTATAATTACTTATATCAGTTGCTTCTCGACTATCTATACTGAACATTAAAAATGTTTTGTTAATTATATTATATTCTTGGCTTCCTTTAAAAGGAGAAACACTACCTATATAATATACGAGATGTTTAGGGTTATCAATATTTTTATCATATTCAACAATACCGTAGGTTGTGTCGGCAGAAATAAATTCTTTATTTTCATACATTTCATTCCAAAATTTAGAAGTTGTTTTAGGTATATCGTTAAAAGGGATGGTTTTACCTACACAATATAAATTAAAACTTATATTCTTTTTTATTGAATAATTTATTTCATCAAAATTATAGTTTGTATTAGAAAAATCAAAAATAGGGCAAACTTTTAATTTGTTTGTATTTTTAGTGATATCTTTTGGTGAAAAGCCCATCATTTTCTTAAAAGCTCTTCCAAAAGAAGTGGCTGAATCATAACCATATTTAATAGCAACATCGATAACTTTACTACCATTTAATAAATCTATAGAAGCTGATGTAAGTTTTCTTTTTCTAATATATTCAGTTAAAGAAAGATTAGTTATAAATTGAAAAATTCTATGTAATGAATATTCGTTAACACATAAAATCCTTGAAAGAGATTTGTAATCTATATCTTTATCTAAATTATTTTCTATATATTCAATTAAAGTATTTAATTTTTCAATACTACCTCTAAACATATGACAACTCCTTAGATAAAATTGTAACATATCTAAATAATTTTGTAAATAATGTCAACTTTTCTGATGTTGAAAATGTAGAGATATTAATTTTTTTTAAATATATAATTATTAATAATATTTAAAATAGAAAGGAGAATTCTATTATGAATATATATGATTTTAATAAAAAAACAAATGGTATAAATAACTTGAATGAAGGTGAATACGCGAAAAACATACTAAATAGCATTGAGCAAAATATAATAAACAAAGTTAATATGGATTTGAATGATAATAGTTTATATAAAAGTATGTATAAAGAAATAAAATTTTAAAGGATAATATATGAAGAATAATATAATAACAATTGGTTTAAAGGGAACAAAAAAACATATTTTTTTGCTCCTTATTTTAAGTATTTTATTTTCTTATTTAACATTACAAATTGCTATATATGTAAAATATGCAATAGATAATGTAATATGTAATGATTATAATAGTTTACCTAAATTTTTAGAACAAATATTAACAAGAAATTATTTATGGGATTTATTAATAATTTCAGGAATTATAATAATTATAAATCTTATAATAATGTTTATAACATATTTAAGGAAAATAATTACAAGTAAATTCAAATTAAAAATAAATGCTAATGTAAAATTAGCATTATTTAAGCATACCTTGAATTTGGAGTATAAAAGTTATAATTCATATGATAAAACAGAAATATTACAAAGAATTACTGAAGATGCAGATATTTTTTCGAATTTTTTTGAAAAGCAATTCAACATGATAATTGATATTTTATTTTTAAGTATTTTTATTATAACGGAAAGTGTTACATTAAATTTACTTATAACAATATATTTTGCTTTAACATTTATTGTTATGTTACTTTTTTCTATATGGTATTTAAAAAGGTTAGACAAAGGAATAGAAGAATGCATAAAAAAACGTAAAAAATTATTAAGAGCAACAATATTAAATCTAAATAATATAAAATTAATTAGAATGTTAAATAAGCAGGAATTAGAGAAAGAAAGATATAGTAAGTTAAATGAAAATAATACAAATTGTAATGTTAAATTAATAAAACTCATATTGTTTTACGAAATATTAAGTGACCATATAACATATTTAAGAACACCTATAATATTTATAATAGGTGGTATTTCTGTTATAAATGGAAGTATGACTATTCGGAGGTATAACAGTATTATTAAATTATGCAGAAAAAATATTTGATTATTTTTTAGAGTTTGGTGCAAATTTAGAATATATTGATGAGTTTTATGCTATAAGCAAAAAGATAAAAGATTTACTAAAACTAAAACAAGAAGAAAAAAATGCTGATAAATATAATTTGGATGGAGATATTATTTTTAGTAATGTAACTATTTTTGCAGATAATCAAGAAATTTTAAAAAATTTAAATTTTATTATAAAAAAAGGTGAAAAAGTTGCAATTGTAGGAGAAAATGGAAGCGGAAAAAGTTTATTATCAAAAGCAATATTAGGACTGAATGAGTATACTGGTAATATTTATATAAATAATCATAACATAAAAAGATTAAATAAAAATAATATAAGAGAATACATAGATTTAATTCAAGGAGATAGCTATTTATTTAAAGGAAGCATTATAGAAAATGTAAATTTAAATAATGAAATAAAGAAAAATATAAAAAATGTTTTTAAAGATTGTGAAATCTATGATGATATACAAAGATTTAAAGAAAAAGAAAATACACTTATAGGTGAAAGAGGGGTTAAGCTTTCAGGGGGTCAAAAACAAAGAATTGCAATTGCACGAAGTCTTATAAAAGACAAACCTATCTTTATATTTGATGAAGCTCTAAATAAAATAGATAATAAAACAAAAGAAAAAATATTGCTAAACTTAACAAATAATTACAAAGATAAAACAATGTTATTTATAAATCACGATTTAAACATTTTAAAACATGTAGACAAAATTTTATATATAGACAATAACACTACAACACTAGAGAAAATAAATGGCGAGTTTTTCAACGTAGGTCTCGACAATTCTGTTAATTCTACATTTAAGAATGAAAATGATAAAACACTATCTTATATTAAAAAAATAATAGAAATAAATGAAAAAATAGGAGCAATGGATGAAACTTAAAAATAAATTAAAAGAATTAAATAAGATGTATAAACATGCAGGACATCATAAAAAGATGGTTCAAATATTTTTATTAATTTGTGTTACAGTAGTTATGGAATTACTAGTAGTTGCTTATATTACAAAAAAAATTATAAATATAGAAATTCCAAACAATAATATTAAAGGACTTATTACATATTCAATAATTTATATAATTGTTATAGCAATACAAAGTTATATGGTTTTAAAACATTGTGATATGAGATGTATTTTACAAAGAATAATGCAAGGAGAATTGAGAGAAAAAGTATTTAACAAATTACAAAAAGTGAATCTTAAATTTTATGATAATAATTCGACTGGAACAATACTTCAATTCATGCAAAATGATGTTAATAATGCAGGAGGATTGTTTCCAGATATTATAGTAGAAATGTATTTTATGGGAGTTACAAGATTTTTTATAATAGCAATGTTTTTAATGTTTATAGATTTAAAAGTTACTATAATGCTTGTAGGATTATATGTAATAGGATATTTAGTAACTATATATTTTAACAGAAAAACAATAAAAGATTTACATCAAATTAGAGAATTAAACATTGATATTTATAATTTAATAAATGAAGGAATACAAGGTTTTCTAACAATAAAAACATTAGAAATTATAGATGTTAAAATAAAAGAATTAGATGAAAAATTAGAAAAATTTGTTGATAAAAATAAGAATGTAGAAAAAGTCGTTGGAAAATATAATAGCATTTTTGCTTTTATAACATCATTTGCCATACCATTAATAATATTTTGGTCAGGAAATGATGTAATTAAAGGATTAGCAACTTATGCAGAAATTATGCTTTTAATTGATTACAGTGGAGCACTTAAGTATGAGTTTAATTGGTTTATAAGACACATAACAGATTTCAATCAAGCATTTATTGCATACTCTAAAGTGTTAAAATTTTTAGAGATAGATGAGATAGAAGATGTCCATAAGGGAGAAAAATTAGAAAACATAAAATGTATAGAATTTGAAGATGTTGATTTTTCATATGATAATAATCAAAAGACTATAAAGAATTTTAATTTAAAGATTAATTCAAATGAAAAAATTGCATTAGTTGGAAAAACTGGAAGCGGTAAAAGTACAGTTACAAATTTACTGTGTAGATTCTATGAACCAACAAGTGGAAGGATATTAATCAATAGCTATGATTATAAAAATTTTAGCATTGAATCAATAAGAAAAAATATAGGATATATAATGCAAGATGTTCAAATTTTGCCAGAAACAATAATTGATAATATAAAGTATGTGAATGAAAATATTACTGAAGTAGAAGTTGAAAATATATTTAAAAAATTAAAATTACATGACAAAATTATAAGCTTAGAAAACGGGTATAATACAAATATTTTTGATAATCCTGATATACTATCTAGTGGAGAAAAGCAATTAATCAATTTCGCAAGAATAATGGCTATAAATCCAGATGTAATAATTCTGGATGAAGTAACTTCAAATTTAAGTTTTAATACAGAAATGCTTGTGAAAAATGCAATTGAACAAGTGACAAAAAATAAAATTAGTATAATAATAGCACACAGATTAGAGACAACTAAACTATGTGATAAAATCATCACATTACAAAATGGTGAAATTATTATATAAGAAAATCTTAACTTTGCAAAATAACATAATATGTGGTAAAATTATGCTATCACTTTTCATAGAACCAGAAATAAAACAGCAAACCGATTAATTAAATTAAGAAGGGAATGACAACATGGGCAGGATTATTGAAGGCCTTTGGGATTGCACATATTGTAATACCAAAAATATTGGAGGCAGTATAAGAGAATGTCCAAACTGTGGTAAACCACGCGATGATAATACTAAATATTGTATGCCAAAAGATAAAGCTAAATTCAATTATTTGAATGAGGAGGAAGCTGCAAAAATTACACGAAAACCTGATTGGTGGTGTCTGTATTGTGGTTCTTATAATTCAGATAATAAAACACATTGCGAATCTTGCGGTGCAGAGAGGACAGCAGAAAATCCTGATTATTTCTCAAACATTGAAAAAATGGAGGCAAAGAAACAGTCACATTCAGAAGAATATGAAGTTCAAGAAACACCTACTTACAATTATGTCGAAAAATCTTATTATAGCAGTAATACAAAAAGGAAGGAAGAAAACTTTTTCTCAAAGAATTGGAAATGGTTTATAATTATTCCTATTATACTTTCTGTCGTAATTGGAGCAATATGTTTAATTTTCATTCCAAGAGAAGAAAATATAACTATTAATGACATAAGGTGGGAACGTTCAATTTCAATTGAGCAATATAAAACAGTCGAAGAAAGTGACTGGTCAGTTCCTGAAGGTGGACGAATTCTTTATACTAAGCAAGAGATTGCAGGTTATGAACAGGTTTTTGACCATTATGAAGAAAAATCCAGAGAAATAGAAAAAGAAACATGGGTTGGAACAGAAGTTTATGTAGTAGGTCATGAAAATTTAGGTAATGGATATTTTGAAGAAATAACAGAAATCGAAGATGTTTATGATTACTATTATGAAACTGAAGTTTATGAAGAACCTGTATATAGGAACGAACCAATTTATGGAACTAAGTACTATTACGAAATCGAACGATGGGTATATGAGCGTTCAGTGAAAACATCAGGATTAGATAAGAAACCCTATTGGGGAGAATTAAATCTTAATTCTGATGAAAGAGAAAGTAGCAAAACGGAGTATTATTACATTGCTTATATTAATGAAAAAGGTAAGAAAAAAGAATTAAGCCTTAAATATGAACAATGGAAAGAACTTGAAGTCGGTGATACTGTGAAAATAAAAAAATCCTTATTTGGGACTGGTGAAGTGATAACATAAGGAAAGAGCGCCTCTTGGCGCTCTTTTTGCGATATTTGTGTTTTGAAAATTATGTAGGGGAGAACTGCGTTCTCCCGTGCTTCGAAGGCGGGCGAACAGAGTTCGCCCCTAAAGATTAGAAAAATATATATGAATGTAAATTTTTTATAATATCTGCTTGAATTTAAATTTATGCAATGCTATAATTACATCGTTTACGATAGATATATTGAAATATTAAAACATACATAAAATTTAGACTTTATATAAAAAATATATATAAATTATAAAATTTGATAGGGGGAAAACAAAAAAATGAGTAAAGAGTATGACATAGTAGACAGTGTTGAAACATTAAAAAATGCATTTGAAAGAGTTAAAAAAGCTCAAGCAAAATTTGCAGAATACACTCAAGAACAAGTAGACGAAATATTTAAAGCAGCAGCAATGGCAGCAAATCAAGCAAGAATTCCACTTGCAAAAATGGCAGTTGAAGAAACTGGAATGGGAATAGTAGAAGATAAAGTTATTAAAAATCATTATGCATCAGAATATATATATAACACATATAGAGATGCAAAAACATGTGGTGTTATTGAAGAGGATACAAGTTTTGGAATTAAAAAAATAGCTGAACCTATAGGGGTTATAGCTGCAGTTATACCAACAACAAATCCAACATCAACAGCAATATTTAAAACATTAATTTCTTTAAAAACTAGAAATGGAATAATAATTAGTCCACATCCTAGAGCAAAAAATTCAACAATAGCAGCAGCTAAACTAGTTTTAGAAGCAGCTGTGAAAGCAGGAGCACCAGAAGATATTATTGCATGGATTGATGTTCCATCATTAGAACTTACAAATTTCTTAATGCAATCAGCAGATACAATTTTAGCAACAGGTGGACCTGGAATGGTTAAATCTGCATATTCTAGTGGGAAACCAGCATTAGGAGTTGGAGCAGGAAATACACCAGCAATAATTGATGAAAGTGCAGATATAATTTTAGCAGTTAACTCTATTATACATTCAAAAACATTTGATAATGGAATGATTTGTGCATCAGAACAATCTGTAATTATACTTGATAGTATTTATGACAAAGTAAAAGATGAATTTATAAAAAGAGGATGCTATATATTAAACGAAGAAGAAACAGAAAAAGTTAGAAAAACAATAATTATAAATGGTTCATTAAATGCAAAAATAGTAGGACAAAAAGCTCATACTATAGCTGCTCTTGCAGGAGTGGAAGTTCCTGAAAGTGCAAAAATTTTAATAGGAGAAGTAGAAAGTGTAGAACTTACTGAAGAGTTTGCACATGAAAAATTATCTCCAGTATTAGGAATGTACAGAGCAAAAGATTTTAATGAAGCAGTAGAAAAAGCTCATCAATTAATTTTAGACGGTGGATTAGGACATACATCATCACTTTATATAAATACTGCTACAGAAAAAGAAAAAATGGAAAAATTCTATAATAAAATGAAAACATGTAGAGTTGTAATAAATACTCCATCATCTCAAGGTGGTATAGGAGATATTTATAACTTTAAATTAACTCCATCATTAACATTAGGTTGTGGTTCTTGGGGTGGAAACTCAGTTTCAGAAAACGTAGGAATAAAACATTTATTAAATATAAAAACAGTAGCAGAGAGGAGAGAAAATATGCTTTGGTTTAGAGCACCTGAAAAGGTATATGTAAAAAGAGGTTGTTTACCAGTAGCTTTAGATGAATTAAAAAATGTATTAAATAAAAAAAGAGTATTTATAGTAACAGATACTTTCCTTTATGAAAATGGTTATACAAAAGGTATAACAGATCAATTAGACCAAATGGGAATAGTTCATGAAACATTCTTTAATGTTGCTCCAGACCCAACACTTGCTTGTGCAAAAGAAGGGGCAAAAATGATGGAAAGCTTTAAACCAGATTGTATTATTGCAGTAGGTGGAGGTTCTGCAATGGATGCTGGTAAAATTATGTGGGTTATGTATGAACATCCAGAAGTAGATTTCATGGATATGGCAATGAGATTTATGGATATAAGAAAAAGAGTATATACATTCCCTAAAATGGGTGAAAAAGCTTACTTTATAGCTGTTCCAACATCAGCTGGAACAGGTTCAGAAGTAACACCTTTCGCAGTTATAACAGATGAAAAAACAGGAACAAAATATCCTTTAGCTGATTATGAATTATTACCTAAAATGGCAATAGTAGATGCAAATATGATGATGAATGCTCCAAAAGGTTTAACATCTGCTTCTGGTATAGATGCTGTAACACATGCATTAGAAGCTTATGCTTCAATGATGGCTACTGATTATACAGATGGATTAGCTAAAGAATCTTTAAGAATTATATTTGAATATTTACCAAGAGCATATAACAATGGTGCAAATGACCCAGAAGCTAGAGAGAAAATGGCTAATGCTGCAACAATGGCAGGTATGGCTTTTGCTAATGCATTCTTAGGAGTTTGTCACTCTATGGCTCATAAATTAGGAGCATTCCATCATTTACCACACGGAGTTGCAAATGCTTTAATGATTGATGAAGTTTTAAGATTTAACAGTGAAGAAGTTCCAACAAAAATGGGTACATTCCCACAATATGACCATCCACATACATTAAGAAGATATGCAGAAGTAGCTGAATGTTTAGGATTAGGTGGAAATAATGATCAAGAAAAATTAGAAAACTTAATTAATAAAATTGATGAATTAAAAGAACAAATTGGAATTAAGAAAACAATAAAAGATTATGGAATCGATGAAAAAGTATTCTTAGACAATTTAGATGAAATGACAGAGCAAGCATTTGATGATCAATGTACAGGTGCAAATCCAAGATATCCATTAATGAGCGAAATTAAACAAATGTATTTAAACGCATATTATGGAGGTGAACAATAATGGAATATAAATTAGATAATGAAATTGCAAAAAGAAAATCAAAATCAGTATATAAAGAAGATGGTAAAACAATAAAATTATTTATTGAAAATTATTCTAAAGCAGCTATTTTAAATGAAGCTTTAATACAATCAAGAGTTGAGGAAAGCACAGATTTAAATATTCCTAAACTTATTGAAGTATCAAAAATAAACAATAGATGGGCATTAGTTTCAGAACATATTGATGGAACACCATTAGATATATTAATGCAACAAAATCCTGATAAAGAAGACGAATATTTAGAAATGTTTGTAAAATTACAATTAGAAGTATTATCAAAAACAGTTCCATTATTAAGCAGAATAAAAGATAAATATAAAAGAAAATTAACAGAATCAACTAATCTTGAAGAAAATATAAAATTTGAATTATTACACAGATTAGAAGGAATGAAAAACCATGTAAAACTATGTCATGGTGATTTCAATCCAAGTAATGTTATTGTAAAAGAAGATGGAAGCTTATATATAATTGACTGGTCACATGCAACACAAGGAAATGCATCAGCAGATGCTGCTAAAACATTTTTAATTTTTTCAATGCAAGGAAAGGTTGAATTAGCAGATAAATATTTAGATTTATTTGCTAAAGAAAGTACTATTGAAAAAAATCATATCCAAAGATGGATTCCAATAGTTGCAGGAATACAAAAAACAAAGGAAATTGAAGAAGAACAAGATTTCCTAAATAGATGGATAGACATTTACGATTACGAATAATAACACTTTGGGGACGGAGAAAAAAATCTTTTTTGAAGATATAAAGATGATTTTTTTCTTCGTTTCAATTTTATAAAACAAGGAGGAAAAACATGAAATTTTTAGTTGTTTCAGATATACATGGTTCACAATATTATGCAGAGAAAATTAATGAAATTTATAAAAAAGAAGAACCAGATAAAATAATTCTTTTAGGAGATTTGTATTATCATGGACCAAGAAATCCATTAACAAAAAATTATAATCCTGCAGAAGTTGCAAACATATTTAACAATTTAAAAGATCAAATATTATGTATAAAAGGAAACTGCGATTCAGAAGTTGATGAAATGATTTCAGAATTTAAATTTGAGGATTCAATAAAATTAACTATTAATGATAAAAACTTTTTCTTTACACATGGACACAAATACAATATTGACAATATTCCAGAAAATATTGATGTTTTAGTATACGGACATTTTCATACAGGATTTATAAAGAAAAAAGATGATATATTATGTATAAATTCAGGTTCAATTTCATTACCAAAAGAAAATACAAAAAATAGTTATTTAATAATTGATGAAAATAATATAGTTTTAAAAGATATAGAAGGTAATGTGATTGATGATATTAAATTTATAAAAGCAGATAATTGATAGTTATCTGCTTTTATGATATTATTTTTATAGTTGATTAAAAATAATGAAATAAAATTAGGAGGATAAAAATGAATAAAAAAGTTATTATAATATCATCAACTCCAAGAAAAAATGGAAATTCTCAAATATTATCTGAGGCTTTTGAAAAAGGTGCAAAAGAAAAAGGAAATAATGTGGAATTAATAAGTTTAAGAGAAAATAAAATAAACTATTGTTTAGCTTGTTATGGATGTAGTAAAACAAAAAGATGTATTCAAAATGATGGTATGAATGAAATATTAGATAAAATAGTTGAAGCAGATGTTTTAGTTTTAGCAACACCAATATATATGTATGATGTATGTGGTCAATTAAAAACTTTTATTGATAGAATTTTCCCAAAATATACTGAAATTAAAAATAAAGAAATATATTTTATTGCAACTTGCGCAGAGGATCAAAATGAACCAATATCATATGCAATTCAAACAATAAATGGTTTAATAGAATGTTTAGAAGATGCAAAATTAAAAGGTGTAGTTTATGGCAAGAATTTAGACAATATAGGTGAAGCTGAAAATTCAAAAGCATATAACGAGGCTTATGAAATGGGGAAAAGTATATAATAAAAGAGAGGAATAAAAAAATGAGTAAACCAATTATAGGAATAGTAGGAAAAACAACAGATAATAAAAATCAATATGATATTTGGAATAGAATGGATATAATTGATGAAATAAGATATTTAGTTGTAGAAAATGGTGGTATACCTATAAGTATATTACCAACAGACAAAACAATGAAATTTAATGATAATGACATTTGTGACCCCAAAGAATTAACAGAAGAAGAAAAAAATGACTTATATGAAGTGATTACAAAATGCGACGGAATTATATTACAAGGTGGAATGTATAGTTGTAAATATGAAATTGAAATAGCAAAAAAAGCTATTGAATTAGATATACCAGTATTTGGTATATGTGCAGGATTTAATAATATATTAAGAGCTTTGGGAACAGATGTAATTTTAGATGAGACTAAAAGTCATGATAAGTATGATGTTAATTTTAGACATAAAATTAACATACAAAAAGATACGGTTTTGTATAATTTAGTTCAAGAAGAGACTATTGAAGTAAATAGTATTCATTCAATGATAGCAACGAAAGAAATTGTAGAGCCATTTGCAAAAATTTCATCTTTTTCAGAAGATGGATTAGTTGAAAGTTTCGAGGTAAATGATAAGAGATTTGTTGTGGGAGTAAAATGGCATCCTGAGTTAATGATGGATACAAAAGTAACAAAGGAAATTTTCAATATATTTATAAGAAAATGTGAAAAGAAAGAAAATTAAAATTGAAGAGATAAAAAAATTTATTAATAAGTATAATGGTTGTTATAATACAGAAATTATATTTTTTATACATACTACGATAAAATTTAAAAAAACAATAAATTAAAAATAAGCTTTAAGTATATCTTAGAGATTATTTTTATAAAAGATAATTGAATAAATTTACATAACATGATATAATTATTACTGTACAAATTTATACAGTACAAAGTAAGTTTTATTTAAATTACTTTAAAGGAGGTATTAAACAAAAGTAATTTAATCTTACCAAAACATTTTAGACAAAAAATTCATGACAAAAGGAGTAAGAAAAATGGGTTATACTGGTAAGTCACTTATAAGCGTAGGTTCTGCACTTTTTATTGGGCTGATGTATTATCTTGCATTGCCCACATGGTCCTTGGCATATTACGGCGGTTTTTTCTTTGTTGCACTTGCCGTACTGATTATTGTAGCAAATATTTGCCTTTGGGCATCGAATTTTGATAAAGAAAAAATACTCTGGCAACCTGTTGTAGTTGTGGTGGCAGTTATTTTTGCTTTTTCAATCGGTGGACCCTTTATTGGGTCATCTATTTTCAATGCAGAAAAGAAATATAATCAGCTTGGAGAAGTCGTTGAACTTGGATACAAAGACATGATTAAAGAAATCGACGATTCACAGATTCCTATTGTTGATTATGACTTAGCAAGAAAACAGGCAGATAAGCGAATTGGTGAAGATTTGGCTCTCGGTTCAAGAGCTGAATTAGGAGGTTCTGTTATTCAGGAAGTAAATGGAGAAATCATGTATGTTACATATTTAAAACACAAAGATATCTTTAAGTGGATGACATTCGACTCAACTCCTGGTTATATAACAGTATCTGCTACAAATCCGAATAAGGTTAAGTACGTCACATCAGTTGGTGACGATGAAATTGAAATAGTTTATTCACCGGATGCTTATTTCAGTAAAGACCTTAAAAGACATATCAGAAATCAGGGATATCGTGATCAGGCTATGACAGATTATACTCTTGAAATTGATGATACAGGAATGCCTTATTGGGTTGTTACTACATACCGTAACATTACAGTATGGGGTGAACCTGAAGCTACAGGTGTAATCGTTGTTGATGCACAGAGCGGTAAAACGGAGTTTTACTCTATGGATGAGATTCCGGAATGGGTGGATATTGTTCAGCCCGAATCTTTTATTGAGAACCAGATAAAAAACTGGGGCGAACTTGTTCATGGTATTTTAAATTTATCAAATAAAGACAAAATTAAAAAAACAGATGATATGTTAACTGTGTATTCAGAAGGCAATTGTTATTATTTTACAGGAATGACAAGTGTTGGCAGTGACGAATCTTGTGTAGGATTTATTATGGTTAATACAAGGGATAAATCCGCCAAAATGTGCAAGATGAGCGGTGCAACAGAGGATGCTGCTAAGAAATCTGCTGAAGGTAAAGTTTCTGATTATGGTTATACAGCAACTGAACCTTTACCCTTAAATGTAAACGGCATACCTACCTATGTAATGGCACTTAAGGATGCAGAAGGGCTCATTAAATCATATGCAATGGTTAATATTGAGCTTTATGGCATTGTTGCAAACGGTGATACGCTTCAGAAGACAAGCAAAGCATATATTCAGGCTGTTGCAAACAGTGGTAAGAATGATGTAATCTCATCAGATGAGACATATAGTTACACACTCGAAGGTAAAGTTGCAAGAATTTCGTCAGTTGTCGAAGAAGGTTCGACGTATTACTATATTATTATAGAAAATGAGGCGAATAAAATCTTTACTGCGTCTTACATTACTTCAGATGAATTGGCGATTACCAGAGACGGAGATAATGTTGTTATTAACTATATTGACGACAAAAATGGTACAGTTGATATTATAAGTTTTGACAACACTGCGTATGGTGTAACAATTTCTGAAGATCAGGAAAATAGAAATGAGCTTGATAAAGACACTTCCGCACTGGATAGTGAATATAATCAGATTGTTGAAGTTAATCCTGAAATAAATCAGGAAACCTGGGATTCCCTTACTGAAGAAGAAAAGGCAAAACTGATTCAGGAACTTCTTGGAGACAAGGAATCTTAATTACAAAGTTTAATATCGGGGTAGGCGTCGTACGAAAGTGCGACGCCGTTTCCTTTTTAATAATATAAGTTATATTTTTAATTACTTGTAAAAACTTGTCGTTTTTTCTATTCTGTGGTATTATATATACGGAGTGGAGGTCTTTTGTATGAAACAAAATCCAGAATTAATTGTAATGTTAACTCATAATGACAAGACAGTAAATAATGCATATAAAATTTTTAATCAATGTAAAAATTCTAAAGCAAAGATATGGGGCTTTAAGGAAGAAGCTCTACCAATTGAGCAAATGAAAAAACTATATTCATATATGAAAGAATGTGGAAAGACAACTGTACTTGAAGTTGTAGCATATACAGAAGAAAAGTGCTTAGAAGGTGCAAAAATGGCAGTAGAATGTGGATGCGACATTTTAATGGGAACAAAATTTTTCGATTCGGTAAATGATTTTTGTAAGAGTAATAATCTTAAATACATGCCATTTGTTGGAGAAATTGAAGGACGTCCATCTGTACTTAAAGGAAATGTGGAAGATATGATAGCAGAAGCTAATACATATTTAAAAAAAGGCGTTTATGGATTTGATTTATTAGGATATAGATATACAGGAGATGCTGTAGAGCTTAATAAAAAATTTGTATCACAAGTAAATGCTCCAGTGTGTATAGCAGGAAGTATAAATAGCTATGAAAGATTAAATGAATTAAAAAATACTAATTCATGGGCATTCACTATTGGAGGAGCTTTCTTTGATAATAAATTTGGAGGAACTTTTGGTGAACAAATTGATAAAGTATGTGATTACATAGAAAAATAATTGTTTTATGTTATATGACATTAAATTAATAGGGGGAGAGAATGTTAAAAAAATTTTATCCTTATGAATATGTTGATAGTGTTTTTTCTATTGATTATGATAAATTATACAATAAAGGGTATAAAGGTTTAATTTTTGATATAGATAACACATTAGTTCATCATGGAGATGATTCAACAGAAGAAATTGATAATTTTTTTAAAATGATACAAAACATTGGTTTTAAAACCTGTATATTATCAAATAACAATGAGGAAAGAATAAAAAGATTTCTTACTAATATTGATTCATTATATATAAGTGATGCAGAAAAACCAGATACAACTAATTATTATAAAGCTATAGAAAAAATGAAAATGAAAAAAGAAGAAGTTATATTTATAGGAGACCAAATATTTACAGATATTTTAGGAGCTAATAAAAGTGGTATAGCTAGTATATTAGTAAAATTTATACGACTAAAAGATGAGAAAAAAATAGGAAAAAAAAGACATCTTGAAAATTTGATTTTAAGATTATATAAAATTAGTAAAAATTATACACATAGATTTGGTGACATTTATAAAAAGGAGGAGACTATCAATGTTTTTAAATAAAAATTTTTGTGATATTAATCCATTGTGTTATACTATATCTACAAAAAAAGAAGTATGTAAAAGACATTTAAAAGATTTATTAAGTAAAGAAAAATTTGCAAAAAATGTAAGCAAAGAAAAATTATCTAATATTGTTTCTAGTCATAATTCTAATATAATAAAAAGAGGGAAAGGAATAGATATTAAACTTCAAGAAAACAAAGAAGTTAATATAAAGTTAGCTAGTAGTAAAATTAATGGAATTGTGATAGAACCAGGTGAAGTTTTTTCTTTTTGGAAATTAGTGGGGGAGGCTACTCCTAAAAAAGGATATAAAGACGGTCGTGTAATTGTAAAAAATAAATTAGAACCAGGTACTGGAGGAGGACTTTGTAATTTAGGAAATACGATAAACTTATTAGTTTTACATAGTCCTTTAGATATTATAGAAGAACATAAACATTCAGATGCATTAGCTCCAGATTCTAGAAATAGAGTTCCACTTAGTTCAGGAACATCAGTTAGTTATAATTATATTGATTATAGATTTAAAAACAACACAGAACAAAAAGTTCAAGTACTTGTATGGTGTGAAGATGGAAAACTCTTTGGAGAGCTAAGAAGTGAAAAAGAATTTCCATGTAAATATGAAATAATTGAAGAAGGACATCATTTCCAAAAAGAAGGAGATAAATATTATAGAGTATCAAAGATTTATAGAAATGTTATAAATAAATCAACAGGAGAAATTTTAGATAAAGAGCTTATTTGGGACAACCATTCAGAAGTTATGTTTGATTATGATTTGATACCAAAAGAACAGATAGAAAATATATAATAAAAAAACAAACTTTTTTCATATAATATGAAGAGAGTTTATTTTTTAGAGTTAAACTTATTAATAAGTAGTTTAAATATTATTACTTGATTTTTTTATGTAAATATGATAAGATTTCAAAGTAAAAACCGCATATTTCCTTGTTTTTACAGCTATGGAATCACAAGATTTAAGGTCAGCATAGTAAAAAAATTTTTGGAGGTTATAGGTATGAAAAATTTTCGGGTTAAATTAAAATTACATTCTAATGACAAAACTAAAACTGGTTTATTCATAGGAAAATGTACTATTGATTCAAATGGATATATTAAAGGTTTTTTGAAAAATTATAATGAAGACAAGCCTGAGTTTAAGAAGTCTTATATCATTGGTATAAAAGATAAACAAGGAAATATAAGATTATCTCAAGTTTATGTTTATAAAAACGGTGAATATAGATTTCCTGCATCTCCTGTAAAATATGTAATAAAAGAGTCTTCAAAAAAAGGT
The DNA here is from genome assembly GCA_017437145.1 of Clostridia bacterium. Classification (GTDB taxonomy): domain Bacteria; phylum Bacillota; class Clostridia; order TANB77; family CAG-508; genus CAG-452. The sequence goes on along the minus strand of JAFSBT010000003.1, from coordinate 238,145 downwards.
GAATGGGAAAGAATTGACAGAATTAACAGCTATGAATATTTTTTATGGAAACTTGGAAAACCAGGATTTGAAAATTATAATTTTTCAGGTACTGCAAGTATTGACCTTAGAAAAATTTCAGAGAATCCACTGGATGAAACAGAGAATGAGACTATTTCTAATATTTTAAATGCAAAGGGTTCAGATATTAGAGGTATGCTCAATCTTGATTCAGAAGCTTTCCAGATTATGAAAGAAGAAATGTTAAAAAAATAAACCCGATAAAAACACAGAATGTTTCTGCAAATGTATTTGCAGAAACATTCTGTGTTTTTACTGAAAATAATGAATTTAGCCCCGACACATTTGTCGGGGCTTTGTGATATTCATACGTGTTAAATTTGTATAAAAAAAGTTATGATAAATGAAATAAGAAAAATTAAAGCGATTCCTAAACCAACCCAAAATACGATTTTAGGGTATGACTTTTTTTTGAAATAAAACGCCATAATCACAAATTTTACTACAAACATTACAAGCATAATTCTCACTATTAACATTTTTCAATTCCTCCTAAGTTGAAAATTTAAATTTTGCCATTGAATGAAAAACATAAAATGTATGTTTTTTTGTACAAAAAAATATATCATATAAGACACTTTTTTTCAAGATTAAAAATTGAATAAAAATTCAGCATAAAAAGTATATTATAATTAAACATTGAAAAAATTATGTAAATATGATATAATTGTCAAGTTGTATAATATTTAGAAGTATTAGTACATTGAAAATTGAATAAAACTACTAAAATTATGAGCATTGCTCTTATAATATAAATAAATTTATAAAAGGAAGTGTAATAAATGTAAGCAAAAATAGTTTCAACAAAATAATTAAGTAACAAGGAGAGAAAAAACTATGCAAAATGTTATTATCTGTAAACCTATTTTCAAAACAGCAATTTGGGGTGGCAAAAACCTCGGTGAAATCTTCGGTATTAAAAAATTACCTTATGAAAAAACATCGGAGATGTGGTCTGCATCTGCACACGAAAATGGTGAGACACCAATTGTAATACCCGGAAATCTTGTTTTTAAGAGTTTGAATGAGTTGTACAAAGCCGATGCCATTAAAGAAATTTTTGGAACAAACTGCTTGAAGTATAATGAGTTTCCATTGTTAATCAAATGGATTGACGCAAACGACAAATTGTCAGTACAGGTTCATCCTGATGACAATTATGCCAAGGAAAATCATGATTCCTTCGGCAAGACAGAAGCCTGGTACATTGTTTCGGCTAAACCCGATGCGAAGATTGTGTATGGCTTGAAACCTGGTACAACAAAAGCAGATTTCGAAAAGGCGCTTTCAGAGAATCGTATAGAGGATGTTCTGAACTTCGTTCCTGTAAAAGAAGGTGACATTTTTTACATACCTTCAGGCATGGTTCATGCCTTATTGGACGGTGTCGTTGTGTATGAAGTTCAGCAGTCATCCGACATTACATACCGGGTTTTTGACTGGAATCGAGTTGATAAAGACGGTAATCCCAGAGAACTCCATATTGAGCATGCTCTTAATGTAATTAATTTTGGCGAATTTCCGAATGATTTTACTTATAATTCAAATAAGAGTGAGTCAGAGAAGAATGTTCGCACAATTTTAAGCAGTAAGTACTTTGACGTAAGAATCCGCGAACTTGATGGATCATGCAATACAGGCACAAGCAAGTCAAGTTTCAAGTTGTGTTCCGTTTTGAAAGGAACTGTAAAAATCGAAAATGAATTCGGAGCATATACTGCTAATGCAGGTGAATCCTTTATTCTGCCGGCAGCAGAACATTATGTCGGAATCTGCAACCTTTCGGGAACTGCTACTATTATAGAAGCAACGGTAAAGTAAGTAGTAGTTTTATTTGATTAAAAAACATCTGGTAAGAAACTATATTTAGTTCTTGCCAGGTGTTTTTCTATTGCACATTTTTCTATAGAATCTCTAGCTTGCAATCAACATAAAAATATGATAATATTTATAAGCAAAATTTTTAGCAAATGTCCTTATTTTTGCAAAAGAGTCAGACAGTTCTATAAAAAATTTAAGGAGGACTAAAAAATGTCTAAACCCAGAAAACCCGACTCAAGAAGACCCAGTAAGAAGAAACTTCAGAAAATGGAGCAAAAAAGAAAAGCAGAAGAAAAAATGCAACAGCTCCGCGAAGAAGAAGCACGCTATACTCGGCCCACTGAAAACAGTGAAGCAGGCATAGAGGCTTGCAAACAGCGAGTTAAGGAAGGTAAACTCTGCTACTGCAAATCAAGATGTGGTTGCAGAGTTTGTCAGGCAAGGAAAAAAGAAAACGGCGGCCAAATGTGCACTTTGGAAAATCTTAAGGAGGAAGGCGGATGTGCATGCGGTTGCAGTGAATGCTCAGAATGTAGCCCGTGTTATTGACATTTTACAAAAAGAGCTGTGGTGTGGAAAAGATTCCATGCCACAGCTTTTTCATAATAATTGCTTAATATATAACTTTATGATATGATAAAACCATATAATATTTTAAAAATTAGTATACTTAAAAATAAATCACATATAATAATTATATAGTATACAAAACTCTACAAAAACGTTTGACATTTTAGAAACATTAGTGTATACTATATTTAATTTAAGTTATCAAACGAAGTCAGATAACTCTCGAACTAAATGGGTAGCAACATTTAGTTCTTTTTTTTGTTCAAAAAATAAAATAGGAGTGCAGTAGCATACACTCCTAAAGACTAATACTAGTCAATTCTGTCCTTTGACTCTTTATTGTCATAATTACTTAAAAACAATAATACAATAAGTCGCCAAATAAGCTCATACGAAGTCATTAAACTCCCTCCTTTCCTAAAGATTTCCTTTGAAAAGGATAAAATTATTATATACAACTTTTTTATAAATGACAACAAAATATGGAAAAATATTACAAATATTTACAAAAAAACAATTTTGAAATAAGTTTGTAAATATTCTATAAAATCACAAACAACAAATTCCTTTCATATAATATAAAAAATATGAGAGGAGTTTATTTTATGAATAATTATGAAATAATGATGAATGGAATAGTAAAAATTGGTGAATATGCTCCAGAGTTTGAAGCTACAACTACAATGGGAAATGTTAAACTTTCTGATTATAAAGGTAAATGGTTAGTTTTATTTTCGCATCCTCGGTGATTTTACCCCAGTTTGTACAACAGAAATTATAGCTTTTACTCGGAGCACATACATATTTTAAAAATTTAAATACAGAATTATTAGGATTAAGCATTGATTCTAATAGTTCTCATTTAGCATGGGTGTACGATATTTTTTGCAGAACAGGAGTAAGAGTATCTTTTCCTATAATTGCAGATAGAAATGGAGAAATTGCAAGAAAGTATGGAATGATAGCAAATGATATTAGTAATACAGAAACTGTTAGAAATGTTTATATTATTGATGATAAAGGAATAGTAAGGACCATTTTAATATATCCAATGAATGTAGGAAGGTTTATTCCAGAGATAATTAGAATAGTGCAGGCTTTGCAAATGACTGATTGTACAAAGGCTTCAACTGGTGCAAATTGGCTACCAAACCAGCCAGTAATTGAACCTATGCCAAGAACCTTTAAAGGACTAGAAGAAAGGGTTGAATATATAAATAAAAATCGAAATGGTCAAACATGGTATTTGAGTTTTAAAGAACCAGAGGAAAAATGTATACAAGGTCAAGAAAAAGAATGTAAAAAATAATAAACTTTAATAAAACCCAACTTTTTTGACACAGAAAAAGTTGGGTTTTTTATGTTGACTTTTGATATGATTGTGCATGAAATAATTAAATTTTGGGAATGGTGAAAAATGAAGAAAAATGTATTTGAAATATATTTGTCTGAAAAGTATATACGTCCAAGAAATTGGTTGCATTTTATTTTAGCTGTTTCAAGATTAAATGGATTATTTAGAAAATGGACAATATGGATAAAGATTGAGAATAATTATGTTAGATATTTTATAGAAACAAAAAGTGATCTTCCGTCAATAGTAAATGAAATGGGAGAATTTTTATTGAAAAAAGTAGATGAAAAATTAAAACCTAGTTCTATCTATTCAATATTTCCATGTTTTATAACAAAGGGATATAAAAGTATTTTAGAATTATATGACAAAAATGAAACACAGAAAAACAGAAAATTAAAATTAACAAAAATAGATATTTATCCACATAAAAAAGACAATTATTTATCTACTACAAAATTATTTTTTGAAAAAAGAAATAAATTAATTGTTCAAAAAAAAGCATTTTTTAATGATGTATATCAATTACTAAGTATTGATTTTGAAAGACATGTAAGATTTTTTTATGAAAAGGACAAAGAAAAATATTTAGATATTAGAAAAACAATGCATTTATTAAATAGTGAAATTTATAATGCTATTCTAGAAGTAAACGCATTTCCTTATTATAGAGATAATTTGTTTTTAAATCAAGGAAATTATGATTTTGCAAAACATTCTCTTATAGTTGGTGCAAGTGGAACTGGAAAATCAAAATTAATGAGTACATTTATAGATAATTTATCAAAAAATATACAAAATAAAATAGGATACAAAATAGTGGTTATAGACCCACATGCATCAATAGAAGATGATATTGGAGGGTTAGATAATACAACAGTAATTGATTTTAAAACAATTGAAGACAGCATAGATTTATTTATAAATTCTTCCACAGATATAATTGCAACAACTGAAAGTATAATGACATTATTTAAAGCAATTATTGCAGATCAATATAATTCACGATTAGAAAGAGTTTTAAGATACAGTATACATATATTATTAGCTAAAGAAGAGTTCGATTTTGTTAATTTAAGAAAATTACTTATAGATACAGATTACAGAACTAAAACATTAAGAGAAGTTGAAGATAAAGTTGTAACAAGTGTTATAGAATTCTTTTATGTCGATTTTAATGAACTAAAGACAAAATCATATCAAGAAGCAATTTCGCCAATAATTTCATTTATTGATGAGATGCAAATTTTACCTGTATTTAACAATAAAGAAAAAATTGAAAATATGCAAGATGTTATAAGTAATAATTTCTTAACTATTCTGTCTTTAGACCAAACTGTTATTGGAGAAAAAATAACAAAAACAATAGCTGGATTTGCAATGCAACAAATTATGCAATTAGTACAAGCTCATACATTTCCAGAACATATTATTTTAGTTGTTGATGAAGTTTCAGTAATTGAGAATCCAATTCTTTGTAGATTTTTATCAGAGGCCAGAAAATATAATTTATCATTAGTTTTATGTCAGCAATATTTCGGACAAATTAGCGAAGGTTTACAAAAAGCAATTTTAACAAATGTTATAAACTATTTTATATTTAGGGTATCTAGGTCAGATGCACTTTTATTAGAATCAAATATGAAAATGGAAATGGCTGTACGTAACTCTCACTTGGAAAGAATAAAAATGATAACTGAGCTAAGTGATAGAGAATGTATTGCAAGAGTAAGTAAAAATGGAACGATACTTACAGCATTTAAGGCAAAAACAATAGATTTTATTCCAACACCTAGAAAAAAGAATATTAATACAATAAAAAAACAAAATTTAGCAAAGGAAGTTATAAATAAAATAAAAAACAAATTTAGTATTGGAAATGCAGAAGATATAAAAGATATTATGGTTTCACAATCCTCTAGCAGAAAGAAGGTAAATAATAATGGATAAAAAAGAAGCAAAATCAATAATAAATAAAGTTTTTATTAATATTTTTGGAGAAGAATGCAAATTAAGTACAGAGCAGGTATTAGAAAAATTTGCTTTTGATGTAAGACTTCCAAACAGAGTAATTGATGGAGTATCAGGAAAAGAAACTTGGGCAGAGTCTATAAATCCAACAAAATTTATAACTCAAGCAAATATGGAGAAATATGACAATTATAAGGGATGGATGCAACCTAAAAAAGAAATTAATAGTTTAGAGGAAATTTTAAAATTATGGAAAAAAATAAATTATACAACTACAGAAAGATATTACGATTGTGTAAATGTTTCAGAAAGTGATACTATATATAATTGTGAAAATGTGTATAGATGTTTAGATTGTAGAAGTTGTAAAAATATTATTTTTTCAGATGGATGTTCAGATTCAGAATATGTGATTGCATCACAAAGAACATCTGGTTCTACAAATTGTTTAAGAGTTGATGATTCTGGAAATTGTTCAAATAGCTATAATGTTATATGTTCAGCAAAAATTAGTAATTCATTTTTTATACAAGACAGCAATAGTTTACATGAGTGTATGTTTTGTTCTCATATAGCTAATCATAGGTATTGCATTGCAAACATGCAGTTTGAAAAAGAAGAATATTTTGCTATAAAAAAAGAAATAATAAAATGGATCCTTTCATAGGAGTACATAAATCTCCAAACTTGCATTTTATGTTAAATTATGGTATAATAACAAAGTAGGCATTTATTTATTTTTCGAAAAAAGAAAACTAAATAAGAGGTGATTCAAATGAGAAAGAAATATATTATATCATTAATAATTTTTTGTTTTGTAATTTTATTTAGTTGTTATACAGTTAGAGCAGAAGAAATGGTAGTAACTGACAGACAAATTGCCATTGCAATGAATATGGTTTATGGTAGTTTTGATAAAGGAACAACTGTAAAAGAAAATCTTGGTGGAGATGGATATGATAGAAAAGATATAAGAGATTATGCAGATAAACATGAATTAGACGATTGGACAGTTGTTGATTTTAGCAATAATCAACTTGTAAACCTTGGAATGACTGCTCTTGTATTGGAAAAAGATGGACATATAATAATTGCTTTTAGAGGAACAGATACAGAATTTCTAGAAGATGCTCTAAATGGAGTTATAAATGTACACCCACAAGAACTTTCTGCAAATATCTATGTGAATAATTTAGCTAAAGAATATTCTCAAAAAGAAGGAAACTATAAATTTTATGTTACAGGACATTCTTTAGGTGGATATATAGCACAAACAGCAGGTGCAGAATTAGCTAAAACATGTGAAAAATACTCTAATCTTGAAGTTGAAAGAATTGTTGATTTTGATGGAATGGGGATAAACTTTTTTACTATTTTTGGAATGGTTTCACAAGTTCATAGTAGCACAATAGATAAATTAAAAGAATTAGGGGAACAAGGTAAAGTTATTGATTATTATATTTGTGGAGATGTTATTAGTGCAGCAGGTGTACACTATGGAGAGATGAGAGGTATTTATCCATCAATTGATACAATTACAGAAGAAAGAGAAAATTTAAAAATCTTAGATGATGTTCAAAAAATAACAATGCTTAGTAAGATTTTAACAACAGCATTAGATGCAGCAGATGTGTTTAATGCATTTAAAACTGAAATTAAAGATGCAAAAGATTTATATCAAGTTGATTCAGTAGTTGCATATTTAATGTTAACTCATAAAGGAGAAGAGTTTGCTAGTTTAAATTATAATGAATCAAAGGTAGAATTAAAATTAAGCAAAAAAGATGGATTATCATACAATGGAATAGAAGGAAATCAAATTACCTTAAATAAGAGTACAACTTTAAAAGCAAAAACAAATTATGCGAGTGTAAAAACATATAAATGGTATGTAAGTGATGACGGTAAAAATTGGGGAGAGCCAATAAAAGTAAGTAATTTATATGAAAATACAGGAGAAGCACCATCAAATACATTAGATATTAAAATTGGTGATTTTGAAGATGGAGAAACAAAATATTATAAAGTAGAATCATATTATGATGATAAATTCTTTTCAAGCACATATAATTACAATAAAACAAAATTACAATATGAATATATGAAAAATGAAGACAATCCTGATAATTATAATTCAGGTATGAAAACATTAGAATTTAAAGTAACTAGAAATGGAACAGCAAGTGCAGTTGAATCACTTAATTTATCAACAGTAGATGCAGGAGGATTTATACAAAAAATAATAGATACTGTGCTTGGTATTGTTAAAGATATATTTAATAAAATTACAGGTTTAATTGGAATTTAATTTTAATAACAGTTCTTAATATTTAAAATTTAGGAACTGTTATTTTTTCAAATAAAACATAATAAAAGACAAAATTACAAATAATAAAATTATAATTAAAAAGGGAGGTTGTTTTTTATTATGGAAAAGAAACAAAGAATCAATTGTACAGTTCATAGTTGTGCATATAACAATCAAAAGAAATGCGTTTGCGAACTAGAAGATATAATTGTAGCACCTTGTAAGAACTGTAATACTGGAAATCCAGAAGATGAATCTATGTGTGGAAGCTATATGAGCAACCAATAATTGTAGGGGCGACCATTGGTCGTCCGTCTTTTTTTAGAGACAATATTTTACATTATCATTGACATTTTATAGTTTTCGAAATAAAATGATTACGAAGTAAAAATTTAGGAGGTAATTTTTATGCCATTAGTAACTACAAAGGAAATGTTTGAAAAATCAATGAAAGAAGGATTTGCAATAGGAGCATTTAATATAAACAATATGGAAATTATACAAGGAATTGTTGATGCAGCAGAAGCTCAAAAATCACCAGTAATATTACAAGCATCAGAAGGTGCTATTAAATATGCTAGAATGCCATATTTAATGAAAATGATTGAAGCTGCAACAGAAGAAACAACTATTCCAATTGCTATTCATTTAGACCACGGTGCCAATTTTGAAGTATGTAAAAAATGTATAGATGCAGGATTTACATCTGTAATGATAGACGGTTCTAAATATAGTTTTGAAGAAAATATAGAAATAACAAAAAAAGTTGTAGAATATGCACATGAAAGAGGAGTTGTTGTTGAAGCAGAATTAGGTCAACTTGCAGGAATTGAAGATGATGTTAATGTTTCTGAAGCAGATGCTAAATATACAGACCCAGAACAAGCAAAAGAATTTGTTGAAAAAACAGGATGTGATTCTTTAGCTATAGCTATAGGAACAAGTCATGGAGCTTATAAATTTAAAGGTGAAGCAAAATTAAGAGTAGATATATTAAAAGAAATCAAAGAAAAAATACCTAATACACCAATAGTTTTACATGGTGCATCTTCAGTAATACCTGAATTAGTTGAAACATGTAATAAATATGGTGGAGAAATTCCAGGAGCAAAAGGAGTTCCAGATGAAATACTTAAAGAAGTAAGCATGAATGGAGTATCTAAAATAAATGTTGATACAGATTTAAGATTAGCTTTAACATCAGAAATTAGAAAAGCTTTAGTAGAAAATCCATCAGCATTTGACCCTAGAAAATACTTAACACCAGCAAGAGCAAAAATACAAGAAGTTGTAGAACATAAAATAAAAAATGTTTTCGGTTCAGCAAATAAAGCATAAAGGGAGAAAAAATGGGAAAATTAATTTCAAAAAATCCAACTGCCAAACATAACTATGATATAATAGATACAATAGAAACTGGCATTGTATTAACGGGAACAGAAATAAAATCAATAAGGGCAGGAAAGGTTAATTTAAAGGATAGTTATGCTAATATAAAAAATGGAGAATTGTATATATATAATATGCATATTAGTCCATATGAATTTGGAAATATATATAATAAAGACCCATTAAGAGATAGAAAATTATTAGTAAATAAGTCTGAAATAAATAAATTAATAGGACAGATTAAACAAAAAGGCTATTCTTTAATTCCCATGAGTGTATATTTTAAAGGTAATTTCATAAAAGTTGAATTAGGTATAGGAAGAGGAAAAAAATTATATGATAAAAGACGAGAAATTGCTAAAAAAGATGCAGAAATGAGAATGAGAAGAAGAGAAGATTAAAAAAATGACCATTAAGGTCATTTTTTTAATGTCTATGAGTATTAATTGTATTTTCTTGAGAAGCATAATACCAAACAAGACCTATTATTACGATAGCAGCTATAGCAACAGCTACCCATATCCATAATGTAGATGCGGCTGCATTTGAAGTTGCTGCAGTTGCATCAGCAGAAACTCTTGAAGCGGTATAATTGTTGTCTATAGTTGTGTTTTGGTTATTTGTATTTTTGTTTGTTGTGTTTTCCATAACATCAGAAGTCATATTTTCAATACCATTTTCAACAGCACCTATACCATTTCTTACATCACTACCTAATTTATTTACACCATCTGCGACTGTATTTACACCAGAGTTGATAGTATTTTTTACATTATCAACAGCAAAAGAAGAAACAGTCATAAAAAATAAAGAAATGAATAAAATAGTAAGTAGAACTGAAATTTTCTTGAACATTTTTTTACCTCCATAAAAATAGTTTTTTTGAAACCTAATTATATTATTGTTAAATGTAGAAAAAATATGCATAAAAAAACTGGAAACATTTGAATGTTTCCAATTTTATATATGATTTAATAAAATTATTTAATTCTAATTAAAATTGCAATGCCTAAAAATATAAGAACTATACCAACTGCAATTAAAATAATGTTAATTATATTCTCAGGTGTAAAGAAATTGTCATTAGTTGGATTGCTTGCAACTATTGAACTACTTGGTTTATTATCACTTTCATTTGATTCAGCTGTATTTTCATCAGAGTCTGTATCTTCATTAAAAAGTTCATCTAAAGATTCATTAGATGAAGTTTGTTGTTGGACTAAAGCTTCAAGCATTTCTACATTATTAGATTCAGAACTACTTTCTTCTTCAGATAAATTCATATTTATTGCAAAAGATGAAATAGTAAAAATAGATATAAATAATAAAGTTAGTGCTAATAATATATATTTTTTCATTTATATTCCTCCAAAAAATAATTCCTTAAATATAATGATATACAAAAAATTAAAATTTGTCTATTATTTTTATAAAATTTTATAAATAGTTTTATTATCTAATAGAAAAATAGATTGTAATTATGAAGTGAGAAGTGAGATGTGAGAGGTGTGATTTTTAAGTTTTTTTCGAAAATATTTATAAAAAAAGAGCACTTCACATTTCACACCTCACACTTCTATAAAATAATAAGTATTTTATTAATAATAAAATAATATTAATCTTTTTAGGTCAAACTAAACATGAGGTGATATATTCATGTTTAAACCAAAAGAAGTTTATTATGAACCAAAATCAGAAGAATATGAGTTAGGAAAAAAGTTGTTAGATGAATATAGAGAACAAGGAGTCAAATTAATTCCAATAGAAAATCATAACAATATAGAATTATTAAGAAAAAATCCGAATTCTGAATTTGCAAAAATGAAACAAAATATAATAATTGGAATTAGAAAAACACATAAATTTGTACCAAATCATAAAGTTTCAGATTTTTTAGTTCCATACACATCATCACGGATGCATAGCAATGTGTATGTACTGTTATTTAGTTTGTAATTATAATAAATGTTCATATTTAAGATTATTTGTAAACAGAGAAGAAATGCTTGATAAAATTATTAAAGTTTCAAACAAAAGTGACAAAGAATTAACTTTTGAAATAGGAAGTAATAGTGATTTGATTTTAGAAAATACAATAACACACAATTTAGAATGGACAATAGAGAATTTTAATAAATCCCCAAAAGGATACTTAACATTTCCTACGAAGTTTGATATGGTAGAACCTATTTTAAATTTAAATCACAATGGTAAAGTAATAGTAAGGATGAGTATAAATCCAGAAGAAATAATAAATAAAATTGAATTTGGTACATCAAGATTAAATAAAAGAATTGAGGCAATAAATAAACTTAAAAATGCAGGTTATAAAATTGGCATATTAATTGCACCTATAGTTCTGATTGATAATTGGAAAATATTATATGAAAATGTAATAAAAGAATTATATGAAAAATTAAATGATGAAGTGAAAAAAGATGTTTTTTTTGAAATGATTTTTATGACATATAGTTATGTTCATAAAATGATAAATCAAGATGCTTTTCCTAATGCAATAAATTTATTTAACCCAGAACTTATGACAGGTAGAGGAAGAGGAAAGTATATGTATAAAAAAGAAATAAGAGAAGAAGGAGAAAAATTTTTAAGAGATACAATGAAAAAGTATTTTCCAGACAATAAGATTTTGTATATAGTGTAATAAAATAAAAATAAATTTCTTGGAACGAGTGTTTTTTCTTATTACAGTTGCATAATTATGTAAAATAATATATAATTATGTGTTACTGGGAGGTCAGCAGTAACAGGCAAACTTTCAATTAATTAAATGAAAGGAAAATACAGATGCAAACTGTAAAAGAGAGGTTAAATCTTTTAAACAAAGCGTGTGAAGATGCATTAAAACAACATCCTGAGGTTTTGGAAGGAAAGAAAATTCAATTTTCTGAAAACAGCGGCTCTGCATGGAGACAAGGTATTTTTGCTGAATTTGGCGATGTTCCGGAAGATACGGTTAAACTCTATATTGCAACAATGAGCGGAGATATGTTCCGTATCCTTATGTCTAACAATATTCCTATTGCAGCAACAAACTACATTAAAGAAAATGTTAAAAAGAAATGTGGCAGAAAAACTCTTGTAAGCTATAAAATCTTAGGAGATGAAATACTGGGATTTACTGTAACGTTTTAATGAATCAAAATAAAAGAGGCTCTAATTCATTTGATGGATTAGAGCCTCTTTTATTTACTTGTTCAATAAATAAATAGAAAAATTTAAAATTGAAGCAAATGTAATCCAAATAAGATATGGTATTTGAAGTAATCCGGAAATTTTATTCCTTTTATAAAACTCTACTATCATCAAAATAACTAATACAATTAATAATAAAATCCAGAAAAATGCAAACAATCTCCATTTTAAAATGAAGAAGATTATAGACCATAAAAGATTTACAAACAGTTGTAAGTAGTAAATATTATTAACTTTGTTGTCAGCTAGAGAATTTGATTTCAAAATACCATAAGAAACTCCCATTAAAGTATATAAAATTGACCAAACAATAGGAAAAAGTAAGGCAGGTGGTGCGAAAGAAGGTTGAATTAAATAATCATAATCCATAGAACCAAAAGTTATAAAACCAACAATACTTCCAAGAACAACAGGAAGTAAAATAGATTTTACGTATGTAAGAATAGTATTCATATAAAAAAGTCACTCCTTTAATCAAAATATATTATAAATATATTTAGTTAATACATTTTTATACATATATTTAGTTAATACATTTTTATACATATATTTAATAGGTGTAGGGGTCGTCGCCCACGGCGACCCGCTTTTATATATAAAAAATTATTGACACACATTGCATAGAACATTATAATTAAGAAAAACATCTAATTAGGAGATAAAAATGAAAATAGTATTATGTGGTAGTAAAAAATTCATACCAAAATTTTTTGAATTACAAAAAGAATTAGAAGAAAGACAATTTGAAGTTGTAGTACCAAGAGAATTTATAGAGGACATACCAAAAAAAGAAGCATCATTAATACATTTTAAAGAGATTGACAAAGAAGATGTAGATGCATTATTAATAGTTAATGAAGATAAAAATGAAACAAAAAATTATATTGGAGCAAATGGATTTGCAGAATTAGCATTTGGATTTTATAAAGGAAAGACCATATATCTTTTAAATGATATTTATGAACCATATAGTGAAGAATTATTAGCATGGGAGGTAATTCCTTTAAAAGGGAATATAGAATTAATATAATAAAAAAAGGTAGTGCTTGAACAAAAAGTTCAAACACTACCCTTTTATTATGGGATTCAATTAAAGGTTATCCTAATCGGCAGACAACCTTCAACTTGCAAATAAGGATTATAAGATATTAACGGAGAACAATCAGAATTTGGAAACTTCTCATTAAGATTTTGAACAAAGAATGTTGCCGCAATAGCTGAGAATTCCTTGAAATCTACTGAATTTATAAGTACATCAACATACTCAATTTCAGTAGAATCTGTTATCAGCTTTTTATATGCTAATACAACATTAACTGATGAATTATCAATGTCTTTTTTGCAACATTCATCAACAATTTTGACAATATCAGCCTCATCTACCAATTCTTTTCTTATAAAAGTAAAATTTTTTTCATTAAGAGGAGAAGGAAAACTACTATATGTTTGTTCTACCGATCTTTCTATCCTTTCTAAAATTATAGTTGAATCCATATTTTAGTTTCACGTCCTAAAATAGATTTTTACAAACGATGTCTGACCCATCGTGCAAAACGGACCTGCTAATGTTTTGCAGAAGAAATTATAACATATTTACATAATTTTGTAAAGCTGAAAAAATACGGAGAAATCTTAAATATGATTAAATAAAATTCAATTTTCCTATATAATAGAATAAGCCGTGTTTGAAGAAATTTTCAAACACGGCTTATTTTATGAATTCATAAAATGATAGAAAGTAACTTCAATATCACAGCAGTTATCGGGTGTCGAATAAAGACTATGTGTCGGTGTAGGATTAAGTGCAGAGAATTCCTCACGAATAAAAGTAATTACATCAACAATAGCATAGCAATGATCCATTGTGTTAAATAAAAGAATTGTTATCTTTAAGGATGTTTCGATTATTTCTTCATACACAATTAATACATCAACAAAGTCGGGGTTTTCTTCCTGCATCTCCTTACAAATAGCTGTAATTTCTTCTTCGCTTTTTATAAGACGATTTTCTAAAAAGCGAGGTTTCTTTTCGCCGAGAATAGCTGGATTTGCTTCGAACGCCCGATTTACTGACTTTTTCATTCTTTCTAAAATTACAGTTGAATCCATTTAGCTTCACGCCCTAAAATAGATTTTTACAAACGATGTCTGACCCATCGTGCAAAACGGACATACTACTAATGTTTTGCAGAAAAATTATAACATATTAACATAAAAATGTAAACATACTAATTTATATACTAAAACTTATTTCAAACTTTGTAGGGGCGACCATTGGTCGTCCGTGCTTCGATGGCGGGCGAACGCAGTTCGCCCCTACAAACATCTAATTATCAAATTCCAATCACCAAACCCAAATTTAATTTGCAATATGAACAATTTTAAGATATAATTTGAACGAATAAAGAAAAGGAGATATATTATGATATTAGATAAAATAAATGATCCTATGGATTTAAAAAAATTAAATAATGAAGAAATGGAATTGTTAGCTGAAGAAATAAGAAATGCTATTTTAAATAGAGTTAGTAAAAATGGAGGGCATGTTGGTCCTAATTTAGGAGTTGTGGAACTAACAATTGCATTACACTATGTTTTCAATTCTCCAATAGATAAAATTGTTTATGATGTTTCACATCAATGTTATCCACATAAAATTATTACAGGTCGTAAAGAAGGATTTTTGAACCCAGAACAATTTAATAAAGTTTCTGGATATACAAATCCAGCAGAATCTGAACACGATATTTTTAAAGTAGGTCATACATCTACATCTGTAAGTTTAGCTTGTGGACTTGCAAAAGCAAGGAATTTAAAAGGTGATAATGAAAATATTATTGCAGTAATAGGTGATGGTTCTCTTTCAGGAGGGGAAGCTTTTGAAGGACTTGACAATGCAGCTGAACTAAACAGTAATTTTATAATTGTAGTAAATGATAATGATATAAGTATTGCACCAAACTATGGTGGGATTTATAAAAATTTAAAATTACTAAGAGACACTGAAGGAAAAGCAGAGTGTAATTTCTTTAAAGCTATGGGTCTTGACTACTGTTATGTAAAAGATGGTAATAATCTACAAGAATTAATAAAAACTTTTGAAAAAATAAAAGATATAGACCATCCTATAGTTGTTCATATAAATACTGTAAAAGGTAAAGGTAAAGAATATATTGAAAAAAATAAAGAAGCTTGGCATTGGAGTGTTCCTTTTGATTTGGAAACAGGAACAAGAATCGCTAAAGGAAATGGCAATAAAACATATACTCAATTAACAGCAGACTTTTTATATGAGAAAGCAAAAAGTGATAAAAAAGTTATGGTAATAACACCTGCAACTGCAAATATTCTTGATTTTACTCCAGAATTTAGAAAAGATTTAGGAGAACAATTCATAGATGTCGGAATAGCAGAAGAACATGCTATTGCATATGCATCAGGTCTTGCTAAAAATGGTGCAAAACCAGTAGTTGGAATTCATAGCTCATTTATGCAAAGAGCTTATGACCAATTATCTCAAGACTTAGCAATAAATAAAAATCCAGCTGTGATTTTAGTTGTTAGAGGTGGTATTTCAAGTAGTGATGTTACACATTTAGGAATGTTTGACATTCCACTTGCAAGTAATATTCCAAATATTGTTTATTTAGCACCAACATGCAAACAAGAGTATTTTGCAATGTTAGAATGGGGAATAGAACAAAAAGAATACCCAGTTATGATACGTGTTCCTAATACAAGTGTTACAGAAAAAGATGTTACAATTGAAAAAGATTATTCAAATCTTAATAAATATAAAATTGAAAAACGAGGCGAAGAAGTTGCAATTATTGCATTAGGTAATTTCTATGAATTGGGAGAAAAAGTAAAAAAAGAATTAAAAGAAAAAAAAGATATAAATGCAACCTTAATAAATCCAAGATATATAACAGGTATAGATGAAGATGTTTTAGAGAAATTAAAGGAAAATCATAAAATTGTAATTACTCTTGAAGATGGGATTTTAGATGGAGGATTTGGTGAGAAAATTACAAGATTTTATGGAAGTTCAGATATGAAAGTATTTAACTTTGGTGCGAAAAAAGAATTTATAGATAGAACACCTTTAAATGAATTATATACAAAATATCACTTAACAGAAGAATTGATTGTTTCAGATGTTATGGCTGTAATTGAAAAATAAATTATAAAGGAGAAAATTTATAATGGAAATTTATATTATTGATAAAAAAGAAAATTTCAATGAGGGACAAATAAAAAGAATAGAGAAATGTGGAAAAGTTATGTTTATAGAGGAAGAACATGACATGCTTGAAGGTGCTTATACAAAATCTGATGAAGAAAAAATAATTGCTATAAATCCAGATTTAATAGGTTGGAATTTACCAAATGATATACTTGATAAAATTACAAATTTAAAAGCAATATGTTTGATGTCTACATCTTATTCTTATGTAGATTTAGAGTACTGCAAAAATAGAAATATAGTAGTTACAAATGTTCCTAATTACTCTACTGATTCAGTTGCAGAATATGCAGTTTTCTTAATGTTATCAATAAGTAGAAAACTTCCAATGCAGATAAAAGGTGAGTGGAAAGAAAACTTTACTGATGAATTTTGCGGAATGCAAATAAAAGGAAAAACAGCAGCAATATTAGGATTAGGACATATAGGAGAAAGGCTTGCCGATATATTAAAAGGTATGGGAATAAATGTTATATATTGGTCAAAAAACACTAGAAATGATAAGTATACTTATAAAGAACTAGATGAAATTTTTAAAGAGACTGATTTTATTTTTCCAACATTTTTAATTAATGATGAAACTAAAAAGATTATTACAGATGGCAGAATTAATTCTATGAAAAGTAATGCAAGTATAATTACTATTGTTGGAACAGAAATATTTAATAAAGATTTAGTTTTAGAAAAAGTAAAAAACAATACGCTTTATGGGTTAGCTTTTGAAAACTCAAATGATAATATAAATAATTATGAAGGGAATGTATTAGTAACTTCACCTTATGCATGGTATACAGTAGATTCATTAAGTAACTGTATAGAAATATGGGTTAATTCTATAGAGGGAATTGCTAATAATGAAGTTGTAAATACAGTAAGTTAAATTGTTTTATATACGAACGTCAACCCACAAAATAAAAAAACA
This sequence comes from Clostridia bacterium, assembly GCA_017437145.1. GTDB lineage: Bacteria > Bacillota > Clostridia > TANB77 > CAG-508 > CAG-452. The sequence continues at coordinate 220,291 of JAFSBT010000003.1, read as the reverse complement.
GCAGCCTTCCTTTAGAGGAAGGCTGCTGTTTTTGTGGTCAAAATTCCCAACCATAATAAGCATACATTGAGTATAATGCGGTGCTTTCGGCCGGAGTTGTTTTATTAATTTCCAAGGCAGGGATAAAAATCTTTGTTATTGCATGCGGTTGATAGCTTCTTACAAATAGCTGTCGCCATAAGGGAAAATGTGTTGATAGGTTAAATAAATCTTTTTCATTATTTGAGAAAAATACAAATTTATCCGGAGAGCAAGTTATCCAATGGGGAAGAAGATATCTCTCGAAAAAATTTTCCCCAAAATCTTTTGAATTATCAATATCAAAAGAAAAATGAGTAAGATTTGAACATTTTTTAATCACTTTGCCTCTGTAAAGAATAGTAGATAACACTTCATTGTTATTATAAGATATAACAACTATTGTTTCATCGATTTTTTCTGAACGTTTATTCAAAAGTGATTCATATTCTAATTCCGATTGAACAATACAATTTGCAAAGTTAGTTTTTGTGAGTGAAAAGTGACATTCGGAAGGTATAATTTCACTTAAGGCGAGGTCATCGAGATAAGTAGGAGGTGATAATAAAAAAAGATGTGACCGGTTTGTAGAAGAAAAAGCGTTATCAGAATAATAATTATCAGATGAAATCGCTAATCCCCTCAATTTAGTGTAGTCTATGTTTTCTAATACTCCTGTTATCGATGTAATATTGAGTTCTTTTGAAGAGTCAAAATCGAGTTGTTTGTTTGCGATTATATTACCGTAAAGATCGATAATACAAGACTGAATTTTACTATTGCAAATATAAATTCCATAAAAACAATCATCCACAGATTTCAACGTATCAATTTTTTTTAAATTTTTATCCAATGTAGGCCAACTACAGCCTATACATTTAGATACGTGAGTTTTATCTAAATGTATAATTTTTTGTACTGGCCGAAACAACAAAGGATGACAGGATGCAATAAATTCCCTATTTGTTTGACTTTTTTCACTTAGTTTCATAAAACATCATCTCCAAAAATAATTTTTTGCTATGCTGACCGTAAGCATTTTAGCTTCATAGCGTTGGTTTTTGAATGATTCTAAAGGTTTTTTGCAAGTAATATATTAACATATTTACATAAATTTGTAAATATGTTAATTTGTATATCTAGGTATATTAGAAATGGTGTAAGGGCAGGACCTGCAAATTTTTAAACGCAAATTAAATTTGCAATACAAATAATTTTAAGATATAATTTTATAGAATAAAGAAAATGGAGGTATGAATTTGAAAACTATATATTTAGTCCATTGTTGGGATGGTACTAGTAATGATGGATGGTATCCTTGGATAAAAGAAAATTTAGAAAAAAATAAAGATGTAAAAGTTGTAAGTTTTGATATGCCAAATACAGAACATCCAGATATAAAAGAATGGACAGATAAATTAGATACAATGGTTGAAATTTTAAATGATGGAGTATATTTTATAGGACATAGTATCGGCTGCCAAACTATTATGAGATATTTAGAAAATAAAGAAATAGATAAAATTGGTGGTTTATTATTTGTTGCACCATGGTTAGATTTATTACCAAATGCAATAAGTGACGAAGATTCATACAATACAGCATATCCATGGATTAATACGGAAATTGATTTTAATAAAATAAAAAAATCAACTAATAATATTACTTGTATTTTTTCTGATAATGATTACTTTGTATCATTAGATGAAGAAAATAAATTTAAATTAAATTTAGATGCAAAAACAATTATTGTTAAAGAAAAAGGTCATATTAGTGCAGATGATGACGTTTTTGAATTAAAAGAAATATTAGAATCTGCAATTGAAATGATAGAATGTAATTAAGGAGAGCAAAATGAATAAATTATTATTAGTAATAGATTGTCAAGAAAGTTTTGTTAATAAATATACTAAAAAATATGTAACTAAAATTGATGAATTAGTAAAATCAAAAAAATATAATTTTATTGCTTTTACTAAATTTATTAATAATAATGAAAGTGTATTTTACAAAAAATTAAAGTATGAAGGTTGTATGAATAAAGAACAACAAAAAATTGTAATTGATACAAACCAAAATAAAATTTTCAACAAATACATTTATTCAGCAGTGAATGAAGAATTAGAAAAATATTTAAAAGATAATAATATTGATGAAATACATCTATGTGGATTTGATACAGATGCATGTGTTCAAAAAACTGCAATTGATTTATTTGAAAATAATATTGATGTATATGTGCTAAAAGACTACTGTATGAGCTCAGCAGGAGTAAAAGTACATAATTTTGCAATAAAAAATTTACAAAGATTAATAGGAAAAGAATCTATTATATAAAGTTTTAAATAAAAGGAGAATTCAAATGAAAGATATAAGAGGAATTATATTAGATGTTGATGGAGTTATAATTGGAGAGAAAATAGGTTTCAATTCTCCAAATCCACATATTGATGTTATTAATAAACTAAAAGAAATAAGAAATAAAGGAATACCGATTAGTCTATGTACAGCTAAACCTCATTTTTCAATAGGAAATATTATAAAAGAAGCAGGATTAAATAATTATCATATTGCTGATGGAGGAAGTGTTATAATAAATCCTATAAATAATGAAATAGTAAAAAAACATATAATAAATAAAAAAATTGCAAAAGAAATATTAAAAATATATATCGATAATAATGTTTATACAGAATTTTATACTGTAGATAATTATTTTATACAAAAAGATCAAGAGTCTAAAATTACTAAACAACATATCCATATATTACAAAATAATCCACTTATGTTAGATAACATAGCAGAAGAAAGTATGAAATATGAAATTACTAAAATAATGCCAATTGCATTTGACGAACAAGACCAAATTAGAGTTGAAAAACTTTTTAAAGAAATGAACACAGGTTTAACATTAAGCTGGGGCATTCATCCAGTTGCAAATCCATTGAAATTTGGAATTATAACATCAGCTGGAATATCAAAAAAACAAGGAGCTATTGAAATTTCAAACAATATAAATGTTCCATTGGAGAATATTTTAGCAGTTGGAGATAGCACAAGTGATTGGCAATTTATAGATTTGTGTGGTTATGGAGCTGCAATGGGTAATGGAAGTGAAAAATTAAAAGAACTTGTGAAAACAAAAGAAAAAAATCGTTTCTGTATTGGTGGAGATGTAGATAAAAATGGGATACTTCAAATTTTTGACTATTTCAAAGAACAATTGTAGTGTATAAAAGTGCCTAATTTTACATATGATAAGACAAAAAGGAGGAACTAATGATGGAAAGAAAAGTAAAAGTTGTACAATTAGGTACAGGTAAAATGGCAAAATATACTATGGAGTATGTTTTAGAAAAAGGTGGAGATATTGTAGGAGCAATTGATGTGAATCCTGCAGTTATAGGAAAAGACATTGGCGAAATAATGGGGACAGATAATTTAGGCATAAAGGTAATTGATTTTAAAGATGCTGAAAATATGCTAACACAAACAAAGCCTGATGTGTGTATTGTAGAAACGATGAGTTTATTAACAGATGTTGAAGAACCACTTATGTTATGTGCAAAGCTTGGTATAAATGCAATTACAACATGTGAAGAAGCTTTTTATTCATGGAATTCAAATCCGAATTTAACAAAAAAAATAGATGAACTTGCAAAGCAAACGGGATGTACAATTGTAGGTACAGGATATCAAGATATTTATTGGGGACAATTAATAACAAGTATTTGTGGTTCAACACAAAAAATAACAAAAATAAAAGGAAGTTCTAGTTATAATGTAGAAGACTATGGGATAGCACTTGCAAATGCACATGGTGCAGGACTTACACTGAAAGATTTTGATGAACAAATTGCATCTGTAGATAAAATAAGTGATATGGAAAGACAAAAGATTATAGAAAATGGAGAATATTTACCATCATATATGTGGAATGTAAATGGATGGTTATGTGATAAATTAGGTTTAACAATAAAGTCTCAAAAACAAGTTACAATTCCGACAACAAATAAGGAAGATATATATTCAGAAACTCTTGGCGTAACAGTTAAAGCAGGAGATGCAACAGGGATGAGCGCAATTGTTACAAGCGAAACAAATGAAGGAATAACAATAGAATCTGAATGTATAGGGAAAGTATATTCAAAAGAAGATTTTGATAAAAATGAATGGACTGTATATGGAGAACCAGACACAACAATAACAGTAGCAAGACCAGCAACAGTAGAATTAACATGTGCAACAGTTGTAAATAGAATACCAGATGTTATAAATGCACAACCTGGATTCATACCAACTGCAGAAATTGGAGAATTAAATTTTAAATCGAAGGTTTTGAATGAGTATGTGAATAAAGAATAAAAAATCAATATAAATAGCAAATTATGTTGAAAAATAAAATACCTTTATGATATTATTTTAGTCATAAAGGTATTTTTCACATATGAAAAAAGGGGGAATAAGGAATGTGGTTTGTTTTTGCATTAGTAACACTTTTAGCATGGGGAACTGCAGATTTATTTTATAAAAAAGGTGCAGATGAAAAAGATAAATATAGTCATTTAAAAACATCTATGATTGTTGGTTTAGTAATGGGTATTCATGCTATATGTATGTTAATATTTACTGATATGAATTATGATTTTACTAATATATTAATATATTTACCAGTATCATTAATGTACATATTATCAATGACAATAGGTTATTTTGGACTTAGATATTTGGAATTATCAATCTCTTCACCAATACAAAATTCATCAGGTGCAGTTACATGTTTGTTATGTTTAATATTTTTAAGAGAAACTTTAGATACAATGAGTGTAATTGCTATTATATGTATAAGTGTTGGTATTTTTGTGCTTGGTCTATTAGAAAAATCAAAGCAAAAAGAATATCAAGAGTTGAATAATAAAAAGTATAAAATAGGTCTTGTAGCTTTTTTGATGCCAATTTTATATTGTATAGTTGATGCTTTGGGTACTTTCTTTGATGCATATTACCTTGATAGTATAGAAACAACACCACTTATAAATGTGACTGAAAGTACACTTGAAAATGTTGCAAATACTTCATATGAATTAACATTTTTAATATGTGCAATTTTAATATTTATTTTTATTAAATTTATTAAAAAAGAAAAGATTGTTATAAAAAAACAAAAGGATAGAGTAGGTGCAGCAATATTTGAAACTATAGGTCAATTCACATATGTTTATGCAATGAGTGGAACAGGTATTATCGCAGCTCCAATGATTTCAGCTTATAGTATAATATCAATTATTTTATCAAGAATATTTTTAAAAGAAAAACTTAATATAAAACAATATGTAATTATTGGTTTAGTAATGCTAGGAATTGTATTATTGGGAATAAATGATGTATAAAAAATAAGGAGGAAAAATTATGAAAAAAAGATTATTAACAATTGGAATAATAGTAGTGATGTTATTAATAACATTAACAGGATGTATGAATATTGAGCCAACGGGAAACGTGGAAACAAAAGATACAAAATCAATTGTAGAAAATACAAAGTGGATTGCAGGTGATGGCTCAGAAGCAATCTTTGGAAAAAAAGAAATAAGATGGTATCAAAAAGAAGGATATTATGATGATAACTATTATTTTGGTAAATATGAATTTTATATTGGAGATGATGCAGTAGAATTCATAACAACAGATTTAAGTAGTTATGGTGTGACAGAAACAGAATTAGAAGGTCTTTTTGAAAGAAGTGAAGAATATAACAGAGATAACTTTGTAGTTTTCAATATTGAATATGATGGAATAAAAATGAACGGAGAAACAACAACTCCAACAGTATCTTTAGTACCATGGTTTGGTTTTATATTTGAAGACAATACATATCTAGATGTTGCAAACATGAATACAGGAACATACTATTCATTTACAAAAAAATAAGAAGTTTTATGAAATGAAAATTAGAGGAAAAAATGGAAAATCAAAAATATATAAATAGATTTATAAAAGTGTATCCATATTTAAAAGGGTTTACCGATGATTTATTATTTTTTGTTGCAATAGATACATTATTTTTAACAATTGCTAAAGGATTAAGCGTGCAACAAATTGTGTTTTTGACTGCTATATCATCAATTGCATCTCTAATAGGAAGAATTACAATTGTAAATATTATTCAAAAAATAGGTAATACATATTCCGCAAGATTAGGTATGGGATTATTATTAATATCAAGTATAATTATTACTTTTGGTACTTCCTATTTATGGATAATGCTTGGTAAAATATTATATCAAATCGCATGGGTATTTAAAGAAATGGAAAATGTAATGTTAAAAAATAATTTAGATGTTATTCGGAAAATCCAATGATTATGCAAGGATTGCTAATAAAGGAATGAATGTATATGCATTTTTAACATTAATTGTTTCTTTAACTGCAAGTTTCTTATTTAATATAAATCCGCATCTTCCGATGTATTTATGTATAATTATTTGCTTAATAGCTTTTATAATGTATTTTTTCATGAAAGATATATCACAAAACAATATTGTTAATTTAAATGAAAATAATAAAAAGAAGAAAATAAAATTCAGTAAAACAGTATGGGTTATATTTATTATTTATGCAGTTTTTTATGGAATTATTGTAAATGGACAACAAAATACAAAATTGTTTATACAATATAATTTAGCAGAGATATATAATATCGAAAAAGTTTCAATATATTTAGGGATAATTGTTGTTTTTTCACGATTATCTAGATTAATAGGTTCAGTTGTTTTTGGAAAAGTTTATTATAAAATTAAAGATAAATCTTTATTAATTTTAAGTGCAATTTTAGTTGCTTCCTTTATATTAACAACAATTGGATTTTTAGTAAAACTTAGTGCGTTAAAGTTTATATTAATGACAATTGGATTTTGTATAATACTTGCTGTAAGAGACCCATTTAGATTATATATTAATGATATTGTTTTAAAAATTACTAAAAATGAGGAAAAACAAAAAGCTATATCATATATAGGATTTAGTAGAAAATTTGGAACAACAATAGGGAGTTTATTAGTTACAGCTGTATTGTTAAAATGGGAAATGATATATGTAATAATAGGAATTGGTATTTTAAGTATTATTGATTTCTTGATAGCTATAAAACTATATTCAATGTTGGCATTAAAAGAAGATAAAAAGTAAAGAAATAACAAAATTTAATAAAAAGAAAAATTCCCCATGGTGGTTAACCATAGGGAATTTTCCTTGTAATGAGAAAATTTGTTTTTAATTAATTGCCAGACGGAGAATATTCCATAATATCTCCGTCACGACTCATATAGTGGTCGGGATATTCAGCGAGATGGAGAAGGTCGGTAAGAGACTTCTCAGCTAAATCTGCTGTACGAAGCCAATAAACTCCACTGTAGTCATAAAGGAGATTATAGTCTTCGAAATCCTCAAACAATGTTGTCGATTTCACACCGTCATCTGTTATATCTACCTGAATGAGTTCCTGATTTTCAGTTCGATAGAACAGACTTCGACCTCGCATGACTGCATCTTGGTCTGTATCACTTATGTAACGATCAGTGCGGTTAAATGAAATTTTTTCCGGTGCACTGACTGCATCATCAGCAATTACTTCATGAGTAAACTCATGTTCCTTTTCCTTAATGAGAACAATTTTATTATTGTGTTTTGCAACAATAAATGTGGTTCCGTCAGTGGATGTAGTACTGCCGATAAGTGCTGTTTCAGTATCGGAATCGACAGGTGGTGTAGCATCGAAAATGATTTCTCCGAAGGAATAAAAAAAGCCATCGTAGAAAGTCATATCACTTACTAGCCATGAATTCTGAAATCCATTTTGACCGTAATTCCAGTCATTCAGGTATTCAGGCGTCTCATTGACCAGAAGCGTGTCGACGTTTGTAATAACCGTAACCTTTTCCTTAGAACTTTCAAGTTCCAAAGTACGAGAAGTTCCAACGATAAGGGTACAATTCCCTCCTAATTTCCAATGATATTCGGAGTTATTGAAGTCGTCGATAACTTCTTCCGAAGGATTATTTCGCAAATAATCTGTGATTATTGCAAATCCCTCTTCGGTATACTGTTTTTCCTCACGGATGACAGTAAATACCCGTTTCGCTTCTTCAGACACAAAAACTGTATTGTCAAACGTGTCATAGAAAGTGGTTGTGGCCGGTGTAGTGTAAAGAACTGCCGTTGTAGTTGCTGCTGTTGTTGTTTCTGCCGGTGATGAGGTTTTACTGCAACCAACAAAACAAAGAATAATAATGGCGGTTGCAATAGCAAGGGCAATAATTTTTTTTGACATGAAAAATTCCTCCATTTTATTTTTCTCATTACATGAATCCGCAGTGGATCCATATTAAGACAAATCTTAACACTATTATTTTACCATATTTTACATAAAAAGTAAAGTTGGTATATGAATAGGCTGATATATATCTACATATCAAAAGATTAGAAATATTATAAAGGTCTGCATATATTGTACTTATAGATTTAATTATATAAAAAAGGGCAACCGAGAGTCGGTTACCCAAAAAGCTTATGCGGCGGTACCATCGCAGATGATGATATTAAGCTGGTCATATAGGAATTTGTGTTCCATAGACATCAGATTAAAAACTTCATCTTCTTCGCTAGTAGATAATGTGTAATTGTAATTGCTGGGAGTGGATACACAATTATCTGATTCGAAGCAGATTTGTCCGTAACCACTTATTGTAATTTCGAAAAATTCTGCATCTTTTGAGGATACCTCAAAATCGTTAACACTGGGGTCAACGACTATTTTTTTTATGAGCTTAATTTGCTCAAGCTGGTCTTCAGAAGCTGAACGTACTTTTCCGACAAGAACGCCATTTTCATCATGGAAAAGTAACCAGTTACATTCAGAGCAACTGACAGTTAACTGAGGGGCTGATGCGTAGGAGTGTATTTCAACTCCAATAAAAAATATTATTATTGCTGCCAGAACAAATAACAATATTCTTTTGGTCAACTCTTTCCAGTCGACCTGGATAGAGGTTTTATGTACAGGACTACCTATGTTGTAGTCTGCAATAATCCTCTTCCGATAGAAAATTTTTGACATAACTTTTTCACCTCGTTATAATATTTGCATAAGCTTTTTAATCCAACTTTGAAAGAAGACTTTCAAAATTCCCTCATAGAAGGACCAAAAAATGCTTTTGCATTAACATATATATTATACCATATTATGTAAAACAAATCAAAAATCTAATATAATCCTATATAAATAACATAATAATAAATTTTATGTTGTAAAAAAAGAAAAAAAATGTTATAATAATTTGAATAAAAATTCCAAGGAGGAATAATTTATGACAGAACCCAAGGAAGTAAAGGATGTAAGGCTTTTATTTCAACAAATTAATGAAACTTCATCTGATGCAGTTCAACTTATTTGCTTGGCATATAAGCTTGATGATTCGAGGAAAAAGTCATTAAGAAATAAAGCTAAATCTATACGACGGGTGTTAGCTGAACTCGATAAGGCATTGGCCAAACTTTGAGTTTCAGCAAAGCAAAAGCCTGGTAGAAATACCGGGCTTTTATCGTTAGAGATAAAAAATTAATATATACATATAAATAAAAAAATGATAGAATATAATGAAGATGAATTTATTGCTACAGAAATAAAACATTTTAAAACAGAGGAACATCCAGAATTTTATTTGTAAAAGGGGAAATAACAATGAGTAAGAGCATTAATTTTGAAATGAATATATGTTCTAAATGTAATGGAAAGTGTTGTCGTGAAGGATTATATGTTACAAAAAAAGAGTATGAATTATTAGAAGATAAATATAAAGAAATTTTTCAATGTGAAAAGTTTATGAATGGTTATAGAGCTATAGGCGAAAAATGCTCATTTTTAAGTAATGATGGATGCATAATACCACAAGATAAAAGATTTATTGAATGTAAATTATTCCCATTAGAAATAGCAGCGTTAGATAAACTAATTATTAATGAAGAAGCAAAACAAAAATGTATTGGCTTAGACGGATTTACTACTAAGGAATATTACACAAAAGGTTATAAACTTTTAGAACATTATGTAAAAGAAGGATTACTAACTAAAGAAGATGTTGAGTCTATATTGAATAATGAATATAATTTATAACGATGAGGTGAGAGATGTTTGAATCAAAATTAGAATACAAGAACATATTAAATAATAAAGAAGTTATCATATTTGACTTAGATGGAACTTTGTTAGATTCTGTAAATATGTTTAATGAAATATATGCTTTAGTAATAAAGAATATCAGTGGAATTATAGTTTCAGCTGACCAAATACAAGAGGATTGGGATGAATTTGCACATCAAAAAATAGAAGGGGATCTATATGAAAATTTTATACTATATTTATCAAATAAATATAGTTCTGAAAAACACGATATAAATATTATAAAGGAAATATATAATAAACTTGAATATAAATATATTTCAGAAGAAGTTAAGTATAAAAAATATGCAAAAGAAATAGTTATAGAATTAAAAGAACGAGGGTATAAATTGGTTTTAGCAACATTAACACCTAAATATGCTATTGATATTTATAATGATATAAATAAAAATTTAATAACTGATTTTAAGATTTATGATATATTTGATTTAGTACTAACTTATGAGGATGTGAAAGAGAAGAAACCTAATCCTGAAATATATTTAAAAGCAATGGAAAAAATGAACGTATCTAAAGAGCAATGTTTAATTATAGAAGATTCTTTAGAAGGAATAAAAGCAGCAAATAATGCGGGGATAGAAGTAGTTAATATTGTTGATAAGAATATGTATAAAGTTCAGAAAAAGATAGATGATTTAAGTAATTATAAAATGAATACTTTAGAGGAGTTTTATAAATTAATTATTAAAAATATAAAATAGGAGAGAAATATGTTTAAACTTAATTCAGAATTTAAACCAACAGGCGACCAACCACAAGCAATAGAAAAGCTAGTTGATGGAATAAATCGAGGAGAGAAATTCCAGACACTTCTAGGAGTTACAGGCTCTGGAAAAACTTTCACAATGGCAAATATTATACAAAAAGTGCAAAAACCAACACTTGTTTTAGCACACAATAAGACATTAGCAGGACAACTTTATAGTGAATTCAAAGAGTTTTTTCCGAATAATGCAGTTGAGTATTTTGTTTCATATTACGATTATTATCAACCAGAAAGCTACATTCCTTCATCAGATACTTATATTGAAAAAGATTCATCGGTAAATGATGAAATTGATAAATTAAGACATTCAGCAACACTTTCATTGTTTGAAAGAAAAGATGTTATTATAGTTGCTTCAGTTTCTTGTATTTATGGTTTAGGAGATCCAGAAGATTATCAAGAATTAATGTTGTCTTTAAGAGTAGGAATGAATAAATCTAGAAATGAAATTATGAAAAAATTAATAGAAATGCAATATAGCAGAAATGAAATGGATTTTAAAAGGGGACTTTTTAGAGCTAAAGGAGATGTTCTAGAAATATATCCATCAAACAGAGAAGAAAGTGCAGTCCGTGTTGAATTTTGGGGAGATGAAATTGAAAAAATAAATGAAATAAATCCACTAACAGGAAAAGTTATAGGAACAAGGAATCATGTTCTGATTGGACCTAATTCTCATTATGTTGCAGCAGAAGGAAAATTAAAAACGGCACTTAGAACAATTGAAGAGGAATTAGAAGAAAGAGTAAAATATTTTAAAAGTCAAAACAAATTAATTGAAGCACAAAGAATAGAAGAAAGAACTAATTTTGATATTGAAATGCTTGTTGAAACTGGATTTTGTCAAGGAATAGAAAATTACTCAAGACATATTAGTGGAAGAAAACCAGGTTCTGCACCGTATACTTTATTTGACTATTTTCCTGATGACTTTTTATTATTAATAGATGAATCACATGCTACTATACCACAAGTACGAGCTATGTACAATGGAGATAGAGCAAGAAAAGATTCTTTAGTAAATTATGGATTTAGATTACCTTCAGCTTATGACAACAGACCTTTAAAATTTGATGAATTTGAAAATAAAATAAATCAATGTGTATTTATTAGTGCAACACCTGCAGATTATGAAAAACAAAATTCTAAAGATAATGTTGTTGAACAAATAATAAGACCTACAGGATTATTAGACCCGAAAATTGAAGTAAAACCAGTTACAAATCAAATTGATGATTTAATTATGCAAATAAGAGAAAGAGTTGAAAAAAATGAAAGAGTTTTAGTTACTACTCTTACAAAAAAACAAGCAGAAGATTTAACTGCATATTTAAAAAGTCTTGAAATAAAAGTTAATTACATGCATTCAGACACAAAAGCCTTAGAAAGAATGGAAATAATAAGAGATTTACGACTTGGTGAATTTGATGTTTTAGTTGGAATTAATCTTTTAAGAGAAGGGTTAGATTTACCTGAAGTTTCTTTGGTTGCAATATTAGATGCTGACAAAGAAGGATTTTTACGTTCAGAACGTTCTTTAATACAAACAATAGGAAGAGCTGCAAGAAATTCCGAAGGAAAAGTTATAATGTATGCAGATGAATTAACTGAAAGTATGGAAAAAGCTATATCAGAAACTAATAGAAGACGTAAAATTCAGGAAGAATATAACAGAGCACATGGAATAGTACCTAAAACTATTAGAAAATCAATTAGAGATACTATAAAAGCAACCATTGTTGAAGATGTAAGTAGTAAATACGAAGTAAGCAAAGATGAAGATGTTAAAGATATTATAAATAGACTAACAGACGAAATGCTTAAACATGCATCTGCAATGGAATTTGAAGAAGCTGCAAAATTAAGAGATAAGATAAAAGAATTAGAAAAATTGATATAATCAAGAAATTATAAATTGACAAAGTTATAAATCCAAAGTATAATGTGTACACATAAAATCTTATGGAAGAAGGTTAATTATATGAATTTGACTGACATGCGGGTAGCATTTTATTTTACAATTAAAGCGGTACTTGACAAAAAACGTGAGAGGAAAGCTGCATATTTAAGAAAACAAGAAGAACTTACTAAAAGATGCAGAAATTGCCCTGGAGCAAGTAAAGGTGCATGGTATTGTGAAGATTGTACAACAGGTTTACGCTTGCATATGCTTGATGCAGAATATAAAGATGTAAACAACTGGTGGAAATAAAATCGACATCTTAACCACTTGAAGGAACGAGTCTAACTAACTTGTTCCTTCTTTGTTTGTTTGAATATTGGTCTTTGGAATTTGGTATTTAGAATAATAAAAGAAAATTAAAAAATATCTTTCCAAATTCCAAACTCTAAATTCTAAATACAATTCTTATTGACATAAATATAGATTGCTTGTATAATAAATATGAAAAAATAGGGGGCATTTAAATATTTATGAACGACAATATAATAATTAAAGGTGCAAAAGAGCACAATTTAAAAGATATAAATTTAACAATACCTAGAGATAAACTAGTAGTAATAACAGGACTTTCTGGTTCTCGGAAAGTCTTCTTTAGCGTTTGACACGTTATATGCAGAAGGGCAAAGAAGATATGTAGAAAGCTTATCTAGTTATGCTAGACAATTTTTAGGAATAATGGAAAAACCTAATGTAGAATCTATAACAGGATTATCTCCGGCAATTTCAATAGACCAAAAATCAACTTCTAGAAATCCACGTTCTACAGTAGGTACAGTAACAGAAATATATGATTATATTCGTTTGCTATATGCAAGAATAGGAACACCACATTGTCCTAATTGCGGAAAGAAAATTGAAAAACAATCAATAGACCAAATTGTAGATACAGTTATGGATTTAGAAGAAGGTACAAAAATACAAATTCTTGCTCCAGTTATTAGAGGGAGAAAAGGTGAGTATACAAAACTATTATCTGATTTTAATAAAGAAGGTTTTGTAAGAGTAAGAGTTGATGGCGAAGTTTTTGAATTAACTGATGATATAAATATTGATAGAAAGAAAAAACATAATATTGAAATTATAGTTGATAGATTAATTATAAAAGAAGATATAAGAAGTAGATTAACAGAAAGTGTAGAAACAGCATTACGATTTGCTAATAATTTAGTTTTAGTCGATATTGTAGGGGCGACCAGTGGTCGTCCGCAAAACGAACGGTAAAAACAGCAATACAGAATTACTATTTAGCCAAAATTATGCATGTCCAGATTGTAATATAAGTATAGAAGAATTAACCCCAAGAATGTTTTCGTTTAACAATCCTTTTGGAGCATGTCCAGAATGTTTAGGAATAGGGTCTGTTATGAAAATTGATGAAGATTTAATCATACCAGACAAAGAGAAAACTTTATATGATGGAGTGAAAGCATTTGGTTCAAGCAATATGAAAAAAGGCGATACAATGGCAAAAATGTATTTTGAAAGTATTGCTAGAAAATACGGTGTAGATATTAAAAAGCCAATAAAAAAATTACCTAAAGAATTTTTAAATAAAATTTTATATGGTACCGGTACTGAATGTATAGATTTTGAATATGAATCAGCTGCTGGAAAACGTACATTTACTTCTCCTTTTGAAGGGGTAATACCAACATTAGAAAGACGATACAGAGAAACAAAATCTCAAGGTATGAGAGAGTTTTATGAAATGTACATGACTAATCATGAGTGTCATGAATGTAATGGTTCTAGATTGAAAAAAGAAAGTTTAGCTGTAACTGTTGGAAATAAGAATATAGAACAATTAACAAGCATGTCTATAAATAAAATAAAGAATTTTCTAGATGATTTGCAATTAAATAAAACACAAAAAATGATTGCAGAACAAATATTAAAAGAAACAAATAAAAGACTACAATTTTTAATTGATGTTGGTTTAGAGTATTTAACATTGTCAAGACCGGCAGGAACATTATCAGGTGGAGAAGCTCAAAGAATAAGATTAGCAACACAAATAGGTTCTGGACTTACAGGTGTGCTATATATTTTAGATGAACCAAGTATTGGTTTGCATCAAAGAGACAATGACAAATTGCTTGCAACATTAAAAAAACTAAAAGATTTAGGAAATACAGTTGTTGTAGTTGAGCATGATGAGGATACAATGTATGCTGCAGACCAAATTATAGATATTGGTCCAGGTGCAGGAGTTCATGGAGGAGAAGTTGTAGCACAAGGAACAGCTGAAGAAATAAAACTAATTTCTAAATCTATAACAGGAAATTATTTAAGTGGAAGAAAGAAAATTAAGGTTCCAGAAAAAAGAAGAAAATCTAATGGAAAGTCAATTGAAATAAAAGATGCAACTCAAAACAATTTAAAACATTTAGATGTAAAAATTCCTTTAGGCGTTTTCACATGTGTAACAGGGGTTTCAGGTTCAGGGAAAAGTACACTTGTTAATGAAATTTTATATAAAGGATTAGCTAAAAAGTTATATAAATCAGTTGATAGACCTGGAAAACATAAGGAAATATTAGGAATTGAAAATATTGATAAAGTAATAAATATAGATCAATCTCCAATAGGAAGAAGTCCACGTTCAAACCCTGCAACATATACAGGTGTATTTGATATAATTAGAGATATTTTCACAGAGACTAATGAAGCAAAAATCAGAGGATATCAAAAGGGAAGATTTAGTTTTAATGTAGCTGGAGGAAGATGTGAAACTTGCCAAGGTGATGGTGTTTTAAAAATAGAAATGCATTTTTTACCAGATGTTTATGTTCCTTGCGAGGTATGTAAAGGTAAGAGATACAACAGAGAAACTCTTGAAGTAAAATATAAAGGAAAAAATATTGCTGATATATTAGATATGACTGTAGAAGAAGCTTTAGAATTCTTTAGTAATATACCAAAAATTAAACAAAAAATTCAAACACTTTATGATGTTGGATTGGGATATATTAAGCTTCGGACAACCTTCAACAACTTTATCAGGAGGAGAAGCTCAAAGAGTTAAACTAGCAACAGAACTTTCCAAAAGAGCAACTGGAAAAACTTTATATATACTAGATGAACCAACAACAGGACTTCATATAGCTGATGTTCATAGATTAGTTGATATTTTACAAAGACTAGTTGATACAGGAAATAGTATAATTGTAATTGAACATAATTTAGATTTAATAAAAACAGCAGATTATATTATAGATTTAGGACCAGAAGGTGGAGATAAAGGTGGAGAAATTGTTGGGGTTGGTACACCAGAACAAATAGTTAAAAATGAAAAATCATATACAGGTAAATTTTTAAAGAAATATTTAGACTAAAAGGAGGCTTAAATGGAAGACGAATTTTCAAGAGCAAGATTGGAAAGTCAAAGAAGAAAACAATATGACTTGAAAGTCTTAAAAAATAGAACGGCAAAACAATTTTTAAAAGAATATTTTAATGATGATGTTGATGAAGGAACGTTGAAACAAGCAACAAAGAATTATACAATAGCTCATAGAGGAGTAATAGATTCTAAGCTAATATATCGGGAATATTTCACGGAATATCTCAATCTGAAATAGAAATAGTATTTAATGATATATCACAAAACGCAAATGAAAAATTTACTTATTTTTTTGAAAGTTATAAAAGGAAAGTTGAAAAAGGATATTCACAAGAGTTTGTTGATAATGCATTAAGAGATGTAAAAGTTAGATATTATATATACCGTAAATTGGAAAATCCACAATGGGATTCAGCATCAGAACAAATTTCAGTAAGCGAAATGGAAAATTTATATAATATATTAACAAATACTAAAACTTCACAAGATGTATCAACAGGAGAGGTTCCTAGATAATAAACAGGGAGAAATTATTTAATAATTTCTCCCTGTTTTCTTTCTTATCTGCAATTGTTGTTATTGTTGTTATTGTTATTTTCATTTCTGTTGTTATTCTTGTTATTATTGTTTTTGTTGTTTTTATTATTTTTGTTTTCCATAATTACAAGCACCTCCATAAAAATTAAAAAAATTTAATCTGCTCTGAAAGATTATATAATTGTAATTTTGAGGTGAGATGTGCGAGGTGTGAGGTGTGATTTTAAGGATATTCTTCGTAGGATTCACCTAATTTTCCCGCTTCACACTTCCCACGTTACACTTCTCATATAAATTACAATTTATTTTTTTAAATCTCTACTGAACATTATTATTCTTTGTAAAAAATATAAAAAATATTCTAAAAAAATTGTATAAATAAGCTTTTTAATATATAATGTACAAAAATGAAGGTTAAGAAAATTATGGAAAATTTATATGAAAAATTAGTAAAAATTTTAAAAGAAAAAAATCAAACAATTTCATGTATGGAATCATGCACAGGAGGACTTTTGAATAGTGAAATTACAAATATTGATGGCTCATCAGAGGTTTTAAAAGTAGGACTTGTAACATATTCTAATGAATATAAAATGAAGTTTGGAATTAAAAGTGAAACAATAGAAAATTTCACAGTATATAGCACTGAAGTTGCAAGAGAAATGGCAAAGAATATTTCAATATTTGCTGCTTCTACAATTGGAATAGGAATCACAGGTCAAATTGGAAATGAAAATATAAACAAAGTATATGCATCTGTTTTTATAAAAAATAATTTTCACGATTATGTAATAGAAACAAAAGGAAAAAACAAATTTCAAAAGAAAAAATATGTAACAGATTTTATCGTGAACGAATTATTAAAAATATTATAATTTAAAATTTACAACAAATAAAGGAGCGAAAATATGAAAAAAAATGTAAAAGTAATTTATTATATAATTTTTTTATTAGTATATTTAGAAGTAATGTTTAGAGCAATTGTATTTAAGGAAAACTTTTTTTCTATACGACTTATTTACTTATTTCTTTTTAGCATTCCAACAGTATTCTTCTTGAATTTGATAAGTAATATTTTTAAAGAAAAAGTATCAAAAATTCTTTTAGGTATAATATCTGGAGTAATTATTTTTTATTTCTTAGTTCAACTAATTTTCTATAAAATGTTTAGTATTCCATTTTCATTTTCTACTCTTGGTCTTGCAGGTGGAGCACTAACATATACAGATGTAGTTTTTGATGCAATATTTAAAAATATTCATTATATAATAATATTTTTCATACCATTAATTTTATATATAATATTTAGAAAAAGAATAGTTTTCGAAAGATATAATGTTAAACAAACTTTTTTGAATTCAGCAGTAATAATTATTAGTTTTTTACTTGCAATGTTTTCTTTAAATGTAGATAAAAAAAATTTATATTCTGCAAATAATTTATATTATAAAATAGATGCACAAGAAAAAAATATAGAAACTTTTGGAGTTCTTACTGCAACTAAAATTGATATAAAAAGAGTTATATTTGGTTTTGAAGAGGAATTAATTTTAGGTGATACTGTAGAAACTATCAATAATATTGAAGAAGTAGTAGAATACAATATTTCAGATATTGATTTTAATAGCTTAATACAATCAAATGAAGATAAAACATTAGATGAAATCTATACTTATATAAATAGTACTGCACCTACAAATAAAAATGAATATACAGGTTATTTTGAAGGAAAGAATTTAATATTCATTTTAGCTGAAGGATTTAACAGTATTGCAGTTAATAAAGAATTGACACCAACTTTATATAAATTATCAAATTCTGGATTTGTATTTAACAATTTTTATTCACCAGTTTTTTTAAGTACAACAGGAGGAGAGTTCCAAGCAACAACAGGTCTTATTCCATCACAAACAACTTTAAATTTATGGAAAGAACAATCTCCTACAATATCTTACGCATTAGGAAATAGTTTTTCTGATAAAGGATATAATGCTAGAGCTTTTCATGATTGGACCTATACTTATTATTCAAGAGAAAAAACGATGAAGACTTTAGGATATTCAGAATATATTGGAATTGGAAATGGATTAGAGAAAAAAATAGATTCTAAATGGTTACCTAGTGATTTAGATATGATAAAAGCAACTACTGAAAATTATATAAATGATGAACAATATGTAACATATTACATAACTGTTAGTGGTCATGCACCATACAATTTTGGAGGAGGAAATTCAACAGCACTAAGACATAAAGCATTAGTCGAAAATCTTGATTATAACACAGAAGTTAAGGCTTATTTAGCATCTCAAATAGAATTAGACAAGGCATTAGAAGAACTACTAAAACAATTAGAAAGTAATGGAACATTAGATAATACAGTTATAGCATTAGTTGGAGACCATTATCCATATGTTTTATCTATGGATAGTATAAATTCAATTAGTGATTATGAAAGAGATAGCATTGTAGAAGTAAATAGAAGTAACTTTATAATTTGGAACAACCAAATAGAAGAAAGCATATATGTTGATAAAGTGGGAAGTCAAATCGATATCTTACCAACGCTTTTAAATTTATTTGGTATTGAGTACGATTCAAGATTAATAATTGGAAAAGATATATTAAGCGATCAAGAAGGTCTTGCAATATTCTCTAATAGAAGTTGGGTTAGTGATTATGGAACATATTACGAAGCAACAAAAGAGTTTATTCCTAAAAAAGGGAAAACAGTAGAAGATGGATATGTTGATAAAATAAATACAGAGGTAGCAAATAAATTTACTATGAGTAATCTATTTATAAAATACAAGATATATGATTTATTGTTGGAGGAATAATATATGCAAAATTTTAATTATCATACACATACTTACAGATGTGGACATGCTGATTTAGATATGACAGATGAAGAATATGTTTTAGAATATATAAAAATGGGATTTAAAAAAATTGCTTTTACAGACCATTGTCCGCAAAGTATTGATAAAAGAAAAGACGTTAGAATGGAATATTCTGAAAAAGAAGAATATAAAAAAAGTATTAAAAGCTTAAAGGAAAAGTATTCTGATAAAATAGAAATTGAATTTGGATATGAAGTAGAATATTTACCAGGAGAAGAAGAATTTATAAATGAATTAAAAAATGAATCAGAAAAAATTATATTAGGACAACATTTTATTTATGATTCTAACAAAAATCTAAAGATTTTAGGACATGAGAAATATACAGATGAAGATTTAAAAGTATATGCAAACTATATTGAAAAAGCATTAGAATTAAACATACCCAACATTATTGCACATCCAGACTTTTTCATGCTTAGTAGAGACGAATTTGGACACGCTGAAACTGAAATCACCAAAAAAATCTGTGAATCATCTGAAAAGTATAATGTTCCACTAGAGTTAAATCTTAGAAATATATACAAGGTTAAATATAAAAATAAAATTGCACCAAGAAAAGGTAACTTTACTTGGGATAAAATTGCATATCCATGTAAAGAGTTTTGGAACATTGCTAAAGATTACAATATAAAAGTAGTATATGGAATGGATGTTCATAATAGAGGACAAATTTTATTATGGAATGAACTTATAGAGAATGCTAAAGAGATTATAGGAGAAGATACAATAAATAAACTAAATTTTATAGAAGATGTTTAATATTAGGAGTAATTTATATGTTGATAAAAGAAATTGAACCAATAGATAAATTTGGAGTTGATTTATTAAATAGAGAAAATGCAGATGAAGTAATAGATGCAATTATAGAACTACCATTACGAAGAGCATGTAAATTTTTTAGACAAAAAGGTGTTAAAACAGTAATGAGTAGTGCAAATAAAAATAACGTATTAAAACCAGGAATAAAACCGACAGAAAAAGAAGACATAAATGACCCTGCATTATTTTTATTTTGGCCTGCGCCTACATTTGAAGATGCAGGTAAAGGGTATGCATGGATAATGATAGACTTTGAATCATTATCTAATGAAAATAAGGATTTATTATTTTCGTTAGAATCCAGAACTGGAAAAAATAGTGAACCTGTTGGAGAAAAAGGTATATGGTTTGTAAAAGCTCATAATATGTTTGAACATGATACTAATTACAATGGAGATAATAGACAAAAAGAATTTATGAAAAGAAGAATCCAATTATCGTACAATGATGGGTTGTATCCAAAAAAAGTAGCAATTATAAGGATGCCTGTAAATGAACAAACAACGGTTGAAGAAGTTGATGAATATTTCTCAAAATTTGCACAAAGTTTCAAAAGTCAAGTAATAAACAAAGAAGAAAAAAGTATAATTAATGAAGAGCCGGATGACAATGATGAAATGAGCCATTAAAAGTATATTAATAAAAACTAAGGAGAAAATAGTGAAGGATAAATATAAAAATAATAAAATATTTACAGATGAATTAAAAAGAACATTTCCTTTATATATTTTAGGAATAGCATTTCATGGAATAGTAATATATATTTTATATAAAATACCTAATATAGTAGGAAATATTTTAGATTTATTAATGCAAGGAAATGTAAACAAAGAAATTATAATGAATGAAATATATAGTTTAATATTTTATTCATTAATTATGATTATACCAAGAATCATTTACAGAACGCTGTTTTTTTGGAGAGCAAGAATCTCTGATACATATTTAAGAAGTAAAGTAATAGAACACCTACAATCAGTAAAACCAGAATATTTTGACAAAGAAGATAAGGGTGTGTTTTTAGCATATCTATCAAAAGAACTTTTATCTATAAGAAAGTTTTTTGGGAATGCTTTTTTTAATGTGGCAAGATTAGTTGTAGCACCTATAATAGGTTTAGTAGTTATTGGAAAAGACTTAAATATTTTTTTATCTTTAACTATACTTCCAATTATTCCAATATCAGTAATAAATATTTGTAAATTATATAAAAAGGAAAAAGAAACTATAGAAAAATCTAGACAGGTATACTTAGATTTATCTAATACAATAGAACAAAACACATCAGGATTTAGTTTAATAAAATTATACAATGAACAGGAAAATCAAAAAGTAAAATTTAAAACTGTAAATGAAGAAATTTATAAAGCTGATTACAATATAGGTGTAGTAAAAAATAAAATAAGTAATGTTATAAATATATTATATGCTTCATGTTTCTGTGCTGGATTTGCAGTTGGTTTAATACTTATAAATAAAGGATTGCTAACTGTTGGAGATTTAACTGCATATATAGCATGTATAACGCTTGCTTTATCAGAAATTACAAATTCTATAGAACCATTAATAAATGGAATTGCATATTTTAAACAAGCAAGTAAAAGGTTTAATTACTTCTTTAATTTAGATACATATAAAAAAGATGGAAAAAAATTAGATATCATAAATAAAATAGAAATAAAAAATTTATCATATAGTTATAACGACAATGAAAGTTTAGCAATAAATAATATAAATATGCAAATAAATAAAGGTGAAAAAATTGGTATCGTTGGACAAGTAGGAAGCGGAAAAACTACATTAATGAATATACTTGCAGGGTTTTATGAGATTCCTAATAATAAAATATTTATTAATGATATTGATATAAATGAATATTCAAGAGATTCTATATTTGAAAATATTGGATATGCTATGCAAAAAAATATCATTACCGATGATACAATTAAAAACAATATAGATATAAAAGAAGATTCAAGACAGAGCGAAATTGAAGAAATAGTTAAAAAAGCTGATATATATGAAGATATTCAAATAATGGAAGATGGATTAGAAACTAGAATAGGTGAGAATGGAGTAAAGGTATCAGGAGGACAAAAACAAAGAATACAAATTGCAAGAAATTTATTAAACTTGAGACAGATAAATATTTTTGACGACACACTATCTGCATTAGATATACAAACAGAAAAAAATGTAATTGAGGAAATTGAGAGACATGTTGGCGATAACATTTTAATTGTTATTTCTAATAAAATTAGCATGATGGAAAAAATGGATAAAGTATATATGCTGATTGATGGTGAAATAATTGCAAGTGGCACGCATGCAGAATTGTTAGAAAATAATGAGTTGTATAATGAATTAAATAACTATGAGAAAGTAGGTGTAGTTTAATATGGGTAAAATTATTAAAAAACACATCAAATCACTTATAGTTATTACTATTTTTCTTATAGTATGTAATTTTTTATCATCATTACATCCATATGTTATGAAACAAGTTCTTGATATCGATTTTTCTAAAGAAAACATTGAAAAAATAATATTACAATTTATAATTATATATACTCTAATTCATGTACTATTTGCTATATTTAAAAATGTAAAAAATATATTAGTAAATAAAGCAATGGCAAGAATATTAAAAGATATTAGAGAAAAGTTATTTAATAAAGTTTTAAAATTTAGAATGGCAACTTTTAATAAATATAATTCTGCAGAATTATATACAAGATTAACAGTAGACGTAGATAATTTATTTACATTGTTTTTTGGAGTATTAAATATAATAGTAAATAACGTTTTTTATATAATATTTATGATTATAATGATGTATGTGGCTAACGTAAAACTTGCTTTGATAGGAACAGTTACTATAGGTGTTGTTGCAATAATAGTATATGTACATACAAAAATATTAAGTGCTTTACAAGATGAGATTCATAAAAAAAGAGATAAAGAAAATAAAGAATTTTCAGAATTGTATAATAAAAGTAAATTAACATATCTTTTTAAATTACAGGATAAAAATATAAGAAAAAGTAATAAATTATTTAAATCAGAATTAGATACAAGAAAGAAATATATATTTATACATCATTTTCCTTACTGGATTTTAACAGTAGTACAATCTATTGGAATATATGCAATTTTACATTATGCATTAAATATAGATACTACAATATCTTTAGGAAGTATATATTTAGTACTCTTTTATACAAAAGAATGCAAAAGCCCGTTGGAAATAATATTTAATCAATTAGAAGAAATTCAAACATGTATTATTTCATATAAAAGAATAAAAGTGTTATTAAATGAAAACAATGATGAAATAATTGAAAATGGTGAATATATTGAAAATTTAAATGGTGACATTGAGCTCCAAAATGTTTGTATGAAATATGAAAAAGAGTTGATATTAAAGAATTTATCGTTTATTATAAAAAAAGGCAGTAAAGTTACTATTGCTGGAAGAACAGGAGTTGGAAAAACAACACTCACAAATGTTTTAATGAAGCTATACGATATTGAAAGAGGAAAAATCTTAATTGGAGGATATGACATATCTAAAATATCAACAAAATGTTTAAGAGATAATATTTCATATATTTCTCAAACTCCATATATATTTGCAGATACAGTAAGGAATAATATAACCTTGGGTAATAAGGATATAACTGGCCAAGATATATATGATTTGGTATATGAAATAGGTGTGGAAAATCTTTTTGATAAATTAAGTGAAGGATTAGATACTAAAATTAAGATATCACAATTATCATATGGTGAATTACAGATAATTGCTTTTATAAGAGCCATTCTACATAAAGCAAATATATACATTTTTGATGAACCTACTTCAAACATGGATTCAAAAACAGAAAGAATGATACAAAACATAATTGATAAAATTTCAGAAAAAAGTACAGTTATTATAATAGCGCATAGAAAATCCACAATAGAAAGCTCAGATAAAATAATTTATTTAAAAGACGGGCAAATAGATATGATTGTAAATAAAGAATTGATATAAATTTTATATTAGTAAATGAGTATAATCAGAAAAAATTTTCCATAAAAATAATAAAAAATTAATATAAAGTTAATATTACTATTATAGAATATAATAAGTTTAAGTAAGGAGGAATGTAAAACCATGTTACAGCTAAAGAAAATTACAAAAACATATGTAAGTGGAGATGAAAAAGTAGAAGCATTAAAAGGTGTAGACATAGAATTTAGAGAATCTGAATTTGTTTCTATACTTGGCCAAAGTGGTTGCGGGAAAACAACATTATTAAATATTATTGGAGGATTAGATAGATATACAAAAGGTGATTTAATTATTAATGGTAAATCCACTAAAGATTTTAAAGATAGAGATTGGGATAGTTATAGAAATTATTCAATTGGTTTTGTGTTCCAAAGCTATAATTTAATTTCACATCAAACTGTACTTTCTAATGTAGAACTAGCTTTAACTATAGCAGGAGTTTCTAAAAAAGAAAGAAAAGAAAGAGCTATCAAAGCCCTAGAGGAAGTTGGCTTAAAAGATCAAATTTACAAAAAACCAAATCAATTATCTGGTGGTCAAATGCAAAGAGTTGCTATAGCAAGAGCATTAGTTAATAATCCTGATATAATTTTAGCAGATGAACCAACTGGAGCTTTGGATTCTAAAACAAGTGAACAAGTAATGGAAATATTAAAGAAAATATCAAAAGATAAATTGATTATTATGGTTACCCATAATTCAGAACTTGCTGAAAAATATTCTAGCAGAATAATAAAAATTGTAGATGGAAAAATCATTGAAGATTCAAATCCAATCGAAAATGAGAAAAGATTGAAAAAACAAGCTAAAGTATTTAAAAAAACATCAATGAAATTTTTTACAGCTCTAAGACTTAGTTTAAATAATTTATTAACTAAAAAAGCTAGAACCATTCTAACAGCTTTTGCTGGAAGTATTGGTATTATTGGAATAGCATTAATACTTGCAATCTCAACAGGTGTTCAAGACTATATTGATAAAATAGAAGAAGATACTTTATCATCATATCCATTAACAATAGAAGATTCAACAGTTGATATGGGAAGTATGATGGCGACAATGATGGGAGATATTGCTGCTGAGAAAGAAAGAAAAGAAGGTAAAGTATATTCTGTTAATATAATGGATCAAATGTTGGCATTGTTATCAAATAAAGTTGAAACAAATAACTTAAAAGAATTAAAGAAATACATTGAAGAAACAGATAACGAAATAAAAAATAATAGCAATGCAATTCAATATAACTATAATTTAAATTTAAATTTATACAACCCGTATACATCAGAAAAGGTCTTAAGAGTTAATCCAAGTACAGTAATGGATACAATAGGGATGGGAGAGATGTTTAATGCACCATCTTCTAACAGTGCAATGTCTATGTTAGGTTCATCATCAATGGATATGTCTAAACAATTAAATGTTTGGACTGAAATGTTAGATAATGAAGAATTATTAAAGGAACAGTATGACTTATTAGCAGGAAAATGGCCTGAAAATTATAATGAAGTTGTTTTTATTGTTGTAGAAGATAATGAAACAAGTGATTATGTTTTATATACATTAGGATTAAAAGACCAAGATGAATTAAAAGAGCAAATGAAAATAATACAAGAAGGTGGAAATTTAAAAAGCGAAAAAGAAACATCATATACGTATGAAGAATTGCTAGACTTAAAATATAAGCTAATTTTAAATTCTGACTATTATGAAAAAGAAAATGGAATATGGCTGGATAAATCTGATGACGAAGAATATATGAAGAAAAAAGTTGACAATGCAGAAGAAATAAGTATAGTTGGTATAATAAAACAAAATGAACAGTCTGCTGCAACAGGAATGGCAGGAGGAATTGGTTATACAAAAGAATTAAAAGAGTATGTAATAAATAAATCTAATGAAGCTGAGATTGTAAAAGAACAAATTGATAATCCAACTAAAAATATTTTTTCAGGATTAGAATTTCCAGAAGATGGTGAAGAATTTAACATGAATTCATTAACACAAGAACAAAGAATGCAAATGAGCATGTTAAGTAGCGAAGAATTAGCAGAGGTAATGAAAGCATATACAGAAAATGCAAATGCAAGTTATGACGGTAATATGGAAAAATTAGGAGCAATTGATTTAGATAACCCAACAAGTGTAAATATTTATCCTAAGGATTTTGAATCTAAAGAAGCAATAGAGGTTGCAATAGAAGAATACAATAAAAAACAAGAAAATGAAGGAAAAGAAGAAAACACAATTACTTACACAGATATAGTTGGAACTATGATATCATCAGTTAGTAAAATTGTAGATATAATCAGCTATGTATTAATTGCATTTGTTGCAATATCACTAGTCGTTTCATCTATTATGATTGGAATTATAACTTATATTTCTGTTTTAGAAAGAACAAAAGAAATAGGAATTTTGAGAGCAATTGGTGTATCTAAAAAAGATGTTTCAAGAATATTTAATGCTGAAACTTTAATTGTAGGTTTAATTGCAGGACTTTTAGGAATTGGAATAACTGTAGTATTAACAATTCCAATTAACGCTATTCTTTTAGCTATAACAGGTGTAGTAGTTACAACAAGAGTTCCTTTTATAGCAGGAGTAATTTTGGTAATAATAAGTGTACTATTAACAATTATTGGTGGATTAATACCATCAAAACTTGCTAGTAAAAAAGACCCAGTAATAGCATTAAGAACAGAATAGATGCTACGCTATAATGAATAGTATAAAATTTATTATATAAATTTTGGTGTAGGGGCGAACTGTGTTCGCCCGTGCTCCAAAGGATTTACAAGAAAATTATAAGAAATGTAAGGACAAAATTTTTTCGTTAATGAATAGTGAATAGTTAATAATGAATAGTGAATAATAATTAGGAGGCAATATCAATGGTAATTAAATTAAATCCAAACAAAGAAATTGTTGATACAATAAAAGAAGGACTAAAAAGAAGCGGAGGATATTGTCCTTGTCGAAGAGAAAAAACAAATGAAACAAAATGCATGTGCAAGGAATTTCGAGACCAAATTAAAGATCCTAATTTTGAAGGATATTGTCATTGTATGCTATATTACAAAAGTAATTCATAGGAGGAAGTAATTATGTTAGAAATAAAAGTAACAAAGGAAAATTTTGAAAAAGAAGTTGTTAACTCTGATAAGAAAGTAATCGTTGATTTTTTTGCTACATGGTGTGGTCCATGTCAAATGCTAGCACCAGTTCTTAGCGAAATAGCAGAAGAATATAAAGATAAAATAAAAGTATGTAAGATAAATGTAGATGAAGAACAAGAACTAGCTGAAAAATTTGAGGTTGTTAGTATACCTACATTAGTAATATTTGAAAACGGACAACCAGTAAAAAAATCTATAGGCTACATCTCAAAAGAAGAATTAATAAAAATAATTTAGGTTTGTAGGGGCGGGTCCTGTGTCCGCCCGCTATTAATTTAAAAAAATTTAAATTTTACTTGCCATAAAATAAATTATAATGTAAAATATTTTAGAAATAAGGGAGTAGTTAGCATAGTAAAATATGTAATAAAGTCAACATCCTGATAGCAATATCTGGCTTTATTTTGAATAACAAGACTTGTTTGCAATAAAAACGCAAGCAGGTTTTTTGTTTATATAGGGGGCGACCACTGGTCGTCCGTACTTCGAAGAAATTGCTAATTACATAAATAATAAATGAAGGAGAAAAGAAAATGATAGTATGGATTTTACTAATAGTTTTAGGATTTATTTTATTAATTAAAGGAGCAGATTTATTAGTAGATGGGGCAAGTAGCCTTGCTAAAAAATTTCATATACCAGAAATTATAATTGGTTTAACTGTAGTTTCTATAGGAACCTCATTACCAGAATTGTTTGTGAGTATTAAATCAGCACTTGAAGGATACCCAGATATGGCTATTGGAAATGTTGTTGGAAGTAATATAGCTAATCTTCTATTAATTTTAGGATTATCTACAGTAATTAAATCAGTAGATTTTAAAAAAGAAACAAGATGGATAGAGATACCAATGTGTTTAGGATTTGCTATTATTTTCATTGTTTTATGTAATATTGGACAAAATATTACTAGATATGATGCAATAATTTTATTAATATTATTTATAGCATTTATCATATATACAATAGTAATGGCAAAAAAAGGCGAAGAATTTGATGAAAAAAACAGTGAAAAAGCTGTTAAAAAAACAGATGAATTAGACAATAAAACAAGTAGTTCTTCAATTAAGGATATAATTTATATTATTTTAGGAATCATATTATTGAAATTTGGTGGAGACTTTACAGTTGACAACGCAGTAAATGTTGCGAAATTCTTTAATTTAAGTGAAAAAATAATAAGTGTTACAATACTGGCAATTGGGACAAGCTTGCCAGAACTAGTTACAAGTGTTTCAGCTGCAATAAAAGGAAAAAGCGATATAGCAATTGGAAATATATTAGGTTCAAATATATTTAATATGCTATTAATAATAGGGACATCAGCATTAATTAAACCAATTATTTATAATGTTAGCTATAATATGGATTTAGTATTTATATTAGTAGCAACATTTATATTAGCAATATTCCCAATGATACCACCAAAAAATAAAATGACTAGAATGAATGGAAGTGTTTATCTTTTTCTATATTTAATTTATATGATTACATTATTTATGAAATAAAATATATTTTCTAATAGATTTGCACATAATAATACCATCTTATATTTTTAAGGAGGTTATTTATGGACGAGGCTGATGATAGTAAATTAAAAGAAGAAGTTAAAGGAACACAATCAAAAAATATAACAAAAGAAAAATACCAAAAAGAGATAAAGGAAAGTTATAAAAAAGGAATAGAATACTATAAAGACGTTGAAGAAGAAATAAAAGAAAGTAAAAATTAAATTAAAAGAATAGTCGTAAATGGCTATTCTTTTTGGTTTATTTGTGATATAAATAATTTAATCTATAATTTGTAGGGGCGGGCCCTGTGTCCGCCCGTTTGAACAACATATATTTATTTCGGGCGGACACAGGGCCCGCCCCTACATTATAAAAAATATTTGGAGAAATGATAAAAATGAACTACACAATTATAAATGGTTCTGTGTCATATGGTGCAGATACTATTTTAGAAGAAATAAATTTTGAAATAAGAAATAAAGAAAAGATTGCAATAGTTGGCAGAAATGGATGCGGAAAGTCTACTTTATTAAAAGCAATTGTTAATAATGAACTTTTAACTGAAGGTATAGGAACAGAGAAATTTAATGTATATAAAGAAGGAAAGCCTACTATAGGATATTTAAAACAAATTGATTTTGAAGATGATTCTATAACTATGCTAGATGAAATTTTAAAAGTATATAAAGAAATTATTTCTACAGAAAAGAAAATGGAAGACATAGTTTCAAAAATGCAAAATAATTCTTCTGAAGAACTTGCAAAAGAGTATTCGAAATTACAAGATAGATATGAATTATTGGATGGATATACATATAAAAAAGAATATGAAACAGCAATAAATAAATTTGGATTTACTAATGAAGACAAACAAAAGAAAATAAGTGAATTTTCAGGAGGACAAAGAACTAAAATTGCATTCATAAAACTACTTTTAAGTAAGCCAGATATATTACTTTTAGATGAGCCAACGAACCATTTAGATATTCTTGCAATAGAATGGCTTGAAAATTATTTGAAAAACTATCCTAAAGCAGTTGTGATAGTTTCACATGATAGAATGTTTTTAAATAAAATAGTAGATAAAGTTTATGAAATAGAGTATGGTACAATGACAAAATACTCTGGTGATTATGAATTCTTTGAAAAGCAGAAAAGAGTCAACTATGAAAAACAAATAAAAGATTTTGAATTTCAACAAAAAGAAATCAAAAGATTAAATGATATAGCAGATAGGTTTAGATATAAACCAACAAAAGCAAAAATGGCATTATCTAAATTAAAACAAATTGAAAGAATAGTAAAACTAGAAGAGCCTAACAGGTATGATTTAAAAACATTTAAAACTCATTTTAATTTAAATAAAGAAACAGGTAACTTTATATTAAAAGCAGATAATTTAGGTATAGGATATAATCAAAATAAAATTGCAGATATTAATTTTGAGTTATATAAAGGTCAAAAACTTGGCATAGTTGGAGGAAATGGAACCGGTAAATCAACATTATTAAAAACTATAATGGGAATACAAGAAGCTGTTCAAGGAAAAGTGGATTTTGGTCACAATATAGAAATTGGATATTTTGA
This sequence comes from Clostridia bacterium, assembly GCA_017437145.1. Taxonomy (GTDB): domain Bacteria; phylum Bacillota; class Clostridia; order TANB77; family CAG-508; genus CAG-452. Next base: position 189,374 of record JAFSBT010000003.1, on the reverse strand, counting down.
CCAAAGAATGGCAGAATTAAATTCTGATAAAACAATTTATGATGATTTTAGCGAAGCATTTCCGGAACTAACTGTAACAGAAGTAAGAAATTCTTTAGGCGCTTTTATGTTCAGTGGAGAAGATGTTTTTAAAGAAATAAATATGTTATCAGGTGGAGAAAAAGTAAGACTTTCATTATGCAAAATAATGAAAAAAGGTCCTAATGTGTTAATTCTAGATGAGCCTACAAATCATATGGATATTGTGGGGAGAGAAACACTAGAAAATATGCTTAAAGAATATAAAGGAACAATAATATTTGTTTCACATGATAGGTTCTTTGTAAAGAAAATTGCAGATTCAATTTTAGCTTTTGAAAATGGTAATACATATTTTTATAAATATGGCTATGATGAATATATAGATAAATCTTCTAAAATAGTACAAGAATTACCAAAAGAAAAAGAAGAAACTAAGAAAATAAAAAAATTATATAATAGTCCACTAAAAGAAAAATCAAAATTACAAAAAGCAATGCAAAAAGTTGAAAAAGAAATAAGTGAAAAAGAAATTAAAATTTCTGAATTACAGCAAGAATTATTAACAGAAGAAATATATACAGATTATATAAAGGTTATGGAAATTAATTCAGAACTTGAAAATTTAAATAAAGAAATTGAAGAAGCATTTATAAAATGGGAAGAATTTCAAAATGAAATAGAAGAATTAAACAGTATTTAGAATTTGGATTTTGGATTTTGGTAATAAAAGATATGCCTTGAAGAATTGTCTTATATTATCCAACAACCAAACTCGAAACTCCAAATGCCAAAAGGAGAGGTTTATGTTTAAGAATAAAAAGGTTATCGTATTTGATATGGATGGAACACTTATAGATTCAGTTGGTATATGGAATGAAATAGATTTAAAATTAATAAATGAATTGGGAAACAAAGAAATAATAACAGGTGATGAGATACAAAGACAAAGAGATCAGATTTTAACCAAGTATAGTAAAATGGAAAATCCATATACAGAATATTGTAAAATTATAGGTGAAAAATACAATTCAAAATTAAATGAAGAAGAAATTTTAAAATTAAGATATGAAATAGCTCAGAATTATTTAGAACATGTAATAGATTATAAACCTAATGCGGAAAAACTTATAAAAAAATTAAAAGAAAAAGGCTATATTCTTGGAATAGCAAGTATAACAAGAAAGAATAATATGAACATATATAGAACGCTAAATAAAAATATAATAGAAAAAGCAAATTTAGATGAATATTTTTCTTTTATATATACAAGAGAAGATGTTAAAGAAATAAAACCTAATCCTGAAATATATTTAAGAATTTTAAAAGAACAAAATATTTTAAATAGTGAATGTTTAATATTTGAAGATTCTTTAATAGGAGTTGAAGCAGCAAAGAATGCTGGAATAAAATGTGTTGCAGTATATGATAAATATTCAGATTCAGATAGAGAAAAGATAAATGAATTATCTGATTATCAAATAGAGGATTATTTAATAGTGATAAAGGATTTAAACAGATTTTAGCATTTGGAGTTTGGAATTAGGTAATAAAAGATATGGCTTGAAGAATTGCCTTATATCATCCAACAACCAAACTCCAAAATCTAAACACAAAATACAAACAAATGTTTACAACCTCTAAATTTAATGATATAATGAAAAAAGAATCTAAACGGAGGTTTGTTATGCAAGGCAAAGAACAGAGTATTTATATATCAATCGATTTAAAAAGTTTTTACGCGTCTGTCGAATGTATGGAAAGAGGTCTTGATCCTAATACAACTAATTTAGTTGTAGCAGATAGTAGTCGTACAGAAAAAACAATTTGTCTTGCTGTGAGCCCATCATTAAAATCTTATGGAATATCAGGAAGGGCAAGATTGTTTGAAGTTATTCAAAGAGTTAAAGAGGTTAATGCAGAAAGAAAAAGAAAGGCTCCACAACATACATTTAAAGATAAATCGTTTAATGATACAGAATTAAAAAATAAACCAGAACTTGAACTAGATTTTATTATAGCACCACCTAGAATGTCTTATTATATGGAATATAGTAAAAGAATTTATAATGTATATTTAAAATACTTTGCACCTGAAGATATATATGCGTATTCTATAGATGAAATTTTTTGTGATATTACTCATTATTTAAAAACATATAATATGTCTGCTAGAGAATTAGTGACTAAAGTAATACAAGATGTTTATGAAACAACAGGAATTACAGCTACAGCAGGAATAGGAACGAATTTATATTTATGCAAAGTTGCAATGGATATAGTTGCAAAACATGTTAAACCAGATAAAAACGGAGTTAGAATTGCAGGACTTGATGAAATGAGTTACAGAAAACTATTATGGAATCATAGACCAATAACTGATTTTTGGAGAGTAGGTAAAGGATATGCAAAAAAACTTGAAAAGTATGGAATGTATACAATGGGAGATGTGGCAAGAATGTCATTACAGAATGAAGACTTCCTTTATGAACTATTTGGTGTGAATGCAGAATTATTAATAGACCATAGTTGGGGATGGGAATGTGTTACTATTGAAAGTATAAAAGCATATAAACCACAATCAAATAGTATATGTTCTGGACAAGTTTTACATTGTCCCTATAATTATGAAAATACAAGACTTATAGTAAAAGAAATGACTGAATTACTTACATTAGATTTAGTAAAAAAGAATTTAGTTACAAACCAAATTGTACTTGAAATTGGATATGATATAGATAATTTAACAATTCCTACAATAAGTGAAGGTTATAAAGGCGAAATTACAGTTGATAGATATGGAAGAAAAGTTCCAAAACATGCTCACGGAACAATAAATTTGGATCATCAAACCTCATCTACAAAAATTATTATGGAAGCGGCAGTTAATTTATATGAAAGAATTATAAATAATAAACTTTTAGTAAGAAGAATTAATATCACTGCAAATAATGTAATTAATACTTCTGAAGTAAAAGAAACACAGTATGAACAAATTGATTTATTTATAGATTATAACGAAATTGAAAAAAATAGAAAAAAAGAATTAGCTGAAAGAGAGATACAAAAAGCGATGATAGATATAAAAAGTAAATATGGAAAGAATGCAATTTTAAAAGGAATGAATTTACAAAAAGAAGGAACGACTATTGAGAGAAACAGCCAAATAGGTGGGCATAAGGAATAGGAAGGGGTTTTATATGAATAATAGTGAAAAATATGAAGATATTATAAATTTGCCACATTATGTATCAAAAAAACATCCTCGTATGTCATTAGAAGCAAGGTCTGCACAATTTGCACCTTTTTCAGCACTAACAGGTTATGATGAGGTGATAAGAGAAGCGGTAGCGATACAACAAAAAAATGCAGAGTAATGTAAGGTTACCATTGATTATACGTGAAAAAATGTTTTTATAAAAAGTTATATAAAAAATAAAATTATGCCTATGATATTATGCTAATTAGAAATAGTAATTTATAGAATAGATTACAGATTTATTTTCTTATATATAGAAATTATTAGAAATTATATAAAAATTATTGTTAAAAAAACTAAAATATGCTATAAGTTAATAGAAAGATACTTAAAATGAAAGGAATATTAGAATGAATAGAAAGGTTTTAATTAGTAGTATAATTTTATTAGGTTTTATGTTATTGATAACACCAAAAGTATATGGTATGCCAATATTTGTAAAGACTTTGACAGATAAAGAGTTTACTCTAGAAGTAGAACCCAATAATACTATTTATGAAATAAAGACAATGATTCAAGAAGAAAATATATTACAAGAATATCAAAAAATTATTTTTGAAGGAAAAGAATTAGAAGATGCTAATAGTTTATCAGATTATAATATACAAAGAGAAAGTACTTTACATCTAGGTTTAAATTTAAATAAGATTAAAGTGCAATATAATATAAACAATTTGAATATAACAACAAATAATGTGATTGAATCGATAGATAATGTGACTTACATAGTATCAAAGGAAAATGATTTTATAGCACAGTTAGAAGCAAATTCAGGATATAAACTTCCAAAATCAATTACAGTAAAAGTAGGAGAAGAAATATTAGATACTACAAAATACACATATAACTCTAATAATGGAAAAATAGAAATTTCCAAAGAAAACATTTTAGGAGATATTACTATTAGTGCTAATTCCATTAAAGAGTATAGTTCAGGAACATCTAGTATAGAAATAGAACATAATAAAATTATTTGGTTAAAAGAAGAATCAGATGGAATTTCATATTATTTTGGAATCGATAATACAGAGGGGATCTTTGAAATAGGATCACATTTCTGGGTTAGAATAATTGATAAAGATGTAGAGAATGCAGAATGGTTAAAGTATTATGCTAATATCGATGAAGAAACTACGAAAGTAATAGATGAAGATAATTTAGTTGTTTTTGAAATAGGTGTAACCAATAAAAGTGGGGAAGAATATAAAGAATTAAGTGAAACAGTTAGAATATATGTACAACATCCAGATGATTGGAAAGAAGAGAATATAGAGGTAACATATATTAGTGCAAATAATGATGAAGCATTTTCTGATGAAATTATTGAATTAGATTATGACGAAGGAAGAGATAATTTTACAGCACTTAAAATAAACCATTTTTCACCTTATGCTATTTATGAAAAAATGGAATTATATAATGTTACATTTAATGCAAATGGTGGCATATATGAAGATGAAAAAGAAACTTTTGTAATTGAAGAATGGAAGATTGGAGATGAAGAAAATCTTAAAAAGCCAACTAGAAATAGATTTGAATTTGTAGGGTACTTTACAAATAAAGAAGGTGGAACTTCTTTAAAAAAATATATAGCAGAAGCTGGGATTGATGGTGATTTAACATTCTATGCACAGTGGAAAGAAATAAAAGAAGAGAATGAAACTACTAATACAAATAATAGTATAAACAATAATAAAGTTACAATAGATAATCCACAAACAGGAGATAATATTCTGTTATTTACAATAATATCATTAATAGCAGTTTTTGCTATAGCAGTAATAATAAAAGTCAAAGAATATGTTAAATGATAAAAATATATGATATAATAGACTAGCAATAGCTAGTCTATTATTATAAGGAGAATAGTGTGGGAAAGCGTACAGAGAAAAAGTTAAACAAAAATCAAATATTTTTAAATATATTAATAGTAATTTTCTTAATAGCTTTTATAGTATCTATTGCATATATATGTAAATGGTTACTAGATAATAGAATAAACAAAAAGATAACAGATAAAGTATCAGAAGCAATAATAGAAGAGAATGAAAATGAAGAAACAGAGTATAAAGTAGATTTTGAAAAGCTAAAAGAAATAAATAATCAAATAGTAGCATATTTAAAAGTAAATGGTACAAAGATAGAATATGCAGTAGCACAAGCTAAAGATAATAACTATTATTTAAGAAGAAACTTAGATAAGAAATATAATGTTGGTGGATCAATATTTATGGACTACAAAAATAAGTTAGATGGAACAGATAAGAATATTGTAATATACGGACATAATATAAAAGATGGTTCAATGTTTGGAACATTAGAAAATATTTTAGAAGAAGAATGGTATAACAATGAAGAAAACTATATAATAGATTTAACAACAGAAAAAGAAGAACTAAAATATCAAGTGTTTTCTGTATATAAGATAGAAAATGAAGAGTATTATATAGATACAGAATTTAATAAAAATGAGTTTGAAGAATTTATAGATACATTAAAAAATAGAAGTATAAAAGATTTTAATGTTGATGTTTCAGTAGAAGATAGCATATTGACTTTATCTACTTGTGCAGACAATAATAGATATAGATTAGTGTTACATGCAAAAAGAATAAGTGAATAATTTGAACGATAAATTACAATTTTAAATGGAGGAATGATTATGAATTTAGAAAAAATATTATATACAATATGCATAGCCTTTTTTACAATTTTTATATTAAGTACAATTTTAGTTTTAACTAATACACTAAATATGTGGTTAGTAGGTATTGTTTCTTTATTAATATCTATAGTTTGTTTTGTAATGCTAATGAGACAAGATTGCAATAAAGAAAAAGGTGGATGTTCAAGAAATAAATAGTAGCAAAAAAAAATTTGAAAGAGGTTATAATTGTGGAAATAATATATAAATTTATAATTTGTTTGATAGCAGGTGTCGGTGCAGGATTAGGTACAGGATTTGCAGGAATGAGTGCAGCAGCTGTAATAAGTCCAATGTTGATTACTTTTTTAGGGATACCTGCATATCAAGCAGTAGGAATAGCACTAGCGAGTGATGTATTAGCAAGTGCAGTAAGTACAAAACAGTATTGGAAAAATAAAAATATAGATGTAAAAAATGGAGTAGTAATGATGCTTTCAGTTTTATGTTTTACATTAGTTGGAAGTTATGTTGCTAGTATTGTACCTAATGCAGTTATGGGAAACTTTTCGATATTTATGACGCTACTTTTGGGCATTAAATTTATTATAAAACCTGTAATGACAACAAAAGAAAAAATGGAATCAGTATCTAAAAAGAAAAGATTTATCCAATCAATAATTTGTGGAACTATAATTGGATTTATCTGTGGATTTATTGGTGCAGGTGGTGGAATGATGTTGTTATTAATTCTTACAAGTGTTCTCGGATATGAATTAAAAACAGCAGTTGGAACAAGTGTATTTATTATGACGTTTACGGCATTAACAGGTGCAATTAGTCATTTTTCAATTGGAGGAATTCCAGATTTAACATCACTAGTGTTCTGCATCTTATCTACATTTTTATTTGCAAGAATAGCAGCAAAATTTGCAAACAAAGCTGAACCAAAAGTATTAAATAGAGTTACAGGTGTAGTATTGGCATTAATAGGAAGTGTAATTTTATTAGTCGATATTATTTAACAAGGTGAACGATAATAATTTATTAAAAGATTGTTCAATATTATTTCAATGTTTGACTTATACAATATAAAAGGTGATATAGATGAAAATTTTAATAATTGAAGATGAATATAGTTTAGCAGATGCAATTGCAGAAACATTGAAAAAAGAAAACTATACTACTAAAATTGTAACTAATGGTGAAGAGGGAGAAGACGAGGCTTTAACTGGAATTTATGATTTGATTTTATTAGATGTAATGTTACCTAAAAAAGACGGTTTTGAAGTATTGAGGAATTTAAAAAATGAAAAAATAAATACTCCAATAATAATGATAACGGCAAAATCTGAGATGTCGGACAAGCTAAAAGGCTTAGAAAATGGTATAGATGATTATATAACCAAGCCATTCCACATGAGAGAACTAATGGCAAGAATAAAAATTGTATTAAGAAGAAATTCAAATATAGAAGATAATAATATTTTAGAATATAGTGATTTAAAATTAGATTTAAGCACAGGGAAAATGAGTTCTAATGGAAATGAAATAAGCATAAATGGAAAAGAATTAGAATTATTAGAAATATTATTACTAAATAAAAATCAAATTATAAGTAAAGAAGCATTAATTAATAAAATATGGGGATATGATAGTAATGCAGAATATAATTATGTTGAAGTATATGCATCTTTTTTAAGAAAAAAATTAAAACTTCTTAAATCAAAAGTAAAAATAAAAGCAGTAAGAGGATTGGGTTATAAATTGGAGGAAGAAGATGATTAAAAAGTTAAAACAAAGAATATTCCTACTGATTATGCTATCTTTATCAATAATAATGATAGGTTTAATTGTTTTATATGCAGGTTTAAATTACAATAATTCAATAAATACAACAGTATCTATGATGAGCAGATTTGTAGATGGAGAACCTAAAAGAAATCCAAATAAAATAGAAGATTATAAATTAAGACCAGAATTTAATATTGATGGTCTATATAGAGTAATTATACAAAATTCGGTTATTGTTCATAGTCCTGAAAATTTAAGAAACAATATTATAGACGAATATGCAATTAAAATATTAAAAAGAAATAATGAAAAGGGAATAATAAATAATTATATATACAATGTAAGAAAAATAGATAAAAACACAACAGTTATTTCGATGATAGAAGATGAAAACACGGTTTCGCATATAAGAACAACAATTATATTTTCTGTAATAATGTCAATTATTTCTTTGGGAGTAATTTATATAATAGCAAAAAAACTTTCTAAAACTATTGTAAAGCCAGTAGAAGAAACTTTTGAAAAACAAAAACAATTTATTTCAGATGCTTCTCACGAGTTAAAAACACCACTTGCTGTAATAGAGGCAAATGCAGATGTATTACAGGATAAGACAGGCGAAAACAAATGGATAAATTATATTCAAAATGAAATTGAAAGTATGAATAAATTAATTAATGAATTATTGTTGTTAGCAAAAATAGAAAATATAGATAATATAAAAGAATATACGGAGTTGAACCTATCAAAAGAAGTAGAAATAATACTTTCAATGTTTGAAAGTGTAGCTTATGAAAAAGGTGTAATAATAGAAAGTAATATTGATGAAAATATTATGCTTAAAGGAAATAAAGAAGATATACAGCATATTGTATCTACTTTAACAGATAATGCAATTAAACACACAGAGTCACAAAAGAAAATAGTAGTAACATTAAAGAAAGAAAAAAATGAAATTATATTTGAAGTAAAAAATATGGGAGATCCAATTCCAGAAGAAGAAAGAGAAAAAATATTTGAAAGATTTTATCGTATTGACAAATCAAGAAACAGACAAGAAAAAAGATATGGATTAGGACTTGCCATTGCAAAATCAACAATAGAAAAATATAACGGAAAAATAGAAGTTGATTATAAAGAATGTTTTACAATATTTAAAGTAATAATCCCTCTTTAAAAAGAAAAAAGTATTAACACCAAACAAAGAGTTAATACTTTTTTCTTTTCAAGAATTTTTTAATATTTTTATTATATATTATGAAATGTTAGGAGGAATCAAAATGCATATTTTAAAAAATAGTTTAGTTTCAATTTTTAGAAATAAGGGGAGAAACATTCTAATAGGCTTAATAATATTAACAATAGCTTGTAGTACAACTGTGACATTAGCAATAAGAAATACAGCTAATAATATTGTCAAAAGCTATGAAGAGTCAAATGACTTAATCGCGACAATATCTTTTGATAGAAGTAAATTGATGGGTGAGTTTAAAGGTGGAGAAGATGCACAAAAAGAAAATATTGAGGCATTTAATAATATAGAATCATACACATTAGAAAATGTTAAAAATTATGGAGAAAGTGACTATCTAAAAGGATATTATTATACTTATTCAACATCATTAAATAGCGATACTTTAAGTAAAGCAACAGATTCTTTTGAATATGAAGTAGAAGATAAACAAACATCAACAAGTACAAACACAACAACAAGTACAACTCCTGGTAGTGGAAGTAATAGACCTAATATGCCGGGTGGTGGAAGTATGGGAGAAAGACATACAATGACAGAAAAACATACGACTACTATAATAACAAAAACAAAAGAAATATTTGAAAGCTCAAGAAATTTGACAGGTGATTTTCAATTAGATGGTTATTCTTCTTATGATGCTATGACAAATTTTGTTGATGGAACATACCAAGTTACTGATGGAGAAATGATTTCGGATTTTTCAGCATATCAATGTGTTATAAGTAATGAACTTGCTACATTAAATGAAGTTGCAGTAGGAAATACAATTACATTAAAAAATCCTACAACAGAAAAGACTTATGATTTTACTGTAACAGGTATTTATAAAGATAATAATGATAATGATGAATCAGCAAGAATGTACTCTGGGTCAGCAAATACAATAATTGTTGGAAGTGGAGTAATTGAATTGTTAGTAGCTGATGACAATACACTTGTAACAAATTTAACACCATCATTTATATTAAATGGAGAAGAAGCAATTGAAGCTTTTGAAACAGAAATTAGAGAAAAAGGGTTAAATGAATATTATAAAATTAATACTAATTTAGAAGAATTACAAAATGCTACAAAATCAATTGAAAATGTAAAAACATTTGCAACTACATTTTTACTAATAACATTAATAATATCTTCTTTAGTATTATTTGTAATTAATATGATAAACATTAGAGAAAGAAAATATGAGATAGGTGTATTTAGAACAATTGGTATGAGTAAATTTAAATTAACAATTCAATTTATTGTAGAGTTATTATTAGTTGCTGGAATAGCATTAATAATAGGTGCAGTTATAGGTGGATTTTTAGCTAAACCAGTTGGAAATATGCTACTTGAAAATGAAATAGAAACCACTCAAAGTGAACAAGAACAAATATCTAATAACTTTGGTAGAGGTGGAAGTTCAAATAGACCTGAAATGAAATTTAATAGCAGAGAGCAAGTTGAAATAATTGATAGTATAGAAGCAGTTGTAGATTATATAGTTATATTACAATTGTTAGGAATAGGAATATTATTAACATTAATGAGCAGTTTAGCTTCAATGATAAGTATTCAAAGATTTAGTCCACTTACTATATTGAAAGAGAGGTCTTAAAGTATGGGAATATTAAAACTAGAAAATGTAGGATATAGATATAAAGATGCACCAAAAGATAATTATGTGTTTAAAGATATAAATTATGAATTTGAAGAAGGAAAAATGTATGCTATTAAAGGAAAGAGTGGAAGTGGAAAAACAACTCTTTTATCATTAATTACTGGACTTGAAAAATGTACAGAAGGTCAAATATTATATGATGGTAAAACTTTAAAGAAGATGAATTTAGATAGATATAGAAATACAGATATAGGTATAGTTTTCCAAAGTTATAATTTATTACCACGATTAACTGCAATAGAAAATATAATAGTTTCAATGGAAATAAGTAAAGTAAAAGTTAAAAATAAAAAACAAAAAGCATTAGAACTTATGAAAAGTGTAGGACTTTCAGAAGAACACGCTAAAAGAAAAATTTTAAAACTTTCTGGTGGGGAGCAACAGCGTATTGCAATAGCAAGAAGTTTATCATATAATCCTAAAATAATAATAGCAGATGAGCCAACAGGAAATCTAGATAAAGATACTGAAAGCGAAATTTTAAAGATATTTAAAAATCTTGCAAAAGATGAAAAAAAATGTGTAATTATAGTTACTCACTCACAAAATGTTTGTAATGAAGTAGATACAATATATGAATTAGGTAAATAGATGGAGGTTAAAATGAAAAAAGAAACTTTAATACAAGTGATTATTATTTTAATATTAACTGCTATTTTAGGTGGATTAGTATATATAACAGTAACTGAAATGAATAGTACAAATCCAAGAATGTTTGGAATGAATCCAATGGAGGAAGAAGTAGAAAAAGATACTAAAAAAGAAGATGTAGATACAGGTGAAATGATAAATGCAAAAACTATTAAACTTGATGAATATGATAGTAATATTACGATTGAAGAAGGTGGAGAATATAATATAGAAGGTTCTTTTAATCATTCGATATTAGTAGATTCAACTGATAAGGTTATATTAAACTTAAATAATGTTTCTATAAATAGTGATATTACAGCAGCTATAGGAAATAAAGGAACTGGAGAAATGGTAATTAATTTAGTAGAAGGAACTACTAATGTACTAAAAGATAATGGATCTAGTGAATTAGATGGTTGCATATATTCAAGTGGTAAGTTAACTATTCAAGGGAACGGAAAATTACAAGTTTATGGTAATCAAGAAGAAGGAGAAGGGATTGCGACAACTGATGCTGATATAACTATAAATGGTGGAGAAATCTATATAGTATGTAATGATGATGGAATTAATGCTGGTGGAGATAATGGTGGTGTAATTACAATAAATGACGGAAATATCACTGTTAAAGCTAGTGGAGATGGAATTGATTCAAATAAAGATTTAATTATAAATGGTGGAACAGTATATACAATGGGATCTTCAGTTGGTGGAGATGCAGGAATAGATACAGATGGCAAGTTTGAAATAAATGGTGGAGAGGTAATTGCACTAGGCTCTGATATGTTACAAAATCCAGATGATGCATCAAAACAAAAATATGTAAGCTTCACATTAAATTCAAAAATAACAACTGGTTCAAATATAAGTTTAAAAGATAGTATCGGAAATGAAATTATTTCATTTGAAGCAAAAGAAGATTTTAAAACATTAATAATAAGTAATTCTGATTTGACAAGTGTTACATATTATTTATATATTAATGGAGAAAAAACAGAATATAGTAAAACTGTGAAATAAGGGGAGAGTTTTTAAATGAAAAATAGAATTTTAACATTTATAATTGGAATTTTAGTAGGAGCAATTTTAGCTACAGCAGGATTTTTAATTTATAGCAAAACAATAAATAAAAATCAAAATGAAATGACGAAACCGTTTCAAAATAATGGGCAAATGCAAAGACCTAATGGGAATATGGGAGAACCACCAGAAAAAACACAGGGAGATTTTCAACTTACAATGCCAAACAATAATATATAAATTTAAAAGTGACTAATTACAAAATAGAAATTTTATTTATAAAAATACTACACAAATAAGAAGAACTATGATAAAATATTTTGGTAAATAAAAAATGAATAGTGAATAGTGAAAAGTGAATAGTGAATAATGAATAGTACAAAATTTGCTTTTCGCAAATTTTGAAGGAGGAAAGAGAATTATGTCAGGACATAGCAAATGGCACAATATTGCAGCTAAAAAAGGGAAAGCGGATGCAGCTAGAGGAAAAATATTTACAAAGCTAGGAAGAGAATTATTAATGGCAGTAAAATTTGGAGGGCCAGATCCTGCAGGTAATTCAAAATTAAAAGATGTTATTGCTAAATGTAAGGCAAATAACATGCCAAACGATACTATAAATAACGCAATAAAAAAAGCTGCTGGAGCAGGAAATAATGAAAATTACGAAGAAATTACATATGAAGGATATGGACCAAATGGAGTTGCAGTAATTGTAAATGCTTCAACAGATAATAAAAATAGAACAGCAGCAGATGTTAGACACGTTTTTGATAAATTTGGTGGAAACTTAGGAACAACAGGATGTGTATCATACATGTTCGAGAAAAAAGGTGTTATAATTATTGAAAAATCATCAACAGATTTATCAGAAGATGATTTAATGTTATTAGCTTTAGATAATGGAGCAGATAATTTCGAAGCTGAAGATGAATACTTTGAAATTACTTGTGCACCAGCAGATTTTTCAGCTTTACGAGAAAGCTTAGAAAAAGAAAATTTAACATTTGCTCAAGCAGAAGTTCAAATGGTTCCAAATACATATGTAACATTAGATGAAAACGGAACAAGAAAAATGGAATTATTAATAGAAAAATTAGATGATTTAGATGATGTAATAGAAGTATTCCATAACTGGGAAGAGTAGGTAAAAGCGAGGTAACAGCCTCGCTTTTTTAGTGAATAATGAATAGTGAAGAATGAATAATAAATGAAAGAATTTGCTGTAAAACAGCAAATTCTAACCAAAATTATTAACTATTAATTATTCATTATTAATTATTAACTTTTGTGTATAATCCAAATTTGCTTTTGAGTCATAACCATAACCTAAAGTATATACATTAGTTGCGAGGATGTCTTTTTCAAGCATATTTTTATAAATTTTATTATTACTATTGTCCATAAATTTTTTTACAGATGTTATAACTGGAAACTTTTTATTTTTATTTATAGTTCTAGATAACAACATTTTACCGTTTTGATTAAATCCTAAAACTCTAACATATGGTGTTACTTTATATGAATCTAAAACATCTTTTTTTGTTATATTTAGTAATCCATATAAACAAATTCTTTGTATCCTTGCTCTAGGATATCTTTTAGATTTTATCTTTGAAATAAATGTTTCCAATTCATTACAAGAATTTGCAGCATCTTTTATTTTATTTTCTAAACCTTCAGAAACATCTTGTAAGTTTTTTATTTCATCGACAGACATTAATCTAAATTTATATAAAATTTCTTTTTCATAAGCATTTAGGTCTAAGATAGCTTTTCCATATTTGTTTTGTTCATTTAAAATTTCATAAGCATTTTTAGGCATTAATTTAGATACATCTTTGTCTTTTTTTAATTTTTCACGTATTGCAGTTGCACTTGCAAGTTCATCTATCTCATCTAAACTGTTATAATCAGGGCCATTTCTTTTAATTGTATAAGGAATAACCTTACTCTTTAAAGAAAGAATTGCTTTTATATATTCAATTCCTAAAATATTATTAGAACCGAGATAAAATATTTGCATATTTTCTAACATCATTTAAATACATTAGTAATGCTTTTTCGCGAGCTTTAGGGAATGAATTTCCGAGCAGATAATTCATGAGATAGTAATGATTTATATTCTGGTGGTTCATCTGTTAAAATTTGTGATATATCTTTTAAAATAGATATATCACCACATTCACTACCAAAAGAAAGTACAGTAGTTGCTTTAAAACTTTCTAATATTTTAATTGCTCCTTGAGCAAAGTTTTCAGCACTAGAAATACTGTAAACAGTAGGAAGTTCAATAACTAAATCTGCACCTGCTTCAAGAGCAATTTTAGTTTTCTCCCATTTATTTATAACAGAAGGAATTCCTCGCTGAGCAAAATTGCCGCTTATAATGCACACAGTATATGCAGGGTCAATTAAACGTTTAGATACTTCAATGTGATATAAATGACCATTATGAAATGGATTATATTCAGCTATTATACCTAAAATTTTGCTCATAAAAACTCCTTTCTATATTGATTTTTAAAATTAGTTACTGATATAATATCATAAATGTTAAAAAAATACAAATTGTATTTGGAATTTGGAGTTTGGTGGTTCGTAATTGGATATATAAGGTGATGCTTCATAGCATTACCTATATTACCAAATGCCAAAATCCGAACGCCAAATACATGAAAGGAAATTATCATGGACAACGTTATAATATACACAGACGGTGCATGTTCTCGGAAATCCTGGACCAGGAGGTTGGGGAAGTGTTCTTATATATAATGAATATAAAAAAGAAATAAGTGGTGGAAGCAAAGAAACTACTAATAATATTATGGAAATGACAGCAGTTATAGAAGCTTTAAAATTACTTAAGAGACCATGCAATGTTGAAATTTATAGTGATAGTGCTTATGTGGTAAATGCATTTGAACAAGGATGGATTTATGGATGGCAAAAAAATAATTGGAAAACAGCTAGTAAAGAGCCTGTTAAAAATAAAGAACTATGGGAAGAATTGATTGCATTAATAAAAACACATAATAATGTTAAATTTATAAAAGTAAAAGGACATAGTGATAATAAACTTAACAATAGATGTGATGAATTAGCAAGAAACGCAATCCCATAAATATTAGGAGGAAATAAAAATGTATGAAGTATTTGCAGATTTACATATACATATAGGCAGAAGTAAAAATAATAAACCAATAAAAATTACAGCTGCAAAATCTTTGAATTTTGAAAATATTGCAAAAGAGTGTGTTGATAGAAAAGGTATAAATATTGTAGGAATTATTGATTGTGGTTCGCCATATGTACAAGAAGATATAGAAGAATTTTTAAGTACAGGCGATGCCTATGAAATAGAAGATGGGGGAATTATATATAAAGATAAAATCTGTATAATTTTAGGAAGTGAAATAGAAACATCAGAGATTGGGCTTAATGGAAAATGTGGTAGTGCGCATAATTTATGCTATTTTCCACATTTAAAAGATATAAAAGCTTTTTCAGAAGAAATGAAAGGACATATAAAAAACATTACTTTAAGTTCTCAAAGAGCAGATATTTCAGCATATGAACTCTTAAATATAGTTCAAAAATACAATGGTATTTTAATTCCTGCACATTGCTTCACTCCTCACAAAAGTTTTTATGGAAATTGCACAGATAGATTGTCAAAAATATTTAAAGAAAAATTTAATGATATATATGCAATTGAATTAGGATTAAGCTCAGATACTAATTTAGCAGATAAAATATCTGAACTTGAAACAAGAACATTTTTAACAAATTCTGATGCTCATTCTTTACCAAAAATTGCAAGAGAATATAATAAAATTTTAATAAATGATATTAGTTTTAAAGAATTAGTTAAAGCTTTAAAAAATGAAGATGGAAGAAAAATAATTTGCAATTATGGGCTTGACCCAAAACTAGGAAAATATCATAGAACATTTTGTGAAGTGTGTGGTAAAAATATTAAAGGGGATGCCCCGGTATCATTGTGTGATACTTGTGACAGTAAAAATATTACAATGGGTGTTTATGATAGAATAGAGGTTATAAAGGATAAAAATGAAAGTATAAGTCCTAATAATAGACCTAATTATGTTTATCAAGTACCTTTGACATTTATCCCGGGTTTAGGAGCTAAAAAAATAAATAAATTATTAGAACATTTTGGAACAGAAATGAATATTTTACACAAAGCATCTATTGATGATTTAGAAGCCATTCTTGATAAAAAAACTGCAGGAAATATAATTTCAGCAAAAGAAGGACAAATGAATATAGAAGAAGGTGGCGGCGGAATATACGGTAAAATTAAATGTTAATGTGTGGGGGGCGACCATTGGTCGTCCGATTTTTTTATAGAATATAATCATTATTTTTCTTTTTATTGCATACATATTATGTAATGAACATAGGAGGAAAAATAAATGAAAAAAATACGTAGACGTCATCGTTATAAAAAGGAAAATAGAATAAAAAAGATTTTGATTACACATATAGAAAACAACTTAAAAGACTATATAATAATCGCTATCTTATTTATAATAGGAATTATATGTGGCATTTTTTTTATAAATAATGTTAATAATAATCAATACAGTGAAATTGAACAATACATAAATAATTCAATTGAAGTATTAAAAAATGAAGGAGATATCAATGTTTTACCTAATTTATTTTCTTCATTAAAAAATAATATTATTTTAGTAATTTTGCTATGGCTCTTTGGTATGATTCTTATTGGAGGTGTATTTGTATATTCAATAGTAATTGCTAGAGGTTTTCTATTAGGATATACGATTTCATCATTTATAACTGTATTAGGAATTGGAAAAGGTAGCTTATTAGCATTAAGTGCTTTATTTCTTCAAAACGTAATTTTTATTCCTTGCTTATTTACAATTGCTGTCAGTGCAAAAACATTATATAAATCAATAATGAATGGTAGAGAAAAAAGTAGAATTAAGGTAGATATTATTCGACATACATTGATAACAGGAATAATGTCGATATTTATAATAGTGTCATCCTTAGTTGAAATATACGTTTCAAGGCAATTATTTATATTTTCTATAAATTGGTTCTAAAATTTTAAAAAAATCTCTTTACTTTTTGTCGATTATTTGATATAACATATACATAATATATAAAAATAATTTTTGTATTAAAAATAAATTAAGATATAGGTGAGTTACGTATGGAAGAACAAATTAAACTTTTTTTAAATTTTATTGAAAATGATAAAAAACTATCAAACAACACATTACAATCATATAGAAGAGATATCCTTCAATATCAAAGCTATGTTGAAGAAAATAATATAGATTATAAATCTGTAAACGATACAGATATAAAAAATTATTTAAGTTATTTACAAGATATGGATAAAAAACCTTCAACAATTTCAAGACATTTAGCATCAATAAGATTTTTCTATCAATATTCTTTAAGAAATAATGTTGTTGAAAAAGATCCAACTGAAGGTATACAATCTCCAAAAGTTGAAAAAAGAATTCCTAGTGTATTAACTGCTGAGGAAGTATCTTTATTATTAGAACAACCAAAAGGTGAAGAATTAAAAAGCATTAGAGATAGGGCTATGCTTGAATTTGCCTATGCTACAGGTATGAGAGTAACTGAAATAATTTCATTAAATATTGATGATGTAAATACAACAGAGGGATATGTAACTTGCACAACAGGTTCTACAAAAAGAAATATTCCTTTAGGAAACATATCTTTAAAAGCTTTAATTAATTACATTGAAAAAGCTAGACCAGTTATTATAAAAAATGATAGCGAAAAAGCATTATTTGTAAATATAAATGGTAAAAGATTAACAAGACAAGGTTTCTGGAAAATAGTTAAATATTATAAAGAACAAGCAAATATAACAAAAGAAATTACACCTCACGTTCTAAGACATTCTTTTGCTACACATTTATTACAAAATGGAGCTGATTTAAAATCAATTCAAACAATGTTAGGACATTCTGATATATCTTCTACACAAATATATATGCAATTTCAAGATGACACAGTAAAAAGTGATTACAAAAAAGCTCATCCAAGAGCTTAAAAATAACATACAAAAAAAGAGGTTAATATTGCAATTAATCTCTTTTTTTTTGTATTAAAACAATACGAGCTTTTCAATATGTTTTAAATTGACACATAAAACATATTTTGTTATAATAACTGACGTATACATAATGTGTACATCAGTTATCTTCTTTAGTTATGCGAATTGTGAGTAAGGATTCGCTTAATATAATAATATGTAGGCAGCTCTATCATTATAGAAAGGAGAAACATTATGCAAAGTTCAGAGTTTGTAATCGAAGGGACGAAATTAATAAGCTATACAGGATACGCTTATCATGTAATTGTTCCTGAAGGGGTTACAGAAATAGGAGAAAAAGCGTTCTATGGAAATCAGAGTTTATATACAATTCAATTTCCAAATACTCTTACTGAGATTGGTAAACTTGCATTTTGCGCATGCCGGAGCTTAAAACGAGTAGATTTTCCAAGTAGTCTTATTACTATTGGATATACTGCTTTCGCTGCATGTGGAGCCTTAGAAAGTGTAACTTTTTCAGAAGGCATTAAAGAAATTAAGCAAGAGGCATTTAAAGGATGCAGAAGTTTAACAAGTATTAATTTTCCTAACAGTGTTGAAAAAGTTGGATCGTATATCTTTTTAAATTGTGTAAGTCTAAAAAATGTTCAGCTTTCTGAAAGTCTCACTGAAGTAAGCATGGGAATGTTTAAAGGATGTTCAAATTTAAGAAGTGTTATAATTCCGGATCCTGTTATTAACATTGAAGACCAAGCTTTTTATGGTTGTTCAAGAATGCAAAGTGTTAAAATTTCCTGTAATTTAAAAAGAATAGGATACGAAGCATTTAAAAATTGTTCAAAAATAAAAAAATTCATAATTCCCAAAGGTACTTCTGAAATTGGTTCTCAAGCATTTAGACGATGCACCAATCTTAAAGAAGTTATAATTCCTGATGGTGTTACAGAAATAGGATGGTGTGTATTTGAAAAATGCTTTAATTTGCAAACAGTAACATTACCATCAAAAGGACTTCGGTTAATTGGACAGTGGGCATTTTCAGAATGTAGAAATTTGGTAGAAGTGATTAATCTTCAAAATGTTGAAACAGTTGAAGAAAATGCTTTTTATGGTTGTACAATGTTAAAGTAGTCGTTAGTTTTTTACTTACTCTATCAAGAAACAGGAAATTTTCTCCTGCTTCTTGATATTTTTATTTATTTATTGTATAATATATAGAATTTAGATAAAAAAATATGATTTTTTGAATTTTGAAAGGAGAAAAGAAAATGGCAAAGATTTTACCTGATATTTCAAGAACATTTAATGAATTTTTATTATTACCAAATTTAACAGATGAAAGATGCATACCTGCAAATGTATCTTTAAGAACACCATTAGTTAAATTTAAAAAAGGAGAAGAAGCAAAATATTATGCAAATGTACCTATGGTTTCTGCAATTATGCAATCAGTTTCCGGAGAAAAAATGGGTGTTGCACTTGCAAGAGAAGGTGGACTTGCTTTTATATACGGTTCACAATCAATAGAATCACAAGCACAAATGGTTTATAGAGTAAAAAAACATAAAGCAGGTTTTGTAATAAGTGACTCAAATGTAAAACCAGGAACGCCATTAAAAGATGTTATTAAATTAGTAGAAGAATCAGGACACTCAACAGTAATTGTTACTGAAGATGGAACTGCTAATGGAAAATTCCTAGGAATTTTAACAAATAAAGATTATAGATTATCAAGAGATAATCAAGAAGAACCAGTTGAAAAATATATGACAAAATTTGAAAATGTAATTTGGGCAAAAAAAGGAATATCATTATCAGAAGCAAATGATATAATCTGGGAAAACAAAATAAATTGTTTACCAATCTTAACTGAAGAAGGTAATTTAAAGTATTTAGTATTCAGAAAAGATTACGAGGAAAGAAAAAATAATCCAAATTCATTATTAGATGAAAATAAAAGATATGTTGTTGGTGCTGGAATCAACACAAGAGATTATGAAGAAAGAATTCCTGCTTTAGTAGAAGCTGGTGTTGATATAATTTGTATGGATTCATCTGATGGATATTCAGTATGGCAAAAAAATACAATAGATTTTGTTAGGAAAAATTATGGAGACAGTTTAAAAATTGGTGCAGGAAATGTAGTTGATAGAGAAGGATTTAGATATTTAGCTGATGCTGGAGCTGATTTCATAAAAGTTGGTGTTGGAGGAGGTTCAATCTGTATAACACGTGAAACAAAAGGAATTGGTCGTGGACAAGCTAGTGCATTAATGGAAGTTGTTGATGAAAGAAATAAATACTTCGAAGAAACAGGTATATACATTCCAGTATGTTCAGATGGTGGAATCGTATATGATCATCATATAACTTTAGCTTTAGCAATGGGTGCTGATTATGTAATGATGGGTAGATACTTTGCAAGATTTGATGAAAGTCCAACAAGAGTTGTGAAAATTGGAAATAACTATGTTAAAGAATATTGGGGAGAAGGGTCAAATAGAGCGAGAAACTGGCAAAGATATGACTTAGGTGGAGAAGCTAAAAATAAGCTTGCTTTTGAAGAAGGTGTAGATTCATATATACCATATGCAGGTGGATTAAAAGAAAATCTTGATGTTACAGTTGCTAAAATCAAATCAACAATGTGTAACTGTGGAGCAATAACAATACCAGAGCTTCATAAAAATGCAAGATTAACTATGGTATCTGAAGTAAGTATTTCAGAAGGTGGAGCACACGATGTAATGCTAAAAGAGATAGATAATTCATATAAATCATAATACAATATACAAAAAAACGCTCAAATGAGCGTTTTTTTGTTATCGAATTGTAATATAAATATCACAGAATTGTTATAGAAATCTTGATTTGTTTAATATAATATATAATTAAGGTAAAAAAATGGAGGATTTTATACAAATGAGGAACTGTAAGAAGATTTTAATTGTATTTATGATTATAACAATAATAATGCCTATATGTTTATCTATGAAAGTAGAAGCAGCAAATGGTGCAGCAGTAATATCTTCAAGACCACCAAAAGATAAAGAAGGAAATACCATTACTTGGGATGGACATACAAGAAATATTTTTATTGATGAAAAATCAAATTATTTAAATTTATATTGTATGGATGCAGGTACATATAGAAGTACTTCTCAAGAATTGATTGATGAAAAACATATATCTGATTTTTTAAAAATAGATAATACAACAAAATTTAATATTTTTGAAACTGAAGCAGACTATAATTCTACAGTATGGTTTGCAGACAATATGTATTTATGGCAATATAATAATGAAAATGCAACTGCTCTAAAAGAAGAAAATATTAAAACAATAAAAAATATTATAAAAAGTAAAAAAGATTATTTAAAAAACTCACATAATATTGTAATCACAGATGAGTGGATAGATAATACAATGTTTAAAGCAATAAATATTAACAAATTTGAGGATGCAATTATAGAATTGAATATTGCTATAATGTGGCAATTAGTACGAAATACTGTAACTGATTCAAATGCTTCAGGTGTAGAAGAAGCAGAAAATTTAGTTAAATCACATATGAATGTGAAACATAATTATAATGGAAGTTATTATACTGAATGTGATGGTAATATACTTTGCTTATGGCGTGATAACAATGGAGCCGGAGGAAAACATTTTAATTTTTATGATAATAATAGTGATAATGAAAATATTCAAAAAGCACTTAAAGCATATTATTTTGCAATGTTAAAAACTGCAAGAGAAAATTCAAAATATACTAGACCAAAACAAATTACCATAGATGAAACAAAAGCTGAAACTAATCTAACTGAAAATAAAATAGGGCCATTTACTTTTACAAATTATAATAAAAATTATATAGAAAGTTATAAATTAAATATAAACGATAAGGAAATTTCAAATGATTTATATAAAGTAAACACAAATAATAATGGAGAATTTTATATAGAATTAGATAAAACAATACTTGAAAAACCAGGAGAATACAGCATTTCTTTAGATGTAAATTACAACTATGGAATTTTTAGAAATCTTTATGTTGTAGGTAATACAATATCAGGAAAACAACCTTTATTATCTACAAATTATAATAACAAACCATTGACAGCTACACATACAATAATAGACACAATTACAATAAAAGAAACCACAACTGAATTAGAAAAAGAATATCCAAATATAAAAGTTACAAAAACAGCAGATAAAACAGTTGTAGTAGAAGGAGATAAAGTTACTTATACAATATCAGTAGAAAATATCGGAAATGTAAATTTATCAAATGTAGTAGTAAAAGATGAAATGTTAAATATAAATAAAACAATAGAATCTTTAGATGTTGGAAAAAGTGAAATACTGACAGGAACATATTCAGTAACAAAAATTGATATAGAGAACGAAAAAGAAATTACAAATACAGTAACAGTAACTGCTAAATATAAAGAAAATAATTTATCTGCATCTGCAACTGCAACAATAGTACCAAAAATAATAATAAAAGAAGAAATTGAAACTGAAGTAGAAGTTGAAAAAGAATTTCCTAACCTTAAAGTTACAAAAACATCAGATAAAACGGTTGTTGAGGAAGGGGATGAAGTTACTTATACAATATTAGTAGAAAACATTGGAAATGTTGACTTAGAAAATTTAGTTGTCAAAGATGAAATGTTAGGAATTAATAAAACTATAGAAAAATTGGAAGCAGGAAAAAGCGAAACATTAAAAGGAACATATACTATAACGAAAAATGACATTGAAAAAGAAGATGGAATTACGAATACAGTAACAGTAACAACAAGCTATAAGGATAAGCAATTGTTAGCATCTGATACAGCAACAATAGTTCCTAAAATTGTAAAAAAAGAACAAGTGACAGTGGAAGTAGAAAAAGAAGTAATAAAAGTAGTTGAAAAGGAAGTTCCTGTAGAAGTAGAAAAAGTAGTAGAAAAAGAAGTTTATGTTCAAAAAGACAGCACAACGGCAACAACAAATATTCCTAAAGCCGGGAGTAAATATATACTAATTTTTATAGCATCGATTATGATGATTTCAATATGTTCATATGTTTTTTATAAAAAGAACAAGATAAAATAAATTAAAGCTCTATAACATGGTTTATATGTTATAGAGCCTTTTATATCAAAATTTTTAAATAAAGTATTGACAACGAACAAATGTTTAATTATAATTATAACAAATAAATGTTCGCACAAAAACGAACCGAATTAAAATTAGATAATAGGGCAAAGGAGTATACAATAGGTTATCTAATAAATAATAAAAATATGGATAACCTATTATATAATCTAAAAAGGAGGTATTTTATGAAAATTGTCAATACAAAAAAATTTATTAGAAGTATATTATTAATATTAGGAATAATCTTTATAATTTCATTAATTATATCTAAAGCAAGTTTTTCTTATAAAGTTACAGAATATAAAACTATATATGTATCATCAGGTGATACTTTATGGAGCATAGCAAGTATGCAATTAAAAACAAATGATTATTATAAAAACGAAGATATAAGGTTTGTTATAAACGATTTAATTAAAATAAATAATTTAGAGAATAGTAATATACAAGCAAACCAAGAGTTAAAAGTTCCAATTATATAATTAAAAACATTTACATATTATGTAAAACATGATATAATAACATTTGTATTTATACAAATTTATTATATCACATGGAGGTATTCTCATGGAAAAACGGAAAAATTCTTCAAAGTTTGACACTTAGATAAATGCCTTTCTTATTTAAAATTAGCTAATGGATTACTTTCAACTGCATTTCTTACTTGACTATTATCAACATGAGTATAAATTTCTGTAGTAGATATACTTTCGTGGCCTAACAATTCTTGCAAAGCACGTATATCAACATTGCCATATTGATACATAAGTGTTGCTGCAGTATGTCTTAATTTATGAACAGAATATTTATTTATATCTAAACCAGCTTTCCTAAGTTCATTTTTTACAATTGTTTGAACTGTTCTATTACTTATTCTTTCACGTCGCTCACTTAAAAATAATGCTTTACGAGAATCGGTTTTAAGTGTTTTTGTTTGTCTAACCTTAAGATAATCGTTAATAGCATTTAAACATGCTTTATTTAAGTATATAGTACGTTCTTTGTTACCTTTTCCTATAACATTAAGTTTACAATCATTGAAATTTATATCAGTAATATCAATATTTACTAATTCTGACAAACGCATACCACAATTTAAAAATAAAGTTATAATAGCATAATCTCTTAAGTTATTACGATTATTTTCATCATGAGTAACATCAAGAAGTTGCATACTTTCATCTAAGGATAAATATTTAGGTATTCTTTTTCCAATTTTAGGTGTTTCTAAATTTTGAGCAGGGTTTGTATCAATTAATTTTGATTTATTTGATAAATAATTAAAAAAAACTCTTAAAGCTGATACTTTTCTAGCACGAGTAGAAGCGCTACTTTTTAAAATAGTAGCCATATAAGAAATATATCTATGAATATCCTCTAATTTAATATCTTTGATTTTACTAATATCCATATTCGATATATCAATTTCACTTAAATCAACTTCTTTGGTTGGGTTTGTATTTAATTCTATAAATTTTAAAAAATTAGCAATATCATAATTATATTCTTTAATTGTATTTGGTGATTTGTTTAATATTGTAATACTATAATCTAAGAATGAATTTAAAAAAGTAGGATTAGCTTCTCTTGGAATCAATATTCTCATCTCCTTTAAACTATCTTAAATATATCATTAAAATAGTCAAATGTACAGAAATATTTGAAAACATATGTATTTTATGATATAATCTACATAATAATTTTTTTAGTAAAAAAATTATCTCCCTTGGCAAAGGAGTTCATGATATATAGACATCAAAAAGGAGGTTTTTAATTATGTTAAAAAAAGAAAGGAAGGAAACAGTAAAAAAATACACTATCCGGACAGTATTTTCAATAATAGCGTTTTTAATATCAATATTTTTATTGAAGATAATATGTTTTTCGGATAATATAATTTGGTCAAGTCAGCATATTTTTACCGCTATTGTTGCATTTATACTTATAATGATTGCAATTGTCAGTGTAGCAATTTCATGCTATTTTTCTGATAAATTAATATCAATTATAATACGAAGTGTTGATACATGGCGTATTTCAAAAAAACTTAGCAATGAATTCAAACATGTAAAGATCAAAGCAAGTAATCATTTTGATTCACATCAGATAATAATTCTTCACAGAGAAGATTATAAAGCTGAAGCAAAAATGGATGAAAATGAAGCTATCACTTTAAGAATTACAAATAAACATGGTGAAGTTTTCAATGACATCATTGATTTGTATGAGTTCAAAAATAATTACATACTTTAAAATCAGGAGGATTTTATCATGGAAAAACGTTCAACAACAATGCTTGGAAATGCTGCTGTAAGATTTTTCTTGGGTATTGTGTGCCTTGTTCTGACATTAGCTTTAATTAAAGATTGCTATAAATCAGGAGATTATAACCAAATTGGGCACTGGGTTTTAATACTTATAGTTGATGTTTTGGGACTTATTTTTTTATTACAAGCAAAAAGTTGCACTACAGAAAACAATGCTATTTTTGCTTTGAAGGAAATACTCAATAATGAATATGTTCAATTTCAACCAAAGAAAAAACTGCCGAAAGATTTCGAGGGATTTAAGAAAAATTTTAAAAAAACTAATTTTCTTGATTTTTATACCTCAGAAGTAAGAATGGATGATTTTGAGTATATTCATGTGAGATTTAAAGACAAAAATGATAATGTAACAGATGAACAAGTTATATCGGCAACTGATTTTTGCAGATATTTTCAGGTGATTGAATAGCGAAAGAGGGAATTTTTATGAAGCAAAAACTTTCAATTATGCTGATAACCAAAGTATTAATCTGTGTTGTTATTTCTTCAATTTTAACTACAATAATTGTTAATGGTTTTAATAATTATGAAAATTTCATGAATACAGTTATAAGAGCAGAACTGTTTGTAATCTTAGGCTCAATACTTTTTATTATTAATGAATTTTTCTGTATTTTAGGACTGAAATATGTATACAACTTATTTGCAGTTATTGTTGTTTCAAAACAACTGAATAATAATTTTACAGAAGTAGCAACACGAAATGTTTTCTTGAAGAGTTTTGAAGAATTTATAAAAGATTTCAATGCAGATTTTACAGGTTTATATACAGCTGAGGCTAGAATGTGTTTTACTGATATTATTTATTTAAGAATTAAAGATAATAATGGAACAGTAAAAGATTATAAAACGATTTCTGCAGTTGATTTTCTTAAATATTTCAAAACAATTTAACATTAATTAAAAAATACGACAAGGGTGATTTGAAAATTCAAATCGCCCTTGTCGTATTTTATTAAAATTTATAATTATTACATTATAGTAGAAACACCAATTAAATATGCTATTCTAATTGAAATATCTTTATAAATATGATAAAATATTTGAAAATTATTAGCAAAGGGGATAATTTATATGTCTTTAATAAAAAAAATAAATGAGATTGTTAAAAATACTTTTATAAATAATGATTATGAAGTTAATGATGAAATTGTAAAAATATCAGACAGACCAGACTTATCACAATTTCAATGTAACGAAGCTTTTAATCTAGCAAAAAAATATAAAAAAAATCCAAGAATGATTGCAGAAGAAATAGTAAATGAATTAAAACAAAATGATATGTTTAAAGAAATATCTGTAGATGGACCAGGATTTATCAATATTTCTTTAAAAGAAGATTATATAGCTACTTATATAGAAGAAAATTTTTCAAATATAGATTTAAAAAAATACAATTCAAATAAAAAGAAAATACTTGTTGATTATGGTGGACCAAATGTTGCAAAGCCGTTACATGTTGGACACTTAAGACCTGCTATAATTGGAGAAGGACTAAAAAGATTAGCAATTGAACTTGGAAATGATGTAATAGGAGATGTGCATTTAGGAGACTGGGGAAGACAAATGGGTATGATTATATCTGAAATAAAATACAGATATCCAGATTTAGTTTATTTTGATAACAATTACACTGGAGAATATCCAGCTGAAAGTCCAGTTACAGTTGATGATTTAAATGAAATATATCCTACAGCTACAGCTAAAGCAAAAGAAGATGAAGAAAGAATGGAAGAAGCTAGAGAAGCAACCTCAATTCTTCAAAACGATTATAAAGAAGGACATAAAGGATATTATGAATTATGGAAAAAACTTGTTGAAATATCAGTAGAGGATTTGAAAAAAAGTTATGAAAAACTAGATGTTCATTTTGAATTATGGAGAGGAGAAAGCGACTGTCACAAATCTATTCCTAAAATGATTGAAGAATTAGAAAAAAATAATTTATTAAAAGATAGTGATGGTGCGAAAATTATAGAAGTAAATGAAGAAACAGATTCAACAGAAATTCCTCCAGTTATTGTAAAAACAAAAAGTGATTCTGTTGGATATCAAGCAACAGAACTTGCTACAATATATGAAAGAATGGAAGAATTTAATCCTGATGAAATATGGTATGTTGTAGATGGAAGACAAGAACTTCATTTTAGACAAGTTTTTAGAGCAGCATATAAGTCTGGGATAGTAAAAGAAGATACTCTTCTTTATCATGCAGGATTTGGTACAATGAATGGAAAAGATGGGAAACCATTTAAAACTAGAGATGGTGGAGTAATGAGATTATCAGAATTATTAGAATTAACTGAAAAAGCTGCATTAGCTAAAATAAATTCTGAAATAGAAAATAAAGAAGAAATAGCTGCCATTATTGCTGATGGTGCAATTAAATATGCAGATGCTATTTCCAATAGAACTACCGATTATGTTTTCGATGTTGATAAGTTCACAGATAATCAAGGAAAAACAGGACCATATGTTTTATATTCTGCTGTAAGAATAAATTCATTATTAAGGAAAGCACAAGAAAATAATATAAAAATAGGAAAGCTTATAAATACAAATACCTTAGATGAAAAACTATTAATGCTCCAAATAATTAGATTGCCAGATATAATTATGGATGCATATAAAAGAAAATCATTATCAGAAATTGTGAATTATTTGTTTGATTTAAATTCAGCATATAATAATTTCTATAACAATTGTAGAATATTGAGTGAAAAAAATATAGAAAAACAAGAATCATGGATGAAATTATCATATATAGTAGGTGAAATTAATAAAAAATTATTATATATAATGGCGATAAGAATTCCTAATAAAATGTAGATAAATATTAATGAGCAACAAGAGCTAAGAAATTAGCTCTTGTTTTTATATATTTTTACTGTTTTCTTTTTTAATGCTCTTTGCAACAAAACAACAATTGACTTTTATGTAAATTAATAGTATAATATTGGCGTATATATAAATTAAGGAGGAATTATTTTGAAAAATAAAAAAATAATTTTTATAGGAATATTATTTATACTTTTTATTACAATTGGAACATTAAATGTAAATGCATCTACAGAAATTAATAATATTAATGACTTAGTAAATATTTTAGGAAAGAAAAACATTGAAGTAAATGAAGAATATATTAAATTATTAAATGATATTGATTTAAAAGATAATTTAATTTTTAAAAGTGGAAAATATATAATTGATATGAATGGAAAAAGTATATCTTATACAAAAAATTATAATACAGCTTTTTACATGTTTGGTGGAAATCTTACAATTAAAGATGATACAAATAAGGGTGAGTTAATTTCAGAAGGTTCACCTATATCATGCTATAATGGAGTTTTAAAAATTGAAAATTGTAAAATTACTAGTAAGGAACCAGGAATTTCATCATTCTATATTTCTAATGATGCACTTGTTCAAATAGATGATGGAGTAATTTCAGATACAGTGGTAATATCAGGAGGAAGTTTAATTATCAATGGTGGATTATTTAAAAGTGGTTTAGAAGTTAATTTTGAACCTTTTACATATGAACAACCAATAGTAATAATAAATGATGGTGAATTTACTGGAAAACATGCAGGATTATATATTTGGTTTAGCTATTATGCTGAAAACGTACAATTAAAAGGTGGAACTTTTAAAGGAAATGATAAACAAACACCTGGTATATATGTTGGTGGCGATGAATTTTCATTAAATAAATTATTAGCTTCAGGATATAAGTTTGATAATAATGAACAAAATGTTGAAGAAATACAATATGATGATGATATAAGTTATCATACAACAAGTGCTAATAAAGTTTCTGTAGAAAGATATTCAGCAGATAATAATATTATAAAATTAATATTTGTAGATTATGATGGTAATATTATAGAAACAAAAGACATAAAGGAAGGTAGTAGTTTTACTTTACCAGAAGCACCTAAAAAAGATGGATATATATTTGCTGGTTGGGATTTAGAACCTGCAAAAGTTACTAAAGATATGGTAGTAACTCCAATTTATGAAAAAATTTATAATTTTGAAATCGATGTAATTTACGATGAATATTATACAGGTAAAGAAATTAAACCTAATGTAGTAATTATTGATGAAATTACAAATAAAAGATTATCAGAAGATGATTATGAAATCACTTGTGAAAATAATATAAATGTAGGAACAGTAGATTTTGTAATTAAAGGTAAAGGAAAATATAAATATTGTACTCAAGAAGGCGAATTCAAAATAATGCCAAGATATTTTTCAAATAATTATAAAACAAGTTACCAAAAAGAATTTGAATATACAGGAGAAGAAATTAAACCAAATGTTGATTTATATTATAAAAATATAAAATTAAAAAATGGTATGGATTTTGAAGTATCTTATGAATCTAATATTAATGCAGGTGTAGGAAGAATTTATATTACTGGAATAGGAAACTATTCTGGCGAAGTAACAGAAATGTTTATAATTAACAAAAAAGAAATAGATGAAGTAATTTTAAAAGAAAAAAATATAACTTATACAGGTGAGGAAATTTTTCCAGAAGTAATAGTAAAATCTCAGAATAAAGAATTAGTAGAAAATATTGATTATGATATATATTATTCTAACAACATTAATGTTGGAACTGCGACAATTAGAATTAATGGAATTGGTAATTATAGTGGATATATAACAAAAGAATTTAATATTATATCTAAAAATATAGAAGATACAGAGATTAAGGAAGAAGATAAAATAGAAGATGAAATCATAGAAGTAGAAAAAGAAGAAGAGAAATCAGAAACTTTTATAATAAAAATAATTAATAAAATAATGAGCGTTATAAAAAATTTCATAAGTAAAATATTTATATTTTAAAATATGATAAAATAACACTTATCGTAAGGTAGGTGTTATTTTATGCCATGGTAAAAATATTATATATTTTTTTACTAATTATTGATTTTTATTGATTTTTGTAATACAATTTTAGTATTAATTTTAAAAACATAAAATTGGAGGAATAAAAATGGATAATAATATTAGACCAGAAACTATGAAAAGAATTAATTCAAAAGAATTAGCTGAAGAATTTATTGATGAACAAATAAAGAATATTCAAAAACAAGTTGGAGATAAAAAAGTACTATTAGCACTTTCAGGAGGGGTTGATTCATCAGTTCTTGCAGCATTATTAATAAAAGCTATTGGAAAACAGTTAGTATGTGTACATGTTAATCATGGACTATTAAGAAAAGGTGAGCCAGAAGAAGTTGTTGAAGTATTTAGAAATCAAATGGATGCAAATTTAGTTTATGTTGACGCAATAGACCGTTTCTTAGATAAACTTGCAGGAGTTGCAGATTCTGAACAAAAACGTAAAATAA
This sequence comes from Clostridia bacterium, assembly GCA_017437145.1. Classification (GTDB taxonomy): domain Bacteria; phylum Bacillota; class Clostridia; order TANB77; family CAG-508; genus CAG-452. The sequence continues at coordinate 158,141 of JAFSBT010000003.1, read as the reverse complement.
TAGGTGCAGAATTCATAAGAGTATTTGAAGAAGAAGCTCGTAAACTAGAAGGAATAGAATTTTTAGCACAAGGTACAATTTATCCAGATATAATAGAAAGTCATGGAGTAAAAGCTCATCATAATGTAGGAGGTTTACCAGAAGATTTACAATTTGAACTTGTTGAACCATTAAAATTTCTTTATAAAGATGAAGTAAGAGTTGTTGGAAACACTTTAGGTTTACCAGATACTATGGTATATAGACAACCATTTCCAGGACCAGGACTAGGAGTAAGATGCCTAGGAGCAATTACAAAAGACAGACTTGAAGCTGTACGTGAATCAGATGCTATTTTAAGAGAAGAGTTTGCAAAAAATGGACTTGAAGGAAAAGTATGGCAATACTTTACTGCTATACCAGATTTTAAATCAGTTGGTGTTAAAGATGATAAAAGAACATTTGAATATCCTGTAATCATTCGTGCTGTTAATACAGTTGATGCTATGACAGCAACAATTGAACAAATACCATACGAACTTTTAGAACATATAACAAAAAGAATAATATCAGAAGTTCCGAATGTAAACAGAGTACTTTATGATTTAACTCCAAAGCCAACGGGAACAATTGAATGGGAATAAAATTTATTAGAGCTAAGAAATTAGCTCTTTTTTTATTTGGTGCTAAAATCAAGCAGAGCAGAGGGAATAGAGCTATATAAATATTATTAAACTAATATTTATAAATTAGAACATAATAAAATTTATTAAGAAATAAAAACTATAACTTCTTAAAAGAAAAATAAAATTCTAGAATTTATTAAATTTTGATTTTTTAAAATTTACTCTATCTCAAAAGCGAACATTTGTTGTTTGGTAAATTATTGTAAAATATATTGTTTGAATTTGTAATTTTTGCATCTTATAATTTTACAATAAACAATTTTATATATAATTTCATTTTTAAAACGTTTAAATTCAATTTTAATCGTTTTAATTTATTGACCTGAAATTTATCATTTAATTATATTTAACTTTTAAATTTTGATTTTATGAATCCAATTAATTTTATTGATTTTTAGTGAAATTTATAGATAAATTAGTAATTTTAATGAATCTCTAAAAGTACTGAAAAATGGCTCAAAAAACGACGCACGAGAATCGATTTTAAGCCGTTTTTATTTTTAAGGCATATAGTTTGTTGTCTGCAAAATAACGCAAAATAAGCGATTTGAAGGATTTGCGAAATTTTGATAAAAATTTAAGAACTAATATAAAAATTATATAGAAATAAAATTTAATTATAAATGAAAATTAAAATTACAAAAATTAGACGCTTTAAAATTAGATTTAAGACATTTTATTAAAGAAGTAATATAAGTTATTAAATAATAAAGCTACACCAAGCGGATAGGTTTAGCGAGATAGTGGTAGTGGACACCGATAGAGGCAGTCCAAATATTTTATCCCTATTCCTTTTTGCGCAAAACTTTGACAATAGCTCACTTTTTTCCACATGATTTTATTCTAAATTATATTTCTATTTAAATAATATTGTTTAAAACTTAGATTTATGATATATTAAATTTAATAAAATAATTTGAGGAGAAAAAATATGGAAGAACAAAAGAAAATACTAAAAATCAGTTTAAAAACAGTTATATTAATATTTTTTATAATTGTAGCAATATCAATTGGATTTTACATCATAATATGGAACCATTTTGAAAAAAAGAAAACTGATAATGAAAAAGAAAACATTAATTCTAAAGAATATAAGTATTATGATACATATGATACAATTGAATATATTGGAGAAGACGGAACTTTAGGTGTAACTATTTACAAAGAAAATAAAACTGTATTTGAACTTGTAAACAAATATGGAGAAACCATTTGTAGTTTTGGAGAAATGGAATATAAGAATCATATTAACAATACCCTAATTTTAATTAATAAAGAGAATTTATATAAAATAATTGATACTAAAGGAAATATAATATTTGAAGAAATATCTATTTCTAATCCACAAATTATTTCAGATAACGAACAAGATAAATTTATCTCTTTTAAAAAAGATGAAACAGTTAAAATTATAAATTTACAAACAAAAGAAATAATTTCAAATTATGAATATGAAGATGTTGGTTATCATGAAACAGCAGATGGATTAATAAAAGTAATAAAAGATGGAAAATATGGATTTATAGATGAAAAAGGAAATATAATTATAAATCTTGAATATGATAATTTAGCTAATTATTTTTTAGAAGATATGATAGTTGCTAAAAAAGACGGTAAATGTGGATGTATAGATAAAAATGAAAACACAGTTATAAATTTTGAATATGATAGAATTGGAAACTTTTCAGAAGGACTTATATCAGCAAAAAAAGGAAATAAAATTGGATTTTTAGATAAACAAGGAAATATAGTTATAGATTTCCAATATGAATATGATATAGATAATGAAGAACATTTTAAAAATGAATTTAATTTTTTTACAGATATGCCAGAATTTAGAGAAGATGTAGCACTAGTTTATAAAGATAACTGGAATTTTTTTATAGATAAATCAGGGAAAAAGGCTATAGACTTTGAAACCGAATTTAAAATAAGTGACCAGAAGTTTAATAATGATTTTTTAATTGGGCAAAAAAACGAAAAATATGGAATTTTTAATAAAAACGGAAAACTTGTTGTGGATTTTATATATGATGAGATACAAAATTATGAAACTATTGAATTATTAACAGCAAAATTGAATGATAAATGGGGATGCATAGATAAAAATGGAAATGTCATTATAAATTTTGAATTTGATCAGCCATTAAATTTTGATTTTAATTCTGATGGAATTATAGATGAATATTTAATAGTAGAAAAGAATAAAAAATACGGATGCATTGATAAAAATGGTAACATATTAGTAGAATTTAAATATGATAACTTAATGGAAACTGCAAATAACAATTTTCTATTAGCAAATCTTAATAATAAAATAGGTATTATAAATACAAAAGGAGAAATTGTTAAGGGTTTTGAATACGATGAATTTAGCTTTTATAATATAGAATTTGTATTAGATAAGCATTTTGGAGTTAAATCAAATTTATTTGGAATAATTAATAATATATTAGATAACCAGTTAAGGGTTAAACCAAAATTATTAGGTGCGTTTAGAAAAGGTGAAATTTGGGAAATTTTAGATATAGAAGGAAATGAAATTGGAACATATAAGTGTAAGTCTAAATAAACAAAAAAGAGCTAAGAAATTAGCTCTTTTTTGTTTGCAGTAATAATTAACTAGAGTAGGGGAAACAGTGTAGTTAAATTGATTATAAATAATTAATTTGTTACTATTTATAATCAATTTAGGAATAGAAAAAATTTTCTTTAAAATAAATTTTATAAAATTTAAAAATAATAAAATAAATTATAAAAATAAAATTCTAAAAATTAATTAAAATTTAGTTTTAGAATTTTTTGTTTTAAAATTAAAATTAATACTATCTCAAAAAACGAACATTTGTTGTTTGCGAAATTTTATATTTAATTAGAAAATAAATTTCATTATATTAAATTATAATTATTATTTATAAACCTTCAAAATCGTTTTTAAGCAATTTAATTTGTTATAATATAAACTTAATAGTTTAAATGTATAAATGTGATTTAAATCGAATTTTAAAAATAATTAAATTATATAATTAGTAGATTTTATAGCCAAATTATGAAATTTGTATAATTTTATTAAATCTCTGAAAGTACTGAAAAATGGCCTAAAAAGCGACGCACGAGAATCAATTTTAAGCTGTTTTTAAAAAAGAGGCATATAGTTTGTTGTCTGCAAAATTGGCTAAAAATTTATATATAAGGGTTTGAGGAATTTTTTTTGAAATTTTATAGATAATTGATATAAATTGTAATTAAAAATTTTTCAAATTTAAAATTTATATAAAGATTATAGATTAAGTTAAAATTATGACGCGTCAGAATCGTTTTTAAGCTATTTTATTTAAAAAGTAATAAAGTTACATTAATAAGAATGTAAGGTTAAATACGTGTTTGTCCTATTTCCTTTTGCACAAAACTTTGATTTTGCGCAATGTTTGAAACTGAAAAATTATGATAGAATCTCTCTATCTCCTCGCGCTCTTGGATTTACTCAAACGGATTTCATAAAAGTAATCTCCTAAATATTTTTATATATAATTTTTTAATATTACAATATGATTTGATTTTTCTTTAGTTTTTTTATTTTAAATATATATCAAAATTTAATTATAACTTTTTTGCAAAAATTTATAATTTACAATTAATAAAAATTTAATTTTGTAAAACATTTTATATATAACAATTATATCCCTACTCCTCTATTCTACTAATAACTAATTAATATGTTTTCGACAAATTATGACAATAAGGAATAAAAATATATGTTAAAATTATTAAAAGGAGGCTTTTCTATGAATTATTGTGAAGAAAAATATAATGCAAAAAGATATATAATATCTCTTAATGAATTAAATTTCTTTAAGGAATTACAAAAATTAATTGATGCAATGGATTTGAATCTACTTACACAAGTAAGTTTATATAGTTTAATTGAAACAAAATATAAAAAGTATAATTATGAAGAATTTAATAAAATAAAAAGTAAAAGTATAGATTTTGTTATTGCTGATAAAAAAAGTTGTAGAGCAAGGCTTTGTATAGAATTAGATGACACAACACATAATTCAAAATCTAGAAAAAAAAGAGATAACTTTTTAAATGAATTGTTTGAAAGTGTAAATATTAAATTATTACATATAGAAGTAAAAGAAAATTATGATGAAGATATTGAAATAATAAAACAAACTATAATTGATGTTATGTCTGAAAGTGAATATTAAAAGGGACGAATAATTTAATTATCCGTCCTCCTCTTCTCTATTTTTTATGTAATTAGTTAACTCCAAACATTGTTGAAACACTGTCGCTTAACATTGTACTTGGCATAGAACCATTCCATTTTTCTATATATTTTTCTTCATTTTCTAATTCTTTTAATCTTAAAGTATTTTCTGTTATTTGAGAATTTTGTAATTCCATAACTTTTGCATCTGCTTCTGCAACTGAAATTCTTTTTTGATTTTCAATTTGTTGTTTTTCTAAGTTTGCTTTTGCTGTTTCAACTTGTTGTTGTGCAACAGCTTTTTGTTCTATTGCCTGATTATATGCATCTGAGAAATTAATATCTGTTGTGTTAAATCCAGTAACAGTAAATCCTCTACTTGAAATTTTGCTTATTAATGTTGCTTTTATTTGTTCACTTACTTCACTTCTTCTTGTAATTAGCTCTTCAGCTGTATATTGAGCCATTGTTGCTTTAATACTTTCTAACATTGCAGGTTGAATTATAACATCTTCATAATTTAAACCAACTTCTTGATATAATGAGTTTGCAGTGTCCTTATTTACATTGTAGTTAACTGCTATTGTAACATTAACTGTTTGCATATCTTTAGTGCTACTTTCAGAAGTTATATCTATTTTTTGAGTTTTGCAATTTATTAAAACTATTTTTTCAATAAATGGTACTTTTAAATTTATACCTTCTGTGATTACAGAATCTTGAACAGCACCAAATCTTGTTTTAACACCAACAGAACCAGTTGGTACAGTTTTTATACTAGCAAATAAAACAATTAAAAGTAAGATTAAAATTATTGATACAATTATTATATTTTTATATTTTTTCATTGAAAAATTCCCCCAATCTCTTTTTTCTTTTACTTCACGAACTTTTCGAGCTTTTTTAGCTTTTTGTGGCTTTTTTGATAACATATTTTTTATACTTGGTACATTAGAAAGAAAAATAAGCAAAATTATTATAAGTAATATTACTAATTTTACCATTCTGAGTTACTCCTTTCTTTTTTCATTTGACGATTTATGTCGCCTAACATACAAATTAAATTTTATAATTTAAAAAACACCTTCATTTTTTGTATAAATTCCTCATTATTTTTTGTGTTTATAATTTGGTCAATTAGTTGTTCTGTCATTTCTTGAATATTCATATTTGCCATTGATTTTCTTAAGTTAAACACTGTATCTAATTCTTCTTCAGATAATAGTAAATCTTCTCTACGAGTTCCAGATTTATTTATATCAATTGCAGGGAAAATTCTCTTTTCAGAAAGTTTTCTATCTAAGTGAACTTCCATGTTTCCTGTTCCTTTAAATTCTTCAAATATAACGTCATCCATTCTACTTCCTGTTTCAACAAGTGCTGTAGCAAGTATTGTTAAACTTCCTGCATCTTCAGTATTTCTTGCTGCACCAAAGAAACGTTTAGGCTTGTGTAGTGCTGTAGGGTCTAAACCACCTGAAAGTGTTCTTCCAGAGCTTGGTATTACTAAGTTATAAGCTCTTGCTAATCTTGTAATACTATCTAGTAATATTACAACATTTTTCTTTTGCTCAGTTAATCTTTTAGCTCTTTCTAATACCATTTCAGCAACTTTTACATGATGTTCAGGTAATTCATCAAATGTTGAATATATAACATGTCCATTGATAGACCTTCTCATATCTGTAACTTCTTCTGGTCTTTCATCTATTAATAAAACTATAAGTTCTACCTCAGGATTGTTTGCAGTTATACTATTTGCTATTTTTTTCAAAATTGTAGTTTTACCTGCTTTAGGTGGAGCAACAATCATTCCTCTTTGTCCCTTACCTATTGGTGAAAGTAAATCCATAAGTCTCATTGTATATTCTGAATTATTAGTTTCTAATTTTAATCTTTTATTTGGATATATAGGAGTTAAATCATCAAAAGAACGTCTTTTCATAGCATTTTCAGGATGTTGTCCATTCACTTCTCCTACATAAATTAGTGCTGGAAATTTTTCTCCGTCTTTAGGAGTTCTTTTTATTCCTTTTAAAATATCACCAGTATTTAATCTAAAACGTTTTATTTGTACAGGAGATACATATACATCTTTAGGTGTAGGTAAGTAATTGTCACCTCTTAGAAATCCATACCCATCAGGTAGAACTTCTAAAATACCTTCAACTATTTCATCTCCTTCACTTAATTTGTATCCTTCTTCAACATTAGATGTAGTTTCAGAAGATTCTTGAATTGTTTCTAAATTTGAAAGTTCATTAATTAACTCTTCTTTTTTTAATTTTGAGATGTTTTTTAAATTTTTTTCTTTAGCTATTTCTTTAAGTTCTGTTAAAGATAATTCATTTAAATCCATGAATTTTGCCCCCTATTTAATCTTATTATTTTAAATCATTTGGAAAATTTTAGAAATTTAAGAAATCAAAATATAAGGTAGGTAAAAACCTACCTAAATTTATTTTTCAACATCGACATATACTGTTTCATTTGGCAAATACATGTCAAGTTTTTCTCTTGCCATTTTTTCAATATATTCTTTAGAATTTATATTTGTTTTTGTTTCTTCTAATTTTTTTTGATATTCACTTTGTTCTTCTATTTGTTCATGATAATATGCTTGAGTTGATTTGTATGAATTTAAAGTCTTTTGTTGATTTATAAAAATACATAATATATATATAAATATAGAAACTATAACAATTCTTTTTACTAATTTTTTCATTTGTATTTTCTCTACTCCTTAAGTAATATAATACATCTAATAATATTATTCAACAAAATTATATTAAATCCTTCTGAAAATCTTTATTTTTATCGTTTTTATTGAATTTTAATGATTTTAAATTGATTTTCGACAACATTCTTCTTATATTGACAAAAATAAAATATATTGGTTTCTTTAATCTCTTATTAAAAAAATTAAAAATAAATATTATAGGTTTGATAATTATTATATTTACTACTTTTTTTATAAATAGAATAATCTTAACATTTAAAGAAATAAAAATTTTACTAAAAGTTATGATATATATAATAAATCCTATAAACATGCCTAAAAATAAGAAAAATCTAAGTTCTCCGATTATTAAATTTAAAAGTAGTATATAATATTAGGGCACCTGTAATTAACCAAAATAAAATATCTTGCAAATATGTAATTATATCTTTAGTTTTAAAACTTCTCCTTAAAATTCTAAAAATATCAAATAGAATTCCAATTATGAATCCTACTAAAATGAAAATAAAAAATATATAAACATCTGAATTCATTTTTTTACACCTTATTATTTAAAAATTTTACCAAGCAAAGATTCTTTGGTTTTATCATTCTTTTTATCTGAATATGCTAAATTGTATATCTCCCCTTCTACAATTACTTCAGATGTATCGATACTTAATTTATTAATTCTTAAACCTTCTCCTTTTACATTTAACAAACCTAAATCAGTTTCCACAATAACAACTTGGTCATCAAAACTTAATACATCTAATACTCCTGTAATTGTTAATTTTTCTCTATTCTCTAAAATTAAATTTTGAATAATATTTGAATTTATATTTTGTTTTCTCTCCTCAATTAACATATGAAATTCCTCCTTAAAACATATATATTAAATATATTCAGGGGTTGTCTATTTTAGAACTAAAAAGTTAATTGATATTGTAATACGAATTTTGTAGGGGGTCGTCGCCTACGGCGACCCTGGGCAGATGTGCGTATCTGCCCCTACAAATAAAAAAACAAGAGGCAGGTTCTAATATAGATGCCCGCCTCTTGTTTTTTACATAAGATTTGTTAAAGATATTCTACGTTTTTATGCTTCAATAAAAAATGCAATTCGATTATGAAGCTCGTTGTTTTTTGATAAACGCAATGTGCCGTTTGTGAGACTATTGGCTTTTATAAAAACATTCCCTTCTGCCAATACTTTTGTTCCTTTGCCAGGAATTTTCAAAGTCAGCTTTGAATCTCCGTTTGAGTCAATAACATATTTAATAGAATGCTTTCCATCGACTCGTTTTTCTTCACAGACACATTTAAGTGATTTGTCTGCAAGAATTTCGCATTTCCAGCCAGTCTTAGAAAATTTTGTTGGCGAAACTTTAAATGGTTTGTCTGTTAAGACTTCTGTGCCGCTCTTGAATTTACCATCTTCGATGACAATTCTAAGAACATCTTTTTTTGCCATTTTAATTCTGTCCTTTCTGTAATGTAATATTTGAGCACATGAAAATAGAATAACTAAAAAACAAACTTATGAGATAACTTTCAAGCTATCTTTTTTTCAATGTGCATGTGCAAGTATAATATCATTTTATGTTAAATATGTCAAATTATGGTTTTATAAACTATTTGTTTAAAACAAATAAAATCGGACGGCTGATAGCCGCCCCTACAATCCTATTTAATTATTGTCCCTTCCCCATTTTTAAATGTTGATTTTACAACAATTGGAACTTGATAATGTTTTGCAAATTCTACACTCTTATTATGCAATACCTTTGCTCCATTATTAGCCATATCAAGCATTTCATTATATGATAGCTGTTTATATTTTATAGCATTTTTATTTTTATTAGGGTCATCAGAATAAACCCCATCAACATCAGTAAATATATATGCTTTTTCAGCTTTTAAAAATGCTGCTAATGCTACAGCAGTTGTGTCAGATCCTCCTCTACCTAATGTAGTTATATCTCCATCTTCAGTTATTCCTTGAAACCCAGCAACAACTACTATTTTATTTTCTTCAAATGCTTCACTAATTCTTTTTGTATTAATTGTAATAATTTTTGCATCTCCATAATTTTGGTTAGTATATATCGGTAATTGCCATCCCATAAATGATATGGCTTTATAATTTAATTTATTTAAACACATAACTAATTTTGCTGCTGAAATTTGTTCTCCTACAGAAACTAGAACATCATGTTCTCTTAAACTAGGCTCATTTGTTATTTCACTTTCTTCATTAATTAGTCTATCAGTTGTTTTACCTTGAGCAGAAACAACTACTACAACATTATTTCCTTTATCATATTCTTCTGTAATATGTTTACAAACTTTATATAAATTTTCAGTATTTGAAACAGAACTTCCTCCAAATTTTTGTACAACTATTCCCATAAAGTAGCACCTCTTTTTTTATTTATATTAACAATATCTAATTTTAAATATAGTTAATTTACGCCTTATTATATTATATAAATAAATTATAAATATGTTCCCTACTATTTTTTTGCCATTTGTTTTAAATATTCTTCTATAAATCCATTAATATCTCCGTCCATTACACCTTCTACATTTCCAACTTCATAATTAGTTCTATGATCTTTTACCATTGTATAAGGACAAAATACATATGAACGAATTTGGCTTCCCCAAGCTATATCATGTTGAACTCCTTTTAAATCCTCTATTTTTTCTTTTTGTTCTTTTTCTTTTAATTCTAATAATTTAGATTTCAACATTTTCATTGCAGTTTCTTTATTTTGAGTTTGAGACCTCTCTGACTGACAAGATACAACAATATTTGTTGGAATATGAGTTATTCTTATTGCAGAATCAGTTTTATTAATATGCTGTCCCCCTGCTCCAGATGCTCTAAATGTATCTATTCTTAAGTCGTCTGAATTAATTTCAATTTCTATATCATCTGTAATTTCAGGTAAAACTTCTAATGATGCAAATGATGTATGTCTTCGACCACCGCTGTCAAAAGGTGATATTCTAACAAGTCTGTGAACACCTTTTTCACATTTTAAATATCCATAAGCATTTTCACCACTAACTAAAGCTGTAACACTTTTTATACCTGCCTCATCACCTTCCAAGAAATCCAATTCTTTTACTGTGAAACCATTGTTGCTCGCCCATCTTGTATACATTCTATATAACATTTGTGCCCAATCTTGTGATTCTGTTCCTCCTGCACCAGGATGGAGTGTTATAATTGCATTATTTTTATCATATTTTCCAGAAAGTAGAGTTTCTAATTCTAGTTTTTCTATTTTATTTTGGATATCTGTAGAACTAGTTAATAGTTGTTTACCTAGCTCTTCATCATTATCTAATAATAATAATTCATTTAATTCCTTTAAATTAGTTAAATCTTCTAATAGTTTATTATAAGAAGATAATTTATTTTGTAAGCGTTTTAATTTAGTAATAATAGGTGTAGATTTTTCTGAATCATTCCAAAAATCAGGTTGATTAACTTGTTCTTCTAATCCTTTTATTTCTTGTTCTAATTTAGAAATGTCAAAGTGAATCACCTATTGTTATTATTTTCTTTTCTAATTCAATAAGTAAGCTTTTATTTTCTTCTAAATCTATCATAAATTTATATCACGCACCTTTCGTATTTATATGGAATAATTATATCATATATTTGTAGGGGCGACCATTGGTCGTCCGTGCTTTATAGGAATACCCTATAATAAAATTTAAATTTATTGTTATTAATTATAACATTCAGCAATTTCTTTAGAGCACGGGCGGACACAAGGCCCGCCCCTACATTTATTTATCTAGTATTTAATAAATGTATTTCATATATTTTTTTCTCTATATTAAAAAATCTATCAAGACTTTTTTCTTGCATATAAGCAATTTCAAAATTATTAAAAAATAATTTAATATCTTTTTCATCAAAAAATCTTTTTAATCTTCCGTCATCAGTTCTCCAAAGATGATGTTCTATTTCTTCTCCTTTACCGGCGCCAAAATTTATATCATTTATTGAATTTACTCGTATAAGTAAATGGCCATTAGGTTTAAGGATTCTTTTGATTTCATTTATAATCTTAAATGTGTCATCATTTCTAAAATAATGTAAACACAAATCTGCAATAATAATATCTGAATAATTGTCATCAAAAGGCAAACCTTCTAACATATTAAAGCATAGAGCTTGATATATTTCAGGCAAGTTGTTTTTTATATTATTTATTGCATTTATTGATTGATCACAAGAAATAACTTTTCTATTTTTTTGAATTAAATATAAAGCATTATTTCCTTTACCACAACCAAGGTCAATTATTGGAGATGATGTTTTATCTATTATATCATCAAATTTTTCTAACCAATCATCCATAATTATTTCATCTCGTTTTATTGGTTCATATAGGTTATTCCAATAATTTAATGAATTTTCTATTTCAATATTATCTTTCATTTTTTACCTCATACCTAATTTTGTAAATAATTATATCATAAAAAAGTATAAGAAACAATTCTTTCGAGTACTAAACGAAAATAATGTAGGCATCTTTTCGATTTAATGAAAATTTCTTAAATTTTCATTAAAAGTTTAAAAGCTAAAATAATTAATTTTTGACAAATGAGCATTCATTTTCAAAAATTAATATTTTAGCTTAATTTATATATTAAAAGTTTTTTATATGATTTACAATATTTTCCGCCAATTCCACATCCATTCTATATACTGCCTGTTTAGATATTCCTGCAATATGTGGTGTTATTACTACATTTTTTCTATATTTACTAAGTAAATCTTTATACTCATTTACATCTATATCTAATCCAACGTAAAATGTATCATATGAATCAGCATATTCAATAAGAGCTTCTGTATCTACAACCTCAGTTCTAGATGTATTTATAAATGTTGCTGTTGATTTCATTAATTTGATTTTATCTTTAGAAATTAAGTTTCTTGTTTCGTTATTTAATGGAATGCTAACATTTATAATATCACTTTCCTGTAATACTTCATCTAAAAACAGAAATTCTACTCCCTTATCTAACATATCTGTATGTTTATCAGGATTCTTTGTATAGCATTTTATTTTCATATTAAACACATTTGCAATTTTAATAACTTCAGCTGTAATATTACCACATCCAACTAATCCTAATATTTTATTAGATATATCATCAGGTCTTTCATGAACATTATTTCTATGTCCATTACCTTCTATAACTAAATGATTTGATTCAAACCCTCTTTTATTTAGCATTAAAATTAATGAAAATATATGTTCTGCAACTGATATTGCATTTGCAGTTTTTATATTAACTACTGTAACTAAAGGTGATTCAAAGAAACTTTTATCTATATGGTCAAGGCCAACTGATAAAGTAGCTATTATTTTTGGTTTTTTAACATACTGAATCATATCAGCTGTTAATTTTGAAAAAACACCTAAAATTATAATATCATATTCCTTTAATAGAGAAATCAACTCTTCCCCATTTGGTCTGTTTTTTGAATTATTTATTGTTAATTCAATACCTGCATTTTCTATAATCTTTTTAGCATCATTATTAAATCCTTCAAACACACAATAAGCTTTTTTCATAAAAATACTCCCATACCTTAATTTTTTATTTAAATCATATTATCATATTTAAAATAAATCTGCAACTTGTATTAATTATGAAAAATGTCTCATTTGCAAATTTATGTAAAGTATGATATAATATCATCACGTACGCACAAAAATATTATGAAAGAGAGGTTCTTAATATGTTTGAACTTGAAGCAATCGTACGGCTTGAAGGCATAATTGTTCGTATGAACAGAGTGCTTGAAGCGAATCTGCTTACTGCAGTTAAAGCAAAGAAACTTACATCATCCCAGAGTGACAAAAAAACAATTTCTAAATTGATGTCACTCCAAGAAGAACTTGAGCAACTTATCAAAGTTCGTAAAGCAAAAAAATGGTTTGATGAAGCTCATGAACGTATTGACCCCGAAGTTTATTACCTTGCATCTGCCGCAAACATCTATGACCTATATTGCGCTATTTCAGTTGATGACCACCGCCGAGCTGACTGTAAAATAAGCATAAAAAATGACTTGAAAAAAGCCTTGGAAAAGGCATCACATTGTCCTGAACTTATGCAAGGAGTTGAAGTTATTCAAGGTTTTCTGAACAAAATGCCCACTTACGCATGGTCATACGGTGATGACCATTACAACGGCAGTAAACGCGTTGAACTTGTAAAAACAAAACAAAGTTTTGAAAGGTTGCTTAAAGCTGGATATGAGGATATTACAGGAGACACAGAAAATGTAAATCTTTGCGGTATTAAAGTTGCATACAGACGTGAAATCAGGAGATATGATTCTGAGGAAACAGAAAAAATAAAAGAGATTTTCAAAGCAAAATATCCTACAGCATATGATGCATACAAAATGGGGTTTGAAGTTTTGTATCCTGATTCCGAATATCACGGAGTATACAAAATTTACATTCCTGATGTACAGTAAGCGTTTGCAACTCTCTTTAAAGGCGCCAGTGTAATGCTGGCGCCTAATTTTTTTTATATTTAACAATAAATTTGGGCGAACTCAGTTCGCCCCTACATTTACTCTACAAATTTAAGAAATATAAAATGGTCACATTTGCAAATTTATGTAAATTATGGTATAATATCTACTGCGTACACAAAAAAATTATGAAAGAGAGGTTTTCAAAAATGAGTACGTTTAAATTTGAAGAAGCAATCATTGTTCGTCTCGGTGAAACTATATCACGGCTGAACGATATTGTTGAAAAAAGGGTCGTTGAAGCATTCACTTCACGTGAACTCTTCAGGTCAAGCGATGCTGAGATTGTTGATTATGTATATCATCATAGAGATACAGTCAATAACCTTGTCGAAATTCGCAACGCAAAAGTATTTTTCGAATATGGAAAAAAGGCGGATGAATTTTCCGGTAAAAATGCAGAAATCAGTGGTTTTGTAAATGCAGCTCATTGTGTCTATGATATCCTGTCAGAACTTTCTGTAGAGGACTCTCATATGGCTCAGTGTAAAGTCACGGTCAGTCCTGCGTTAAATATAGCTTTAAGAAAAGCTATGCGCTCTCCGTTGTTCAAACGTGAGGCAAAAAAAGTTTATGATTTTATAAATCTCAAACCCTCAAACGGATGGTGCTATACGGATGCATACCATAATACCGGAAGCAAAAAATTTAAACTTGTAAAGTCTGAGAAGTATTTTGAAAAACTTCTTGATTCCGAACACCTGGATATCACATTTATTGACCTTTGCGGTATAAGAATTGCATACAAATTTGAAACAGAAACGCATTTACATGAAGAACAAGAAAATATTAGAAGCGCTTTGTGTGAAGTTCTTTCATGTGATAAGAATTCGCTCCTTAAACCTATCAGTATCTTATACCCCGACACACTTCATCACGGCGAATATATAATCTACATTCCCGATATTCCGGATGAAGAGTAAAATTGCAACTCTCTTTAAAGGCGCCAGTGTAATGCTGGCGCCTAATTTTCTTTTATATTTATAATATTTATAGGGGCAGCCGTGGGCGACTGCCCCTACAAAGGGATGGTCTTAAATTTTTATGTTATTGATTTCTACCACAACAATTTTTGTATTTTTTACCACTGCCGCAACTACAAGGGTCATTTCTACCTATTTTGGGTTCATTATTTACTACAGTAGTTTGAACTGGATGTTCTTTATTTACCTTTGGACCTGCATTGTTTAAAACATTTTGTAATCCTTCCTTAGTTATTTTTACAGTATCTTTTCTTTCTTTTCTATCAGTTCTATCAATATTTAATAATATTTTTGTTACATCAAATTTTATATCATTAACCATTTGGTCGAACATGTCAAAACCTTCAATTCTATATTGAACTACTGGGTCTTTCTGTCCATATGCTCTTAATCCTATTCCATCTTTTAATTCATCCATGCTATCAATATGGTTCATCCATTTTTGGTCAACAACTTTAAGCATTACTACTCTTTCTACTTCTCTTAAATCTGCTTCTCCAAACTCTTCTTCTTTTTTACTGTATTTATCTAGAATTTTTTCATTAACTTCTTCAATAACTTTAGCTTCATTTATATGTTTAGCTTCTAAAGATTCTAAATTAGTTATACCAAATTGAGTTTTTATATCAGCTTTTAATCCTTCTACATTTAACTCTTCACCAACATGTGATAATACAATTTGTTCTGCAACAGTAGAAAACATTTTTAATATTTTATCTTTTAAGTTTTCTCCATCTAAAACTTGACGTCTTTCACCATAGATTATTTCTCTTTGAGTATTCATAACATCATCATATTGTAATACATGTTTTCTAATGCTGAAATGTTTTCCTTCTACTTTTCTTTGTGCTGATTCAACTGTTTTTGATAAAAGGCCCATTTGTAAAGGCATATTTTCATCTACACCTAAAGAATTATATACAGAAGTAACCATATCTCCACCGAAAATTTTCATCAAATCATCTTCAAGTGAAATATAGAATCTTGATTCTCCTGGATCTCCTTGACGTCCACTACGTCCTCTTAACTGATTATCAATTCTTCTAGACTCATGTCTTTCTGTTCCTATAATTTTTAAACCACCTGCAGCTAAAACTTTTTCTTTTTCTTCTTTTATTTCATCATTAAATTTTTGTTCGTACTCAGCAAATACTTTTCTAGCATTTAAAATTTCTTCGTCATCTGTTTCATTATGAGCTGTAGATTGTTCAATTAGTTCGTCACTGTATCCACGTTTTTTCATTTCTTGTTTTGCTAAGAATTCACTGTTTCCTCCAAGCATAATGTCTGTACCACGTCCTGCCATATTTGTAGCAATTGTAACTGCTCCAAACTTTCCTGCTTGTGCAATAATAGAAGCTTCTTTTTCATGATATTTAGCATTTAAAACTTCATGTTTTATACCTTCTCTTTTTAATATACTACTTAACTTTTCTGATTTTTCAATTGAAACTGTACCAACTAAAACTGGTTGACCTTTTTCATAACTTTCTTTTATATCTCTAACAACAGCATTAAATTTTGCTCTTTCATTTTTATAAATAACATCATTTTGATCTTTTCTAATCATAGGTTTGTTTGTTGGAATTGATATAACATCTAAATTATAGATTTCTCTAAATTCAGATTCTTCTGTCATTGCTGTACCTGTCATACCAGCTAACTTATCATACATTCTGAAATAGTTTTGGAATGTAATGGTTGCTAAAGTTTTTGATTCATTAGCTATTTTAACATGTTCTTTAGCTTCAATTGCTTGATGAAGTCCATTGTTATATCTTCTTCCATACATAATTCTTCCTGTAAATTCATCAACAATTAATACTTCTCCATCTTTTACAATGTAATCTATTTCATTTTTCATTACACCATGTGCTCTTAATGCTTGATTTATATGATGAACTATTTCTGAGTTGTCTATATCATTTAGATTTTCTAATTTAAAGAATTCTTCTGCTTTTTTAATACCTTTTGCAGTTAGTGATGATGATTTTGCTTTTAAATCTACTATGTAATCATAGTTTTCATTATCCTCTGCTTGTTCCTCATTTTTTACATCTTCTTCAATTATAACTTTTGAAGATAGTTTTCTTACAAAATCATTTGCTTGTTGATATAAAATAGAAGATTCATTGGCTGTTCCAGAAATAATTAATGGCGTACGCGCCTCATCTATTAAAATACTATCTATTTCATCTACTATAGCATAATTAAGTGGTCTTTGAACCATTTGTTCTTTATGTATAACCATGTTATCTCTTAAATAATCGAATCCATATTCATTGTTTGTTCCATATGTTATATCACAATTGTATGCAGCTTGTTTTTGAGCTTTATTCATTCCTTGAACAATAAGTCCAACTGTTAATCCTAAGAATTTGTATAATTTACCCATCCATTCACTATCTCTTTTAGCTAGGTAATCATTTACAGTAACAACATGTACACCTTTTCCTATTAAGGCATTTAAGTATACAGGTAAAGTTCCAACTAATGTTTTACCTTCTCCAGTTTTCATTTCTGCAATTCTACCTTGGTGTAATATAATTCCACCAATTAACTGAACATCAAAATGTCTCATTCCTAAAACTCTTTTTGAAGCTTCTCTAACAACAGCAAAAGCCTCTGGTAAAATATCATCTAATGTTTTACCATTTGCTAATTTTTCTTTTAATTCAGCTGTTTTTCCTTGTAATTCTTTATCTGATAATTTTGAAATACTCTCTTCTAATGAATTTATTTTTTCAACTAAAGGTCTAACTCTTTTAACTTCTTTTTCACTATATGATTTAAATAATCCCATTAAAAATAACCTCTTTTCTGATTGTATAATTATTGTTTTCTCTCAACAAAATATATCATGAATTAGAATATATTGCAATAAAATCACATAGAATTTAGTAATTAAAAATAAAGTTTAGTTGATATTTTTTAATGTTAAAATTTGTGATCAGTATTGATGTGGGATGTGTGAGGTGCGAGGTGTGATAGTAAACATTTCTAAGAAGAAAGATTATAAAAAGCTCACTTCCCACATCACACTCCACACTTCTGATAGTATGTTATATTTCTACTAAACTGTAACAAATAAGAATATATTGTTATCTATCTTATTTGAAATACATAAAAGTGAGGTTTTTATATGTTTATTTATAATATCAAATTAAATGGAAAATCATTGTTTAAAATAGTATTTGCAATACTAGTAATAATTGTTTCAGCAATGTTTTTAATGTCTTCATGTAAATTATTATCTTCTAGCTTTAAAGTTAAAGATAATGCAAATGTAGATATCAATTATATAGATTCAAATAACTATACAAACGTTTTAAAAGCTGTTTATGAGGACATAGATACTTATATAGGAAAGGAAATTTGTTTTACTGGATATGTTTATAGATTAAAAGATTTTAATGAAAAACAATTTGTTTTAGCAAGAAATATGATGACAAATGATCCTAATGCAACTTTTGTTGTAGGATTTTTATGCGAGTGTGATAAATTGATTGAATATCCTGAAAACTCATGGGTTAAAATTACAGGAACAATAAAAAAAGGTTATTATAAAGGTGAAATTCCTATTGTAAAAATAGATAGAATAGAATCAACTGAAGAACCTGAAGATGAATTAGTAACTATGCCAGATGACACATATATTCCAACATCGGTTGCCTTATAAAAAAAGAAACAGCGCCTGTTTTTCACAGACGCCGGCAGAGGTTAAATTTTAATAAACAGTTCGGTCTTATCAAATTCAACATCAAATCCGTATTCCTTTGCAATTGAAGAAATAAGTTCTGTACAGCTTCTATATTCCTGAGGAAAATAAAAGGGCCAAGATCCCTCTAAATGAAATTTAGCCATTTCTTCAGTAGCGGTTTCAAGTTCTCCCATAAACCATTTCTTGCAGTTTTCCTCGTTTGTTTCTTTTGTTTTTTTGATTTTTTCGGTGATTTCAGTTGAGCTGTAACCAAATTTTTTGTTATCACTTAATTCATAAATTATAATTGACCATTCACCATTCTTGTTTTTATCACCTGCCCAAAATCCTGTATCTTTCATACAATCGCGAAAACAATCGGAATCTATGAATTTCTCGTGACTGGGAGTAAAAGGAAGTGGATACGAGCTTTTTTCCTCATCATACATTTTCTTTACTGTATCTTTAACAGTTGAAATGAACTTTTTGAGGTCTTTAGCCAATTTCTTTTTGTTATCTGCATCAATAAGCGCACGAATCTCAGCTGCAGTTTTCATAGGTGTAGTAACCTCCTTGCTATATTTTACTGCATTGAAATTATACCATATTATGTCTATTTGTGCAAGCTAACTATATTATTAACAATAAATATTTATACAAAAAAACAGCGCCTGTTTTCACAGGCGCCGGCGGAGGTTTATACCTCTGGAGCAAAAATTTTGATTGTTACCGTGCTTCTAACGAAAGAATATCCGTAACTAGAAATCGCTTCAGTGATAGCATTTTTTATAGCGTCGTAACAGATTAAATCTTCATAAATGTCTTTCGGAATCCTTATCTTACATTCTCTTGTTAATTCCTTAGCCATTTTTGTAGTTGCGGATTCAAGTTCCTTTGTTATCCATTCTTCCGTTCTTTTCAACCTTTTTTCAGCTTCTTTTTGTTCACGTTCAATAGCTCTCTCGCCAATTTCGATACAAGTATACCCAAAAAAGGCGTTAGTTGATGAAACATCGACAACATAAACAACACATTCATCGCTTAAGTCAGGTTTGCGTACTGAAAATCCAGTTCCTTTAAAGAATTTCGTTACATCTGCCGATTCAATGAACGTTTTTGAAACTTTAAGTGTTTCTATTGTCCAGCCTAAGCGGCCTTCTTCGTACATTGATTTAATTGCTGTTCTTACAGCTTCTTTAAATGCATCAAAAAACTCCTTTTCCTTCTGAATTTCGTTCGTTTCGATGATTGTTCTTAATTCTGCAGCACTTATGATAGCCATTAATAGCAACCTCCTTTTAAAATTATACTGCTCTTTTATTATATCATATTATGTTAATTTTTTCAAATTTGATTATAAAAAGAAACAGCGCCTGTTTTTCACAGGCGCCGGCAGAGGTTTAATCCATAGAAACGTATATAGTTATCTCATTACCTCTTCTCAAGTAGGTATAGCCATAACTTTCCACGTCTTCACGGAAGAGTCCTTTTTCTGCAACCTTCATGTGCTCTTTGGGAACAATCATTGTTTCCCTGGGTGTATACATTCCTGAGGTAACAAGTTCAAGCTCATGAAGAAGCCATTCTCTTGCCTCAGTGTATTCCTCATCTGAAACGCCCTGCATTTTTTCTTTGTAGCGTTCATAAATTTCTTTGGGCGAGTGTCCGAAAATGCCCTGGGTGTTTGTTGCATCCGTTATTACAAGGTAGTAAATTTTTTCACTGTCCTCATACTCACGTTCCCTTATGGCAAATCCTGTTCCCTGGAGCATTTTTGTTACCCATTCAGAATTGAAGAAGTCCGGAATCGCTGAATCAAAGTCGATGAAATGCAATCTCATTGAATAGTCATACATTCTGTCGACCATCTGAGCGACTTTAACAGAAAACTTTTCGACTTCTCTTTCAGCATTGCGCTGTGCATCTGCCGCTTTAAGCGACTTTCTGATTTCGGCTGCAGTATAGATGTTATTCATAGTGAGTTCCTCCTAATAAAAAATTTTTTCAACTGCATCAAGATTATACCACATTATGTCTATTTATGCAAGTTATGTTCTATTCATTATATTTTTTACTACTCCCTCATCAATCATTGTGCTGAAAATATCTTTTAATATTATAAAAATAATTGGACCTATAAATAAACCGATTAATCCTGATATTTTAAATCCTGTATACATTGCAATCAAAGTAAATATAGGATGTATACCAATTTTATTACTTACAATTCTAGGTTCTAAAAATTGTCTTACCACTAGTACTATAACATATAAAACTATTAAACATATTCCTAATGTAATATTACCATTACATGCAGAAATTATAGCCCATGGAATTAAAACTGTTCCTGCCCCTAATATAGGTAAAGCATCAACAAATGCTATTACTATAGCAATTATTAATGGAAATTTTACATCTAGTCCTACCCATTTAAAAATATATAATCCGAATTAAGACTTCTAAAAAAGTAATACCTACTAGTATCGCTTCTGCTTTTAAATAACAGCCTAATGAAGATATTATCTTTTTCAATTTGCTTCTAAATTTTTTTAACCATATACTTGGAAAATGATGTTCTAATTGATCTAAAATAAATAATTTATCAGAACATATAAAATAAGTTGATAAAATAGTTATAACAATATAAACGCCTATTATAGGTAATGATTTTATACCTTGAAGAATATTAGTTAAAATATCTACTATAAAATTATTAATGAATGATATGACATTTTCTGTTGAACTGCTAATTAATGAAACAATCTGATCTGGTAAATTTAATCTATTTAAATTAATTTTACTAAGCATATCATAAATTTTTTGTAAATATACATTTGAATTTTGTAATAAATTATATGATTCTGTAATCAGTGTTATTATACCAAAAGTTATTAATGATAATAAAATCATAAAGAATATTATAAGAACAATCACAGAACTTGTCTTTCTAGTTAAAGAAGTCTTTTTACTTATAAATTTTATAATTGGTTCTATTAATAAAGATATTATAAAACCAATTAAAAAAGGTATGTAAAATATTGCGAGTTTTAAACCTAAAAAAATAACAGCAATAGATATGATGAATAAACTAAGTCTTTTTAAAACTTTTATCCAATAATTCATATCTATTACCATTATACTTCCTCCCTACTCTGCATTCTTTGCATTTTTTCCGCATTTGCAAATTCCTTCAACTGTACTAGAAATTTGATTTGTATCACATTTTTTTGTTAAGTCTCCTAAAGTGATAATTCCTACAATAGAATTATTATCAACTACAGGAATTCTTCTTATTTGGCACTCTGACATCATTTTACTTGCCTCAGATATATCTGCTTCAGATGAAATTTCATATACTTTTGTTGTCATAACTTCACTTATAGGAGTTTTATTTGTATCTTTATTACATGCTAAGCTACGAAGAATTAAATCTCTATCTGTTACTAATCCTACAACTTTATTATTGTTATCACACACCGGTATACATCCTACATGCTTGTCTAACATTAGTTTTGCAACTTCACATACTTTTGCTTCTGGTTTAACACAAGAAACATCATTACACATACATTCTTTTACTTTCATTTTTTACCAGCCTTTCTGTTTATTATTTAATGTTAGTATGTGCAATTAATAATATTTTTATGTGATAAAAAATTTATTAATTTAATGAATAATGAATGTTAGAATTTGCTGTTTTACAGCAAATTCTTTCTTATATTATTCATTATTCACTATTAATTATTTATTTAAAATGGTCTGTATGGTTGATTAAAAAATGGTGGTTGTGGTCTTGGTCTTGGAGGTGGCGGATTCATTCCTCCGGGTCTATTTATAAATTCTCTTAGAATTAAAATTCTAATTAAATCCTGTAATAACCTATTTCTTCTTCGTGGTTCTCGTTTTTCTTCAGGTTCTTTTGCATTCGGATTTCTTACATCTCCATTTCGTAGTGGAGCAGATTGTTTTGTTTGTGAGCTACTTCTATCGTTTTCAGGTTCAATAATATCGTAAATTTCATTTGTCATATTATTTAATAATTCTTCGTCTATTCTTCTGTTTTGGTTTTGCATACAGAATTTACAAACTATTGGATATGTAACTTTATAGATTTCAGGATACATATTGTTTAACTCTTCATTGTTTGTGTTTATATTTATGTTTGCAGCTGTGTTATAAAAATCTTGATAATATCTGTCTTCTCCAAAATTTGAATAAGAATTATTATAAATGGTATTATAATCAGGATTGTATCCTAATATACCTCTCATATAGTTTTCGTAGTCTTGATATTCCATATATATTTACCTCCTGTTTTATTTAAATATATGCGACTTTATTACTTTTATGAAAAATTATCAATAAATTTATTATATAAATATTAAAAATAGTAGTATATAAATTTTCTCATTGAAACTTTAAAGGTCTCACGGGTTATCCGTATGCTAGCACTCTTAAAGCTTTCAATTCGAAATATTTATATACTAC
The DNA here is from genome assembly GCA_017437145.1 of Clostridia bacterium. Lineage (GTDB taxonomy): Bacteria > Bacillota > Clostridia > TANB77 > CAG-508 > CAG-452. Next base: position 134,784 of record JAFSBT010000003.1, on the reverse strand, counting down.
TTTTAAAATATGACCTTCGGTTATAAAAAAACACCGCATAATGCGATGTTTTTTATTTATATTATTTAAAAATGTCTTCCTGTTTTCTTTTTTGTTTCGTTTGTTTCAATATTTTCTTCTTGAATAAATTCATTTTCATCTACAATATTACTGTTTTCTTCTGTTATTACTGATTCTGAAATTGCTTCATTTGTAGAATTAAATTCTGTTAATTGTTTTAATTTTGCTACTAATGTTTTATATTTTTTATAATCTATAACTAAATATATAGATAAAGCAAACATTGCAATTGAACAAAACATTAAACTTCCTGTTTGTATTTTTGATGAATTATTACCGAACCATCCACCTATTCCAGCAAACCAATTTTGTACTTTTTCCCAAAATGTTGGTGGCACAACAATAGGTTCAGCTTCTTTTTCAACTGTTATAGTATATGTTTTTATTTCTTCCTCTCTTATTACTTCTCCTGTTTCCGGTGATGTTTCTGCAGGCATTGTAATTGTAATTATAATTTTATTTTCGCCTTCTTTTAATTCTTCATTTCCTTCAATTTTTACTGTAGCACCTTCTAAGTTTGCTAATGCTTCTATATTTAAATTTTTTATTGTGTGTGATAATTTTTCCATTGTATATTCATATACGTCAAAGCAGAATAATGGTGTTAGTGGTAATTCTGTTATAACCCCATTTTCATCTGCAAATGAAACAGTTAAAGATTGTAAAGCTAATTCTGCTCTTGCCCTATTAACAGTAATTGTATATGTAGATGTAGTTCCATCTTCTGCTTTTACTATAACTTTAACTACATTATCACCTACCTGTAAGTCTATTCCACCTTCAACACTATATTTTGCTTTAGAATGACTAGTAGCTGCAGTAACATTTATTGCTGTTATTTCGTTTGGTACACTTAATGTATATTCTTTAACACTTGCGCTAAATTCTGGCGCAATTACACCCTCAGCAACAGATAAAGATGTTAATTTTGAATCATTTGATTTCTTTTCTTCTGGTTTTGGTGTTGTAGTTGATGGTTTGTTATTTGTTGAACTTGCTGAACCTGAATTAGAACTAGCATTTCCTGAAGAACCTGAGCTTCCACCTGTTGGATTTCCAGTGTTTGTTGGAACTTCAATTACTGTTATACTGTTTGAAGCTCCAACTCCAACATATTGTCCATTTAAAACGGCATTTGAGCTAGATGAAACAGAAACATTTATTGTACCTGCTGATGTTGGTATAACTGTTATACTTTTTGAAAATGTTCTTGCCTCTCCTGTTAATGAACCATCAACTAATCTTATAGTTCCACTAGTTCCTGCTCCTGAAACAGTTGCTGTTAGGTCTACAGTATTAACATTAGGCACGCTAACTGTTATTGTTACTGATTGACCTACTTGAGGAGTTGACGGTGATGCACTTATTGATGTAGCTTCTACAGTATTTGATATAAATAATAATACTATAAAAAGCAATATTGTTAAAATTATATTAGTTAATCTTTTCATAAAATTTCTCCTTTGTTAATTTTTCAAAATTATTTGTATTACATTATACATATCCATTGAATCTATTTTCTTATCGCTGTTTGTATCTATCGCTTCAAAAAATGTTCCCTCTAAAATCTTATTTCCAAGAATATGTTGTATAATATTATACATATCCATTGAGTCAACTTTGCCATCACCATTTGAATCACCAGCGCCTTCTTTTATAACAACCAAATATGTTTTACTGCCATCTGATGCTTCTCTTGCCATATATCCTATGCCTTTTGGTGTATATACTCTATCCCAATAATACCCGTTAACTTTTTCTGAAGCTCTTTCTAAAATTGTAACTTGTGTTCCTTCATCAATATATGCAATTGATGATGAACTTCCTGGTTCTGCTCTTAATGCTAATCCTCCACTTGCATTTACATATGCTAGTTCACCTTTAATTGTTTCAGTTGTTGTAGAAGGCCTTGAACAAGCATAACTTGGCATATTTGAATATAATGGTATGTTAAAAGTAAAATTACTTTCTAATACTCCAAGATTTATATATTTATTTCTCATTGTAGTACCTTCATTTTGTGCTGCTAAAATATTTTGCATATATTGGTGTCCATATAAACTATCATGATATACTACATTAAATTTTTGATAATATAATGTATTTTGACCTTTGTTTATATACTTATCTTTTAAAAATGAAGCTCCACCTTGTATAGATGCTCCCATGCTTGTCCACCCATTTGATTTTGCAGTTTGAAAACCATTGTTTATTACTTCAGCTTCAGTATTACCATAAGCACCTATATTAAATAAATTGTAATATGTAACTCCATTTTCTGTGATTCCTAATCCTAAAGTTGAACCATTTGTACCTTGTTCTTGTAGCATTCTAGAAATCAAATGTAATGCATTTATTCCATGTGTTTGTGAAGCTGTATGTATAGCATCAATACATTCTTGTGTATTAATAAATGTTCCTGCTACCATAGTTTGTATAGCTTCCTTCGTATCAGCTGTTGATGAATATAATTCTTGAAATTGAAATAAATCAGATTCATTTAAACTGTTTCTAGGGTCCATCATATACTCTATAGCACTAATTGATGTACAATACCAATTACCATTGTCATATGGCTTAGTTCCGCATATCGAACAAATCCAAGCTCCTGAATATCTACTATCATTAGCTGGACTTAAATTCTTTGGAGAACCACCATGTCCAGAATATTCGTTATTTATAACTGTTTCCCAGTTTAGTCCTGTTTCGTACAATTTAAATGTCCAATTTTTATGATTTGTTGCTAACGTTTCGAGTAATGATCTGTATCCAGGATATAATGTATCGAAATTTGCAGGCAAATCATTTGAATTATAAGTATATGTGTATGTTGCTCCATAGGATTTATTATATAAACTTAGAAATCCAAAAATCATTATAAAAATGATTATGGATGCTATTATTTTTTTTATAAAAAGTTTATTCATTTTTGCTCCTTCTTTTGTAATGTATTTCTTGTTCATTTTTTAGTATATCGTAAGGCATTTTTTTAGTCAATAAAAAAATGTAAAGTTTTGTTGGTATTTAATGGGCTTAATAATTTTAATTAAATTCACTCTAAAGTTATATTTATATTTTCTGGTTCTGTTAAATCAAATTTATAATGTTTTGTTTCATTTGATGATGTTTCTACATTTAATGTATTTTCTATAAATTCAATTTTTGATAATGATTCATTTTCAGCAAAATTAATTGATGTTCCAATAATCTCTAATTCTGAATTCAAAATATATAAATCATTTGTTTTTGTAAGACTTTCCCATGTTGTAGAATCTTCTGTAACTATTCTTATTGTATTATTAAATTCATTTATTTCGTCAAAAACATCTCCTTGTATATTTCCTATTTTATAATAATTCATTTTATTTTGTTCATATATAAATTTATAGATGTATGAGTTGATTTTTAAATTATTATAATATCCATAAATCGCCGTATCTTTGTAATCATATATAGTTTTTACAATGTAAAAACCTGAATATAATAAATATAATTCATCTCCTGCGCCTAAATAAGTATTTAAAACTGTCTCTTGTTCATTGTTTAAATCTATACCTAAAACATTTAAATAATTTGTATAATTCTCTTCATCAAAATAATACATATTTTCAAAATCGAGGTATTTTTCTTCTTCAAAATTTGTATCATTATACATTGTTTTGAAATCATTTTCATCTATATTTTCTATAGCTAAACCATAGTAATTTTCTAAATTTAAAGTTTTATTTGTTAAAACATATAAATTGTTTTCTATATTTTTTGATTTTAAGTATTCACCTTCTACTCTAATTTCTCTTTCAAGTCTAGGTTTTCTTTTATTTTTTGTGTTATAAATTTCTGCAACAGTAAAAATATTTCTTGCATCATCTGTTTGATTTAATACTTTTTTTGTATAAATAATTATTGCTTTATTTTCTTTTATATATGTTTCATTAATTTTTATTTCTTCCTCTTCAGTATTTGAAAAATCAATTTTTGATGAAGTTCTTAAAGAATTTTTTCCTTGAGTTGCAATATAAAAAATATTTTCTAAAACATAGTAAGTATAGTCGCCTTCTTTTTTTTCAAATTCTTTTTGTGGTTCTTGAACAATAGCTTCTTCCTCATTTTTTTCTTCAATAGTATTTTCTATTACATTCTCTGTTATATTTTCATCTGTTGCAATTAAGTTTTCTTGAACAATATTATTTTCTTCAATTACATTTTCTTCTTCAGAAATTTCTTTTTTAGAATCTAATTTCAATAAATTATATAATTTGTCAAATGTCTTTACAGAAGGAATCCCCCCTTCTTCTTCAATAACAACATCTGGTGTTTTGACATTTTCAATTTGACCTTTATCTTTTGAAATTACTAAAGAAATAGCTAAAACTAAAATTACTGAAAAAATTGCTATTAAATAACTTACTTTTATGGTTTTGTTCTTCATTTTATCTCCCATTTTCTTGTTGAAAGAAAGGAGAATTCCTTTCTTTTCAACAGAAACAATTTTTTTAAAATTGTTTTTTTTTAATTATTAGTATATAAATATTTCGAATTAAAAGCTTTAAGAGCGCTAGCATACGGATTACCCGTTAGACCTTTAAAGTTTTAATGAGAAAATTTATATACTAATAATAATTATATATTTAAATAATTTATATTTTTTTTATTATATCCTCAATTGATAATCTTTCTTGCTCACCTGTTGTCATATTCTTTAATGTTAATAATCCTGTATTAATCTCATCTTCTCCTATTACTATTACATAAGGTATTTTTAATTTATCTGCATATTTGAATTTTGCTTTTATTTTTTTATTATCAAAATATACTTCTGTATTTATTCCCGCTTCTCTTAATATATTTGCAGTTTTTATGCTCATACTTAAATCTTCTACCATTGAAATCACAAGCACATCTGAAATAGAATTCTTTTGTGCTTTTATTAATCCAATATCATTTAATATAAAGAATAATCTTGTAAGTCCAATTGACATTCCTACACCTGGTAAATTTCTGTCAGTATAATATCCAGATAAATCATTATATCTTCCACCTGAGCATATACTTCCTATAGATTTATATTCATTTAAGAATGTTTCATAAACTGTTCCTGTATAATAATCTAGCCCTCTTGCAATTGTTAAATCAAGAGCAAAATAATTATCTGGCACATTAAATAATCTAATGTATTTTACAACTTGAGCTAATTCTTCTATTCCTGTTTTATAGCTTTCATTTTCAATATTTAATGTAGATAATTTTTCTAACATTTCATCAACAGTTCCATTAATTTCTATAAAACTAATAATTGTTTCTATATTACCATCGTTAAGTCCTAAAGTTTTTAATTCTTCAATAACATTTTCTTTTCCTATTTTTTCTATTTTATCTATCGTTCTCATTATATCAACAGCAACATCTTTTGCATCTACATGTTCAAACAAACCATTTAAAATTTTTCTATTGTTTATTCTAATTGTAAAATTATCTAATCCTAAATTTTTAAATGTATTGTACATAATACTTGGAATTTCAGCATCATTTATAATATTTAATTCTCCATCACCTATGATATCAATATCACATTGATAAAATTCTCTAAATCTTCCTCTTTGAGCTCTTTCTCCTCTATATACTTTACCTATTTGATATCTTCTAAAAGGAAATGTTAATTCATTATAATATTCAGCAACATATTTAGCTAAAGGAACTGTTAAATCAAAACGTAAAGTTAAATTACTGTCACCTTTTGAAAAGCTGTATAATTGTTTTTCAGTTTCTCCTCCTGCTTTAGCAAGTAATACTTCTGAACTTTCAATAACTGGTGTATCGATAGGTAAAAATCCAAATTTTTCATATGACTTTTGTATTGTTTCTTTCATTTGATTAAATAATACTTGTTCATTTGGTAATAATTCCATAAATCCTGATAGTGTTTTTGGTGTTACTTTTTCCATATTTTTCACTTCTCCTTGTTTTAATTCTTTTTAGGTTTTAATTCTAAATATATAGGTTCTTCATCACCTATTCTTGTTGATTTTCCATGTCCTGGATAAACAATTGTTTCTTTTGGTAATTTCATTAATTTATCTGTTATAGAATTTATAATATCTACGAAATTTCCTGTTGGTAAATCTGTTCTTCCCCATGACCCCCTAAACATTGTATCTCCAGAAAACAACATTTTTTCTTTTTCGCAATAAATACATATTCCTCCATGAGTATGTCCTGGAGTATGAATAATTTTAAATTCATTTTCACCTAAGTGAATTAAATCTTCATCATTTAATCTTGCATCTGCATGAAATGTTACAATTTCAGCTCCGATATATTCACTTAAATTAATGTCTCTATTATGAAGTCCTTCTTCATCTTTAATATGAATTAAAATTTGTCCTCCAAATTTTTCTTTTATAGCTTGAGTACCTGATATATGGTCTGCATGACAATGAGTCAAAACAATATATTTTAATTTTGCTTCTATTGTATTTAACATATCTTCAATTTCTTTTGCATCGGCTCCTGGGTCAATTATCATAGTTTCTTTTGTATCTTCATCTTGAATAATATAGCAATTTGCATCACTTATATCTCCTAATTGAAATTTAATTCTCTTTAGTATCATTTCTTTCCCTCTATTTCTAATTATTTTTTACGATTTACTTCGTATACACTATCAACTTTCCTAATCAATTTTATGATTTTATTAAGTTGTTCTACATTCTCAACTTCTAAGGTTATTTCTATTGTAGCAATTCTATCTTTACTTGTTTTTGTATTAACACCCATAATGTTTATTTTTTGACTTGTTATTTCTTTTACAATATCTGAAAGAAGTCCAGTTCTATCATTAGAAAGAACTTCGATATCAACATGGTAAGAAGCTTTTACTGGTTCATCTTCATACCAAGCAACATCAATTATTCTTCCTTCTTCTTCTATTAAATCTTTAACATTTGTACAATTTGTTCTATGAATTGATACACCTCTACCTTTTGTAATATATCCAATTATATTGTCACCCGGTACAGGATTACAACATTTAGAAAATTTTACTAAACAATTATCAATTCCTTTAACAACTACTCCTGATGTCGGAGCTTTGTGTACAGTTGCTTTTTTAGACAATTCTTTTATTTTTTCTTCTATAGTTTCTTCTTCATGTTCTTTTTTATACTCTTCTAGTAATTTAGCAACTATTTTTCCTGCAGAAATTGCACCAAAGCCAACACTTGAATACATATCTTCTACAGTATTATATCTATATCTATCAAGAGCAACTTTCACCCATTCGGTTTTGAATAAATCTTCATGAGTCATTCCAATTCTTTTAATTTCTTTTTCGATTATATCTTTACCTTTTTCAACATTAGCTTCTCTTTCGTTCTTTTTAAACCATTGTTGAATTTTAGTTTTTGCACTAGAACTTTTTACAAATTTCAACCAATCTCTACTAGGTCCTTTAGATGTATCAGATGTGATTACTTCAACAATATCTCCACTTTTTAATCTTGTTACAATAGGCATCATTTTACTATTTATTTTACAACCTACCATTTTGTGTCCAACTTCTGCATGTATATTATATGCAAAATCAATAGGTGTTGCGTTTCTTGGTAAAACTTTTATTTCACCTCTTGGTGTAAAAACATAAACTTCATCTTCAAAAAGTTCTGTTTTTAAAGTTTTTAAGAATTCATCTGGATCTTGCATATCTTTTTGCCATTCGAGAGTTTCTCTTAACCAAACTAATTTGTCTTCAGTTACAGTAACATTAGATTTCTTTTCTTTGTTAGCTTCTTTATATGCCCAGTGAGCAGCGATACCAAATTCTGCAACTCTGTGCATATCCCAAGTTCTAACTTGAACCTCAAATGGTGTTCCTTTAGGACCAATTAAAGTTGTATGTATTGATTGGTACATATTTGGTTTTGGAACAGCTATATAATCTTTAAATCTTCCTGGCATAGGATTGTATAGTTCATGAACTACACCTAATGCAGCATAACAATCCTTTACAGAATTTACTATTATACGTAAGGCAAATAAATCATATACTTGGTCTAAAGTAATATTATCTCTTTTCATTTTTCTATAAATACTGTAAAAATGTTTTGCTCTACCTACAATATCACATTTGATTTTTTCTTCATCTAATTTAGCTTTAATTTCATCAACTATATTATCGATAAATTCTAGTCTTTCTTCTCTTTTCTTTTCTATACCTTCTAATAATTCTCTATACTCTTCAGGATATAAATATCTAAAAGATAAATCTTCAAGTTCCCATTTTAAAGAATATATACCCAATCTATTTGCTAAAGGTGCATATAATTCCATAGTCTCTTTTGCATTTGCAATTTGTCTTTCTCTAGTTAAATATTTGAGAGTTCTCATGTTATGAAGTCTATCTGCTAGCTTGATTAAAATAACTCTTATATCCTTTCCCATAGCTAAGAACATTTTTCTATAGTCTTCAACTTGTTGTTCTTTTATTGTTGAATATTTTATTTTACCTAATTTAGTAACACCTTCTACCATTTCAGCTATTTCTTCGCTAAATTCTCTAATAATATCTTCATGTGTTATAGGAGTATCTTCTACTACATCATGTAGTAATGCTGCACATATAGTTGCTTCATCCATTTCTAATTCTGCAAGAATATAAGCTACATTTAGAGGATGGCATATATATGGTTCTCCTGATAATCTTGTTTGCTCTTCATGGTTTTTGCAAGCATACTCATAAGCTTTTTTTATAATATCTATATTAGCTTTAAGATTTTTTTCTTTTATTTTATCTATTACTTCTTCTATAGTCGCATTTTTACTGCTTGGCATATTATTTTCTCCTTTATATTGATTTCATAATATCTTTAATATTTATCTGTATACTTTCTTGTCCGTTATAAGAATTTATTTCTAAAGTTCCTGCTATATCTATTTTATCACCAATTAGATATTCTTCAGACAACTCACCCAAGTTAAATCCTATAGCATTTATTAAAAAGTTTTCATCTCTTAATAATAATTTTAAATGTTTTCCTTCTGATAATGAACGTATAGAATCAATCTTTAAATTTTTATATACAAATATTGGTGTTTTGTTTTTTTCACCAAATGGTTCTAGTAATTGTAACTCATTCATAAAGCTAAAATTCATATCTTTTTTTGTAATTTGTGCATCAATTTTTATTATAGGAATTAAATCCTCAACATATTCTTCACTTACAATTTTATTAAATTCTTCTTTGAATTTTGGTAACATGTCTTTTTGTAATGATAATCCTATTGCCATTTCATGACCACCAAATTTATCTAAATATTCACTAGTTCTTACTAAAGCTTCATGTAAATCAAATCCTTGTATACTTCTTCCTGATCCTTTTCCGACATCACCTTCGAAACAAATTAAGATTGTTGGCTTATAAAATTTTTCAGCCAATTTTGACGCAACAATACCAATTACGCCATGATGCCATCCATCTTCTCCTAGTACAATACTTTTTATTTCATGAATATTTTCATTTTCTAATTTGCTTAATGCATCATTAAAAATTTGTTTTTCTTTTTCTTGTCTTTCAACATTATATAAGTTTAATTTTTTTACTAATTCTTTAGCTTCATTTATATCTTCAGTTAAAAATAATTTTATAGCATCTTCTTGATGTCCCATTCTGCCACATGCATTTAATCTAGGTGCTATACCAAAAGAAATTGTTGTAGCATCTATTCCGTTTAAATCCAGTTGAAGAAATAAGTTCTCTTAATCCTATATTTTTTGTTTGTTGTACTAATCTTAATCCTAATTTTGCAATAACTCTATTTTCATTTTTTAATGCAACTATATCAGATATTGTTCCTATACATACAATATCTAAATATTTCAAATATTGTTTTTCAGGTAGTTCTAATTTTATTGACAATGCTTGTATAAGTTTAAAAACAACTCCTACACCAGCTAATTCTCTAAATGGATATGTACAATCTCTTCTTTTAGGGTTAACTATCGCATATGCATTAGGTAATGTATCTAATTGTTCATGGTGGTCTGTTATAATAGTATCAATACCTAAACTATTACAAATTTCTATTTCTTCTATTCCAGAAATACCACAATCAACTGTTATCATTAAAGTATATTTTTTTTCTTTTATAATATTTATTGCATTTTTATTTAATCCGATATCCTTCTTCTAATCTATTAGGTATATAGTAATCTGTTTCTAATCCTATTTCTGCTAAAAATTTCTTTAAAACAGTAACACTTGTAATACCATCTACATCATAATCTCCATATATTAATACTTTTTCTTTATTCTCAATTGCTTTTAATATTCGAGCAATAGCTTTATCCATGTCAGGCATTAAAAATGGATCGTGAAAATCATTTCTTGTTGGGTCTAAAAATATTTTTATTTCTTCATCTTTAATAATCCCTCTATTTGATAAAATTGTTGCTAATAACGGTGAAACATTGAATTCTTGAGTTATTCTCTCAACTTCATTTATGTTGGAATCATAAAATTCCCATTTCTTTTTCATAAAATCTCCTAATTATATTATATTTTGTTTTATTGTATATTATTTTCGATTATTTTTAAAGGGTTTTTATTGAATTTTTCCATTTTATTTGCTATACTTAACCAAATTGAGATTAGGAGTGATTATTTTGAATAGTGTTTATGATGAATTATTATCTAGAGGTTTAGTAAAACAAATCGTTTTTGAAGAAGAATTTAAAAATCTTGTTAGTAATGAAAAAATATCTTTATATTTAGGAATTGACCCTACTGCTGATAGTATACATATTGGTCATTTCATTCCTCTTATGCTTATGTCATATTTCCAAAAACATGGTCACAGACCTATTATTCTTGTTGGTGGTGGTACTGCTATGATTGGTGACCCATCAGGAAAAACAGATATGAGAAAAATGTTAACAAAAGAAGATATTCAAAGAAATGTTGAAAAAATAAAAAAACAAGTTAGCAAGTTTGTATCTTTCGAAGGAGAAAATGCTGCTATTATTGTTAATAACGGTGATTGGATTTTAGATTTAAATTATATGGATTTTATAAGAACATATGGTGTTCATTTCAATGTTAACCAAATGCTTTCTGCAGAGTGTTTTAAAATGCGTATGGAAAAAGGATTGTCTTTCTTTGAACTTAATTACATGTTAATGCAAGCTTATGACTTTTTCCATTTAAATAATGAACATAATTGTCAACTTCAAATTGGTGGTGATGACCAATGGTCAAATATGCTTGCTGGTGTTGATTTAATACGTAAAATTAAAAAAGGTGGAAGTTTTTGTTTAACATGTCCTCTACTTTTAAATTCTGAAGGAGTTAAAATGGGAAAAACAGTTAATGGTGCTTTATGGTTAGACCCTGAAAAAACAAGTCCTTATGAATTTTATCAATATTGGAGAAATATTGGTGATAAAGATGTAAATCAAGTTTTAAGAATGCTTACTTACCTACCAATGGATGAAGTTAAAAGATTATCTAATTTAGAAGGTTCAGCAATAAACGAAGCTAAAAAAATCGCAGCTTTTGAAATCACAAAATTAATTCATGGTGAAGATGAAGCTTTAAAAGCAAAACAAGCTTCTGAAGAATTGTTCGAAAAAAATTCAATATCATCAAATATGCCAACATTTGATTTTGATGCTAGCAACTTTGAAAACGAAGTTCCATTATTAGAAATTCTTGTTGCATCTTCAATTGCTAAATCAAAAGGTGAAGCAAAAATTTTAATTTCACAAGGTGGTATTTCAGTTGATGATGAAAAAATAACAGACGCATTTTTTAAAGTTCCATTCTCTTCTTTTGAAAAAGAAGATGGAAAATACATTATTGTAAAAAAAGGAAAAAAAGTATTTATAAAAGTTCAAATCTAATTATAAGGGTCGCAAATAAAGCGACCCGTTTTTTATTTTTTTATTGCATCTTCTCCAAATTTATTATTAACAATCACATTGTAAGGGGCTTTTTGATTAAGTTCTCCTGCTTCTTGCATAACTGTTTGAAGTCTTTCAAATGCTTCTTCTTCTAAAATTGGTGTATCATTCCATGCATCTATATCCTTGTATTGTTGTATTGAATTTTCAAGCATATCTAAATTTGTATCTGGAAAAAAGCTTTGAATACTTTCAGCAATTTCTCTTGCAGTATGTTCTTTAACCCATGTTTGACCTTTATAAACAGCATTTGTAAATCCTTGAATAATTTCAGGATTATCATTTATATAACTTTTCTTTGCGAAATATGCTGTATATGGTATTTCACCTGCGGCTTCTCCAACAGACGCGACAATATATCCTTTACCTTGTTCTTCAGTCATAGAAGCGGTTGGTTCAAATAATGTTACGTAATCAGCTGTTCCACCTGCAAAAGCTCCTGCCATCAAATCAAATTTAATACTATCATCTAATACAACATCATTTTGTGTATCAATTCCATTTTGTTTTAATACATATTCAAATGTCATATAAGGTACTCCACCTTTTCTTCCAGGTATTATAGTAGAACCTTTCAAATCAGTCCATTTAAAATTATTATTTTCATTTCTACTAACTAAAAATGAACCATCTTTTTTAGTTACTTGTGCAAAAACTTCTATATAATCTTCTTTCCCTTCATTATATACGTAAATTGCAGCTTCAGGACCTGCAAATCCTATGTCACTTTGACCTGCTAATACAGCAGTCATTACCTTATCTGCCCCTTGCCCTGTTGTAATTTCTATGTTTAAACCTTCTTCTTCAAAATATCCATTATTTATTGCAACATATTGAGGTGCATAAAAAACAGAACGCGTTACTTCATTTAATTGAATTGTAGTTAATTCTATATTGTCATCTTCTGTAGGATTGTTAATCACTAAAACAGCTGTTATAATAGCTGCTATAATAACTAAACCAATAATTATACCTAAAATATATTTTTTCAACGGTATAGCTCCTTTCAATTTTGAGTTTGGAATTTAGACGTTGGCATTTGGTAATATGGGAGTATTCTTCGAAGAAAATTCTTTATGAATACTAAACACCAAATGCCAAATGCAAAACTCATATTTATCCAAACTTTTTTGTTTTTAAAATCATTTTTTCTAGTAGGACAACTGCTTGATACATAATTACTGCAACTATGGCTAATATTACTACACTTGCCATTACTAAATCTAATTGGAATACCTGACCTCCATACACAATTAAATATCCTAAACCAGCTTTAGAAACTAAAAATTCTCCTGATATAACTCCAACAAGCGATAAACCTATGTTTACTTTTAAAGAGTTTATAAATGTGGATATATTTGCAGGAATAACTATTTTAGTTAAAACTTGAAACTTATTTGCATTAAATGTTTTTGCCATTTTAATTATTTCACTATCAGTATTTATAAATCCATTTAAAATTTCTAAAATAGTTACAACTAATGAAATTGCAAGTGCCATAACTATAATTGCTGATGTTCCTGCTCCTACCCAAATAATTATTACTGGACCTAATGCAATTTTAGGAAGACTGTTCAAAACAACTAAAAAAGGTTCTGCAACTTTTGATAAAAATTTAGAACACCATAAAATTATAGCTATTACAATACCAAGTATTGTTCCAGATACGAATCCAACTATTGTTTCATAACATGTAACACCCAAATGTTCGAGTAATCCATTTTTAGATAGGTTCATAAAAGTTTCTAACATCCTAGAAGGCTGACTAGTTATGAAACTGTCTATAATTCCTTTGTTTGCAAGAACTTCCCACAAAATTATAAATGAAATTAGTATTGTGATTTGAGTTAAAATTATACTTACTTTTGTAAGTGTTTTCTTTCTTAAATATTGTTTTCTTTCTTCTGAATTACTTATCTTTTGCATCCACATCCAACTCCTTCCATAAGCTATCAAAATATTTGCTAAACTTTGGACTTTTTCTACAATTCATTGGATTTCTATTTTCAATCTCAAAATTCATTTCTTTAATACTTTTAACTGTCGCAGGTCTTTTTGTAAGAACTATCACTTTATCTGACATACTAATAGCTTCTGAAATATCATGTGTTACCATTAAAGTTGTTATGTTCTCATTTTTTAAAATATTATATATATCTTTTGTAACCATCATTCTCGTCTGATAATCCAATGCTGAAAAGGCTTCATCTAACAATAAAATTTCTGGCCTTATTGCTAAAGTTCTAATCAAAGCAACTCTTTGCCTCATTCCTCCTGAAAGCTGTGTAGGATATTTATCTTTAAATTCATATAGATTATATTTTTTTAATAGTTGTTTTACGTATTCTTCATTTTCATTTGTTTTTTTATGTGTTATTTCAAGTCCAAATATTACATTGTTATAAATTGTTCTCCATTCTAATAAACTATCTTTTTGTAACATGTATCCAATCTTAGAAGATACTTTTTCGGTTTCTTCTCCATCTATAAATATTTTTCCGATTGCTTTTAGTTTCTAATCCAGCAATTATTGAAAGCAATGTAGATTTTCCACATCCGACTCGGACCTATTACCCCAACAAATTCGCCTTCATTTACAGTAAAATTTACATTTTTTATAGCATCAATTTCTCCATTCTTAGCTTGGTAAGTTTTGCTTACATTTTCTAATCTTAATACTTCTCTCATTAAAATTCCTCCTACTATACTAATAATATATTCAGAAATAATCAAAAAGGATTTTGTCCTTAAAAAAAAAGAATACCCACAGGCAATGCCTATGGATATTTGTAGTAAAAATTATTTAAAATAAATCTTCTATTTTACAAATTATTTCATAATTTCTTTTTTTAGTTAAACTTGTACTACAATATTTATCTGACCATTCACGTATATATGGTAGTAATAATCTTAAAAACAATCTTGTATTGTATGAAACCATTTTAATATTTTTAATATCTTCATTCATTATTTGACATTTATCTGATTTATAATATACCAAATAATAATTCCCGTCTTGTTCAAGTTTAATATCATAAGGAAAGATTCTACAATCAATTGGTCTTATATCATATATTGTACATTGATTATTTTTAAAAAAAATACATGAATTAGTTTCTTTAGTTCTTTTCATTTGATATAAATCTTTTAGAGAATAATCATTATGTATTTCAGAAAACTTTACTAGTTTTACAAACTCTTCTTTATTTATATTTAATTCTTTGCAAATAGCAGCTACTTCATTTGGTAAAAGCATTGGTGAGTCTACATCTGTATCACAGCAACAAGTAGATGAATTACCTACGCAATTGGTACAAAGATTAAAAGTTCCTAAATTATTTTTTGTATTTCTAAATAATGCATATGGAGATTGAATTACATCATCAGAATTTATATCAGTTGAAATATATGTTGTTACTCCATATAAAAAATCTTTATTTATAATTTTTAAACTTATTGTACCGCTTTCAACATTACTATCTTCTGTATAAAAATATGTACCATTTATAACATTATTTACTCTAATACCTTCAAATTTATAGTTACATATTTCACCATCGAAATTAAGTACTATGTTAGCTGTTATTTTGTTATCATTTTGAATAAAATTAACATTTTCATTGTATATTTTATTATTTTGAATAAATGATGAAATCCATTCGCCTGATAAATCAATTATTTCTTCTTTCATTTTTTCTCCTTTAACTAATCAATTCTCCATAATTGAAACTTACCAGTAATCTCATTCACTTCTTTTGTATCACCATATATAATTGCTCCTAGATATTCTAATTTATCATTTTCCTTTGAATTAATTGATGCTACTAATTCATCATCTGTTCTTGTATCTAACATATCTTTAGGATAATCTGCAACTAATAAATTAGGATTTTTCTTTGCTATATCAATAGTTGCCTTCAATTTTCCTTGTTTAACTTTTGTTATAATAAAAGGAAATTTACTAATACCTAAATGTGAGATATCTGATTTATCTTTTATAGTTGGTGCTCCCATAATTTCGTTATCTGAATATTTTCCAATTGATACAGCTAAATGTCCTATAACATTAAGCGCAATAGATGGTTCTACATTTGATGCTAATATTCCTACAATTTTTTTATCTTCATAATTCATAAATTATCTCTCCTATTATTTTTTGATTATTATAGCAAATAATATAATAATTTTCAAGAAAAAAACACAGACCCTTACCGAAGCAAAGGTCTGTGTTCTCGTGGAATACCACAAGTTCGGAATTATGCTACGATTTGCTTTATTTTTGTAATCGTGCATTTTGAAAAACAATTGCCGAAAACCTTTTTAAGGTATTTTTCAATTTCCTTTGTTTCGCCAGAATCTGTTATGGGATTAGCCCAATTAATACAAGTAGATTTCATTGACGAATCAGAAAACAAATGAGAAATTTTGAATGTTACCTCGTACTTATAAAGACCTTTCAGCTGTGTTTCTTTCGACATTATGCTTCCTCCTAAAATTGAATTCGTATCATTTTACTATATTTTTTATATAAATTCAATTGTTTTTTAATATTTTTATAAATACAATAACCTCCGCCGAAGCGAAGGTTGTTGTTTCCATGGAAGACCATGGTAAGGTGGATTTTTAAAATTGGACAAATCTGGGAGGTCTTTCCGTTTTTAAATCCTTGTTCAAAATCTCTAACAATTCAGCTGAGAGAACTTCACATTTTGAAAACGGATGACTCAATTTAACAAGCTTTTTTACATCTCTCTGATCTTTCTCCGAAACAATTGGTGTATCCCGGTAGAGAGCAAAAGAATAATGTGCTTTTGAAAAAAGTGTTTTTTTCTTAAATCTGACCTTGTACACATAGTTGTAAACGTAGTTTTTTTTGAACATTTTAAATTCCTCCAAAATATAAACTTAAATTTATTATACCATATTTACATAATTTTTTCAAATTCACTGTATTTATATTACTTTATTCTATACTTATCATATTTACTACAAATATTTAAAGTAGCTTTATTTTGTATTTCTTCTATAGGCAATATATATATTTGTAAATCTTCTGTTAATATAAACAACTCATCAATATTTGTTTCTATGATAGTTTTATATGTTTTGCCATTAGTTCCTCCACAACTTTTCAACGCAACTTGATAATTTCCATATTTTGTTTTGCATGATGTAGATTTTACTTGTATTTTCTTTAAAACATCATCTTTATCTACTATTAAATCATAATCTTGTGTATCATTTAATGGAATAGATACCGTATAACCATTAAAAGAATAATATGCTATTGCTATACCTAAACTTGTATTTCCTTTTTCTTTATTTGTATTAAAATTCATTAGTGCCTCCTTTGTTTAGTATAAATTTCTTTTTGCTGTATTTAACGAAGATATTAACATTCTTTTTATCTCTTCAGCTTGAAATAATAGTCTATTTGCTTCTCCTTCATTTAATAAACTTGTATTTTTTAATAATGTTATTCAATAAATTGTTTCTTCTGCTTCTTTAAGTGATATATGTAATTTTGCAATAAAATCATTTTTACTATTTCCATATTGTGCTTCGTTAATATTAGCACCAATACTTGTACCACTTCTTAATAATTGTTTTGATATCGTATTATCTTTATGTTCTTTTGAATATTTTTCATAGAATAAAACAATACTTGATGCAAATTAAAATGAATTTTGTTGTAATATACTTTCTTTCATAGATAAAAACTCCTTAGAATAAAATATTTTTAGAATATAAAAATAAGAACTTATATTATTTAGTTAAAAGTGAAAAATGAAGAGTGAATAGTACAAACTCGCTTTTTAAGTTTCCCCCTTAAATAACAAATTTACTTTTCACTCTTCACTCTTATCTCTTCACTCTCGCGTCAGCGAGTTTGGTGGGCAGGGATGGATTCGAACCATCGTACTCGTATGAGAACAGATTTCTTACTACTATAGTTTTCACTACCATTTAAAATGTTTGTAGTCTGGACTTTCTCTTCATCTTCTTAAAGATGCCAGGTATAAAGTCTCTACACTCGAGAATTTTATCCTCTAGCTCGGGATTATCATCAGCTTAAACTGTTAAGACTTCCCCGAATTAGCCTAGTTTTCACTATACAATCACTTGTATAGGCTGCAATTTAGAATCATAATAATTCAAAGATTACAGTCTGCCGCCTTTAGCCACTCGGCCACCTACCCATATTATATTAAAAAAATTTTGCGTTGGTGCTCCCTCAAGGATTCGAACCTTGGACCCACCGGTTATGAGCCGGTTGCTCTGACCAACTGAGCTAAGGGAGCATTTGTTCAACGCAAGACTTATTATAAGGTATTTTTTTAAGCATGTCAATACCAAATTTTAAAAATTTTTGTTTTTTTATTATATTTTCAAATTTCTTATATAAATTTATAAATATATTAATATAAGAACGGACGACCAATGGTCGCCCCTACATTATATTAATAATTTTATATTTACTTAACATTTTGTTCCACATTCTGGGCAAAATTTTGCATCTGATGATAATTCTTTTCCACATTCTTTACAAAATGTTTTTTCGTCTCTTTTTGTTCCACATTCTGGACAGAATTTCCCACCATTTATTTCTTTTTTACAATTTGAACATATCCATGTATCTTCTTTCTTGTTTTCTATCGGTTGTTGTGATGCAGCATTATTTTGTTGCCATGGAGTTTGAGCTACTCCACCTAACATTCCATTAGAAGCCATGTTCATAACACCAATTCCCATAACTCCATTTAAAGAGCCTGCTTGATTATTGGCAGCATCTTGAACTGCATTCGCATATGCATCAACAAGTGCTCCTTGTTGCATATATGAGTTACTGCTAAATTCATATTTATCGATTTTTTTCTCAGATTCTTCATCTAAAGTAACTGACTCTACTGAAAAACTTACTAATTCAATTCCTCTTTCACGTATTGGTTTATCAAAAACTCTTTCATTCATTATCTCTCTTATTTCATCAGTTTGACTTGGTAATTCTAATACTGGGACTTTAAATTCTGATGTACCTAATTCATTTAATACATTTTGGAATGATGCAATAACTTCTGATCTTATTTGTTCTACTAAAGCGTCTTTTCTATATATGTTTGCTGTACCAGCCATTTTATTCATAAAAATTGCTAAATCAGCTATTCTAAATGTATATTTTCCAAAGCATTTAATTTCAACTCTTAATGGATTTAATGTACCTGTCATTTGATTAGGAATTGGATGTGACCAATCTTGGAATGGAATTGGTGCAGGTGTACCAAATTTATTGTCTATAATTTCTTTTATATTAAAGAAAAATACATATTGCTCTTTCGATATAGCACCTTCATATGTAAATCTCTCCCACATTTCTTTAAATACTGCTCCAAATTGTCCAGCAAAAAATGAAGGTGATGAAGATTCATCGAACACATATATTCCCTCTTCTGCCGTTGCATCTATTACCTTTCCATTATCATATATAATAGCGCATTGTCCTGGTGCTACTATTATTGTGCTTTTATTAGATATAATTCCGTTTTCCGGTGAAATCTTAACCATTAAAACATCATTACTCATGTTGTCACATCTTATAACTTCCTTCCATTGATCTTTTAATGTTGATTTTATAGCTGTTTCAGCTGTTTTAATTAATCCCATATTTATTCCTCCTATTAATTATAATTAAATTTTTTCTAAATTTGATAATACCCAATTAAATTCTCCAGTTGTAATTACGCTTCCACAATATTCACATTTTCCAGATGATGTTATTTCAGTAGGCGCTCCACAATTTGGACAATTTTTGGTATCAACAGTTTCCATTCCAGGTTTTGTTTTTATTCCTGTTTTTCTTACAAATACTAACTTATATGTACTATGTCTTTCTGTTGTTGTATCTCCTTTAATTACTTCTCTTGTTTCATCATTAATAATATAATCTATCATCTTCGAATTCAATATTATAGTTAAAATATCTTTATCACCACTTTGTATAAAATTAGATAAATAAGCTGATTTCACACAAATTCTTTCCATCATATTAATTTGATGATTATCAATATATCCTTGTAACTGTTTTTTATGCATTTCAAAAAGTTCATTTGACTCAAAATGTCGTATTGAATCCCATTCTCTATTCATCCAAGCTTCTTGTAATTTAACAAAAACATCTTTTGTCCATGATATAAATTCTTCTTTATTAAATAATTCATCTATTTCTTTTATACGTTTTTCAATAGCACTTTCATTAACTTCATATGATTGAGTTTGAATTGTTTTCCTATTTCTCATCAGTTCTTCATTGCGTCTTCTATACATATCTTTATTTCTATTTGATTTTTTATATACAAGAAAAGCTATAACTAAAATAATTATAATTCCAGGTACTCCGCCAATTCCAAATAAATTAAAAAGTGAAAATCCATATCCATAATCATATCCTGAATCATAATCATAGTCGTAGTCATAATCGTAATCATAACTGCTCCAATCGCTCCCCCAGTCGGAAGAACTAAAACTATCGTAAGATTCAAAACTTCCTACATCGGCAAAAGCAGGTTTTTCGAAGATAAAAACAATTACTATTGTTATGCTTAAAATTAGCATTATATTTATCATAGATAATGTTTTTTTCATTTTATCCTCCTTTTATTTTCTTATATATGTGACATATTCATAGTCGTAAGGATTTTCTTCATTTGTAAGTCCTTTTTCTTTTTCAATAGCACTCCATTCATTATCGTCTATTTCAGGAAAATAGACATCACCTTCAAATTCTTGATTTATATGTGTTATATAAAGTTTATTACTAAATGGCATTAATAATTTATATATTGTTGCGCCACCTATAACAAAACATTCTTCATCAGATTCTATGTACTTATCAAGAAGTTTTAGGTCATCTAATATTTCAACATTTTCATTATCTACATTCATTTCAACATCATTACATAATATAATATGTTTTCTATTTGGTAAAACTCTCCCTAATGATTCAAAAGTTTTTCTTCCCATTATTATTTTTTTGCCCGTGGTTATATTCTTAAATCTTTTTAAATCTTCTGGTAGGTGCCAAATAAGTTTATTATCTTTACCTATTACATTGTTTTTTGCAACCGCAACTATCATACTTAACATATATAATACCTCCTATATTAAACCGCAACTGGCATATTAATTTTTCCTAAATGATTGTAATCTATTAGTTCGAAATCTTCAGGTTTAAAGTCATAAAAATCTTTAACTTCTGGATTAATCCATAATTTTGGTGCAGGTAAAGCCTTATCTCTTCTTGATAATTGTTCTTTCATACCTTCTATTTGATTTTCATATATATGTGCATTGCTTATACACACAGTTAACATTCCAGGTTTTAAATTTGTAACTTGTGCAAGCATATGAATAAATATTGAATATTGAACAACATTAAACGGATGTCCTAAAGGTATATCATTTGACCTTATTGTTAGCATACAATTTAATTTTCCATCTGTTACATCCCAACAACTATTAAACACACATGGATATAAAGCACCTGTATCTAAATATGGTATTTGCCATAAATTTATTACCATTCTTCTATCTTGTGGATTTGTTTTTAATTGGTGAATAAGTTTGTCTACTTGATTAAATTCCTTTACAACCCAACCATAAGCCGTTCCAATTGTTCCATCTTCCATTTCCCATTCATCCCATATATGAACATTTTGTTCATGTAAGTCACTTATTTTATTAGATTGTTTTTGAAATATCCAAAGTAATTCTTTTATAGCAGCTTTATATGCTACATACTTTGTTGTTAAAATTGGGAATTCTTCTTCAAGATTAAATTGTAATATTTGATGCGGTAATTTATATGTAGCAATTCCAGTTCTATTATTATCATAATATCCTTCATTTAAAATTTTCTCTACTAAATCTAAATATTTTTCATCATATTTGCTCATTTAAATCAACCTTTCTTAATTTTTAAGGAAAATTTATTATATTTCCTTATTATATAATTTAAGCAAGCATATAAAATATAAGCTTGCTCTAAATTTTATATATTTTTAATTTTCTCCTCTTCCTTCAGGAAGTGCTGGTAATTGTAAAACAACCTTAACTTTACAAATGTATGCAATTGTTCTTACAAGTTTGCTTGTTTTTATTCTTTGCCATAATGAAGGTTTTACTTCAAATCTTGTTTGCGCTAAGTATTCATTTTCCTCTACTTGTTCAATAACTTGTGTTTTTTCATCTTCTACTGGTGCAGGTATTCCTTTTAATGCTTCTGCAATTTCAATTCCAATGTAACTTAAAGCTTTAGATTTATCTTCTATTCTTTCCATATCTATTTCAATATGTAAGTTAGTTTCTAAGTTAGATATTCTAGCTTTTATAAGTTTTATAGCATCATTATAATTGTCAGTTTTTTTATTTTTTGCTTTTCCAACAACTACTAAAGCTTGAATAATATCTTCTGATAAAACACTTGTAGACTGTTTAACTTTTGATTTCCAGTCTTTTTCTTTATTTTCTACAGAATCCAATAATCCTTTTAGATTATTAGCAACATTAATGTTTTTTTCTCTTTGTCTGATTAATGTTTCTATTTTTTTTGTATTTTCTTCAAATTGGTTTGTTGCATATTCAACTAATCCATATGCAGCTCTATATACTCCTGCTGGGAAGTTTTTCTTTTTTGGATATTCTATTAAATATGTTTTTATAGAATCTATTAAATCTTTAAAAAATGCATCTTCGTCCAATTGAACAATTTGTTTTTTGCTGTTTGGATTTATCATTTTTTGTACTTTATCAATATTTGATAAAATTTTCTCTTCTGTAATTATCATTCTTACGTTTACTATGCCTGGCTTATGAAAAAATAGCACTGTAAACTCCCTCCTTTGTCCTACGTATTTACTAAAACTATTATTATTATACAATCTTTCCCTAAAAACTACAATAGGATTTTTTATTTTTTGTTTTTCATTTTCGTTACAATTTTATTACAAAAATATTACAAATGTCAATTGAAAAATTTAATATTTTTATAATATTTATTTATTTTTTTAATATTATAAATGTTTAAATAAATATTTATAATTTGTATTTGGAGTTTAGAATTTGGTAGTTGAATATTTGGTACCTCTTCGTAGTTTTTTGCCATATTACTAAACACAAAATTCAAAAATCCAAACTCAAAATTATATTACCTTCTTTATTTCTTCATGTCTTTTTACTTTTCCTGTGCTAGTTTTGATTAACTCTTCATCTGTTACTATTAATTCTTTTATATATTTATATGGTGGCATTGTTTTATTGATTTCTTTAATTTTCTCCCATATTTTTTCTTTTATTTCTTCCTTAGTTTCAACACCATATAAATCTTTCATCATATCTTTGTCATAAACTATCTTTGCACAAATTGTTAAATCTACATCATCATCTTCTTCTGGTTTTCCGTAAACAAAAGATTCTTTAATTCCATCTACTCTATTTACAACATTTTCTATTTCCTCAGGAAAAACATTTTTTCCATTTTTCAATACTATTACATTTTTCTTTCTTCCTGATAAGAACAAAAATCCTTTTTTATCAATATATCCTAAATCTCCTGTTCTTAACCAACCCTTACTATCTAGTACCTCTCTTGTTGCTTCTTCATTTTGATAATATCCAAGCATTACATTTGGACCTTTTACGATAATCTCTCCAATTCCATCTTCATCTTTGTCTACAATTTTAACTTTTAAACTTGGGAAAATTTTTCCAACAGATCCTATCTTATGGTCAAAATCTGTGCCAGCTGAAATAATCGGAGAAGCTTCTGTTAAGCCATATCCTTGGCAAACTTTAAATCCTAAATCATTAAATCCTTTTTCAACTTTAGGATCCAATGCTGCAGCACCATTCATCATTATTCTTAATTTGCCACCAAATGCTTCATGAATATCTTTAAACAGTTTTTTCCTTACATCTATTCCCATTTTAGATAGTGGTCCTGTTATTTTCATTACTTTTTCTACTGTTGGAAGCTTTCCTTTTTTCTCAACTTCTTTCATAACTCTTTTATACATATTTTCAAAAAGAGCAGGAACTGAAATAAGCTCAGTAATTTGATATTCTTTTATATTTTTCGCAATATGTCTTAAACCATCACAATAAGCTATAGATGCCCCTCTGTACATAATATATAAGAAGTCTACTGTACATTCAAATGTATGATGTAAAGGTAACATTGAAAGCAGTGTATCGTTTTCATCAGTATATAACACTCTTCCTATATCCATTATATTGCTACAAATATTTTTATGAGATAACATTACAGCTTTAGAATTAGATGTTGTACCTGATGTAAATAATAAAAATGACATCTCTTCATTATTTATTTTTGCATCTAAAAATCTTCTGTCGCCTTCTTCAATTAACTCTTTACCCTTTTCTATACATTCATACTCAGAGTATATGCCATCTTCCATTTTAGGTAAATCCATTGATATAAAATATCTTAAATTTGTCATTTTCCTTTCTTTAATATCTTTCATTATATCATCGAATTTTTTTGAATAAAAAATAGCTTCAACTCCTGCTCGAATAATCAGTGTTTCTAGTTCATTTGCAGGAAGTGCTTTATCTAAAGGAACAACTATTCCTGTACCACAAACTGTCGCCATATATGCAACACACCATTCATATCTATTTTCAGAAATAATTGCAATTTTCTTTCCTTTTAATCCCATCTCAATTAATTTTGTCCCTAAAGCATTAATTTGTTCATAAAACTCACCATATTTTATACTTTCTATCTCACCTGGTTTGTCTGTTTTATATTTAAATGCAGGTTTATCAGAAAACAATTTGTTAGATTGTTCAATCATATCTTTTAAATCTGTTATTTTTCTTGTTTTATATAATTTTCTTTTTTGTTTTGTTGTTTTTTCTTCTACTATTTGCTCCAAAATCTCTGTATACTCTTTTTCTAGTTCAGCATCTTTTATTTCTTTGTTCATATATTCCTCCTAAAATATTATATATTAAAATACTTTATCTTTCCCCTTAAATATTTAACATTATATATCATAGATTTGTTATTTTCAAGAATTAATTATAATGTGATTTTATATTATTGTCTTTTATTTGTTGTAGGCGCGGGTCCTGTGCCAACCCCTACATTATGTATTTTAAAATTCTCTTAATATTTTTCCAATTATCATCTCATTTGAAATATATTTGTTTTCTAATTCTTCAACACTTCCATGTTCTATAAAACAATCATCGTACCCAAATGTTTGAACTTTTACATTTAAATTGTTTTTATTGCAAAGTTTTATTACTTCGTCACCTAATCCGCCTTTTAATATTCCATCTTCAATTGTTATAGCCTTTTTATTCTCCTTAATAGATTTTAAAATTAATTCTTCATCTAATGGTTTGGCAAATCTAGCATTTATTACTTCAGAACTTATGTTATGTGTTTTTTCAAGTGTATCTGCTATTTCCATAGCTTTATTTACCATTTTACCTATTGATACAATCGTAAGATCTTTACCCTTTCTTAAAATTTCGCCCTTTGAGAACTCAATATTTTCTGAAGATTGATAAATCACCTTTCCTTGTCCACCTCTTGGATATCTAATTATAATAGGTCCATCAAATTCTACTGCATATTCTAACATTTTTTCAAATTCTTTAAAATCTTTTGGAGCCAATATTGTTAAATTAGGTATCCCTGATAAAAATGATATATCAAAAATTCCTTGATGTGTTTCACCATCATTTCCTACTATACCAGCTCTATCAAGACAAATCACAACAGGTAGCTTTTGAATAGCAATATCATGGATCATCTGGTCATAACTTCTTTGTAAAAAAGATGAATATACTGCAAAAACAGGTTTTAAACCAGCTCTTGCCATTCCACCTATTAAACCAACAGCGTGTTGCTCTGCTATTCCCACATCAAAAAATCTATCTGGAAACTTTTCTGCAAATTCTGTTAATCCTGTTCCGTCTTTCATTGCAGCAGTAATTGCAATTACTTTTTTATTTTTTTCTGCAATTTCAACAAGCTTATCTCCAAAAACTTTTGAATAATCTTTGGATTTTTTCTTTATAGATTTACCTGTTTCAATATTAAAACTTGAAGCTCCATGGAATTTGTCAGGATTTTCTTCAGCATACTTATATCCTTTTCCTTTTTTTGTTATAGCATGTATCAAAACTGGCCCATCTATTTCAATACTTCTTTTTAAAATGCTTTCCAAATCTTCAATATTATGACCATCAACTGGTCCTAAATATGTAAATCCAATATCTTCAAAATACATATTTTGAATAAATAATTGTTTTATTCCTCTTTTTATTTTTTGCACTAATTTCACAATTGGTTTTCCTATTAAAGGTATTTTGGTTGTGAAGTCCTTTATTTTTTTATTTGTTTTTGTATAACCTTTTCTTGTTCTAACTTTACTTAATAATAAAGGAATTCCCCCTACATTTTTTGAAATACTCATTTCGTTATCATTTAATATAATTGTTACATTTGTATTGCTAGCGCCAACATCATTTAAAGCTTCTAACGCCATTCCTCCTGTAAGAGAACCATCTCCTATAACCGCAACAACTCTATAATCTTCATTTAATAAGTCTCTAGCTCTCGCCATACCCATTGCAACAGAAATCGAAGTACTACTATGTCCTGTATTAAAGCAATCATATTCTGATTCATTCACTTTTGGGAATCCAGCTATTCCTCCAAACTTTCTTAGTGACTCCATTTCTTTTTTTCTACCCGTTAAAATTTTATGAACATAACTTTGATGTCCAACATCCCAGACTATTTTGTCTTTTGGAGTAGAAAAAACAGAATGTAGTGCAACAGTAAGTTCCACTACACCCAAATTAGAGGACAAATGTCCTCCATTTTTTGAAACGACTTGTAAAAGCATATTTCTTATATCTTCTGCAAGTTGTTTTTTTTCTTTTATTGATAATTTTTTCAAATCTTCTGGTTTATTTACTCTATCTAATACTGTATCCATTTCTCCTCATACTTTCACTTAAAAAGATAATTTTTCATCTAACCAATTTTCTAATTCATCTATTTGTACTCTTACTTGTTCCATTGTATCTCTATCTCTTATCGTTACTGAATTATCATTTTCTGTTTCAAAATCGATTGTTATACAATAAGGAGTTCCTATTTCATCTTCTCTTCTATATCTTTTACCTATACTTCCTGCTTCATCATATTCACACATATATTTTTTTGATAATTTATCAAATACTTCTGTAGCTTTTTCACTTAATTTTTTTGATAAAGGAAGTACTGCTACTTTATATGGAGCCATTGATGGATGTAAATGTAGCACTGTTCTTATATCTCCTTCTCCAACTTCTTCTTCATCATAAGCATCACATAAAACTGTTAAGAAAACTCTATCAACACCTACAGCTGGTTCAACACAATATGGAATATATTTTTCATTAGTTTCTGGATCTAAATAAGTTAAATCAGTTTTTGAAGCTTCCATATGTCTTGACAAATCATAGTCTGTTCTATCTGCAATTCCCCATAATTCTCCCCATCCAAAAGGAAATAAATATTCAATATCAGTTGTACCTTTACTATAGAATGATAATTCCTCTTTTTCATGTTCTCTCATTCTTAAATTTTCTTTTTTAATTCCAATGCTTATTAACCAATTCTTGCAGAATTCTTTCCAATATTCATACCATTCTAAATCAGTACCTGGTTTGCAAAAGAATTCTAATTCCATTTGTTCAAATTCTCTCATTCTAAAAATAAAGTTTCCTGGTGTTATTTCATTTCTGAAAGAACGTCCCATTTGTCCAATACCCATAGGAAGTTTTCTTCTAGTTGTTCTTTGAACATTTTTAAAATTAACAAACATTCCTTGTGCAGTTTCAGGTCTTAAATATACTTCAGATTTAGCATCTTCTGTAACTCCCATAAATGTTTTGAACATTAAATTAAATTTTCTTATTTCTGTAAAATTAACTTTTCCACAATCAGGGCATTCTATTTTATTGTCGTTTATATATTTAACTAATTCTTCATTTGACCATCCATCTAATCCAGTAATATCTTTACCATTTTTAAATCCCCATTCTTCAATTAGTTTATCAGCTCTATGTCTTGTTTTGCATTCTCTACAATCAATAAGTGGATCGCTAAATCCTCCAACATGTCCTGTTGTAACCCATACTTCAGGATTCATTATTATTGCAGCATCTATTCCTACATTATATTTAGATTCTTTTATAAATTTTTTCCACCACATATCTTTAATATTCTTTTTCATTTCAGCACCTAAAGGACCGTAATCCCATGAATTTGCAAGTCCTCCATATATTTCAGAACCAGGATATATAAATCCTCTATTTTTACATAGTGCAACAATTTTATCCATTGATTTTTCCATGTTTTTCATTCCTCCAAATTTGTTTTTTAAACACGTATACTTTATCAAATATCTCCTTAAAAGTCAATAGTTTCAATATACGGGCGATTAAAATCGCCTACATTAATTTTATAATTTTCATCTTATTAAATAGCATTTATTGTTACAAAAATATTACAAAGCAATAACACTAATATGACAAAATTCTTTTTTTATGTCACTTGTTTGTCATATTCATAGTTTATCCACTGTTTCTGTGGATAATGTGGATAACTCTGTGAATAACTAATAATGCTATCTTTTATAAGTTAAATTATTCACATTGTAAATTTCTTCCTTTTTCTAAAAGGCAAAATAATTTTTATTTATATAAATTATGTTTATAGTAAATTTGTTCGTTTATTATTTTTATCTAGAAATGCATATAATCCAAATTACTAAAGCAATTTGTAGTATAACAATTGCAGGAAATCCAATATAAAACTTGGCTTTTTTTGTTTTATGTCTAAAAACTTTCATTCCTGCTATTCCTCCGATTCCTCCGCCTAATATTACAAGCATAAATAATGTCCATTCTGATATTCTCCATTTTCCTTTTTTCGCTTTTTTCTTATCTATATACATTGTAATAAAAGATATTAAATTAATAGCAACTAAATAAATACTCATAAATTCTAAACTAAATATATTTGGCATAAATTCTTCCTCCTTCGTTTCTCTATTATATAAGTATAATTTTAAATTAAATTATTGTCAAATATAAATATTTTTTCTATTTTTGTTAATAATATAAATGTAATTTCGAGGTGAGATGTGTGAAGTGTGAGGTGTGATTTTAGGGTTATGTTTTATATTCATTCCCTATTTTTCCCACTTCTCACTTCCCACATCACACTTCTTATATAATTTATACATTAATGTAAAAACATTTATCAAATTTAAGGAGGATTTAAAATGGATAAAAATCTTGAAGCTCTTAAAGAAGTTTGTAAGGGTGTAAAAATGGGAATGGATGCTATTGAATATGTAGAAGACAAAGTAAAGGATGATACAGAATTTAAAAATGCAATAAAGCATGAATATAGTATGTATAACAACATATATGATAAAGTAAAAGACTCTTACTCTAACTATGGAGATGCTCCTGATGAAATTTCTTTTAAAGATAAAGCATTTTTATGGTACGGAATTCAAGTAAATACAATAAAAGATGATACAACATCTAAAATTGCTGAATTATTAGTTCAAGGAACTAATATGGGAATTATTGAAGGTCGAAGAATATTAAATAATAATGAAAAATTAGATACTGATGTAGATAAATTGCTAAATGATTTCGTTGATTTTCAAGAACAAAGCGTAGAAAGATTAAAGAAATTTTTATAATATATAACATTAATTTAATTCACACGGGTCGCTGAGGGCAGCGACCCCTACAACATATAAATATTAAATATTATTCTAATGCCTTTTCTAACACATTAGCTAAACACTGCATGCTTAATAAACATTGTTCCAACGTATTACCTGTTGCTCCTACTTCTATTATACTTGCTCCTGGTGCTGTATGTTGATTATATCTTGAGTTTGTAAGAGATATTGGTCTAAATAACCCCGGATACATTTCGTTTGCTGTTTCTTGAATTTTTATAGCAAATTTTAAATTTTGTCTCCAATTAGGATGTTCTAATCCCCCTGCATCAGTTCCAATAACAAACATTAGCTGTGCAACATATTGTCCATCTATCTTAACCGTAGGTCCATAATCTTCCAAGCTTCCTACAGCATCTCTATGTATGTCAAAAACAATTTGTGCCGGATTGTTTTGTAAAATATTAGATACTGTTTCTAATGACCTACTGTACGAACCTGAGTATGAAGGATAATCATGATATGTTGTATTGTGAGTTACCATAAATCCTTTTGCATCTAAACTTTTTTTCAACTCAGTACCCACTCTTGCAACTGAATAATTTAAATCTGTAGTTCTATAATTTCCTGTCATTTCATAATTGTAATTATCACTCGGAGTATAACTTTCACATGTATGAGTATGAAATATTAATATATTTTTTTTGTTAGTAATATCAGGATTAGGGTATAATATATCCTCCGTTAATTCATAGTTTGTTCCATTTTTTATTTCAACTGTACTATAATTATTAGTATATGTAGTAGGAATATTTTTTTCCTCCACTTTTTCAGTATTTACATTAGTTCCTATTGTTATCGTATCTTTTTGTTCAGTTTCTGCATTTGTTGTTACAACACTTTCTTCTATATTCTCATTTTGTTCTTTCTCTCTATTATTTATATTAAATTGACCTAAACTTAATTCTAATGCAGCAACAGTAAAAGTTTTATTTTCTTTTTTTTTAGAATTATGAAAAAAAGAAACAGAGTATTCTATACACTCTAACAAAGAATACTCTTTAAAATTAATATCTTCTTGTATTTCCTTATTGTTTCTATTAATTTTTGCACACTTGGCAAGTCCAAAAACAATGAGAAAAACAGATACAAACTTCATAAAATATTTTAATATATCTTTTATATTTATCACAGCAACATTCATATATCAAAACTCCTTGCTGTAATATATATTCAAATATTATTAATTAAATTACAATATAATTTTTATCTGACTTTGTAAGTGGTATACAACCATTTTTTGTAACTACAACTGTATCTTCAATTCTTATCCCATAATTAGATGGAAAATATACCGCTGGTTCTATGGCTATAACCATATTCTCTTTAAAATAAGATTCAACATTTGTATGTATTATAGGTGCTTCATGTATTTCCATACCAACTCCATGACCTAAAGCATGAATCAAATTTATATTATTTCTTTTTAAATTTTCATCAATTATTTCTGTGGCTTTTTTTACAACAACGCCATCTTTTATCTGGTCTAAAGATAAAATTTCATTTTTTAGTACTGCATCATAATATGGTTTGTATTCTTCCAATATGCACCCTAAAAAAATTGTTCTTGTCATATCTGAACAATATCCATTATATTTACATCCCATATCAATTAAAATTGGTTCTCCTGAATTGATTTTTCTATCGCTTGGAATCCAATGTGGTTTTGAAGAATTTTCTCCAAAAGCAACTACTGTTTCAAAAGCTAATCCATCTGCTTCATTTTCTTTAAAGTATCTTTCAATTTCATTAGCAACTTGTTTTTCTGTCATATCTTTTTTTATAAATGTTAACAGATGAGAAAAACAATTATCTGTTATTTCACAAGCTTTTTTTATATTTTCTATTTCAATATTATCTTTTATTATTCTTTGCTTTTCAACAATTCCTTCTGTTTCTACTAGATTGTTAACTTTGTACCTTTGGTATATTTTTTTATATTCTGCATAAGTAACATACCCTTCCTCGAAGCCAACATTTTCACAGAATAAAAAGAAGTTTTCAAATTCATCTTTTGATATATTTTTTATATCTACAACAATAACTTCATCATTAATTGTCAAAGTACTATTTACATCTTCCATATACATTGCATAGGTAATAAAAATATTCTCTTTTCTTGTAATTAATAAGGTTCCTTCTGCTTGAATATTTGTTAAATATCTGATACTTATTGGATTAGATACAATCATTCCTTCTAAATTTAATCTTTTCATTTGTTCTCTTAAATGACGAATCTTCTCATTCAATTTTATCACCTCATTTTTTTAATATAATCCTAATGAAAAAATTTTCATCAATATTGTGAATAATGTATTAAAAGGTACAAACATGCTAATTATACTTCCGCATACTATAAAAGGCCCAAAAGGTATGTACCCATCTTCCAGTTTACTATTTTTTTTCTTATTTATTTTTTTTATAATTAAAAATATTATACTTCCAATAGCTCCAACTAAAAATGACAATACCGTTATTATAAGAATATTTGCAAAACCAAAATATAAACCTAATGCTCCCATTAATTTTACATCACCTAATCCCATAGCTTCTTTTCCAGCTATTAGACCTCCTAATAATGTAATTATTAAAAATATTCCCGCACCAGTTATCATTCCTAAAAGCATATCTTTCGCAATAGTTAAATTTGTTAAACCTAATAAAAAAGTAAAAATCAACCCAATATTAAACATTAATAAATTTAATCTGTTCGGTATAATTTGAATTTTATAATCAACAACTACTACACATAATAGCATTGGAATTAAAATTATATACTTCATTAAATTAATATTCTCTATAAATGTAGTATGTAATCCAAATTTATATAGCAATATTATATAAGCTATAGCATTTATTATAATAAACACAAAGCTAGGTTGGTTGTTTTTTTTATAATCTTTATATGACTCTTTAGATAATATCTTCTTCTCTGATAAAAAACATTTAGATGAATAGTGAACAAATTGACCTATAATAGCTCCTACTAATCCAAATAAAACATAAAACAATATATGAACATCATTAAAATACATTATCAATCTTTCTCCTTTGTAGTATTTTCAACTATATCTTATCAATATATTTTGTATTTTGTCAATAAATTTTAAAAGTTTATACAATCACACTTCCCACTTCAGAAAAAATATTAAATTTATTAACTTTTTTAAATAATAATAAGACTTAAATATGTTACTAATACATATCTAAGTCTTATTTATTATTAATCTTTAGTATTTATTTTTATTTTTTCATATCGTTTTATTATAATATTTTCTAATGGTCTTTTTACTTTTGTAATAAATATATCTCTTTTATCTATTGGTTTAGTTAGAATTGTAAACATATTGCAACGATTTCCACCTATGACATCTGTCATTATTTGATCTCCTACAACCGCAATATTTGCTTCATTTATATTCATTTGTTCTTTAATTTTTAAGAAACCTTTTTTAGAAGGTTTTTTTGCAAAATAAATATATGGAATATCTAATAAAGAAGCAACTTTTTTTACTTTTTCAACTTTATTTGTATTAGATAATATATATAACTTTATATTATTTTGTTTCATTTTTTTTGCCCATTCTTCAGCACCATCTAATAATTTTTTATCATAGTCAACTAATGTGTTATCAATATCTAATATTATACCTTTTATATTATTTTTCTTTATTATTTCTTCATTTATTTTTGTAACATTCTCTAAATACATTCTTGGATACAACATAATTTCCCCTCCATTTGCGAGTATAATATTATCAATATATTTAAAGAAAGTCAACAAAAAAACTAATGTTTATATAACTGTTTGTCCCTACATTATTATAAAATATATTTTATTTACAAAATCTATGATTCCCTATTGTCACAGTTACTTGTCGAGACCAAATCCACGAACTAGTTGCTGTCTTTGGATTAAAATAATAAAGTGCTCCATAACTCGGGTCCCATCCATTTATAGCATCTTGTGCTGCATTCATTGCTGTTTGATTAGGTGTTAAATTTATTTGTCCATCATTTACAACACTGAATGCTCCTGGCTGATAGATTACACCTGATACAGTATTTGGAAACGAGGAACTTTTGACCCTATTTAATACAACTGCCGCAACAGCTACTTGTCCTGTATACGATTCTCCTCTAGCTTCTGCATATACTAATCTTGCTAATAAATTTAAATCAGAAGTTGAACTTGCAGAATTATTACTTGATACATTGTTTGAAAAAATCCCCATTGCTGCAAGTGTTTTCGGTCCAGCAATACCATCAACTGTTAGTCCATTTTTAGATTGAAACCATCTTACTGCTTTAAGAGTTTGTGAACCAAATATACCGTCAACATTTCCATTGTAATATCCCCATCTTTTTAATTTTGTTTGTATTGTTTTCACTTCATCACTGACTGAGCCATATTTAGACAAAGCATAACTTGTACAATATAATGCGCTAAATAAAAAGATAAAAACTGTTAAAATAATTATTATTTTCTTTTTCATAAAATCACCTTTTGCAATATTTTTTCCAAAAATTATTATTTTATACAAAAAAATAACACTGGGGGCAGGTCCAGTGTTTTTTATAAAGATAGTTTTTTATTTAATTTTTGACATGTTAGAATAAAAGTCTGCAGTTGCTAAAGCACACGGTTTTGCAAGCTCCATAGCTTCTTTAGAGAATTTTATAAAGCTTTTAAAATTCGTTATTAACTTCTTCATATTTTTATCTTCTTTATTGCATTTTCCTTACATGCAAAATATAGGTAAGAACCTATTGATGCTACAAGTGCAAGTACAAAGAAAACAAGTGCAATCTTTAATTGATTCTCAATCAAAGAAAATTTAACAACTTTAGACAATTCCTCAAAGATATCTGCTACTGTAATACCAAGAAAAAAAGCTCCACCAAGTATAGCAATTAGCGACATTTTTCTATAAGTAGAACATTCTTTCTTGGTCTTGATAACTTCTTCTGCTGAAATATTTATCACCTTCACAAAATTATTTGTATCGTTCATAGCTAAAAGCTAGTTATAATACAAAAAAGTTTATATCATAACTAGCCCTGCCCTTTAGCTAGATGATTTATTATATTTAAAATTATAGCATAAAAATATGAAATTGTAAAATTTTATGAAAAACGGGCGAACACAGTTCGCCCCTAAATTATTTTAAATTAGAATATTCCAACAATATTTCCATTTTCATCAATATCAATTGATTCTGCAGCTGGTTTCTTTGGTAGACCAGGCATTGTAAATATATTACCTGTCAATACAACTACAAATCCAGAACCTGCTTTTAAAATTATATCTCTTACATGAATTTTAAATGGTTCGTCACATAATAAATTTTTAGCATCATCAGAGAATGAATATTGTGTTTTTGCTATACATACAGGAAGTTCTCCGTATCCTTTTTCTTCTAAATCTTTTATTTTTTCACTTGCATCTTCAGAGAATTCCACTCCTTCAGCTCCATAGATTTCGCTTGAAATTTTTTCTATTTTTGTTTTTATCGAATCTTTCAAATCATAAATATATTTGAAGTTTGTAGGTTCTTTTGTAAGTTCAACTATTTTTCTTGCTAAATCTTCTGCGCCTTTTCCACCTTGAGCCCAAGCTTCACATAAACTCATATTTATTCCTATTTCATTTAGTTTATCTTGTAAATATTGAATTTCTTTTTCTGAATCAGTTATATATTTGTTTATAGCAACAATTACATTTAATCCAAATCTATTTTTTAAATTATCAATATGTCTTAATAAATTATGTATTCCTTTGTCTAATGCTTCAATATTTTCTTTTTGAACATCTTCAATTAATGCTCCTCCATGATATTTTAAAGCTTTTATTGTTGCAACACAAACTACAGCATCAGGAGCTTTTGGAAGTTTTCTACATTTAATATCTAAGAATTTTTCAGCTCCTAAATCAGCTCCAAAACCAGCCTCAGTTATACAATAATCAGCAAGTTTCATTCCAAGTTTTGTTGCCATTACACTATTACATCCATGCGCAATATTAGCAAATGGTCCTCCATGTATTATTGCTGGTGTATTTTCTAATGTTTGAACTAAGTTTGGTTGCATAGCATCTTTTAATAAAACTGTCATAGCACCTTCTGCTTTAAGGTCTCCTGCTGTTATTTCTTTTCCTTCTTTATTATATCCTACTACTACTCTTTTAATTCTTTCTTTTAAATCTTCTAAGCTATCTGCCAAACAGAATATAGCCATAATTTCAGACGCAACTGTTATGTCAAATCCATCTTCTCTAGGAACTGCATTCTTTTCTCCAGATAAAGCTATTTGTACTTTTCTTAATGCTCTATCATTTAAATCTACACATCTTTTCCAAATTACTTTATCAAATCCAAGCTCATTTCCTTGAAAAATATGATTATCTATCATTGCAGAAAGCAAATTATTTGCGGATGTAATTGCATGTATGTCTCCTGTAAAATGTAAATTTATATCTTCCATAGGAGCAACTTGAACATGTCCTCCACCTGTTGCTCCTCCTTTAACACCAAAAACTGGTCCTAAAGATGGTTCTCTTAACGCCAAAATTGCACTCTCGCCTATATATGATAATCCATCAGCTAATCCAATTGAAATTGTAGTTTTTCCTTCCCCTAAAGGAGTTGGATTTATTGCTGTTACCAAGACTAATTTTCCATTTTCTTTGTTTTGTAATTTATTATAGACTTGATTTGAAATTTTTGCTTTATATTTACCATATTGTTCTATATCTTCTTCTGTAATCCCTATTTTTTTTGCTATTTCTTTAATATTTTTTAATTCTGCATTTCTTGCTATTTCAATATCTTCCATAATTTAACCTCCAAAATTTTCTTCTTCAAATTCATCATTTTCTTTTGTTGTAAGTATTGTTATTTTCTTTTCAGCTTCATTTAAAATATCTGTACACTTCTTAGATAGAGTCATACCTTCTTCAAATTTTTTTATAGATGTTTCTAAGTCCAAATTACCTTCTTCCAGCTCTTTTACTGTTTTTTCAAGCATTTCCATAACTTGTTCAAAATTTTGTTCTTCCATTTTTCCCCCTTTTAATTAATTTTCAACTTTAAATTCTCCTGTATTTACATCTATGTGATAATAGCATATTGCGTTTCTTGTTGTTGCATCTCTTACCGCTACAATATATCTTCCTGTAGATTTACTCATACCATCATTAACAAAAACAACTTTAGAATCTTTTCCCCAATCTTTTTTAGCAATCTCTATAGCTTTTTCATCATTACTTTTTATTGTTTCAACTTCTTCTCTTGTAATTTCTTCTGTACTGGTTTGTTCTTGTTTAGTTTCTGTTGAAGTAGTATCTTCTTGTTTAACATTATTTTCTTCTAATAAAACATTATTCTCAATCATATTTATCTCATTTTTAACTTCTTCAACTTCATTCTCTACATTTTCATTTTGTAAAGTATTAGAGTTTACCGTTTCAACAGTTCTAGTTCCCTTTATAACCATAAAAATTACAATTGTCGTAATAATTATTATTGCAATCACAGCAATAATCCAAATCGTTTTTTCTTTATTTATCATAACTTCTCCTTTTTACTATAAAATTTGTGCATTAACTTTTCCGTCAGTAAAATTTAAGTTTACTATATCATTTGTATTTAAATCATTTACACTTTTAATAATTTTATTATCTTTTTCAGTTATAGAATATCCTCTTATTAAAGTTTTTAAAGGACTTAATGTTTCTAACTTAGATACACTCTCTACCAATCTTAATTTATCATCCTTTAATTTATTATTTATTATGTTTTCTAATCTTTTTATCTTTGTGTCTAATGTAATATATTCTTCATTGATTCTTAATAATGGTTCCTTAAACACTCTAGACATCTTTATTTTTTCATATCGTAATTTCATATATTCTACTTTCTTTTTTAAAGATATCTTCATTCTTTCATTATAACTATTTAATTTGTTTTCAATTTGCTCTATATCAGCTACTGCTAATTCTGCTGCCGCAGATGGAGTTGGCGCTCTTAAATCTGCAACGAAATCTGATATTGTAAAATCTGTTTCATGCCCTACTGCTGAAATTATTGGAATCTCTGACTCATATATTGCCTCTGCAACAATTTCTTCATTGAAAGGCCATAAATCTTCCAAAGAACCACCGACCTCTAGCAATTATAAGAACATCGGCTAATTTATTGTTATTCATATACTTTATTGCTTTAACAATTTTCTCTGCAGCACCTGCACCTTGTACTGGTATTGGATAAAGTCTAATATTTACATTTGGATTTCTTCTTGTACTAACATTTATAATATCTCTTATTACTGCTCCTGTTTCAGATGTTAATACTCCTATAATTTTAGGCATAAATGGAATTTTCTTTTTATGACTAATATCAAACAGTCCTTGTTTTTCAAGTTTTGCTTTTAACTCTTCATAGGCTTTATATAAACTTCCTATTCCATCTTCTTGCATTGCTTTACAATAAATTTGATATATACCGGTCTCTTTCAAAAACTGATACTGTGCCAAAAACCAAAACCTTCATTCCATCTTTTGGTACAAAATTTAAAGTAGCTGTAGATGTTTTAAACATTACACATTTAATTAAAGAATTTTCATCTTTGAGTGTAAAATACATATGACCTGTATAGTGATGTTTAAAATTAGATATTTCTCCCTTCACATATACATAATTCAAATATTCATCTTCTGCTACTCTATCTTTTATATATTTATTAAGTTCACTTACACTTATTGCTTCCGGCTTCATAGATTCTCCTTAACAACACTCGCTAGAACACCATTTATAAACATGGCAGAAGTATCTTCACCATATTTTTTTGCAAGCTCAACAGCTTCATTTATTGCAACTTTAAAAGGTGTTTCACTGAATAAAATTTCATATATAGCTAATTTTAGTAATGCTAAATTTATTTTTGAAATTCTTTCAATGTTCCATTGTTCTTTTAAATTGTTACCAATTATAGATATTATTTTTTCTTCATTTTCATAAATACCGTTTGTTACATCCCTAATATAACTAATAGCTTCTTCATCGTTTATATCATTATTTTCTATAAAAAGATTTATATCTTCATCTTTTATTTCTTTTTGTATTTCACCTTGAAATAATAATTGAAATGTTAATTCTCTGATTCTTGACCTATTCATTTACTCCTCCATAAAAGACCCTTACATTTTATCTATATAACTTTTTAATTTTTCTTTAACTAATTCTTTATTGTGTTGTATATAGTTTCCTATAAGTATACCGAATATTATTAAAGCTATTGCAAGTAATACCTTATGCAAGTTTAATATTAGTGCAACAATAGAAACTATTCCACCTATAATTGCTCCTCTATATTTTATAAAAAAATCTTTAAAATCATTCATTTTATATCCTCTTATTTTATTCTTTAATTGTTGGTTCTTTTTTTACAGCTATATTTTTTATTCTTATATTTACTTCTGTAACTTCTAAATCTAATGATTTTTTAACTGCTTCTTTAATATTTTTTTGTAATTTATTAGATAAATCTTTAATAACAGCTTCTGGATTTACTGCTAATGTAATATAAACTCTTACTTTACTTTCTTCATCAACTTCAACTTTTGTCATCACAGTTTCAGCACTATCAAAACTTTTAACAACTGTTCTTGCTAAACTTTCAATTGTATCTTTAGAAATTAAAAGTTTACCATTTTCATTTTCTAATAAAATACCTTCTTTACTTTGCATTGTTTCTTTAGCTTCTGAATTAAAGAAAATACATTTTAATGCCCAAATAATTAACAATATTGCAACCACTAAAGTAATATTTTTTATTTTTTCAGCAGATGTTATTGTTTCTAATATATCCGCAACCATTTCAATATTTGCCCATCCAAAAATCATCAAACATAGTAATATTGATATTAGTAAAACTATTATTGAAAAAAATGCTAATCCTATTTTATCAAAAATTTTCATATATTTCTCCTTCTAATTTTAATTATTGTTGTTCTTCTTTTGATTCTTCTACTTGCTCTTTTACAACTTTAGCTTGAGTTTGGTCTGTATTAACACCTTGAACATGTATATTTGTTTCTAAAACTTTTAATCCTGTCATTGCTTCTATAGCTTTTTTTACTCTGTTTTGTATTTCAAAAGCAACATCTGGAATTCTTACTCCATATTCAACAATTATATTAACATCAACTTTAACTTCTTTATTTTCAACATTTACTTTTATACCTTTTGATAAATTCTTTTTACCACTAAAAACTTCAGAAATTCCTCCTGCAAATCCTCCTGCCATTCCATAAACACCTTTTACTTCTGAAACAGCTACACCAGCTATTACAGAAACAACGTCTTCTGCTATTTCTATCCCATCATTATTTGAAGATTTTTCTTCTACTTCCTCTATTGTTTTAATTTCTTCAACTTCTTCTATTTTATTTTCGTTTTCTTCCATACTTGTTTCCTCCTTAGATTAAAAAAATTGATATACTTATTATCATACATAAGTATATCAATTTAAACAGATTTTTACAACTGTTTTTTACGATTTTTTTACTATATTCTATAGTTTTAAAAAGTTATTGTAAATGAAGGTTTTGACTTTTGAGTTTGGAATTTAGTGGTTGGTTGTTTCAATTAATTGTCGGGTATAAAATTAAATTTATATAAGTATCATTTCGATTGGCTGGGAAATCGAAGATTTTTCAGCCAAATTTAAAAAGCTAAAATAATTAATTTTTGATAAATGAGTACTTCATTTTCAAAAATTAATATTTTAGCTGAATTTATAAAATTTATTTGTTTGGGCAAATTGTTTGAAGAGCGGGCGATGAAACATCGCCCCTACATCATATATGATCATTTCATTGAAGCGCGGACGACCAATGGTCGCCCCTACAATTATTATTTGATTTATTGAAAATATTCAATTGCAGATTTAAACATATTTATATCATACATTCCATCAACATTTTTATATAGTCCATTTCCAATTCTTTCTGAATGTCCCATTTTTCCAAATACTCTACCATCTGGAGATGTTATTCCTTCTATTGCACATACAGAATTATTAGGATTAAATTGAATATCACTAGTTACGTTACCTTCTAAATCAACATATTGTGTTGCAATTTGTCCGTTTTTTTCAAGTTCTTTTACTAATTCCTCACTAGCAATAAATCTACCTTCTCCATGTGAAATTGGAACTGTATATATTTCATCAACATTAGTATTTGCAAGCCAAGGAGATTTGTTTGATGCTATTCTTGTTCTTACTAATTTTGATTGGTGTCTTCCTATAGTATTAAATGTAAGTGTTGGCATATCTTCATTTACATCTAGAATTTTACCATATGGGACAAGTCCTAGTTTTATTAATGCTTGGAAACCATTACAAATTCCACACATTAAACCATCTCTTTTTTCTAATAAATTAGTAACTTCTTCTTTTATTTCTGGATTTCTAAAGAATGCTGTTATGAATTTACCTGAACCATCTGGTTCATCTCCTCCTGAAAATCCTCCTGGGATAAATACTATTTGACATTCTTTTAATTTGTTAGCAAATCCTTTTATAGATTCTGAAATATCTTTTGATGTTAGATTTTTTATAACAAATATTTCTGGTTCTCCACCTGCTTTTAAAATTGCCTTAGCAGAATCATATTCACAGTTAGTACCTGGAAATACTGGTATAAGTACTTTTGGTTTAGCTACTTTTATTTTAGATTTTCTACGTTCTTTAGCTTCATAATTAAATCTTGGTAATTCTTTATTGTCTTGTTTTATATTACATGGGAATATTTTTTCTAATTTCTCTTCATAAACTTTAGAAATTTCTTCTAATTTTATTTCGTCATCACCATATTTTATAACAGAATCAGAAATTGTTTCTCCTATTTGAATTCCTACGTTTTCATCAGAGTTTAATTCTAATATAAATGAACCATAGTTGTATCCAAAAATTTCTTTCATATCAATATCAGAATATTTAAATCCAATATCATTTCCTATACACATTTTTAGAACAGCTTCTGCAATTCCTCCATATGTTGGTGTGTATACTGAAGAAACTTTTTTATCTTCAACTAATTTATGTACAATGTCAAAGTTTTTCTTTAAATCTTCTGCATCTGGTAAATTATTTTCATTATATTTTGTTTTTAATAAAACAACTTTATGATTTGCTTCTTTAAATTCTGGAGATACTATATTATCAATATTTTCTGTAGTTACTGCAAAAGATACAAGTGTTGGTGGAACATCTATGTCTTCAAAGCTTCCACTCATAGAATCTTTTCCACCTATTGAAGCAATACTTAAATCCTTTTGAGCCATAAATCCACCTAATAGTGCTGATAATGGTTTTCCCCATCTTCTTTCTTCTTTTAATGGTTTTTCAAAAAATTCTTGGAATGATAAGTATACATCTTCAAATTTTGCTCCAGCAGCAACTAATTTAGAAACTGATTCTACAACTGCTAAATATGCTCCATGATATGGACTTTTTTCTGATATAAATGGATTATATCCATAAGCCATTACAGAACATGTTTTAGTATCTTTTTCTGGCATAGAAATTTTATGTACCATTGCTTGAATTGGTGTTCTTTGTTTAATTCCACCAAAAGGCATAAGAACTGTTCCTGCACCAATAGTAGAATCAAATCTTTCACTTAATCCTCTTTGAGAACATACATTTAAATCTTCTGCTAATTTTTTATATTCTTCTTTAAAATTTTCTCCTGTTGTTTTATTATAATCTTCTATTTTATTTGTAGCTATATTTATATGTTTTTCTGCGCCATTGGAATTTAAAAATTCTCTAGATATATCTACAATATTTTTTCCATTCCAGTTCATTACTAATCTTGCTTTATCAGTAACTTCTGCAACAACTGTAGCTTCTAAGTTTTCACTTTGTGCAAGTTCTTTAAATCTTTCTACATCTTTAGCTTCAACAACAACTGCCATACGTTCTTGTGATTCACTTATAGCTAATTCTGTTCCGTCTAATCCTTCATATTTTTTAGGAACTGCATTTAAGTTAATTTCTAATCCTTCTGCTAATTCTCCTATAGCAACTGAAACTCCTCCTGCTCCAAAATCATTACATCTTTTAATTAATTTAGAAGCTTCTGGATTTCTAAATAATCTTTGTAGCTTTCTTTCTTCAGGTGCATTTCCTTTTTGAACTTCTGCACCACAACTTTCTAAACTTTCTAATGTATGAGCTTTAGAAGAACCTGTTGCTCCTCCACAACCATCTCTTCCTGTTCTTCCACCTAATAAAATTACTATATCACCTTTTTCAGGACATTCTCTAATAACATTTTCAGCTGGTGCAGCACCAATTACAGCACCTAATTCCATTCTTTTTGCAACAAATCCAGGATGATATATTTCTTCAACTTGTCCAGTTGTTAATCCTATTTGATTTCCATAAGAACTATATCCTGCTGCTGCTGTTGTAACTATTTTTCTTTGAGGTAATTTACCCTTTAATGTTTCAGATACAGGTTTTAATGGGTCAGCAGCACCTGTAATACGCATTGCAGCATATACATAACTTCTACCTGATAATGGATCACGAATTGCTCCACCTATACATGTAGCAG
This sequence comes from Clostridia bacterium, assembly GCA_017437145.1. Taxonomy (GTDB): domain Bacteria; phylum Bacillota; class Clostridia; order TANB77; family CAG-508; genus CAG-452. The sequence continues at coordinate 91,298 of JAFSBT010000003.1, read as the reverse complement.
CTCCACCAAAAGGTTCAATTTCTGTTGGATGATTATGTGTTTCATTTTTAAATAACAATAACCATTTTTCAATTTTACCTTTTACTTCAACATCTATTTTAATAGTACAAGCATTAATTTCTTCTGATTCATCTAACTTGTCTAATTTTCCTTCATTTTTTAAATATCTTGTAGCAATAGTTGCTATATCCATTAAATTAACTGGTTTAGTTCTGTTTAAATCTTTTCTTACTTGAATATATTCATCATATGCTTTTTGTAATAATTCATCTTCAAATTTAACATTATCTATAGTTGTTAAAAATGTTGTATGACGACAATGGTCAGACCAATATGTATCTATCATTTTTATTTCAGTTATAGTTGGTTCTCTATTTTCAGATATAAAATATTGTTTACAGAATTTTATATCGTCTAAATCCATTGCTAAACCTTGTTCTTTTATAAAATTCTTTAATCCTTCTTCATCTAAGTTACAAAATCCATCTAGAGTTTTAACTTCTGTTGGAATAGCGTAATTAGCTACTAAAGTTTCATATTCTTCTAATGAAGCTTCTCTTGATTCAACAGGGTTGATAATATATTTTTTTATTTTATCAAGTTCTTCATTAGTTAAATTTCCATATAACTTGTATACTCTAGCTGTTTTAACTAAAGGTTTATCTTGTTTTGAAATTATTTGAATACATTCAGCTGCTGAATTAGCTCTTTGGTCAAATTGTCCTGGTAAAAATTCAACTGCAAATATATTATCACAATCATTTTCAAGTTCTTCTTTAGCAATATCTAATTGAGGTTCTGAAAAAACTGTGTTAATACAATAATCAAATAGCTCTTTGTCTATATTTTCAACATCATATCTATTTAGAATTTTTAAATCTTTTAAATTAGATATTTGTAAAAATTCTAAAATATCATTTTTTAAACTTTTTGCTTCATTTGCAAATTCTTCTTTTTTCTCAACATAAATTCTATAAACCATTTTATCCTCCATATTTTTTAATAATAACCTAATTAAAATTTTATCATAGTAGCTCCACTTGTCGGTTGCACTTTTCTTTTCGTGCTTTAGACGAGAAAAGAAAATGTCCAACCGACAGCAAGATGGAGCGGATTAATAGTAGTTGTTATATGTATTTCTTTCCAATATCTTTTCTATAATGTACATTTGTAAAATGTATTTTTTCTACATCTTTGTAAGAGTTTTCTATTGCTTCTTTTAAATTGTCACCGATTGCTGTTACTCCTAAAACTCTTCCACCATTTGTATAAATTTTATCATTTTCTATTTTTGTACCTGCAAAGAATATTTCAGAATCTAATTTTTCAGGTAATGTTATTTCATATCCTTTTTCATAACTTACCGGATATCCTCCTGATGCCATTATAACACAACATGCACTTTTTTCTTTAAATTTAACATCAATTTCTTCTAGTTTTTCATTGTAAATAGCAGTCATAATATCAAGTAAATCTGTTTCTAATAATGGTAGGACAACTTGTGCTTCAGGATCTCCAAATCTACAATTATATTCAATTACTTTTGGTCCATTTTTTGTAATCATTAAACCAAAATATAAACATCCTTTAAAAGTTCTATTTTCCATTTTCATTGCATTTATAGTAGGAATAAATATTTTTTCCATACATTCACCAGCAAGTTCTTTTGAATAAAAAGGATTTGGTGCTATAGTTCCCATTCCGCCAGTATTTAAACCTTCGTCATTATCTAAGGCTCTTTTATGGTCTGATGAAGAAACCATAGGTTTTACAACTTTTCCATCTGTAAAAGCTAAAACAGTTACTTCATATCCTTCTAAGAATTCTTCGATTACAACATTTGAACCGCTCTCTCCAAATACTTTATTTTCCATCATATCTAAAACAGCTTTTTGGGCTTCTTCTTTGTTATTAGCAATTATAACACCTTTTCCTAAAGCAAGTCCATCAGCTTTTATAACTGTTGGCATTGGTGCTGTTTCTAAATATTCTAAAGCACTTTCTTTATCTTGAAATACTTCATATGCAGCAGTTGGAATATTGTATTTTTTCATTAAATTTTTAGAAAAAACTTTACTTCCTTCTATAATTGCTGCAGCTTTATTGGGTCCAAAACTTGGAACACCTATTTTTTCAAGTTCATCAACTGTTCCTTTAACAAGTGGGTCATCTTGCGCAACAACAACAAATTCAATATTTTCATTTTTTACAAATTCTATAATTTTTTCAGTTTCTAATGCACCAATATTTACACATTCTGCATCTTTACTTAGTCCACCATTACCTGGAATAGCATATATTTTAGAAACTTTTGAATTTTCTTTTATTTTTTTTATAATGGCATGTTCTCTTCCACCATTACCTATTACTGCAACTTTCATAATTTTTCCTTTCAAACAAATTTATATAATTCAAAAAAGAATTAGTATTTGAGTAGGCAAAATCGAGTCAAAAACCGGAGGCGTACATGTGGTACGTTGAGGATTTTTGACGAGATTTTAACGACCTCAAATGCTGATTATCTTTTGAATTCTCTTCTAGTGATGGAATAATCTCATCCCTGTAAACGCCATAGCCATTCCATACTTATCACATGTTTCAATTACTTGTCCATCTCTTATTGAACCACCTGGCTCAGCAATATAACTTACACCACTTCTTGCAGCTCTATCAATGTTATCACCAAATGGGAAGAAAGCGTCACTTCCTAATGAAACACCTGTTATTTTTGATAAATATTCTTTCTTTTCTTCATCAGTGAAAGGTTCTGGTTGTACTTTGAAATATTTTTGCCATTCACCATCTAAAGTTACATCTTCTTCACCTGTTATGTATAAATCAATTATATTATTTCTTTCAGGTCTACCAACTTCATCTAAGAAAGGTAAATTTAAAACTTTATCACATTGTCTTAAATGCCAGTTATCAGCTTTGCTTCCTGCAAGTCTTGTACAGTGAATTCTTGATTGTTGTCCTGCTCCTACACCTATTGCTTGTCCATCAACTGCAAAACAAACTGAATTTGATTGTGTATATTTTAATGTTATAAGTGCTATAATTAAATCTCTTTTTGCGCTATCTGGAATATTTTTATTTGCTGTAACAACTTCATTTAATAAATCTTTATCAATTTTAAAGTTGTTTCTTCCTTGTTCAAAAGTAATTCCATAAACTTGTTTCTTTTCAGCTTCTTCAGGTACATAATTGGGGTCTATTTTTACTATATTATATGAACCTTTTCTTTTAGCTTTTAATAATTCTAAAGCTTCATCAGAATATCCTGGGGCTATAACACCATCTGAAACTTCTCTTTCTATTATTTTTGCTGTAGTTAAATCACATTCATCACTTAATGCAATCCAATCTCCAAATGAAGACATTCTATCTGTTCCTCTTGCTCTTGCATATGCACATGCTAAAGGTGATTCATCTAATCCTTCTATATCATCAACAAAACATGCTTTTTTTAGTTTATCGCTTAATGGTGTTCCTACAGCTGCAGAAGTTGGGCTTACGTGTTTAAATGATGTTGCAGCAGGCATACCTAATGCTTCTTTTATTTCTTTTACTAATTGCCAGCTATTAAATGCATCTAAAAAGTTTATATAACCTGGTTTTCCATTTAATATTTCAATAGGTAATTCAGAACCATCTTGCATATAAATTTTTGCTGGTTTTTGATTTGGATTACATCCATACTTTAATTCAAATTCTTTCATTTTTTAATCTCCTTTATTTATTTTTATTTATTAATCTGTTTTCTGTTTTTCCAGTTTCTAAATTTATATAACGAACATATAATGAAATTTTATTATTCTCATTTAAATTTTCCCAAATTGAAGTTGTAAATTCATCTATATCATTTGGAATTTCAACTCTTTCCGGTTCTCCTTGGAATGTTGGAATAGGATTTCCATCGCATTGGTATGTATGTATAAAATGTCCTAATCCTGGTAATGAATTATATGAAAAACTATATCTATTGCAAGATGAACCATTTGCATCAGCACTTTTTAATATACTCATTTTATAATTAAAATCACTATCATTTAATGTTAGCATTCCACTAATTCTAGGTGTAAAGTTTGGAGCGTCTGGTTCGAATTCTCTTGTTTCTAGAGCTTGTTCAAATGTTTTTCCAGTGCTTACAAAATCATAAACTGTATCTGTTTGATCTCCATTTGTTACTATTACATTGTTTTCAAATACTCTTATTGGAGAATAAATAATTAAAGAAGGGTCTTCAACTTTTGAAGCATCAAAAGGATGAATTACTATCTCCTCTCCATTTTCTATGAAAACACGATTTCTACTGTTTTCACTTCTTCCCATTATAAAATATGCTGTTACTGCATTTTTTCCATCTTGGCTTTTACCAATAACAATTCCTCTTCCTACATAAGAATTGTCTTTAATTAATTCTGCTATTGTTGGTGTTTTGTAAATATCCATTTTTTCCTCCTATAATTATTTTATATTATTTTTATTTGTAGGGGCAGGTCTCGACCTGCCCTGGGTCGGTCAAGACCGACCCCTACAATAATTATTTTATAAATTCCTCAGCCACCTCATTTACTGCTTCTGGTAAGATAATCCATTCTGCTTGTTCCATAACTCTTTTTTGTAATGTTTCTGGTGTGTCATTTTCTTCTATTTGTACAGCTTTTTGCTTTATTATTTTTCCACCGTCTGGAATTTCATTTACAAAGTGTACTGTTGCACCTGTTAATTTAACTCCATATTCTAAAGCTGCTTCATGCACTTTTAATCCATAAAATCCTTTTCCACAAAAAGATGGAATTAATGATGGATGTACATTTATTATTTTATTAGGATATTCTGATGTGAAGTTTTCTGTTAATATGCTCATGAAACCTGCTAAAACAATTAAATCTATTTCTTTTTCTTTTAAAATTTGTTTTATTTTATTTTCAAATTCTATTGAATTTTTAAATTCATTTCTTAAAACAATTTCTGTTTCTATATTACTATTTTTAGCACGTTTCAAAGCATATGCATCTTCTTTGTTTGAAATAACAAGTGAAATTTCAAAATTTGCATTGTTATTTTTTGTATAGTCTATTAATGCTTGAAGATTTGTTCCTCCACCTGAAACTAAAACTGCTACTTTTGCTTTTTGCATGTTATTCTCCTTTATATATTAATTAATAATGAATAATTAATAGTTAATAATTTTGGTTAGAATTTGCTGTTACACAGCAAATTCTTTTATTTATTATTAATTATTTCCGGTATTCCTTTGTAGCACGGACGACCAATACCCCAAGGGCATGTATTATCTGTAGCTCATTTCATTTCGCACAGCTAATCGATGGTCGCCCCTACATTATTCATTATTCACTATTCCAAGATTACTCCGTCTTCTGATTTTACTATTTCACCTATAACGTATGCATCTTCTCCATTTGCTTTTAACACTTCTAATGCTTTTTCTACATCGTTACTATCTACTACTATACTCATTCCAACACCCATATTGTATGTGTTAAACATATCTCTTTCTGGAATGTTTCCTTCTTTTTGAAGTAATTTAAATATTGGTAATATTCTTAAATTATCTTTTTTAATTTTTGCTCCAAATCCTTTTGGAATACTTCTTGGAATGTTTTCGTAGAAACCTCCACCTGTAATATGTGAAACTGCTTTTACTTTTACTTCTTCAAATAAAGCAAGCATTGGTTTTACATATATTTTAGTTGGTGTAAGTAAAGTTTCTCCTATACTTTTTCCATCTAATTCTTCACGAGGAGTTTTTAAATCAGCATTTTCCACATCAAATACTTTTCTTACTAATGAAAATCCATTAGAATGAACTCCACTTGATGGTAATGCTATAATAACATCTCCTTCTTTAATTGTTTTGTTATTTAATATTTCGTCTTTATCAACAACACCTACAGCAAAACCTGCTAAATCATATTCATCTATAGGATAAAATCCTGGCATTTCTGCAGTTTCTCCACCTATTAAGCTTGCACCTGATTGAACACAACCTTCAGCTACTCCTTCAACAATTTGTGCTATTTTTTCAGGATAATTTTTTCCACATGCTATATAATCTAAAAAGAATAATGGTTTTGCTCCGCAACAGATTATATCGTTTACACACATAGCAACACAATCAATTCCTACTGTATTGTGTTTATCCATTAAAAATGCCATTTTTAATTTTGTTCCTACACCATCTGTTCCGCTAACTAGAACTGGTTTGTTTATTCCTTCTAAATCTAATTCGAATAAACCTCCAAATCCTCCAATATCTGAAAGTGCTCCAGATGTTAATGTTCTTGCGATATGTGTTTTCATTAATTCTACTGCTTTGTATCCTGCTGTGATATCAACTCCTGATTCTTTGTAACTTTCACTAAAACTTTTTTCCATTTTTCACATTCCTTTCTTATCTATTTTACTATTTTTTGTTCATATTTACTATTACTAAATTCTGTTGGTAATTCTGTTGGGAAGTTACTATCGAAACATGCCATACAGAATCCTTTATTTTCATCTTTGTTGACCATTTCATATAATCTTTCTTTTCTTAAGAATCCTAAAGAATCAACTCCTGCTACTTCTTTTATTTCTTCTAAGCTATGAGTACATGCAATTAGATTTTCTTTTGAGTCTATATCTGTACCATAATAACATAAATCTATAAATGGTGGAGCTGTTACTCTCATATGAACTTCTTTTGCACCTGCTTCACGAAGTAGTTTAACAATTCTTGCACATGTTGTTCCTCTTACTATAGAATCATCTATTAAAACAACTCTTTTTCCTTTAACAGTTTCTGAAACAGTATTTAATTTTATTCTAACTTTATCTTCTCTTACTTTTTGTCCTGGCGCAATAAATGTTCTTCCTATATATTTATTTTTTATAAATCCAACACCATAAGGTATTCCTGATTCTTTAGCATAACCAACTGCAGCATCAATTCCTGAATCCGGAACTCCAATTACAACATCTGCTTCTACAGGGTAATCTTTTGCTAGTGCTGCTCCAGCTATCATTCTTGCTTTGTGAACAGATTGACCTTCTATTACTGAATCTGGTCTTGCAAAATATATATATTCAAAAATACATAAAGCTTCTTTTTCTTTTTCGCAATGGTTTGTTATTGTTCTTATTCCATCTTTATCGAAAATTACAATTTCACCTGGTTTTATTTCACGAATAAGTTTTGCACCAACTGCATTTAAAGCACAACTTTCTGATGCTACTATATATCTACCATCTTTTGTTTGTCCATAACAAAGTGGTTTGAATCCATTTTTATCTCTTGCTGCAATTAATTTTTGTGGAGACATTACAACAATTGAATATGCTCCTTTTATTTTATCCATTGCGCAATCTATTGCTTCTTCAATTGAATGACTGTTTAAACGTTCTTTTGTAATTATGTATGATATAACTTCCATATCACTTGTTGTATGGAAAATAGCTCCTGTCATTTCTAATTCTTGTCTAAGTTCCATATAATTTACAATATTTCCATTATATGCTAAAGCCATTCTTCCCTTTACGTGATTTACAACTATAGGTTGAGAGTTAACTCTATCTCCTTTTCCTGTTGTACCATATCTAACATGTCCTAAAGCAATATTTCCTTCTCCTAATTCAGCCATAACTTCTGGTGTGAAAACATCATTTACTAATCCTGAATCTTTATAGTGATTAAATACTCCTTCATCATTTACTACTATCCCACAGCTTTCTTGTCCTCTGTGTTGAAGTGCAAATAATCCATAATATGTAGTTGCTGCTACATTTGTTTTTTTAGGGCTGTAAACTCCAAATACGCCACATTCTTCGTGTAAATTTTCCATTGTTCTCATTCCTCCATTTTTATCAATTGTAATATATATTTTTAATATTGTTGACTTATTTTTTTATCTTTTTCCAAAACTGTTTCTGCTGATTTTTTTCTTTCATTTTCTAATTTTATTGCTAATCCTTCATCTGATACTGATAATATTTCAATTGCAAGTAATGCACTGTTTGCTGCTCCATCAATAGCAACTGTTGCTACTGGTATTCCAGATGGCATTTGAACTGTAGATAAAAGTGCATCTAGTCCATCTAATGTAGATGATTTAACTGGTATTCCTATAACTGGTATTGTAGTATTTGCAGCAATAGCTCCTGCTAAATGTGCAGCTTTACCTGCAGCGGCAATTATTACTCCAAAATTATTTTTTCTAGCATTTAATGCAAAATCTCTAGCTTCAACAGGTGTTCTGTGAGCAGAATACACATGAACTTCATATGGAACCTCATATTTTTTTAATGTTTCAATAGCTTTTTCTACAACTGGTAAATCGCTATCGCTTCCCATTATAATTGCAACTTTTTTCATTTTAATCTTCCTTTCTAGTTAAAATAATTTATAAAGCAGACCTAAATGATGCAATAGGTCTGCTTTTATTTTATATAAATATTTTTATTATTAACATTTCTGATATAATATGGTTTTTGCATGTTAGGGTATTTCCCTTCATTGTTTTTTCCCCTTTCAAAATGTAAACATCTTAGATTCACATCTTTATTATCTAAAAATAATTGTTAATACTTATTTAATATAACACAAAACATTCCTTTTTTCAAGATTTTTTTTGGTTTTTATGCAAAATTTTATAATGTTTTTGGAATTTAGAATTTGGAGTTTGGTTGAATTATAATTTACTATATAAATCTTATTTTTCTTGACTTTTTATGTATACACATGCTATAATCCTTTACACTATTGGTCAATCAGCCGATAAGACTTTGAAAAAGGAGTGTTGCTTTATGATGAAGGTAGCCTATGCAACAATTCGGCCGCCCTAAATATCATCAATTAGCAAATGCCCAAAAAACTAATAGCCCAGCGGTTCCCAATTAAGGAGGTAACTTTTTATGTTTTACTTCATACGTGGTGACACCTCAACGTCACTTCATCTTTTTTCAGGTCCGCAAACAATCTACCCCGGCTATAAGCGTAGTTTAACTTCTATGAGCGCCAAGAGCAAAAAGGCAATGCCAAAGAAATTAAACGTATGCGCTATTCACAAGTCAGGCTAATCCCTCGCTCTGAAGGGATTACAAAGTATAAGCCAGACTTTAGGAGGAAATTTTATGTGTAAAATTCGCATTTCCTCGGCTAGTATCGAAAGGCCAACGTTGGCGGCGACATCAGCCACTTATTCGGTGAATACTCTTTGATGCTCGTAGTTTTAAGAGTAACGGTTTAACCACAAAGAATCACCAATCCAATTTAAACAGGAGATTTCTGAAATCTGCAGAATCCTGTAAAAAAACGTTCGCATAAACAAAAAAATTTATTAAACTAACCATTGCGAACAAAAAGCACTCCACTTCTATTCATAGAGGTGGAGTGTGATTTTTTTATTTTTTAAAACTATTTGTTGACTTTTTATGTGACGCATGTTATAATCCTTTTCACTATCGGCAATAACCGGTAAGTACTTTGAAAAGGAGTGTTACCCTATGATGAAGGCGTTTCATGTAACGATTCGGCCACCCTAATAGTCATCAATGAGGTATAACCTCACAAAACCTGAGATATGGCTTTTATCCGACTTGAAAGTTGGAAATGGACCAATTCTCATTCGCATTTCCCAGCAATATCCAATTTTATTCTTGCAGGGGTGCGTAGCCTCTGCTAACAAAGAAAGCAGGTAAATATTATGTACAGAATTCGCGGAAAACCTTCTTACAATCATTCTCACATCAATCTTTCAACGACTTCCGTCAAAATTTCGGCTTTTCCTTCGGCAGCGGCAGCAGCGTCTGAGAACTCAATGATGCGCGTTGTATCATCAGTTCCGACCGGCTCAATGAGTCTCGTTATTTAATCAGAACCACATCGGTAGATTAAAACGTACTCATCTACGCCCTTTAAATAGGGCAAAAAAAGCAGGGCTCTTCTGAAATATGAAGAGCTCTGTGAAAAAGTTAATTTTCAGTTATAACTTTAGCAGTAATTACATCAGTAAAATTAACACAATTTAATAGCATTATTCATCAAATTTTAAAGGAGGCAAGACTTCTATGGTACACAACATTCGCGGACCTTCTTCTACAAATTCACTTTCGAATTTTGTTGCAATGACGATGAACTCAATGACGGCTATCTGCTCAAACATGAACAGTGACGCAGGCATGGCGGCTGTATCTATGAGCAAGGTGATTCTCGCATAATCTGTCCACTGCCTTAAAACAGATGATTGCATAAATCACCTAAAAAGTCCTTTGAATAGGACACAAAAAAGCAGGGCTCTTCTGAAATATGAAGAGCTCTGTGAAAAAAATTTATTTTCAGTATTGTCCTCTATGTTTTAACATCAGCAAAATAAAGTAGCCAAAAGCAACCCCCTTCTTGAAAAAAGAAGGGGGTTGTGATTTTATCTTAGAAATCCTTTTATGATTTCTTCTTCTGCTTGTTTTTCAGTCAATCCTAATGTCATTAATTTTATTAGTTGCTCTCCTGCTATTTTTCCAATTGCAGCTTCATGAACTAAATTTGCTTCTACATTATTTGCAGTTATTTCCGGCACAGATTTCACACTTGCTTTATCTTTAATAATTGCATCACATTCTACATGTGCAAAGCATTTATTGTTTCCATATATTTGTGAATTAAATATTTGTTTTGAACTATCTACCGCTACAGACCTTGAAATAATATTACTACTTGAGTTTTCACCATTTAGTTCTAAATTAAAGTTCGTTTGTGCAAATTGCTTTCCATGTGTCATTATTTTTTCTTGTATTACTAAATTTGTATTATCTTCTAAAATTCCATTTGTAATTCTAATTGTAGAATCAACACCCTTTATTTGTGCACTTTCCATTTCTAATGAACTACCAGCTTTTAAATGAATTTCTGTTATTGGATTTAATATTCTTTTCCCTTTACCTTTGCCTTCTCCATAATGTTTTTCAATATATTTTACTTTTGCTCCTTCTTCTAAAAAGAATCTATGAATTCCATTATGTTCTGAATCACTATGTTCATCATTATGAATTCCACACCCTGCTATAATAACAACATTCGCATTTTTACCTACATAAAAATCATTGTATACAACATCTTTTAATCCACTTTCAGTTATAATAACCGGAATGTGTATATATTCAAATTTTGTATTTTCTTTTATTATTATATCTATTCCTGCTTTATCTTTTTTTGTTACAATATTTACATTTTCAGTTATTTTACGTTCTATTCCTTCTCCATTTTTTCTAATATTGTAAGCACCTTCGAAATTACTACCATCTGCTATTACATTTAATAAATCTTTATCTGTTTGGTTCATTTATTGTTTTCCTTTCTAAGAATAATATTTTTGTAAGGGCAGGTCTCGACCTGCCCTAGGTCGGTCAAGACCGACCCCTACATTCATTATTAACTAATCGTAGCGCCTAGCATTTATCTATTTTACAACATGTTCTATCAAGTATAACATTGTTTAACACATCTTCTTTTTTTCCTACTTTAGCAATTTTACCATTATCCATTAAAACTACTGTATCTGCAATATTTAAAATCTTTTCTTGATGTGAAATTATTAAAGTCGAACCTTTTGTTACCTCTCTCATATCTTCAAAAATTTTAATTAAATTATTAAAACTCCATAAATCTATTCCAGCTTCAGGTTCATCAAATATTGTAAACTTAGAATTTCTAACTGCAACTGTTGCAATTTCAATTCTTTTTAATTCTCCACCCGAAAGTGAACTATTTATTTCTCTATCAATGTATTCTTTGGCACATAATCCTACTTTTGATAGTACATTACATGCATCTATTTTTTTCATATCTTTTCCGGCTGATAGTTTTATTAAATCAAAAACCGTAATTCCTTTAAATTTTACTGGTTGTTGGAATGCATATCCTATCCCTAGTTTTGCTCTTTCATTTATTTTTTTATTTGTTATGTCTTTTTCATTTAAAATGACTTGTCCGCTATCTGGCTTTTCAATTCCAGCAATAATTTTTGCAAGTGTTGATTTTCCAGAACCATTTGGTCCTGTAATTGCAATAAATTTATCAGATTCAATTTTTAAATTCACATTATTTAATATTTTCTTATTGTCTCTTGTAAAATTTATATTTACTAATTCTAACACTAGTTTTCCCCTTCCTTTTTCTCACCATTATGTTTTGATTTAAATAAAGCAATAGTTAAAAAGATATATGCTAACATCATAAAACATTCTATAAAATATGGAATGTTAAAGTTTGTAAATGAATGAATAATTGTATATAAAAAATATATAATTATTGGTAATGTATAAGAATAAACTGTCATACTATATATTTCTTTAATTTTAAATCCTAATTTAATTATTTTATTTGTTATATACCCTATTACACATACAACACCTATATCAATCATTAAATCACCAAAATAAATTATAACATATGAAATAAAATATCTTATAAAATATCCGATTATTGATATTAAATTATTTTCTACATAATATATAACATCATTTTTTGTTATTGTTTTCACTTCACCTCTTGATGTTTTTTCTGAATATTTTTTTAAAAGTTCTTGATAATTATACTCTTGATGTTCCCCTAGTTTTTTCCAATTAACTGTAATTAATTTATCTTTTAATAATATAACTGCTCTTTTTTGTATTCCTATATCATCTATATATTGATTAATAATTTCTTCGTTATCAATATTAGTGTCAATAATAACTATACCTTTTACTAGTTCCTTAACTAAATCGTGTTCCAATACTATTTTTTCTTTTGTTTCTGCTATTAAAATTCCTTCTGAATAATTAATTTCAGGTAAATTCTTATTTAAATATTCAATCCCTTCTTCGTCACTTTTTTTCATTTTTACTGTAGATATTATACTTAAGAAAATTGAAAAAAAAGCAATAATTCCTACTAGATATTTTGTTGCAGATTTCACCCCTTCTTTAGCTATTTCTGGGTATTTACTGAATTTAGTTATTGAATAACATATCTTTTTATAAAATTTAATTTTATTTTGTTTTTCTATTTTCTCTTGTTCTAAATTTTTTTCAGCTTTTTGTCTAAAATTTAATAATTTTTCTCTAAAAGATTTTTTATTATTTTCTTCCATTTACTTACCTAACCTTTTAAATTTTAAATATGCTTATATTATATTGTAAATGTTGGTAAATTTCAATCTTTTAATGCTAAATTTATAATTGGAAGTGTGATGTGTGAAGTGAAAAGTGGGAAAATTTGAATATTTATGAAAAATATGATATAATTAAAGAGTATTTGGGTAAGTCACCCAGGTAACATTATAAAAAAAGAGGTATCATCTTATGGAGAAGTACGAACGTAGACACATTTCAGAGTCACTCTTAACTCTCTCAGGTCAGATTCACCCCGCTTATTGCGTAGGTCGTAAAGCCGAAAATCTTAACGATACTACAAAAGAGACCTTTGCATACGCTTTCTTCGCAAATGCTACATCGGAAGAATTGAATTCCCTTTGGGCTTTTGCAGAAAAAGAATCGGAGCATGGTGAACTTTTCCTCTCCTTTGCAGTTAAAGAAAGTTCAGTTTCTCGCACATTGACTGCAGAGGAAATGAAAACTTTCGATTTCTCGAAGTACAGTTGGGAAATTCACCCCCTTGCTCCGACCGAAGACGAGTTGAGAGAAATTCCTCAGGCAATCTGTGGAATTATCTTTTACGCAAAATAACCTCTTCCCTGCCTTGACAATTCACACAACTGTGTTTGTCTTGGTAGGGATTCTTTTTTATTTACATAATATTGTTTTTTTGTATTATTTGTGTTATAATTAAATAGACTATGGCAATAACCAAGTTATAAGAGGCTATAAATTTTATCCGAAAGGAGTGTGTGTCCACATGACATATGCTGCAAAAAAATGGAGAGAAGTTCCTGCAAAGGATTTTCTTCCTTCTCGCGCACCCCTTATTCATGAGGCGCTTGTTATAGCGCCCCCCAATACCCCCTTGGGAGAATTTTCAATTGCATTCTTGCAAAATGCATCAGAGAAAACTCTTCGCGCCATCTACGATGAGTGCGAATTTCAAAGAAATTCCAGAGTTTCCCTCACATTCTGTAAAAGCTCAGCTACATCACATGCTAAGCCTGAGCTTGACGACAAAACAATCGCAGAGTTTAACCCCTGCAATTCTGGTACTGTACGACGTTACAGCTCACCAGAATACTCTCACAGCACATCCTACCATTATGTATGTGTTGTGCTCTAAAAAAACAAAAGCCTCTTATCCGCACCCCGTATAACTACGGGGTGCAAAATTTTTTTCGCATATTGACAACCTATGATATAATTATATTTAAATTTTATATTTTTATGGAGGCTATTATGGATAATAGAAAATTAGAATTAGTTACTGACTTTTATGAAATTACAATGTCAAATGGATATTTTGTTAAAAACATGCAAGATACAATTGCCTATTTTGATGTTTTTTACAGAAAAAATCCTGATAACGGTGGTTACGTTATTTTTGCTGGATTAGAACAAATTATAGATTATGTTAAAAACTTAGAATTTGCTCAGGATGACATTGAATATTTAAAGAGTACGAATAAATTTTCAGAAGATTTTTTAAATTATTTATTAAATTTTAAATTTACTGGTAGTATTTGGGCTGTACCTGAAGGAACTCCTGTTTTTCCAATGGAGCCATTAATTACTGTTAAAGCTCCAATTATACAAGCACAAATTTTAGAAACTATGTTACTTCTTTTAATAAATCATCAATCTTTAATTGCAACAAAAGCAAGTAGAATTGTTTCAAGTGCTAAGGGTAGACCTATAATGGAATTTGGTGCAAGACGCTCACATAATATTGATGCTGCTGTTTATGGTTCAAGAGCAGCTATCATTGGAGGCTGTCAAGGTACTTCTTGTACTTTTACAGCAAAAGAATTTGGTTGTTTAGCCAGTGGTACTATGGCTCACAGTTTTGTACAAAGCTTCGATTCTGAATATGAGGCATTCAAAGCATATGCAGAAACTTACCCAGATGACTGTTTATTATTAATAGACACTTACGATGTTTTAAATTCAGGTATTGTTAATGCTATAAAAGTATTTAATGAAGTTGTTGTACCTGCTGGTTTTAGACCCAAAGGTGTTAGAATCGATAGTGGTGACTTAGCTTACCTTTCTAAAAAAATCAGAAAAATTTTAGATGAAGCAGGTTTTGAAGATTGTAAAATTTGTGCAAGTAATTCATTGGATGAATATTTAATAACATCTCTTTTAGACGAATGCGCTTGTTTTGATTCTTTTGGTGTTGGCGAAAATTTAATAACAGCTAAAAGTGACCCTGTTTTCGGCGGAGTATATAAATTATCAGCAATTGAAAAGAATGGAAAATTAATTCCAAAAATAAAAATTTCAGAAAACATTTCTAAAATTACGATTCCTGGATTTAAAAAGACTTATAGATTTTTTGATAAAACAACAAACAAAGCTTTAGCTGATGTAATTTGTTTAGCAGATGAAATTATTCCAGAAGATTCTTACACAATATTTGACCCTGAAAATCCATGGAAAAAGAAAACTTTATCAAATTATTATATAAGACCTTTACAAGAAACTATTTTTGAAGATGGAAAATTAGTTTACTCTACTCCTTCTTTAAAAGAAATTTGTGAATACTCTAAAAAAGAATTAGCAACTTTATGGGAAGAAGCAAAAAGAATAAAAAATCCACATAAATACTATGTGGACTTATCTCAAAAATTATGGGATTTAAAACACGAAATGTTGAAAAAATAATTTTTGTATTTAGCATTTGGTATTTGGTAAATTGATTTTGTATAATTATAATAATCCTAACTATTATTTTATTAAAAATGAGTTCGACCTTACTCGCACGGTGGTAAGAAAAACTAGAGTTTGTTCAATAACAAAAGAAGTTTGTCTCGCATTTAAACACCTTGGAGAACGGAATTTTTAATAAAATAGATAGTTAGGATTTTTATAATATATGTAATCTTTCTTTTATTATTCGTTAGGGTATTCCTTTTGGGTGCGTACGACCAATGGTCGCCCCTACAACAAAATTTGTTTTACAAATTTTGTATTCATTAATTTTCTAGCCTCATATCCCCATTTTTTATTAAATTCTTTTTTCTTAACCAAACTGTTGTATACCATGCAATTAATGCTGGTAATAAAAATTGTATCTCTATTATTTTTATAATTAAAATCAATGGTTCTTCTGTTCCTGCCATATCTTGATATGTCATTAATGGTCCAACTAATCCTGATGTTCCCATTCCTGCTCCGTGATGCATTATTAGTCATTTTAAATAATGTAGTTGAAATTGGTCCTAGCACAGCACTTGCAACTATTGCAGGTAACCATATAATTGGTTTTTTCAAAATATTTGGAACTTGTAACATTGATGTTCCAAGACCTTGTGAAACTAATCCACTTATTTTATTATCTCTAAAACTTGCAACTGCAAATCCTATCATATTTGCACAACATCCTACTGTTGCTGCTCCTGCTGCAAGTCCACTTAAATTTAAAATTATTGATATTGCTGCTGAACTTATTGGTAAAGTTAAAATCATTCCCATAACTACTGAAACTATTATTCCCATTATTATTGGTTGTTGCTCAACTGCCCAATTTATAAAACTTCCTAAAGCAAGCATTGCTTCTGATATTGGTGGTCCTATTAAAAGCCCAATAAATGATCCTGCTAATATACTAGCACTTGGCACAAGAATAATATCCATACTTGTCTTTCCTGCTATTAAATTTCCTATTTCAATAGCAACTATAGCTGCTATAAATGCTCCTAAAGGTTCTCCAGGGCCTGAAAGAAGAACAGCTCCTGAAGATGTATATAAATCTCCTGCTATAATTTTTGAAGCAAAAGCTCCAACTAATCCTGCAATACCTGCAGATACAGTTGTGAAAGGTCCTGATTTAAACTTTGCAGCAACTCCAACACCTATTCCAGCCCCTGTTAAACTTTGTGCAATTTTTCCTATGATATTTAACAACGTTCCTACTCGTCCTGGTATAAAGCTTGCTACTTGTGTTATTATCAATCCTATTATTAATGTCGAAAATAGCCCCCATGCCATTCCTGTTAATCCATCTATAAAAAAATGATTTAATATTTCTTTTATTTTTTTCATATTTTACCTTCTTACCTTAAATTTATAATTATATATGTAGGGGCGAACTGTGTTCGCCCGTGTTTCAAAGGCGGGCGAACACAGTTCGCCCCTACATTATATTATAGTGAAAATATTTCAAATAGTTTTAATTATTAACCGCAAAGTTCCAACTATCTTTGCACATTTCTTCTACCCCATATTCTGCAACCCATCCTAATTCTTGTTTTGCTTTACTTGGATCTGCGTAACATACAGCTATATCTCCTGGTCTTCTATCAGTAATTCTATATTTTACATCTATGTTATTTACTCTTTTAAATGTTTCAACTAATTCAAGTACTGAATATCCGTTTCCAGTTCCTAAATTATAAATTTGTGTTCCCGCTTCTTTTCTAATTTTATCTAATGCTTTTAAATGTCCTTTTGCTAAATCCACAACATGTATATAATCTCTTACACCTGTTCCATCTTTAGTTGGATAATCATTTCCAAAAACATTTAAAATTTCGTATTTGCCTTTAGCAACACCTAAAATATATGGCATAAGATTGTTTGGTATATCATTAGGATCTTCTCCTAATAATCCACTTTTATGAGCACCTATTGGATTAAAGTATCTTAAAAGAGCTACACTAAATTCTTTATCTGAAAAACATACATCTTGTAGAATTCTTTCTATGAATAATTTAGAAGTTCCATAAGGATTCGTAGTATTTCCTACTTTACATTTTTCTGTTATTGGAACAATTTCAGGGTCTCCATACACTGTTGCAGATGAACTAAAAACTATTCTTTTACAATTATATTTTTTCATAAGTTTTAATAATACTAGTGTTCCTGTTATATTATTATGATAATATTCTATAGGTTTTTGTACAGACTCTCCAACTGCTTTTAATCCTGCAAAATGAATAACAGATTCTATATCATTTTCTTGAAAAACCTTTTCTAAATTTTCCTCATCTAATAAATCTACTTCATAAAATTTAAAATCTTTATTAGTAATTTTTCTTAACTTATCTAGCACCTCTGGTTTACTATTCACGAAATTATCTACAATTACTAATTCCTCTCCTTTTTCTAATAATTCAACTACTGTATGGCTTCCTATATAGCCAGCTCCACCTGTTACTAAAATTGACATTTTTCATCACCTTTCTTTAATAAATTAATACTTTTAACTATTATAGGTAAACTTATTGCTTGATTTACAGTTAAAAACAATATTTTTTTACTTTCTGTATCTCTTAAAAACTCTGCTGTAAATCTTAACAAACTATAAAATAAAAGAGATAAAGGAACCATTTTATTTTTACAATTATTATTACCTTTTCCTTTTAAAAAAATATACAAATATATACAGAAACATATCATTGATTCTATAAGTTGTATGGGAATTCTTTTGTTTTCTATATAAATTCCTTTACAACATTCATTAAAATAGCATCCTATTTTAGCAATTCCATAAAATAAAATTAAATTTGGTATTAAAATATTAAATAATTTTAATATTTTAATTTTAAATATTTTAGAACAAATTAATAAACTAATCATTGCTCCAAAAAATCCACCATAAAAAATATAGCCTTGCATAAATACTTTTTTTGCAATTTCTAATAAATCTATATCACTATTAAATAAAAATATATACTCTTTTAAGTATATAACAATATCTAGAATCTTAGCGCCTACTATTATTCCAATATCCTCAATTAAACATATTAATAATATTTGAAATTTTCTGACATTTTTTAGATATAATATAGAAATAATTATATTTATTAGAAATGCCAATATTATAAATATACAATAAATAGATATATTTCCCACATTAATCTCCTAAATTTCATTATCAATGCTAATTATCAATTGTTTTTCACTATTGTACTTTTGTATTTCAATACCTTTGTCATATGATACATATAAATTGTAGTCATCTTGAAAATACAAAGAAACAAAATTTGTACTATTCTCTTGTGTATAATCTAATAAAGCTTTAGATAATTCTATAAAACTGTTTTTAGATGACATATAATTCTTGTTTATCTCAATATCTGTTACATATTCACTACGTACGTCTATAGTATAATTTCCTTTGTAATACAATCCCACTAATTCCTTCAATTCATCTTCTATGTTGCATATATTAAAATATTCTTCTAATCCCATCTCTTCATTATCAATTTCGACAATTGTTCCTCTTGTCGAATCAATGTTTATTATAGCATCATTATATTTTATATCTATATATAATTCGTATGTAGCATTTGTTACTAAATTGTTTAAATCATTAAATAAATCATCATACTTCGCTTTATTTATGCGATACGTCTGTTGAAAATTCATATCACATGTTAAAATAATAGTTTCTTCAGAATATATATCGATTTTATAATTATTAGGTACACTTTTTCTTAAATTTTCTTCAATGTTTACTTTTGCTTCATATACTTTTTTATATTTCTCATAGCTTGTGTCATATGAATTGCTATTCTCTCCATTAACTTCTTTTATTTCTACTTCATTGCTTTCAGTATCATACCAGTATGTAATATATGAAAAAATTTGTTTGTTGTTTATAGATTTTGCTTTAAATACATATTCTTTAATATTTTTATCATGTCCACATTCAAACGTTGTATCAATCCAATATTCTTTGCTTTTATAACCTTGATAGGTTAATTCAATTTCAAATTTTTCATTATATTTTTCTTCTAAATATTGTAGTACTTCCATTTCTATATTTTCACTTGCCATATTTTCAATGAAAGCATATGTAATTATGATAAAAGCAATAATGAATATAAAAATTATTCTTGTAGTTACTTTTTTATATTTTCTCACTTTAACCTCCTATAATTCTTTTATTTTGCCTCATACCATGTATACCCTTCTGATAAATCGACTCTTAATGGTACATTTAATGTTATAGCATTTTCCATTTCTTTTTTCAATATTTCTTTTACTTTTTCTTTTTCATCTTCGTATGCTTCTATAAGTAATTCATCATGAACTTGTACAAGTATCTTTGATTTTAAATTCTCTTCTTTTAATTTATTATAAACATTTATCATTGCAATTTTCATTATATCGGCTGCAGTTCCCTGTATCGGAGTATTCATTGCTGCTCTTGCTCCAAACTGACGAACCATATAATTATTAGAGTTCAATTCCGGTATATATCTTCTTCTATGATATAAAGTTTCTACATAACCTTTTTGTTTTGCTTCTTCTGCTATATTATCCATAAAAGCTTTTATGCCACTATATTTTTGTAAGTATTGTTCTATATATTCTTTTGCTTGTTTCCTTGAAACTCCTATTTGACCTGCAAGTCCAAATTCACTTATTCCATATACAATTCCAAAATTTACTGCTTTAGCTTTTGAACGTTGCTCTTTTGTAACTTCTTCTAATGGAATATTCAATACCATTGAAGCAGCTTGCTGATGTATATCTTCATTGTTTTTAAATGCCTTTATCATATTTTCATCTTCTGAAATGTGTGCCAATATTCTTAATTCTATTTGTGAATAATCTGCATCTATAAAAACTTTTCCAACTTCAGGTTTAAATACCTTTCTTAATTTTTGTCCTAATTCAAATCTCGTAGGTATATTTTGTAAGTTTGGGTCAGTACTGCTTATTCTTCCTGTTGCAGTTACTGTTTGATGAAATTTAGAATGTATTCTTTGAGTCTTTTCATCAATAAATGGAATTAGTCCTTCTACATATGTTGAATTTAATTTAGCAAGTTGTCTATATTCTAATAACTTTTCAATTATCGGATGTGTATACTTTAATTTTTCTAATGTATCTACATCTGTTGAATAACCTGTTTTTGTTTTCTTTCCATGCGGTAATTTTAATTTTTCAAAAAGAATTTCTCCTAATTGCTTTGTTGAATTTATATTAAAGTCTTCTTCAGCTAATTCATGAATTTCATTTGTTAATATATTTAATTTATCCTGAAGCTCTTTTCCAAAATCAATTAATTCTTCTTTATCTATATAAATTCCTTCGTACTGCATACTTGCTAAAACTTCTACTAATGGCATTTCAATTGTATTAAACAATTCTATACTTTCTGTTTCTTGTAATTTTTTATTTAAGACATGATATAAGTTATTTATTATAACTGAATATAAAGATTCTTTTTCATATTTATTTTCTTTATTCTCAGGAGCAAATAATGTTATTTGAGCATCTTGCTTTTCTTCTACTCCTAATTTTGTCAATTCTTCATTTATATCAATATTTAAATATTCACTTGCTAAATATTCTATTGTATATTTGTTTATGTTTGAATTTAATAAATATCCTGCAATTGAAATATCAAACATCAGGTTTTGAGGTTTGATTCCTTTTTTCCATAATGTAATAAATTGTTCTTTTTGTTTATAACTACATTTTAATACATCTTTATTTTCAAAAACATCCTTAAATTCATTTATATCTTTTATACAATAACTTAAATTATCTTTTTCAATATATACAATTAAGGTTTCCTCATCAAGATAGTAATACATGATTTTGTTTGAAATTATTTTTTGTTTTATTTCTTGTATTTTTTTCGAGTCGCCGAGGACGTCGACCCCTACATTGTATTGTTTCTCATTATTATTAGTAAAATTGTTTTCTATATTATCTGTTAATTTAAATCTTTCTATAAATCTATTGAATTTTAATTTTTTAAATATATTTAATACTTCTTCTTTGTTCCATTCTTGTATTTTAATTTTTTCTAAATCTTTTTCAATAGGTGCATTTATATCAATTGTTCCTAAGGTTCTTGATAAATATGCTAATTCTTTGTTTTCAGCCAATTTATCTTTTAACTTACCTTTTTGTTCTTCAATGTTTTCATAAACATTATCTATTGTTTTATATTTTTGAATTAAAGAAAGTGCTGTTTTTTCACCAACTCCTGGTACACCTGGAATATTATCAGAGCTGTCTCCCATTAGTCCTTTTACTTCTATTAAATCTAATGGCTCTAAACCATATTCTTCTTTAATTTTTTCAACTGTATAATCTTCCGTTTCTGTTTTTCCTGCTTTTGTTCTAGGAATTCTTACTTTTATATTTTCTTCTATAAGTTGAAAACTATCTCTGTCTCCAGTTAATATTGTTACTTCTAAAGAATTTTCTTTTCCCCATTTTGCTAAAGTACCTAAAATATCATCTGCTTCAAATCCTTCTTTTTCAATTATTTCTATATTCATGCTTCTTAAAACATCTTTTAAAATTGGCATTTGAGCAGCTAATTCATTTGGCATACCATGTCTAGTAGCTTTATACTCAGAATATAAAATATGTCTTTTAGTTGGAGCTTTTAAATCGAATGCAATCGCTAAATAATTTGGTTTTAAATCCTCTAATTCCTTAAAAAGTATAGATAAAAATCCATATACTGCATTTGTATATGTTCCATCTTCTAACATTAACATTTTGTTTCCCATAATTCCATAAAACGCTCTATTTATTATACTATTACCATCAATAACTAATAACTTATCCATATTCACTCCCGTTTTCTATTTACTTTGTATACTATATCATAATATTAAATTAATTTAAATATTTCCATAAAAAAATACTAACATTTAATTGTTAGCATTTTTATTATACCTAAATTTTGTAATATTAATGTTCTTCTTTACCATCAACTTCTCCATATTCTCTTTCATTACAAATAAATAATAATTTTTCTCTGTTTGTATGTTCTTCTAATGTTCTCTCAACTCTTACTCCCTTACATTTCATTATTTCTAATTTAAGTTGTTTAGATGAATTTATTTTTTTACCTTTAAACCTCATATTATGAACTTCAGCATTTTCGCTTATATTAAATACTGCTGTTTTATTTAATCCAATTAAGCTTTCTGCACAACAAGGAATTTTACTTCCTACAATTAAATCTGCCCAATTTATCATATCTTCGGAAATATCAAAAAACTCACCTTGGACAACATGAAGATTTCCATTTGCTTTTCTTTCTTGATTATTTTTATTTCTATTACTTGAAAATTCTTTCTTCGCAACAGGATCAACACATACAACCTGATATCCTTTCATTGCAAGTTTTCTTCCTAAATGACTATTTTCACCGTCTCCAACACATAATATCCTAGTGCATCTATTTAATGGATAGTTTTCTAAAACATATTTATATACATCATAACTTGGTGTTTCTACAATGTCATACCAATCTATAAAATCAACAAATAATGAAATCCTTCTTTCTTTTGATATCAAAATTGGTGGTTTTTCTACTTTACGTGTTTCATAACCTAAACCTGAATTTATTTCATTAATTCGGTTCATAATTTCATAAGATAAATTTTCTAATTCTATTATAGATAATTTGTCCGGATTCTCTGTAATTACTTTTTTTCCATTTACTATTAACTTTCTAAAATAATTCTCAATGTATTCTTCTTCACTTTTCGCCATATCTTTACCTCACATTAACTTCCAATATTATATCATAAAAGCAAAGCGAAATCAATGTTTATGTAAACATTGATTTCGCTTTATTTGGCTTCATGTTCTCCATTATTATTTTCTTCTGGTACTTTAGTATTACTATTATCTAAATCTTCGAAGAATCCTTCTCCTACTTTAGGAACTTCGTCAACATGAATTTCATTTCTAAGATTTCTTTTTTCAATATGCATTTCATCCCAAGTTTCCACAATATCCATAGATTCTGCAATTTGTTTTGGTTTATTATTAGTAAATATTTCTTTAACCTTTTTAAAAATCTGTTTTACTTTTAACATGATTTTGCTCTTCTTAGTAATTTGTTTAGATTTATCTGTTTCTTCTGAATATATAGATTCTTGTGTTTGTGTAGTTGCGCTTTCTACCATACCATCTGTAATTAAATCCTCATTGTTTTCATTCTCTTTAGCTAATAACATATCATCAATTGTTTTATTTAAAGAATTCTCTTCATCTAATTCTTCTATCATATTTTTGTTTGTTATGTATTCTTGTAAAACTTCTAAAATTCCAGTATATAAAGCATCTGCATTCCAATAGTTGCAGTACATTGCCTCTACTAGAGTTTTTGTATCTCCAGTTTCACTTATGCTTACATTATATTCATCAAAAATAAATTTAGAGTTTAAATATTTTATAAAGTTTCTAGTTCTTTCATCATCTATATTAAATGAAATATATCCATCCTGATTTTCAAATGTATTCTCTTCATGACCTGCACATGATGCAAAAGTTTTTATGTTATTAATAATACAATAATAAATTAAGTCTTCTAAAGATTTTCTACCTTCAGAAAATGTTTTTGCAGCCTTTCTTGCATCATCATCATTATGAATTTTATCAGTTAAATCCTGTGGTGGGCCCATTTCTGCAAAAACATTTGAAAAATTAGGATTATTATTAATATCTTCCAAAGTAATTAGCACATTATCGTCAGTTCTTTTTATTGTTTCCATACCATTAATTTCTATTAATACTTCCCCATTATCTATATCATATTCAAAATATCCTGCTTTTTCTAATAAATACATTGAACGTATTACTGACGATGAGATAAGTACTTTACCATAATAATTTTCCGATGCCAATATATCAAATCCTATATCTTCTAATTCATAGTTATGTAGCATCATCAATTTAGTAAAATCATCTAGTACATTATTCACCATGCTTTTATTACTTCGAAATGTAATTCTCTTATCTTCATCTTGTAAATATTCACATTTAACCCCATTAACATTACCTTTTTCAACTTGATGTTGTCCAATAATATCCAAGGTTTTAAATTTTTGATAACTATCTAGATTAGAAAGTTCAATCTCAATAACTTCTCCTAATAATTTAACATCAATTAAAAATCCTCTAACTCTTCCGTATTTCTTTAAGTCTATTTATTTTTTCTTTTAAATCATCTTTCAATGTTTTACTCCTTTGTACAAAGAATTATTTCTTTTTACTTCTTAAATATCTATCTTCTTCAGAAAATACACATCCACAATATTTTTGCATATATAGTCCTAATTCTCTAGCTTTAGCTTGTCCTTCTCTAAAACCTATTCTAAAATCTCTATAAATAAATTCTATTCCATATTTTTCTGCCAGTTCTTCTCCTATTTGTTTTAACATTTCATGATTTTGATAAGGACTTACTAACAGTGTAGTCGAAAAACTGTCATATCCATTTACTTTTGCATATTTTGCAGTTTGTTCTAGTCGAACTCTATAGCAATAATTACTACATCTATTATCTATATCACTAATTATATTTTTACAAAATTCTCTTAATCCATAATCTTCTTCAAAAATTGCCTCAACATGTATATTTTTTGTATATTCTCTCAAACAATCTCTTCTTGCCTTATATTCTTGATATGGATGTATATTAGGATTATACCAATATATTGTTGGTTCTATGTTTTCTTTCCTTAAACTG
Organism: Clostridia bacterium; assembly: GCA_017437145.1. Taxonomy (GTDB): domain Bacteria; phylum Bacillota; class Clostridia; order TANB77; family CAG-508; genus CAG-452. Next base: position 65,689 of record JAFSBT010000003.1, on the reverse strand, counting down.
TCTATGCAATATACACTACATGGTGCACAGCAAGTATGTAATAATAATTTCATTTTATATCACCTTTATATCATTCTTAATATTATTCCTATTATAGATGTTACAATTAAAAATCCTATTATGTATGTAATAAATAGTATATCCTGGTATTTTGTTTCATCATATTTTAATTTTTTATTTGATAAGCACATTAAAAATAATGGTATTATCGGAAATAAATATCTCATTTGATACCCATTAACATATGTCTCTCCAACTCTTGTATACGAAATATATAAAGCAGTACTTGTTAAAATAAATACAGCTAAAAATGTTAAAAGAAATATAATTCTATTTTTTATATTGTAAGATTTACTGTTATCCATTAATGCTACTGCTAATATAAAAAATAATAATATTATAAAGCTTTTATAGTATGTAATTCCAAAAAACATTGGAGCATTAAGAAAAGATAAACAATCTAAATTTGTAAATACAAAAACTCCATGATTCCACATAGTTTTTATATATTCTAGAGGATTATTTATTATATATTCTAATTGTCCTTTTGAATCTGTTCCGTCAGAACGTGGATCTCCATATCCATCATGTATTTCTGAAGAATATGTTGAAACAAATAATACTCCTAATATTGCAATCATACTTATAGCTATTAATATTATATATTTCATATTCTTTTTATTTTGCTTAATAATTTTTATTAAAGGAAGTATAAATATAATTAATCCAACTAGAATATATCCTGTTCCTTTTATAATGCTCATTAAAAGAAATGTTAATAATAGAATTATTATTTCTTTTATTTTTATATTATCTGGTTGCTCATATAATTTTAAACAGTATGCTATAAAAATTGAAACAACACCAAATGTAATTCCATCTGGAGAGTATACTCCTGCTAAGCATAACAACATAGGCATAAAAGCAACTACATAGAATACCTTTCTTTTATATGGCAATATAGTTAATGCCAAATATATTAAAGCAGCATAACCTAACACATTGAAAATTCTTCCCGCAAAATAAATATCCGCTATACTACCTCCTAAAGTTTTTGCTAAAAAAATTCCTATTGCAGCAGGTATATATGAAATAACATAATAATTTGCTGGTGTATCGCGCACATCTTCTGCAGTATATTCTTTTGTTAATAAATTTTGAGGTTTTTCGTTAAAATATTTATTAAAATTTTCTATCGATAAACCTCTCTCTATATCTGCAATACTTGTATCTACAGTATGATTTGTTTTACTTATATTTCCTAATGCTAAACTATATGTTGACAAAAAATGCTTTTTCTCATCTAATTGATTATTAATAGTAATTGAAATTGAGAAAACTATCCCTAATGTTACGCATATTAATATCGTATTTTTCAGAATATCATTTGTAATATAAATCAAAAACAAATCGAAAAGTAAAATTGACAATATTGCTACGACTTGCCATAGAAATATTTCTTTTAAAATAAAAATACATCCAATTATGCTAAATAGTAATACAGTTGAAATTAAACTTAAAACATATGTTAATCCCGATTTAGTTTTATTTTCAAAACTTTTCTTTATATTATCAATGAATTTATTTTTTAGAAGGAAATATATTACATAAAAAAATATATACATTATGATTCTAAAAAAAGAAAAATTATATGTTAAATCTAAATTTTTTATCCATGAAAAATTACAATATAACAATTCATATATAATTATTATGGCAAAATATAAAATGCTTGTTATAATGTGAATTTTATTGTTTTTTATTTTATTTATCATTTGAAATTCCTCTATTCTAAATTTATTCTTTTATCAATAATATATTGTGGTCTTTGCTTTGTTTCATCATATATTCTAGCTATATATTCAGACATTATCCATAATGAAGATAATTGTACTCCTGCAAAAAATGTAACAACTACCATTATAGAAGTCCAACCTGCAGTTAAATTATTCCATTGAAAAATAAATGATAATAATGCATATATTAGGATTATAAAAGAAATAAAAATTGAAAATATCCCTAATCCTCCAATTAGTCTTAATGGCTTATTAGAAAAGCTAATAATTCCATCTCCTGCTAATTTCAACATTTTCTTTAATGGATATTTTGTTTTTCCTGCAAATCTTTCTTGTCTTTCATATTCTATAGGTGTTTGTTTAAAACCTACCCAGCCAAATAAACCTCTTAAAAATTTATTATGCTCTGGTAAAGAATTTATAACATCAACAACTTTTCTATCAACTAATCTGAAGTCTCCTGTATCTTTTGGTATTTCGACATCAGATAATCCATTTAGAGCTTTATAAAACATCTTTGCTGATAATAGTTTAAATGCAGATTCACCTTTTCTTTTTTTACGTTTTGCATATATTACTTCATTACCATTTTTCCATAACTCTAGCATGTCCTTCATTAGTTCTGGAGGATCTTGCATATCAGCATCTATAATTAATACAGCATCTCCACTAGTAGACCTTAATCCTGCAGTTACAGCGCATTGGTGTCCAAAATTCCTTGAAAAAGATATGATTTTTACATTTTTATCATTTGATGCTAATGTTTCTAATATTTCTAATGTTTTATCTTTACTCCCATCGTTTATAAATATAATTTCATGTTCATACTCATTACTTAATTCGTTTAAAACTTTTTTTAATCTTATATAGCATTCTTCTGCAACTTCTTCTTCATAATACATAGGTACTACTACTGATATTTTTTTCATTCTTATTCCTCTTTTCAAAATTAATTTATATAAAAATTAATGCGGGTTGCCGAGGGCGGCAACCCCTACAATAAGCCTATGACATCATTTCAATTCCTAAATGTTTATAGGCATTAGGTGTAACCATTCTTCCTCTTGGTGTTCTTGTAATAAATCCTATTTGCATTAAGTATGGTTCATATACATCTTCTATAGTTTCAACTTCTTCACCTATTGTTGATGCTAATGTTTCTATTCCAACTGGTCCTCCTGCATAATTTAAAATTATAGTTTTTAAAATTTTTACATCTATATTATCAAGTCCTAAATCGTCTATCTCTAGTTTTTCTAGTGCTATTCTAGCTATTTCAAAAGTAATATTTCCATTTCCTAAAACTAATGCATAATCTCGAACTCTTTTTAATAATCTATTTGCAATTCTAGGAGTTCCTCTTGAACGTTTAGCAATTTCTAGTGCACCTTTTTCCTCTATACCAATATTTAGAATTTCTGCAGACCTTTTTATTATTGTATTTAACTCTTCTACTGTATATAATTCTAATCTATGTACAATACCAAATCTATCTCTTAAAGGTGTTGTTAAAGAACCTGCTCTTGTTGTTGCACCAATTAATGTAAATTTAGGCAAGTCCAATCTTATAGACCTTGCGCTTGGTCCTTTTCCTATAATAATATCTAGATTATAATCTTCTAATGCAGGATATAAAATTTCTTCAACACTTCTATTTAATCTATGAATCTCATCAATAAATAAAATATCGTTTTCAGATAAATTTGTAAGTAATGCAGCTAAATCTCCTGGTTTTTCTATAGCTGGTCCTGAGGTTATTCTTATATTAGAATTCATCTCATTTGAAATTATATTTGCTAAAGTGGTTTTTCCTAATCCAGGTGGTCCATACAACAAAACATGATCTAAAGGTTCATTTCTTTTTTTTGCTGCTTCTATATATATTTTCATGTTTTCTTTGACTTTTTCTTGTCCAATATATTCTCTTAAAATCTTTGGTCTTAATGAAACTTCTGCAACTTCTTCAGTTCCATCTTGAACTTCTGGTATCAGTAAATTTTCTTCCATTATTTTGTCTCCCTTTTTATCATTCTATTATACTTCCTGATGTTTGTTCAAAATAATTAGTCCATGGATTTCCTTCAGTTGGATCAGTTGGATCCCAATTTCTATATTCTGTAAATGATGATATTTTCATTTCTTCTGGTTTTCCTAATGGTCCCGGATCACTACTTGCGTAAAATTCAACAGGTGTACCGTTTGGACAGTTATCGTAAATCCATTTTGCATTTCCAACAGTTAACCTAATACACCCAGCAGAAACACTTTGCCCTAATTTATCATATGACCAATATTGTAATGAAGAATTATCATATACTCTTGAATATGGTACAGAATGAATTAATATATTTCCTACCACCTGACTACAATATTGTGCATAAACTCCACCTATCATTTCTAACCATCTATACTTATATATTATACTATATACTCCAGATCTTGGTGTTGCTGCACCTGTTGAACATAACATTGCTTTATACGGAACTGTGTATTCACCATTTTCATCTTTTGTATATATATTTAAAACATTAGCTTGATAATTTATTTTTATGTAATATGGATAATTAATTTCTTCATTAATTTGCTCTTCATCATCTTCATTATTATTTTCATCGGAATTTATCTCTTCTCTACTATTATCATCTTCTTGTTCTTGTTGTTCTTCTCCGTTATTTGAACCATTCATAATTTGAGTTAAATCATTAATCATGCTTTCTTTTCTTAATCTTTCTTCCCATCCACTATTTAAAACAACTCGAATTACTTCATTTTCTTGTTCAACCTCTTCTTCAATACCATTTTCATTATCATTTTCTATATATTCTTCTACATCCATTTGTGCTGAAGTTTCTCTTATTGTATTATCTGAACATCCAACTAAAACAAACAAAGATAATAACATTACAAAAAATATTAAGTTTTTCACTTTTTTCATTATCTATTTATTCCTTTATTTTTTTCTTCTTAAAATCCATCCTTCTTTGTTTTCAACAGGTATATACATCTTTACTTTTTGTCCTTCTCTACCTGGATTAACAAATTCTATTTCCTCACTTGTTTCATAATCCCATAGCTTATCTATAGTAAATATTTTTGATTCTATTTCTCCGGGAACTATTAATTCTAAAACATCTCCAATTTGTAGTCTGTTTCTAATTTCAATTATAGTTTTATCATCTTCTTTTTCTAGAATTTTTCCTCCAAATTCATAATTAGGATTATATTGTTTTCCTTCATATTCCTGAAAATCTTTATTACCTTTATCATTAAAATAAAATGTTGTTAAACCTCTTGTTTTTGTTTTTTCTAATTCATTTAAAAATTTGTTGTAATCATATTCTTCAGGGTTATTATAGGCTTCATCTATTGCATTTCTATAAGCATTTATAACTGTTGCAAGATAGTATTCAGTTTTTAATCTACCTTCTATTTTTAAACTATCTACTCCCATTTCTATAATTTCAGGTAATTCTTTTAATAAGCATAAATCTTTAGATGATAATATATATGTTCCATGCTCATCTTGTTCTACTGGCATCATATTTCCTGGATTATTTTTTTCTTCAATATACATATTATATGCCCATCTACAACTTTGGGCGCAATCTCCTAAATTAGCTCCTCTTGAAGCTAAAAAATCACTTAAATGGCATCTACCAGAATATGCATAACATATTGCACCATGAACAAAGATTTCAACTTCTAAATCTTTTTCTTTATTTTGTATTAATTCTTTTATTTCTTTTTTATTTAATTCTCTAGCTAGAATAACTCTCTTTGCACCATTCTTATACCAAAAATTACTTGTATGATAACTTACTATATTAGCTTGTGTGCTTATATGTATAGGTAAATTAGGAGCATATTCTTTTGCCATTTCAACTATTCCGCCATCTGAAATAATTGCTCCATCAACTTTGATTTTCTCTAAAATTTGTAATTGTTCTTTAATATCCTCATACATATTATCTCTAGCATATATATTTAAAGCTACATATACTTTTTTTCCTATGCTATGTGCATATTTAATTGTTTTTACTAATTCATCATTTTCAACTTCAACTCTTGACCTTAAAGAAAGTTTTGAAGTTCCCATATAAACAGCATCTGCACCATATGTAAATGCAGTTACAGCTTTTGTATATGAACCTGCTGGTGCTAATAATTCTGGTTTTATCATTTTTGTCATTCCTTCCAATTATAATATTTTTGGTCCATCTCCAACTTCTACAACATAAAAGTCTGCTTCATAACCAATTTTATTTTTATATTCTTTTCCAACATTTTCTATAAAACTATCTACTTTGTCATTTTCGACAATACTAACAGCACATCCACCAAAACCTGCTCCTGTCATTCTAGCTCCTATAACTCCATCTTGTTTTAGACTTTCTGCTACTATTGTATCTAATTCATTTCCTGTCACTTCATAATCATCTCTTAAAGAATCATGTGATGCTATCATTAACTTTCCTAATAATTCTATGTTATTATTTTCTAAAGCTTTTACAGCTTTTAAAGTTCTTTGATTTTCATAAACAGCATGTTTAGCACGTTTTTGTCTTATATCACTTTTAATTAAATCTTTATTGGCTTCAAATTCTTCTTCTGTAAGTTCTCCTAAAGAATTAATATCTAATTTTGTTTGTAATTCCTTTAATGCTTCTTCACATTCAGCTCTTCTTTCATTGTATTTTGAATCTCCTAAACCTCTTTTTTTGTTAGTATTCATAATTACAATTTTTGCATTTGATAATTTTACTGGTGCATATTCATATTTTAAATTTGATGTATCTAAGAAAATAGCACAATCTTTGCTACCATTAGCAATAGCAAATTGGTCCATTATACCACAATTAACTCCTACATATTTATTTTCAGCTAATTGCCCTATTAATGCTATATCTGTCATATCTACATCTAAATTAAATAAATCCTTTAGTATAAATCCTGTTAAAACTTCTATTGATGCTGAAGATGATAATCCTGAACCATATGGAATGTTTCCATAATATACAACATCCATACCAGAATCTATATTATATCCTTTTTCTTTCATTGCCCAGATAACTGCTTTAGGATAATTTATCCAATTTTCACTTTTATCATATTTTAATTCTTCTATTGAAGATATTTTTGTTCCAATATTTTCAAAATTCATAGAGTAAAATCTTAATGTTTTATCATTATTCTTTCTTGCAACAGCATATGTTCCTATTGTAAGTGCACATGGAAAAACATGCCCACCATTATAATCTGTATGCTCACCAATTAAATTCACTCTTCCTGGTGCAAAATAAGTTTTTATTTCTCCTTCTGATCCGAATAATTCTTGAAATTTTTGTAACATTTTTTCTTTCATAATATCCTCCTTATTTCCCTTGTTGTTCCTTGTTATATTTGTCAAATTTAATCATTCCTATTATATATTCTTTTATGTAGTTTTTACAATAGTTTTGTTAGAATAAAGTGGAAAAAATTTATTTCACTGTAGGGGTCGGTCTTGACCGACCCTGGGCAGGTCAAGACCTGCCCCTACATATTTTTGATATTTTATTATTCATCATAAAAAAACACCCTAAATGCGAGTTTTTTATCTAACATTTAGGGTTCAATTCAATTTTTCATTCCTTTTTATTTAATTATTCTATCTTGCTTCTCCTCCAGGTTGTCCTCCGTTCGGTTGTCCTGGTAGTTTTTTTGGTGATTTACCATTTAGAAATGCTAATATAGGAGAATATGGATTTGCTTTATATTCTTCTTTTATAATTCTTTTATAACATTCGGTAACTGGTGGATATAATTTTGCCATTACGCTACTATACTTATCAGGAATCACTACTTTATATTCAGGAAAATTTAATTTGTCAACTTTAAAAAAATGTTTTAATAAATCTTCTGAATATGCTAAAACTAATTCTCCTCTAGATTCTTTGTGGTCAATTGCTATTACAATTACATCTGAAGTCTCTTCTTTATCATTAAACACACCTTGTTTTTCTGAACTAAAAGTTGTAGATTCTCCATTTTTTGGTTTTACTATTCCCCATCTTGAAACTTCTGGATTTTTTTCTTTTAATTGTTGAAGAATCAAACATTGTAATATTGTTATATCTCCAACTGATGTTGTTAAATCATCTATTTCAAGTTTTGTTTTTAATATATCTGTTTTTATACCATTACCTTTTTTATCTAATCCTTTTTGTTTTATAAAAGATTTGTATTGTCTTGCCATTTTAGGAGTAACTTCTATGCCATGTCTTTGTATTTTACTTAAAAACAAGTCTTTTATTAGTGCTGAATCAACAGTAGTCTCATCTAAATTTTGTATATCACTTTCATCACCATCTATAATAGTTCCCCATAATTCTAATGAGTCAATTGTTGCCATTGCTTTAGACATTTCTATTCTTTCTTCCCAATATTTTGATTGAACAAAAGCAAGTTGCATCATTAAATATTCTGGACTATATTTTTGTAATGATTCTCTTGAATAAGCATCAAGAACTCCTATATCTTCTGAATCTTCAGAAATAGCCATATAATTTCCATCATATTGTATTCTTTTACCATTTTCGTCGAAAATTGGCAATATTCTACCATCTGGTTGTGGAATTGTATCCATTTGAGTTAACGGATTTCTTAATCTATATTTTAATCTTTCTAATCCAAGCTCACCTAGTTCCTTATTAGCTTCTTCTATAAGTGGCTCTAGCATACCATATCCATTAAGAAAGCTCACACGTTTTTGAATAATCTTTATTAAAGCCTCCTTTAATGCTTCTTCTTTGATATTTTTTAATTTTTGAACATATGGTATTATTGTTGATTCAACAGCCTTTGGATTACCTCTTAATAAATTTCTTAATGTACCAACCATATTTTTATAGGCATCAATATTTAAATGTATTTGACTATTTTTATCTTTTTCTTCTAGTAATCTAGCCTCTCTCATAGCTTTATTAAATTCATTTCTATTACTTTTATAACTTCTTAATATATCTCTATAACCTCTATATTGAATTATATCACTAAACAAGTCAGTTACATTACTTCTGTATTGTATATCACTACTATATTCCTCTAAGTATTGTTTTAATATTTCTTCTTTACTTAATTCACTACCACATGATTCAAATGCTTTATCCAATATTCTTTTTATCATCATTATATATTTTTGTAGTTTCTTTTGGATCTCTGTATTCATCTTTAATTTCAGTTATTATATCATTAAAATCTACGCCACTTATAACTACGTCTTGTGTTACATCAAGCTTTCCTGCATTAGATTGATTTTTTTTAGGATTTTGTTCCATATTAATCTCCTTTACCACTTAACATAATGCAATATTATAGCACAGTTTTTAATTTATGTAAACACTTTTAGTAAAATAAGGTATAAAATGTAAAGTTTAGTTTAAATAGTACCTGGATTTTTTGAGGTGTGAAGTGGGCTGTGGAAAGTATGTGCTACAAACTGACTTTGCAAAATACCTTTCTTATAATCGGCTACTAAATCAGAATAATATGAAAATTACATCGATTTACTGAAAAATAAAATATTTTTCAGTAAAATTTTAAAAGCTAAAATAATTAATTTTTGACAAATGATTTTTCATTTTCAAAAATTAATATTTTAGCTTAATTTATATAATAAAATTTATTTTTCATGCGGGTCGGTCAAGACCGACCCATACATTAAATTATAAATAATTTACAATATCTTCAAATGTGTCATATCCCGCTTCGCTATTTATATGTCCTGCTCCTGGCATTAGCACTTGTTCTGTAGCAATAGTATCTGCGAATTCTTTTTCAATTTCATATTTTACATATGGGTCATTATCTGAATAGAAACAAATTATTTCATTTACATGTTCTTTTACATCTTTCAAATTATCAATATACATAGATTCATTAACTGCATCATAATCTTCATTTATTCCTAAATAATTATTGAAACCACATACTGATATTAACTTTTTAATTTTTATGTTATTTTTTATTAAAAATTGTGATACAAAAACTGGTGCACTACTATGTGCAATAATTGTAGTATTTTCATTTATTAATCCTAAATTTAAATAATATTTAAATAAACTACTCCAGTTTTCATAATTTTGATACCCAACACCAATAGGGAAACTAGGTACATAAACTTGTTTTCCTTCTTCTGATAAAAAATTGTTTAGCCATGTAAACCAATTTCCAAATGGATTCCAAAAGACCCATGTATTATAAAATAATTTTCTTTCATATAAATTTCTCCTTTTCACATTTTATTGTATTATATATCAAAACTATAAATATGTATATCTTTTTATTTTTTATTATTGTCATTTTTACGTATATCAAACCTATATATTCCTACTAAATCTGATACTAATGTTATTGAGTCAGAAATCACATTTGTGTAAGCTGCTGAAATAAAATCATATACTACCCATAAAGACATGTTTATTAAATGTATTCTTCTTATATTTTTTTCTTTTTTTTGAATTATTGTTATTGTAAATAATATTGAAGAAATTATAGGTAAAATATCAAACATAGTTTTATATGTAATAACTCCACATATAATTGATATTATGAAATAAAAACCTAAAATTACTTTTGGAATTTCTTTATTTTTTCTTTCAAAAAAGCTGTTTATTATTACCTGTATAGCTGCAAAAAAACAAATTATAGAACCAGTGTAACTACCTAACATCATAAGATTTATTGCAGCAAGTAAATTAATTATTAAAAGTACAAACACTATGTTTTTCTTATTTTTTAATTGCATACTTATAACATTTAATATTATTAATAAAATTCCTATAATCTGTGCTACTATAAACATTTATTCCTCCTAAAAAAATTAACTAAACATGGTCAGTATGTTTAGTCTGTATTAATATATTTTTCAATATCTGTTAATTTAATTGGTGGTATTTCTATTTCTTTCTCACCAATAACAACTTTTATTGTTGCAATATCCCCCTGAATTTTCATATAACAATTACCGTGTTTCCGCACTTCATCCCATATAGGATTCGTAGATTCTTTTAATTGGATTTCAACATATTCTTTACTAGCCAATTCACGTATTTCACTTGCAGTTTCTTTTTGTTTGAATTTATCAGATACAGAAAAAAATATTATTGCAGCCATTAAAAAAATCATCATCAAAGCACTTTTACCTATAATGACTACAACAATTGTAGCTATTACTGATATAACTGTAAGAACATTAAAAATATATCTTGCAATCTTCATTATAAAATTCTTCCTTTGCAAAAATATTTGCAATACAAATTAGCTTTTTTGCTAACTTGTATTACATGTGAATTTATGTAAAAATTAGCAAACTGACCTAGCTAATTAAATTATATTTAAAATTTATAATATTTTAACATAAAAGCTTTTTTTGTTCAATATTTTATTTATGTTATTCATTAGAGTATTAATTATTTTAAAATCACTCCACCATCAGCAATAATATACGCTCTTCCCTTCATTATTTCCTTAAATCCCATACTTTTATATGCTCTTTCTGTGTAATATCCTTCTTCTGTTTGAATACACACCGTCTTTATTCCTAGATTATTTAAGTTTTTAATTACCTCTGACATTGTTTGTTTACATACACCTTGTTTCTGATATTTTTTCTTTGTAGTTACATTATATATAATTGCTTTATCTTCTTTACAAACTGCTGTTGCTGTTGAAATTGCTTCATCATTATGAATTCCAAGATAATGAATTATTTTATAATCACTATCATATTCAAAAGTCCTTCTTAATGCAATTCTATATCCATCTGACAATTCTCCATATGGATCTTCTGGATTATCTCCTGAAAATCCTTCCATTACAGTTTGTATAAATTGCTCTTGTAAGTTTTTATTTACTTCACTTACTGTAAAATCAATCTTACTTTTATATGTATCAAATTGTTCAACATTTTCTACTATCATCCATACATCTGTATATAAATTTTTTAAATTGCATTCTTTTATTTGATTTTCTATATTTTCATTTGATATGTTTGATGTTATATAAATTAAAGGAGTTCTTTTCAATTCAGTCATATCATCTATTATATTTTTAATCTCAGCTTTAATATTGATTTCATTATTTTTTATATATGCAAAATTCCAATACTCATCATCAATTATTTCACTATAAATAATGTCATAATTGTTTTTTATCTTTTTGTTTAAGGCATATAATTGTCCATTTATATGAATATCTATTAAACCTTTTATTTTTTTTATCATGGTTTTACTCCTTATATAAATCATCTTTTAATATTTCTAAAATTTCAGGAATTTTTTCTACATTACTTTTTCTCCCCATATGTCCTATTCCTTCTATATATACAGGATTTGCTTTAATTGTTTTTACATAATCTTCTAATATATTAAAAGGTACTATATGGTCATCATTACTATATATTGCATATTTTTTATCCACTGAATTTTTAAAATAATTCAATTCTTCATCACTAACTAAAAATTCTTTTAATGCTCTTGTTAAGTCGTCTTTGCCTTCGCATATGAATGACTTGGAAAATCCAGCTAAACCAATATACATTTTTATATTTATAGTATTTTCATACATATATTTTATAAAAAATTCATTTCCTATTGAATGTGCTATAACTATAGAATTTTCATTAAGATTATTTTTATATTGATTAAAAATATTTTTCCAATTTAAATATTTTACGCCTTCTCTTACTGGAAATTCTGGAATGATAACTTTATACTCTCTTTTATTTAATTCTGTTTTCAACCATTTAAATACTGGTGGAATACCATTGTACCCATGTATAAGAATTACATTTTTCATGAATTTTTCTCCACTTTCTTTTCTTTAAGTTGTATAAATATTCCTAAAACAATTACAACTAATCCTAATACAGAATATATACTTATATTTTCTTTTAAGAAAAAGTAAGTCCATACTAATGATAAAAACGGTGTTATGTATGCTAAATTTGAAATTTTAGCGGTATCTCCTTTTTGTAATGCTAAAGCCCATGTGGTGAATGCTATTGCAGATGTTGCAATTCCACTCCATATCAATCCTCCTGCTTGACCAATTCCGATATCAATTGTAGTTCTTGTTATTAGTAAATATATAATACAAATAATAAATGTTGTTAAATAATACAACATCATACTTGCATATTTATCATAACCTTTATATTTATTTAAAACTGAAAACAATCCATATGAAATTGCAGCTAGAATACAAAACAATGCTCCTATTAATGTATTATTGTCAATATTTAATAAATTGCCATTTGCTGTTACAATTATAACTCCTACAAACGATAAAACAATTGCTAGAATTTTTCTCAAAGTCATTTTTTCTTTTAAAATAATACATGCAAAAACTACTGTCATCATTGGCCATAGATAGTTTAATATAAAAGCTTGTGATGCAAGCATCTTATTCGTTCCTAAATATAAAAATAAGTAATATAAGAAAACACCTAATGCTCCCATACCAGCTATTTGCAAATAATCTTTTATTTTATATTTTTTTATTTCATTTAATTTTTTCTTAAATAAATTTAAAATTAATAAAAATATAAAAGCAAAGAAAGAGCTTACAGCTAATATTTGCATACTATTTAAACTTCCTAATAAAAGTTTAGTAACTGTTGCTGTTGTTGACCATAAAAATATTGATATACCTGCATAAATATATTCTTTTTTCATATTATTTTACTCCTTTTTCCCAAATATTTCTTACCACTTTCAAAGATAATGTTGATAAAGTAAAACCTATTACTGGTACTAATGAGCTAAACCATATGCTACTAGATGTTTTTATCATATTTGAATATACAATCACAACTATATATGTTAGTATACAAATGCAAATTCTTCTTGTCCAACTTGTTTCCCATGCTTTATCTAGTTCTACTCTTTTATTTCTTTCTTTTATTTTTAATATCTCGTTTTCTAATTCTTTGTTATCCATAAAATACACCTTTCTTTATAATGAATTTTGTTTTTCTTTTTCTATATTATACATCGTTTTTGCATATATCGGTATAGAAATTGTAACTATTAAAAGTAATATTTTAAAATATACAATATTATTTAAAAGTCCTGCTATTATCATTAAAGAAAATCCTACCACTCTTCCAATCTCCATAAATCCTTCAACAAATGTATGATATTCTATAATCCATTTTTCTATTTTATATTCTTTAACTATATTATCTTCTTTAATTTTAAACATAACTTCTAAAATATAAATTGTTATACTATAAGTAAAATTATAAATTATTAAACTAGTTTTACTAATATTAAATATTAGTCCTAAAACACCTAATACTACTAATATCGAAGCAAAACTTAAAAATCCTTTTGCATATTTTTTTGAATATTTTTTATTAAATATATAAAGTGATATCATTGAAAATATAGAAAAAATAGTTGTTAAAATCCCTAAATTCATAGATGTTTTAAATGTCATTATTGTTATAATAACAACTAAAACCCTTATTGCATCCATCATCATTCCATATAAAAAAGCTAACTTATTTATTCTATTTAATTTTACTTTTTGTTCACTTGATAAACTTTTAATATAATTTTTTAAACTATATTTTTCTTCACAGCATTTAGTATTGAATTTATTTTTATCTACATTAAAAGATATAATTATTTGAATTATAGTTAATATAAAAATGTATATTGCAATTTTTGTAAAAGACGTAAGTTCTATTGATGTTCCTAATATTATAGGGAATACTATATTTATTAGTTTTCCTATAATTCTTTTAGTAGTCATATATTTTTTTCGTCTTGTTTCATCAACTATCTCCGTATTCATAACATCATGCGCTGCCCAATATAGAGCTCCAGCTACTCCATAAAATACAGCAACAAGTATAAAATAATCGCTTATCTTTTCCTTGAATAAAACAATTAATAATATATATATTGACATTACTATTATTCCAAGTCTGTATGTAGTAACTCTATTCTTTGGATTCCTTTTTAATATATTACCTTGCAATATATTACCTATTCCAAATAGCGAATAAACAATTATGTAATATATTGATACTTGTATTATATTTTCATTTGAAACTTGTAAAAAATAAGCTACTAAAAAAGTTTCTCCAAATAAATTTACTATAGTATTAATTAAATCACATGTCATTAATGCTTTTGCACTTTTATCTAATTTATTCATATTCTTTTGTTACCCCTTCTAATTACTGTTCTATATCAATATCAAAATATGTATCTTTATTTCTATCTATGATACTATGCGCAATTTTCATTTCTTCTGGAGTATTAATATAAACTATCTTAAATTTCCCAGATGTAGTTTTATTTATATAGTCATGTTTTATTTCCAAAATATGTACTAATCCCCAATATAACCATTTGCCATTAATATTCTCTACTAAAAAATTACGTACTGGTGGCATATGATAATTTCTAACATTAGGTTTATTTTTAAATTCAAATATAATATCTTTAAACTGTTCCGCATTATATGGTGTTTTTTTATGTTGTTTCCAATCTAACTCTTTTGGGAAGCCTTGTTCTTTGGTTATTTGCAAAGTATCATTCATTTCTATATATGACCCCATTTAAATTCTCCTTAATTAATATATTTATTTCAAAAATTCTTCTACTATCTCAATTTTACAATTTGTTGCATCAAATTTCACTTTAGAACCTATTGGAATAAGTACATTTTCGCAATTGTGTCCAAAATCATCGCATTTTATTATTGGAAAATTATATTCACTTAAATTATTTAATACAACATCTTCAAATTTAATATCTTTATTATCCTTTTCATAGTAGCCTAGCCATAATCCTTTTATCATATCAAAAACACCATGTTGTTTTAATAAATTTATTTTGCTATCAATTTCGTCTATAGGAGTTTCTGATGCAAATTCTTCTAAAAATAATATACAATTACTCAAATCAGGACAGTATGGTGTTTTTAATAATTTTGTAAAAGTCCATAAGTTACCTCCAACTAATACACCTTCTGCTTTTCCTTCTTTCAAGCATTTCCATTGCGTAAAATGTTCTATATCTCCTGTTTTGCCTTCAAGCAATCTTAATTTCAAATCAGCAATTTCCTTTTCATATATTTCTCTACCAATTCCCCAAATAATATCATTTTGATGATATGTTACTAATCCAGTTTTTGCATAAATTGCATTTAATAAAGCTGTTGAATCACTAATGCCCATTATTATTTTAGGGTTCTCTTTTATTAAATCATAATTTAAATAAGGAAGAATTGCATTTGAATTTTGTCCACCTTGTGAACAAATAATTGCTTTTACTTCATTATTTGAAAACATTTCATGTATATCTTCAACTTTTTCATCTATTGTAGCAGAATATCTAAGTGTATTTGAATAAATATTTTTACTTAATACAACATTAAACCCCATATCTTTAAAAACTTGTATTCCTTGTTTTAATTGTGGTATCAAATCTTCTGTTACTGGTGATGAAGGAGAAACTATTCCTATTGTATCTCCTTTATTTAACTTATTAGCTAACATATTATCATCCTCTCCAAAATTTATATAGATTATATCACATATTATGATAAAAAAGTACATATTTTTGTTATAATAAGTGGCATTCTTTCCCAGATACAACAAAAGAAGCGGCATAACATGCCACCTCTTTGTTCTTTCATCCAAGAATACAATTGAATATTATGATCGCAATTGCTGTGACCAGAACAATTTTTTTGCTTTCACATTCCTTTAATAACTCAATCGCTATCATTAAAATCATCGAAAATGAAAATCCAATGAGAAGCGGCTCAGCCATAAGAACTTGTGAAAACTTGCCTGCCGTTAGAATAATTGCATAAGCAAATATTGGTTCTACTACTCCTGAAAAGAAACCATACAAAAAAGCCAGCATTCTTCCTTTAGTAGAAACCATTGGTATAGAAACCACTAAACCATCCGGTATATTCTGTAAAGAAATACTTAAGACAATTAGGATCGTTGATGGCAAGATTTTATTGTCGGCTAATGAAATCCCAACAACTATTCCTTCAGGAATATTATGAATCAGCATTGCCCAAAAGACCTTACTTTTCACACTTAAGTTTTTCTTTTTAGAAATCAAACTCAGGAGTATTGAAAACAAAAATCCTATAGCTATGCCTATATAGACTGTAGACTCCCGCCTAAACTCTATAGACTCCAATAATAAATTAAATACAATTGAGCAGAGTATTCCTGTGGCAACAGCCACCAAGGTATTCTCCTGCTTTTGTAATTTATTATATAAACTACGGTTTGTTCCCAAAAAAGCTCCTAAAGAAGTGCCCACCAGTGGAATAATGCTTACGAAATACTTTAACATTGTCGTGTTGCCTCCAATTATGAAATTTTTACTGTAAAATTATATCATAGCACCTTACTCTTTGCAAGTATTTTAAATTAACATAAAATTTTATCTTTCTATTTTAATATTCTTTTATATCATATTTAACTAATTTATCCCCATCATAACAAAATTTTGCTGTAAAAAATTTGTTAGTTTTTTGGATTTTTTCTAAAAAGATTTTATCTCCTTCCCATATTTTTAGGTCATAAATCTGATTTTTTTCAACCCACTGTAATTCGCCTTCATTACATTCTATTATTTTTCCTGTATAATCATCTGATGTAAATACATACATATATTCTGTTTCATAATTTGTAGATTCATATGTTACTATACATCTTAAATTAAATGAATTAAGCGTTAGTCCTGTTTCTTCTTTTACTTCTCTTACAAGGCATTCTTCAGGACTTTCACCTTCTTCAAATTTCCCGCCTATTCCTATCCATTTATCTTTATTAATATCTTTTTCCTTTTTTGTTCTGTGTAACATTAAATATTTATTATCTCTTTCTATATAACATAAGGTTGTATTTATCATAAATTTCTCCTTTTGTTTTCTAATCTTTTCAAAAAACCACATGTTTTACAAAGTTTGCAAGTTATTACACTATTTTCAAAATTCTTTTTTATAGTTATAGTTTTAGGCTTTTGTAATATATCTTCTAAACTTTCTTCTAAAATATTTCCAAGTGGTATATCTCCATTATTATCTAAACAACATGGAACTACTGTACCATCTACTAGTATTGCAATTTGTTCTTTTAATGCTAAGCATCTACCTTTTTCAATAATATTTTCTTTATTAATATCTGGCCATGTAAATTCTATATCTTGATTTATAAATAAATTATTGCTTATTTTTATGAAATCATTTGTTATTAGTTTTTCTTTTAAGTTTTCTATATTATAATAATTTTCTATTTCATCTATTATTTTTTCATTAATATCATTTTCTTGTATTGATTTTAAATTCCACAATCTATATGAAATAATTTGTTCTTCTAATTGTTCTACACTTTCAAAAATATCTTGTAAATATTCTTTATTTATATTTTCATTTTGTGTAATACTGTGAAGCGAAATATTTATTTGTCTTATGGCTTTAGAATCTTTTATTATTTTAAGTTTATCCTTTAATAATGTACCATTAGTTGTTACATTTGCTTTTAAATTATATTTTTCTAGCACTTTAAGCAATTCTTCTAAATTATTATGTAGAAGCGGTTCTCCTTTTACATGTAAGCATACTAAATTTGTATGTTTATGCACTTTTTTTATAATTTCTTCAAAATTGCCTATACTCATAAACTTCTTACTTCTTTTAGTCTCAGGACAAAATTTACATTTAAGATTACATATATTTATTATTTCTATATATATTTTTTTAAACATTTTATTTTCCTTCAATAACTTTACTTTCACTACCTTTACTTCCATCATCTAATCCTTGATTAGAATTTGCTTCTGCTATTCTACATGCCCCACTTAATTGATAATATACTTGATCTATAATATGACCATTTTCCTTAATTAACCTAGCTAATTCCAAAGCTCTAGCTATAATTCTACGTTCATCCTCGTTTTTAGGTTCAAATCCTTCTAATTGTTCTATTATACTTAATCCAATAGCTCTTTGTTCATTAATGCTAGTTTCGATTTTTTCAAATTTCGATGTCAGTTGCTCCAATAAATGAGCATCACATACGCCTTTAGGAAGTTTTTTAGGAACTTCTATATTCTTTTTTTTACCAATACTTTGCATATGTTTTATCATAAGTTCTACTTTTGTACCTTTTGGTTTACCATAAATAATGTTAGGTAATCTTTGTACTCTAGACACTAGTTTTTTTATATATGGGTCATTATGTCTTCCCCAGTCTATAACATCTGTTCCAATTATTATCATGATTTTATCTCTAAGTTCAGGTTCTTTTTTTATTAAACTTTCAACTTCTGTTATTGTATCTGTACGAGAATTATCATATGTAGCATCAATAAATAATATATCATAAGTATTAAATGATTCTGGTGATTTTTTTTCAAAATCCTCTAAAGATAATGTACGAACAATACATTCAATTTCGGATTTTATTTCTTTCTCTATTTTATCAGCCATATCATCAACTATACCAACTTCCAAAAGCTTTTTTTGTCTTTTTAATCCAGTATCTAAACTATTAATAAATTGTTTTCTTGTTTCATTACCCATATATAAATTCTCCTTTATAAATTTTCTAATGTTTTTCCACATAATATAATAACATAATTCACCTCTTAATGCAATTCTATAATTTGTATTTTCTTTTGATTGTAATTATATAAAATCCGGACGACCAATGGTCGCCCCTACATCAAAATTTGCAAAGCAAATTTTGTATTATTCACTATTCATTTTTCTTCGGGCGGACACAAGGCCCGCCCTTACACGTAAATTCAAATTTATTTACTTCAAATAAGTTTTCTAAAATCCAATTTGCATTTACATAATATTTGTGATATAATTTTAGAGTTCAATTTACGCTTTGAACTTTATGCGGTATCTGTACCGCATAACACATCACATTTTTTAAGGAGGTCTTTTTATGACTAAAGGCGTATTAATCTCTGGCTGTAACGGCTACATGGGCAAAATTGTTACTCGGCTGATTCGCGAAAGCGATGACTTTCATGTCAAGTATGGACTTGATAAGCCAGATACTGTCAGAATGTATAAAGGTTTCCCTATTTTCAATAATATGGGTTATCTCTGTGACGGTGAAACACCCCCTGATATCATCATCGACTTTTCTGCACCTAAAGCCACAATGAATCTTCTTGACTATGCAAAATCGGTTAAAGTTCCAATGGTTATTGCAACAACCGGCTTTACTGATGAACAGGAAGAAGAAATTTATGCGGCATCCGAATTGATTCCGATTTTTAAATCGGCAAATATGGAGGCCAACATCACTCTTATTAAAAAGGTGCTTCAGCTTATCACTCCCTATCTTTCTGACTATGAGGTTGAAGTTCTCGAAACCCATCATAACAGGAAGAAAGATGCACCAAGTGGAACAGCATATCTTCTTGCAAACGCAATCAAGGATGCCCTTGCTGACACCGATGATAAAGAGGTCATTTACGGTCGAACCGGCAAAAGAACAGAAAATGAAATCGGTATTGCATCGCTGAGAGGCGGTAATGTTACAGGTGAACATTCTGTATTCTTCTTTGGAAACAGTGACACTATCGAAATCAAACACACCGCTCATTCGCGTGAAGGTTTTGCAGTCGGAGCGCTTAAGGCAGCAAGATTCCTGCTCAATCAGACCTCACCTGGTCTTTACAGCATGGATGATATGCTTCAGCTGTAAAAGCTGTGATGTAAAAAGAAAGTCGGTAGCTTCTTATGAGGCTACTGACTTTTCTATTTCTTCTTCATTATTTTCTTTATCGTCAAACACAAATTTTATAGTGCTATCATATAACTGTTGATTATTTAATCTTCTTCCTTTAATCTCTTGATTATCTATAAAAAGAATTTCGACCATATCCCAAATTGCTACCCACCAAACAACACTTAGGAAATTTGAAAATATTGTACCAAGATGTTCAGTTAATACATTTATAATAAGTAAAATCACACCTACAATTGTAAAAATCAGTGCTCGTCTATTATTAACTGATAAATCATATTCATTATCATCAATTTCCATTCCGTAGTTATTTTTTATATTTTTCTTTATTTTCGTTTGAAGTTCTTCATCAATTTCCGGACAGTGAATTTCTAATATAATATCTGTATTTATTGGTATCATATATGCAATTTCTTCAATATAATCACATACACTGTCTGAAAGCTCCATTTGTTTATAGTCATGTTTCATGTATAAATCTGATATTTTTTCGAGCTTTACTGGAATTACAGCTTTTCCCTTTTTCATATAATTTTTTTCAACATAATTTAATTCACTAAATTTAATTTTTCTATTTTTTCTCTTTCTTTTTCGTTTTGCTGGCATATATTTAATTCCCCTTAATTAATTATTTTGTACTTATATATTCTTCATATCCATATTCTGCTGAAGTACCTTCTAATTCTTTTATAGATACTCCTATTTTATATTTTTCTTTATCTATATTTATAATTTTTGCATTAACTATTTGTCCTAATTTAAGTTCATCTTCTGGTTTTACAACTCTTCTTAAACTTGTTATTTCTGAATTATGAACTAATGCTTCTAATCCTTCTTCTATTTCTAAAAATGCTCCAAATGGTGCATACTTTACAACCTTACAAGTTACAATATCATTTGTTTTATATTTATCTATTAAAGAAAGCCAAGGATTTTCACCTTTCATAGGATACTCTAAACTTATTTTTCCTTCTTCCTTATTAAATGATTTTACTTTTACTTCTATTTCAGAATTTATTTCAAACTTTTCATCAAGTTTTTCGTTTTTATTCCATACTAATTCTGATATATGTGCCAATCCTTTTACAGGACCTAAATCAACAAATATACCATAATCTGTAATTTTAGAAATATTTCCTGTATATGTTTTTCCTACTTCAATGCTATTCCAAAATTCTTCAATATTTTTAATTCTTTCTTGTTTTTGTTTTTCTCTTTCTTCTATTCTTTTTATTCTTAAAGCTTCTTCTTGTTTCTTATCCTCTCTTCTTTTATATTTTTTATATGATAAAAGAACATTTCCATATCCATCATTCCATTTTAAAACATCTGCTGTAATAGTATCTCCTGGTTTAAATTCATCCTTAGGATTTTTATTTTCATCATCTGAATATTCATATTTTGGAATTATTCCATCAGCTTTATATTGAAAATCAACAAATATTTCTCCTTTACTAGATACTTGTATAACAGTTCCTGTAACTGTTTTTTCATTCTTTTTTACATTTAAAGATTCATTATATAATTCTTCAAAATCCATTTTTTAGCCTCCTAATTAATTTTAATATATTACTTATTTTTTTTATTTTTTAATACTTCTAATATGTAACCAATTATTGTAGATATTAACAGCACACCTTCTAAAGTTATAGCAAATACTGAATTTAATGAAATATGATATCCTAACCATGCAATAGATGTAGGAATACCTAGTACTTTATATAACTTTGTATTTTTTTGCCATATTGCAAACGTAGATATTATAGTAGCTATTACAGATAATAAGCTTAGCAAACCATCATATGTAAATAATGTAAATATTATAATTAGTAGTATAAAACAAACTAAAATTATAATATCTTTTTTGGTAACTGCTTTTGTATCTTTATTTTTTTCTGTTATGAAAAGAATATCCCTTGCTACATATACCCCATTCATTGCAACACCTGTCATACCTCCTAATAGTAAAAATGATATTGCTTGTATTATATGTGCAAATAAATTTAAAATCAATATCTTCTTCCTATCTTTAAGAAAATATGTTGTACATAAACATACATATACTATTATAACTAATATTTGAGATGCTATATATGTTGTAGTCCATTCTATCATTTTATTTCTCCTAATATTTTTATTTTAAATCTTTTTTTCTAAATTCTACCCAATAGTTCCTATGTGGTTCAATTATAATATTTTCAAACAAATTAAATATATCAATTAGTTTTATAGTAGTTATTGGAAGTTTGTTTGCATTATATTTATTAGCACTTTCTTTTGTTATAAAGCATTTAATAACCTCATATTCTTCTTGCTCATTTTTACGTTTCATTACTTCAAATCCAAATTTATCTCCTGCTTTCATATTTTCCGTTGGTAAAGTCCCAATAATATACATATCTTTATTTTTTAATAATTCAAATGCCTTTTCTTTTTCTAAAGTTTTATTTGATACTGCATGCATTATGCAGTATGTATCTACAACATCCTTTAAAACTTCAAAATCTTTTTTTACAATAATTGCTGGATTATTAAATAAACCGTAAATAATTAAAGCTTCATAGTTATCTTGATGAATAATATTATCTATAGCTAATCCTAATGGAGCTTTTACTATTTCAATTTTTTCTTCATTATCTAACTCTTTTTTTGCTATATTCAGTGATTCTTTGGTAATACATATATGTAATGCTTTCTTTATTTCTATATTGTTATTTATAGCTAAAATTGCTACTGTACGGTCTAATTGTTCAAAAAAATTCATGCTTCCAACTGTTACATTTGATTTATATATTTTTGAATAATTTTCTTCATTTTTAATTTCCTCCATAACAACTCTCCTAATAATATCAATTAACTTTATATTATTCAATCTGTTTTCTTATTTTCTTTAACAAAACCTACAATAGAATTAACAAAAGCTATACTTATTAAAACTACTCCAAAAATTGAGCCAATATATATATCATAAACTATCATAAGTCCATTTACAATTATTCCTAATAATTTATATGTTTTTGTATTTTTTTGCCATAAAGCATATGTATACAATAGTGTTGCAATTATATTAAATAAAGAAAAATAATTATTAAATGTAAAAATTGAAGCAAATAATATTAATATAAAAATCAATACTAAATTAAATACACTCTTTTTGCTTTTTGTAAACAACAGATTCCTAATTATTGCAACAAAGCACATTGCCATTCCAGTATATGCATTCAATAATAAATACGATATACTACTAATAATAGTTGCAATAATTCCAAATATTAAGATTTTATTACTATCTTTTAGATGAAATGTCCAACTATAAATCAGATAATATATGATTACTAAAAGTTGTGACACTATATACATTGGCGTTAATTCCATATAATATTACTCCTTATACTCTTATTTTTCTGTATATTTTATTCCTTTAAATATTTCCTTAAACCCCATCTTTTTATATATTTTTTCTGGATAAAATCCAGATTCTGTTTGCAATACAACCTCATCTATTCCTATTTCTATTAATCGATTAAATATATGTGACATTAGTTGTTTGCATACACCTTTTCTCCTATAATTCACATCTGTAGTAACATTATATATATAAGCAATTTCTTTTTCATACATTATTGTTATAGTCCCTACTATTTTTTTATTATATCTAGCCACGTAATGTTCTGTAGTAAATTCATTATTTGTATAACAACTTCTTTTAATCGCATCAATTACACTTTGAGATAATCCATCATAAGGGTCTTCTTTGCTATTTTTCTTAAATCCATTTTCAACTAAAAGTGGATATTCCGTTTCTTCTTCCTTACTTATTTTTGATATGTCTATTTCTATATCCTTTTCATATTTAATAAAATCTTTCAAATTATCTCTCATAAGCCATACACTGCTATCTGAAATTTCAAGCCCTTTTGATTTAAAATCTACCGTACTTAACAATACATCATTGTTTATAAATACTGAAGTTTTTCTATTATGTTTATTCATTATCTCTTTAATTCTTATATAATCCTCTTCAAATTCTTTCGCATTTTGCGCTTTTATATTTATTGCCAAATTTAAATAATCATCATTAAATTCATCAATTAATAATATTGTAAATCTATCATAATCAAGTCTTTTTGATTTTTCAAATAATAATCGTTGACCTTCATAATTATAATCTTGTATTTTTTCTAAACTAACCATATAATTCTCCTATAAAATATGTATTTCTTACGCACAAACATTTTTATTAATTTATTTATATTTTAAATTTTTTCTGTAGTTTTTTTATTATATTTGTAAATTCTATTCTATCTACAGTATATATTTTTGAATCATGACTAGTATTTCCTATATACTCCATTTTTAATAGTTTTTTACATATCTTTTCTCCATGTATTGTACTAGCCTCTGCCATAACTTCTTTAATTAATATTTTTCTTTTTGCAAGCATATCAAACAAATCTATACAACCTTTTAATAAAGTAGTAATTACTTTATAATTGTTTCTATAATTTATATCTATTGAAATCGAAGATAAATATATATAATATGATTTACTATCTTGATATTCTTCTATTTGATTGTAGTTTATTTCTGCTTCATTCATTTTATTTTCATATATTTGTTTGTATATTTCATATTTTAATGGAAGTATACTTACACTTGCTATTACTTTATTTTTAGAATTTCTTACACCTACACAAGTCAAATCGTTCTTCTCATACCATTTTTTACACTCTTCTGCTGGGGCTATATTATCATTTTCAAAATATTTATGTTCTATATTTTCAATTACTTTAAAATCTTCAAAATTAAATTTGTAATCTATTTTTAGTCCATCTAAAGATTTTTCATAATAATATTCATCATTTTCAGTATAATCATGTATAAATTTATATTTCATAGAACTACTATCCCTTCTAAAAAAATGAATTTGATAATACATTAATTAATTTTACTTACTACAGTAGTATAACACAACATATATTTTTTGACTAGTTATATTGAATACTTTACAAATAGAAATATTCATAATATAATAACTCTGTAATTTTATTATGTTGACAATGTTCACATCAAGTACTTTAGAAAGGAGAATTTAAATACGAAACACTACCTATTTAGCAAATAGCAGCAGAAATCACTACTAAGTTATTACTACAAAAGGAGAATACACATGAAAACTGAAAAAAACATATTAATCGCATTTTTATTAAACATGGCATTTTCAATATTTGAACTAATAGGAGGAATATTCACAAATAGTGTTGCAATAATCTCAGATGCTTTGCACGATTTTGGAGATTCTATTAGTATAGGTTTATCTTATTTTTTAGAAAAGAAAAGCAAGAAAAAACCGGACAATAATTATACTTATGGATATAGACGCTATTCAATATTAGGCGCATTTATAACAAATACAATTTTAGTAATAGGTTCCGTTTTAGTAATAATTAATGCTGTAAAAAGAATTATTAATCCAGTAGAAATAAATTATGATGGAATGATAATTTTTGCAATCTTTGGTGTAATTGTAAACTTTTTAGCAGCATATTTTACAAAAGAAGGAAACTCACTTAATCAAAAAGCAGTCAATTTACACATGTTAGAAGATGTGTTAGGATGGGCTGTTGTTTTAATAGGATCAATTCTTATTAAATTTACAGAAATAAAATTAATTGATTCAATAATGTCTATTGGTGTAGCAATCTTTATATTAACACATGCAATAAAATCTTTTAAATCAATAGTTGATTTATTTTTAGTAAAAACACCAAACGGAATTGACATTGAAGAACTAAAAGAACATTTACAAGAAATTGAAAGTGTGAAAGATGTTCATCATATACACGTTTGGAGTATGGACGGATTTAACAATTATGCAACAATGCACATTGTTACAGATTCTGAAGATACTAAACATCTAAAAAATGAAATCAAAGAAGAATTAAAAGAACACGGTATAAACCACATAACAATAGAATTTGAAGAAATTGGATATGTGTGCAATGAAATAGAATGCACAATTGAAGAACCTCATCATCATGGACATCATCACCACCATCATCATCATTAAGTTTCTTTCTAAACGTTTCGTTTTTAAGCTCTGCCAAATCTAACAGAAAAGCCCTGACCATGCAACTACATGGCTGGGCTTTTTTCTTTTATTATCTTTTTAATTTCTTCTACTCATCACCGCAACACATTACCGCAACACATTCAATGTGTTTAGTCTACCTATCGTTGATATCTAATTCTAGCCTCGTTTGTTGATTGTAGATATGTATTTTAATTTTAAATTTTATAAATTAATTTTTTTCGTGATATAAGTTTTATATCACTATTTTTTTGATTTTTTCGGCTTACGCAATTTTATAAGACGAATTTTTTAATTTTTTCGGCTTATAGAGTTTTATAAGTTGATTTTTTTGATTTTTTCGGCTTATAATTTTATTTCAAAAATAAATCTATATATTTTTGAAAAGCAAATACTTGATTTCTTGTATATCCTGTTGTCTCTACTATTATATTATTTTTCAACAATGTATTTACAGTATCTTTTAATGTTGATTCTTTCATATTTGTTAATTCTATTATTTTTTTTCTATTTATTACTGGTTCATCATACAATACATCAATTACCTTTTTAGCGTTTTCAGGTCTTACTGGCAAATCCATTATTACTTTATCCATTTCCATTGTTAACTCAACTACTTTTCTAAATTTTTCTTTTGCTGTTTTTGAGGTTTCGATAACCGCTTCTAAGAAAAATTTAATCCAACTTATCATATCATTATGAGTTCTTACTCTTGTAAGCATATCATAATAAGTATCTTTATTTCTTTCAATATAATCTGAAATATATAAACAAGATTTCTCTAACATTCCTTTACTTTGAATATATAATGGAATAAGTAATCTTCCAATTCTTCCATTGCCATCTAAGAATGGATGTATAGATTCAAATTGATAATGTAAAATCGCAATTTTTATTAAGTCTGGTGTATCTATATTTTCATTATTTATAAATTTTTCAAAATCCGATAAGCATTCTACTACTTCTGTATATGGTGGTGGAACATATACT
Source organism: Clostridia bacterium (assembly GCA_017437145.1). GTDB lineage: Bacteria > Bacillota > Clostridia > TANB77 > CAG-508 > CAG-452. The sequence goes on along the minus strand of JAFSBT010000003.1, from coordinate 38,016 downwards.
GCTGTACTTGGCATACTACCACCAATCCAATTTTGAGATATTCTAAATTCTCCTGGTGTTTTGTGCTCACCACGAACTCCGTTCATTAATATTTCATGAATTTCTCTAATTAGCCTTGTACATACTGGAAATCCTTCTCTTATTCTTTCAACTCCATAATTTGTTGCCTTAACATAGTTTTGTACTTCTTCCCAATCATCTCTTTTTTCTGGATTAATATCTGTAATATCTAATAAATCTTCTTCTACCGTTGTTCTTGTTCCTTCGATTCTACTTGATTTATTAGCTTCAATTTTTACATGCATTTTAATATATAAGTCTACATTTGGTATTAATAGTGAATATGCATTCAGTTCTCCAATTTGTCTATTTGCTTCTGCAAGTAACTTGTCCAACTTAGTGTCATCCCATCCCCAATTATAATTTATTTTGCTTGGAACAAATGCTTTGTAGTCATTCATTTTTACATAATCACCTGATTTATATTCTTCTAATTTCATAAAATCAATCACCTCATTTATTTATATTCTCCACTTAACTAATTTTAGGTTCCAAAACCTCTGGCATACATTCTCTGCACATATTTTCTGTAATAATTGCATTTCCTCCAAATAAATAAAACAATCCTATATCAGATATTTTATTAATAATAACAGCTGAATCACCCACTTTATTACATAATTCAATTACGTTTTCAGGAATAACTTTTCTGGCTACTCTTATTTCTTTCCCATCTTCAGTAAATCCAACCCATTCTGTTTGTGTTGATCTTATATATGCTCTATCTGCATCTACTTCAATTTTAATCCAATAATAATCTTCATTTTCCATTATTGGATTTACAAGTAACTGTTTGTACTTTTTATATAATAATGTAACATCTTGTGCAAGATATTTTGTTTCTAATTCATCTGTCAAACCTAATACATAATCACTTGATACTCCAAATTCGGCTGAAATTTTTCTTAAATTATAAGCATCTGGTAATGATACTCCGTTTTTCATATCTTTGTACTGTTCGTACACTACACAATATCCTGTCTGCAAATTGTTCTAGAGTTAAGTTGTTTAATTTTCTAATATTCTTTATTCTTTCGTCAATAGTTTCCATTATTTCACCTCCTGATAACAATATAACTTAACTCTCAATTTTTTAAAATAGACATTTGTGTCTAGTTTTATTTATATAATCTTTTATTCATCTAACATTAACTTTGTTTTTTTATCTTTCAATCTTTTCAATTGCTCTTTTTCAATTTCCTTAATACTTTTTTCTGGTGTTGGCAAATCCTCTGGCATTGTTCCTCCAATATCTTCTATGTTGCGCCTGCTTCAACGATTTTGCTGACCTCAGCAAAATCGTCTTCTACATTTCTTCCACTATTTTTACACGCTAATTTAGCTCTATCAATTACTTTAATAAAATTTCTCCATTGCACTCAACATGACCTCATGTCGCTTGGTAGATATTAAGGAAAAGGTCGTATCAATTCAATAGACTTTTCAATTTCCACACAAACATAGACCTGTATGTTATGCCGTAGATATGTGATTTATTATTACTTCTTTTCCGCATCTATCAATTCTGTTTTGCTATCTTTCATTTCCTCTAAAACTTTTTGTTCTATATATTTATAATTCAATGAGTTCTTTTTACTTATTACTGTTTCTCCTAATTTCTTTTCCAAATCGTCTCGTGCTGTTTTAGCCACTTCTCCACCAGCTTTTGCAACTTTTTTATTTTCTTTTAAACCAAACGGTTTATGCTTTTTAGCTAATTCACGAGTTGCAATTTCGCCCAAATCAGTAAGTGCTACTTCAACATCTGTCATATTATCTCTTAAAGATTCTTTTCTTATGTTTTTATATTCTTTATATTTTGCTGCCTTCATTCCAGACCAAGCCTCATATATTTCATTTGTTAAAACTGCGAATTCATAATTTTCTTTAATTCCATTTTCTTTCCATATATCAGTTAGTTTATTTCTATCAAGTATCCCTTTTAATCTTGCTTCTATCCATTTATCTGAATATCCACGATTTCTATAATAATCTATTGCCCTTTTTATTGCAATTTCAGGATCAAAAACTTCATCTATTCTTTCTTTCCCCATTTGAGCTAACCATAATTTAAATGGTTCTGCTTTTGGACTTGGCACAGATTCTATTAATCTCAAAATTCCTTTTGTATCCAATGTATCTGTTAAATAACTTTTTCCATCTTTATTTGACCTTAATTTCAGTTGCACGATTTCTTCGTGCAACTGACTTCCTTCATTAATTAACTTTCTTTTTAAGTCACTCCAATAATTCCTTGGAATTTTGCTATCAGTTAAAGCACTAATAATATCTACTACACTAAAATAATATTCTTGTTTTTCAGAATCCCAAATACTTCGTATTTCTTTATCTTCAAATAGATTTGAAATCGTTTCTAGTTTATTTACCATATTCTACCATCTCCTTTGGTTAGTATTTTACCAAACTTTTGTTCTTGATGTCAATATGGTAATATTTATTATTACTTATTTTTTGCATCTACTAAAAACAATGTGAATTGTTCATCCCATTTCTCTATATCGTATTCTTTTAATACTTTATAATTTTTTTCTATCCAATACTTTAATGTTTCAAGCCATCTTTCATTTCGTTTAAGCACAATAAATTCTATTTTTCCATCAATTTCATCAAATACTTTTTTAAGAATTTTAAAAGCAAACATTCCTTTTCTATATTTTGGCATAATCCAAAATTCTTCAATACATTTTGCCTCTTTTGTATATTTTGTATTATTGCTTATTAATATAAATCCAGCATATTTCTCTTTTACCTTTATAAATAATGCTTGACTATCTTCATTTTCAAAATACATTTCTGTATCTATAAATTCAAATCTTCCATTTTCATTTAAATCTTCATTATAATAAACATTAAAATCGTATTGATAATATTCTAATAAATTCTTTAATACCTCTGATTTTTCTTTACTTACTTTTTCAATTTGAAAATCCATATGATTCCCTTAATCCTTTCAATATTTTATATTAAGATTATGTATGTCCATAGATATGATGCTTAAAAATCTCGCTTTTTTCAATGCTTTGAGAAATTTTCTTGTGTTTTTTATCACATGTCCACTACATCCACCCTCTGTTTTTTTATTATACATTTTTTGATTTTTAAGAAAATTTTTGCTAAATTTAGTCATTTTTTGTATTTTGTTGTATCTCGCTTGTATCAAGGCTTTAGAACTATTTCTTAATACTTAGCAACGAAACGACTTCCACGTGGATGGATTGTCGCATAAGAACATAATTTATTATGCTTGAGTGCTACTTAGGAACATAAAAAATTATTTAACTTTACAAAATACTTAATCTATTTTGTCTTTAACTAATTTTTGTTCCCTCTGTCTTTGTGGTTTCATACTTATTTCTTCTACACCAGTTATATCTTTAGCAAAGCTTTCACCTTTTCTATAAAATAGCATAATATCTCTTAATAAAGTTTCAAAACATGGATTACTTCTGCTAAAGATTCCTCTATGTTCGGCTCCTCTATATATTTTGCTTGTTATGTTATATCCATTATTTTCATACCACTTTATAGAATTTTTATGTCTTTGTGATAAATCTTCTCCTAATATTTGTCTTTGATTTTTTCCTCTTTGAACATCTATACTTCTTGGATAATATGACATATCGTGCATTGGTGGAATTATTTGATTATGATTTAATATTTGACCTTCTTGATTCCTTTCTATTGGTTTTCCTTCTATATCGCGCTCCCATGCAGGTGTATTAGCTTCTAATTCTCCTACAAAATAAGCAAACTGAATTTTTCTGTATTCAGCTTCGTTAAAATCTGTTCCAAATAATTCTCTAAAATCTTTAATTCCTAATGGATAATCAAAATCGGTTATTGGTAGTGGTATTGAACCAGATGCTCCACCTATTAATACTCTTCCAACAATTTCTGGATGTATTAGAGCAAATCTTTGTGCAAATACACCTGAAGAAGAATATCCATTTAAAAATATCTTATCTGCAACATTTCTTCCAGTTTCTTGCTTTATTTTATTTTTAGCATTATTAATTGTAGCAATTATTTGTAAATCAATTCTAGGATATTCTATTTTATACTCTCCATTATTTGCTTCTTCAAAACATTCTCTTGATAATTGTTGATAATATGGAATACCTCCTCTTACATCTGGAGTAAAAGGAATCAATATTGGTGCATCATCAATTATTTCTATCACACCTTTTAATTGTTCAATTACATGAGGAGCTATTTTATCTATTATATTAGTTCCCTCAAAATTCAAACTTTCTACTACTAATTCTTTTTCTTCACCTAATTCTTTTGGTATTAATAAAATATATGGCAACGCATCATTTTCTCCAAACGATAAATGTCCTATAAACTTTTTACCTTTTGAATTTTCATAATTCATTTTCATATCAAAACTCCTTATTAATATTATCTTTTATCTAATAAGCCTTTTTCTTATATTCCCACATTCTAGGTTTAACTCAACTTTAACTAAAATTTCATTATTTTTTCTTTTTTTAGCTTTAATATTAGTTCTATTATTTAAGATATCATTATCTCTAAACGCTGTAAATTCAAGCATTACAGGATTTATTTTAAATATAGCACCGTAACACACTCAACGTGGCTTGTCCATGGGAACATATCCACAGGTTGTACTTCTTTTAAATCATATTTTTCCTCTAACATTGCTATATCTCTTGCTAATGTTGCAGGGTTGCAACTTATGTATATTATCTTTTCAAGATTTAAATTTAATATTGTTTCTATTGTATTTTTATCTAATCCCTTTCTTGGTGGATCTACAAAAATTATATTTGGTTTTAAGTTTTCCTTTTTTATTATTTCTGGTAAAACTTTTTCAACATCTCCTGCATAAAACTCAATGTTTTCTACATTGTTTATTTTAGCATTCTCTTTTGCATTTTCTATTGCCTGCTCTATAATTTCAATTCCATATACTTTTTTAAAATACTTTGACGCAAATATTCCTATTGTTCCTATTCCACAGTATAAATCAAGTGCAATATCATTGCGGGCGGACACAGGGCCCGCCCCTACATGTTGTACTGCTGTGTTATATAAAATTTCTGTTTGAATTGGATTTACTTGATAAAATGAAAGTGGTGATATTTTAAATTTGTATTCTCCTAAAATATCATATATAAATCCAGGTCCATAAATTATTTCTGTTTTATCACCTAAAATTACATTTGTATTCTTTTTGTTGAAATTTTTGGCTATTGTTTTTATATTAGGATGCTTTATAGTTAAATAATCTGTTAATTTTGCTTCATCTTTTAGATTATTGTCATTTAAAACTAATGTTACTAAAACTTCTCCTGTTTTTACTCCTATACGAATTATTATATGTCGTAATGTTCCTTTTAAAGTTTCTTCATTATATGCACTAACATTATGAGCTCTTGCAAATTCTAAAATATCATTTGCAATTTCTTGACACAATTCATTTTGAATGTAACATTTTTGTGTCGGAATTATACTATGAGTTCTTGCTGAATATACTCCCATTGTTATTTTGTTGTCTTTATCTACTCCAACTGGATATTGTAATTTATTTCTATAATAAATAGGTTCTTTCATTCCTATAACATCTTCTACTTTTATTTCTTTTTTTAATTCTTTATATAAACAATTTTCAACTATTGCTTTTTTTATTTTTAAAGTTTCATTATATTCAATATGTCTTAAATTACATCCTCCACATCTTGAATATGTATTGCAGTCAGGAGTTTTTCTAGCTTTAGAAGATTCAAGTATTTCTATTATTTTTCCATATGCAAAATTTTTTAAAACTTTTAAAATTTTTATTTTTATTTTTTCTCCTTTAATTGCTTCATTAATGAAAACTGTTATTCCATCGATTTTAGCAATTCCTTCTCCCTGAAATCCATTATCAATTATTTCAACAATATATTCGTCATTTTTCTTTAACATTTTATTCTCCTAGTCATTTTTTTAAATTATATTTGAAAAAATTTGAAAAATCAATATTTTATGTATATATCTAAAAATTTTACACAAAATATTGATGACTCATAAAATGATTGGAGGTAAAAAAATGAAAACTTTAAATGCAATTGCTCTTACATTAGTTATAATAGGAGCATTAAATTGGTTATTAGTGGGCTTATTTGAGTTCAATTTAGTTGATGCTTTATTTGGATCTTTAAGTTTTATTACTAGATTAATATATATATTAGTTGGTATCACTGGTATTTGGGCTATAGCCTTTTATAGTAAAGTATCTGATTAGTACTTTATATCCAAAATTTTATGAAAAATATAAGGGTAGTTTATATTAACTACCCTTATATATTGCTTCAATATTGAAATATTATGTAAAATATGATATAATCTCAGAAGTTCTATTTTTGAACATTGACAACTGAATAAAGTTGTTTTTAATCAGTCGATTATCTTTGGTTGAAATGATATATACTAAAAGTTAATTGAGTTCCTGATTATAAACAGCTACATTAAAACCGAATGGAGGAAAAAATATGTCTATTAGAACTAGTGTATTCTATTCCAATGCAGCACTTGTAACACATTCAGGCATATTCCATGCAGATGATGTTCTTTCTACTGTGATTTTATCGAAGTATTTAGGTGGAACCGTTACAGTTGAAAGAATCAACAATTTTTCAGAATCCACCGAGAAAGAGCTTCGAAGAAGAGAGATAATGAGAAAACATCCCGTCATAGTGTATGATATTGGCGGTGGAAAATATGACCACCACCAAGAAGGAAGAAATGGTAGTCGCGAAAACGGTATTCCATATTCTTCAGCAGGTCTTGTATGGAAGGATTTTGGTATAAAACTTCTTTCCAAAACTTTTCCAAATAATAGTGATTGGGTTAACAACTATGTTTTAAACTTTGTTGACCAGAATCTTATACAGGGAATTGATGCATATGACAACAATGTTCTTCCCACTCTGAATTTTCCTATCCAACCGATGAATTTTTCAGAAATTATTAAAAATTTCAATCCACGATGGGATAATCAGTCTGAAGACTCTGATGCTGCATTTTTACAAGCAGTTTCCTGTGCTGAAATTATCTTTGATAAGTTTATTCAGACAGCTATTTCTAAGGCAACAACTCAGGAAATGATGGAGTCTGCTATAAACTCTGCTGCCAATGGAATTATGGTTTTTGACCAATCTATTGGTCTTGAAGAATGGAAAGAAGCATTTTTCAGCTCTACAAATAAAAAAGCTAACGAAATTATGTATGCCGTAATCCCTGTTCGCGAAACCGAGTATAGAGTATGGTGCATTCCTGAAAAATTACATAGCTCAAATCTAAGAAAACCTTTTCCTGATTTATGGAAAAAAGCTTCAATAATGCTCAATGATTATATAAACATTCCTGAAGCTTTATATTGTCATTCCAGCGGAGCTCTTGCAGCAACAAAATCTCTTGAAAGTGCGATTTCCTTAGCCAATCTTGCCATGAAAGAATAATCAACTGACAGCAAAACAAGCTTCTAAACGGTTTTAGTAGCTGGCAAAACGGGGAAAATTGTGTACTACAATTCTCCCCGTTTTTGTATGTAATAGGAAAGTAGAACTTTCCTATTACATACAAATGCTATAATCGCTATTGCCTGTTGAGACTTCCTCATTACATTCGGAAGCTCAAATCGGCGAGAAGAAAAGTATGGCAAAGCCACTTTTCTTGTTAATTATTTTTTGCTTTTGATTCACAGTATTTACATCTGTAAACTCTATTTTCTCTATCTGTTAATTTAAATATGTTATCTAAATCTTGTTCAACAGAAGTAATACATCTTGGATTCTCACATTTGATTATATTTTTTAATTCTTCAGGTAATTCCATATGTTTCTTTTCTATAATTTCTCCATCTTTTATTACATTAACTGTAATATCTGGAGCAAGATATCCTAATACATCCATATTTATATCAATGAATTCATCTATTTTTATTATATCCTTTTTGCCTGTTCTTTTACTTTTTACATTTCTTATTATTGCAACTGAACAATCTAAATCTCCAAGATTTAAATATTCATATATTTGCATGCTTTTTCCAGCTTCTATATGGTCTATTACATAACCATTTGTTATACTATCTATATTCATATTTATACCTCTATTTAATTTCTAATAATTTTAGGATTAAAGCCATTCTTATATATTTCCCATATTTTACTTGTCTAAAATATGCTGCTCTTGGGTCAGAATCAACCTCTTTTGCAATTTCATTTACTCTTGGTAATGGGTGCATAATACATAAATCTTTTTTTGCTTTTCCTAATTTATTGCAATCTAAAATATAGTAATCTTTTAATCTTATATAATCTGCTTCATTGAAAAATCTTTCTTTTTGTACTCTTGTCATATATAGAATATCTAGTTCGTCCATATATTCTTCCATACTTTGAGTAACTTTGTATTCAATATTATTTTTTTCAAGAACATCTTTTATTATATAATCTGGTAGTTGCAATTCTACTGGAGATATAAGTATAAACTTCACATTTTTATATCTGCTCATTGCTGTTATAAGTGAATGTACTGTTCTTCCAAATTTCAAATCTCCACAAAGTCCTATTGTCAAATTATCTAATGTACCTTTTTCTTGGCTAATAGTTAAAAGGTCTGTAAGTGTTTGTGTTGGATGATTGTGTCCTCCATCTCCTGCATTGATTATAGGAACCAATGTAGTTTGTGCAGCAACTTCTGGCGCACCTTCTTTAGGATGTCTCATCGCTATTATATCAGCATAACAGCTAACTGTTTGTATTGTATCTCCTACACTTTCTCCTTTAGCTGTTGAACTACTGCTTGCTGAAGAAAATCCTAAAACACTTCCTCCTAAACTTAACATTGCAGATTCAAAACTTAATCTTGTTCTAGTACTTGGTTCAAAAAACAAAGTAGCTAATTGTTTTCCTTTACATTTTTCTGAATATTTAGAACCATTATTTATTATATCTTTTGACACTTCAATAAGTTCATTAATTTCTTCAACAGAAAAATCTGTTATATTCATTAAATGTCTCAACTTTTTTCCTCCTATTTTATCCAACTTTCATCACTAGGATTGTTTCTAAATGCTATTAATCTTTCTTTGTCTTCAGCTTTAATATATCCTTCTTCTGCTGCAACATCAACCATTACATCAAAATTAGATAAACTTACATTTTTTACATTTGCAGCTTCTAATCTGTCTAAACCTTTTTTCATTCCATATGTAAATATACTTACTATTCCTAAAACTTCTGCTCCTGCTTCTCTAAGTACATTTACAACTTCTATAACACTTCCACCTGTTGAAATTAAATCTTCAACAACTACTACTTTTTGTCCTGGTTTTAATGAACCTTCTATTTGATTGTTTCTTCCATGATCTTTTGCTCCTGCTCTAACATATCCCATTGGTAAATTCATAATATGTCCTGTAATTGCAGCATGTGCTATTCCAGCTGTACTTGTTCCCATTAAAACTTCTGCTTCTGGATAATTTTCTCTTATAACTTGAGCTAATCCTTCTTCTACTTTTATTCTAACTTCTGGTGCTGTTAATGTTAATCTGTTATCACAGTATATTGGGCTTTTTATTCCACTTGCCCATGTAAATGGTTCTTCTGGTCTTAAAAATATTGCTTCTATTGATAATAGTCCTTTTGCTATTTCTTTTTCTAATTCTTTCATTTTATTTCCTCCTTAAAAATTATCCTACAAATTCTTCTACACAGCGTCTATATGCTGCAACTGGGTCTTCAGCTTTTGTTATAGGTCTTCCTACTACTATATAATCTGAACCAATTTCTTTTGCTTTTGCTGGTGTTGTAACCCTTACTTGGTCTCCAACATCACCATCTGCAAAACGAACACCTGGAGTTACTGTTAAAAAGTCTTTACCACATGCTTCTTTTACTTTTCCAGCTTCTAATGGTGAACAAACTACTCCATCTAATCCTGCAACTTTTGCATTTTGTGCATAATGCATTACTACTTCATCTATTGGTCTTTCAATTAAAATATCACTTCTCATTCTTTCTTCACTTGTTGATGTAAGCTGTGTTACAGCAATAAGAATAGGTCTTGTTCCGTCTTCTCTTGTTAATCCTTCTATTGCTGCTTCCATCATTGTTATTGTTCCACTTGCATGTAAATTACACATGTCAACATCTAATTTACTAAGTGATGCCATAGCACTTTTAACTGTGTTTGGTATATCATGAAGTTTTAAATCTAAGAAAATTTTATGTCCTCTTCTTTTTATTTCTCTAACAATACTTGGTCCTTCCGCAAAAAATAGCTCCATTCCTATTTTCAAAAATGGTTTTTCATCTGTAAACTTATCTAAAAAATTTAATGTTTCTATGCTGTTTTTAAAATCACAAGCAATTATAACATCTTTACCCATTAGTGAGCACCTCCTATAATTTCTTTTAAACTTTTAATATTGTATTTTTCCATTTGTACTGGTAAATCTTCTATTATTTCCTTACATGCATAAGGATTTTTTAAATTAGAAGCACCTACTTGTACTGCTGAAGCACCTGCAAGCATCATTTCAATTACATCTTTTGCACTAGCTACTCCACCCATTCCTATAATAGGAATATTTACTGCTTCGTAAACTTGATAAATCATTCTTAGTGCAACTGGGAAAATTGCTGGTCCAGAAAATCCACCCATTTTGTTAGCAATAATTGGCTTTTTAGTTTTTGGATTTATTCTCATTCCTAGTAAAGTATTTATCATACTTATACCATCAGCACCTGCATCTTCACATGCTTTTGCAATCTCTACAATATTCGTTACATTTGGTGTAAGCTTAATATATATTGGCTTTGTTGTAACCTTTTTTATTTCTTTTGTAACTTCTGCAGCATTTTTTGCATCAGTTCCAAAAGCCATTCCCCCATTATGAACATTAGGGCAACTTATATTTACTTCTATTATTCCTACTTTATCACATTTGTCTATTTTTTCACAGCAATATTTATATTCATCAAGTGAAAATCCACTTATGTTAGCAATAACTTTTTTATTATAATATTTTTCAAGTTCTGGAATTTGATATTTTATTACATTATCAATTCCTGGATTTTGAAGTCCTACCGAATTTATTAAACCTGCTGTACATTCTGCAATTCTTGGTGTTGGATTACCAAATCTTTCTTCTTGTGTTGTTCCTTTTAAAGAAATAGAACCTAACATATTGATATCATAAAATTTAGCAAACTCATGACCAAATCCAAATGTTCCACTTGCTGGAATAATTGGATTATCAAGTTTTAATCCACTTAATTCAACTGATAAATCTACCATATTATTTCCTCCTTCTTTAATACTGGACCATCTACACATATTCTTTTATTTCCATATTTAGTTTTACAGCTACATCCCATACATGCACCGAATCCACATCCCATTCTTTCTTCAAAGCTAAGTTCTCCTGTTGTATTTGTGTTATCATATACCGCTTTTAACATTGGTTCTGGTCCACATGCATAAAAATAAGTATAATCATTTAAATCCTTTATAACATCAGTTACAAATCCTTTTGTTCCATAAGAACCATCTGCAGTTGTAATATATACTTTTGCCCCTAGTTTTTTGAATTCTTCTTCGTAAAAAACATCATTTTTAGAATTAAATCCTAAAACTACAGTTACTTCTTTTCCTTCATTAATTAAGTTTTTGCATAATTGATACATTGGTGGAGTTCCAACTCCTCCTCCTATTAATAAAGGTTTTTCACCGCACTTAATTGTTTTAAATCCATTTCCTAAACCTGTTAAAACATCAAGTTTTGCGCCACTTTCCAATTTAGCTAAAACTTCGGTTCCTTCTCCTACAACTTTATAAATAATTTTTATAGTATTTTCATCATACTCACATATAGAAATAGGTCTTCTTAAATAAAAACCATCAATTTCAATATTTATAAATTGTCCTGGAGCTGTAATATATGTAGTAGGTCCTTCAAGAACCATTTCATATACTAAATTTGCAATGTTTTTGTTTGATTTTACTTCATAACAATCTCTTTTATACATTTTTCCTCCTTTTTTACGTTAGTGAAAAACTATATTTCGTTAAATATTATTTTTCCACCAACCATTGTCATTTTACATTTACCAAATACTTCATATCCATTAAATGGTGTGCTTTTCCCTTTTGATGCAAAGTTATTTGAATCTATAATATATTTTTCATTTAAATCATATACTGTTAAATCTGCTTTTTCTCCAACTTTAATTTCTGTTCCAATTTCAAATCTTTCTCTTGGATTTGTATTCATAAGTTCAACTAATTTTTCTAAACTTATAATACCTTCTTTAACAAAGTATGTATATAGTAAAGGAAATGCTGTTTCTAATCCAACTATACCCATAACACTTTTTTCTAAACCTCTACTTTTTTCTTCTTCGGAGTGTGGTGCATGGTCTGTTGCAATCATATCGATTGTTCCATCTAATATTCCTTCAATTAAAGCTTGTCTATCTTCTTTACTTCTTATTGGAGGATTCATTTTAAATCTTCCATCCTCTTGTAACATCATATCATCTAGAATTAAATAATGTGGTCCTGTTTCACATGTTATATCAACATTATCTTTCTTTGCTTTTCTTATTAATTCAACACTTTCTTTTGTAGAAATATGACATACATGATATTTAACTCCTGTTTTTTTAGCTAGTTCAATATCTCTTTCTATTTCTTTCCATTCGCTTTCTGAACAAATTCCTCTGTGTCCATGTAATTTAGCATATTCTCCGTCATGAATATATCCATTATTTAATAATGCATTTACTTCACAATGTGCTGCAATAATTTTATTTAATTCTTTAGCTTTATTCATTGCTTCAAGCATCATTCTTTCTTCTTGTATACCTTTACCATCATCAGAAAAAGCAATTATATACTTTGACATTTCTTCCATGTCAGAAAGTTCTTCTCCTTTTTCCTCTTTAGTAATAGCACCATATGGATAAACATTTATGTTTGCTGTTTTTTCTATTGCTTCTAACTCGATTTTTAAATTTTCCATAGAATCTGGTACAGGATTTAAATTTGGCATTGCACAAATTGATGTATATCCTCCTTTTGCTCCTGCCATACTTCCTGTTTCTACAGTTTCTTTATAAATAAAACCAGGTTCCCTTAGATGAACATGAACATCTATTAAACCTGGTAAAAGGTAATTGTTTTTTAAATCAATTACAAAATCGTCCTCCATAGGAGGAATGATTGTAGAAATATTTTTAATTACATTATCTTCAATAGAAATATCGCATTTTGTAAATTTTTTATCAACAAAAGCCATTGCATTTTTTAATAAAATTTTCACAAAAACCATCCTTTCTTTTTTTACTCACTATATTTAATAATACAAAAAATATCGATTATTGTCAAGTAAAAAGTATTAATATTTATATTCCTTTAACTTTCCTGTATATATTTCCTCTAATCCTTCTAAATCTTTAAAATTTTCTGGTTTTACTATTTCTGGTAAATTATTTTCAATTTGTGATTCATCCATCATCTGTTTTACAAACTCTGCACAATATAATGCTTTATCAAATTTAATTTTTTTGTTTAATCCTACAGCAAACATTCCTATAATATTGAACCCATAATCATCTTTTTTTTCTTGAAAATTTCTAATGTTTTGCTCTAATAAATCATACTTTTCATCTTCTATATCCATAGAATAAATTCTTGCATAAGTTTTTTTAAATCTCTTAAATGTTCCTTTATCTATATATTCATGTACAAAACCTCCAATAAAGGCATTGTATGGATTTAATCTACCAAAGCTATACATTTCTTGTAATTCTTCATCTAAGGCAATTGATACATGTGAAAATTCATCTTTAGTATAAAATCTTATAAAATTTGCAAGTGGTGTTCCTGTATGTGTTAATATAAAATATATTTTTTTCATTTTCTTCCCCAATTTTGTTTTTTTCAATTATAAATTTTAACATATAAATTTCATGGTTGCAATATAAATCAAATTGTTTCTACTTTTCTAATATATTAATTAAGCTAAAATATTAATTTTTGAAAACGAATTCTCATTTGTCAAAAATTAATTATTTTAGCTTTTTAACTTTTACTGAAAATTTAAAAATTTTCAGTAAAACGAAATAATATTTGTATTAATTTAAATTTGTACTCGAATATTTGTTGATTGTTTTATTATTAAAAAAAGAATTTGCTGTTTTCCAGCAAATTCTTTCCATAACTATTCATTATTCACTCGGGCGGACTAAAGTCGCCCGCCCCTACATTAATATTCTCCTTTTTTATTTTCTTTCTTTTTATTTCCTTCTATTTTATGTCTTTCAGATAATTTCATTTTTATATCTTCAACTGTTATATTTTTATCTAACATTAGTACTAACACGTGATATGCTAAATCACTAATTTCTCCAATCAATTCTTCTTTATCTGTATTTTTTGCTGCAATAATTGTTTCTGAAGCTTCTTCTCCTATTTTCTTACAGATTTTATCTACACCTTTTTCTAAAAGATAATTTGTGTAAGAACCTTCTCTAGGATTTTCTTTTCTGTCTTTTATCATTTTATATACTTCTTCAATTATTAAATTATTGTATTCTTCTTCAGATGTTTGAACCTCATTAAAGAAACATGAATAACTTCCTGTATGACAAGCCGCTCCTATTTGTTCTACTTGAATTAATAGTGTATCTTTGTCACAGTCTAATGATATACTTTTTATTTTTTGATAGTGTCCTGAAGTTTCTCCTTTATGCCATAATTCTTTTCTACTTCTTGAATAAAAACATGTTTCTTTATTTTCAAGCATATACTCATAACTTTCTTCATTTACATATGCTAACATAAGAACTTCTTTTGTATAAAAATCTTGTACTATAGCTGGAATCAATTCCATTTTTTCAAAATCTGGTTTCATTTATTAATCCTCCTAACACTAATATCATTTTTTTCTAATTCTTCTTTTACTTCATCTATTGTTGCTTCTTTGTAATGGAATAATGAAGCTACTAAAGCAGCATCACAATTAGTTTCTTTAAAAACTTGAACTATATCTTGTATGCTTCCACATCCTCCACTTGCTATTACAGGAATATTTACATTCTCAACAACTCTTTTTGTCATTTCTATATCATATCCCTTTTTAGTTCCATCTGCATCCATAGAAGTTAATAATATTTCTCCTGCCCCAAGTTCTTCACATTTTTTAGCCCATTCAACTAAATCTAATCCCGTATTTTCACGTCCACCTTTTACGAATACTTTAAAATTACCTTCTTCGTCTCTTTTGCCATCGATTGCTACAACCACACATTGAGCTCCAAATTCTTTAGAAGCTTCTGTTATAAGCTCAGGATTTTTTACTGCTGCAGAATTAATTGACACTTTGTCTGCTCCACTTTTTAGAATTTCTCTAAAATCATTTAATGTTCTTATTCCTCCACCAACAGTTAATGGAATCCTTAATTCATTTGCGCCTTTTTCAATTATATCTTTAATTATGGCTCTTTCCTCATAACTTGCTGTTATATCTAGGAAAACTATTTCATCAGCACATTGTAATTCATACATTTTAGCATAATCAACAGGATCACCAATGTCTGTTAGTCCAACAAAATTAATTCCTTTTACTACTTTACCATTTTTTATATCTAAACAAGGTATTATTCTTTTTCTAAGCATTTTATTACCTCCGTTAAATCTATTCTTTTTTCATAATATGCTTTTCCAACTATACAACCATAATATCCTAATCTATCTACTTCATATATATTTTCAGCATCTTTTACTCCACCAGAAACAATAATATTAATATTAGATTCTTGTTTTATTTTTTCATACATATTAAAATTAGGTCCGAGATAGTGTTCCATCTTTTGATATATCTGTAGCAACTATATACTTAACACCAATTTTTTCTAATTCTTTTATAAAATCCAAATAATTTACTTCACTTTTTTCAAGCCATCCAGAAATTGAAACAAATCCCTCTTTTACATCAACACCAACAACTATTTTTTCTGGTCCGTACTTTTTAATCATTTCACTTAAGAAATCTGGATTATTTATAGCTGAGGTTCCTAGTATTACTCTATTTATTCCTATTTCATCCAAGTATAAACTAACTGTTTCTTCATTTCGAATTCCTCCACCTATTTCCATAGGTATAGTTATACTTTCTCTAATTTTTTTTATTGTTTCTAAATTTGTACATTCTCCATCTTTAGCACCATCTAAATCAACTACGTGTAGATATTTAGCTCCCATGTTTTCAAATTCTTTTGCTAATTTTTCCGGTTCTTTACTATATACTACTTTTTGATTATAGTCTCCTTTATATAATCTAACTGCTTCTCCATCTTTTAAATCTATTGCAGGTATTACTAACATTCTACAATCTCCTTCCAAGCTTTTAATATTCTTTCTCCAACTTCTCCACTTTTTTCAGGGTGAAATTGGCATCCTATTACATTGTCCATTCCTACTATTGCAGGAATTTTCATTCCACCATATTCCGTATATGCAATAACATTTTCATTATTAAAATCTGCCATGAAAGAATGTACAAAATAAACATCTTCTAATTCCTTAATATTTTTTAATATTTGATTTTGTCTATTAAAATATAATTGATTCCATCCCATATGTGGTAATTTTTCTGTTGTTTTAATCATATCAACATTTCCTTTTAAATAGCCTAATCCTTTACATTCTTCAACTTCAAAACCTTTTTCAAATAATATTTGCATTCCTAAACATATTCCTATAATTGGAATATTATTTTCTTTCCTATCATTTAATATCTCAACTAATCCATATTTTTTCAAATTTTCCATTGCTACAGCAAAGCTTCCAACTCCAGGCAATATTATTCCTTTAGCTTTTTTTATTTCTTCTTCATCTCTTGAAATAATTGCTTCTAATCCTATTCTTTTGCATGCATTTAATACACTTTTTACATTTCCTACATTATAATCAATAATTACTATCATTACTGTACCCCTTATTCTTTTTTTATTTTATCATAAAATTTATCTACTAGGTTGTATATTTCTTCACTTTTATATTTTAAACTAACTTTATTTGCTATTAATCTTGTCGAAATATCTGATACTTTTTCAATAATTTCTAATCCATTAGCCTTTAATGTAGAACCAGTTTCTACTATATCAATTATTGCATCAGTTAATCCAATTACTGGCCCAAGTTCTACTGAGCCTTCAATTTTAATTATTTCTACATTTTCCTGTAATTTACTAAAATATTTTTTTGCAACCGTAGGATATTTTGTTGCAATTTTCTTTCTTCTTTTAAAACTTTTATTTCTATATTCAGGATAAGCAGCTAATGCAAAATAACATTTCCCAACATTTAAATCTAGTAATTCATTGTAATCTGTGAAATCACTTTCTTCTAATGTGTCTTTACCTACAATTCCTATATCAACAATACCATGTTCAATAAATGTTACTACATCATTTGCCTTGGCAAAAATCACTTCAATATCATCTTTTGTTTTTATTAGTAACTCTCTACCTTTATTTTCTATTGGCTCAACATCAAATCCGCAAGCTCTCATCAATTTACACATATCTTTTTCAATTCTACCTTTAGTTATAGCAATTCTAATCATTTATTTCACCTTCTTTTTCTATTGCTTTTAAAATATTATTTAAATAAAATCCCATTCCTATTGCAGAAACATCTTTCTTAAAGTTTTTATATAAAGAATCATATCTACCACCACTTACTATTGCTTCTGGACTATATGGGCTATATACTTTAAACATTAAACTTGTATAATATTCCATAGATGGACACATACTCAAATCAAATATTACATTTTCTTTATTTTTAAGCTTATCATAAATGTTTTTTAATTCTATTAATGAATCTTTTATAATTTCATCATCAATATTTTCTAATAGTTCATCAATAACTTTTAGAGAGCCCGAAAGTCTTGGTAGTTTTAATAATAATAATTTTAAATTGTCATTTAAATCATTATTTTCTTTTACAAAATCCTCCATTTGGCTAATACTTTTTTTATTTAATGTTTCAATCAATTTTTGTTTGTTTCCAGTCAATTCACATATTCTATTAAAGAATTTTGCAGAACCTAATTCTACTTTTAAATTTTTAAGTTCTAATTTTGGCAATATTTCTTGAAGCATATTTAAACATTCCATATCTCCATTTATTCCAGGATTGTTTATTAATTCTATGCCTGCCTGATAACTTTCATTATTTCTACCTTTATATGATTTTTCTTGTCTATATACTTTACCAAAATATGAATATCTGCCTATTTCTTCAGTATGTTGTGAAAAATAATGTCGTGCTAATGGAATTGTAAAGTCCCATCTTAAAGCAATAACTTTTCCATCTTGACCAATATATTTATAAATTTTTTCTTCATCAAAATTTGTATAAACTCTTTTATAAAGTTCAACATATTCAAACAAAGGAATTAAAGTTTCATTAAATTCATATTTATTAAAAACTTCTCTTAATTTTGTTTCAACTCCTCTTAATTCTTTAACATTTTGAATAATTACTCCATTACTTTCTTCTGGTATTAAAAAAGAATATTCATCTAACATATTTAACCTCCTAATATCTAACAAAAAAGCTATGTAGTTTTTACCTACATAGCTTTACTTTCTTACTAATGCAGGTACAAGCAAATTAACACTTGTATCTGCATAAACTTTTTTATACAATACAAGTGTTTTTACAATGATGATGTACCTTTATAACATTAATAATATTTCTCATTAAAAACACCCTTCTTTTTTGAAATTTTAATTAGTATATACCATTTTATGTTAAAAGTCAATAAAATGGTATATTTTTATATTAAATTTAAATTTTTATAAATCTTCTTCATTTTTTTACAATAAAAAATTGGTTTTATCATACTTTTCTTCTTGTAAATTTTAACTTCCAAATACAAAAAAAGAAATAAGTGCTAGAAATAATCTAACACCTATTTCTTTGAGGTTAGTAGTAAATTACCATCCCAATCTGTTGTTACGACGGTTTATTCTTCTTTGCCATTGATAATACTGGTATATTTCTGCATATGTTCTATGACGATGTGGACGAGCAAACCTCTGCTCATTTCCTTCAATCATAAATCTTGCACGATACCCCTTGTATCCAATACCAATTTCTCGATTTTTAAAATGAACTTCAAACTTAATCCAATCTACATTTGAATCTTCTAAAACGTTCCTCCATTCATTAAATCTTTCACCCCTTGGGGCTTCATTAGTACCGATAGAAATTCCTGTAACACGGCTATTACAATGCATTTGGTCTTTTAGAGCACGTTTAATAACTTGTATTACATCCATGCTTTTGGTCTCACAACTCATTATATCTGCAAATAATTCCCCTTCATCAAACAAATTTAGTATTACAATAGCTATACGCTTATTTTCGCTATCCACTATTTCTATAGCATGACTATTACTTGAAACAAAAACATTTTCAGCTTCTACACTAAAAAATCTATTTCTTTTTTTTCCATAGTCTTTTTTTATTAGAAATTGGTGTGCGAAATCTAAATATGTCTGACAACGGCTTAAATCAAGATATCTATAGTGCATTAATGATTTTTCATCAATATCTACAGTTTCTATAATCTTTTTCTTGATTCCCATATTTAACTGTTTTTGTGCATAAGCATTGAGTTTAAGAATTTTTTCAAGAATCTCAGTTTTTTCTACACTTCTTTCAATGTTTAAAACCTGTTTTGCAAATTCCTGAGTTTCATTTGTTTTAGCATGAAATATATATTGTGGAGCAGTTATAATTACAAATTCCGGTGAAAGTTTTACGCCTGCTTTTTTAGCTTCTGAATTAAAGATTTGATATCCCTCTAAAAAAGTTAAAATATAGGGCATAAATTCTTTATTGCAAATATTTGATTTAACAAATTCAACTGCTTCTTTAGGTACATATCCCATTGGATCTTTTTTGACTTTTTCCTCATCACCTATTCGCCACAAACTTATACGTTTTGTTCTTGAACGATACTTTGATTCAATGTTTTCTTGCGGTATGCGTTCTAATCTCGAACGGTACATTCCTTCAATATCGAGCTGAGCAATTAAGTACTCTGCCTGCATATGAGAATATTCATCTCCTAAAGCTCCTAGAGCAACATACAAGCGAATAATTCGTTCTTCCAACTCAACACTGTTTTGGGATAATACTTTTTCAAAATTAGTTTTATCGATTTCCAACCATCTCTTAGCTGATTCTGCATTAGCTGGTATAAATCTCATAACAGTTTCTTGCGGAAGCCTTTTACTTACTTGTGCCCATGCATGAATTTGCAAGTGATATTTTTGAAACTTATAACGCCACTTATGAGTTAATTCTTCAACTTCTTTAGTCGTTTCTACACCCATTAATTGACACAATTTTGAATCTTCATAAACATATACTCCATTTTCATCAACAAGTATAAAATACAACTGACTGTCATACCTATGTTTAATACAAATATACTGTTTTTTTCGAATTATACATGGTGTATCAAAGTTTGAAATATTCACAACTTGTGTTTTTTTATCGAAATTAAGAATTAATTCCTTTATCTTATATGGTATCGCTATTGAATAAGAATCACTAATAAGTGAAGCAGATAAAGATATTGCACTCATTTCTTTTAGATTATCAAATGCATCTCTATCAATGGAAGTTACATTTGCAGGACATATAAATGTTCCTTTGCAGTTTCTTGTGTTCCATTTTGTCCCAGAAAAAACAACTTGACCCTTTGAATTTTTAGAAATATCACATCTTTCTTCCCAAAACTTCTCACGTAACTTTTGAAGGCTTAAAATAAGAACTTGACTTTTATCTAAAACAATTTCTTCCAATTGTTTTAAAGTTCTTTCATCTCTATCACTTTCCCATCTTGAATTAGGATCGCCCAGAGCTATTGTTCCTATTTTTATATTACGTTCATTCGTAATTTTTTCTACCCACCTTATATCGTTTAAGGTTTTGGCAACTTTTTTCTTTATTTTTTTACAATAGGAAGTTATTTCACTATCGTTATTAAATTCCCATGTTTTTTCTAAAAGATCAAAGTTAGATATGAAATTTACTCTGTCAGGAAATCCTGCAATAAGTTTATTAACCTTTTCAGTTAATATTCTTGTCTCTTCTACATAATGTGCTTCTGTAAGAGTTCTCGGAGTTTCTTTAGCTTTTTGTGTTAACTCTTCAATCACTTGCTTAGCCTTAATTAAAGCTTCTTCCATACCGGTTAAATTTTTCTCTTTTGCCACTCTTATAATTTGCTTTATTTTTTTTATGCAGTCTTGTTGTTCTTGAAGCACTAATTCAAGCATTTCAATATACTCTTCTGCAGAAAAAACACCATTTAAAGCACCAGTAGCAAGTTCAGAAAACATTTCAAAAATTTCTTCTTTGTGCTCATACTCGACATTAAGAAATTGCAAAATAGCTTTTCGCTGCTTTTCATTTTCAATATCTACATCTGAACGTTTACTTTTGCAATCCTCGTGACCTTTGTGTGAAGTTTTTTTATTTGAATAATATTCATAAACATTCACAACAACTGGATTACTTGCATCGTAAATAGCACGACTTTCAGATGTTCCTATCAATTCCCATGCAGCATTAAGAGTTTTAAATTTCTCTGTAGCTTCTGCTTTTTCTTCATCGGTATGAAACAAGTCAGGATGACATTTCTTTGCTAAACTTCTAAATGCCCGTTTTAGAGTTTCATCTGATGCATCCCGCTCAACACCCAGAACTTTATAAGGATCCATAAGATTCCTCCCATTCCTTAATAGTCTTTTGAGTACCACTGTCAAAAAATTATAAAATTATTGACAGCAGTAAAAATTACTCGGACAAAAATTTTGTTTCTTTTGCTTTAACACCCAGAGGGTTAGCAAGATGCGCCGATATTGCTTTTGACCAATCATTCGGAATTGCGCCATCTGTACGAAGTCCATCTAACAAATCTTCAATTGCTTGGAAAATTATTTTTATACCATCTCCATTACGATTAAAGTTCACAGCATTATTAGATTTTATTCCGAGAGAGGCTGCATATTCTTTCGAGCTTGTCTGAGAACACGGATTATTAATGTCATTATAAAGCAGGAAAATATGCTCACCAGCATTTATTCTGCTTGAAATTAGTCTTCTTACATCTTCCAAAGAATGATTACTACTTCCATTCTGTCCATCAGTTATAATCAAGTGCAATTTGTGATTTGCATCTGTTGGAAGAATTGAAGGCATACTTGTAATTATAGCATCATAGATGTTGGTTCCACCAGGGCATAGCCATGGAGAAATGGGTGTAAAAGATTTTACATCTACTTTGCTAAACTGTGATTCAACATAATGATCAAACAGTGTAAGAGAAATCTTTGTTGAATAAAGTTTTGTCGCCTGTCTTAAAGCGAAGTTGTTTATCTCATTAGCAATTGGAGTAGATGTGTCATCCATAGAGCCGCTGCGATCAACCATGAAATTTATAACAGCAGAATTCTGTGCAATTTCTGCCATCATAGTTTCAGTATCAATCGATGAAGCAAAACCGTCGATTGCCTTTTCGACATTGACTTCTGTTTGGGGAAGACTTCTTTTTTTGCGTAACAACTCCAATTTAGAAAGTCCTCCTTGTTGCTTATCCATCATGTCATTTTTCATTTGTGTTTTCCTCCTTTAATATAAGTTGGTTATTTAGGCATAGCCTCTTCAAAGGTATATAGCATCTGGCTATTCCAAAGTATTATATAACGTTTTACATAAACAGTCAACTGTTTTAACTGTTCACTTTTAACTCTTAATTCAAAAAAACTGATACATAAAGTATCAGTTTTATATGCTATATAAAATTTTATACGTTTAACTTTAGTTTATTTTTCATAAGTCACTACCTTAATATTACACAATTCCTGTAATGCATACTCACTATTATTTTTTCCAAAACCTGATTTTTTGTATCCTCCAAATGGGTTACATGGTCTTAAATAATACAAATTATTCCACGCTATCATTCCAGTTTTTAATTCTTTTACAACTCTATCAAATTTATTTCTATCTGTTGTATAAACATATCCACCTAGCCCATACTCTGTATCATTTGCAATTTCTATTGCCTCTTCTATTGTTTCAAATTCTATTATAGGCACAACTGGTCCAAAAACTTCTTCTTTATATACTCTCATGTCTTTTGTAATGTTAGTTAAGATAGTTGGTAAATAATAATTTCCTTTAGTATTTCCTAATCGCTTTCCACCACAAATTATTTTTGCACCTTTATCAATTGCATCTTTCACTTGTTCTTCTAGTTTTTGTAATTGTTCAACTGAAACTATTGGTCCTATTTCTGTTTTTTCATCTAATGGATTTCCTATATGTTTTGATTCAATACATTGTTTATACTTGTTACAAACTTCTTCAAATTTACTTTTATGAACTATAAGCCTTTTTTGTCCATCACATATTTGTCCTGAATTAGCAAATTTATTTATATACATTGCCTCAACAACACTATCTATATCTGCATCTTCAAAAACAATTCCAGGAGCAGAACCTCCACACTCTAATATTGCATCAATAAACTTTTCTCCTGCAGTTTTATATAAGCTTTGTCCTGTTTTCGTACTTCCTGTAAAACATATTAAATCAACATCTTGTTCTACTAATTTTTTACCTACATCTCCTGCACCATAAACCACACTATAAACATCTTTAGGCAACACACTTGCTACCATATCATAAATATATTTACTACATAAAGGCACAAGTTCAGAATGTTTTATAATTACAGTATTTCCAACAATTAAATTAGTAACTGCCTGCCATACAAAACTTGAAAAAGGAAAATTCCAAGCTATAATAACTGCTGCTACACCTTTAGGTTCAAAGATAACTTTATCAATTTCATTTTGATCTTCATAAGTAACTTTTTCTCCTATAGCTTTTTCAGCATTATTCATATACCATTCAATACATTCTAACCCACTATCTACATCATATAAAGACTCAGAAATTGGCATTCCCATTTCATTTGTTAATAATTCTGCAAATTCTTGTTTTTTATTTCTAATAATATCGCATAATTTTTGTATGTACTCAATTCTCTCTGATAAAGTTAATTTCCCCCATTCACTACTTGCATTTTTACTTTTCTTGAAAATTTTTTCAATTTCATTTAAATTTGTTTCTTCCACTTCTCCCAGTAGTTCATTATTAGCTGGATTATATGATTTCATATTCATATTTCCTCCTTATATTATTTCTCCATTTCCCAACTTTTAAAATAAATACATTCTAAATTATCATTAAATTTTATTTCATAAATGCCATTATATTCCGCACCTTCTCTTTTAAATATCCATTCAGCAATTAGTACATTATTATCTATAGCTAGTATTTTAAATTCAATGTGTTTTATATCTTGGTCTTTTACATGTTCCCATTCTTTTTCAATTTCTTCAAATGTTGTATAAGGTTCACAAAATGGTGTCTCTTGATAAAATTCTGTTTTCTTAAATAATGATGTTGCAGCACTTACATCTTTATTCCACCAATACTCTTTTAAATTATTTAACCACTTTTCAGCATATATTCTATCCATAAAATTTCTCCTTTTCTTATTTTTCTTATTATATCAATAATATAACATATTTGTAAATAATTAAGATTATATATTTGCTCAATTTAACATAATATGATATAATGGGTTTTGCATAGTACTAATTGGTACAAAATAGCAATACCTTTCTTTTTAATTGCACCAATTGTTTATATCTCTTTAACTATATTTTTTAAAGAAAGGAGGAAGGAAATATGGGAATCATCACTCCGTATTTAAGTGCTAAGGAATATATGGCTATTGTAGAACACTCCAAAATAGGTTTATTATCTCTTCTTAATAATCTTTATTTTTACAAAAGAAGTGACGATGGATTTGATTTTTGGAGAATTGACACCAACCTTGAGGATTACAATCGTGAAGATTTCACTCTGATTGTAGCATTGCCAGAAAGTCCTGATTCTGTTGAGCAGGATAACCATATTCCTCGCCCGTTTGTCTTTAAGATTGAGAAAGCAGGTAAGCTGTTTTATGATGGTATCTGTTTCTTCAACGATGAGGAAAGCTGTCATAAATATGCAGAATTCACTGCCAATCATCCTGACTTAAAAGACGAGCATTAATACCTTCCTTAAAAACCTAGTGTTCTCCCTCAATCTCAAAATTGAGGGAGTTTTTTATTAATTATTTGGGCGGACACAGGGCCCGCCCCTACATTTATAAAAACAAATGGTTGAAATTATTTTCAACCATTTATTTTTCCTTATTTATTTAATTCTTCTAAGAACATTTTATTTAACATTTGTGGATTTGCTTTTCCTCTTGTTTCTTTCATTGCTTGACCTACTAAGAATCCTACAGCTTTATCCTTTCCAGCTTTATAATCTGCTACTGATTGTGGATTTGCTTCTAATATTTTTATTACAACTTCTTTTATTGCACCTTCATCTGAAATTTGTATCCATCCATTTTCTTCTATTATAACTTTAGGTTCTTTTGCTTCTTCAAACATTTTATTTAATACTTTTTTACCAATGCTTGAACTTATTGTTCCTTTATCAATTAGTACAATTAAATTTCCTAATTGTTCTGCTGTAAATGGAATTTCTTTTGCTTCTAATTCTTTAGAATTTAAGAATCCTATTATTTCTGTCATTATCCAGTTACTTACAGCTTTTGGATTATTACATACTTCAGTTGCTTTTTCAAACATATCTGATAATGCTTTTTCTGATGTTAATACATTTGCATCATACTCAGGTAGTTTGTATTCTGAAATATATCTTTCTCTTCTCTTTTCTGGCATTTCAGGTAAAGTTTTTCTTATTTCTTCTTTCATTTCATCTGAAATTTTTATTATCGCTAAATCAGGTTCTGGGAAATATCTGTAATCTTGAGCATCTTCTTTATCTCTCATTGCAAATGTTTTTCCTGATACATCATCCCATCTTAATGTTTCTTGAGTTACTACTCCACCTTCTTCTAATACTTCTATTTGTCTTTCCGCTTCGTAGTTTATAGCTCTTACAATTGACCTGAATGAGTTCATATTTTTCATTTCTGTTCTTATTCCAAACTCTTTAGCACCTTTTTTTCTTACAGAAACATTAACGTCAGCTCTTAATGAACCTTCTTGCATTTTACAATCTGATACTTCAATATATTCTAATATTGATTTTAGTTTTCTTAAATAACTTTCAACTTCTTCAGCACTTCTTAAATCTGGTTCAGATACAATTTCTATTAATGGTACTCCAGCTCTATTTAAATCAACTAAACTTCCTCTTCCATAAGCATCATGATTTAATTTTCCAGCATCTTCTTCAATATGAATTCTTGTTAATCCTATTTTCTTTTTACCATTATCTGTATCTATTTCTACATATCCATTACTACAAATTGGAATATCAAATTGTGATATTTGGTATGATTTTGGTAAATCTGGATAAAAATAATTTTTTCTATCATTTTTACATTCTTTTGCAATTTCACAATTTGTTGCTAGCCCTGCTTTTATCGCATACTCTACAACTTTTTTATTTAATACTGGTAAAGCTCCTGGCATTGCCATACAAATTGGGCAGCAATGTGTATTTGGGTCTCCACCAAATTCTGTTGGACAAGAACAAAATATTTTTGTTTTTGTTGATAACTCACTATGCACTTCTAGTCCTATTACTATTTCATAATCTTCTTTTGACATACTCTACTCTCCTTATATTTTTTTAATTTTTATTCTCCGAATAGCTTTCTGTTCTCTTTTTATATTTACTCCTTTTTCTTTCTCTAGCATTCTTTTCACATCTACTAAGCTTTCATATTTGGCATACAACACCTCTTCAACATCAGGAGTTGGTTGTATCATATCTGGAACCATAATTACATTTATTCCAGCTCTATTTGCAGCTTTTACTCCACTAGGCGTATCTTCTACAACTATGCATTGAGATTTTGGTATGTTTCCAAATTTATTGTTCAAATTTTCAAATGCTGTTAGAAATATTTCTGGTTCCGGTTTGCCCTTAGATACCATATCTCCAGTAATTATCACATGAAAATAATCTGTTATTCCTGCTTTATCTAAATATTTATATGTTTTTTCTCTTGTAGATGATGTTGCAATTGCTAATGCATATCTATTATCTCGTAAATAATTTAATAATTGCATTAATCCTCTTTTTTGAGGAACTCCATTTTTTTCAACATAAGCTTTCATATTTCTTTCTTTCATGTCTCTATAATAATCAAAATCAAAATTATCACCTAGAGCTTTTAGAAATAATTGCTTCGTCTCTGGTCTTGATATACCAAATGAACTTTTCACTAAAGCCTCAGTTATGTTAAAATTATATTTTTTTCCTATTGCAATCCATGTTTTTAATTGTAACGTTTCTGTATCAAACATTGTTCCATCCATATCAAATATAACTGCTTTAAAATTTTCCATAAACTATTTCCTTCTTCTATTTTGTAGGTGATTAAAAATAGCCCATCCCCTACAATTTTATTTTTTAAAATATGGTTTATATGTTTCTCTGAATTTTGTATTTTGTTCGTAAGTATATGCTGCTCTATAAATTGTTTCTTCATCAAAATGTTTTCCTATAATTTGCATTCCTATTGGCATTCCTTCTTTATCAACACCACAAGGAAGTGATAAAGCTGGTACTCCTGCAATATTTATTGGAATTGTACATAAATCTGCTAAATACATCTCTAATGCATTATCTGTTTTTTCTCCTATACCAAAAGCTACTGTTGGTGATGTTGGAGTAATTAAAACATCATATTTACTAAATAATTCATTAAATTTATCTTTTATTATTGTTCTTACTTTTTGTGCTTTTTTATAGTATGCATCATAATATCCTGATGAAAGTACATATGTTCCTGTTATTATTCTTCTTTTTACCTCTGGCCCAAAAGCTTCAGTTCTTGAATTTACAAAAATTTCTTTTAAATTACTTGCATTTTTTGTTCTATATCCATATCTTATTCCATCAAATCTTCCTAAATTTGAACTTGCCTCTGCTCCAGCAATTATATAATATGTTGATAAAGCTTCATTTGCAATATCTAATGAACATTCTTCTACAATTGCACCTAATTCCTTATATTTTTCAATAGCTTGTATTATAGACTCTCTTACTTCATCATTTATACCTTCACCAAAGAACTCTTTTGGTACACCTATTTTTAATCCTTTAACATCATTTACTAGAGCTTTTGTATAATCTTTTTTCTCAATATTTTTTGATGTTGAATCTTTAGAATCATATCCAGCTATTACATTTAATAATAAAGCATTATCTTCTACATCTTTTGTAACAGGTCCTATTTGGTCTAATGATGATGCAAACGCAATTAAACCAAATCTTGATACTAATCCATAAGTAGTTTTCAAACCAACTGTTCCACATAATGATGATGGTTGTCTTATTGAACCTCCTGTTTCAGAACCTAATGCCCAAGGCACCATATTACTAGCAACTGATGCAGCACTTCCTCCACTTGAACCTCCTGGAACTCTTTTTAAGTCCCATGGATTTTTTGTTGTTTTAAATGCTGAAAATTCTGTTGAACTTCCCATTGCAAATTCGTCCATATTTAATTTTCCTAATGTAATCATATTCTCATTATTAATTTTTTCCATTACAGTAGCATCATATGGAGCAATAAAATTTTCAAGCATTTTTGAACTACATGTTGTTTTTAAACCTTTTGTACAAATATTATCTTTTATTCCGATAGGAATCCCCATATATTTTGTTCTTGTTTCTTTTTTATCTAATTCTTCTGCTTTTTCTAAAGCTTCTTTTTCAGTAACAGTAACAAAAGCTTGTACATCATCTTCTTTTTCTTTTATTCTTGATAAATAACTTTTTGTTATATCTGAAATTGTTATTTCTTTTTTATCTAATTTCTCGATTAATTCATGAACTGTTAATTCGTAAAGTTCCATCGCTTTCTCCTCTCTATTATTAGAAATTTATATATTTTATCCTCAATAAAACGAATTAGAAACGAGTATTACTAGGCAGTCAAATCTAAAAAAGCGGAGGCGTACTTAGGGTACGTTGAGCATTTTTTAGATGAAGACTAACGACGTAAGACGACGTTTATAATGCGTTTTAAATAACCTTAGGGATTTTGAACATATTATCTTCCTCTTCTGGTGCATTCTGTAACAATGCAGCATTATCTTCAAATACCTTTATTTCATCTTCTCTGAAAACATTTACATTATCAGTAGAACCTATAGTTTCACTTATGTTTTCTGTATCAAGTTTGTTAATTACATCTGCAAAATTTAATATGTCATTTAAATTTCTTAAATAGCTTTCAGATTCATCATCATTTATTTTTAAATTTGCAAGTTTTGCTATATGCAAAAGTTCTTCTTTACTAACTTTCATTGAAATAAACCCTCCTATTTTTATTTCTTATTATTTTAGTACGGGCAATTAAAATCGCCCCTACGATTAATTCTCTTTTTCTTTTTCAATATTTAATTTTATATGCAATTCCTTTAATTGTTCACTTGTAACTATTCCTGGTGCACTCATTAATAAGTCTTCTGCTTTACTTGTCATAGGGAATGCAATTACATCTCTTATTGTGTCTACTTCAGCTAATAGCATTACCATTCTGTCAAATCCAGGTGCTATACCAGCATGTGGTGGAGCTCCGTATTGGAATGCATTGAATAATGCTCCAAATCTTGTTTCTACTTCTTCTTTGCTATATCCTGCTATTTCAAATGCTTTTACCATTATTTCAATATCATGATTTCTTACCGCTCCTGAAGATAGCTCAACACCATTACATACTAAATCATATTGATATGCTAATATATCTAAAGGATCTTTTGTAATAAGGTCTTCCATTCCACCTTGTGGCATAGAAAATGGATTATGACTAAATTGTATTTTTTCATCTTTTAATTCATACATTGGGAAATCAACTATCCAACAAAATTCAAATTTATCTTTTGAAATTAAGTTTAATCTTTTTCCTAATTCTGTTCTTATTTGTCCTGCTAATTCTTCAACTCTACCTGGTTTTTCAGCAACAAAGAATATTGCGTCACCTTCTTTAGAATTTGTTCTTTTTAGCATTTCTTCTTTAGCTTCTTCTGTTATAAATTTAGCAATTGGTCCTTGGAAACTTCTATCATCTAAAATTCTTAACCATGCTAATCCTTTGGCTTTTAATTCATTAATAGCATAATCAGTCATACCTTCAAAAAAGCTTCTTGCTTCATCTTTTACATCATGTACTGCTATAATTCTTACTATTCCACCTTTAAAGGCTCTTAATTCTAATTTTTCAAATACATCTGTAACATCAACTATTTCTAATGGATTTCTTAAATCTGGTTTATCTGTTCCATATTTTAACATAGCTTCTTTATATGGAATTCTTGTAAATGGTGCTTTTGTAACTTTTTTGTTAGAAAATTTTTCAAATGTTTCTGGAATTACAGATTCAATTACTTCAAAAACATCATCTTGTTCTGCAAAAGCCATTTCCATATCTAATTGATAAAATTCTCCTGGTGACCTATCTGCTCTAGCATCTTCATCTCTAAAACATGGTGCTATTTGAAAATATTTATCAATTCCTGACACCATAAGTAATTGTTTAAATTGTTGTGGTGCTTGTGGAAGTGCATAAAATTTACCTGGATGAACTCTACTTGGTACTAAATAATCTCTTGCACCTTCTGGTGATGAACTTGTTAATATTGGTGTTTGGATTTCTATGAATCCTTTTTCAATCATTTTTTCTCTTAAATGTTGCATTACTTGTGCTCTTAAAACAATTCTATCTTTTAAATCTTTTTTTCTTAAATCTAAAAATCTATATTGTAATCTTAAATCTTCTCTTACATTTTTACTATCAGATACATCAAAAGGTAAACTTTTTGTTCTTTTCCCTAAGATTTCTATTTCTTCTACAACAACTTCAACTTCTCCTGTTGCTATTTTTTTATTTAATGTTTCTTCGTCTCTTTTTCTAACCTCTCCTATAATTTTAACTGCTGATTCAACTGGAATATGTGATGCAAATTCAACATCTTCTGAATTACCAGAAGTAACTGCTTGTGTTATTCCATACATATCTCTTATATCTAAGAATACAACTCCTCCTAAATCTCTAATAGTTTCTAAGAAGCCTGAAATTGTAACTTTTTTACCAACATCAGCTAATCTTAATTCTCCGCAATTATGTGTTCTGTACTTACTCATTTTTTTCTCCTTTCACAAATGTTTTAGTAAAACGTTTTTTTAATATACATATTTATAAATACAAAAAAACGTCCTACTGCAAAATGCAGGGACGAAATATTTTCCGCGGTACCACCCTAACTTGATAATAAATTCTTAAAATTATTATCCACTTTAAAAAATTGCTCCAATGCGTTGCGTAAACTATGTTTATTCTAACTGCTTCCAGCCCACGACAGTTATTCTCTATCAACAACCTCTAGTTACTTTCCATTTTCATCGCAATATATTTTTTACCATTATATAGTATTTTATACTAAAAAGTCAATATTTATAAAAAATTATTTTCAACGATTTGATAAATACATTTGGAATTTGTGTTATAGGGGTTGACGCCCTCAGCGATCTGCAAACCATAAATATGATTTAATTACGGACGACCAATGGTCGCCCCTACAACGTTTACAATTATTTTTTTATAATATTCTCTACTTCTTCAACAACATCTTCAATTTTACAATCTTTTACTTCTTCGCTGTTTCTTAGTTTTAATTCTACTATATTTTCATTAATTTTCTTACCTACTGTTATTCTAATTGGAATACCTATTAAATCAATATCATTAAATTTTACGCCTGGTCTTTCTGCTCTATCGTCTATTATTGTGTCTATTCCAATTTCATTAAATGCTTTGTATAGTTTTTCTCCTTCTTCTTTTTGTTCTTCGTCTTTTGGATTTATAACTACTATTGCAACTTTATATGGAGCAACACTAATTGGCCATATTATACCTTTTTCATCATTGTTTTGTTCAACTATAGCTGCTGCTATTCTCTCTATTCCTATACCATATGATCCCATTACTACTGGATTTAGTTTGTTGTCTTTATCTAAATAATTTAATCCCATACCTTCTGAATATTTTGTACCTAATTTGAATGTATTTCCAACTTCTATTCCTTTTTTAAATACAAGTTTTCCTCCACATTTTGGACAAATATCTCCTTCTTTTACATTAACTATATCTCCAGTAATGTCATAATTAAAATCTTTTATATTTGCATTTATATAATGATATCCTTCTTTGTTTGCACCACAACAGAAATTTTTCATACCTAATACTTCAGAATCTACAACTATTTTAGCATTTAATCCTATAGGTCCTGTGTATCCTGCTACTGCATTTGATGTTTCAATTAACTCATCATTAGCAAAAGCTATTTCTTGTGCTTTTAATAATTTTAGAACTTTAGATTCATTTAATTCTCTGTCTCCTCTTATAAATAACACAACTAGTTCATTATCAACATTCATAAGCATTGCTTTAACTGTTTGTTTTACATCTAAATTTAAGTATTCACAAACTTCTTCAATAGTATGCTTGTTTGGTGTTTCTACTAATTCTACACCTTTTTCTTCAGCATCATCTTGCTCTTTAACTACATTTTTACTTATTTCAATATTTGATGCATAGTCACAAGAATCACATAAAACAAGTATATCTTCACCTGTATCACTAATTGCTTGAAATTCTTCTGATAGCATTCCACCCATAACACCTGTATCAGCTGTTACTATAACAAAATCTAATCCTACAGTTTCAAATATTTTTTTATAAGCATCAAACATTTTTTGATAAGATTTATCTAATCCTTCTAGATCTGTATCAAAACTATATGCATCCTTCATTGTAAATTCTCTAGTTCTAATTAAACCTAATCTTGGTCTCATTTCATCTCTAAACTTTGTACCAATTTGATATATTGTATATGGTAAATCTTTATATGATTTAACTTTGTTAAGTGAAACTAATGCAAACATTTCCTCATCAGTTGGACCTAATGCATATTTTCTATTTATTCTATCACGAAGTGTAAACATTGAGCTTCCAAAATTGTCTGCTCTACCTGTTTTTTCAAAAATCTCTATTGGAATTAAAAATGGCATTGCAACTTCAGTTGCACCTTTTTCATTCATACAATCTCTTACGATTTTTTTAATATTTTCTGCTACTTTTATTCCCAATGGTAATTTAGCATATACACCATTACTAACTTTTGTAATATACCCTGCTCTTACTAATAAATTTCCACTTACTGAATCTTCATCACTTGCATTTTCTCTTAAAGTATAAAAAAACTCTTCACTTAATCTCATTTCATTTCCTCCTTTTATTTATACAAAAAACCCTAAGCTGTTTTATCAACTTAGGGCGAATATATTATCCGTGTTACCACCTATATTTAGAATTTCTTCTACACTCTGCTAATGTCTACATTTTACATTTCAACATTATATCCTATGATAACGGTGGATTTCCGATAAAGCTTACTTTTATTTTCTGCTATACAGCTCCAAGACTGGTTCTATATTTAATTCCTTAAAGTTTTTCACCAACCAACTCTTCTCTGAAAGTTCATAAATATATACTATTTCTCTTCATTGCTTTTCAATATAATGCTAAATTTATATCATAAAAAAGTCTTTTTGTCAAGACTGTTATAGGTAAAATGAGTTAAGTATATAATTTGTGTTTATGTGTTTGGAATTTAGATGTTATATTTTTAAATTACAATAATATTAAAATAGCAAAAGAGCATTCCTTCGTAGAATGCTCCTTTATCTTACTTCGTCCATCCATAATAGCTGTACATTGCGTGAAATGCAGCAGCTTCTGAAGAATGAACTTGTTCTTGTACAATCAATTTTGTTCTTGTTTTTATTTCGAAACATTGATTAATAACCATGTCTGACATTTTAATTTTTTCGCTCCATGTTGGTATATTACATTTTATAAAATCAAAAATATTTTCAAATGGTGCAATAAATATCATATTGTCAGGGTTTATTGTCTGCCATACAGGAAAGATTACGTTTTCGTAAAAATCACTTATTTTCTCAAGACTCTTTGTATATCTTCTTTTTTGAACTATAACTCCGTTTTTCATAATAGTATAATATGAGTCATCTCCAAAAAAAGAAAAAATAACATTTAATTCGTCACTTTCAGCATCTTCATACCACTTGAAAGAATTTGTTACACAAGTTTTCTCAAAATAGTATTCAATTCCATCAGGCAGATATTCTTTGATGAACTTATTATCTATGAAAAAATACTCATTTATTTTTGCATTTCCATAATAATCATAATAGTCATCAGAGCAAATTGATACTGCCTTAATTGATGAATCCAGATTTAAGACTTCTTGTAAAGCTTCAAAAAATGACAGCTCTAAACCAAATTTTTTTGTCTCAAAATGAATTTCTTTTCCTGAGAAATCTATCACTGATATATCAATAGAATCTTTTGAAATATAAATTCCTGCAAATGATTGATAATTTGGATTAATCATTAGTTTCTTCGTAGTTGTTGCTTTTAATGGGCCATTCAATAATAAATTAGGCATAATTTTATCTATAACAGGAAAACTAATACCCATTTCTGTTTTTATTTCTGACTTAAATTTTTCATTGCCTTTTCTTAAATCCCGAAAAAAAGCTTTACCTCTTGAAATAAACTCTCTTGATTGCATAAAACTTTTCCTTTCCTTTTAAAATTATTTACTGCACTGACCTTACAGGCAAAACATAAGGATATTTGCTAAAAGTTTTGCTTTGATATTTTATCATATTTACATAATTTTTGCAATAGAATAAAGTTTATTTATAACCCATTTCAGTCAGTTCCTTTCACATAGAATCGCCGTGGGCGACGACCCCTACATATACTCTGCATCTTAAAATTATTAACTATTCACTATTCATTATTCATAAAAAAACTGATACGTTTCGTATCAGTTTTTTTTTTGCTCCCCAAGACCGGAGACATACATATATGCGAATTAGAATTTATATCAATATTGAAATTAGATACAAGTTTGAAAGGTGGTATTTATAATGTTAATGTATAAGTACTATAAATATGATTTTAGAGATTGTTTGAACTTAATACTTTCTAATTTAGGAGGTAAGTAGAATGGCTTTAGATAAATATGAAATTATATTAAAAAAATATTTAAAGGAATATAAACCTATTAAATATAGCTAATTAACTATAAATTGTACTCTTATGGATTATCTTTATGAAAATCAAAGAACTTACAGAATACAAATCATTTATTGAAAAGCAATTAAAACAAACATATCCTGAACCTAAAACAAATGAATTTATTGTTATGGCTAGATACAATAATATGATTGAAAGTATTGTTGAGGAATATGTATTAAATAAAATTAATGAAAACCGCACGCTTTACGTGCGGTTTTCATTCTGTTACTTTATCCTAAATGCTTTTATTTGGGGTAGAAACACAGTGTTCCTTTTTTTTGGAACAATTTAGGGTATTTTGCCTCTAATTCAGTTAATGAATATAGTTGTCCTTCACCTGTAGAAACGCGTGCTCCATCAGGAAGTACATAGTGTATACTAATATGCATATTATCATCATCATGAAAGAAAATATGTAATTCCATAAGTGCAAATAAGCGATGGCGTTTAATACCAATTAAATTGCCCCGCACTATCCAGTGAGAAGTTGCACCAATCTTTCTATGTTTATATGCGTCTCTAAGCGGAATAGATGTGACTTTAGCTCTGTATAGCATATAAGATTCCCTCCTTTAAAAATTATTTTATAATAACTGTCTGACCTGTAGTTGCAAAAATAAGGATTATTGCACATTTTTGCATTAATATATTACCATACTTTTATATTAATTGCAAGAAAAAAGACCCTTCGACTTATTAAGTCAAAGAGCCTTGTTGTTATTTAGCCTCTGAAGTTTCACGCGTTTCGATTTCATTTTTTAATCTTTCTTCAATTCTTTGCATTTTTTCAAAAGTTGCTTCTCTCATCTTTTCTCTTGCAGGAGTTGATGGACAAACTATTCCATCCAAGAGTTCTTTGCCAGTCATTTTAGGCTTAGCACGTTGAAATTTTTCCTTTGGCATATGTAGTATCTCACCTCTATGATAATTTTTTTTCTATGCTTACCAACAAGTATTTAAAAGATAATTTTAATGATTTACCTTTTTATTCCTTTTGGACATTTTTTTATATCTTCAGGTTTTTCTGGTGTAATAAAATAAGAGTCTTTTCCGAAAGATCTGTTTTCTGATTCTCGCCTTTTCTCCCTATAAGGTGCTCTATCACTTCTTTTAGCTCTTCCAATAAATCCTTTATCAAAAGGTTTTAATTTGATTTTGGATAACATATTGTTCTCTCCTTTAAATATTTTTTCCTATGCTGACCTCGAACATTTCTGTTCCATAGTTGTAAAAAATAAGGATATATGCTAATTTTTTTACTTATATATATTATCATATTTTTATGTTAATTGCAAATCAAATTTTTTAAAAAATTTTTTCTTAACTACTCCATTGGAGCAGTTGCTTTGTATGTATTGTAACAAAAGAAAAAAAATAGTCTCAGTCAAACCAAGACTATTTTTTTTGACATTATAGATAAATTGAAAATCTATCCATTTCGCGTCCAACCGTTTTTTGATTTACAGGATTATATCCTTCATTTTTGAGATTTTCCTTTAAAGTATTAAAAATTTGTTTCATTGCATCTTCATCAGTATGTAAACAAATTTGTTCAATAATATCATTAGTAATATTTGATCTTATTGTTACATAGAATATTTCTTCTGTATTATCTGAAGAATGCAGAGAAAATATAGCTGTTTCCTGCTGTATATTTCTTGCCTTTCTTTGACATTCAATTTGTTCTTTATGTGAATCATATGCAAGAATAACATTTATCAAAATTTTTTCAGGCATAAATGAAAGGAAAAAATCTCTGTCGTCCATCTTTCTTCGGTTGGCTAAAGTTTGTTTAAAATTAAACACTTATGTCACTCCTAAAAACGTTATTGCAGTGAACTATAAAAGTCTGACCAACGGTTTATTAACCGTACTTTTACAATCAGAATTATATCATATTTTAGTATTTATGTAAATAAAAAGATTTTTAAATTATTTTAAGTGTTCGTTTTATAATAAATGTATATATGCTAAATAAATTATATTAGAAATCCCTTCTAAATGCGGACGAACACAGTTCGCCCCTACATTATTAAAATTATTCATTATTAACTATTCATTATTCACTAAAAAACTGATACAACAAATTGGACTCGAACCAACGACCATCCGGTTTGTAACTAGTCATTTTAACCCTTGCTTCGCAATTCTTAAAATAACAGTTACTGCACTTCCTCAAACTCGCTTTATCTGCCACCGGCAGCGCTCGTTTTCGTCGCAGTTAACGGCCTCGCTGCGCTCGGCTGTAATCATACTCCTTTGCTCAATTCAATTTAAAAAGCCATAAAAAAAACCCATCTTCGATGGGCTTTTCTTATGGCTCCCCAAGTTGGACTCGAACCAACGACCTATCGGTTAACAGCCGAGCGCTCTACCAACTGAGCTATTGGGGAATATATAAATTGGCAACGACCTATTTTCCCAGCAAGGTAACTCGCAAGTATCTTCGGCACGAATGAGCTTAACTTCTGTGTTCGGTATGGGTACAGGTGTATCCTCATCGTTATTGTCACCAAAAAATTATTAACATATTTATTGTT
>JAFSBT010000002.1 GCA_017437145.1 Clostridia bacterium | reverse complement strand
TTATTTTTATCCCCTTTCAGCTTCAGTAGAATCACTATTTTCTATTCCTGATTCTGTAGTACTTTTTGTTTCTTCATCTCTAAATAAAGATTGTTCATAATTAATTCCCATTGCACTTTTTACATTAGCTAATGTTTGACCAGCTAACACCCTTGCATTTGCTGTTCCTTTTTGCAAAATTCTATAAACCTCTGGTTTGTATTTTTCAAATTCTTTTCTTCTTGTTCTTATAGGCTCTAAAACTTCTTGTAATACATCATTTAAGTATCTTTTAACTTTTACGTCTCCTAGTCCACCTCTTCTATAATGTTCTTTCATTTCAGCTATAGTTTCTTTATCTGTACCAAATGCATCCAAATACATAAATACTGGATTATCTTCAACATTTCCTGGATCTTCAACTCTTAAATGATTTGGGTCTGTATACATACTCATTACTTTTCTTCTTATTTCTTCTGGCTCATCAGCTAAATAAATAGCATTACCTAAAGATTTACTCATTTTTGCTTTTCCATCAATACCTGGTAATCTTGATATATCTGGTACTAATGCCTGTGGTTCTACTAATACATCGCTTTTATAAGTTTGATTAAATTTTCTAACTATTTCTCTAGTTTGCTCTAACATAGGTAATTGGTCTTCACCTACAGGTACTAAACTTGCTCCAAAAGCTGTTATATCAGCAGCTTGACTTATAGGATAAGTTAAAAATCCAGTTGGAACTGCTCCCTCTCCAAATTTTCTTAGTTTTAACTCTTCCTTAATTGTTGGATTTCTCTCTAATCTTGAAACTGATACTAAATTCATATAATACATTGTTAACTCTGATAATTCTGGTATCATTGATTGAATACATATATTAGTTTTTCTTGGATCAATTCCAGCTGCTAAATAATCAAGTGCAACTTCTAATATATTATCTCTAACTTTTTGTGGATTTCCCGCATTATCAGTTAATGCTTGCATATCTGCAATTAGAATGTATTGATTATAGTCATCTTGTAATTTTACTCTATTTCTTAATGAACCAACATAATGTCCTAAATGCAATCTTCCTGTTGGTCTATCTCCTGTTAAAATAATTTTTTTCTCTTCACTCATATTAAAAATCCTCCTTATAATTTGATTTCTATTTCATTTAAATTTTCATCTATAAACATCATTTGTGTATTTGCTTGACAAAATTCTTTCAAATTTTGTTCTATATCTTTTGCAGTTTCTATAATCATTTCATTTGTAATATTTTTAGTTGGTGCTTCAACAAATAAAGCTATTTGTCTTGTATCTTTATTAATTTGAGAATGCATACAATCTTTATAATTCCAACATCTTGTTAAAATTCTTTCATCATCTCTGTATACTACTTCACCTGTTTTTGTTAATTCAACATCATCATTTTTTATTGCTATAAAAGGTTCTTCTCCTTTAGATATTCCTAAATATATATTCCCATTAATTTTTTCTAAATCATATCCTCCAATTGGTAAACAATGAATAGTTTCAGAAACTAAATACGCATCTACTGCTGGATTTATATGTGGAATATAATTGTTTTTTATTACTCTAGTCAACAATGCTTCTGCTGAAGGTTTTTTCTTTTTAGGATTTATACCAAATGATTTATAAGTTTCTCTCCATTCAATTATACTATTACTATTTAATAATTTATCTAAATCTGAATTTTTATTAATAAAATTGTTAAATTTTTTTGTAATTATATTATCAATCTCATTTGTTGAATTATTATAAGATAATTTTGCTGTTATAATTGTCATTCTTAATTCAGGATACTTTTTTCTTAATTCCTCATCAATTATTAACTTCATCTTTTTTCCTCCTAGCTTTTACAATTAGATATTCACAATTTTGATTATACTCTCCTAAAGCTTCTTCTCTACTTGTATCTATACCTAAAATTTCTATTTTTTCAAAATTATCTTCTAACATTTTAATAATATCTTGATATTCTACAATTTTATTTTTCCACTCTATATTACTTATTGTATTTATTAAATTCCCATTTTCATAAATTTTGAATTGTCTTAGTTGTTCTATAATGTTTGTATCTTGATTATATTTTGTATTTGTCCAATACTCATATAAGTAATTTTTTTCATTTATGGATTTAGTTAAATATAATTCATCATCTTGCGTTATATTATGAAATGCTTTTTTTAAAATCAACTCCATTACTAATTCGCCATTTTCTTCAAGATTTCTAGCAATTGTTTCAATACATCTTTTTTGCTCATCTTGTGATAATAAGTAGTTAAATGTTGAAAAAGGAATTAATATAGATGAAACTCTTTTAGGATGAATATATGTAATCATATCATCATGAACTATTTCTATATTATTAATTATATCATCATTTAATCTATCTCTCAACTTTTTAAGCATATTAACTGAATTATCTAAAGCTATTACTTTTATTCCTTTTTTAGCTAATGGTATTGTTATTCTACCTGAACCAGCTCCTAATTCTAGAACTTCTTTTTTATCTTTTAGAATTTCACAATACAAATCTATATCATCAGTCAAATCTTTATATAAAATATCATATAAATCAGGTTCATCTGTTATTTTACTCATCTATTCCTCCTCTCATATATTTCTAAAAATTTATTTATATTTTCTTTTATTTCTGTATTATCGTTTTCTAAATCCTCCAACCATTCTTTTTTACATTCACATTTAGTATCTAATGCTTCATTTACAACATTTATACTATTTGTTTTATTGTACTCCTCTATAAATTTTAAAAATTTACTATCACATTTTTCGCAATTTGATGTACACAAGAAAGGTGATGGGAAAAATTCAAAACCTCCAACTCTAATTGTTCCTATATTACTAGTTCTTCTTAACACTTCAAATACAGACCAAATTCTTGGAGTTCTATATAGATTTAATTCATGTAATATACTAATTAAAGTATTTTCTTGTATGCTTACAGGTTCCAAAGATATAATATCTATTCCATTATCAAATGCCCATTTGATTGAATTGACTGAATCTTCTATTGCAAATTTTTCATTTATAAATGGTGGTTTTAATAATATATATCCTAAAGAAAATATAGAATTTTCTTTTAATAGTTTTAAAGCTCTTTTAAATTCATCAACTTTAAACCCTTTATTTAAACAAATATCTCGTATAAATTCATTTGATGTTTCTATTCCCATTCCTATTTCAATTTCTTTATCTTTAATATATTCTTTTAATTCATTTATCTTTTCTTCGGTTATATATTCAGGTCTAGATTCAAAAATAACTCGTTTAACTTTGTCTATAG
The DNA here is from genome assembly GCA_017437145.1 of Clostridia bacterium. Lineage (GTDB taxonomy): Bacteria > Bacillota > Clostridia > TANB77 > CAG-508 > CAG-452. The sequence goes on along the minus strand of JAFSBT010000002.1, from coordinate 134,421 downwards.
TATTAATAATTTTATATATTTCTACTCTTGCATCATCTGGCATTTCATTGTCATTCAAGAATGAACCTGCATTATATACACAAAGCATTGGAGTTTCTGTAAAATCAATTTCAGAGACTATTTTTTTAAATTGTTCTACGTAATCTTTTGAATCTATCTTTTTCCCTCTTGTAGTTCCCACAAAATGCCCACACATAGAACATCCTCCATTATCAATCATCCATTGACATCCAGATGATCTTAAATATATTATAATTCTTTTTATAGTTTGTTTATTAAGAATTCCACCTCTTGTTTCATATGATGCAATTTCCGTGGTATTTATATTAAGATGTGGTGCTTTTACATGTATGTCATTTATAACTTTTTTTAATCTTTCTTTTAAATCTAAATCTTCCATTATTTTTCAAGTTCCTCCTCTTTTTTTATTTTTGCATTAACAGCTGAACCAAAACTTGAAAATTGATCTAAACTTCCTTTTGAATGCATTTCTTTTAAAATATTGTTTATTTTATCTGCAAACTCATCTATATCTTTCTTATCCACACCTGCTTTTCTTGCTATTCCATCTACTGCCGAATTATATAAAAAGTTCTTGTTTAATGAATTACCTTTTGCTATAAGGTTATTATATATCTCCCTATATGTTTCTATATCATACATGTTTTTTGAATCTAAATTAATTAAAGAAGAAACTACAGAATAATACATAAACAAATCTCTTTCTATTCCATTTTCATTGTCATAATAATAATATGGTGATGAAATTTTCTTATATTTTTTATGAAATTCTTTTGTTTGTTTTATAGGAGAATCCAATACAACTGAATAAGCTCCATCATAATTTAATGAATCTGTTCCTCTATTATTAACGATTTCACAACCTGGCAAAGGAGAAAAAACTCCGATATTGGTATTTACACCTGCTTTTTTTAATTCTAAAAATCTACTAAATGTTTCTTCTACATCTGACAATTTTTCTTCTGGAAATCCTATTATAAAATTAACTCTAAAATCAAATTCATCTTTTCCATCTATAATTGTTTTTACAGATTTAGGTACATTTAAATATTTTTTTAATATTTTCTGCATTCTTTGAGAGCCAGTTTCAATTCCTACTTTTATTGTCTTTACATTCATATCATCTAAATCTTGTTTTACTTTATCATCTAGTAAATCGGCTCTTGCAGAAACACTAAAATCACTTTGACAACCATTTTGCTTTAATAATTGTGCAACTTCATGAACTTTATTTTTATTCCATACAAAACAATCATGCTGAATATCAAATTTGTCTACACCGAATTTTTCACTTAATTCTGTTATTTCTTTTACTATTCTCTCTGCACTCTTATATCTAACATTTCTGTCAAAATAACATGCTGTAGTACAGAAAGTACATTGACCATAACAACCCCTTCCTATATCTAAAGGAAATGCTATATCTAATCCCGTCTCATCTTTTATTTCCTTAAGTATTGGAAAATACTTTTCATATGCTGGAATAGGAAGTTCATCAAGATTTTTTATAGGTTCCTCTACAGGAGTAGAAACAATTTCTGAATTTTCATTTCTATATGTTAAACCACCAATTTTACTCAACTCGCCATCTTTTTCTAAAGTTCTTATAAGTTCTGTATATGTTAAATCGCCTTCTCCTGTTGATATTACATCTATAAAATCAAATTCTTTTAGAATATCATGCTCTAAAGATGTTACGCCTGGTCCACCCATTATTATTTTACAATTTTTTTCTTTCTTTAATCTTTCTGCTAATTCCAATGCATATGGTAAATTAGTTATAGTTACACTAAATGAGTAAATATCACTGTTTTGTTCTTTTAGTTTTTTATATGCATATTCCATATAATTATCATTTGTTATTTTATCTCTTAATGCTAAGCAAGATAAATCTATTATATTATTATCAATTTTTTCCCTATCTAATAAAGATGATAATACCATAACTCCTAAAGGTATATCTGGCATACATATTATTTTTTCATCTTCTTTATAATCACTTGGGTTAAAAATAGGTGCAACTAAAGTAACCATTTTTACTTCTCCTTACTATATTTCTGAAATTATTTGTTTTCTTTTTCCACGAGCAGATACAGGTAAATCCTTAACCAATCTAACTTCTACTTCTGCTTCATTAAACAATAATTTTTCTACATCTTTCTTTATATTTGCTTTTATTTCCTCTGTTAATCCTTCTCCTGGTATACATTCAAAAACAACTTTATCTATTTTTTCTTGAATAAGAACCCATGATTTTAATGTGTTTCTATATTTAATTAATTGTACATAGCCTACATCTAATAAATATCCTGATGATAATACTTTTCCAGATTTAAGTTTAAATGTTGAGTTTTTTCTTCCTTTCAATTCTTTAATCATTTGAAATTCACGACCACACTCACACTTAACTTCTTTTGGATGAATTGAAACTAAATCTCCTTGTCTATATCTTATAAGAGGCATTGCATAATTATATAAGTTTGTTCCTAAAAGCTCTCCTAATTCTCCATCTGGAACATTTATACCATTTTCATCAACTGCTTCTATAATGTTTAAATCTTCCCAAATATGATATCCCTTATGTTGACATTGAGCTGCTACAGTACCACATAATTCTTCTGAGCCATATTCATCTAAAACTGGCACATTAAATATTTTACTCCATTCATCTCTTTGCTTTTGTGTTGACATTTCTGATTTTACACAAATTGCTTTTAAATTTTTGCTTATTTCTTTTATTTCTTCCTCTGATAATTCTCTTAAAATGTCCTCTAAACGTGATGGATACATAGTCAATAGATTAGGTTTTGTTTTCAATAATATTTCTTTTGATTTTTCTATTCCATCTAAAGTACAAATAAAATGCATTGGAAAACTTCCATCAGGTAAACAATCTCCTAAAGGGAACTTACTTGTATAAACATAAGTATGTACATCATCTCTGTTATAACCATCTGCAATTAAGTCAAACATTCTATAAGAAGTAAACACTCTCATAAGCATAGTTTCATCAGAATATGCTATGTTTAATGTCTTACCTGTTGTTCCTCCTGTAATTCCAATTGTTAAATCATCAACATTATATTCTTTAGAAACTGTATCATTAGGAAATCCCTCTATTAATTCTTCCTTTTCTAATATAGGTAATTTTTCAATATCTTTTAAAGTTTTTATTTCTTCTATTTTTATTCCAGCTTCATCATATTTTTTCTTATATAATGGAACATTATTGTATGCATAATTTACTAATTTAATAAATTTTTCTTCCTTTAATTTTTCAATTTTCTCTCTACTTAAAAATTGATTTCTTTTTAATCTTGTTGTAGTTTTTGGACAATCCTCCATAATTTTATTAATCATTTCATCATTAATATCTTTCATTACACTCTCTCCTTATATATTATTTTTATATCTTTACTTGTACTTACTGAGTACATACAAGCAAATGTAATTTCAAATTCTAACCAATCGCCAACCTTTATATCTTTCTCGGCAGTATGTATATCTAAAATTAAATAATCGGTAGAAGAACCTAATACTTTTATCCCTTTATCCTTCGGAATTAAACCTTGATCATCTAAGAAGTCCACTTTTCCTACAGAAACTAAAGCCCTTTTTCTAATGCCTTCATCTTCAAAATTTGGTTGTTTACCAAATGCATCATAGAATGTTTCTCCTATTGGTTTTGAGGGTTTCTCCTTTACCTCAATAACTTCTGCTTTCAGAACAAAAGTATCAGTATAAGTATTCTCAATTGGTTTTTTCCAAAGATAAGTTAAATCTCTAGCTAATAAAATACTTTCGCCTACCCTAAGATTATTTATCTCTTTGGGAATAGTTTTATCTTTTACTAATATCAAAGATGTTGTATTACCACCTGAATATATATTTAATTTTCTTCCTAAAACTGATTCAACTTTTTTTCCCACACTCACTAATTTTGAAGTATTTTCTATTGAAGGAATAACAGAACCATAACAACTCGCATTCATTCCAATTCCTTCAATAACAACATTACTTAATTGCATTATTTCTTTTACACTATTAATTAATTCTTCATCTGGATAAAATCCTTCCCTTAAATCACCAATTTCCAGCATCAACACTAATTTCATTATCTTATTCTTCTTTATGCATAATTTATTTATTTCTTGTATCGTTTTTAGTTCAGATATTAAAACAATATCTGCGTATTCAACAACTTCTTCTAACTCTGATATAGCAGGTACTCTTATCAACCAAATTGGAACATCTATCCCTGCGTTTTTCAATTTCTTTGCTTGTCTTGTTCTTGATACTGCTAGGCTAGTACAACCTGCTTTAACCATAGCCTTTGCAACCTTACAGTCTGCATCACATTGTTTAACAACTCCTGTTATGTCAATACCTTGTTGTTTAGAAATTTCAACTACTCTTTTTGCATTATTGTATATTTTATCTACATCTATATATAACTTTGCCATTTCTACCTCTTTATTATTTATTTAAAAGTCTTCTACCTCTACCTTTTAAATTGTAATAATATCCCATTAATTCTCCTATATCAAAATTATCTTCTATTACAAAAGGATTTCTACTTAACGTAAAGCATTCATCTTTTTTCTTTAACTCTTCAGCATCTTTTTGTATTTCCAATATATCTTTTTTCCATATATTTATGTTCTTTATTCTTAAATCTATCCAACCTGTCTTAGCCCAATTTTCAATACTTTCATTTGTAATTTTTGTTTTTTCTTCTTTATTAGGATATAGGCTATATTCACCTACATATGCTTCGTTATTTTCCAATAATATTGGAATACCTAAAGATAAAACTTCTTGTATAATATCTGAATTATCATTTAAATACTCAATTATTTTGTTATATATTGTCTCAGACTCGCTATTTGTTATTTCTGTAAACGTAGGGCAAACACTTTTTATCAAAAACAACTCATACAACTGTTTTGCCATAGTTACTCCCAAATTTCCAGTTGCAATACTTGTAGTTTTATTTTCCTTCATTAAACTTTTTATTTCACTAATTACTTTATCTCTCATTGTTCTTCCAGCATAAGTTGGAGATATCATTCCTGAATCTAGATATGCTAAAATATTTTTATATGCTTTTCCTTCTATATCAGAAATAACTGCATCAGCTACTTCTTCTTTTGTTACTGCTTCCATTTGTCCAATTGTTGTCAATGCACTCATTTCAAATAATGAATAAACATGATTCTCACCAGCTCTAACTACTGGGAATTTTAAATATTCGTCTGTTTTATTTCCATTATATTTTAGGTCTTCTCCTATTTCTAACATTACCTTATCTACTAATTCAACCTTTTTTATAAGTCCTATATCAGTCTCAATTGGTTCAAATTTAGCATTATCATATCCAACAAACGTTGCAGGAATCACCAAACTTATATTTAGATGTGCAACATGAGATAAATTCCATAATAGCTGATGAAAAACACCTGCTGATGATATTTTTCCCATTAAAGCATAAGATAAAGTTGATTTAGGCGTATCACCATGAGTATAAGGCATATTTATTCCCATGCCTCCTAAACCAGTTGTAGATACTTTTATATATTTTTTAACTTTAAAATCTTCCATTGCAATTTTTAATGAATTTACAAAATTTATAATTTTTGGTACAAAATCATTCAATAAAACTTTTGTTAAAGTTTTTTCTTTTTCTGAGGAATTATCATTTACTGTTTCCAATAATTGTTCTGGTTTATATGTACTACCTAGGACTGTCCCAGTATTAATAGAATCTACCACTATTTCAGGTTTCCATTTTTCAATTAACTTATATATTGTTGATTCTTTTAAAATTTCTTCCGTTGGATTAGAATAATAAAAGTTCAATAAATAATCCTTTTTTTCTAATATCTCTTGTTCTTGACTTAAAGTATTGTATTTATATGGCATAAATACATTTCCATAAGATGGGACTAATTCAATCCCTTCTGCTAGTTTCTTAAATTTTACAATTTCATCATCCGATTCCTTTTTAGTCAAATTATGTAGTATGATTCTTTCAGGTTTCATGTCAATAATTCTTTTAGTAATAGCTTTTCCTATTTGACCTACTCCAATTATTAATACTGTTTTCATTTTAAACCTCCTAAAAAATCTTTTAGCTTTTAATAAAGCCATGTTATAAAAATTAAAAATTATAACCTAATTAAAAAACAATAATCTTTTCCCAACTTAAATCCTTGTCTCCAAAGTGCCCATAATTTGTTGTCTTAGTATAGTTTGGTTCTTTTAAGTTTAAGTAATTTATAATTCCATCTGGTGTTAAATCAAATTTTTCTTTAATTAAATCTATTAATTCATTTTCAGTTTTTTTGCTTGTTCCAAAAGTATTAATATTAATAGATAAAGGTTCTTTCTTTCCAATTGCATAAGCCAATTGAATTTCACATTTTTTAGCATAGCCATTTGCTACAATATTTTTTGCAACATGTCTTAGCATATATGCAGCAGATCTATCAACTTTACTTGCATCTTTTCCAGAAAAAGCCCCTCCTCCATGTCTTGAATATCCACCATATGTATCTACTATAATTTTTCTTCCTGTTAATCCTGTATCACCTAAAGGGCCTCCAATAACAAATTTTCCAGTTGGATTTATTAAAATTTTTGTTTTTTCATCTATCATTTCACTTGGAATTGTATTTTTAATAACTTTTTCTATTAAGTCTTTCTTTAAAACATCCATACTTACATTTTCTTTATGTTGAGCTGAAATCAAAATTGTTTCAATCCTTTTAGGTTTGTTATCTTCATATTCAACTGTAATTTGAGTTTTTCCATCTGGTCTAAGATATTCAATTTCATTATTTTTTCTTACTTCTGTCAGTCTTTTTGCAAGTTTATGTGACATTGCTATTGCATAAGGCATTAATTCTTCCGTTTCATCTGATGCATAACCAAACATTATCCCTTGATCACCAGCTCCACCTATATCAACACCTAATGCTATGTCTGGACTTTGCTTTGTTATATTTGTTTCAATTTTACATGTTCTATAATCTATATCTGTATTTTCATCATCATATCCTATCTCTTTTAATATATTTCTTGCTATATCTTCTACATTAATAACTGCATTTGTTGTAAGTTGTCCTGCAATATTAATTAAGTCTTTTGAAGCAAATGTTTCAATTGCTACTCTCGAATTCTTATCTTGTTTAAGACACTCATCTAAAATACTATCTGAAATCAAATCGCATAATTTATCTGGATGTCCTTCTGTTACGCTCTCTGATGTAAAATAATATCTTTTCATAATAAATACCTCTTTTCTAAATTTTTTTATTATCTTTCTCCTAAATCTAAACCTAATTCTTTTTGTAAATCAGCAACAAGATTCTGTATGTCTTCTTTTTTGTGTCCAGGAGTTATTATAATATGTGCAAATTCCTCATTATTTTCTTCAAACGTTGCTAGTTGATATTTCATACAAAGTTCATCGCTTGGTTTCTTTATAACAAATATATTTCCCTTTCCTTTACGTTCAGGACACATCCCTGCTTTACTAGCTTGTTCTATAAATAAATTTATATTAGTGCAATACTCTTTTGGATCACTTCTTTCAAATGTTTCTTTAACTCTTTGATATGTCGAAAAAGGCAAGAAATCCCTTGATCCCAAATAAGTTGAATCTTCTTGCCCTATATAATCGATAAATTTATGAGTTTTATATTTGTTTGAAATTATAACTCCATTAACTTTTGGGTTTCCTAAATATTTGTGCAAACTAACAGATACAGAGTCAACACCTAATTCTGATAAATCTAATATTGGTGCTTCCTCTTGATTTTTTGGTATACCTCCATAAAAAGCTGCATCTAAATGTATATAATGTGGTATTTTTAGTTCTATTAATCTCTTTTTTATTTCCTCCACATTATCTATTGCTCCAGTTTTAGTAGTTCCCCATGTTAATAATAGAATTGCTGGTTTTTTTCTTTCTTCCCAATTTGTTCTACATTTATTAATTAAATCTTCTATATCAATTATTCCATCTTTAGTTTGTATTTCTATATTTTCATATATTTGTCTATTCCCTTGATTTGCAAATTTATTAACACTATAATGTGATTCTTCTGAATAATATAGTGTTCCATCTTCATATTTCGAAAATCCTTCTCTTAAGCCCCAAAAATTTCCTTCTGTTCCACCAGATGTTATATATCCCCAATAATCTTTTCTATCTAAATTAAGATTTTTACAAAACAAATCAATTATTTTGTTTTCTATTTGTTTATTATCCATTTTATAATTGCCTTGTTCATTAGGATCACCACAACCATTTATTAATGGTAGTTTACCTTCTAAAAATCTTAAATACTCTACCGTTGCAGTATCATCTTTTGAATTTGCTGGATATCCAAACATAGTATTTTTCAATTGTAAATTTGATTTTAAAAATAATTCAGCAAACTCAACAATTTTTTCATCTTCTTCTAAATATTTTGAAATTTCTTCAAATGTTTTCCCTTGTTTTATTAAATTCCTATAATCTAATATTCTTGCAACTAAAAATTTTCTTTTTTGTAATTGATTAATCTCTGATTCGCATCTTTTAAGCCATTCACCTAGTTCTTCTTCTTGTGAATCTGTTAACTCACCTTCTTTTTGAAGAAAATCATTCATTATTACGTCATATTTATTTAAGTTATTATCCATTTTTAATCCCCCTTGTAATATTTATAATTACATTGTCAGACCATCTTTTAATATATACGAATTTCTCCTCTGTTTTCTATTAACCTTTGCTTATACATAAATAAATACTATGAAAAAATCATCGGCTTTAATTATATAACAAAAACCACGAAAAGTCAATATTTCTTCCGACTTTTCGTGGTTTTCTTACGATTTTTTATTATTTAATTATAATTTTAACATTTCCATTTGTTTCCATAATTTCTATTTCATTGGTTAACAATACTAATTTTTTAATTTTTTCTATTATTTCTTTGTTTTTTATTTCATTTAAAACTTCAATATACAAATCTTCTTCTTTTAAAATTGAAAAACAAATTTCTTTTTCTTCTTGTTCTAATAAATACTCAATAATATCTGTTAAAATATATACAATCGTTTTTATATCACATGTAAATCCAAAAATATTGTTTTCATTTTTTATATCAAGTTTTGCATTTTTTATTTTAAAATCTATATTGAACAATGAATTTAGTAGTTGTTCTAAATCAGTTATACTAATCATAGTTTTTTCTTCTATTTCCAACGACTCAATCATTTCCATAATACTTTTTAATGCAATTTTTATGTTATTAGAATATTTTTCAAATTCTTCTTCTGATATAGTTTCTCTTTCTATTGTAATACTATTAACCAATCCTCCTATAACCATACCTTTTTCTTTTATCTCTCCTATAAATCTGTATAAGAATTTACCAAAAAAATCATTTCTATATGTTTGAGCATCAATTTGCTTTTCTTGTTCTTTAACCAACTCTAAAGTTTGTGCGTGTTTCAATGCTGACTTTATTAATCTGTAATTCTTTTCTTGTCCTTCTCCTTTATCTATGTAACCTTGTATATCATATTTTTCAAGCATTTCTTCGGCAGGTAGCATTTCTGCATATCCAGTTTGCAAATAAATTATTATATCCTTATTAAATTCCCTAATTCTTCGTATAACTTCATCACCATTAATTGATGGTTCCATGTGATAATCTGTTAATAACACATCAACCTTGTTATTTTTTAAGTATTGAATAGCCTCTTCTGGATCTGTAAATGAAACAACATCAACCCCATGTCTTTTTAATCCAACCTCCAATGGTATAATAAAAGTTTTTTCATCATCAATAATCATTACTTTATTTGTTTTTTCCATTTAATTTTCCTCCTTAATTCTTGGTATATTTATATAAAAAGTAGTCCCTTTATTTTGTTCACTTTCAAATGATATTTTTCCATTAAAATCTGCTTCTATAATATTGGCCGCTAGGTATAAACCGTAGTCCTGTACCTTTTGTACCTCTTGTAGTTAATATTTTTTTAAATAAATCGTGTTTTATTTCTTCTGGTATTCCTCCTGCATTATCTATAATCTTTATTATTATTTCTTTTTCATTATCTTGTGCTTCAATTCTGATTTCCCCTTGCCTATTGTTATCTTTATATGCATTTAACGAATTTCTAACTAAATTAACTATAACTTGATACAGTTTACTTTTAATTCCATATATATTTATTTCTCTATCAATTTGTGTTTTAATAGAACACCTTTCCTTGATTATTGCATGTTCTTCTGCATTTTTAATATTTGTTAAAACATCATTTAAAGTAAATTTCTCTTTTTCTAAACTATCATGATTTCTAAATTGTTCCCTTGAATTATTAACTATTTTTAATATCTTTTGTATAGCTACCTTCATATTATCTAACAATAATTCGTATTCTTCTTCATTTGAATCTACTTTAAAATCATATAATAAATTTACTGTACCTTCTATTGCTGATGCTGGACTATTTATATCATGAGCCATTCCTGCTGCTACTTCTCCTATTGCAGAAAACTTTGATTGAATACTAATGATATCTTGTTGATTAATTAATTTCTCTTGTATCTTATTATAATAATAAGACAAATCCCCTAATTCATCATTAGACATAATTGGAATTATACTGTTTTCTGCTATATCATTTGAGTTTAATATTTCTTTTAAATTATTAGATATTTTAGATGTATTCTTTGATATGTTTTTTGCCCATATCTTAAGTATAATTGAAAATATTATTACTAATACAAATATAATTGCAAAGTAATATAGTAATAAATGTTGATCTACTATACTAAACTTAAATCCTATAAGCCATTCTTTTCCCAATGCATCTTGGATAGATTTTGCATATACTTGTTCATCAGTTCCAAAATTCTCATATAGCATACCTTCTTTAAAATTTTGATAGAAATAGTTTTTATATTCTATAACAAAATTTGAAATAGGCTTTTCTAAATTGGAATTATAGGTATTTTCATTATAAGGGCTTACAATAAAATACGAATCATTTAAATCGTTGAGTGGTATTTCATTTAATTTATTAATTAAGTAATCTCTATTAATTTCCTTTTTATCAAACTCCATTGTTTTTAAATATACTTTATAATAGTTTGCACTTGCATAACCTTTTTGTTCTATAGCTTTTGAGTAGCCTATTAAAGATAAAATTACGAGAACTACTACTATCAATGGAATTGTTTGTAAAATCAAGCTCTTTGTATTATTAACTCTAAATCCAATATCCTTGTTATATGCTTTCGTTATTTCATAAGTTGAAGATAATACTTTGTTTAAGTATTTTTGGGTTGCAATAAATGTTAATAACGAAACTATTGATGTTATTGCTACAATCATCAATGTAAATTTTACTATTGTAAAAAATTGAACTAACATTATCAAATTAAATATAATACCTATACTTACAAACAATGACATTTGAATTATTAATACTTTGTATGGTATGTTCTGACATTCTTTTCTAACTTTGAATATTTCATTATCAGATATTTTCTCTTTATTTGTGTATTTATTTATATATTCTGTTATATTCTTCATTATAACTTTAAAAGATATTAAATGAATTGTAATACCTAATATAAAAACAATTAAATATTGTTGAATGTGAGTTAACTGTTGTACTTTCTCTTGAAAGCCAAAATCCTCTGATAGTGGTGGAAAGCTTTGTACAACAGGCATTATAAAATAAGTTAAAGCAACAGTAATTAAATCTATCAATATAATTGTAAAGAAAAAAGTTTTTCTTGAATTTTTTAGTTTGTTTATTTTATCATTCATTCTACCACCTATTATTTTCAATTATTTTTCTAATTTTTGCTATATACTTGTGATTAGTTTTTTCCCACTTAAATCCTGTCATATTCAATACTTTTAGTGTATTCTCAATCGAATATTTATTTAGATCATTCTGTAAAATATATTCCTTTATATATTGGCTTCCTACTTGTTTATAATTATTTAATGTTATCAAAAACTCTTGTTTATCAACAATATCAATTTTAATGTAATCTAACATATTTATAAGTTCTTTTATTTTTATCTCATTTTCATTTACAATATGATAAACTTTACTGTTATCATTTGTTTCTAAAATATTAATTATACTTTTTGAGCATTCATCTACAGGACTAAATTCTACTCTAAATTCTAAATATTCCTTAGCAATTTTTTTTATATCTGTCATTAAGGCTATAGCATTTAGAAATGCATTTTCTGAATAATTCTCCTGAAACTTACCATCTCTTAAACGTGGCATAATATTTCCTAATCTAAATATTTTAGAGTTAACATTACTTTTTAATATTTTTTCTTCTGCATAATACTTTGTTATTAAATATGGATTGTTGTAAAACTCTTGATTAATATATAAAGTATTCTCATCATAAATGATATTTTTTGTATTATCACCTTTAAATCCTGCTATAGACAATGTTGACATATGTGCCAATGATATATCATTTTTGCAAAATCTCAGAATATTGTCTACACTATTTACATTAGTTTCATATAACTGATTATATTTTGCATAATGTCTAACATTAGCAGCACAATTTATTACAGTTGTTATATTTTTTTGTAATTTAATATATTCATTTTCTTTTAATCCAAAATTGTCTTTTATTAAATTGCCATCAATTACAATTAATTTTTCATTAAGCTTATCTTCTAATTCTTCTGTCAAATTAAAATAATATGATAATTTTTTAAATAACCTATCCTTGCTACTTATATTTTCTTTACTTCTAATTAAACAATAAATTTTTTTTACATTCTTATTATTTAATAATTCAAATAAAATATGAATTCCTAAAAAACCAGTTGCTCCTGTTAATAAAACTTGTTTTAGATTAAATTTACTTGTATTATTTTTAATAGGTAAATCATTAAATTTTTGTTCATTTACATTAATAATATTTTGATCTATTAAATTTGAAAGTTCTTCTACATTAGAATAAGTATATAGGTCTTGCATTAATACTCTTGAGTTGTTTAAGTGTGAATGTAAAATAGACATATTTAATGAATCTAGACCAAGATCATCCATAAAATCATCTTTAATTGAAAAATTATTAAGATTAAATTGATTTTTTATTAAATTGTATATTTTACTCTCTGTTTCGGTTTTTGGTAAAATTATTTTTTTATAATTTAGGATATCTTTAGCACTTTCTCTTAATTTCTTCTTATCAACTTTTCCTGAATTATTTACTGGAAATTCTGGTATTGAAACAACATCTTTTATTCTCATAAAAAAAGATAAATTGCCATTGACATGTTTTTTTATTAATGTTGCATCTATATCATTTTCACTTGACTTTATAAATAATATCAATGATTTCGTTGTATTAGTATTTATATCTATAATACAAAATTGATATTTATTTCCAATTATCTTATTAACTTTTGCTTCAACTTCATTTATAGATACTAAATAACCATTATTTACTTTAACCATATCGTCTGTTCTTCCGATATACTCTAATTGTAATTTGTTATTTATTTTAGCAATATCTCCTGTTTTATATATATCTATAAATTCATTCTTTTTAATAACATTTCTAATATTTTGAAATTTTGTTTCAGTTAATTCCTTTAAATTTAAATATCCATTTGAAATATTTTTTAATGAGAAAGTATCTTCATAAACAACTAATTCACCTTTTGTATTTGTTGGCATTATATCCCCAAAATCATTTACTATTAAAGCTCTACTGTATTTTATTGGTTTTCCTATAGTTGCACAATTTGTTTCAATATTATCCTTATCTATAATTGAGTATGTAGAAAACATGGTAGTTTCTGTTGGCCCGTATAAATTTAATATTTTTAAATCTTTATACTTATTAAATAAGTGTTCTACTAATTTAGGTTTTAACGTTTCTCCACCTGTTCCTAAAATTTTCAAGTTTGATAAATCTGCATTTATTTCATTATCTATATTATTAATATGTTCTATCCATTTTGGTACTAAAAAACTTCTTGTTACCTTTTCTTTTTGCATAATTTTAATAATTTTTTTAGGATTTAGTTCATCATCTTTAGATATTAATATTAACTTTCCACCATTTAATATAGATGTATATATGTCTATACCTGATGCATCAAATGAGTACTTTAATAAAGACATTGATATATCATTTTTAGAAGCTTTAATATTATTATCTTCATTAATTGAATATAATAAACTATACACATTCTTATGCAACAATTTTGTTCCTTTCGGATTTCCTGTAGAACCAGATGTATAAATCAAATAAATAATATCATTACAAGAATTTATATTATTAATCTTATTAGCCAAGTTTCCTAATTTCTCTTCATCAACAATTATTACATTCCTATTTTTTATTAAATCTTTATGTACTTTACTGGTTAATATACATACTGGATTAGAGTCATTTATTATATATTCCATTCTATCTTCATTTTCTTCAGGTAGAATAGGTATATAATATCCACCCGCCTTAATAACAGCAAACATTGCTATTATCATTTCAATACTTTTATCAAAAATCAAAACTACTGGAGCGTTTCTTTTTACTTCGTTTTTTCTTAAAGTATATGCTAAATCGCATACTTTTTTATAAAACTCTTTATAAGTTATTTCTTTATTTTGATGTTTCATTGCAATTCTATTTGAATGTTTTTTGCAAATAACATCAAATAAGTCAGAAATACTCATTTCATCAAGTTTTACTTTGCCAGTATTATTAAATTTTAATAACTTCTTTTTCTCTAATTCAGTAATAACATTTATATCTCTTATAGCAATTTTTTCACTGTTTATAACTTGCTTTATAATGTGCATAATTAGACAATGTATATTTTCAATATCTTTTTTTTGAAAAAGCGTGATTATATAATCATAAAATATTTCTAGTACCCCATTCATTTGTGATACATGTATAGTAATAGGATTATTTTGATAATTAGTAAAATACCATTCTGTTTTTCCTAAATCACCATTCAATTTATTACTTAAAGTATTAATTTGATAAGAAAAACCTATTTCATACATATTAGTTGCATAATTTATATCTGCATATAGCTTTTGTATTTTTGTATATGGAAACTTAGAATGTCTAAATAATTTAAAATTATTTTTATAAATTATATTGCATACTTCCAAAAATAAATCATTCTCATTAATTTGTACATTTAAAGGTAAATTTGAAACAAACAAACCAATATTGCTTAATTCTTTCTTGTTTCTATTTATAAAAGGTGTTCCTATATTCAAATTATTTATGCTATGTATTTTATAATAATAAATTGAAATTACAGCTAAAAAGAATGTATATTCTGTTATTTTATTTAACTTACAATAATTCTTTATTTTACTTGTTATATCTTTATTAATAATTACAGACACTCTTGCTGCTTTATTTTCTGAAATGTCTTTATTATATATTTTTTCAGTCGAAAGATTTTTAACATATTCGTTCCAAAATTCTTTATCAACTTTATATTTATCAGAAATATTATATTGTTCGTTATTTTTTATTACTTCTATATAACTTTGTTTTTTTATTTTTTCAAGTACTTCAACATTTTCAATTATTGGATATAACTCTTTTATTTGTTCTGCAACTTGTGTCATCCCCCATGCATCATTTATAATATGATGAACTTTATAGATAACATAAGTTTCTTTATTATATTTTACAATTTTAAAATCATATAATTTATTGTATATATTTATTGATTTTTCCTTTAATGAATTTATATAATTTGTAAATTCTCTCTCTTTATTAAATTCTAATAAATCAATTTGTTCATACACATAGTCTGTAATATATTGCATAATTGTTCCATCTTTTTCAATAAATCTGATTCTAAAAGAATCATTAAGTTCTATTATTTTATTTAATGTTTTTTCTAATTTATAAAAATTTAAATTTTTACTAAATTTAATGCTAACTAATAAAATATTACAAGCATTATTTGATGTTAATAAAGATTTTTCAACTTCATAAATATTTTCTTGTGAATTAGTTAAATCTAAATACTTATTCATTCCACCACCTACTCATTTTTATAGTATCACATTGTTTTAGTAAAAAAATGTCGAAATTTGATAAACTATGTGTTCTTTCAAATATATATCATAAAGACGAATATTTTTCAAGTTTTAATCCACAATATATCGTATATTGCATTGTTTGTTTTTTCGACATTTTTTGATATTTTATTTGTAGGTGATTATAATGAATGATCCAATTTTGCTTGGAGATGTATGGAAAAAAATAAGAAAATCAAAAGGTTATACTCAAGAATATGTTGCTGAAAAATTAGATTTAGGAACTAGATATATTTCTGATTTAGAACGAAATAAAACAATAGGAAGTCTTTCAACTTTAATAAAATTATGTAATTTATATGAAGTAACTCCTACAGTTGTTTTGCAAGAGTACTTAAATATAAAAGATGATTATAAAATTGATACAGATTTAATTGGTTTTTATTCTTTAAATAAAAACCAAAAACAAATTATACTTAAACTAATAGATTTTATGCAAGAATAATATTTTTATTCTTGCATACCCTCATATATTAATTTAGTTGCCAACTTAAATCCAATCATAAATTGATTTTCAGAATCCAAACTAGATAATTCATTTTCTAATTCTGAATATCGTTTGAATTTTTCCAATGCATGAGGACTTAATTCTTTTTTTATTTCTTCATATAATTCAATTTTTTGGCTTCTTTTATCTAAAAATTCTTCTGTTTGCAAAAAACTAGCATCGGGACAAATTTCTCCTCTATAGAGCTTTTTTAATATATTGTTATTCTTAACCATTATTTCCCCCCTTTTAAATTTGTTTTTTTAATTCTCTAATACACCCTGTACATATTGGTTTATTTTTATATTTTATAAGCTTTTTACTTTTTTTGCAAAAAACACAACATGGCTCAAATTTTTTTAAAATAATATTTTCTTTTTCTACATATATTTCCATAGGTGTCGCCATTGCTAATCCAAGTCTTTCTCTAATTTCGATAGGTATTACTACTCTACCCAATTCATCTACTTTCATAGAAATTTTTCTATCTTGTTTACTCTTGTTTATAAATTTTTTCATTATAATAAAATCATCTAACAAATACATTTTAATGTTATCACCTGATTTAATATTAAATTCACCACGCAATATTGCAGGTATAACAAATCTTCCTAACTCATCAATTTTACGTATTAATCCTGTATTTTGTAAGTTTTTTTCTATCTCCATATTATTTCCTCTTTATAATTTTTTGAATATATGATTTTATCATTCTTAATAACGTTCGTATTTAATTATGTTTTTTCTATATAATAATTCATTAAAATCCTTAAATTTTCCATTTCTTGCTAACACGACTAAAATTGTATCAGTTTTTTATACTAAAATCAATATAATAGTTAAAAATATTAATGAGGTTATTATATGATTAGTAGAAAATTTAATGGAATGGCAAATGTAATTGGAACTAAAATTCAAAAATTAAGAAAATCAAAAAATTGGTCACGTTCAGACTTATCAAATAAGCTAATGATGCTTGGTATTGATATAAACTATGATTCAATATACAAAATAGAAAAAAGCAAAAGAATTGTTAAAGATTTTGAATTATCAGCATTAGCAAAAGTTTTAGATACAACTGAATCAGATTTATTACAAGATTTTAAAAAAAGCTTATAATATAAAAAGGTATATTGGAAACCATATACCTTTTTTTAATATTATAAATCATTTATTTTCATTATTTAATTTTTTTAGTGTATCTTCTCTTATTTCTTGTCTTAACTTTATCAAATAATCAGAAAAAGAAACTTTATCATCTGCATATGTTTTATTTAATTCATATTCCTTAGAATTCCATGTTGATAAATCCGAAATATTGTGTTGAACCAATGCTTCTAAGCCATCTATAGCTTTATAAATTTTAGCTTCAGATGTTTTTAGTTCTTTCATTTCTTCATATAAGTCAATCATTTCTTTAGAATAATTTGGTGGTAGACTTTTTACCCAATTTGATAATAGGATTTCTTCATTTTCTTCATCTTTTTCAGTCTTTATAAATGTTGGTATATCACCTGTAAACGCTTCTCCTAAATCATGTATTATACACATTCTTATTACCTTATCCATATCTACTTTTGGAAATTCATCTCTAATAAAAAATGCCATTAGAGTCATCATCCAGCTATGTTCAGCTACACTCTCGTGTCTTCCTTTAGCTGTATAGCAATGACGAGTTGCATCTTTCAATCGTTCTGCAATTAATAATGTATCTAATAATTTTCTTGAATCCATATTTTCTCCTTTAAACTAATTAATATTATTTTTATTGTTTCAGTAAATTTGCATTTAGGATAATTACTACACCCTAGGAATTCCTCATATTTACCTTTTCTTACAACTAATTTACCATAACATATAAATTCAATACTCTCCATCATATATTGTTATTTCATCACTAATGCACTTGTTGTTAAAAAAATCAAAATACATAATAAGTTCTTCATAAATCATATTAAAAAACTCTTCATTTTTAGGACATTCATCTTTATTATAAGATACATTATACCAAAACATTTCTCTATTATTAGAAAACGCAGTTTTAATTGTATGATTTATTGCTCTTTCTACACATGCTGGTGTCGTTTTGTATTTCTTTGCAATTTCTTTATATGCGAACTTTGCTTTTATTTCTTCGTCATTAAATTTAATAATTATTACATCTTTTAAATATTTATAGCCTTTATGACTTACTTTAAATCCTAATTCGATGAAAATTTTTTGAATATATTCCATTAGTTTATTTTCTTGTATTATTTTTTTGTTTTTAATTTTATCTTGTTTATAATACTCTCTTATCATATTTACCAATTCATTTTTATTATATAATTTACCTAAAACACATTTCGCACCTCGTGATATTATCATATCCCTTATTTTTTCATTATAAATACTCGATAAGAAAATAATGCTTAAATTAGTTATATTTTTGTATTTTAAATAATCTAAAACTTCTATACCATCCCATGTATTTAAAATATTATCCATTAAAACAATATCTGGTTCTGTTAAATTGATTTTTACAATAGCCTCTTTACCATCATTACAATATGATATTACTTTAATGTCTTCATTCTCTTCTATTTCGTTTTTAAGTTTTTCATAATATTCTTTATCTGTATCAGCTATTAATACTTTTATTCTTTTCATTTATTCCCCATTTTTCTAATAAATCTATCATATTTATACAAATTATGCAAATCATCTTCCCTCTATGTCCAAATCATATAATTGCATATGTTCTTGAAAATTTCTAATTACTTCATTAATTCCTTCATCATTTAGTTGTATTCCAATTTGTTTTAATGCTGATTTTAAGTCGCATTTTTTGGCTTCTTCTAAATATCTTTTTATTGCCTCTGAACCGTTTAGTCTTATATGTTTTTATTATTGTAGGAGCTATCAACCCACCTATTGCATATCTATTTTGCATAAGCATATCTTTTGGAGAATTTATTATACTGCTTGCCATATATCTTACGTCTTGAATTGATAAATTATAATCTTTCATCAATTTTTCTATAAAATCAAGTGTAATTTCTCCTCTTTCATTTTTTTCTCTAGCTAATAATAATCTACTATATACAATCCTTGCTTTTTGTAAGCAACTATTAATTCTTTTATTGCTAATTTGTTGTATAGCTGCTTTTGGATATGCTGTGTTCTTTAGTAAATAATCCGAAAGTAATCCTTCAAAAGCAATTGTAGTCGCTTCCCCTGTCAATTCCCTTGCAATATTATCTTCATAAGTTTCTTTTTCTCCTGCTATTTCATTTTTTGTTGGTTTACTTATATCTAAGTTCAAGTCAAATAAATGTGCTATTTCATGTACTACTGTATATAAATCTTCTAAAGTACAATCTTTTTTATTTATTATTTTTTCTTCTTCACCTCTTAATTCGGTTCTTGTAGGTATATTAACTAAAGCTTGACCATTCCTTGTTTGAACCACCCCATAAGGAGTATGTTCTACGAAATCATTTTCATCTCTTGTTTTAAAATCACTAACCTCATGAATATTATACATGTTCATCTTTATATCATTGTTTTGTTGAAGTATTATTTCTATTGTTTTTTTATAAAATTCAGGATCTATTGAATTAAAAAAATCTAAAGTTATACTTAACAATTGACTCCTATCAATTGGTGCAACAACTAATACATCACTATTATTTACATTTTTATTTTTAATCATAGATTTTAAAATTTTTTCTATAAAATCGTAGTCTAAATTCATAGATTGTTTTTCTTCTATAATTCTATCTATTGCTATATTTAATTTTTTTAAAAAGCCTTCTTTCATAACAACAAATTCATCAAAATCTACCATATATCTCTCCATTATTTAATATTTTAATTTATTATAACATAATTTTTTAAAAGATTATATGATTTACTTGTATAATATCTATTTTATATTTAATATTGTCTGAATATCTTTATCTCCTCGGCCTGATAAATTTACAATAATACTATCATCTTTTTTATATTTTTTTGCTATTTTAATTGTATATGCTATTGCATGGCTACTCTCTAAAGCTGGTATTATTCCTTCTAATTTGCAAAGTAGTTTAAATGCTTCTAAAGCTTCTTTATCCGTTATACTATCATATTTAACTCTACCTATTTGATTTAAATATGCATGTTCTGGTCCAACTCCAGGATAATCTAAACCTGCTGAAATTGAATATGCATCCTTTATATTTCCTTTTTCATCTTGCATTATATATGTTTTCATTCCATGTAAAATTCCAATTTTATCGTTATATATCGCACTAGCATGTTTTCCAGTTTCAAGACCTTTTCCTGCTCCTTCTACTCCATAAATATCTACTTTTTCATTTATAAAATCCGTAAATAAACCTATGCTATTACTTCCTCCACCAATACATGCAACTATTGCTTTAGGAAGTTTTTGTTCTTGTTCTATTATTTGTTTTTTTGTTTCTTCTCCTATTACTTTTTGAAAATATTTTACCATCTCTGGATATGGACTAGGCCCTACTGCCGAACCTATTAAATAAAATGCATCTTGATTTTTTAATAAATACTCAAAAGCTTCGTCAACCGCTTCCTTTAATGTTCCTTCTCCTTTAGTTACTTCTTTAATTGTTGCACCAAGTAATCTTATTTTTTCTACATTAACTTTTTGTCTTCTAATATCTTCTTTTCCCATAAATATTGTGCATTTAATGTTGAACAAACTACAAATTGTTGCTGTTGCTACTCCATGTTGTCCTGCTCCTGTTTCTGCAATTATATGTGTCTTATTCATTCTTTTAGCTATTAAAACTTGACCTAATGCATTATTAATTTTGTGAGCTCCTGTATGGTTTAAATCTTCTCTTTTCAAATAGATTTTAGCTCCATTTACATACTTAGTTAAATTTTCAGCAAAGTACAAAGGTGTAGGTCTTCCAACATATTGTTTTAAATAATATAAATATTCATTTTTAAACTCTTCATCTTTAATAGCTTCTTCAAATTCTTTTTCTATTTCCTGTAATTTTTCTTTTAAATCTTGTGGCACATATTGCCCACCAAATTCTCCATAATTCATAATAAATTCCTTCTCTCTTTAAATTAAATTTTAATTTTTTCCAATCCCAGTCAGCCTCCATATGCACCACCTCCTAAAACAAAAAGCACATATATAAGTTTTAATCACTCATACATGTGCTTAATTTATATTCTAAATAAATTTTATAGCACGACAAAACTGTATGGGTGATTTTTCTCCCATACATTCCACCAATTATTTAATTTAATACTATTAAAATTGGTCATAATTTATGTCTCCTTTACTATATTAATATTATATTCCTCTTGGAAAGTTTTGTCAATTGTTTGTAATTATAATTCTTTTGACATCTTTTTGCTTAACATTAGCAAATCCATGTGAAATTCCACTTTCATCAACAATATCTACTGCTATTTCACCTTTATTAATGTTAACAATAGTACCCTTTTTTCCGTTATGTAATTCTACTACATCAAATATTTTATAACTCATTTGTATTTTCCTCCATTTATTGTTTAATAGCAACTAGCAATTCATTTATATCAATATATTTGTTTTCACCTTGATAAGAATAAAATTGTCCTGTTGTATATACGGAATAATTTAAGTTTTCTAATATCATTTTAGCATATTTTATAAACAATTCAGTATCTTCAATACTTTTATCTTCTTTTACTCTTAATTCATAATATGTATATTTTATTATTTTTTCATTTTGCTCAATTTTTTTGTCTATGCTTTTTCTTATATCTTGTAATGTCATTTTTTACTCCTATAATTCAAAAATATTAGCTTTTAATACTAACCTTGATATTTTAGTCTTTTCATCAAGTGAAATTTCCCAAAGGCTTCCGACTTATACTTCTTTTAATTTTAAATTCTTTTGTCGGTTCTCCTATAATTTTAACAAGTTGTTTTTGCAAGGAAACTTTGTTAGTATATAAAACTAACTTATTTTCATTATATAATACATTTATTGTTGTTTCTGCTTCGTCTTTTATTGGTTCTTTATATATTTTATTCATAACAAAATCCTTTTTATTGACTCTAGAATGTTATCATTGGTTTGTTAATATAATAACAGATATTTTATATTTTTTCAAATAAGCTCTAAATAATAGTAATATCTGCAATATCATTTATATTAATATTTATTTCATCTTCTATAACGATTTTTCTTTTTACTGGATTAATTTTCTTTACTATTCCTAAAATAGTTTCATACTTTCTATTTTTATAATATTTTACTTGTATAGTAGTTCCTGGTTCAATCATTAAAAGTTTTTCTGATAATTCTCTTTCAGATTCTTCAGATAAATCTATTCTATCTTCATATATAATTTCTTTTTCCCTATATGCTTCTTGTAATCCTTTTAATGCATCAAATGCCATAAACTGCTTAGCTCTATCAGCTCTGCTAGTAGCCATTATGACCTCCTATTAATTTATTTCTTATTATTGTTGTTGCGTTCTCTTCTAAGTTCATACCTTTTAGAATTGCGTTTTTACCCATTTTTGCTTTTAGTTCAATTATAGTTTTTTCCAGCCTTTTTTCTTTATCTTTACTTTCAATACTTTCAAATAAATTAAGCTGTTCATTTTCGTCTTGCTGCAGTCTTTCAAAAGATATTCCTACCCTTCTAATTGGATTATCTTTATCTGTTGTTTGTTCATATAGTTTTAAAAATTCAAAAACTAATTTGCTATATTGATTTGTAAAATCATGTAATCTTCTTGTTCCTCCAGTTGCCTTTCTAATATCTTTTGAATATCCTATATAAAGTTTAATACAGTCAGTTGCTAAATTTTTCTGTACTAATTGTTGTGATAATAACTCTACCATTTCTTTTACTATTAATTTTGCATCATCATAATTATAATCCTTAAATAAAATTTGACTATTACTTATTGAATTACTTTTAGGTTTATAGTCTTTAATATCTTTAATAGTACATGGTTCTATTCCTTTTGAATGGTCTATTAGAAACTCTGCATTTATACCGAATTCTTTATACAACTTCTTTTCGTTGCAATGAGCAATATCATACATATCATGTAGTCCTAATTTATTTAATCTTCTTTCAATTCCTACTCCAATTTGCCAGAAATCTGTTAAAGGTTTATAATGCCATAATTCCTTTTTATATCTCTCTTCATTAAGCCAACCTATATTTGTAGGACTATGTTTAGACATTATATCTAATGCTACTTTTGCTAAATACATATTTGTACCTATTCCACAAGTTGCAGTTATTCCCAAAGTATCAAAAACATCCTTCATTATTTTTTTAGCTAGTTGCATACCATTCATATTATAGGTATTTAAATAATTAGTCACATCTAAAAAACATTCATCAATTGAATATGGATAAATATCTTCTTTTGCTATATATTTTAAATAAATAGCATATATATTTGCTGAATATTCTATATATTTATTCATTCTTGGTAGTGCAGTTATATATTTTACATTTGATGGAATCTCATATATTCTACATCTATTCTTTATTCCTAACATTTTCATTGCAGGAGTTATTGCTAAACATATTCCACCTTTTCCACGACTAGGATCTGCAACTACTAAATTTGTATTAAATGGATCTAACCCTCTTTCAACACATTCTACTGAAGCATAGAATGATTTTAAATCAATAACTAAATATACTTTATTCAAGTTGCACCCC
The DNA here is from genome assembly GCA_017437145.1 of Clostridia bacterium. Lineage (GTDB taxonomy): Bacteria > Bacillota > Clostridia > TANB77 > CAG-508 > CAG-452. The sequence continues at coordinate 110,069 of JAFSBT010000002.1, read as the reverse complement.
CTAATCTTTTTTTGGAATTATACCACTTTTTTTCTTCGCTGTCAAACATTTGTTTTGTTTGTAATGAAAAATAAAAGGTACTAACTTCAATCGTTAATACCTTTTAAATTTTATTTTTTCTTTTTAAATTTAAAAATTTCAATTATAGGTTGACATTCATGAGTTGAATTTAAATTATTTTTTCTAATAAATCTGGTTAACGTTTTATATTCACTTTTTGTTAGTTTCATTACACTTGTCGTTGTATCATCACAACCATAATTTTTTATCATATATAACACTATTATTTCTCCTTCTTATTAAATTTTTGCTTATTTTTATATTCATTCATTATGCCTTGTATATATATTTCAGGATATTTAACTATAAATTTTCTAAATTCCTTTGCACCATTGACTTTCTCTTCTCCATATTTGTTAATTTTTATAATATAATCCGTTATGTTTAATATGCTAGTTTTATCAGCAGGAATAATACTAGCTAAATTTAATAAATAAATGATCGTTCCATTATTAGCATTAAAATTCATATATTCATACCAAATTTCTCCCAATACCTTATGAGTAAAATGTGGTGCAATAATTTCATATATTCCTTTACTTACTTCTTTTGGTTTATCAATTTTTATTGATGACATATATTACTCCTCCTATGCTGCCCTATTATAGTTATAAACTATAGTTTCTTTATTTCTTTTCTTAATATAGTTTGAATAACCATATTTTATAATCTTATTAGATCGTTCCCTTTCAACTTCACTTATAAGTCTTCCTACTGAATTAAAATTGTAGAAGTGTTTAGTTTGACCATTTGAGAATTCTGTTCTTGCACCATTATAATTATTAATCATATTAAAACAATAATTTGTTTTCTTATTTTTATGATTACTAATTCTTATACCTGGACAAGCTCCATTATCAAGTTTTAAATAAACACTTTTAGTTCCCTTTGCTGGTTTTACATCTACTATAAAACCTCTTTTATTTAACATTAATTTAATTTTTTTAGCCATTTTTCTTTCTTTACTTAACATTTTTAACATATATTAATCTCTCCTTTATTCTTAAATTTATATAAGGAGCTTATATGATAATAAACTCCTTACAATTTTACGCAGCTTTTACTGACGTTTTATTTTCTTTTATTTTTTCTAATCTCTTAGCCTCTTCAAGTTCTTTAAAGATTTTACTTTTTTTAACTTTAATTATTGATTTTTTTAGTATTTTTAAATCTTCCTCTGACATATAAAAATTACTCATAAGAACCTCCTTATGCTATATTTTGTTTTATCTCACCTATATTAAATCTATCCTTTATTACTTCTGGTATCTCACCTTGATTAAATGATAGTAGGTTTATTATTTTGTCTTTACCAAGATAGTCATATAAATTTTCTATTGCAGATACAGCTGAATTTGACATTGTATGAAAATCCATAACCAAATAAACATTATCAATATTTACTAAACTTGCAAGTCTTATGGTTTCCGATTTTGATATGATATTTGGTATTCCAATAACTATTTCGTTTTTATATATAGAATGTAGTTTGTGAGCTAATATCATTTCAGTAGCAATAATTACATCTTGTTTATTATTATTGCTTACAAGCTGAATATTAAAACCTTCTGGTCTTAATATCATAAATTCATTTTTAGCCTTACTTCCGTTATATTCATTTTTACTACTAAACCATATATCAGTTGTGTTTGCATTATATTTTTTATCTAAATGAATTCTTAAACCAATGATAGTATTATTATTAATTACTGGTACAAAAATTCCACTATGACTTTTAAAAGTCCATTTAAAATTTGCATTTTGATAGAATCCTGGTGTACCTTGTAGTTCATATCCGTTTTTAATAAGTTTTTTGCAAATTTCAATTTTTTTGCTTTCATTAAGTGGAATTGTTTTAAATCCAATATTTTTAATATCTGCATTTGTAAATCCATAAGAAATAAGTTTTTTATAATGCCTATCTTCAAGTTTCAAATTTCTTAATAGTTCTCTATATACAATATCAAGCTCATCTTCATTTTTTCTATTGTTATATGTTGTTGGAGTATATTCAAAATTAATTTCTGGTTCTAAGGATATTAGTTCTTTAAAAGCCTCTTTATTACTTTTTAATTTTAATCTTGCATATAAACCTATTGAATAACCTTTAGCTTCACACTTTTTACATACATAACTGTTATTTGAAACATTTAATTTCATATCTCCATTTTCAGAATAACAAAAAGGACAATTTACATAGATGGTATCTCCAAAAGAACATACTTCATTAAGATTTAATTTATTCTTAACATTTATAATGCTAGTTCTATTCAAGATTTCCTGTTGATTCATATATTTCTTCCTTTCTTAAAATTATATTTTACAATTTAAACTTTATTTTTTATATATGGCAATCTACTATAGTTAATTTCCATTCTGGATTCGCTACTTTAATAAATTTTTCCTCATAGTTTTTCTCAAATTCTATCTCCTGTTCAGGTGTTGCACTTGAAATTCCCCACCATCCAACTTTTCCTGGTTCGTGCCATTCTCCGTCAGGTGTTAAAACAGCATAAGTATAAAATTTAGTAAAACTTCTTTTGTATTCTTCTTCTGTTGGATATTTAGTTTTTAAGTATTCTTTTGAATAAAATGATTTTTCGATAAAATCTTCATATGGTTCTAAATTATTCTTTTCTATTTCTTCCATAAGATCCCATTTTATGTTTTTTATTAAAGCTGAATCAACATATCTATAATGTTTAGCTATCCTGCCTTTTGATACCGTGATTTCTTTATTTTCCTTATCTGTCATTATATTATCTGCCTGTGAAAAGTCTATATCTTTTTTATAATTATATTTTGGAACTATTAACCTATCACGCCATCTTCCGACCTATCTCATACCAATCCCATTTAGATATTGGATTATATGTGGAATATATACCTCCATTTTCTGCTATCTCTTCTTTTTCATAAAACCTAGTTTCATATTTATAGATTTTTTCATTATTCCATTTAGCCATTATTGGTACTCTTTTTATAAGTCTTAAATGTTCAATGTTTCTGAAATTTTCTCTTCTATATTTTCTTTTGTCTTTCATATATGTTTTATATAATTTTTTTAAATGATTTATTTTACGTTTTCCCCTTTGTATAATATCTTCTTTTGTTAATGCTATATATTTATCAACTTCTATCCCTTCGTAAAATGGTTCTAACAATTCTTCAACAGTTGTATTTTCATCTGTAAATACAGCAACTGAAAAGTGACTCATATTATCTCCTCCTTAAAATAGAGTAAGATTTAACTTACTCTATTAATTTCTTATTTTTATGCACTTATTTTTAATTGATTATCAAGTTTATCTTCTATCATTTTTATAAATTCTTTTGATGTGTCTTGTATCTTCTTTCCAAGTTTTATTACTTCATTTATATTATCCTTAGCCCAATGAGTTATATATCCAAAACTACAAAGACTTGTATCGAAATTAAAATAATCTGCTACTAAAAATGCAACAGATTCAACGAATATCTCACTTTTTTGCCTTTCTTCCTTATATACAAAATCATCATATAAACTATGAGTCATTTCATGAAGAAGAGTTGCTGTTTTATCATCTTGTGTAAGATCACTATTTATAATTATTTTATTATTTTTACTATCATAATACCCTTTACCTCCAAATGTATTTTCACATTCTATAACAGGGCATTTAGATATAGATTTTAAAATTTCGTAAAAGTCTTCAGTTGTATTATTATCAATTTTATCTTCTAGTATTGGAACAGGTTTTACACCTTTATGAAGATATGTATCTGCTATATCAAAAATCACAGTCCTTCTGTATGTTATATCATTAATCATTTCTGTAGTTCCTTCTTGACTTCTTTCTTTTTGCTCTATACCTTCAAAATTTTGTTGTCCTTCAATCCTATCTCTTGACTTTGTTTTTATAGGATAATAAATATAGATACTTCTAGGATGTTTTTTTATACCTCTGCCGAAGTTTTTGCCAACTCATAAATCCTTTAACAATTGTTGCATTTGGATTTTGAGCATATATTAACATTGAATTAGTAAAACTATATTTATAATTTCTCATTTTTTTCATCATCTTTAAACATTCAATATAATCTCCTCTTTCAATTACTTTTTGTACTCCAGCAATCAACTTTTTATAACTTACATTAGGCACACTTCTTCACCCCTCTTTTTATAATTTTATCAACATCTCTTAATGTTAGTTTTATACTTTCATTATGTCTTATTTCTTCCATTGCATTATCAATTTTAATTAAATACTCATCAATTTTATTTCTGTACATTTGAACAGCTGATGAATTATCTGTTTGACTAACTATTCCTATTATTGATTCACATTCTGAAATTCTCTTCTTCCAAATATTAATTTTTGTATGTTCTTTTTTTATTTTTTTATTACATTCTTGTATAAATAATTTCATATTTTCTCTCATAATATTTCCTCCTAAATTTTCTTATCAACTTTATTATAAATTTCATTTAAGATTGCGTTTTCATCTTCTTTCGTCCTCATACAACGAGCTTGAACCACTCCTTGCAAATCGCTTGTAGTTATCTCATCAAAATCATTAACCAAATCCTCTATAAACTCATCTAAAGGTTGATTGTTTAACATTTCATTAAAGTATTGGTCTAATTGTTTTTTATTATCAATATCCAATTCATAAATCATTGCTATTCCATCTGTGTCGATTAAATATTGGTTATGAAAGCAAAAATCAACTAATTCATTTATAAACTCTCTATGGTTATTTATTAAAAACTCTTTATATCTCTTTGAATAATCTCTTGATATTAATTCTAAAATTAAATTCTTATAATAATCCTTTGAGTCATCACTATTGTTATTTGAATAAAACTCAGCGATTTGTTTTATTTCATCTGATGTTATTTTAATTTTTTGTTTACCTAACTTTTTTATTTCTCTATCAATATAAAATTCCAACATACTCACTCCTTTAACTTGCTTTATTCTTTTTATTATTTTTCTCTAAACAATTCTTAACATATTGTGGTGTATAGTATATTTTTCTTTTTTCATTCAATAAGGAATTTCCTAAAACTACTATTCCTGGTATTCCTGCCAAAGACAATTGTATATATGTCATACAAAAGCACCTAATATCAATATCTTGTCCATATACAAGAAGTTTTTTTGAATAATCAATATTTTCATCTTTAAAACTATTTGCTGCATTTAATAATAAAACTCCACTTCCACAAGCAGGATCATTTACAGTTATTACTCCATCAGTATTTGATGGTTTATCAATTATCATCTTAGCCATAGCTTCTGCTAAATGATTTGGTGTAAAAAACTGCCCACTTCCTTTAGAATTAAGATTAATTGCTTGATATATCTCTCCTAAAACATCTGTAAATTTGTCATTTTTAACTATTATCAATACTAACTCTGCTAATAATTTTGGAAAAACTTCTAATTCATTTTTTTCATATTTCTTAATGATTGAAAAGTACCAATCTTCTTCATTTTTATCGAAATCGCAACTATTTTTTAAAGCTATTGCTGACATATATAAAAAATCTTCAAACACTTGACCTGTACTATATTTTCCTCTTGAAAAATCTAATAAATTTACAAACTTCTTATACTCATCTTTTATATATAATCTCATTTTATTTACCTCCTAAAAAAAGATAGAAATTTATCTATCTTTAACCAATATTTAGACACCAAGTATTATCTAATTTATAAAAATTAGAATTTGTATTTAATACCTGTCTTATCTTTTCTCTTATAAAATTATTATTCTTTGCTTTTTTGGATTTTTTTAAGAATTCATAAATCTGTTCTGTAGTAGCTTTGCCTTTATAGTATTCAATTGTTGCTTGAACTAAATCTCTCCAAGTTGCACTTATAGAATTTAAAATATTTGTTTTAATCTCTTGATTATGCTTAATATTTACAACTAAGACATCATTTTTCTTAAATATTAAAAGATGCTCATGTTTTATTGGAATAAAATTATTATTACTATACACTTTATTATCTGATACACAATTATATTGTATTTTAATGATATGACTTTCTAATTCACCATACCAATCCATATCCTTTATAATGCTATAATATTTACCTTTTTTTCTAACATCACCAATCAAAATAGCATGTCTTCCACCATTTACTAAACTACAATATATTTTTGCATTAATCTTATTTAATTTTTTTATAAACTCTTCATAAGGCATATTATTAGATAAATCGTTTGTATTAAAATATCCTCTTTCATTTTCATATTTAACAATATCCCAATATGGTGGATGTGAAAAAACAAAATCTGAACCTGATGGTATTTCATCTTCTAAAGCATCCCAACCATTATTAATATCTAAATGCAGACTGTTCGTAATATTTAATGCTTTTGCAACATCTCTACCAGTTCCTCCACCACTAAAAATTTCAACAAATTTTTTAGGTTTAGACGTTGGAAAGAAATGCTCTAACAAGTCTTTTATAACATATCCTGAACAATTACCTCTATATGATGAATTACCAAAATTTCCTCTATCTTTATAACTTATAATACTTTGCATATGCTTTCACCTCTGTTGTTTGTATTTTTTAAATGGATTCAAGTTTTGATCTCTAACAGTATTGTAAATATTGAAAAAATCCTTATAGTCTAAATACTCTTCCCCATTTAATATTGGTCTATCTGTAATCATAGTTCCGTAAAAATTTACAAAAACATTTTCTTCAATTACATATTTACTTAAATTATTATCATAATGTCTTAAATCATAATAAAATAAGCCATCTTGTCTTTTTTGTTTTCCGACTCTTCTTTTTACTATGCAATAATTCACTTTATTATTTTGTTCCATTTTTATCCTCCATTAATATAATTTAAACTTCTTTTCATTATAAAATTCAAAGAAGATGTAATATAAATTACACCTTCTTTATTTTAGAAATATTTAGAATGGAAGCTCATCATCATTGCTAATTACACCAAATTCATTACTTTCTGGTATAGAAGCATTGTTGTTTGAACTATCTCCTTCTTTCTTACTATCTGCAAAATATGCTTCTTCTGCTATAACTTCAGTAATATAATGTTTTTGTCCATTATCATCTTCATAGTTTCTAGTTTGAATTCTTCCAGCTATTAAAACTTGTTGTCCTTTTTTAAAATATTTACTTATAAATTCTCCAAGTTTACTCCAAGCTACTATATTTATGAAGTCTGCTTGTCTTTCTTCTCCTTGTTTTATAAATCTCCTATTAACAGCAAGTGTAAAACTTGAAACTAATGTATTACTATTTTGAGTATATCTAACCTCCACATCTTTTGTTAATCTTCCTAATAAAATTACTTTATTCATATTAAATTATCTCCCTTCTTTTTTAATTTTAATCTTCTTTTCGTATTACTATAAATTTAATAACTTCCTCAAAAGTTCTTATTCTTTGCTCAATTTGTGAAATTCCATCTTTATATTTATCAGAATCTATTTCAAAATCCATTATTAAATAATGACCTTGTGCAAATCCCTTAATTAAATATGCAAGATTTTTTATTCCTATATTTTGAATTTCTATTACTTTTCCTTTATCATCAATTACAGCACTTAACCTTTCTATCATTTTGTTTATTTCTTCCTTTGTCAAAATAGGTTTCAAAATGTAAACTGATTCATATCTTATTTTTTCCATATATTTTATCCTCCATTTTATTTATTTTTTATGCAGCTAAATCATAATCTAAGAATATCTGCTGATGGAAATATGATTCTTGTATCTCTATTCCAAACAAACAGGATAGAAATTTTATAATATTTTCCTTACTCCAAGAATAACCATTAAAAGCATTCATTCTAAATGTTAGTGGTAAACCTATTGTCAGCTCGTTTTTACTTGAACTCTTTTTAAAAAGTCTATTTGTCATTTTCCCACACTCAATTGTTTTTATAAATACTTCTAACCAGTAATTTAAATAAATGTTGTCAGTATCATCTTCACTAGGCCTATGTTTTTTTCCATAAACAATAATACTTCTTGGAAGAATTGGAAAGTCTGCTTTAATCATAAATTCATCTTGTCTTAAGTAGTCATCTCCATTAACTTTCACTAAACAAGTTTTTCCCAATAAAAAATCAGGATATTTTTTAAATCTACCTGTTTCATTAGCAATATTTAATTTTTTTAAAATATTCTTATGTGATACGTTATACGGCATATTTATCACCTGCCTCATTACTTCGTTTAAAATAACCTTGTCCATAAACTTCATCAAACCCATAATAATCATACCACTTAGATATGCTAACAGGTTTTGATGGTTTGTATTTCTTAATAATATTTTCATTTATAGCGTCATTATTCCATACATAGCATTCCTTAAATTCATAAATATCTTTTCTAAGATTCTTTGGAAATTCTGAAGCAAATATGATAGCATCATTTTCTTTTTTATATAAAAGCATAATATTTCTTGTATTATTAGCTACCATAAAAGGTTCTCCATTTTGAAATCCAACAAATATACTGTTTAAATTTGTAAGTGCTGCTAATCCTAAATTGTATTTACTCATAATATCAAGTATAGCTTCTGTATCTGTTATGTCTTTTGCATCACTTAAAAATGAAACTGAATCCTCAGTTCCATTCATTGCAATAATATTTCTGCCTTTTATAAAAGGATGACAATTTCTATCATTCTTACTACCAACAGATGCAAGTCTTGTATGAAAAATTGCCCAATCATATTCTGTATTTTTCAATTGATTAGCAATATCTCTTACATCAAGATTTATACCTTTAGAGTATGATACAATTTTTTTATTTTTAACAGCTATAAATCCATTTCCATGTCCTCCATAGCTCTCTTCTAAATATTTTAAATATTGACTGAGTCCATATCTTCTATTAATTTCTTTTTCACCCTGTTTGTTCATTAACACTAATCTGCACATTTGTACCTGATACCTCCTTATATCTTTCTTTTATAAACTCACCAACTTTAATTGCTTTTGCAGTATTAAAGCTGTCTTTTTTTATGTGATAATTAATATATCTAGTCACCCAAATACAAAAATCACAAGCTTTTATATATTGTTCTGCATTTTTAAACTTTAATAATCTAAATTCAAGAGTATCAACGCTTGACCTTGTATTAAAGCTGTTATATCTGCAATTATCTATGTACTGACTGCAATAATGTCCAAAATATCTACCCCAAAATTTCTTTGTTGTTTCAGGATTATCTCTCATAACTTGCAAAATCGGTTTAAATAACTCATTTTCGAATTGTCGCATTTTATCTTTATATTGTGTACCTACATGAAGGTGCGTACCACAGTTGCTTCCAACATATTTTTTAAATTTATCTATTTGCCTACAAACATAATGAAACGATTTACGATTATTAAAAATTGCTGATTTCCACTCAGATCCTGAAATACTTCCATCATAACAGGCTATAAATCCATATTTATACAATTCATAAAGTTCACTGCATCTTCTTGATGTTTCAAACTCAAAAGAAAAGCTCATTTCTGTCTTTTTTCCTCTTGTCTCAAAATTCCTTGTTGTATAATCTTGAACATCTCTACAATTAGTACAAATACATTCTTTTTTACGATTAAATTCTTGAACTTGAAAAGCAAGAAATTCTTTTCCACATCTTATACATTTGCGATATTGTAAAAATTTTCTTATTTTAAGCATAATCTTTTCCTCCTAATATCACACCTTGCTTAGCAAATAATTTGGATATTTCCTTACTAAATCTTTAAAAACTTCATTGCTAAAATGCCTATATTTACTCTCCATGATTTTTAATCCATCTCTATAAGAAATATTGTAGTTTATATCATCTACATCAATATCAACATGATTATCATAAATAACCATACAACAACCAGGTAATATATTAATTGTTCTCATATTCCTTTTTCCAACTGGTAAATGGTATATTTTTAGAATGTATCTATCTTCAGGGCAGTTATTATATGATGGTACTTTTTCACAATGATAAAATTTTGTTTTACATACTGCTAGTTCTCCAAATTCCTGTCTATAACAAAGTGTTATTTTTTGTTCAGGTTTTATTTTATTGTTTTTCATCAACTTAACAAACTCTTGATATACGTCCATTTTTTCCTCCTTATAAAAATAAAAAACCATCTCAAAAGATAGTTCTGTTTACTTATTAAGCTACTTGCTCTAACATAAGTGACTGATTCAAATTTATCTGCATATCTATAGAATTTTTAAATTTCTTTAATACTTCTTGATAATCATATAAAACTTCTAAATCACTATGTTTAACAACTAATGAAACTATAACTTGTAAGTCTTGAATGCTTTTAATATTAGTTATACTTTCAGCATCATCTATAATCATTGGACTATTTATTTTAGTAGCTCTACTTATTAAATTTGCAATCTCGAAATCTGCTCTCATTTTATATGATTTTGAAAGGTCTTTATATTCAACACCATTGTATTTAACAATATATACATCTTTAAGTTCACCTGTTCTCTCATCAATTATGCTAAAATCAATTGTCACTTTATCTAAGTATTCTTTTACATTGTTTAATTGTGCTTGAATAGTAGCTCTTTTTAATCTATCAGCAGCCTTTAATTGCATTTCTATTTTATCAATATCTGCTAATATCTCTTGATTTGCTTTTTTCAATATATCAAGCATATTTTTAGCTTCTTTTATAGCCTTAGACTTCATTTGAACTTCCTTATTATGTGCAATTATCTCTTGTTGTTTATTTTTAAGTTCTTCTAGTCTTTTTTTCATATCCTTTCTTTGAGATTCAATATTTTGCATTTCAGGAGTTTTAAGTTTATTATACTCTTCAATTTTTACTTTTCGTAAATCCATCATACTTTTCACATCATTTTTCATTGTATTCATTTTATCTTTAAGATTATTAATATTGTTAGAATAATATAAACTTAATCTTTCTATGGTTTTTTCATTTTTAACCTCTTGTTTACAGTTTGGACATATAGATTTAGAAGATTTAATGTTATTTAATTTACCTACTTCTTCAGTATATTGTACTTTTATTTTTTCAAGCTCAAACTTTAATAAATTATCCAACCTCTGTTCTAAACTTCTAATGCTAGTTTCAAGTTCTGCAATGTTAATATTGCTATCTGAACTATTTAAAAGTTCCTCATATTTTTTCTCTAAATATTCAAGTTCTGTTGCTTCAGTAAATTCTAATATTTCACCTTCTTGTATTAAAGCAGTTTTTTGATATATTTCTATTTTCCCATTATTAGTATCTATCTCTTTTGTTAATAACTTTTTATCTGCTCTTTTATTTTCGCAATATCCTTTAATATCAACAATTGGACCACCTAAAGTTTCTTTATCCATATTATCCAATAAATCAAAAGCATCATTAGGACTAATACTAGGTAAGAGATTAACCAATAATTCTCTTTGTTTTGCTTGTTCTAAACTTCTAAAATAATATGGATTATATGCACATGTAAAAATATGAACATCTCTATAATCAAATAAAGATGATAAATCTTTTTGTGTTGTCTTTAATCCATCTACTAGAATATAGTTTTCCTTACCTTTAGAACGCACGATATTCCTTTCTCTGCCCTCATTATCGATAATGGTAATATCAGTTATTATACTTCTTAAATTTGGTCTATTAATGTCTTTAAAATGATCTCTATCACTTCCTGTTAAGTTATATCCCGTTAATGTATAAAATGGAACTTCTAAGATAGTCGATTTTGTTTTTGCATTATCACCTATAATATAGGTCAATTTCTCGTCAAAATCCATTTTAAAGCCATCTGGTAGTGCTTTATATCCTACAACATTATTAATAGATTTTATTATCATTTTAAGCCACCTCCGAATCAAACCTAAATAGATTATCTAGTTCATCACTTGTTAATTCATTTACATCTTTTGGTTCTTCTTTTGAAGGTTCGACATTATTACCAGATGCTTGATTTACTGCTTGTCCTTCTTCTTTGTTGTCATTACTTTTTTCAACATCATCTCTATCTTTTACTGTAAATGCAAATACTTGTTGAAGTGCATATCTATAAGCTCCAGACAAAGCATTGTATATAGCACGATTACCTTTTTCGTCAAAGCCACCACCTAATATTTCAACTTCAATAGCTTCCTTCTCCTTAGATTCAGCATCAATGAACTGATATAGCATTCCTATATTTGCTGATTTATTAGAATTTGTAGTTGAGCAATTAAGTATTTTTAAAGGAATTATTATTACTTTATATTTTATTAACAGTGGATGTATTACTTGAATTGCCTTTTCCACTCCATATTGGTCATCATCTAGTTGTATTACTGGTTGTACTTCTTCCATAATTTTTATAATCTTTTCAGCTATCATATATATCCTCCTAAATTTTTAATTTTACTGAAATATCTACAACGTCAACATTTGAGTCATTCTCAATAAATTCTTCCCTTTTTAAATAATCAATATTTTTTCCAACAATTAAATATTGATATGGAATGTTATTTGCTCTAAAAGATTTAATAGTGTTATTTATTGCCATTACAGACTTATTTGTTTCAGGCCAATAAGTATTATTCCAACCTAATGCACAGTATTCAATATTACTTTTAGAAAATCTCTTTTTTAAATTTATCTTATCCCATTTGTTATCTTTTGATATTTCTTTTAAACTTTCATATATTTTATTTATTCCATCTGATGTAGATACAATCATTACATCATATTTTTTAGTTTTGCCATTGACTCTTTCAATAGCTCTTGTTAAATCATTTTCATTAAACCAATCATCTTGACCGAAGAAAACTTCTACATAGTAATCATTATAGTAATACTCTTTTTCCTTCACTATCCCAATTTTACTTTTGATTAGTTTATTTGAAATTTTACCTTTTCCATTAATAAATACTACTTCTCCATATTTAAATTTATTAGTCATATCTAAATCCTTACTTATGCAATTTCTCTTCTTAATACATCATGAAATTCATTAAATGTTTTTTTAATATCCCTATTGTATTTACTCCAAAATTTAGATATAATCTTACATGAAAATAATATTATTTCCATGATTATTATAAGTAGTATTATTAATATTTTTTTACAAACTTTTAACATTTTTTACCCCTTCCTGATATATAAAAAAAGCAGATAAAACACCCAATTTATCCTGCTTTTTTTGCTTCTATCGGAACTGCTCTTATTATTTTATAATCTTCTAAAATTACAGCTCCATTAATATTATTAATTTTAGTTGGTAATATAACAGACTCCTTATCTAACTTTAATATATTCTTATTAGATTTTTGATTTAGCAAATATAAAATATCTTCACCTTTTGTTGTTTTAAATAATAACTGTGGTAAATTCTCATTTTGAACTTTTACCATTCTTGCACCTTTGTATAATATGTAATTTAACTTTTCATCTTGGCTACTTTGCACCTGAGTTGTAGGTTTTGACTCTTCTTTTTTATTATCTTGTATTGGTTCATTATTAAATTTTAAATTTAATCTCTGGATATCTGGTATATAATTTTTTCTTGCACCATTGTATTGTCCTTCCAAAAATAGCCTAAACCATTCATTAGAGATATCAATATCTTTTTTCTTCATATAGTCTAAATACTTTTGGATATTTTCTATACCATTTTCACTCCCTATTGGATAACACCATACTCCTTCATCTTCAATACCCTTAATTCTAAAATGTAGCCTTCCCCTTTTTTTACAGGTATTATTCTTCCTATGCTCACATTCACTATTACATACAATATTTTCTCTTTTACCCTTGTCGTTTAACATTTTACCATACTTATCATTACCTATACATTTTAAAGTTTTACCTTTGTATAGCTCATAGTAAATTTTTAGTGCATCTTCTCCTTCAGGTTTTATTATAAGTTCTGTTGGTTTATTAAATGTTTGATTAAAAATTTCTACTGCTAACATTGATGTTGATCTGTCCTTGTGAACATCAAAATAACTTAATGCTATAGGATTGTCTTTTTCACCTCTTGTTCCAGTTCTTACATTACCTAAAAAATCGTTTTGATTCATTATTTTATCTCCTTTCTAGGTTTTTAGTTTTTAATAAACTGTTTCCTATTCATACTTATAAATTCTGCTATTTCAAACAATAAATCATGTTTTAAAACATTTAAAATATCACTCTTTTGTTTAAAAATAGACTTCTTATCACTATTTAAGGTGATTTTCAAATCATCTAGCTTTTCTTCAAATATTTCCACAATTTCAGATGCTAAAGCTTCATCAATAACTCCAGCTTTCTTCTTTTTTCTTAAGCTAAACGTTTTCATAGTTATCAAACTCCTTTTATAATATTTTTAATCTCAACTAGAGATTCTTACTTTGTATTCAAAACTTTAACTTAAAAAAATATCCTCCTTCCTTTTAAAATTAAAAAAAGGTAAAAAAATAACAAGCTACGGGGGATAACTTGTTTATCTTCTTACCTTAAATATTAAATGGCAGAAAAGCACTACGCATCTTAGGGGCAAAGTAGTGCAGAAATTGCCATTGATTCAATAAACTTGCTTAATCGCAAGTAATAATGCTGATATACATCAGCTATAACCAATTAATAGAATATAATATTCTACTTTTCGGTACATAGTTATATAAGTTTTTCCTATATAACTACAAATTTTGAATACAACTATATTATAAATAATAATTTCAGTAAAAAAAATATAATCAATAAAATTAATTTTTACTGATTATATAAGGCCTTTTAGGTGTTTTTTATGTCCAACTTAAACTTTATCTAATTTTTAATTTTCCTATTTAGCATTTCTTTTGATAAAGCACGAGAGTAAGCTACAAAGCTATCAATTAACTCTCTATCATTTAATTCCTTTAAAATATGTTTAAATTCAATAATGTTGCAATCAATTTTTGTATGCTCACTATCATTTTTTATATCATCTAATAACATATAATCTAAAGACATATCAAGTTCATTAGCTATTGCTAACATCACTTTTATACTAGCTACCTTATTTCCACTTTCTATTCCACTTAAATATGCAGGTGTTATATCTACACGTTCTGATAATTGTTCCTGAGTTAAGCCTATATACTGTCTTTGACTCTTTATTTTTCTCCCCATTTCCTTTAAATTCATTTACTTCCACCCCCATATTTCTACAAATTTTTACAATATAATTATAATAATGTGATGGAAAATTTTACACAAACTATATTTATTTGGAATAATTATAGTAATATCTGTCGAAATATGTTATACTAAAAAAGTAATAAAATTATGTGAAGTACTTTTATTATTAATATAAACGTGTTATAATACTCACTTGTTGAAAGGAACTGATTGATTATGGATAATATTATTGATATTACAAAATTATCATCTTTACAAGAAAACACATTAGCAATTATAAAAGATACAAACGATAGCGTATGTTTAGGAATAAAATCAAATTCAATTGATAGTTCTAATATTGAATTCAAAGCAAAGAATATTTTAATAGATAAGTCTTCTATATATGCTCTTATGATACGAAATAATGATAACAATATATATAAATGTCTTGTTCCATTAAATACAATTAGCAACAAGACTACTCTTCATAAATTAATTAACCTTGATAGGTTTAACTTAATCATATTTAAAGATGGAAATGAACAAGATATTTGCAGAATTGAAAATAAGGATAAAAAAATATTAAATAACATGTTATTACAAGCATTAGTAGAACAAGATAATTCTCTAAATATATCTGAAGATAATATAAATTCATTATATACAAATGAACAGCTATGGAATGATTAAACGTAATGCACCGCTAAAGGTGCATTTTTTATATAATTTTGTCAAATTTTGTTGACTTTATAAATGTTATTTGGTAGATTTTAGTTAATAACAAATGATGACACTATTGGAAGGAGGGAAAAATATTATGAATAAAGCTCAATTAATTGAAGCAATGGCTGTTAAAACAGGTGATTCAAAAAAAGCTACATCTGAAGCTTTAGATGCTTTCGTTTCTATTGTATCAGAAGCTATGAAAAATGGTGATAAAGTACAATTAGTAGGATTCGGAACATTTGAAACAAGAGCAAGAGCAGCAAGAAAAGGAAAAAATCCACAAACTGGTGCTGAAATAAAAATACCAGCTTGTAAAGCTCCAGCATTTAAAGCAGGAAAAGCTCTTAAAGATATCGTAAACAAATAAAAAGTTCCCTCCAAATTGGAGGGATTTCTTATATTATTTTAAACATTTACATCAATTTCATATGATTGTAGTGATTTCTTACATCCTATTTTATTATAAAAATCTTCTGCTTCCTTCTGAGCACCAAAGAATAATCTTGAAGGACTTATTTCTTTTACTCTTTTCATTAACTCCTTACCAATGCCCTTATGTTGATAATTAGGTAATACTAAAATTTCAGTAATTGTGCCGAAATAATATCCATCAGTTAATATTCTAACACATCCTACTAACACGTTATTATCCCATGCTGTAACATTTATTGTTTTATCTAATGCTTCTTTTGTTTTTTCAATATCATATTCTCCATCCCAAATTTGCTTTACCATATTTAAGAAAATTCCTGCATCTAAATTTTTATCATTATTTATATATTTTATTTTCATAGACTTCTCCTATTAGTGTTTTATTCTCAAATTTACAAATTTTTTATAAACTATTTTTAAATCTTAATCCTAATAGTTGTAATTGTAATTCCATATCGTTTATAACTGGATATTCTATTCCTAATGCTTTTAAGTCTTTTTTCTTTTTATTACATAGGTCATTTAATAATATAATGTTATTGTCTTTTAATATATTTAATACTTCATCTTTAATTTCTATTCTTTCAATATTCTGCTTTAATAATTTGTCCATTTTATACACCCTATCTGTTATTTTATATTGTTTATAAATTCATTTGTTTCTTCTACTATTTTATCTATTGCATCTAAAAATACAGTTTCATGTTTAGCTTCTACTACAATAATTTTTTGTATCTCTGTATTTGTTATAGTATCGTTAAGAATTGACAAAGTATCTTTTCCCATATATTCTTTAGCTATTTCAATTGGTCTAGTAGCCCTAAAATCTAGTATCGGAAGATTCTCTGGAAATCCTGAATCATTTAATTTACTTATGTTTTCTTGAACCATATTGTTATGATATTCTTTTAAAAGTGCCATTGATGGATAACGATTAAATTCCTTCTTAAACACTTTAAGTTCTTCTTCAGAATATAAATTATATGACTCAAGCATATCATATTGTTCTTTGTTATAAATACTATTTACCCATCTCATTATACCTGTTTTTTCAATCAATGAATTTAATATTAAAGGATATGCTCCTTCTCTATCATAATCTTCTTTTGTTAAGCCAGTCTTTTCTTTAAATAAATCCCAATCTATATTTTTTTCATCTTCTAATTGTGCAACTGTCATATCAAGACCTATTATAGCTTTAACTTCGTTTGGATATTGAGTAGCATAGTATAGTGAATAAATTCCTGAAATTGAATGTGGCATGAAAACAAATTGCTCATTAGGACATACTATATTCAGTGCTGTTCTTAATTCATTAACAATATTTTCAATACTTCTTTCTTTACTTATATCATCACTAAATCCATATCCAAAATACTCTACAATTATAACTTTATTATTTTCTGCCAATCGTTTAGCAAGTGGTCTATATAAAACTGTAGAGCCAACACAACCTGAACCAGGAAGTATTACAATAGTATTTTCGCCTTCACCTAAAACAGATAAATACATTTCCTTGCCATCAACTTCAACATATTGTCCATATATGCTATATTTACTCTTTTCAATTTTTAATAAAATTTGATTAATAACTGCTGAAATAGCAATTAATCCTAAAACTACTAATGTTATAATTAAAACTATTTTAAATACTTTCTTCATGGATATCTCCTCTACAAAATTTTCATTTAAATGATACCATAAATAAGTAAATTTTTCAAACAAAAAATAGCTCTATACAAATATATAGAACCATTTTATAAATTTGTTATTTTTTAATCTTTTTAATAATTTTTCTAATAAGCAATATTATTCCATACGATATCCAAATTAATATATCAATAAATATACTACCAAGAATTATCATTGTTCCAATTATTTTACCACCAAACACTCCAAATAATTCAATTGCATCTGAATAGTTTGCTCCAATTCCAGAAGTTGCACCATTTGTATTATTCTGAGCAGGTATTGAATTTATAAATTCATTTGATGCACTTATACCTAATATTATTCCTAATATAATTATTATAATTGATATTATAACCAGTATTATATTAATTTTTTTCATTATTTTTTCTCTCTTTCTAATTACTTATTTGTTAATATATTACCATAAAACAAAAGGATAATCAATCTAATTGAATTTTTAAATAATTAAGGAGAGCTTAAATCCTGCTCTCCTTCAGTTTCATTATTTTTTTATAAATTCTATTGTACTAACACCATCTTTTTCTAAGGTTATCTTATCACTTTCATTATACTTAGTAATATTAAATATCATAACTTGTTTTTCTATTTCACTTAATTCTGGTTTTTTTAGTATTCTTTCTACGTTTGATAATGTAAAACTATTCCCTTCAGCATCTTTCACAATATAATTTGCATTTCTTGGAATATAATTATTCTCTTTTATTGTTATAGCAAATCCACTATTAGTTAGTATTGCACTTTCAATTTTTGAATTAGTAGTTGTATATTCTATAGATTTACGATTTGATAGTTGTTCTGATACATCAAATTCTAATTTATAATCATCTTCATATTTTATTGTTATTGGATTTCCCTTATTAACGTTATATAAAATAACTTCATCAAAACTTACATATATTTTATTGCTTTTTGGAAAATTATTTGAAGATAAATGTACTACTTGCCTTAATGTATGGTCTTGTTTTTCTACTGTAGTCCACATTTCACTTGATAATGCTATATTCTTAGTCCAAATATCTTGATCTTCTGAAGAAATATATATTTGATTGTTGTTTTCATCTGTAATTTTTAGATTGCAAACTGCTATTCCTTCATAATTTTCAACTGCATCCTTAGTTATAAAATTAAATACTAAATCAAAATTTATATCGTCCATCATCAAATAATCTACTTTGAATTTTACTTCTTCTTTTTCTATATAATCCATGTCTATATTTTGAACATAATTATTTTGCAATGCTGTTTGTATTCCTGTATCATCAATTCCTTTAATTTTAAAATAGTTTGTTAATTGATATCCTGCATAAGCAACTCCACAAGTAATCCCTAATACCAAAAATAAACTTGCTGCTGTTCTTAATATTTTATTCTTTGACATACTAAATCTCTCCTCTTCTTCAAAGTTAGATATAGCTACTTTAGTTCTTACTTTTTCTAATATTTTATCATTTAGATTATTATTCATATCTATATCCTCCTCTTTCTAAATTTGCTTTAAGCCTTTTTCTGATTCTAAATAATCTTGATTTTATTTTAAACTCAGAACAATCTAATTGCTTAGATATCTCTTTAATACTTTTTGAGAAATAATAATATAAAACAAACATATCTTTATCTTCTTTTTTCATGCTATCTAAAGTTTCCTCAATGATTCGATTTCTTTCAATTTGCTCATAACTATTACTAATATCATAAGTATCTATTAAAATATTTTCATAGTCTTCAATGTTGTTATTTATATGTATTTTTCTAAATTTTTCTTTTATTAAATTTTTTGCAATCCCTGCTAAATACAAGTTAATTTTTTTATTAACATCAAACTTTTCTTTATTCTTCCAAAAGATAAAGAATGTATCTGAAATAACTTCTTCTATATCTTCATTTGATAAATTACCGTATGTAATATTAGTTATGGTAGTATAAAGATAGTTCGAATATTGATTTATTATTTCTTCTATGTTCATTTAGATTTAAATCTCCTTTATAGTTTTAAGATATCTTACACTTATATATTGTCAAAAAAATTGATTTGGTTTCAAAAAATTTTATATTTAGTTAAATAATTTTATCATATTTTTTTATTAACAACAAAAAAAGGCCTTAGATATATTTACCTAAAGCCTTTTACATTTATTTACTTAATATATAGCATTCTTCTAGTATTACATTTTTCTCTTCTTCAGTTAAGGTTCTATTAAGTTCTCTTTGTCTTTCACCTATTTTCATAGTAGTTTGTTCTAACAATCTTTCTAATCTTTTAGATGTTAATTTACTTATTCTTTCATCTCTTTTCTCTTCACTTTTTAAATATATATATAATCCAACTGCTCCAGCAAAGATTACTCCAAATATAAAATATTTCCATACTAACATAATTATCTACCTCCTTAAATTTCTTATCATCTATTATAAAATTTAATACTGCATCTCCTCAATTTGAGAAAAAATTTTTTAATTTAACTTATCAATAATCTCTAATGGATATTTACAAATCAAGCATTGTTTATTAGTTTTTATATTTTCCTTGTTATATGTAGGATTTTCAAGAACTATAATAATTGAGTCTGCATCAGATATTTTATACAAATCTTTAAAAATACTCTCTTGTTCAATATTTTTTGCCACGATGACATCGCAAGAAATTCCATCTACAACAAATTCAATTAATATTGGATATTTACCTTTTTTTAAACTTTGAATCTTATCTTTATATAAACACAACACTTCAATTGCAATACAGTATCTTATATCATATACTTTTTCACGTATTTTACTATATATTAAATCATCTTTTTTCAAAATAAGCTTTTCATTCAGAAGGTATGTAATATCTTCTTTTGAGCAATCTAAAAAATTTATCAATTGTTCTTCTTTGCAGCAATCAAATTTTAATAAAAATTGCATTACTTCACTTTGTTTTTTATTCAAACTTTTTCCTCCTAACAATTTTTATAAGTGAACTATATATTTTCCTTTGTTCTGGTAATATCTTTTTAACTCTTACCAATATTAAATCTCCAGGTAGTGGCGGCATTTCAAGCCAAACTGGAAGTGTAGCCATAGTATCTATCCCTTGTTTTAAATTTGCAAAAACTCCGATTGTCACTATATGCTGTCACTTTTGCTAAGTATTCACCATTCTCAACATAGTCTTTCCTTACATTTTTATAAGGATCTTCTTGTATTTCTTTATGTGAAATTTTTAAAATTCTATCATTTTCATTTATTTCTTTAATTACAACTTTAATTTTATCTCCAACTTGATATAGCTTACTTAGATTTTCTACATAACCATACTCTAAGTCCTCAACCTTTAATTTAATATCAATTCCTAAACATTCAACATTTATGAATTTAGGATATACAGATATTATTTTTGCATATACCTTATCTCCTGCTTCATATTTCTTAAGCTGAATTCTTTGTATTAATTCCATTGCCTTTTTTCTTGATGCAACTGCTGTATTTGTTAATTTATCTGATTCAATAACTATAAATTTTAGTTCAGAACCAATCATGTTTCTTAATGTCTTTTTATCAGTTTTAGTAATCCCAATTTCTTCAGCTGGAATAATAACTTTTATATTTTTATAGTTTACTACTATACAATTCACTAATTCTTCTGTGAGTTTTCCATCTTTAGATAACTTGATTTTGACAGTTTCAATAGCTTTTGCTGTACCATTTAATACTTTTCTATTATCTTCAGATGTCTTTATGTTTTGCCAGATTATCTGTTTTTCAAGTTCATCAATCATTTATTTTTCCTCCTAAAAAAGTCATCAAATGTTGGAAGAACAACCTCTTCCTCATTTGTATTATTTTGAAAGAAATCTTTGTTTATTTTTAATTTTTCCTTATACTCTTCAATCTTTATTTCTTCCATCTCTTTTGATAAATAATGCTTTGAGTAATCAAATTTCTTTAGTTTCAAAGCTTTCTTTGCTCTTACTATTACGATTAACTCATCATTATCTTGTTTAATAATTTCATCTGGATTAGATAAATTTCTTTTAGAAATAGAAATATTTTCTTTACCTAGTGTTAGTTTACCATCGAAACCTGCTTCTTTTCTTATTGCAGACGTCTCAACAGTTGATACTCCAAGTAAATCACTAACATATGTAGCTGATAACATATCATTACATCCAAATACTAATTTAGTATCGCAGTTTCCAAGTAGTTCTTGCCATACATCATATCTATTTTGTAATTGTGTTATTGACTGAAATATAAATATACATGACAATGCTCTTGACCTAATTGTAGAAAGTTTTACCTCTATATCTAATAGTTTCCCAACGTTTGTGAACTCATCAAGCATTAGTTTAGTTTCAACATCTAATCTTCCACTTTCATTTCTATCTGCTTTTCTAATTAACTTAATAAATAAGAATGAGAAAAATAAACTAAATAGGAATGAAAATGTTGTATCCATATCAGAGCTTATACAAAAACACGCACTTTTCCTTGAACCAATATCTTCTAAATCTATATCATTTTTCATTGTGACAGCATTTATTTCATCTGTTTGGAATATCTGAAGTCTTGTAGCAAGTCCAGTGACGGTACTTTGCTTAACTACATCAGTTGCTTGTGCATATATGTTATAACTCATTCTTGCTGCACCTTTTGAATGTTCAAATACTTTATCTATTTTTTTAATATCACCTGATGAAATTATAGAATATAAATATCCCATGTTTTTCTTATTTTCATCTTCTACTTCATAAACTATATGTAAGATAAGAGCTTTAAGTAGATTCTGTTCTGTTCTAGTCCAGAATTCATCTCCACCTTTGCTTCTATTTATCTCGGTATTTGCAATTACTACTTCTGCAAATACTTGTGCATCAGTTTCTGTTTCAACTTCTGCGATTGGATTCCAGCAATCAGAATATTCTGGATTAACTAAATTTAAAAGCTTTACATTATATCCTTTTTTTACAAGGTATTTAGCACATTTCTTATATAGCTCACCTTTTGGATCAGTACATACTATACTTTTTCCAAGTGATGCCTGAACCAGAATATTAAGTATTACAAATGCTCTTGTCTTTCTACTACCAGAAGCTCCAAATACTGCAATATTTTTATTTAAAAATGTATCTTCTGGAAGACATACACTTTCACCTTCAGCAGTTTGTCCAAATACAATTCCATCTTCTTTTCCAACACTTAAGAATTCTTTTGCTTCTTCAATAGTACTCCAATCAGCAGTTCCAAATGTACCATCTTTATTTTTATATTTAATTCCTTCAGTTTCAATTTTAACCTTTTTAATGGTGTAAATGATATTGTATGTTGCTAAGGCAATAAAAAACGAAATAAAGACAAAAATAAGCAAAATTTGTGGTGTTTTAAATAGAGTATAAACACACTTTAATAAGTTATCTGTTTCTACTATATTTATTTCTAAATTAAAACATTTACTAACTTCTCCTAAGTACCAATTTATAAGTGGAATTATTAATCTAAAGTATAAAAGAAAAATAAGAAAAAAGATTATGTTTTTTTTATTCTTTAAATAAAAGTTCTTCATCTTGATTACCTCCTAATAAATTATCAGGAAGTATAATTACATTGCATTTATCTGTTAGTATCTCTTTAAGTACTTCTTCATTTTCTTTTAGTGTTATAAAATCAATTTTCTTTTTTGTACTTGTGTTTTCTTTATAAAACCAGTTGATTTGACTAATTCTTGTTGTGTCAATAAATGGCATTACAATAATAAAATGATTGAGTTCTGCAATATAGTCTGCATATTCCCAATCACTTATTAGTATAGGTTTATTATAAATTCTTTTAATCAAATCATAAAAATCAATATCATTATACTTTTTTAAAATTTCTTTATTCTCATTTGTGTTTTTTATTATATAAGCGTGTTTTTTATCAAATACAAAATAACTTTTCATTTGACTAATTATTTTATAGTCATCAACAAATATAATTAAATTATCATAGTTTATTGTTTTATTTATATCAAATATGATTTGTTTTAAATAGGTATTATTTTTGTTTGAAGCTATATAATATACAACATACTTTTTTTGTTTCCTGCTTAATTCACCTAGAAATTTTCTTGCAGTCTCTGTATAGATTTCTTTGTTCTTTATCTTCCAACTTGGAATAAATTCTATATCTGAACCTATTGTAATTGTTGCAATATTAGATAAAGCTATTAGTCTATCCATATATGCTGAATTTGATTTGTTCTTTAAATATTCTTTACCTATAAGATTAGATGCCTTTCTGCCATTTTTACCTAACATTATGTAGTAATATTTATATTTTTTTATATACTCTTCTTCTACAAGATTATTAATTCTTTTTCTATAATACCACTCTGTTTTATAAATAGACTTTGCATCCATTATAGACATTATTCTATATTTTGATAAAAATTCTATTAAAATTTTATCTTCCAACTTTAATACTTCTTCTTTTTTACCTTTCATTTTGCCCTCCTAAAAAGCAAATTAGAACCTAAAATAAAAAACTATCTTTTTTCATTTAAGACACAGTTTTTTCAACTATGTCTTAAACTATAAGAAATGGATTTTTAAAAGTCCATTTATATCAACGTTTTCAAAGCTTTTTTATATCCAAACCAAGAAGGGTAAAAAAAAGGGCAAGTTGGACATTTTTAGAAGAGTTTTTTTACACTTTCAATCCAACCAATTAAATACCTCGAATCCATTACAAACACTTCGGTATAAGGTTTTTTTGTATCATTTTTACCAATAACAGAATAAAACATATTATTTATGTTATCGTCCTGTATAATTTTTGAAACAACTAATCCATCAATTATTGGTTTTACATATTTATTATCAATATCCATATTCTCTTGTTTTTCATGAACTATGATTAAAACAAATGTTAATTTATCTTTAAACAAGTTTTCATAGACTCTACATGATTCTGATACATTCAGCATAATGTTTTTATATGCGTAATTACTTACATTCTTAAATTTAGGTAATACTTCAGGAATATTTATTTTAAGTATTCCATTTTTGACTTCTACTTTGTAATTATTGTTTATAAACTCTATTTTCTCTGTAGAGTATTTATTATTAATTTTTACATTATCAAATAAATTATATCTTGTTTTCTCTAAGTCCCTTAAAAATGTTTCTTTATGTTTTGCAGTAATAATGTTTTTATTATTTAAAATAAAATCTATTTTAAATTTAAGTTCTTGTAATTCTTCTAAAAATAAATCTTCTTGCACTTTAATTCCCTCCTACTAAAATTTAGAGAGATCAAATTAATGATCTCTCTTATACTTCTTATTTATTGATTATCATAAGCCTCTGATATTAATTCTAATAATTGTTCTCTTGTTCCATTATTTGTTGGATATGCAAAATTTCTTTTTTTATTGTTCCCATTTACTTTTCTTATAGGCATTAAAATATATCTTCCATTCTTACCTTGCAAAAGTTTTATACCATCTATTATTAGTTTATCATCAATGCAAATACTTGCATAACACAAAAAATCCCCTTTATCAATTTTTTTAATTCTAACATCACATATTTCTAACATATCAATTTTCCTCCCTTTTAATCATCAATACCTGTTTTAGGTAATAAATCTTTATCTATATCAACTTTTTTGTAAACTATTGTATGTGCATCATCTTCAGCTTTAAGCTCTGTTTCTACATAAGTAGCTGTGACATAAGTATCATTTACAAATATTTTGTTATTTGCTAAGCCTTCATTTACTTTAGCATTTACTTTTGGATTCTCAACTTCTTGGAAACCTTCTTTAACTTCTCCAAATATAAATCTAAATTCTTTTACATATTCACCTTCTGGTAAATTTAATGAATCACTTGATACATCAATTGTATAATTCTCATTTGTAGAATACTCTTCTGAAATAGTTTTCCAGTTTGTATTTCTATTTGTAATATATTGAACCTTATATGTTAGCTCTTCATTCCATGTACCTGTCTCAATACTTTGGATTCTAACTTGTCTAGGAAGTTTATCTCCCCATATAAAGTTTGAAACAGCTGTATTTGAAAAGTTTCCAACATTATTAAATTCATATTGAATTACTTCTCCTGCTTCAGCTTGAGTTGGCCCTTCTTTTTCTACATCAACTACTAAATTTACATTATCATTTTCTACAACTAATTCTATAACTTGTCCATTTTCTTCAAACATAAATGGAATTAGTTCATCTGATATAACATAATAGTCATCTGTAGAAATTTCTTTTAAATAAAATTGTTTACCTGTTTCTAAATATTTATATATATATTCTTCAGTTGATTTTACATTTAAAGTATTAACATATTCTTTGTTTTCATCTAATAATTCAAAAGTAGCATTTATAGTTGTTCCTGCTTCTTTATCAGTGTATTGATTATATTCTTTACTTACTTTTTTGATTTTTAATATATTTTCATATACTTCTACTGGCACATCGTCTTCATCTTCTGTTGATTCTTCTAGATATGTACCACTAACTTTTACATTGTTCACAAACTCTGATTTGTCTGCTAATCCTTTAATAACCATAGTTTCAACTTTCATAGCTGTTGTATTTTGGAAAGCTACTCCTACTGTTCCAAAGTTTAAACTATATGATGTCACATATTCATCACTTGCTAATTCTAAGTTTGTAAAATCTACAACATTATTTACTTTTGTACTTAAATTACTTTGTAATACAATATTAGCTTTTTTATTTGTATTGTATGTTAATGAATATTTTAAGTCATGATTGTATGTTCCTGTTTCAACTTTTCTTATTCTAACTTCTTTAGGTAAGTCATCTACAAGTGTGAAATTATCTAATTTTACATTAGATAAATTTTTGATATTGTCTATTGTATAATTTACAATTTCATTTCCTTGAGCTTCTGTTTTATCAGCATTTTTGTCAACACTTACTTCAATATCAACTGGTGTGTTTTTTACATTAACTACTACTTTTTGTCCATCTGTTGTTATATCAACTTCATAAGTATTTCCTTCTTTGTTTATTAAGTAATAATCTGGTGAAATCAATTCAGTTATTATGTATGTGTCAAGTGGTAAGCCTGTTAGTAAAATTCTACCCTGAGCATCTGTTATAGCTGTTGTTTCATAACCTGTTTTTGTTCCTTTAACATGGAATTTTGCTCCAGCAAGTCCTGTATTAGCTTCTAATCCAGTAATTTCACTATATGCACTTGATAGTTTATTAATTTCAATTTTTCCATCTGGATTATATTCTAAATTAAATTTAGCTGTAGATAATCTGTATGGATCTGTCACTAATGCATAGTTTTGTACTGAATTACTATTTGCATTTCCATATAATACTGGATATGCTTCGCAATAACCATCAATTGTAGCTTGTAAATTTACTTTTTCAGTTATATTGCTTCTTGGTATTAATATTTTAAAATATTCACCTTTTTGAAAAGTTGTTTTTTTATTATTGTTTGTATCTGCTAAAAATGTTCCTTTAGGTGCAGTTTTTGTATTTAATATAATACTTGCATCATTTATATTTACATCTGAATCAATATAAAATGTTTGTGAAATGTAATTTGAATCTTTGTTATCAACTCCAGCGTTATTTACCTTTGATATTGTTATAACTGGATCTACATATGTTTGTGTACCATTTCTTCCAATATCAACAAGTCTTTTAATAGCACTTACCATAGCATGTCCTTTTTCATCTACAGCTGAATAGTTGTCAGCACTTTCCCCATCAATTATTCTATATATTGCTTGTTTAGTACATATGTATGCTTGATAATCATTTTCTAATCCCATTTGTGCAGCTGTTTTATATGGATAACCATTAACTAAAACTCTCCATATACCTTCACTTTTAGAAAGTTTTGTAAACTCTTCAACAGAAACACTGTAGTCCCCAATTTCTGCCCCTGGCAGTTCTCTGTTAACACAATATGCAGGATAATATTTCCCATTTTCATGATATGCTAAATACTTTGTAGTAATCTTCATTCTAACACCATCTCTAGTATAGTATAAATGTTCTTCATTACAATCTCCTAAATTTGTTATTGTAATTGTATCACCAGCATTAATTGCAAATACTTGTGATAAGTTTGTTAAAACAATAATTAATAATAATACTACACTAACTATTTTTTTATTATTTTTAATTTTCATTTTAAATTACTCCTTCCATAAAAAAAGAAAGGCATCAGTTGCCTTTGCTTTTTATAATTATTTTTTAATATTGTGATACTTTTATGTAATATCTTGTTTGTTGTAATACTCCATTAATTTTATAATCAATAGCATAAACAAGAAATGTACATGAGTATGTATTCTGAACTACTCCTTTAACCTCTGAAAAATTATATGGTGAAAAATAATTTGTTCTATTCATTGCTTCTTCTTTACTTGAAAATTCACTTACTCTATATAATTTATCTCCCTTTTCATCAAATAAATCTGGATTTCCTTTTGCAGCTTCGTGAATATCATTTTTTAGTCTTTGAGTTTCACTATAATTATATACATATTCATATTTTGTTTCTTGAACTATTGGATTTTCTTTAACCTCTTCTTTGGTTTCTTCCACTTTTGGTTCTGTTTTTTCTTCTACTATAACCTCTTGTTTAGTTTCTACTTTTTCATTGTTTTCTTTTACAACTTCTTCTTTTTTCTCCTCTACTTTATTTTCTACTATTTTACTATTGCTTTCAGTAGGTTTATTAATAGTTTTATTAGATTCCTTGTTGTTATTTACTTTTATTTCTTCTTTTGGAGTAGATGAACTTTTTTCAATTTCTATATCCTCTTTAACATTATTAATTAACTCATTAACAAATGAATTTTCATTAATAACATCTTCCTTAGCAATATTTTCTCCAATTGTATTATCTTCGTAAACAACGTTTTCTACATCTAATAAAATATTTTTCTCATCTTCTGGCATAGACTTATCCAATTGTTTGTAATTCCCCAATCCAACAATTAAACTTACTATGCAAACTATAGTAATAACAATAACTTTTAACATAAAAATCCCTCCTTATTTTTAAATAAGTATAAAAAAAGATATTTATAAAAATAAAGCTGAGAAAAAAATTATTTTAAATAACTTCTCTTGCTTGAACGCAATAACGTAAGTCTGGTTCTCCAGTTATACAAGTCATAAGAGTAATAATATTTTCAGTAGATTCTTCAGTTATAGACCAATCAGTACTACTTATTTCCTTAGTACTAAATACCTGATACCTCCTCTCTCCTACTTTTGTTGTATATATAATTTCATCTCCTTCAACTAATTGATTAATATCTTGAAAATAATGAACTACATTATTTCCACGATTATGACTAGCAAGAGCAACATTTCCATCCCAAATACTTGTATTTTCAAAATGTCCTATATATGATGCTAATACTTCATCTGATGTTCCTTCCATAATTTCAGCATCTACATTTATTTTTGGAATTTGTAATGTTCCAATTAAATTATCAGGTTCATAGTCTGTAGCTTCATTATCAATAGTACCTTCTACTGACTCTGAATTAACTACAATATTATTATTTTCAATGTTTCCATCTGCTACTTCATTCGTAGCTTCATTTATTCCTTCATTTGTTGCAATATTATTATCTTCTATAACATTGCTTTGCTCTATATTGTTAAGAGCTAAACTATTATCTTGTTTACTATTTTTCAATTTAATATTTATTATTAGTGTAGTCACAAGTAGTGCAATTGTCAATACAATTAATGTAATTCCTATAATTTTAATTAATTTTTCTTGTTTCATAAATACTCCTTTCATTTTCTTTTTTTAATTTTCTTAATTTTGATATCAAATACCTTTTTATACATCTTAGATACATCTTTAAATGTTCTTGGTTTATCTATAATACTTTTTAGTTCACTTGGATAAAAGTTTCCAAAAATCAAGTCATATATACCAGTTTCTAATGTTATCTTTATTAAGTCACTTTCTTGTTTTTCATTTTTAAATATTACTATTACTCTAATATTTAAACTTCTTAATCTAAAAAGATACTCCCTTAAATCTCTTTCAATAGCACTAGCAGATATAATAACAGTTTGATTTTCAAATTTATTATCTTCAATTATAAAATCAGAATAAGATACTACCATTGAACCCTTTATCTCTTCTTCAAGTATTTTGTCTATCTCATGATTTCCTGTATATATAATTATCATTATAAAAAATCATCCTCCTTTTCCAAAACTGTTTCTGGATCTATAAGTTTTCCATTCTCCCTAACTGTAAAATGAAGATGGCAACCTGTTGTAGCACCGATTTGTTGGATTACCTGCTGAATCTGTATATGGATTATTAGGTACTCCTGATACATATTTTGGTCCAACTGTTCCTATAACATCTCCTTTATTAACTTCATCTCCAACCTCAACCTTAAACTCAGGAGAACAATGTCCATAACTAACTGTGTATGTATCATTTTTAATTGTAATAGTATATCCTCCAGCTCCACCCCAACCAGTTTTAATAACTGTACCTTTAATTGATGCAATAAGTTTTGCACCTTCAGGAGCTGCAATATCTATGCCGACTATGGTACGTTGATGCACCGAGCTGTTGGAGCATCTCTATATCCAAAATCTGAAGTTATTGTTTTGTGTCCTTTAACAGGCCACTTTAAATCTCCTGTAGAACCTGTTATAAAATCCCATGCACTTTTTACAAATTCTTTAATTTCTTCAAAACAATCTTCAACTTTATAATAAGCAAGTTCAAGTTTTATAGACTCCTCATCTTCGTTTTCAATCTTCCAATTAAAAATATCAACAAAATATCCTATTAAAACTAATAGGATTGTTAAAAAAATTATTAATGGCATAAATGGTTTTAATACAAACATAGCAATAGTTCCAACTGCTTTTAATGCTTTATTTTTTCCTTTTTTTCTACTCATCAGCATCATCTTCTTTTATTCTATTAAAAACATTATGCGTTGCATTTAAGTCCCTATCTTCATTTTGATTCATTTTAAATTTATCATTTTTATTTGTATATTTATTAAAATTATTACTTGTTGGACTTTCACTTATCTTTGTACCATCTGCCATATATCTACCTAGTTTCAATACATCTTTTCCTACGTTATATGCTCTTGTAATTCCTGTTTTAAAATTGTTTTTATTTATAACATTACTATTTAAGCTTTCAGTTTTTAAAGTATTATCACTTGTTTTATTTATAGTATTTGTATTTAATAAAGATGTTTGC
The DNA here is from genome assembly GCA_017437145.1 of Clostridia bacterium. GTDB lineage: Bacteria > Bacillota > Clostridia > TANB77 > CAG-508 > CAG-452. The sequence goes on along the minus strand of JAFSBT010000002.1, from coordinate 78,783 downwards.
ATATTAGATGTACTCATATTTGTTGTTCCCATATTAGTCACTTTTCTTGCAGTATTCATTATTCCTCCTGCAATATTTGAACCTCCAGTTGTATCATTACTTTTAAATTGATAAGCAATACTTTTTACTGTATGACCAAGTGCTGCACCCATACCTATACCTCTCATTGCTAACTCTTCGTTGTTTACACCAGCAATTCTTGAAACTAAATTCTGCATTGTATTTTGAAGTGCATCACCTAAAGGAAGTATCATCATAGCCCATAATAAACTTACAGCCCAGCCACTTGTCGTAGATACAAATGCTAAATAAATCAAAAATAAAAAGCAGTACACAAACTGCATAAATACATTTATAAATATTTGTCCAAACCAAATTGCAGCACCAATTGTCTTTTTATTGATAATCCACATTACTGCAATTACTGGAGTAAATACTGTAAAAACAAGTATAGTAAATTGTCTTATTATAAACTTAATGTTTAATTTAACAAAAAGATAAGCAAACATTGCAATTACAATAGCTGTTGCTATTGCATTACCTGTGCTTATCTGACTTAAATATTGTCTTCCAATGCAGGAATCAAGCGAACCTAATGTCGTTGAATTAAGTAGTATTGATGTCAAAGAATGATTTAGTAATAATAAAAATTTAACAAATAAAGGTGCTAAAGCAATTGCACATGCACCAAAAAACAATCTTAAAAGATTATCCTTCGCCTCATCTCTTTTATCTCTACTAAATCCAGCTATTATTATTTTATAACTGTTTACTACAACTGCAATTATCATAATAGGCCCTGCTACCAATGTCATTCTTAAATACCATTGTCTAATATTAGACCATTGAGATTGAGAAAAAGGTGATAAATAACTTTCTCCAACTCCAAATATTAATTGATCGTAGTCTTTAAATCCAACTCCAAAGTCTTCAGAAGTTGTTATATCAAAGACTGCATCTGCAATACCTGCAATCATTTTTGCAACTATTTCTTCAAAAAAGCCTCCTTCTTCTTGTTCTACTACTTCAACACAAGTTAAGCTTTCTGTTTCCTCCTCATCTTCTGCAAAACACACATTAGAAAGACTAAAAAAAACAAGCATTACTATAAAAATACTTGCTAAAAATTTTTTAAATTTCAAAATCATTCACCAGCCTTTCCTTTAAGTTGTTATAAACTGACGTTCAAATTCTGTCATCTCAATATTTACAGCTGTCACCTTACCTGCTAAATTTAATATTCCTTCACCAGTTCCGAGCCTTAAGTAAGAATTCCTTTGTTCCATCAGATAATTTAAAGAAATCACATATCTTATCTACACTTCCTGAGCTTTGCTTCATAAGTAATGTTCTTGCACAACTACTTATAACTGCTTTACCTTGAGTACTTAAAATGAATTCATCTAAATTTTGTGTTCCGAATTACTAATGATACGTGTCTCTTTCTTGCTCTACGAGCCAGGTATTCTAAAAAGTTTGCTGTTTCTTCATACTTTAAAAAATGCCATGCTTCATCTATTACAACGCTTTTTTTACTATTATCTTTTGATAGCATAAACTTTTCTGTAATCCATGATGTTAAAACTAAACTTGCATAAAATTTTGTGACTTCATCATTTATTTCAGATAAATCAAAATCAATTATTAAGTCTTTAGCATTTAAAGTACTTTGACAATCAAACATTCCTAAACTATTACCTGCTAAAAAAGGTTTTAAAATATTTGCTAAATCACTACTATTCTCTTTTGTAGATAATATCCTATGAAAATCAGATAGTGTAGGCATTTTCTTTCTTATTTTTTCTAATGTTATTTTACCATTTATTTTTCCACCTTCTTTTTTGTATAAAGAATTCTTATCTCTTGTTATTCCAACTTCTTTATATGTTTCAATTACTGCTAATTCTACGTCTGATAATTCCTTTGCATTTAAAGGTCTATCCATATAATTTCTCATTATTCCAGAAAGTAAAGCTCTTATTTCTGCAACTTTATTTAGAAGACCTGTTTCTTTATCATTCTCTTCAACATCTAAATCAAAAAGATTAATACCTGCTGGAACTCCTTGTGTAATTTTAATTACTCTTCCATTCATCTTTTCAGTTATTCCAACATACTCACCCTCTAAATCAAGAATTCCTTGTCTAATGTTTAATAAAGCTCCTCTTCCTGAAAGTATTTTTTGAAATACTGATTTACCTGCTCCACTCATTCCTAATACTGCAATATGTGGATTAGGAAGTTCTTTATCAAAAACATCTAAATATACTGGAAGCCCTGTAAAATAATTTCTACCAATTACTACACCTGTACGAGAACTTAATCCTGAGCTTGATATAGGAAACATCGTTGCAAATCCACTTGCCGTCATATTTCTTTCATAATCCTGTATTGAACCATTGTTTATTGGAAGATTATCCTTTAGTCCCTCTAGCTGTCTAAATGATAAAGTTCTAATTTTAGCAGATATTTTTGAAAACTCACTTTTTAGGATAGCTGTTCTTTCATCTAAATCATCCAAGCTTTCAGCATTTAATCTTAATAGAATTGTCACATAAAACAATCTATCATTTGTTGTCTGAATTTTTCTTCTCATATCTTCAAAATCTGTTATTGATTCTTCAAGTGCTGGAAGAAGTCTTATATTTCCTTGATTTTCAAATGTATTATACTCTGATTGAAGAACTGTCACTTTATGAGTTAATTGTCTTATAACTGTATCTTCATCTGAACATTCATTAAGGATTGAAATATTTATATCTCCCATCTTATTGAATATATCATCAAGCCAACCTAAATATATTTTGTTTGGATAAACTGTTAGTATAAAAGTTCTACTATATCTGCTATCTCCTAAATATATATAATCTCTAGTTTCTTGAACAGCATCAGGTATAATTAATGTCATGACATTTTGAACATTATCCAAAAAGCTTTTTACTGGTTTTTCTTTCTTTTTTTCCTTAATTTTAACCTTCTTCTCTTTGTTTTTCATTTTTACCGATAACATATAGCTCAAGCCCTCCTCTTTGAATAATTGTGTTTACTACATCATCTGTATTCTTATTCAATTCCCTATGTAATAACTCTATAATCTGAGCTTCGTTTAAAAGCTTTGATTGTATTTTTATATTAAGCAAATTGAATCTTAATCCTTCGTAGCAATTCTTTAGTTCTCTTTCAACTTTTTCTATATCACCATACATACTAACTAATAAATAATTTTTCCTAACATATAGGTTCTTCTCACTCATAAACTCTTCTAAATATTCAATTATCTTTTGTCCATATAGATACATCTTTTCATTTTTATTATTCTCAATATTTTTATAGATGTTTTCTATTACAGCTGTTGTATCAACTTTTTGTGTTGTACTAAAAAATTGTGATGAGTACTTAAATGATTTAGAAATATTTGTTAAAACTACATCTATATTTCTTTGTTCATTTTCATTTAGTAAGTTATAATCAATATTTCCAAGTTCAATAATGATTGAGTGTTTATTATTACAGGTAAGTATAGAATTTTTTATACCTTGAATTCCCCATATAGCAGTTATATTTTTAAAGTTTTTACTTTTTTCACTTAATTCTTTTATATCTTTTTTTGTATTTTTATTCTTTACATATGTAAGAGTTATAAAAAAGATTATTAAGCTAAATATTACTAAAATAATTGTAATTATCATATCTACCTACCTTTCATAAATATAAATTTTCTTTCTAAATAAGTATTTTAAAATATTAATAAAATATTTGTCTGCATTTATTTCTTCAATTTTTAAGAATGCAAATAATGCAAATATTGAAATAAAAAATGCAGTTAAAACAACTTTTATAGATATTAGCAAATTAGGTATAAAAACTATTCCTAGTGAAAATATTGCAAGTATTAAATAAATACCTTGCCTTAAAGAAGCATAACCTCCAAATACTTTCTCTTCGTGCCTAAAGTTGTATGGTACTTTATATATTTGCATTACCTTTCCTCCTAACTTATTAAACTACCACTACCATTAGTTGCCACTGACAAAATAATTCCACTTACAATAAGTGATAGACCAAGTAAAAGAGTTCCTGCAACAACCCATGCTAAACTTCCTATACTTTCTGATCTCTTATTAGCATTGTTTGCATTTACAATCATTTTTAAAGAAATAATAACAATACTTGTAAATACTAAAATTCCGTCCGTATCGGCATTGCCAATTTGATAATAGCATTCTTAACATTCTCTGTTGCTTGACTTACTTCAGCTGTACTTATACTACTTGCAAAACACTTACTAAAAGAAGATGTTGTCATCAACGCTACTGGTAATATCCAGATTTTTTGTTTTAATTTAGTTAAAAATCTTTTAAGTTTTAATTTACATTTTTTAAAATTAATTTTTTTCATATTCAAATTCCTCCAATTAAAATTTGCTTTTTGTAAAGTTTATTATTATAGGAATTGCTAGTAATATCGTTTGCATTGATACTGCAATTATAAAGCTTTTAATTCCAAACTTTATTGCATTTTCACTTTTTATTCTAGCTCCTATAAACCAAACAACTAAACTAATAAATATTGATATAGACATTATGATTACTGCAAATACAAAAGCATTTTGAAATATTGAATCAAAAGAAAAATTTGCACCAATGTTAATATCATTTACATCATAAAGTTCAATCATAAATTACCTCCATTTAAGTAAAAAAATAAAGGCTATAAGCCCTTTTCTAAATCCTTAATTACACTTATGTAAAAATATTCATAAAAGTTTTTTATTTCAGACTCTAATCCTAAATTCTTCTTTTGAACGTCTTTGCAATTATCATAAATATATACCAATTTTTCTCTAGTTAATTTGTGTATTAAAGTTTTTTTACTACTCAAAAATAAATCTTTTAAGCAGTAGATAATATACTTCAATTTCACTTGATTTTCTTCTGTAATCATTTTTATTTGTTCTTTAGTATAATTAAACTCTAACCTACATAGCAAGTCCTTAAATTCGTTTAATTGCTTCTTAGGAAAATCATTTAAATTTTCACCTGTATTATTTATAATATAATTAAATAATCTATCTATCCTAATATTTATATTATTATCTTCTACAATTTTGTAGATAGGGTATATACCATTTTGTATATAGGGGTATCTACAATTTTGTAGATAGGTATTAACTATAAATATCCTTCTTTCAATTATTTGTCCCCTTTTATCCCTAATAATATCTACTTTAATATATCCTTTCTTCTCAAGATTTGATATCCATCTTGAAACTGTATTATTAGCAACTTCAAATAATTCTGCAAAATATCCATTTCTAGCAAAGCAATAACCTTCTTTATTTGTAAGAGCTGTAATTTCTCCATACATTAATTTTTCTATTGCTTTTAGAGTATTATCGTATCTTATATTTGCAGGTATGATTGCATAATAGTTAGGTTTATTTTCATCATTAAGGTTCACATTCCACATCACCTCCTAAAATAAATTTCTATAAAAAAATAAAGTGCAAAATCACACTTTATTTATATTTTTTTGAAAAAAAGCAACCTTTTAAACAAAAATCATAGACAATTACAACTAAAAAGTTATCAATAAATTTTAATTCCTGCTCTTTTTGACCTATTTAGGATTGCTGTGTAGCAATGGCAGAATTTCTTGCTGGTTCAGAAGAATTATTTGTTGAACAAATGAATTTAAAAGCAAAAGAACTTGGAATGAATGATACTTGTTTTAAAAATTGTCATGGTATAGACGAAGATGGTCATTTAACTTCTAGTAATGATATTGCCCTAATGTCTAGAGAGCTTCTTAGCAATCATCCTAAAATAACAGAATATACAACTATTTGGATGGATAGCTTAAGAAATGGTGAATCAGAACTTGTAAATACAAATAAAATAATAAGAAATTATAATGGTGCAACAGGTTTAAAGACTGGTTCTACATCTCTTGCATTATTTAATCTTTCTGCATCTGCAACTCGTGACGGATTATCTTTAATTGCCGTTATAATGAGAGGAGAAACTTCAGCTATACGTTTTTCTGAAGCTCAAAAACTTTTAGATTATGGGTTTAGTAATTACGAATTTGTACAATGTGCCAAAGCAGGTGATATTGTAAAAACTATTGAAATTAATAAAGGAACAATTTCTTCTGTAGATGTTATTTACGAAACTGACTCTGGAGCTTTAATCAAAAAAGGTGAAAAAGATAATGTAACTACTCAAGTCGTTTTAGATGAAAAAATTTCTGCCCCTATATCAAAAGGACAGAAACTTGGTGAAATTCATTATTTATTAAATGACGATATCATTGCAACAACAAACTTAATTGCTAAGCAAGAAGTAAAAAAACTTACACTTGTAAATATGTTTACTCATACTTTTGGGAAATGGTTTTGTTTACTAAGATAAAACAAAAAGGAATATCTAAAATGATATTCCTTTTTTAATTATCCATTATTAATCAGCTTGAGTTTCTCCTTTTTTATTTTCATCTATTACTGGTGCGGCAATTTTAACAGTTTCTTTTTCAGCACCTGCCAATTCACCTTGTTTTGGATTGATTCCCTCAACTATCTCATTTACAGTATACATTCTATTTTCTCGAGATATTAATTCAATCGCCATTTCTGCCGCTTTTTTTAAATCCTCTTCTGTCATTTCTTTTCCTCTTGGACTTCCCGCAATTCCAGAATGTCCTCCGGCTTCATTTCCCCATAACCTTTGAACTAATTCTTTGGCAGAAATTTGTTTTCCACCATCAGCCATAGCAACAGTTACTGATTTGAATTTTCCATTAAATGTTACTGTACATGGAATAACTTTACCTAATTTTTCTGAATAATATGATGCTGAGCAAAATACTCCATTAGGTGAACTAAATACTCTTACATTATCATTTTCAAAAACCAAGCATTCTTCAATTGCACCTTTAGTTTGTTCATCCCATATCTTTCCTTCTTCAATTAAGCTTTTGTCTCCATCTATTACTTTATCTATTATTTCTAAATAATCTAAAACTACATCTGTAACATCTGTAATTTCTGTAAATCTTGGTGTTCTATGATTTGCTTGATAAGCTTGATATGCTACATATTTTTCTCGAGTTTTTTCATCCAGTTGAAATAAATTATGAGGTCCATTTAAATCGATAAATTCTGCTGCCTTCCAAAATTCAGAATCATCTTTTTTTCTTCCTATTAAAGCTGCAATTCCTCCTAATGTATCTAAATCTAAATGACTAATTACTATCGTACTGTCATCAGCTAATATTGGAATATTAGGCGTATTACATGGTGCAGGATTATTCTTATAACGCTCCGTATGATGTGCTAATGTAGCTTGTTTACCTTCTATTACTTTTTCTCCATATTCGGCTTCTACTGTTGCAGAAGGAACTATTCCTGTTGTAGCCAATTCTTCTTCACTCATATATGTAGGAACAAGAACTACTTTTATATTTTGAGGTGTAGTTTTATTGTCTTCTTCTAATTCTTTTTCTGTTACATTATCTACTTGCGAAACTCCAACCTGCCAGTATCCAGAATAATCATATCCTTGAGCCTCATATAACACTGAATATTGACCTTCTTTTGTATTTCTTATAACTATTTCAGATCCGATATGGTTCTATCAGATCTAACTTAAGTTCTGCTAATATGCTAAATATTCTATCGTATTGTTTTCTGTCGTTCATATCTTCAGGTTTCAAATACATATCCCTAAGTTCTCCCTCAAACTTAAGTTTACCTCTATTTTTATATTCAGCAATTATTCTCTTGCAAATTTCATGTAACTCTTTCTTTAATTCTTCTTCCATTTTTTCCTTCTCTCTTCATTTCTTAATTATTTTTTATTATCTTATGAACAAACTTCTTATTTTTTTAATTATTTTTTGTATGAAGTTCTCTTTTTTTACAACTGGCAATTCGTTTTTTTCTTTACTTTGAACTTCCTCTTTTACCTTTTTCTTAAATAAACTTTCTGTATTATATTTCTTTTTTAATTCTTCTTGATATTTTATTTCATTTTCTTTAGCTTTTTTAGTAAAAGCTTCTTTTTCTTCTTCATTTGCCCAATATTTTAAGTATATCATTCCAAGTAATGCATGTGTTTTTGGTTTTAGTTCTAATTCCTTAATTTTTTTACTATAATCAAAATCTGGTTTGTATGTTTTTGAACTATTCTCTTTTAAAAATTCTATAAATTTCTTTGGTATTTTTTCTACTGCCTCTATTTCAGTGTGATTTAATATTTCTAACACTTCTGTTGCTGCTTCTGCATATGATATACTTACCATTCAAATTTCTCCTTTGTATCAAAATAATGTTTTTATTTGTTGCGTTACCTGTGTGCCAAATTATCAAAGTCTTTGATGTTTTCTTCTAATATACATTTCTTTTTTATCATTTTAGCATTATCAACTTGTTTTTTCAACACTTTTACAATTTTCACATCAAAATGTAACGAGTTTGTAATATAATTGTAATCTTTTTATTCCATCATCTCATCTTTTATATTTTATTAATTGTCTCCATATTCATCGTCTCCAGTGCCATTTTGATTTTCGTCTTTGCCGTTTGGTTCTGGTGTTGCTCCTATAGCAGTTTCTTCTGCTACATTTTCTATTGCCCCTTCTGTTGTTTCAACAGATTCAGCTATTTCACTTAATGTGTATCTTTCATAAGTTTCTTCTCTATTAGTTACTTTATCAGAACCGCTCTCTTTCATAATAAGTGCGTTTTTAAGATAAATATTATATGCACCTTTTATACTATTTCTAATATTTCTATAATTCTTTATCTTTTCTTCTCTCTTTCCAACTACTTTACCATTTTGAATTGCAACTTCATTTTGGGCTGTCACATCTGCTTCACATAAACGTAATAACATTTCATAATCTTCCAATGAAATACTTCTATGTTCTATATCTCCCGTTCTTAATTTATCATCTAAGTCACTAAAATCAACATCAATTTGTACTGGTCCATTTTTAGAACTAAATTCTGGCATTTCTTCTTGGTGTGCAAAATAATAGCATATTGCTCTTATTTGATGTATATCATATCCATTTGTTTCAAAATTAAACGCATTTTCAATTATCTTCTCTGCAACTGTCTCTTCAGATATTTCTCTTATAAATTCATGTTTTTTAAAGAATGGTTCTACTGTAGACTTGTAACTTATAAAATCATCATGATGTCTAATAAAAAATTCTAACTGATCAATTTCCATTTCAGTATAACCAATCTTTTTTAATATTGATTTTGCAATCTCCCCAGATTTGGCTGGATGTCCATAGAAAACTTGCTGTCCTGTATATTCATTAATTTGAGCAACATCTGGCTTACCAATATCATGAAAAAATGCAGCTACCTTTAATTTTCTTACTTGTTCTTCTGTTAGTCCCTTTCCATCTATCGCCTTAACTGTATGTAAAGTATGTTGCCATAAATCAAAACAGTGATGAGAATTTTTTTGTTCAAAACCAACCATTCTTGCAACTTCTGTTCCAAATTGTTCTTCTAATTCTTCAGGGGTTTTAGACATATAATATTCTACAACATCATCTCTTAATAAACTTTCTTCAAACTCAATTCTCTTTGTAGTACTTTCTTTCGAGTCTTCATTTGAAATTCTTTTCGTTACTAATCTTTTCTCACTTTTACTTTCAAATTTTTGTTTTTGTTTTCCACCTAAAAAATAAGTAAATCCTTCTGGTTCCCACTTTGCTCTAACTCCAATTCTTAAGGATGGATACTCTTCTGAAACTTTCTTTACTATATCAATCATTTCATCTGGAGTTTTAGCACCTTTAGAAAAACTATCTACTGGACTATATGTTCTAAGTGTCCAAAAAAGATTAGATGAATCATTTCCCTGTTGAATTAATTTTGCTATTTGACTTAATTGTTCATATTGCGTATCATCAAATACACATGTTCTTACATCTGTATAAACACCAAATTCTTGCAATATCCTTATTGTCTCAATTGTATTTATAAAACTAGTCTTTGCCATTTCATCATCAATTCCAGCTATTTCTCCTAATTCCTTATATGAAGCAGCTTTAAAATCTATAGAAGCAAAATCTAAATAAGGAGCAATTTTTTTTACAAATTCCGGTCCAGACCCATTATGTGCTATACTTGTGATTCCACCTTTACTTTTTGCATACTTAAGAACTTTTTCTGCAAATGCTGGATAACAAACAGGGTCTCCACCAGATAATCTAATAACTTGTCCTTTTGCAATTGCATCATCAACAACTGCCATAAAATTCTCTTCTGTTATATCAACAGCGCCATTTATGTCCAAAACACTTTTATCATATCCATCTCTTTTACAATACGGACATGAATAATTACAACGTCCAAACGAAAAAATCCTCATATCTAATACATCTTCGCCAAAAGCTTTTAAAAAATATGCTGGTCTAATTTCTGTAAGAGGTTTCCCTTTATATGGTAACACCTTTATATTCATAGGTTCACTCCCTTTATTTTTATTTTATTAATTCTTTCATTCTTTCTTTCACTTCATCTGATATATCGTTTGGAATTACAGAAATCAATGTCTTAATATCTTTCTTTACAGAATCCAAATCAGCTAAAATCTTTTCAGTAAGCAAAACCATATCATTATCATATTCTCTATCTAAATTTTCTAAATATAATTTTAATATTTCATTAGCTTCATTAATCATATTTAATTCCTCGTCTCAATTAATTTTTTATTATTTTTAGAATATCATAACACTTTTTTATTTTCAACTATATAAACTTAAAATTATATAAAATCTTTTTATATTTAAAAGACAGGACCCTACCTAAGTAGAATCCTGCCTTTAACCGAAAGCTATAAATTACAGATTAAAGGTCCTCGGTCACGACCTCAATCTTAATGACACGCTCCCAGCCCGCGTGTTCGAAGCGATATTCCTCTTCTTCTTTTCCTGTAGCAGGGTTGACAATGGTATTTCCCGTAGGAACCCTATTTGCCTTTGCCCTTATAACAGGTTTGGAGTTGTTTCGCGGGTTGGTGAGGTCCGCGAGAATGGCAGGTGGTAAAACCACTGCCAAGACGTCGCAGTCAGCACCTGCTTCAGCGACGTCTCTCCAGCTGCTTACGGTCTTGTCAAAGGTCTTCACCTCGACCTCGCCATAAATACGCTGGAGATCCTCAAATTGGGCCTGTGTCATTGTGTGGCGGCTAAGCCACAGGATATTCTTTTTCATATATTTTCCTCCTTGCTACATTTAAGTAGCTTTTAAATTTCGCCCTTTTTATCGGGCCTATCGCCAAAGGCATAATGTATGGAGGAATATGAAAAATATTTAAATCAGGGTGACTGCCCTTAATTTAAAAGTAACATAATTATAACACAATAAATTTAAAAATGCAACATTATGTGAATTTGTTGTATTTCATAAATTATTCAATATTTTCATCTTTTACATAGTATTTAGTACCTAGCATTTTATCTGGTAAATATTGTTGCTCTACTTGATGGTTTGGATAGTCGTGTGGGTATTTATAACCTACACCATATCCAAATTCACTCATTCCATCTGTTGGAGCATTTCTAATATGCATTGGAATTTCTCCTGTATCTTTTGTTTGTACATCTTCTAATGCTTTATTTATAGCCAAATATGTTGCATTTGACTTTTTAGAATTTGCCACATAAACAGCCGCTTCAGATAAAATTATTCTTGATTCTGGCATACCAATAACATTTACTGCTTGCATTGCAGCATTTGCTACTACTAATGCATTTGGATTTGCTAATCCTACATCTTCAGCTGCAGCAATTACTATTCTTCTTGCTAAAAATACTGGGTCTTCTCCTCCGTTTATAGCTCTTGCTAAATAAAACACTGTAGCATCTGGGTCACTACCTCTCATAGATTTTATAAATGCACTTATATTATCGTAATGACTATCTCCAGATTTATCAAATAATGCTTTTCTTTTACGTACACTATCAGCAATTATTTCATCTGTGATTTCTATTACACCATTTTGATTTGGTATTGTGGTAAGAACTGCAACTTCTATACCATTTAAAGCGGTTCTTACATCCCCATTAGATACTTCTGATAATTTTTCTAATGTAGAATCTTCTATTTTTATATTATAGTTTCCCAATCCTTCTTTATTCTGTATTGCATTTTTTACTATTTTAAAAATATCTTCTTTTTTTAAAGGATTAAGCTTAAATACCATAGACCTTGAAATTAAAGCTTTATTTACTTCAAAATATGGATTTTCTGTTGTTGCCCCTATTAAAATAACTGTTCCATCTTCTACAAATGGAAGCAAAGCATCTTGTTGTAATTTATTGAATCTATGAATCTCATCAATGAATAATATGCATTTTCCTGTTGGATTTAAAAATAAATTATTTGCTTCAGCAATTGCATTTTTTATATCACTTACTCCTGATGTTACTGCATTTAATTTAATAAATTTATATTTTGTTGTTTCACTAATAACTCTTGCTAAAGATGTTTTTCCACATCCTGGAGGTCCCCATAAAATTATGCTAGATAATCTATCAGCTTTTATTGTTCTATATAAAATTTTATCTTTGCCTAAAATGTCCTCTTGTCCAACAAATTCATCTAATGTTTTTGGACGTACACGGTGCGCAAGTGGTGTATTTAAATCCATATTTTTCTCCTTTATTTATATATTTGACCTGTCCTGGGTCGGTCAAGACCGCCCCCCTACAACGTTTGCAATATATTTTTATCTCTAATTCCTTGACAAGAACTTTAATGCTTGTTTTATTATTTCTTCTAATTCTAAATTTTTGACATCTATTTTGTGAAGTACATTTTCTATTTCTTTTCTTGTATATCCTAAAACTTGAAGTGCTGCAAGTGCTTCACATTCTTTACTGCTATCATCAATTGCACAAACTAATTCTTCTGTTTGTTCTATTGCTTCTTCTGTTTTTAATTTATCCTTTAACTCCAACACTATTCTTGCTGCTGTTTTCTTTCCTATTCCTGGTACTTTAACTAATTTTGAAATATCATCAGAAATAACAGCTAAGGCAAAACTTGATGGACTTATTTCAGAAAGCATTGCAATTGCAGATTTTGCTCCTATTCCACTAACAGATATTAATAATTCAAACATTCTTAATTCCTCATTTGAATTAAATCCATATAAACTAATGTTATCTTCTCTTACATAATAATGTGTATATACTTTAACTTTCTCCCCTAAGCCTCCTACATTTTCAATTGCTTTTGACGACATAAATATTCTATATCCTATTCCACCTACATCTATTACAACAAAGTTATTTGTTTTTTGTTCTAAATTTCCTTTTATATATGCAAACATTTTCACTTCTCCTTGCAAACAAATTTTCTGTTTTTTATTTTATCATATTAAATTTATTTTGCAATACCCTAATTAAATTTTATTATGAGATTAATTATTAACAAAAGGGCGGACACGGGGCCCGCCCCTACATACTAAAAAAGCACTTAAGACTTATACCTTAAGTGCATTTTTTCTTATATATTAATTTATTCTACTGTTACTGATTTTGCTAGATTTCTTGGTTTGTCAACATCTAGCCCTTTTTCCTTAGATATATAATATGCTAATACCTGAAGTGGAACTACAGATAGTATTGGTGATATTAATGGATTTGTTTTTGGTATATTTATTATGCAATCAAAATTTTTATTATCCATTTCTTGATTTGTAACCATCATTATTTTTGCCCCACGTGTTATTACTTCTTGTATGTTGCTAAGTGATTTATCCATTAAATCTTTATTTGTTATAATTGAAACTACTGTTATTCCATTTTCAATTAAAGCAATTGGTCCATGTTTTAATTCACCTGCTGCATAGCTTTCAGAATGGATATATGAAATTTCTTTTAATTTTAATGAACCTTCTAAAGCTACAGCATAATCAGTTCCTCTTCCTAAGAAGAACATATCTGTTTCTTTATATATTTTTTTTGCAAACCTTTTTATAGATGAAACATCCTTTAAAATTTCTTCAACTTGTGCAGGCAATTCTAATATAGCTTTTTTCAATTTATTAATTAATTTATCCTCTGAAGACTCTAATACTTCTGCAAAATATATTGCTAACACACTTAATAATACAACTTGAGATGTATATGCTTTTGTAGAAGCTACCGCAATTTCTGGTCCAGCATGAGTGTAAATTGAATAATCTGCTTCTCTTGTTATTGAGCTTCCTATTACATTTGAAATCGCTATAGTTTTAGCGCCTTTTGATTTTGCAAGTTTTAAGGCTGCGATTGTGTCAGCTGTTTCTCCAGATTGACTAATATATATTGCCAATGTTTTTTCATCTATTAATGGTTCTCTATATCTAAATTCAGACGCAATATCTACCTCTGTAGGTATTTTACACAATTTTTCAATTATTGTTTTTGCAACTAACCCTGCATGCATAGCTGTACCACATGCTACTATATATATTTTATTTAAACTTTCTAAATACTCTTTTGAGAAATTCAAATCCTCTAATTCAATTTTACCATTATCTAATTTTGCACCAATTGTTTCTCTAATAGCATTTGGTTGTTCATGAATTTCTTTTAGCATGAAATCATCATAACCATCTTTTTCAGCAGCTGCTGCACCCCAATCAATAACTTTTACTCTTTTTCTTATTTGTTCTAATTCTTGATTGTAAAATGTTATACTATCTCTTGTTAATTCTACAATTTCATTATCATCTAAAAAGTAAAAATCTTTTGTATATGATAAAATAGCTGGAATATCTGAAGCTATATAATTTTCTCCGTTTCCTTTTCCTACTACTAATGGACTATCTTTTCTTGCAATAATCATTTTATCTGGTTCATATTTTGATAAAACTTCTATTGCATAACTTCCTTTTAACTTTTTACATGCTCTTGATATTGCTTTTAGAACATCATTTTCTTTTTTATAATAATAATGTATTAAATTTGGTATAACTTCTGTATCTGTTTCTGATAAAAATTCATATCCTTTGTCAGTTAATTTTTTTCTTAGTTCTTGATAGTTTTCTATAATACCATTATGAACTACAGCAAAAGAATTGCTATTATCCATATGAGGATGAGAATTTTCTTTTGATGGTTTTCCATGTGTTGCCCATCTTGTATGAGCAATTCCTATAGTTCCTTTCAAGTTGTTAATTCCTTCTAAGTCATTTAAATTATTTACTCTTCCCTTATTTTTCATTACTGAAATTTTTTCTTCTTCTACAGTTGCAATTCCTGCTGAATCATATCCTCTATATTCTAATCTTAAAAGTCCATTTATTAATATTGGACTTGCTTTTTTGTTTCCTATGTAACCTACAATTCCACACATAGTTTAAATACCTCCTAAATTATTTACTGGAATTGAAAGTATAAATTAGTAAATCCAAAGTATATATTACTTTTGTTCTAATATTGCTATTAGTTTTTGTGTAATACTAATGGCATACTTTATTGCCATAGAACCATCCGCCGAAATTTCGATAAGTTCTAATCCTCGTCAACAATAAATTTATTATTGTTCTGGCGCTATAAATTTACTCTTCTCCTTTCTTTAGCTTCGTTTACTTTTTTACTTTCATTCGATACTGTATTATATTACACTAAATTAAAAAAAGTAGCAAGTACTTAAAAAAATTTCTTTATTATATATTGTAGGGGCGAACTTTGTTCGCCCTCCTTCGAAGAAACGGGAGAACAAAGTTCTCCCCTACATAATCAAATTTATTAAATTATATAAATTAAATTTTTCTGCATATTTTCTTATTTAATTTTACATTTTTTTCATTATATGTTATTATTATTTTAATATTAAAAAAAGGAATTAATTTTATGAAAAATTATTATGAAATTCTAGAAGTAAATGAAACTGCTTCAGAAGAAACTATTAGTAAAGTATATAAATTTTTAGCAAAAAAATATCATCCAGATACAAATCCTGATAATAAAGAATTTGCTGAAGCTAAATTCAAAGAAATTTCAGAAGCTTATGAAATACTTTCAAATTCTGAAAAAAGAGCGTCTTATGATATAGAATTAAAAGAGTTTAAAGATTCTCAAATGCCTTCTGTTAATTATGAAGATTATGAAAATTTAAAAAATTATTGTATTGAACTTGAAAACAAAATTAATTATTTACAACAATATAGCTCTAATTTAAAAAATCAAGCTAATGTTGAACCACAAAAAAATTACAACCAAACAGTAAATCAGACATACAATGATGCAGTTAATCAATCATATAATGATGCTGTAAATCAAGCCTATAATGATGCATATATAAATACACTTAAAAATTTAGGCTATAAAATTAGATATAAAAAAACGTTTAAGGATTATTGTAAAGGATTTATTTCATTAGTTTTAACAGCTATTATAATTTTCGTAATTGCTTATATATGTTGGCAAATTCCATCTCTTAGAAGCTATTTAAAAGAATTATTCTTTTTCTTAAATTAGTAAGAAAGGACATGTGATAAAATATGAAAAATTATTATGAAATATTAGAAGTAAGTCAAAATGCTTCCCCTGAAGTTATTGAAAAAGCTTATAGAGCATTAATAAAAAAATATCATCCTGATTTACAAACAAATAAAGATTCTTACTTTTTTGAAAATAAAATTAAAGATATAACTGAAGCTTATAATGTTCTTTCTGATAAAAATGCAAAAACTGATTACGATTTAAAACTTAAACTTTATAATAAAGACTATTATAATTATTCAAATTCTTCAGCTAAAAAGAATCCTGAAAATAAAAAATCTATTCTTGCAAAGACTGAAAATTCTGATTCAAACAATAAAATTAATTTAAAAAAATATATATCTGCTATAGGACAAACAATATATAATGAAACAAAAAAAGATAAACTTGAACGTAATAGAGATTTAGTAGCTATATTATTAACAATAATTTTTGTTTCAATGATTGTCTTCATCTTTTGGAACGTTCCTTTCTTGAAACAATTTTTCTTACCATAAATATTTTATATTTTTAAATCATAACAATTTTGTTATGATTTTTTCATTTTATTATTTATTTTTTTCTTTCTTTATAGTATAATATTGAAGTAAATTAGATAGGAAGGTGAACATTATGTGGTATATTTGGCTAATTGCTACTGGAATATTTTTTATATTTGAAATTTTCACTTCCGGTTTTTTAATATTTTGGCTTGGAATAGGAGCACTTTTAGCAATGCTCACAAGTTTTATTACAGATGACCTTGCAATACAATGTATAGTATTTGTAATTTCATCTGCAGCACTTATACCATTAACAAAACCTTTAGTCAATAAATATATTAATTCTAAAACAGTAAAAACAAATGCTTATTCAATTATTGAAAAAAAAGGAATTGTTACTATTGAAATTAATCCTACTGAGGCAACTGGACAAATAAAAGTAAATGGCGAAATTTGGTCTGCTAAAAGCGAAAATGAAAAAATTATTCCTGTTGGTACAGAAGTTAAAGTCTTGAATATAGATGGTGTAAAGGCCGTAGTTCAAGAATTAATTTAAATTATATATTTTTTAGGAGGTAAAAAATGATATTTTTAATCGTTTTACTTGCTATTATTTTAATAATAGCATTTTCATCAATCAAAATTGTTAAACAAGCTGAAGTTTATATTATTGAAAGACTTGGTAAATTTCACAAAATTGCAGATGCTGGTCTTACAATAATTATTCCCTTCTTTGACCATGTAAGAAGCGTAGTAAGCTTAAAAGAACAAACAATGGATATTCCACCTCAAGGAGTTATTACAGAAGATAATGTTACAATTACAATTGACACAGTTGTATTTTATCAAATAACAGACCCTGCAAAAGCAGTTTATGAAATTCAATCTTTAAGAAAAGGTATTGAATATTTAGCAATTACAACTATTCGTGATATAGTTGGTAAAATGAGCTTAGATTCAACATTTAGTTCAAGAGATGTAATAAATAATCAATTAAGAATTTTATTAGATGAAGCAACAGATAAATGGGGTTGTAAAGTTAATCGTGTAGAAATTAAAGACATTAATCCACCTGTTGATATCCGTGATGCAATGGAAAAACAAATGAATGCAGAAAGAAATAAAAGAGCTGCTATTCTTCAAGCAGAAGGAGAAAAACAAGCAGCTATTACAATAGCTGAAGGACAAAAAGAAGCTGCTATATTACAAGCTGAAGCTGATAAAGAAGCTAGAATAAGACGTGCAGCCGGTGAAGCTGAAGCTATAAAAGAAGTAGCAATAGCTAAAGCAAAAGAAATCCAAATGATTTATGAAACTATTAAGAAAGCTGACCCTGATGAAAAACTAATTCAATTAAAATCATTAGAAGCTCTTACTGAAATTGCTCATGGAGAAGCAAATAAAGTTTTCATTCCATTTGAAGCAACACAAACTTTAAGTAGTTTAGGTGCAATTAAAGAGATAATGAAAGATGACAAAAAATAATAAAAAATCCGCTTTCAGCGGATTTTTTTATTCCTCCCTATCTATCTAAGCCGAAACTTACTCCTAAAGCTCCATTTATTCTGTTCATTATTTTATTATCATCTATATGTCCAATTTTTTCCTTTAGTCTACTTTTATCTATTGTTCTTATTTGTTCTGCTAATACTACTGAATCTGATTTTAATCCAAATTCTTCTGAATCTAATTCTATATGTGTTGGTAATTTATTTTTTCCTAACTGTGATGTTATTGCTGAAACAATTACTGTTGGACTATATTTATTTCCTGTATCATTTTGTATTACTAATACTGGTCTTATTCCTCCTTGTTCTGAACCTATAACTGGACTTAAATCCGCGTAAAACATATCTCCTCTTTTTATTACCATATTCTTCACTCCTGTTTGTATGTTTAGAATTTTAATATATATTTTAATCTTTATATCAAATCATTAATCTATCTCTTTATATAATATGTAAACTGTCATTCTTTTGTTTAAATATATATTAAGGAATTCATTACTTATATTGTTCCCGGTTTTATATGTTTTATAATTTTTTTTATAATTTAATTACAAAAAAATGACCCTACAGGGTCACATGGGCAGCCGTAGGCGTCTACCCCTACACTTATATGTTTGAAAAATATTCTTCTAATATTTGAATTAATTCATTTACATTTTCTATTGTATTTACTTTTGCTCTTATTTTGCTTGATTCTTTCATATTTTTTAGATACCAACATAAATGTTTTCTAAATTCTCGAATACCTACGTATTCTCCTTTTTCTATAATTTCTAGATTCAAATGTTCTTTTATACAATTTAATTTTTCTTCATTTAAAATATTTGTTTCTTGCCCACTTATTATTTCTCCTATAAGCCATGGATTTCCTAAAGCTCCTCTTCCTATCATTATTCCATCTACACCTGTATATTCAAACATTTTCTTAGCATCTTGTATAGATTTTACATCTCCATTACCTATTACTGGTATTTTAACTTTTTCCTTCACTTTTTTTATAATATCTAAATCTACACTCCCGCTATAATATTCTTCTCTTGTTCTTCCATGTATTGTTAAAGCAGCTGCTCCTGCTTTTTCAGCTATTTGAGCTACTTCTGTAGCAACAATATTATTTTTGTCCCAGCCTTTCCTTATTTTTACTGTAACTGGTTTATTTACTGATGCTACTACTGATTTTATGATTTCTCTTATTAATTCTGGATTTAAGAGTAATTTGCTTCCATCCCCATTTTTTACAATCTTTGGAGCAGGACATCCCATATTTATGTCTATTATATCTGCCATCTTTTCGATTTCCTTGCTGCTTTCTGCCATAATAGATGGGTCGCTTCCAAATAATTGTATTGCAATTGGTCTCTTTTCGCCTTCTATATCAAGTAATTTTTGAGTTTTTATATCTCTATAAAATATAGCTTTACTACTTGCCATTTCTGTGTAAACTAAGCCTGGATTACTATATTTTCTGCTTATTATCCTAAATGATTTATCTGTTACTCCTGCCATTGGTGCTAATAATATGTTATTTTCTAGTTCTACATTTCCTATTCTTAATTTTTGTATCATTTCTCCTCCAAATTTTGTTGGTAATATTATTTTTTATAAATTAAATTTTACGGACGACCAATACCCCAAGGGCATGTATTATCTGTAGCTCATTGCATTTCGCACAGCTAATCGATGGTCGTCCCTACAAATCTGTAATAAAAATATATTTGTTTATACAAATATATTTTTATTGCTTCTTTTACTAATGTTTAATAATAATCCTATTAATATATAATTTGTCATTAATGAACTTCCACCATAACTTATAAAAGGTAATGGTATACCCGTTATAGGCAATAAACCTATTGTCATTCCTATATTCTCAATTACATGAAATAATAGTATTCCGCACTATACCAATAGCAATAAAACCTCCTAAATCATCTTGAGAATTTTTAGCAACTCCTATTGCTTTTGTAAGTAACATTACATATAAAGCAACTATTATGCCGCAAACAAAAAAACCAAATTCTTCTCCTATTGCAGAAAATATAAAATCTGTTGTTTTAGGATATAGATATCCTAACTGAGTTTGAGTACCATTTCCAAATCCCATTCCAAATAATTTTCCTGCACCAACTGCAATTTTTGATTGTATAATATTATATCCTATTCCTCTTGGATCTAAATTAGGATTTAAATATACATTTATTCTATTTACTGCATGTTCTGGTAATAAGAAAAAGTATAAAATTGGTATTATAATTATTATTAATAATATAGCAGATATTATATATTTTTTATTTATTCCTGATACAAATAATATTAAAACAAGTGCCACAACATAAGCAATAGCAGTTCCTAAATCAGGTTCTAAAGCAATAAGAAAAACTGGAAATAATCCTATAGCTAATATTTTTAATAAATTTAAAGGTTTATTTATATCATCTCTATGTTTGCATATTCGGGTAACACTATAACTCAAAAATAGAATAACAAATACCTTAGAAAATTCTCCTGGTTGAAAAGAAAAAGAACCAATTGCGAACCAACTCTTAGCACCGTTTATAGCACTTGTAAACAATACCCCTATAAGCATTAATATTGCTGTTCCATACAAATATGGCGAAATTTTTGCTAGAGTATTATAATCTACTTTTATAAATATAATCATTATTATTACACTTATTACAAACCATATTAATTGTTTAGTAAATTCTTCATATCCAGAATTTTTACTAGTACTAAATAATCCTATAAACCCTATTATAGTAAGTAATACTGTACATATTAATATTTCCCATTGTGTTTTATTAAATATTTTTTTATTCATGGCATTCCTTTATTACATTAATATTTTTCTTTTATTCTAACAAATGCGGAGATTAAATTCTCCGCATTCACTATTCTTTTTTATCTTTATCTTCAGCTTCATCTTTTTTATTTTCTACTTCCTGCACTTTTTTTTCATCTTTTTCTTTATTCTCTTCTGTATTATTGTTTTCCGTTTTTTCTTTTTTATCCTTATTCTTTTCTTCTTTTTTTTCTTCTTCTATTTTTTGTTCTTTTTTAATATCTTCTTTTTTTTCTTCAACCTCAATTTTAGCTTTTTCCTGCTTATTACTTACTTTCTTATCTTCTTTATTCACATCAGGTTTTACATCCACATTGTCTTTTTTCATATCATTTCTTATATTTAAAATTGGAATATTTGCATATAAAAAAGGTGAACCTGTTGTTCCATCATCTTGAACTTTGTTGGTTAATCTTACATCTATTGCTTCTTCTTCAACTTCTATATACTTTTTTATGACTTCAATTATTTCTTGCTTCATTAATTCTAAGAAATCTGCCGAAACATTTGCTCTATCTTGCATCAAAACTAAATGCAATCTTTCTTTTGCAGTATTTTTACTATTTGTATTTTCTTGTTTTTCAGATTTCTTTAGTTTCTTAAAAAAATTAGCAATAGCCTCGAACATATCTATTCCTCCAAATTATTTTTTGATTTTAAAAAAGTTTTTTATTTTATCCCAAAAGCTCAAATCTCTTCCTGGGATTGTTACTTCTATATTTTCTCCTAAAATTCTTTTTGCTGTTTCAACATAAGCCTTCCCTGAAGGTGCTTTTTTATTTTTTATTACAGGCTCTCCTTTGTTTGTTTGTGTTATTATGTATTCATCATCAGGAACAACACCTACTAAATCAATTGATAATAAATCCACAATATCTTCAACATCCATCATTTCGCCTTTTTTTACCATTGCAGGTCTTAATCTGTTAACTATTAATTCAGGATTTTTTATTTCTGAACTTTCTAGTAAACCTATTATTCTATCGGCATCTCTAATTGCAGATATTTCTGCTGTTGTTACAACAATTGCTCTATCTGCACCAGCTATTGCATTTTTAAATCCTTGTTCAATTCCTGCTGGACAATCTATTAATATATAGTCAAATTCTTCTTTTAATTTTTTTGTTAACTCTTTCATTTGTTCTTCATTTATTGCTGATTTATCTCTTGTTTGGGCTGCTGGAAGTAGAAAAAGTTCATCAAATCTTTTATCTTTAATTAATGCTTGTCTTAATTTACATTTTTCTTCAATTACATCAACTATATCGTAAACAATCCTATTTTCTAATCCCATAACAACATCAAGGTTTCTAAGTCCAATATCAGTATCAACTAATACTACCTTTTTCCCTGCTTCCGCAAGACTTGACCCTAAATTTGCAGTTGTAGTAGTTTTTCCAACTCCACCTTTTCCTGATGTTATAACTATTACTTCTCCCATAAGATTCTTTCCTCCTCACAAGAAAAGTGGCTTGTCACACTTTTCTTCTCGCCGATTTGAGCTTCCGAATATAATGAGGAAGTCTCAACAGGCAATAATAATTATGTTTTTTTATATAATAGGAAAGTTAGACTTTCCTATTATATAAAAAATAACTGTATTAATTATTTTTTAATACAGTTATTTTATAATTTTTTTACGAAAAAGTCAATGAAATTGTGAAATTGTTAATAATTAAACTCTTGTAACAGCATTTCAGCCCAAAAGTCCTCCATATAATCATATTTGTATATAACAACAAAATCTTCTGCTGCTTCTAAATTTCTATTTATGTAAATTTTGTCAACTGCTGTAATTTCTTGATCCTGATTTACATCTGAAATTATCGTATAATAGCAATCTAACCAATCAGTTCCATTTTCTATGTATGGTGAGAAAGTATATGAATAAGATCCCACAATTATTCCCATATAATATAAATCTTCTTCATCTAATTTTCCATTTTCATTTATATCTCCTGCAAACATTCCATCTGTTAAATTATTTAATCTACTTATCATCTCTGCTCTTGCGTTATAGCTTGCTACTCCATCTCCAACTCCATTTTCATCTATAACGTATGTTTCTTTATATACTCCTCCATATAAATAAGCTACATACTCAGTTGCTACTCCATCAATATTTCGTATTGCTACAGTAAAACAATTTGTAGATAATCCGGTTTCTTTTTGAGCCACATAAATTTTATTTAATGTTTCTTCACTTAATGTATCAGTTTCACCCAAAACTTCTCTTTCTCTTAAATTTTCTATAATATACGTATAATCTATCGGAAACTCTTCTTCATTAAAAGTAATTGTATTACCATTCCAATCAAAATTTGCGCTTTTCAACTCATCTATGTTCCATTCATCTGATTCAAATTCTAAATTATTCATTAAAATATATGTAGCTAATGGCGAAAAATAATAATATTTTCCTCCTACTTCCTTAATTTGAATATATTCATTAGAACCTATTTTTAATAATTGTTCAACTGTATATATAGGTATTGTTACATTCGTTTCAGCTTCATTATTTGCAAAATAACTATTATAAATTTCATTTGCATCTTTTTCATACATATCTTTTACTTGCCTTGTTGCTTCCATTTGAATCTCTGCTTTGTTTGAAACAAAAATGTATGTTACTACTAAAAAAGATACAAAAAATAACATTGTTAATATAACTAAAATTGAAATTGCACCTTTTTCTTCTTTGATTTTTTTCATTAGTTATCCTCCGACTCTTAATCTATATTAGTTATTATATATTATTGTATTTTTTAATGCAATAGGTTTTATTTAATGTATTTGGCATTTATATCCCCTCATTCTTTTTACCCTTTCCTCATGTATTTTTTTTCCTAATTCCAATCCTTCTTTTATATTGTACTTTTCTTTGATGTACTTTCCATCTATCTCATTTAATAATTTTTTACCTATGTTTACAAAAGTACATTGTTTTTCTTCTTCATCATCTATTGTTCCTATTCTATTTCTATCACAATACACAACAATTTGTAATCCTTCTAGCCCTAATGGCGACTTACTAACTCTTTCTATAAATGATACCTGTTTTTCTGGTGTCATTTTCCCAAAAATTCCACCTCTCATGTGTTCTTTGCATGCTGTAATTCCAGCTTTTTTCCATATGGTCGGAACTTTTATTCTATTACTTAAAATTCTAACTAATTCAACTCCTCTTTCCTCGTGTCCGTAATGATGAGGATAAATTTCTTTTGGAGTTGTACCTTTTCCTAAATCATGAACTAAAGTGCTATATCTTATTACTATATCATCTGTAAGTTTAGCAGAATTATCAACTGCTAGCATAGTATGATTATAGCTGTCCCCTTCCGGATGATATTTAATCGGTTGTTCACTTCCTACCAAATCATATATTTCTTTAAAATGTACATCTAGAACTTCTGCCTGTTTTAGAACTTCAAAAAATATAGAAGGCTTATCTGTTGCTAATGACTTTCTTAATTCACAAAAAACTCTTTCTGCAGATAAAGTATTTAATTCTTTTTTCAATTCTTTCATCAAGTTGATTGTATCTTCTGCTACTGCAAAATTTAATTCACTTGCAAATCTAGCAACTCTATAAACCCTTAAAGGGTCTTCTTTAAATTTTATACTTGTTGCTCTAATCATTTTATTTTTTATATCTTCTATTCCGCTTATATGGATCTATAATTTCTCCTGTTAGTACATCTTGTGCAATAGCATTAATAGTAATATCTCTTCTTTCTAAGTCTTTCTCTATTGTAATTTTTTTTCCTGTTGTAATCTTAAATGCTTTATGACCTTCGCCTATTTTTATTTCTTTCCTTGCTAAAGCAAATTCGCATCCATTTAGATCAAATACTTCAAAAGACTTTCCCCTAGAAAAACTGTCAGGGAAAAGTTCTAAAAACTCATCCTCGTTTAATCCTACCACACAATAATCTGTATCAGAAATAGACCTATTCAGTAGCATATCCCTTACAGCACCACCTACCAGATAAAGTCTTCCACCTTTTTCTTCAATTAATTTTGCAATTTTTTTAATTTCCATAGTTTTATTGTTCCTTCTATTTATAGTTTTGATAATATCATAAAAATTATGTATTTTCAAATGTTATGAGTTTTGAATTTGGTAGTTGGATGTTAGAAAGTTGGATTAAATAATCGAGCATCAAATTAAAATAATGTAGACATTCTATCGATTTGATGAAAAATTTTAGATTTTTCATCAAAATTTAAAAAGCTAAAATAATTAATTTTTGACAAATGAGCATTCATTTTCAAAAATTAATATTTTAGCTTAAATATACCTATTATATTTTTTAGTAATTTCTTCGAAGAGCAGGCGATTAAAATCGCCCCTACAACGTTTGAAATTAAATTTATTTATTAATTATTCCCTATTTGTAATTTCTTCTAAATTTAATAACTCTTCCCATCTTCTATCTACTTCTTTTTGGAATTCTTCTATCATCCATTCATTTCCTGGTTTAAACATATGTTTAAATCTTTTTTGTGGTCTTAAGAATTCTTCTATTGGAAGTTTGTTTTTAGGTTTATAATTTACTACGTATTTACCATCTACAACTTCAAATAATGGCCAATAGCATGTTTCTACTGCTAATTTATTTATTTGCATTAAATCTTCTGTGTTGTATCCCCATCCTCTTGGGCATGGAGCTAAAACATTTAAAAATGCTGCACCTTTTGTGTATATAGCTTTTTCTGATTTTTCATATAAATCTTTAA
This sequence comes from Clostridia bacterium, assembly GCA_017437145.1. Taxonomy (GTDB): domain Bacteria; phylum Bacillota; class Clostridia; order TANB77; family CAG-508; genus CAG-452. Next base: position 52,687 of record JAFSBT010000002.1, on the reverse strand, counting down.
AATTATTTACTGCAGCTGTTTGAGCCACATATGGTATATGATGATTTGCCATAATATTTGCTAAATCTTTTCTACTTTGCATTTTTCCTGGAACTACTTTTCCAGCAGGTGATGTTGTTGTATCAGCAAATTTTGGTGTTGCACTTGACCTTTGAATACCTGTATTCATGTATGCACCGTTATCATAACATACATAAACCATATCATGTCCTCTTTCCATTGCACCTGATAAAGATTGTAAACCTATATCATAAGTTCCACCATCTCCTCCAAATGCTATGAATTTTGTTTCTTGGTCCTCTGGAATTTTTCCTTTTCTTTTTAATGCTTTATATGCAGCTTCTACGCCTGATGCATTTGCTGCACTACATTCAAATGCTGTATGTAAAAACGAATCTGTCCATGCTGTATATGGATAAATAAATGTTGAAACTTCCATACATCCTGTTGCACATGATATTACTGCATGGTCTTCTGGTTTTAATGCACGAAGAACCATTCTTCCAACAACTGGAGCTCCACAACCAGCACACATTCTGTGTCCTGCTGTAAATCTTGATGGTTTTTCCGCAACTACTTGTTTTAAATTATATGCCATTTTTATATTACCTCCTATAATTAGATAAATTATATTTATTCATTGTAGGGGCAGGTCTTGACCTGCCCTGGGTCGGTCAAGACCGACCCCTACATTTTAAAATACAAATTTCATCTTATTTTCTTAATCCTAAATATCTATATGGATTATCTATTTCCCCTGTTTTAGCAATTTCTGCTAAATCGTTATATACGCTTTCTATATCATCTGATTTTGTGTCTCTTCCACCTATTCCATATACATAGTTAACCATTGGAACTCGCTTTTTGTTCACATACATAGCTGATGTAATATCTTCGAATAGTGCTCCTCCTGCAGCATTTAATGAATCAGATTTATCTAAAACTGCAACAGCTTTTACATTTTCTAATGCTTTTGCAATTTCTTCTGCTGGGAATGGCCTAAATACTCTTAATTTTAATAATCCAGCTTTAACACCTTTTTCTCTTAAACTATCAACAACATATTTTGTTGTTCCTGCTGTTGAGTTCATACATACTATTGCAATTTCTGCATCTTCCATTTTATATTCTTCGAAGAAAGAATATTTTCTTCCTGTCATTTTCTCAAATTCTTCTGCTACTTCTAAAATTACTTTTTTAGCATTTTTCATAGCTTCTGCTTGCTGTGTTTTATGTTCAAATAAATAGCCCTGCAAATCTAATGGTCCAACTGCTATTGGATTTTCTTTATTTAATAAATATTGTTCTGGGTTATATTCTCCAACAAAAGTTTTTACTTTGTCATCTTCAATTAATTCAATATTTTCAATTGAATGTGATGTAATAAATCCATCTTGACATACCATTAAAGGTAATTTCACATCTTTGTGTTCAGCTATTCTATGAGCCATTACTAAATTATCATATGCTTCTTGATTATTTTCTGAAAATAGCATTATCCATCCAGCGTCTCTAACTCCCATTGCATCTGAATGGTCATTATGGATATTTAAAGGTCCTGATACAGCTCTATTTACTAAGCTCATTACTATAGGAAGTCTTAAACTAGATGCTATATATATCATTTCCCACATTAATGATAATCCATTTGCAGATGTTGCTGTCATAGCTCTTGAACCAGCAGCTTCTGCTCCTATTGTTGCAGCCATAGCACTATGTTCACTTTCTACTGCAACAAACTCTGTATTTACTTCTCCATTATTTACAAATGTTGAAAAATATTGTGGTATTTCTGTTGATGGTGTTATAGGAAATGCTGCTACTACATCTGGATTTATTTGTTTCATTGCAATAGCTGCTGCTTCATTACCACTTAAACGTTCTCTAATACTCATTATTATTTCTTCCTTTCTATATTATTTTTGGAGTGGGATGTGTGATTTCCTTTCTACCTTTTACACATCTTTTTCACTCATAATTTTATTGTACTTTCTAAAACGAATCAAAAACGAGTATTGCTAGGCATTTTAAATCAAAAAAGCGGAGGCGTACTGAGGTACGTTGAGCATTTTTTGTATTTAAAATAACAACGCAAGACGAAGTTTTTCATTCGTTTTATTGCATTTCGATTGCGCCAAACGGACAAACCTTCGCACAAACCCCGCATCCTTTACAATAATCATAATTAAAATCTGTTCTCTTTTGGTCTTTTCCTACTGGAATTGCATCATCTGGACAAACAGGAAAACATAGTCCACATTGTTTACATTTTTCTGATAAGAAAAATGGTTTTGTACTTCTCCAATCTCCAGTTTTAAATTCTCTTGCATTTCCAGCTTCATATATATCTCCACCTGGTGTTAATTCATTCATAGGTGTTGTTGAATTTATATTCATTCTTATTCTCCTTTCGTTATTATTTTGAATTTGGATTTTGGAATTTAGATTTTGGTAAATTCCATTATTTAATATGTAAAAACGAAGCAAATTAGGTATATTGCAAGGAAAACGAGTAAAAATTTTTGAGATAGTACATAAGGTACATCGAAAAAATTTTTAAGAAGTTTGACACCGCAAGATGCCTAATTTCATTCGTTTTAAATTCTCTCTACAGAGTTTAAAGCCAATTCTAACGCCTTCATATTCCCATCTATAACCTCTGGTTTCTTAGCAAATTTATGTTTAAAAGAACCTTTCATATCATCTAAAAATTCTTCATCTGTCATAACCTTACTTACTTTTACTATTGCTGCAAGCATTGGTGTATTAGGAAAATACTTTCCTAAAGCTTCTATAGATATTTTTCTTGCATCTATTTTATAAATTTCCCCTTCATATCCTTTTAAGTATTTTTTTATTTCTTCTGCATCTTTTGTTGAGTTTATAACAATAGCACCTTCTTTTTTTAGTCCTGCTGTTACATCAACACTTTCTAATAGAGAATCGTCCACTACAACTACATAATTTGGTTCGTAAATATTGCTATGTATTGTAATTGGTTTGTCACTTATTCTGTTATAGGCTGTAATTGGAGCTCCCATTCTTTCTGGTCCATATTCAGGGAATCCTTGTATATACTTTCCTGTGTTAAATGCTGCATCAGCTAAAAGTAATGATGCTGTTTTTGCACCTTGACCCCCACGTCCATGCCATCTAATTTCAATTAAGTCACTCATCTTTTATCTCCTCTCTTAAATTCTATTTTAACAAATTTAATATATATCTAAATACTTTAAAAGTCAAGGTAAGTTAAGCCTAAATTTGAAAATTTGTAATTTATGTGTTATAATATTTTCGTCGCAAAAATTTCATATCAAAAAGAAAGGAGGAGTTTCTGTGGGAACTCTTCACAAAATGGTCACAGATGCGAGAGAAAACCGTCGGGTGGAAGAAAGCTTTATTGAATTTAACGATGGTAAAGCAAAAAAAGCAAAAAAGGTGAAAAAGGACAAAAAAGCACTTGCTCACCAGCCTCGTATCAGAGAACCTTTTGATGAGAAAGGCTGGAATGAAGCTTATGAACAGGCTTGCAAAGACCTGACTCCTGAACAGTTGGAAGCTCTTAAGTATGTTTCACCTGCAAAATCCGACCCCTCATCTAATGCAGTTATGACTCCGGAGGAGTTTGCAGCATTATAATTGACCAAATGAAAAAGCGTGGATTAGTCCGTAGTCGGAGCCACGCTTTTTTCATGCATTTTTATGAAATTTGAAATTTTATGTAAAATGTGGTATAATAAAAGAGTAATTTTATGACCAGTTGGTCAAATTTTTGAAAAGAGGTACATTTATGAAAAAAACAAAAATTGCAAAAGTAATAGGAAGTGGTGTTATTTCCTTATTCCTCATTGCGGTCGCACTTGCCCCATTTGTTATCCGCATTTTATTGCGGGTAGGCGTAATCGCTCCCGAAGTGAACATTTTGACAATAATAGCTGCATATGCTCCTATTATTTTCTTGTTCCCTGCTATGGTAGCAGGCGCCTATATCATGGAGGAATTTCTTCCTATGTTGTTTGATGTACTTCCTAAGGAAGTTGAAATTTGTGAAGAAAAAAGAGATAGCATCTCTGATTTCACCACAGATTTCGCAATATATCGAGCAACTGGTGACGTTCCTTGGTATAACAACTAAAGAATTAACGCGGGTTATGTCCAACAGTTTGGTCCCCGCGTTTTTTCGTTTTTTTACGTACAAATAATATTTTGCATCTTACATTTAATAATAAAAACAAAGGTACCTTCAGCCACATAGGGCAGCCGTGGTCGTCTGCCCTTACATTTAAATTCAAATTATAGAATAATATTCCCCTCAAACCTGTAGCGCCAAATTTTCTATCACATAATAAAAAACGGCATAACGCCGTTTTTTATATGTATAATTATTCAGCTTCTGGTGCTTCTACTGGACAAACTCCTGCACATGTACCACATTCAATACATCTTTCTGGATCTATTACGTATTTGTCATCACCTTGTGCTATACATTCTACTGGGCATTCTGCTGCACATGCTCCACAACTAATACATTTATCTGTAATTTTGTATGCCATGATTATTTCACCACCTCTCAAAATTATATGTTTATTATAAAAATAATTATTTATTTTTCTTATCCATTTCTTCTAGTTTTTCTAATTTTTGTAATTCTTTTAAGTCTTCCATATTTTCTACATTTAGTTCGTCATCTTCTTGCTCTACATCTTTAATTATTGTTACATCTTTTGCTTCATATTTTTTGAAGAATGTTTCTTCTCCGTCTTTAAACTTCACTCTTATATGCTCTTTTAATGTTTCTACTCCGCAAACTTCTCCTTCTCCATCTGCTGTTTTTACTATTGCTCCTATTTTTGGAAGTCTTTTTGATTTTTCTTCATATACTTCTTGTTCATATCTTAGACAGCACATAAGTCTTCCACAATTTCCTGATATTTTAGATGGATTAAGTGATATGTTTTGTTCTTTTGCCATTTTTATAGATACTGGCTCAGCACACCCTAAAAATGAACAACAACAAAGTTCTCTTCCACACATTCCATTTCCACCTAAACGCTTCACTTCGTCTCTTACACCTAATTGTCTTAATTCAATTCTTGTTTTAAAAATTGCTGCTAAATCTTTAACTAAGTCCCTAAAATCTATTCTTCCTTCTGCAGTAAAGTAAAATAAAATTTTGCCTCCATCAAATTTATACTCAACTTCTGTTAAATTCATGTCTAATTTATGCTCTTTTATTTTCTTTAAGCATATTTCATAAGCTTCTTTTTCTTTTTCTTTATTTTTCTCGTTTTGTTTTCTATCTCTCTCTGTTGCAATTCTAATAATCTTCTTTAATGGCGCTACTATTTTTTCTTCAGGCATTTGTCTGTTAGCTATTACAACTTCGCCATATTCTTGTCCCATTGATGTTTCAACTATTACATATTGCCCTTTTTGTACTTCTTTTCCATCAGGGTCAAAAAAATATACTTTTCCAACTCTTTTGAATCTAACTCCTATTATATTAGCCATTTAATTCCTCCCATATTGTTAATAAAAAATTATCTATTGTCATATCATAATTATTATTTTTTGTTAATTTTTCTTTTGCTTTTTCTGCTGCTTTCATACAATTAGCGTATCTAATATCTTTTTTCACCAAATTATAGAATAATAAATTTATATAATCTAAGGTTCCTCTTGCTTCTTCTTTTTGCTTAAACATTTTTTCTTTAAGATTTAATACATCTACAACATTATACTTTTCTAAATTATTTATTATATTACTTAATTCTTCATATTCTTTATCTTTATCTATTAAATTTAACGCTCTTTCTACACTTCCATCAAAAAGTAAAAACATATTATTTGAAATATTTTCATAATTATATTTCATCTTAAGTATTTGTTTTAAATCCTCATTTGATAATTTATTAAACATAATTTTTGTACATCTAGATTTTATTGTATTTAAAAATAAATCTTCTCTTGAAGTTATTAAAATAATTGTTGCATATTCTGGTGGTTCTTCTAATGTTTTTAACAAACTATTTTGAGCAGGTTCATTCATTAACTCACTATCATTTATAATATAAACCTTTTTATTTGATATAATTGGTTTTTCTAAAATTTTTAAAGTCATTTGTCTTATTTGGTCTATTTTTATAACATTACTATCTTCTTCTTTTTCTATTATTGTTATATCTGGGTTATTGTTATTATCAAATTCTAAGCATGACTTACAATTATTACATTGTTCTTCTTGTAAACATAGTATGGCTTTTGCAAACTCCTTTGCAAATAACATTTTGCCTATACCTGTTTGTCCAACAAACATATAGCTATGTCCTACTTTTTTTTCATTTATTATTTTGCTTAATATTTTTTTATTTTCTTCATTGCCTTTTATATTTTCAAACATAGCTACCTCTTAATCTTAATCTACTTTACCAAATTTAGAAAATGGCCAAAATCTAAAAGCTACTCTACTTTCTAATCTTTCTACTGGGACACATCCAAATTCTCTACTATCTGTACTATGAGATCTATTATCTCCCATTACAAAAACATAATCTTCTGGAACTATTATATCTGTATAAACTCTACTTTCTGTAATTACTCCCTCATTTAAATATGGTTCATCTAGTTCTTCCCCATTTAAATATACTTTTCCATCTTCTATTTTTATATGGTCTCCTTCTATACCTATTACTCTTTTTATATAACTTGTTTTGTTTATTTCTAATACATAATAAGCAAATTTACTAAATATTCCTTCTGGATCTTCATCATATATAGCTTTAGGATTATTATTATCAGCTTTTTCTAATGAAACAATTGGTTCACTTGGTGCCTCAAATGTTACAATTTCACCTCTGTGATATTCCCCATTTACTGTTCTAACCCATCTGTTAAGCCATAGTCTTTGTCCATCTTCTAATGTATCATACATAGATGGCTGTTTAACTACAGTTGGTGTTCCTATAAAATATCTAAATAAAATAGCTAGCACTAGTGCTATTAATATACAATATATCCATTCTAATAAATCTTTAACCTTTGGATTCATAAAATACCTTCTTTCCAATTTTCATTTGTTAACTTAATAATTATATATGACTTTTATTATTTTGACAAGTAGGAATCGTGATTACTACTTCAGTTCCTTTTTGAGGAATACTCTTTATATCTATTCTTCCATCATTATTATCTAAAATTTCTTTTGCAATTGATAATCCTAATCCTGTCCCTCCCATAGCTCTAGTTCTAGCTTTATCAACTCTGTAAAAACGTTCAAAAATTCTACTTAAATCTTTTTCTGGTATTCCTATTCCATTATCAATTATTTTTATATAAGCATCTGTATATACAAAACCTACATATATTTTTATATTTCCACCTTCATTTGTGTATTTAATGCTATTAGAAAGTATGTTTAAAACAACCCTTTCTATTCCATCCCTATCTGCATAAACAAGTGGAACCTCAGCTGTCACAAAACATTCTATTTTTTGTTCTTTCTTTTCAGCTTCAATTTTTAAATTTTGCTCACATTCTTTTACTAATTCACCTAAATCAAATTCTGTTTTTTCCCAGTTCATTTTTTTATTATCATATTTAGATAAAGTTAATAAATCACTTACAAGTTTAGTCATTCTAACTGCTTCAGAATTTATTACATTTAAAAATTTCTCTTGTACTTCCTTATCATATTCTGATTCTAATAAAGTTTCTGTATATCCCATTATTGATGTAAGTGGTGTTTTTAATTCATGTGATACGTCTGCAACAAATTCTTTTCGCATATTGTCTAATTTTACGTGTTCAGTAATATCTTGTGCAAGAACCATTATTCCTGCTGGTCTATCATTTTCATCTTTAAACGGTGCAAAAAACATATTTATATATTTTCCATCTATGTCTACTTTTTTTTCTGTTGTTGTCCAATTTTCTAAATAGATTTCTTTCTCCATATTTATATCTATTTTTAAATTTTCAAAAACTTCTTTAAAATTTTGGTCTTTTGATGTTATTTTTAACATTCTTGTTGCAGCAGGATTTATATGTATTATTTTTCCTTCCATATTAAAAGCTACTATACCATCAGTCATATGAAGTAACAGTGTTTCTATTTGATTTTTTTGTCTAGTTACTTCGTTTAAATTTTCTTTTAAACCTGTTGTCATTGCATTAAATGCATCTATCAATTCATCTATTTCAGATTTTGCATTTTCTTTTTTTATCATTTGAACTTCAGAGTCTTCCCCTGCTGCAATTAATTTTGCATTTTTTATAAGTTTTGACAATGGATTCATTATTATTTTCCCTGAGAACAATATTATTACAATAGAAATAAATAAAAATGAACATGTAACCATTATTAATAAATTTTCAACTGATTGAATTTGATTTATTATTAAATCTTTTTCTTGTACTAAATCTAAAGATTTTTCTAAATTTAATAAATAAATAATACCTGCTCCATCAAACATAATAATGGCTAATATTACAACTATAATTATTATTTTTATTTGTGTACTTTTAAACATTTATTTACCTCTTTTTTACTTTTATCTAATATATTTTTATCATATTTATATGGTTTTGTAAAGAAATTTATGTATATGCTTGGCACGGGCGAACACAGTTCGCCCCTACATTTTTTTAATGAATAATTAATAGTTAATAATTAATAATTTCGGTTAGAATTTGCTGTTCTACAGCAAATTCTTTCATTCATTATTCACTATTAACTATTCACTATTCATTTGTAAAAAACAATTAGAAAAAGGCGGCTTGGCCACCTTTTTCTAATTGTTTTTTATATAGTATCCTACGCCTCTTTTTGTTACTAAAATTTTTGGATTTGCTGTGTCTTTTTCAATTTTCCCTCTTATTCTTCTTACTGTTACATCAACAGTTCTTATATCGCCATAATATTCATAACCCCAAACTTTTTCTAGCAACACTTCTCTTGTAACAACTTGTCCTGGTTGACTTGCTAAAAATTTTAGCACTTCAAATTCTCTTATTGTTAAATCAATAATTTCTCCTGATACTTTTGTTTCAAATTTATCTAAATTTAGTTGTAATTCTCCTACTTCAATTTTATTTGCATTTCCTTTTTCTGAATCTTCATTTGTAGCAACTCTAGCATCTGTTTTTCTTAAATTTGCTTTTATTCTAGCCATTAATTCTCTAACACTAAATGGTTTTGTTATATAATCATCTGCTCCTAATTCTAATCCTAATATTTTATCTATTTCTTCATCTTTAGCAGTTAACATTAAAATTGGAACATTTAAAGTAGCTCTTACCTTTTTACAAACAGTTAATCCATCCATTTTTGGCAACATTATATCTAATAATATTAAGTCTGGTTTTTGACTTAAAGCTATATCAACTGCTGTTAATCCATCATTTGCTTCCAATGTTTTATATCCTTCTTTTTCAAGATTATAAACTAATATATCAACTATTGGTTTTTCATCATCAACTATTAAAATAGTTTTTTTATTTTCATTAGTTTGTTCCATAGAAGTACCGCCTTTCTTAATTCCGACTTTTAATAAATTATTTATATCATATAACAAATTTTAAGACAAGTTTTTTTTACAATTTTGTTACAAAAATATTACATTATTATCTCCACCTCATAAATCCCATTTTTCTCTAATTTAATTTGTTTCTCTTTTATCTCTTCTCCATTTAATATGAATTTCTCTACGCCTACATTTTTACCATTTGGATTTTTTACTTTTATATTGTAAATGCTATTTTCATATTTATATCTTATACTATATTCTTTCCATTCTTTAGGAATACATGGTTGTAATGTTAATATTTTGTTTTGTACATTTAGCCCTAAAATGTGTTCTATTCCCACTTTACAAAACCAACTTGATGAACCTGTATACCAAGTCCATCCACCTCTGCCTAATAAATTATTTGTTCCATATATATCTGCTGCAATTACATATGGTTCTGCCTTGTATTTATTCGCTGCTTCTTTTGTTTTGCTGTGTTCTATTGGATTAATTATTTTATAATATTCTACTGCTTTTTCTGCTAGTCCTAATTTTGTAAAAGCAATTATCGCCCATAAAGCAGCATGCGTATATTGTCCTCCATTTTCTCTTACTCCTGGCAAATATGCTTTTATATATCCTGGTTCTAATTTTGTTTTGTTAAATGGTGGATCCAATAATTTTATTATTCCATTTTCTTTGTCAATTAAATGATTTTCCAAAGCTTCCATTGAAATATACTTTTTATCATTATCTGCTGCATTTGATATTACTCCCCAACTTTGTGATATACTATCTATTCTACATTCTTCATTTTCGATACTTCCTAATGGTTCCCCATTATCCATATATGCTCTTCTAAACCATCTTCCATCCCATCCTGAAGTATTTAAAGATTTCTTTAAAGTTTCTCTTTTTTCCTTGTATTCATTAACTCTTGATATATCGTTTCTTTTTTCACAAATTGGTATAAATTTGCCTAATATATCATATATGAAAAATCCGTAGCCATACACTTTCACCTTTTTCTTTATTACCTACTGTGTTTAATCCATCATTCCAATCACCTGAACCTATTTTCGGCAATCCATGTTCTCCAAAATTTAAACTTTTATCAATTGCACGTATACAATGAGTATATACATCTTCTTTTACTTTGGACTCTAAATACACATCATATCTTTCATCTACTCCTTCTGGTAGTAATTCACCCATTACATAAGGAACTTCTATATCTAAAATAGAATAATCACCTGTGTAGTTTATATACTCAAAAGTTACATAGCATAACCATAATAGGTCATCTGAAAATCTTGTTCTTATTCCCCTATTTATATCCTCATGCCACCAATGTTCAACATCTCCTTCGATGAATTGATGCCTACATGCAGTTAATATTTGTTCCTTCATAAAATTTATATTTATATTTTTTAGTCCTATTGTATCTTGTAATTGGTCTCTAAATCCTATTGCCCCACCAGATTGTTGATATCCTGTTCTAGACCACAATCTTGATACTATAGTTTGATATTCTGCCCATCCATTAAGCATTATATTAAATGATTCTATTGGTGTTTTAACTTCTATTCTGCTTAATAAATTACTCCAGAAGTCTTTTACTATTTTAAGTTCTTCCATGCAATTTGAAACTTTTGAATATTTATATGATACATCCTTTACATCTAATAATTCTTTTTCTTCCCCAAATTGTAGTACTATTTCCTTACTTTCAAAACTTTCTAATTCTATATTTAATTGTATTGCTACACATGAATTTTCTCCTAATCCCGAAGAATTATCTAAGCTCACTTTATCTAGTCCCTCTGGATTTTTTATATTTCCTTTTCCTATAAAGAAATTCTTATTACCTGTATATGATTCTATTTTTTCGCTACTTGAAACAAAAGCTATATTATTTTTAAAACTATCTTTATATAAGTTTTTAATTATAACTAAATTATTATCCTTTGTTGCTTCAATATGACCATTAGTTTTTATTTCATCTTCTCCTAAAACTGGTTTTATATAATAAATCAATTTTAAATTTCTCTTATTGGGCTCTAAGTTTTTTAATTTTAGTACATTTATTTTTACATTATCTTTTCTAGGCACAAAAACAAGTAATTCATGCATGATATTATTTTGTATGCTTTTAAAATTTACATATCCAAATCCATAATTTATATGAGTTTGATTACTATTATCATTTAAATTATCTGAAAGTGTCCATTTGTTTCCAGTTTTATAATCTTTTAAATAAATTATTTCTGATGGTATATCCATTACTGCATTATTATTCCATCCTGATAATCTATTTAATCTACTATTTTTATGCCATGTAAATCCTCCTAAATTTTGTGTAACTAATGTTCCAAAAGTTTCATTTGCTAAAATCATACTCCATACATTGGGCAGCTTATTATTTTGATTTATTTTTATAATATACTCTTTACCATCTTCGCTAAATCCACCATACTCATTATCATATTTTAGGTTGTTGTTATCTGTATTTATGATATTATTTGTTTCCTCTTGAATTATATATTCATTTTTTGCATCTACACCTATATTGTCTAATGTTTTTAAATATTCTTCTTCTAAATCTTTTAAGCCACTTTCTATATCACCTTTTTTAGCATCAATAATTATATTTGACTTAAATTCTAGAAGGTCTAAATCATCTTTTTCAATTTGATTTGTATTTAATATAAATATTCCGCCTCTTATATTTTTCAAATATTCCATTTGCCTATTTGATATTGCATTTTCTATTTCATAATTTATATCTTGGTCATATGAGTACTCTTCTTGATTTAGAATTACCAAATCCATTTTTGTATTTTTACTTCTATAAAATTCGTAAGCTCTTAAAATATCATTAATTACATAAATATCATTTAAATCTTGTATTTTTACTAAAACAATTGGCAAATCTCCAGATATTCCATACTTCCATAATTTACTTTGTGAATAAATTCTTTTTGGCAAATTATATAAATTTAGTTTTCTTAAAGGATTATTAAAAATAATATATGATAATAATTTTTGATAATTTTCTATTTCTACTCCTTTTAGTCCTAAATAAATACTTTCCGCTTCTACTTTAGCTCGCGATAATTCAAATGTTTTTGTAATTACTTTTGTATTTTTGTATTTTTCTAATAACTCTTTAACTCCTTCTTTTTCATAACCCACAGAAAGAATTAAATCAAATGTGATTTTCTCATTTGGCATTAGCTTTATAGTTCTTTTCATAGCTAAACAAGGTTCTGTTACTAGTCCCATGTTTTGTGAATAAGGTTTTGAATGTTTTACCATGTCAGGGATTAGTTCATAATTTTTTCCTAAAAATCTTTCTTTATCTATTTCAAATTCAAAATCACCAATAGTTTCACTTTCTGTATATAGTAGAGCTCCTAAATACATGTCTTTTTCGTTTTGCCCTCTTTTTTTCCTTTTTACTAAAATTGCATCATCTTCTATTTTTTCAAATGTTAAAAATAAATTATTAAAAGCCATATGAGCATAGTCTTGCATTGCTCCGTGATAATACTGGTTCAAAATAGTTTGTTATTTCCAAAGTTTTTTCTTGTGTTCCATTATTTTTAAGTTCTATTCTTCTTATTTCTACTGGGTCATCAGGTGAAACTATTACTTGTGTCGTTGTTTCTATATCTGCATCAATTCTTACATATTTAGTTTTTTCTGGCATAAAAGATATTTTGTATTTATCTCCTCTATTATTTTCTTCTATTGGAGTATTTACCCATATTCTTTTATTAGAAATATCTTTTATATAGAATAAAATTCCCTGCTTGTAATCTGCAGTTTGTTTAAATCTATTTATTAAAATATCTTTATATTTACTAAAACCTTCTCCATTTTGTTTTAAACAAATTGTATAATTTCCATTTGATATTGTATTTGTCACATTTAAATTCTCATTCACTTTTGAATAAACAACTTCTGAATAACTTTGATAATCTTTAGCTTTGATTTTGTCAATTTTTTCTTTTTTCTCTTTTGTTATAATAGCTTTCTCAGGCATTCTTTCTTGTAATAAAATATCAACTGCTTCTATTTCTGGATTTGCCATAAATCTTTCTACAAGTATATTTTTATTTATAAAATTATTAATTGATAATAAACTTAATGCTTGATGATGTGCCATATATGTTTTAACTGTTTCATATTTCTTTCCATGTTTTAATCTTGAAATTGTGTAATCTATTGCCTCATAAAATCCATATTTATTATACATTTCTTCTTTTTCTAATTGTTTTAAATTTGTAATTGCTTCTTTTGGCTTATAACTTAAACTTAAAAATACTGAATATGGAGATACAACCATATCTTCATCTAAACCTCTTTTTAATCCAAGCCACGGTATTCCAAAAGATTTATATTGATAATTATTATTAAAGTCTTTTAAATTAAAAGCTGATTCTGATATACCCCAAGGTATTCCTAATTTTTTTGAATATTCTATTTGACTCATTATTAAAAATCTGCATGATTCATCTAAAAGACTACCTTCATATTTTTTTATATTTATATTAGGCATTAGATATTCAAAAGCCGTTCCTGACCATGATATTAATCCTTTATATTTATTTAAACTTGTCAATGTTCTACTTAAGCTATTCCAGTGCTTTGCTGGAACATCTTTTTTTGCTATTGCTATTAAGCTTGCTTGTCTTGCCTCTGATGCTAATAAATCATAATATGAATTAGTCAATTTGTTTTGTTCTATATCAAATCCTATTGAGAATAATCGTTTTTTAGGATTGTATAGGATGCCAAAATCTGTGTTTTGTATGATCTTATTAATTGTTTGGAGCATAGCCCCCGCCCCTACATCTTGTTGCAATGTGTTTTTATCTTGCGGGCGAACACAGTTCGCCCCTACGTTTATTTGTAATAAAAATTGTTTTACTGTATATAAATATCCTATAAAATTACCATTGTCTACTGTTGATATATATCTTGGAATTAATGGTTTTAGTGTGTTTGTATTATACCAATTATATAAATGACCATTCCATTTGCTAAGTTTATCTATTGTCTGAATCATTTTATTTAATAAATCTAATGCTTCATCTATTGCAATATAATTTAAATCATAGGCAGATATAATTGTTAACATTCCTAATCCAATATTAGTTGGAGATGTTCTTGCTGCAACTTTATTTTTTCTATCTTCTTGATAATTATCCGGTGGTAAAAAATTATTTTCCTCATTAATATTTTCATAAAAGTATTTCCAAGTTCTTTCTCCTATTTGTAAAAGATATTCTTGTTCCTTTTTTGAAATTTGTTCAGTTGCTACCTTTTCCTTTATATCTTTACTAATTATCCATGCAACAATTGGTGCAATTAACCATATTACACCTAGAATTATAATAAAAATTTCTTTTATTATGCTTCCCCATACTAAAAACATAAATCCAACTACCAAATTCACAAGCATAAATTTATAATATGAAAACAAGTCTGTTTTTGCTTGTTTTTCAGCCTCTTCTGCTGTTAGCCATTCTAATAAATGCATTTTAGTAACATTCATTCTATAAATTGTTTTTACTATTGCTACTACTGAAATATACATTTTGTGTGGCAAAAAAAGAATTTCCAATAAACCTCTTATGATGCTTGCTCTAATTGGACTAATCGTGGGAATTAAATTTTTATATGCATAAATAAATCTTAAATCTTTTCCTTTTTTAAAAATTATATAATTCAAAACATCAATTATTGATGAAAACACATAAGCACTTAAACATAGTAGTGATACTTTCCAAGAATTTAAATCTGTAAAGCTTGCTAGAATTACTGATAATATAATTCCAAAAAATACTGTTATTGGTATTAAACTTCTTCTTAAATTATCTAAAATTTTAAACTTTGATAATAAATTTAAAGGGTTTCTTTTTTTACTGCCTTTTCGATTTTTTATCGTATTTTTTAGCCAACTACATATTTGCCAGTCTCCTCTTAACCATCTACTTGCTCTTAGTGTATAGCTATTATATTTACTTGGAGTTCCATCTAGTAATAAAATATCTGTGGCAAGTCCACATCTTAAATAATTACCTTCTAATAAATCATGACTAAGAACTGTATTTTCTGGTATTTCCTTGCATAACACTTCATGGAATATTTTTAAATCATAAATCCCTTTACCTGTAAAAATTCCTTCATCAAAATTGTCTTGATATATATCTGATATAGCACTTGTGTAGGAATCTGTTCCTCCGCGTTCCTGAATATACTTTTGCAAAAAAACTTTTTCTGCTGTCCTCTAAATTTACTCCTACTCTTGGTTGTATTAATGCATGACCATCTATTACAACTCTATTTTCCCTATCTAAAATAGGTTCATTTAAAACATGTGCCATGGCTCCTATTAAATTAAGACCTGAATCTAATGTTAAATTGGTGTCTGAGTCTAGGGTTATTACGTATTTGATGTTTTTTTGCGGGCGAACACAGTTCGCCCCTACAATAGTATTTATTCTAAATTTGTCATTGCCATTTATTAAGAAATCATTGAATTCACATAGTAATCCTCTTTTCCTTTCCCAGCCTAAATAACCTCCTTCATTTTTGTTCCAGATTCTTTTTCTATATAGAAAATTAAACTTTGGAATTTCATTTTCAGAGTTTGAATTATATTTTTTATTTAATTTATTAACTTCTTCTATACCTGCTTCAATTATTTCATTATCTACTTTTTCTACTTCTTTTTGACCTGATGTGCAATCTCCTAATAATGCAAAATATAAATTTTCACTTTTGTTTGCTAAATAATATACTTCTAGCTTTTTCATTAATTCTTGGACTTTTTCTTTTGAATTTACTATAGTAGGTATAACTACAAAAGTAGAATATTCTTTTGGAATTCCATGTTCAAAATCTAATTTTGGTATTAAACATGGTTTTACTTTTTTATTTAAAATGTTATTTATAATTTGAATTACAACTTCTGAAATAGGTATATATAATATGATAAAATTAATTATTGCTCCTATTATACTTTTTGTTCCTAAATATATAAAAAAAGCTGTGAGCATAGATAACAAAGAAGTTATTAAATAAATAAAAACTATATATCTCCTTACTTTTTGTTCTGGATGTGTTTTCTTTTTACCTTTCACTCCTAATTTGTTATTTAATTCTTCTCTCCCTTTAGAAATTAAATAATATCCTATATGTCGTTCTTTTTTATTATCTTTACTTTCTGCAATTTCAACTATTTTTTTTGCAATATATAATTCAGAAATTTTAATAGCTTCTGAAATTAATTTTATTTCATTTCTATAATATTCTTTTGTTTTATAATCCATTTTAGAATAAACACCGTGCAGGATCTTTTTTTAATATATCCTCAACACCATTTATTTCTTCAAATAAGCTTAAAAAATTAACTCTTAGGATTTCTTTTAAACTTATTATGCTATTTCCTAATGATACTTTTGAAATGGCTATATCATAATGTTCCTTTTTTATAACATCTGATATACTCATACCCATCTTATTTACTTGTTCTTCTAATATATCTAAATATGGCATACCTTGTTTGCCATATTTTTTTAATTTGTATGACATATATTCAATGAAAGAATATTTTAAATCTTTATACTTTCTGTCAAAAGTATTATCATTTTTTACCTTTATAAAATTCAGCTTATTTGATTCTTTTTTCTCAACTAATCTTTCTATAATACTCTCTACTTTATATTTTTGTAACTGCGCATGATATATTTTCTCACAAATATTTCTTACATTTTCTATAATTGCTATTTCAAGAAAAATCCATAAATTCCAGATTTCTTCCATACTTAAAAGCTTTCTTTTTTGATATGAGGACAAAGCTAAATTCAATATTTCATCTGTAATTTTGTTATCTGTATATGCAACTATTTCTGAAGCTAAAACATATATTCTGCTATAGCCTTTGTATGGGCCACTCGCAATACCAGGAAAGTTTTTATATTTTTTTAAGTTCATTTCTTGTTCTATAGTTTTATATGTTTCTTCAATAATATAAAAATTATCTAAAAGCCATTCTCCTGCTGGATGAATATCAATTTTTAACTTCACATGTTCATTTAAAGTTCTATAAGTATTTTCTATAAACCTAAAATTATCCCTTAATCTAGGAATTGGCTCTGTTAGCTTATTAGAATTATTTGTTAATTCATGGTTTGTTGCAATCTTTTCCATGTAATTTGCCAACTGATAGTCATCTAATAATGTTCCTTTTATATTTAAATAATTATAATCTTTTAATTTCAAAACTTTCTCACCTCAATATGTAATTTTCATTACATATTTTTGCCTGAGAAATAATTTTTTATACAAAATTGAAATTTTTATAAACGTGTAAAATGCATAGACCTTATTTTTATTTTTGAAATAATTCAGATTTAAAATTTATAATATTTTGAGAATGATGTAAAATTTTTAAGATATAAATATTCTTTGAATCAATATAATATATAATTCTATATGACTTATATATTATTTCTCTTATTGTTTTAGAATTAAATTCTGGGACATATCTTCCCATATATGGAAATAATGATAATTGATTTATTCTATCCTGGATTTTACTTATTGTTTTTTTAGAAAAATAAAGTGAATCCTTAGCTATATAATTTTTAATATTTATTAAGTCGATTTTTGCTGGTTGTAAAAGTATTATTTGCTCTATCGTTATAATCTCCTAATAATTCGCTAAAAACTTCGTCTGCTGGTATCCCAGGAATTCCATCTTCTATTTGTTTAACTCCTCTTGCAATGCAAAGTATAACATAGTCATTATATGTTATATCAGATTTTGATTCTAACTCATCTAATTCTTCATATGTTTTCTTTTTATATTCTTCAAAAAGTTTGTTGTTTTTTTCTTGATTAGTCATAAAATCACCTCTTTTAAACTATGCATTTTACGAAAATATTATATTAAGAACTTCAGGCTTTTGTCAATAGCTTTTTTGACAAAGTTTTTCGACATTTTTTTTTATTATTTCATTAATTATTTGAAAAGTACTATTAAATAAGAAATCGGATTCCAAATTAGAATAATCCAATCAGCATTTTGATTTGACAGAAAATTTAAAATTTTCTGTCAAATTTTAAAAAGCTAAAATAATTAATTTTTGACAAATGAGCATTCATTTTCAAAAATTAA
Organism: Clostridia bacterium; assembly: GCA_017437145.1. GTDB lineage: Bacteria > Bacillota > Clostridia > TANB77 > CAG-508 > CAG-452. The sequence goes on along the minus strand of JAFSBT010000002.1, from coordinate 33,988 downwards.
TATTTTAGCTTAGTTTATATAAATTAGAATATATAGCTATGTCTACGAAGTACGGACGACCAATACCCCAAGGGCATGTATTATCTGTAGCTCATTTCATTTCGCACAGCTAATCGATGGTCGCCCCTACATTTAATCTACAAATTTTAGTTAGATATTGAACAGTATCGCTTGGACGGAGGCAAAAATGCCATTAAAAATTACATTTTATGACCTCTCGTCCTGGCGCTCTTTTCCTGGTTTTGTCCATGATATATACTCACATCCATTGTTTGGATTATTTTCACATATATAATAAGTTCTTCTTTTTTTAGTTTTTCTTATTTGTACTGCCCCACCACATTTGGGACATACTTCTTCTATTGTTTCTATATATGGTTTTGCATTTTGACATTCTGGATATCCTGGACATGCTAAGAATTTTCCGTATTTTCCATATTTTATAACCATCATTCTACCACATTTTTCACATGGCACATCTGATTCTTCATACTCTAATTGTACATGTTCTAATTCTTTTTCAACTTTTTCTACAACCTTTTCAAATGGACCATAAAATTCTTCAATTACCTTTTTCCACATTTCTTTTCCTTCTGCTATTTGGTCAAATTTTTCTTCCATTTGTGCTGTAAATTCTACATTTATTACATCACTAAAGTTTTCAATTAATAATTTATTTACTATTTTTCCTAATTCTGTAGGATGTAATTGTTTTTGTACTTTTTCTATATATCTTCTTGCTAAAATTGTTGTTATTGTTGGTGAATATGTACTAGGTCTTCCTATGCCTTTTTCTTCTAATGCTTTTACTAAACTTGCTTCTGTATATCTTGGTGGTGGTTCTGTAAAGCTTTGTTTAGATTCTATTTTTTCCTTTTGTAATTCTTGTTTTTCTTTTAAATCAGGTATGTTTTCAAATTCTTCTTTTTGGGCATTATCTTCTGTCTCTACATATACTTTCATAAAGCCTTTAAATTTAACTGTTTGTCCATTTGCTTTAAAATTATATTCATTAGCATTTATTTTTACTGATAAAGTATCAAAAATTGCTGCTGACATTTGACTTGCAATAAATCTATTATATATTAATTTATATAGTTTATATTGATCTGTTGTTAAACTATCTTTTATTTCATCTGGAGTTAAATCTACATATGTTGGTCTTATTGCTTCGTGCGCATCTTGCGCGTCATTCTTTGTTTTATAATATCTGTTTTCATAATACTCTGTTCCATATGTACCTTCTATATGAACCTTAGCTGCAGCTCTTGCTTCTTCTGAAATTCTTGTAGAGTCAGTTCTCATATATGTAATTAAACCTACAGTTCCTTTTGATGGTATTTTTACACCCTCATATAGACCTTGTGCAACTTGCATAGTTTTCCTAAGTGCAAAGTTTAATTTTCTTGAAGCTTCTTGTTGCATTGTACTTGTAGTAAATGGTGGTGCTGGGTTTCTTTTCTTTTCTCCTCTTTTTATTTCATTTACTATATATTTTGCATTCTCTAAATCTTTTAAAATTTTGTCTACTTCTTCTTTAGAATGTATTTCTAATTTTTCATTATTTTTTCCATAGAATTTAGCTTCGAAACTCTTTTTAGGCTTTTTAGTTGCAAGAGTAGCATATATATTCCAATATTCTTCTGGAATAAATTTTTCAATTTCTTCCTCTCTATCTACTATCAATTTTACAGCAACTGATTGCACTCTACCTGCTGATAAACCTTTTTGAACTTTTTTCCATAACACAGGACTTATTTTATAACCAACTATTCTATCTAAAACACGTCTTGCTTGTTGTGCATCTGTTAAATCCATATCGATTTCTCTTGGATTTTGTATGGCTTTTTTTACAGCATCTTTTGTTATTTCATTAAAAGTTACTCTGTACATTTTGCTTTTTTCTACACCTAGAATTGTTGCTAAATGCCATGCTATTGCTTCTCCCTCACGGTCAGGGTCAGTTGCGATATATACTTTTTTTGCTGCTTTTGCTTCTTTTTTTAAAGATTTTATTAAATCTCCCTTTCCTCTGATGTTTATATATTCTGGTTCAAAAGTTTTTGTATCTACTCCTAATTTTGATTTAGGAAGATCTCTTATATGCCCCATTGATGCAACTACTTTTGTATTTCCTCCTAAGAATTTTTTTATTGTGTTTGCTTTAGCCGGAGATTCGACTATAACCAATCTATCACTCATATTTACTACAGGCAGTAATGAAAAACTTCGCATTACGTCGTTAAACTGCATAAAAATTTTATCGATGTACCTATGTACAATCTCAAAAATTTTTATTTGTTTGCCTAGTCCTGCTTGTTTTTGATTCCTGCCTCCTCCTTTTTTGTTTCTTTACTTTTTATTATATTTGCGGGCGAACACAGTTCACCCCCTACATTTCTTTGCTATTTTTTATTCTAATTATACATATATATTTTTTAAATATAATTAATATAATGGAAATTGTGCGCACAATTTTGCTACTTCTGCTTTTATTTCTTCTTTCTTGTCTTCATATTTTTCTACTGTCATGTTTATAAGTTTTGCTATTTTTACCATTTCTTGTTCTTTAAATCCTCTTGTTGTAACTGCTGGTGTTCCAATTCTTACTCCACTAGTTATAGTAGGTTTTTCTGTGTCAAATGGTACTGAATTTTTATTAAGTGTTATTCCTATTTCATCTAATCTTTCTTCTAATTCTTTTCCTGTTATTCCTTTGTTTCTTAAATCTACTAAAATTAAATGATTGTCTGTTCCTCCTGATACTAAATTAAATCCTAATTTAACTAATTCCTCAGCTAATACTTTTGCATTTTTTATTACTTGTGCTTGATATTCTTTAAATTCAGGTTTTAATGCTTCTCCAAAACATACTGCTTTTGATGCGATCACATGCATTAATGGACCACCTTGTATTCCTGGAAAAACTGCTTTATCTATTGCTTTACCATATTCTTCTTTGCATAATATTATTCCACCTCTTGGTCCTCTTAATGTTTTATGCGTTGTACTTGTTACAAAATCAGCATATTCTACTGGATTTTGATGTAATCCTGCTGCAACTAATCCAGCAATATGAGCCATATCTACCATAAATAAACTTCCTGTCTTATCAGCTATTTCTCTAAATCTTTTAAAATCTACTTCTCTTGGATATGCACTAGCTCCTGCTAAAATTAGTTTTGGTTTATTTTCTATTGCTAATCTTTCTACTTCATCATAATCTATTCTACCTGTTTTTTCGTCTACTCCATAAGGTATGAAATTATATAATTTCCCTGAAAAATTAACTTTACTTCCATGTGATAAATGTCCACCATGAGATAAATTCATTCCAAGTACTGTATCTCCTGGTTCTAATATTGCAAAATATACTGCCATATTTGCTTGAGCTCCTGAATGAGGTTGTACATTTGCATATTCTGCTCTAAAAATTTCTTTTAATCTATCACGTGCAATGTCTTCAACGACATCTACACACTCGCATCCTCCATAATATCTATGCATTGGATAACCTTCTGCATATTTATTTGTCATATAACTACCCATTGCTTCCATTACGCTATCACTTACAACATTTTCTGAAGCAATTAACTCTATTTTATTTCTTTGTCTTTCTAATTCTTTTTCTATAGTTTCATATACTTGTTTGTCTTGTTTTTTTAAATTCTCAAAGGTAGGCATAAAATCACTCCCCTCATTTTACTTTTAAAGGCATTATATACTAAATGCAAATTCATGTAAATAGATAGCAAATAAAAAAATAACATTTGGATTTAATCCAAATGCATTCTTTGTTGTGTTAATAAATCATCTAACACATCTTGTAATCCTACTGGCGTTACTTTGTTTTTCTTTAGTACATTTATTATTTCTATAACTTTTTTTGAACTATCACATACATTTTTTATATTATTGCTTTCAATATATATTCTATCTTTTTCATATTCTTTTTTTAATACTTCTATTCCGTATTTTGTAGTATCTTCATTTAAAATATTATTGATATCATTTTTTGTTTGGTAATATTCTAGCTCTACTCTATGGTTTATTTTTGCTTCTTGTAAGTCATCCCATCCTAAAAAAGTTCCACCATGATAAGTCCTTGAAGCCTCCAAAATTTTTCCTCCTCTTTCGTTTTTTCATACTTTACAACTATACTATACATATATACCAAAAAGCAAGTTAAATCGTATGCAAAAAAAGCCTATATTTCAATCTTTTTCGACAAATGGAGTTTGGAATTTAGAATTTGGTAGTTGGATTTTTCAAAATCATCGGGTAGAAAAATTTAAATAACACTCGCATTTCATCGATTTAATTAAAAATATTATATTTTTAATTAAATTTTAAAAAGCTAAAATAATTAATTTTTGACAAATGGTACTTATTTTCAAAAATTAATATTTTAGCTTAAATTATACATATCATTAAAATATAGCATTTTCTTTGAAGCGCGGGCGATTAAAATCGCCCCTACAACGTCTGCAATTAATTTCACACTATGTTATTAAACTACAAAAAAAGAAAGGTTATACCTTTCTTTTTTTATATATTCAATCTATATATTTTCTTTTATGTAGTCAACTACGTCACCAACTGATACAACTTTTTCTGCATCTGCGTCTGGTATTTCTAAATCGAATTCTTCTTCTAAAGCCATTATCAATTCAACTATGTCTAATGAATCAGCTCCTAAATCATCTATGAAAGATGCTTCTAATGTTACAGCTGCTTCAGCTACGCCTAATTGTTCTATTATGATTTCTTTTACTTTTTCAAAAATATCTTCTGAACTCATAGGTTTTCTTACACCTCCTTAAAAATGTTTGTCACATTTGCTACTTAGAATCTTATATGGTTATTAAACTATTGTCAATACTTTTTTTTATATTTTTTCAAATTCTTTTATCATTAAATCCACTGCTTTACTTTCTGCAAACTTTTCTGCTTGTTTTATTGTACAGTAAAATAAATATTCGTCACTACTTCCATGTGCTTTTACTACAGGTTTTTTAACTCCTAAAAATAATGCTCCACCATATTCTTTATAATCCATGGTTTTACTAAATCTTTTTATTGATGGTAATGCTGGAACTGCACATAGTGTAGTCCATAAATTTCTTTTTAAACTTTCTGTTAATGTTCTTTTTACAAGTTTTCCTACACCTTCAACAGTTTTTAAGAATATATTTCCTGTAAACCCATCAGTAACTACAGCATCAATTTCTCCTGAAAGTGCTTCTCTTCCTTCTACATTTCCAATAAAGTTTATATCATATTTTTTAGCATTTTCTTTTAATAATTGGTAACTTTCTTTCATTAATTCATTACCTTTTGTTTCTTCTGTACCAATATTCAATAATCCTATAACTGGTTTTTCCATTTTATAAATATTCTTAAGGTATATATTAGCCATTTGCGCAAATTGTAATAAATTAATTGGTTTACAATTTGTGTTTGCTCCTGCATCAACAAGCATTACTCCTTTTTTATATGCGGGTAACATTGGTGCAAGTGCTGGTCTATCAATACCTTTTATTCTACCTACTAATAATGTTGCACCAGTTAAAAGTGCACCTGAATTTCCAGCAGAAATAAAAACATCTCCATTTCCTTCTTTTAATGACTTAAATCCAACTACCATTGAAGAATCCTTTTTATGTTTTATAGCATGTGTAGGTATATCTTCCATTTCGATTGTTTCCGTAGCATTAATTATGCTTAATCTTTCTGATATTTCTTTTATATCATCTTTATTATATAATTCTTTTATTCTATTTTTTATTACTTCTTCTTTACCAATTAAAACAATTTCTGATTTGATTTCGTTTATTGCTTTTACAGCACCTTTTATATTTGCATCAGGTGCATTATCTCCACCCATAGCATCTAATAAAATTCTCATGTAAAAATCCTTCCTTATCTATAATATATTTTCTATTTACTTATTTTATTATTTTATTGGAAAAAAAGCAATAGTAAATTGGTTATTTTTGTGTTTGGATTTTTGAATTTGGTAGTTGGGTGTTTGTAGGAGCGATTTTTTATCACCTATTTTCTGAAGACTGGCGAACACAGTTCGCCCCTACAACATTTGCAATCAATTCATCTATATAAATTATAAAAAATTAGAGACAATAAATTGCCTCTAATTTTTTATAATTTATAAATATTATTCAATTATATCTGAAACTATACCAGAACCAACTGTTCTTCCACCTTCACGGATAGCGAATCTTAATCCTTTTTCCATAGCGATTGGTGTGATTAATTCGATTGTCATTGTGATGTTATCTCCTGGCATTACCATTTCTGTTCCTTCTGGTAAATCAATTAATCCTGTAACGTCTGTTGTTCTGAAATAGAATTGTGGTCTATATCCATTGAAGAATGGTGTATGACGTCCACCTTCTTCTTTTGTTAGAACGTAAACTTCTGCTTTGAATTTTGTATGAGGTTTGATTGAACCTGGTTTAGCTAATACTTGACCTCTTTCGATTTCTGTTCTTTGGATTCCTCTTAAAAGAACTCCTATGTTATCTCCAGCTTCTGCTTGGTCTAATAATTTTCTGAACATTTCAACACCTGTTACAACTGTTTTCTTAGCTTCTGTTGCTAATCCAACTATTTCAACTTCGTCTGAAACTTTAACAATTCCTCTTTCAACTCTACCTGTAGCAACTGTTCCTCTACCTGTTATAGAGAATACGTCTTCTACTGGCATTAAGAAGTCACCATCTGTTGGTCTGTCTGGAGTTGGTATATATGAATCTACCGCATCCATTAATTCTTTCATACAAGCATATTCAGCTGCATTTGGATCTGTTGCTGAACTTTCTAATACTTTTAATGAAGAACCTTTAACGATTGGAATTTCGTCTCCTGGGAATTCGTAGCTAGATAATAAGTCTCTAACTTCCATTTCAACTAATTCTAATAATTCTGGGTCGTCAACCATATCACATTTGTTCATGTAAACAACGATATATTTAACACCAACTTGTCTTGCAAGTAGTATATGCTCTCTTGTTTGAGGCATTGGACCATCAGCTGCAGAAACAACTAATATAGCTCCGTCCATTTGAGCTGCACCTGTAATCATGTTTTTAACGTAGTCAGCGTGTCCAGGACAGTCAACGTGTGCATAGTGTCTATTTTCTGTTTCATATTCAACGTGTGCTGTGTTAATTGTGATTCCTCTTGCTTTTTCTTCTGGAGCACCGTCGATTTGATCATATGCTGCGAATTGAGCCTTTCCTAATAATCCTAACCATTTTGTTATAGCTGCTGTTGTTGTTGTTTTTCCGTGGTCAACGTGACCGATTGTACCGATATTAACGTGCGGTTTTGTTCTTTCGAACTTCTCTTTTGCCATTTAATATTCCTCCTTTAAATTACGAAGCAACTTGTACTTTTCACTTTTAAAGTGAATTTACTTCGCTTTTATATTTTAAAAATTTAATAACAAAATTTTTTAAGCAAATGTATTTTATAACATTTGGCATTTTTTTGCAATACCTTTTTTGTTTTTAATTTCGAAATGGTATTGTTGGGCGGACACAGGACCCGCCCCTACATTTCTTTGATTTTATCCTAAAACGAAGCAAATTGTGTATATTGCTAGGAAAACGAGTAAAAATTTTTGAGATTATACGTGTGTATATCGAAAAAATTTTTATGATGTTTGACAACGCAAGATGCGCAATTTCATTCGTTTTTAAATTTAGTCTTCTTTCTTTGTTCTAGCTGCTACTATCTTTTCAAGTACAGATTTAGGAACTTCTTCATAATGGCTTGGTTCCATAGAATATGTTCCTCTACCTTGTGTTTTTGAACGTAAGTCTGTTGCATAACCAAACATGTCTGATAATGGGATGAATGCTCTTATTATTTGCATTCCACTTCTAGCTTCCATTCCTTCCATTCTTCCACGTCTTGAGTTAACGTCTCCTATAACATCTCCCATATATTCTTCAGGAACTGTTACTTCAACTTTCATAATAGGTTCTAGAATTACTGCTTTACCTTGTCTACATCCTTCTTTGAATGCCATTGAACCAGCAATTTTGAACGCCATTTCAGAAGAGTCAACATCATGGTAAGAACCATCTACTAAAGTTGCTTTGAAGTCTATAACTGGATATCCAGCTAAGATACCACTTTCAGCAGCTTCACGAATTCCTTCTTCTGTTGGTTTAACGTATTCTTTAGGAACAACACCACCAACGATTTTGCTTTCGAATTGAATTCCTGTACCTGGCTCTAATGGTTCCATTTCTAGCCATACGTGTCCGTATTGTCCACGTCCACCAGATTGACGGATGAATTTTCCTTCAACTCTTACTTTGTTTCTGATTGTTTCTTTGTAAGAAACTTGTGGTTTACCTACATTACATTCTACTTTGAATTCTCTTTTTAATCTATCTACGATGATATCTAAGTGTAATTCTCCCATACCTGCAATGATAGTTTGACCTGTTTCATGGTTTGTATATGTTTTGAATGTTGGATCTTCTTCTGCTAATTTTGCAAGTGCTATACCCATTTTTTCTTGAGCTACTTTATCTTTTGGCTCAATAGCTATTTCGATAACTGGCTCTGGGAATTCCATAGATTCTAATATAACTGGATGTTGAATGTCGCATAATGTATCTCCTGTTGTAACTTCTTTTAATCCAACTGCTGCTGCAATATCTCCAGCATAAACTTTGTCTATATCTTCTCTGTGGTTAGCATGCATTTGAAGAATTCTTCCGATTCTTTCTTTTTTATCTTTGTTAGCATTTAATACTGTTGAACCTGATTCTAATGTTCCTGAATATACTCTAAAGAAACATAATTTTCCAACGAATGGGTCTGTTGCAATTTTAAATGCTAAAGCTGCGAAAGGTTCTGTATCAGAAGTTTTTCTTTCTGTTTCTTCTCCATCTAATGTAATACCTTTTATATCTGGTATATCTAATGGTGATGGCATGAATTCTACAATGTAGTTTAATAATTCTTGAACACCTTTGTTTTTATATGATGAACCACAGCAAACTGGAACTATTTTGTTAGCTAATGTTCCTAGTCTTAAACCTTTTTTGATTTCTTCTTCTGACAATTCTCCTTCATCAAGATATTTCATCATTAATTCATCATCTTGTTCTGCAGCTGCTTCTATCATTTCACTTCTATATTTTTCTGCTGTTTCAATTAATTCTGCTGGAATATCTGTTTCTTCAATAACTTTTCCTAAATCATCTTTATGGATGAATGCTTTCATTTTTATCAAATCAACTATTCCTGCAAAAGTATCTTCAGCTCCTACTGGTATTTCTACTGGAATTGCATTTGCATTTAATCTATCTCTCATTTGGTTTACACAAGCAAAGAAATCTGCTCCTGTAGTATCCATTTTATTTACATATGCCATTCTTGGAACACCATATTTATCTGCTTGTCTCCAAACAGTTTCTGATTGAGGTTGAACTCCACCTTTTGCACAAAATACTGTAACAGAACCATCTAATACTCTTAAAGATCTTTCAACTTCAACTGTAAAGTCAACGTGACCAGGAGTATCGATGATGTTTATTCTATGGTTTAACCATTGACATGTTGTTGCAGCAGAAGTAATTGTTATACCTCTTTCTTGCTCTTGTGCCATCCAGTCCATTGTTGCTTCACCTTCGTGAGTTTCACCTATTTTGTGGTTAACACCTGTATAGAAAAGAATTCTCTCTGTAGTAGTTGTTTTTCCTGCATCGATGTGAGCCATTATTCCTATATTCCTTGTTCTTTCTAACGGAAATGCTCTACCTGCCATAATTTTCTCCTCTCTATTTTTTATTTTTCTTCATTTGCGGACGATCAATGGTCGCCCCTACACTTTTCAATTCAAATTTTTATCAAAAACAAGTATTGCTAGGCATTTTAAATCAAAAAAGCGGAGATGTACAAAGGTACATTGAGCATTTTTTGTATTTAAAATAACAACGCAAGACGAAGTTTTTCATAAAAATTTTACCATTTGTAATGTGCGAAAGCTTTGTTAGCTTCAGCCATTCTATGCATATCTTCTTTTTTCTTGAATGAACCACCTGTGCTGTTTAAAGCATCGATGATTTCGTTGGCTAATTTTTCAGCCATTGTTTTTTCATGTCTGTTTCTAGCATAATTTACTAACCATCTTAATCCTAATGTTTGTCTTCTTTCTGCTCTAATTTCGATAGGAACTTGGTATGTTGCTCCTCCTACTCTTCTAGCTTTAACTTCAAGAACTGGCATTATATTATTTAATGCTGCTTCAAAAACTTCTAATGCATCTTTTCCTTCTTTTTCTTTTATGATATCAAATGCATCATATACTATTTTTTGAGCAACTGTTTTTTTACCATCTAACATAACATTGTTGATTAATTTTGTTACAACTTTACTGTTATATATAGGATCTGCTAGAACATCTCTTTTTGCTATATATCCTCTTCTTGGCACTATTCTTCACTCCTTTTCTAAGATGTGTATATATTTACACTCTTTAATTTTGTATTTTAAATAAAATACATTAGTTACTCTGGAAAGTTTTTTCTTTCCCGTACAGTGCTATAAATCTATATTTTTTTCAGTTTATCGTTTGAAATTAAAATTTCTCACTTCACAACTTTTATTATATCTCTTTATTTAGCACTATTTTTTAGACCATAAATCTTATTTTTTAGGTCTTTTAGCTCCATATTTAGATCTTGCTTGCATTCTGTCTTTAACTCCTGCTGTATCTAATGTTCCTCTAATAATATGGTATCTAACACCAGGGATATCTTTTACCCTTCCACCTCTTATTAAAACAACGCTGTGTTCTTGTAAGTTGTGTCCTATTCCAGGAATATAAGATGTAACTTCATATCCGTTTGAAAGTCTAACTCTGGCAACTTTTCTTAAAGCTGAGTTAGGTTTTTTAGGTGTAACTGTTTTTACAACTGTACATACTCCTCTTTTTTGTGGAGATTTATGGTTTGTTTGTCTGTTTAATTTTGAGTTAAATCCCTTTAATAATGCTGGAGCTTTAGCTTTTGATGCAGTTGTTTTTCTACCTTTTCTTACTAATTGATTAATTGTAGGCACTTTCTTTCTTCACCTCCCCTATTTTTTCACATTAACTCAAATATTTTACCATTTTATGAATTTAATGTCAATACAAAAATGTCATTTTTTTCTTAGGGAAATGTATATTTGAATGAAATCGAATTTATATCAAAAAATAACAAATTATTATTCATTATTCACCATTCACTATTAATTAAGCGAAGCGTATATTTTTATCCTTTTATGGAAAAAATGTTAATGTATTTAAATGGAGGTATTTTTGTGAAAAATTTTATTAACCTTTTATCCAATGTGTTTTTATATAAAAAAAGTAATCCGACTCATGATTTTTCTCTTTTTGAATCTCCAAACGAGCATACCCCTACGCCAAATGATATAAATGACACTTTGGCTCTTCCAGAAGAAAATATTTTTCCAAATATTAACGATAACTTAAATTATTTAAAAGTCAGATATAATTCAATGATAAATAGTGATGTAATAATTAGAAATTTTACTCTAGTTGCAAATAATAAAAAATATAATGCTCTTCTTGTTTGCATTGACGGTATGGTAAATTCTGATTTAATAAATAATTTTACTTTAAAACCTTTAATGCAAAAAAATAAAATCTCACGTAAAAAAAATTTACCAACTAATGTTAAACAAAATAATAAATTTAATTTAGAGACTTATTTATTCAACACTTTAATCCCTCAAAATTCTATTACCAAAGTTACAACTTTTAAAGATTTAATCTCTCAGGTTAATGAAGGATGCTGTGCTATTTTAGTCGATACTATATCTGTAAGTTTTGTAATTGATGTTAAAGGTTTTTCTGCAAGAAGTATTTCAGCTCCTAACAATGAAATTATTATTAGAGGTTCTCAAGAAGCTTTTGTAGAAAAAATCAGAACCAATACCACAATGTTAAGAAGAATTATAAATAACGAAAACTTAATTATTGAAAATACTTCCGTAGGAAAAATAACACATACTCAAGTAGCTATATGTTATATGAAAAATATAACCAACAATGACTTAGTTGCAGAAGTAAAATATAGAGTTAATAACTTAGACATAGATTCTCTTGTTTCATCTGGCCAATTAGAACAGCTTATTCAAGATAATCCATCAAGTGCTTTTCCTCAAATGATTGCTACTGAAAGACCTGATAAAACAGCTGAACATATATTAAACGGAAGAGTTGCTATACTTGTAAACGGAAGTCCTTATGCTCTTATAGCTCCTGGCATATTAATAGACTATCTGTCTTCTCCCGAAGATATAAACTTAAAAAATCAATATAGCAATTTATTAAAATTCTTAAGAATATTAGCTACTCTTATAACATTGTTATTACCTGCAATATATATTTCAACTGTTACATTTCACTCCGAATTATTACCAACAGAATTGTTGTTTACTATAGCTGCCTCAAGAAATTCTGTCCCCTTCCCTGTTATTTTCGAAATCCTTCTCATGGAAATTTCTTTCGAATTAATACGTGAAGCTGGATTAAGAGTCCCTACCCCTCTTGGAACCACAATTGGCATTGTAGGAGCTTTAATTTTAGGAGAAGCTGCTGTAAGTGCGAGTTTAGTTAGCCCTATTCTTATTATAATTGTAGCAATTACCGGGATATGTTCATTTGCTATTCCAGACTTTTCTCTTAGTTTTGCTTTAAGAATTTTTAGATTTGTTTACATTATTTTAGGTTATATGTTAGGATTTTTAGGTTTAGCTTTAGGTTTATTTATTCAGTTAGCAATTCTTTCAAATTTAAAATCATTTGGAGTTCCTTATTTAGCGCCTTATATACCTACAACAAACAAAAGTAATTCTATCTCGTATTTTTTAAAACCTATATGGAAAGATGAATACCGTCCTGATTTCTTAAACACTAAACGAAAAAAACAAGAACCTGAAATAAGTTTAAAATGGAAATATACGAAAGGAAAATAATTATGGGAAATATAGAAAAATTAAATAAATTTGAAGCAATCTGTTTAATTTTAGTAATAATAATTAATCAAATAATACTTAATTTACCAAATAGTATACTAGTTTCTACCGGTTCATCTTCACCACTTAATACTATTTACATTTCACTAATAGCTATTATTTTTACTTTTATAGTTTGCAAATTATTTAAAAAATTTACCGATAAAGATTTATTAGATATTTCGCATTTTCTTGGTGGAAAAATCCTCAAAACAATTATCGGAATTCTTTATATAATTTTTTTTACTTTTATTACTAGTATTTTATTACGATATTTCTCAGAAACCTTAAAAAGTATTTATTTTAAAGATGCTCCTATAATATTTATACTACTAGTTTTTTTAGTTCCTCCTGTAATAATAAATAAATTTGGATTAAATATAATTTCTAAAGTTATATTATTTTTTGTTCCTACATTATTAATAAGCCTTCTATTTTTAATATATACAACTGCAAGTAGCTTTGATACAAGTCAAATTTTTCCGGTTTTAGGCTATGGAGTTAATGAAACTTTTTTTGCTGGCTTAAGCAATATTTTTGCTTTTGGGGGATTAGCTTATATATATTTTTTAAAACCTTTATTAAAATCCCCAAATGAGTTTAAAAAAATATCTATTATATCAATAGCAGTATCTTCATTGTTTTTGTTTTTATCTGTAACTTCATTGTTAATGGTACTTCCTTTTATTGTTTCTACTGATGAAACTTTGTCGATTTATTTATTAACTAAAACAGTGGAATTAGGCAGATTTCTTCAAAGAATCGATGCAGTTTTTATATTTTTTTGGATATTTGCTACACTTTGTTATACAAGTGTTAATATTTTTTATATTTTAAATATCTTAAAAAAAACTACTAATATTCAAAATCCACAAGTAATGACATATTGTTTATCTGCAATTATATTATCAGCAGCTTTATTACCAAAAGATATTGCCGAAGTAAAATTTTTGGAAGCAATTATATATAAATATTCTACTATTATATTAGTTTTCGGAATAAGTTTCTTTATTTTATTATTTGCAAATATAAAACATAAGAAATTATGCGTGCGGACATAGGGTCCGCCCCTGCACAAATTCGTCTGCAAATAATAACATCTCTGCAGACCCATAATATCAAAAAGAAAAGAGGTTTCAACAAATGAATAAAATATATATTTTTGTAATATTATTTTTAATTTTAGTTGCTGTGTCGCTTACTGGATATGATGATGAACGTGGTCTCGAAACTATGGCTTATGTTGTCGCTGTTGGGTTAGATAAAGGAGAAACTAATACATTAAAACTTAGTATGCAATTTGCTGTTTTGGAAACATCAGGCGCACAAAATTCAAGCCAAGCTCAAAAATCTACAACAAGCACAGTTGAATGTGATTCTATAAATTCAGGAATAACACTTTTAAATAGCTATATAGGTAAAACTGTTAATTTATCACACTGTAAAGCCATTGTAGTTTCCGAAGAGCTTGCTTATCTTCGGTATTTCTGAATATATTTGTACCTTTATAAACGACGTACAGTTACGTCCAAATTGCGATATTATAATTAGTAAATGTGAAGCTGAAGATTTTCTTAAAAGTTCTAAGCCTGTTTTAGAAACTATGTCAGCAAGATATTACGAGCTTTCCTTAACATCTAGTAAAACTACAGGATATACTGAAGAAGTTATTCTTTCTGATTTTTTTATTAATTTATTAAATGAAGATATTCAGCCTTATGCGATACTAGGTGGAATAAACACCGAAAGAACTCACAAATCAAATGTTGAAACAACCAACTATTCTAAAGACGAAAGTTATACTGCTGAGCAAACACCTATTACAGGTGAATCTCAAATTCAAAATATGGGATTAGCTGTATTTAATGGTGATAAATTAGTTGGAGAACTTACAGGTCTAGATTGTATATGTCATCTAATTATAACCAATCAATTAGACACAGCCACAGTTTCTATACCAAGCCCTTTCGAAGATGAACAAACCATAGCTTTAGAAATTACTCTTACAAAACCAACTTCAAAATCTGTAAAACTTATTAATAACTCTCCCTTTATTGAAACCAATGCATATATAACAGCAAGAGTAATGTCTTTATCAAATGGTATAGACTTTACAAAGGAAGAAAATTTAACCAAACTTGAAGAATATGCAAACAACTATTTAGAATCTAGTATAAGTAACTATTTGTATAAAACTTCAAAAGAATTTAATAGTGACATTGTTCGGATTTGGTAAAGAAATGAGGAATAATTATTTAACTACAAATGAGTTTTTAAATTCAGATTGGTTAAATAATTATGAAAATTCATTCTTTAAAGTTAATGTTGAAACATCTGTAATAGATAGTTATCTGTTTACGAAAATAGTGTAATTTGGAGGTTGCAATTTATGTATGTTTTATTTTTTATATTATCGATATGGATTTTTATTAAAACTCTTAGTTATGCTATTTATGAAATAAAGCAAGAAAAAAATAGGCTAGGAGGAACAATAGCTCTTCTCCTAGCTTTAACAGCTCTTATTTTTCCTATTATAATGGTTCTTATAAGAGGAATATATTAAAATATATTTTTCAAACAAAATCTTTCTTTTTCATATATATGTTCTAAAAGAAAAATTGATTTATCTATTTCTTCCACACTCATATCAATTACCTGTGATTCCACATTTGCTTTCATGCTAACAAGAGATGTTTCAATTAAATCTAGCTCATCATGTAACACAAACATTGACCATTTTTTTTCTAATTCCTGCCACTTATCATATAAACCTTCTGCTTGTTTTTTTATATTTTCATTAATTTCTCCACTATTTTTTATACTACTTTTTAATTCTTTTAAATTATCTACCATTTCCTCACTAGTAGATTTTATATATCTCTGCATAAATATTCCACTTCCAATTATAATAAACAAAACTATTATAATTATTATTTTATCCCTCAAATTTATTTTCCTCCATCTTTTTTTTGACAAAAGATTTGCTCTTTTGCATCATACGTAATTACAAGTGCCTCTTCCGGTTTGATATTAAATTTTTTAGCCTCTTTTTTTAGCCAATTATAATCTTTACCTATTGCTTTTAAATTTTCATGCATTACTTTTCCGTCAATAACTAAATCATATGGAATTCCTTCATACTCTGGCAAAATATTAAAGTCCTCCGGTATAGCATTTCTTTTTTCTGGTTTTTGAATAACTGTTACTTGTCCACTAGTTTCCAAAATTGCATATTCAACATCTCCTAAATTAAATATATTGTTTTGTCTCAATCTTTCTTGCAATTCATTTATAGTGAATTTTTCTTTTTTCATAACCTTTTCAACAATTTTCCCCCTATATATTAGAATTGACGGTGCACCGCAAATGATTTTCCTTCCCCAAATACTTTTTAAATTTATAATTGAAATAATCAACTGTAACACTAACAATCCTAATATTGGAATTATTCCATCAAACAACGGAATTCCTGTATCGCTCATCGGAATAGATGCCAAATCTGCAATCATAATAGCTATAACCAGTTCAAATGGTTGCATTTGACCCAATTCCCTTTTTCCCATTAGTCTCATAACTAAAAGTAATAATATGTATAAAATTATTACTCTGACAAATGTATTTATCATAAATTCTCCTTCAAATATGATTTTTTATTATCTTATTTTTTACTTTTTTTATGTTTTTTATTCTATTTTTGTATATTTATTTTTTATTTGTTAATAATAATTTTATAGCAAAAAATACAACTATTATAGATAGGAGGTTAATATGTCAGATAACAATGTACAAGTTTCAAATGCTACAAGTACAGTATGGCAAATTGTTGGAAGATTAATAGCTGCAGCTGTCATACTTGCAATCACAGCATTTTTTACTCCAGGATTTCAAATTTCTAATTTTTGGTCTTTAGCAGTTGCTGCTGTTATTCTCACAGCTTTAGATTACTTAATAGCTAAAGTAACCGGTGTACATGCAAGTCCTTTTGGGAAAGGATTTGTTGGTTTTATTTTAGCAGCTGTAATTCTTTATGTTACACAATATTTTGTAGTTGGTTATTCTATTTCATGGCTTTCCGCAATAATAGGAGCATTAATCTATGGCATAGTCGATTACTTCATTCCTGGAACTGAAGGAATGTAAAAAAAGAAACCCTAATTATTATAAGTTAATAATTAGGGTTTCTTTTCACTATATAATTTTAATAAATTACATTCATTATTGAATTTGTATCTGGCAAGTTTATAGTTACTTCATTCGCATTGTCTATATATTCATTTAAGTCTTCTTCTCCATCTTTTGTTATTACAAAATACTCTTCTTTACCTTCTTCATTTGTTCTTGAATTTATTTTATCTGCAACACATTCCAATATAATTTCTCCTGTGGTTAAATTTACTATTCCATATTTAGAATTTTTGCAAACAACTATACCGTTATCATTATTAGAATTTATATTTTTTATTATAACTACACTATTAATATTGTTTCTTTGGTCTCCTTTACATACTAATGCATCATATGCAATTTCAACTACTATATTACCTTCTTCATCTATAACTCCATAATTTTGATTCTTTGTAACAGCATATAATAATGGTTCATAATTAATTATAAATAAACTATCATATTTTATGTCTATTTTCCCATCACCTTCATCAGTAATTACTCCATAGTTTCCATTTTCATTAGATACTATAAAATCGGTAGTATATTCGTCATATTTCATGGTTTTGTATTTATTACCAATTATTTGCTTAAAATTTGTATCTACCACTCCATATTTACCATTTTTTACAATTACTAATTTATTTTGAACAACTAATTTTGCATTTTCAAAACTTTCATCTATAGTAACTGTTGTATCATCTTTTATTTTTTCTTTGTATCCTGTAATCAAATTATTTGTTGTATTTACATTTAAAATCAATTCTTTATTTGCATATTTAGTCTCTACATGAAAGATTTTAGCCAAGTCTTCTACAGATATAAGAATTTTCTCATCTTGATCGTTTCCATTAGTTATTATTTTATTTTTTAATTTGTAATATTGCTTTTCTGAAATGGAATCATCAGTGGTTTTATATATATTTTCTTCTGTCGTTGAAAAACCTATAATTTCATCATTGTTATTTTTTACATAGCAATTTTCTTTTGTTTCAGTAGCTTCACCTTTATATTCACCATTATAATATATATAACCTATACTTTGAGCAATATCCTCTAATGCCACATAATGTATTCCTTCGGTATTTGGTACTGTTGATATATTAATATTTGTACCATCAACAACTATTTTATAATTTTTGTTTGAAGAATTTGATTTGTTCGTTGTGCTCATTACAGCCATAATCATGATTACTATAAACAAAGCTACTATACTAAGAATCAATAGGGTCCCCACTGTTTTTTTTGGACTAGTTCCTTTTTTATTATTGTAATTACTGTTTTCTTCTAATAAATTCATATTATCCTCCTCATTAGTTTGTATAACCGTATTTCTTATAAAATTCTTCTTTAAAGTTTAATAAATTATCATTTTCTATTTCTATTCTAACTCTTTCCATAAGTTTAGTCAAGAATCTTAAATTATGCATCGATAATAACCTTACTCCTAAAATTTCATTAGTTTTTACCAAATGTCTTATATATGCTCTTGTATAGTTCTTACATGTATAGCAATCACATTCATCATCTAATGGCCCCCAATCTCTTTCATATGTAGCATTTCTTACAACTACTTTACCTTTACTTGTAAATGCAGTTCCATTTCTTGCAATTCTTGTAGGCAACACACAATCGCACATATCTATACCAGCAATAGCAGATTCTATTAAGTAATCTGGAGTTCCTACTCCCATCAAATATCTCGGTTTATCTTTTGGCATAAGTGGAGCTGTATATTTTAAAACTTTTAAAAATTCTTCTTTAGGTTCTCCTACGCTTATACCGCCTATTGCATATCCAGGAAAATCTAATTTTACTAAATCTTCTAATGATTGTTTTCTTAAATCTTCATAAAATCCACCTTGTATTATACCAAAAAGTCCTTGTTTTTCTGTATTTTTGTGAGCTTCTTTACATCTTATAGCCCATCTTGTTGTTCTTTCCATTGATTGTTTAGTATATTCATATGTTGAAGGATATGGACAGCATTCATCAAAAGCCATTATGATATCTGCGCCTAAATTTTCTTCTATTTCCATTACTTTTTCAGGAGAAAAGAAATGTTTACTTCCATCTAAATGCGATTTAAATTCTACACCATCTTCTGAGATTGTTCTTAAATCGCTTAAACTAAAAACTTGAAATCCTCCACAATCGGTAAGAATTGGTCTATCCCAATTCATAAATTTGTGCAATCCTCCCGCTTCTTTTACTAGCTTGTCCCCAGGTCTTAAATATAAATGATATGTATTTGATAAAATTATTTGAGCTTTTATTTCTTCTTTTAATTCTTCTGGTGTAATAGATTTTACTGTTGCTTGTGTTCCTACAGGCATAAATATTGGAGTTTGAATATCTCCATGAGGTGTATGAACTACTCCTCTTCTTGCACCTGTATTTTTATCTTCATGTAATAATTCATATGTTATTGCTGGTTTCATAAAATTTCTCCTTTTTTATTATGGATATTTCTCCGAAGCACGGACGACCAATGGTCGCCCCTACATTTTTCTCTGTATATTTTATTTTTCTATAATTCCCTGAACAAATCAAAAACGAGTAATACTAGGCAAATTTATAAAGAAATACCGGAGGCGTGCGCGGGCACGTTGAGGATTTTCTTTATAAATTTAACGACGTAGTACGAAGTTTTTTATTTGTTCAAACAATTAGCATTGCGTCGCCGAACGAAAAGAACCTATACCTCTCCTCAACTGCATGTTCATATGCCTTCATAGTAAAATCTTTTCCTGCTAAAGTAGATACTAACATTATTAATGTTGATTCTGGTAAATGAAAATTAGTAATCAAACTATCTACACATTTAAATTTATATCCTGGATAGATGAATATATTTGTATCGCCTTCAACTTCTTTTACCAAGCCATTTTCATCTGCTACACTTTCTAGTACTCTAGTTGAAGTTGTCCCAACACTTATTATTCTTCCTCCATTTTTCTTTGCTTTATTTATTTTTTCTACATCTTCTTTTTTTATATAAAAATGTTCACTATGCATATGATGTTCTTCTATTTTTTCTACTTTTACTGGTCTAAAAGTTCCTATACCAACATGTAAAGTTACGTTAGCTATTTCAACACCTTTTTCCTTTATTTTTTCTATTAATTCATCAGTAAAATGTAATCCTGCTGTTGGTGCTGCAGCTGAACCTTGAAATTTTGCATATACTGTTTGATATCTATCTCGTTCTTTCAATTCTTCATGTATATATGGTGGAAGCGGCATAAGACCTATTTTATCTAGAATTTCATTAAAAATTCCATCATAAGTAAATTTAACTTTTCTAGTTCCGTCCTTCCATTATCTCTAATATTTCTGCTTTTAATATTCCATCACCAAATATAACTTTAGAACCTATATGTAACTTGTTGCCGGGTTTTACAATACTTTCCCAAATATCGCCTTCTATATTATTTAATAATAAAAACTCAACATTTGCTCCTGTTTCTTTTTTACCATATATTCTTGCAGGAATAACTTTTGTGTTATTTCTTACTAAACAATCACCTGGTTTTAAATAATTTAATATATCTGTAAAATTCTTATCTTCTATTGTTAATTTTTTTCTATCAAGCACCATCAATCTTGAAGAATCTCTTTTTTCTAATGGATGTTGGGCTATTAATTCTTCTGGTAAATAATAATTAAAGTCTGATACTTTCATTTTACTCTCCTTTTATCCTTTTTAAAGCACTAATAATGGCTTCTAAAATATTATTTGGTTCTTCATTAAATTCAACCTCTATCGAAAATTCAAAATCTTCTTTATGAACTGGTTTAAACTCATAGATAATAGGGTTTATTCCTATATATTCGCCTTGTTCTCCTATAATATTACATTGCATATAATCCCTATACCATGATTTTAATCCTGTTAAATTTTTTTCTTCATATCCATATTGGTTGTAAGAATGTAATGCTGGCACATCATATCCTGCTTCTTTTGAAATTCTTTCTAAAGTATGTAGGAACTCATGTATGTATACTTCTTCTGGAAATATATTGATTTTATAATCATATGTGTATACATAATTCCTATCATTGTTTGGTAACCTTATATTCGAATATCCAATCCCTTCTAGATCCATTCCTCCAAGTCCTATCCAATCATATGTCGGAATTTCAATATTTTCTTCTTCATTGCCAAGTCTTACTATTGTAAAAATATAATCATATTCTTCTTTTTTTAGATAATCGTATATTAGAGATTTTACATTATCTGGTCCAACATAGTATCCATATTCATCAGAATATGTAAGACTTGTTATTGGTTCTTCAATTTCATAAATGTCATATGTAACTGTCATTGCATTTTTTGATAGTTCTGCACTAGAGTTTTTAAATCTTTCCATATTTTCTTTCATTATATCTATATCTCTTAAATTCATTGACAGGTTTACTTGTTGTTGATTTATTTCTACATCTATATTTTTAAATATAAAACATGCCATATTCCAGTTTGTATTTTTATTGTTTAATCCTTTTTCAACTTTAAAATCACAAAACCATGCAGTTCCTTTACAATTAGTTTCATCTCCACCTAATCTAAATCCTATTTTTAAAGTATCTTCATCTCTTGAATATGTCATAAATTCTAATTTTTGCCAATCATTAGTTCCTTTTATTACTTCTGAATGTTCTACTGTCTCTACTAAAAAAATTTGTGCTCCAGAATCTGATGGTTCACTTTCACTTATAACATTTTTTGTTTTTACCATACATGTTATCCTATACGGAGTATTTGGTTCTACTTTAAATTCTTTATAGAAACATGCATCATTATAATCATTTGATTCTATTTTATAGCTTCTATTTTCATTAAATTTTATTTCATCATCTCTTGTAAAACTTGAAACTCCTCTATTATATTCTGCCTTGTAAAATCCATTATAATAGTAATTCGTATAAAAAATATATAAAATTGTAAATAATACCCCTATTCCTAACAAAAATATAATACTTTTTATTATATTTGTTTTTCTATTCATGTAATCACCTATATCTTTTGTTTAAATTTTTCTTTTTATCATTTTTAAAGCTTTAGGTCTTTCAACTGTTATTATATGTTCACAACCTAAGCATTTAAATTTAAAGTCAACACCTATTCTTGTTATTTCCCATTCTTTACTTCCACAAGGATGTACTTTTTTCATTTCAATTTTATCACCTATTTTATATTCCATAAAAAACTCCTTTTTTACTTAATATATTATACCCTTAGATGCTTTTTTTGTAAAGAATATAAAAAAAAAAGATGTAAGTGTTAACTTACATCTTTTTTATATGAATTCATATACTTTTATATTGTTATAAATTCTTATTTGTTGTTTACTAAATCTTTGAATGCTTTACCAGCTTTGAATACTGGAGCTTTTGATGCAGGTATTTTGATTTCTTGTTTTGTTTGTGGGTTTCTACCTTTTCTAGCTGCTCTATTTCTTGTTTCAAAAGAACCAAATCCAACTAATTGAACTTTGTCTCCTGATACTAAAGTACTTGTTATTACATCAACTATTGCATTAACAGATGCTTCTGTACTTTTTTTTGTTTCTCCTGTTTTTGCAGCTACTGCTGCGATTAATTCAGCTTTGTTCATTTAAAATTACCTCCTATAAGATTGTTTTTATCCATAGCTTTTAGCTACTATTACTTTTATTCGCCAATTTTAGATAAAATCCTTCTTTTTTTCTTTTATTTTTTCGTTCATTCTCCTTATTTCCCTAGTTGTGCCAAAAAATTATTCGTCAAAAAGCGCTATTTCATGCGTTTCTTAGGATTTTTATACTTGTATTTTTTTAAAGGCTTTTCCCCCTAGGTTTTTGCTAAAATTATATTTTTAGGAAACAGTTTTAATAATATTATTAACATAAAATATATTAATATACTTATTATTGCAGTTATCACTAAAGCAATTTGAAAATTAAAAAAACTTAACATATATGTATAACAAAAATAAGAAACTAATGACATAACACCGGTTGCAATTACAACTTTTATTATATCTATTTTTATTTCAGAAAATAAATTACTTTCTTTATTTAATTTTATTAAACATATTATTAAAGTTACCAAATGGCATATATTTGATGATATAATTGCTCCATATATTCCAATTTCCTTTACTGATAATAAAAATACATTCAAAATTATTTTTATTATAAATCCAATTAATAAAGCTTTTACGCATTCTTTAGCCTTACCAATACCTTGTAATGCTCCATTTACTGTTTGTATTAATACTAAAGAAATTATCTCTATTGAACTTATTTGAAGCATATAGGCACCTTCCATAGCGTTAGGAAATAATATGTTTAGAATTTCCTCTGAATATATCATCATAAATGCTGTACATGGGAATCCTATTAATAGACTAATTAACATCGAAAGTCTTATTTTATTATTTGCTTCGTCTTTTCTGCCTTTTGCAATTAAACCAGATATTGTTGGCACAAGAGTCGTAGAAAGAGCAATATTAAAAGATAATGGCAATATTATTAAAGTATCTATTTTACCACTCAAAATTCCATACAATCTTTTCGATTCCTCAGTTCCCATGAATGTTTTTAAAATTCTTACAACAGTTAGCGAATCAACACTTTTTGTAGCCACAGATAAAAAAGCACTAAATGATATAGGTATTGTAACTAATAAAATATTCTTTATTATTAATCTACATTTTTCATTATTAAAATTATTATTCCTTATACTTCCCCATATATTTTTTTTATTCTTTTTATACAATATATATAAATATATTGTACTAAAAATTGTTGCAACAGTTGTACCTGCTGTAGCTGCTGCTGCCATAAATGTAGTATTAAAATCAGAAATTATAGCAATTATTTCAACTACAATTACAGTAATTATAGTTTTTGCTATTTGTTCTAAATTTTGAGATTTGGCTGTAGTTTTTATATTTCCTGCTCCATTAAAATAACCTCTAAAAACTGAAGCAACAGATACTAAAAATATAGATGGTGCTAAAAGCTGTAATGAAAGTTCAGACTCTGGAATTTGTAAAAGATTATTTGAGATTGGTTTAGCAAAAAAATATAGAAAAATGCTTGCTATAAATCCAATAAAGCTAAAAAGCATTACTGCTATTTTCAATATTCTATATGCGCCTTTATAATCTCCAATTGCAAACTTACTTGATACCATTTTCGAAATAGCATTAGGCACTCCTATTGAAGATAACGTAAGCAAAATAGCATATACTTGAAAACCTGCTGAATAAATAGCATTACCTGTATCGCCAAAACCTTGCTTATTAGTTAAATATATTTTATAAATAAAACCTGTAATCTTTATTATAACCTGAGAAAACATTAAAGCTATTATATTATTAATAAAATTGTTCTTTTTCATAATACAAATATATGAGGTGTATTTTATATTTATTATTTAAATATGTATTTGGTAGTTGGATTTTGGTAGTTGGTATTATATGCAAAGTCTACGAAGGATTTACCTCTACTCTAATTACCAAACTCTAAATTCTAAATTCCAAATACAAATTGCTTTTTTTTCTAGAAAAGACTTGTTTTTTTGCCCATTTTGTAGGATAATATATATGGTAAAAAAATAAAATTTATGGGGGATTTTATAGTGAAACTAATAGATAAATTTTTAAAAATATTAAAAACTGATAGAAATACATTTTTCACATTTATATTTACCCTTTTAACCGCTTATATTATTGTTGATAGAGTTGTTGAATGGTTAATAATGTGTTTTACAGGGATGTCTGTTGATTATTGGAATCCAATTCAATATACTTTAGCCTTAGCTTGTCCTGTTTTTGCATATTTTTTAGCACCTGCTTCTAAATTCATAAAGTCAAACAATGCTAAAATATCTTTCTTTTATGCTTACTGTGTCTCTTTATATATTATAGCAATTTCATTAGTAACTCAATTAATTAATCATCTAAGTTGGCTAGGTATTTTATCACTACCAAATTATGCTGAAATAGTAACTGAGTTTTCACATTTAATTATGCCAGCACTTACATCTATTTCACTTTATATACCTCTTACAACATTCTATAAATTATTAAGATGGTTATATATTAAAATAAATGACCCTATCTTCCCTAACAATTTCAAAGATTCTATTTGCGATTATCAAGGAATAGATCTTGCGCCTGCTGATGATTCTACAGGACCTTATAGTTTTGAAATTGAAATATGTAAAGATAGAGATACTGGAAAACCAGTAAAAATATTAGAATCTAGAAGATTACAATCCACTTTAGTAGTTGGACCAGCTAATACCGGTAAAACATCAATGGTATTAGAACCAATGATTGCTAGAGATTTAGAGAAAAAATTATTTTTCAGAGAAACTGCTAAAGAAATGGGATATACTGCTTTAAAAACAGGAATAGCAACTTTAAACTGTCCATATGATAATGAATATTTAAATAAAAACTTTTCATTAAATATGCTTACACCTGTCGAAGGAAAAGAAGACACATATAAATCATATATGAAAAAAATGATTTATAATATTAACCCTGATGGTTCTATAGTATATAAAAATTTTGGTATAACTTCGGTAACTTCTGACTTTGTACATACTTCAAGAATTTTAGATGTAGCTAAAAATTTAGATATACCTGTTACTTTAATAGACCCTTCTGATTATATGAATTCTATTGGATTAAATCCTTTTGCATTAATAGATAATCCACCTTTATGTGGTTTAATTGTATCATTAGTTCTTCGTGCTTGGTATAGTCCCGCTTCATTTACTGCTGAACTTGCATATATGGAGGATATAGCAAAACAAGCTGTACAAAATTTAGTTTTATTACTTAAATGCGTATACCCAAAATTAAACAATGGAGATATTCCAACTATTGAAGATTTATCAAGATGCTTCTTAGATTTTAGTTATGTAGAAACTTTGTGTGAAGAATTAAAGAAAGACGAATATTATTCTCAGGAATATGCTTTGCAAATAGTATATTTTGAACAAAACTTTTATAGAAATTCTACTGGATATAAAGATATGAAAAGATATCTTCAATTAGCTTCAGCTCAGCTTGATGTTGTATTAAAATCTCCTCAATTAAAAGCAATTGTTTGTAATAGGCATAATAATATAAATTTCTCTGATGTAATCAATAATGGAGAAGTTGTACTTCTATGTACTAGACCTTTTGAGGTTGGTGGAGCACAATCTAAAGCCTTCGGTTTATTCTACTTAATGGAAATGATGTGTGCTGTTGAAATGGCTCGTGAAAATTCACAATATAGAATACCTCACTTTTTATATGTTGATGAGTTCGAACGTTATTCTGATGGAATTTTAGGAGATATGGTTTCAATATATAATAAATTTAATATTGGTATAATACTATCAATTCAAAACTTAGCTAGTGTATGTGGAGGTATAAACTCAAAATTCACTCAAACATTGCTTTCAAATTCACCTACAAAAATAAGTTTTGGTAACCACACTCCTGAAGAATATGATTGGTGGTTACAAGAATTTGGTAAACGTAGAGAATGGAAAGTTTCTCCATCATATGACCCAACAAAAAATAGAGGCGAATATTCATCTGCTCTTGGCTCTCCAGAATGGTCATGGCAAGATACAATGAAGCTTGGTAAACTTCAAGGTTTAGGATTTAAAGCCATAATCTATAAAACTAAAGATAAAAAAGGAAAAAATGTTGTTAACTTTGGTAAGGTAGACTTCTTGGAATCAAAATATAAAGAGCCTAAAAAAGTAAAATATTATAGATTTGATAAATATAACGATTCTAAAGAACAAAAAAGCAAAAAAACAGCTAAACAAAAATTCAATTATAAAAATGTTAACTTTGATACAAATAGTGATGAAGATATCGACCCAGTACAAACAGATACTACAGATTCTTCATACTTCTTCAATAATGCTGATGCAATTAGTTTTAACTTTGGAGATAACAAAAAATAAAAAAATAACGGTTGATTTATTCAACCGTTATTTTTTATCCTAATAATTTTACTGTTACTGTTTCCATTTTATATTTTCCTGTATTTTCATCTTGTTTAAACTCAACTAATGAATTTTCTAAAGAGTCTGAATTTTGTTTTAAATCAGTTGTAAAAATTGTTTTTATTCCTGATGTTTGTATTTTATTAGTAACTAAAACTTTAAAAGTTTCTACCATATGTTTATCATCTTCACATACAAATATTAATTGTGGTTTTTTCTCAAATCCTGAATCAAATGGGACAAAACTTTCATAAAAATCTGTATAAAAACTCATTCTTTCTTTGAATTTTGTTTCCCAATTTTCTTCTCTTCTTACAGCTTCAAATATAAAGTCTATAGATTTTCCTGCTTTTGATAATGTAACACCAGCTTGTGGTTTAAAAACTTTACTTAATTTTTTTGCTGTAAGTGTTGGTTTTACAGTAAATCTATCAAATGCTTGAACCTTTCTTAAATATGCTATTATTATTTGATTACCTGCTAATCTTTTCTTTATCATTCCAACTGGTTTAGTATTGTCTGATGGTTGCCATTTGCATTCTATTTCTTTTGAACCTAAAAGATATTTCCCCATCTTTTCTAGGCAATACACTCTATATATACATTTCCCCTCTTCTGAAGTAAAATAATATCTTGTTAGAATTTTGCTTTTAACCATTTGTTCTAGTTTATTATTTAATTTATCTTGAGATTTTATATCTTCTTTTCTATACTCTAAAATTTGATATAGCTGTCTTGAAGTCATAAACTCAAAATCATTTACTAATTCTAAAATTTTAAAATGAATATCTGTAATATGTCCTATATCTATTTTATGAACTATTTGGTTCATAGAAACATATCCATCCTTACCATCAAAAACTTTAATTTCTCCTTCTCTTACAGCAAATGGAGATACTTCTGTTTTTATTTCGCTATCTTGTACCATTTATACGTCCTCCTTATATTTTTATTTTATAATAAGCTTTATCTTTTTCTTTTCTGGCATAATTTTCTTTATATAGACTTCAACTTCTTGACCATATTCAATATTCTCTTTATATTCTGCCAATCCTACTAGATTTGGTTTTAATTCAACAAATATTCCATTTTTAGATTTTTCAACTTCCCTAGCTATAGCTTTTACTGTTGACCCCTCTTTAAAGCTTTCAGCATTTTCTTCCCAAGTTCCTAGTAGTTCTTTATGCGAAAGAATTACTCTGTTATTTTTTCTATCTATAGATTTTATCACAACTTTTACCTTTTGTCCAATATCAAATCTTTCTGTAGGACTTTTTATTCTTGCAACAGATATATCTTCTATATGTACTAAACCTACTAATCCCCCTCCGATTTCAATAAAAGCTCCATAAGGTCTTATATTTTTTACAATTCCGGTCAACAACTGAACCTTCTTTTAGTTCTTTTCTTAACCATTGTAATGCTTCTTTTCCAACTGCTTTTCTAGATAAAATTGCTATATCGTTATTATTTACATCTTTCACCTTAAACTGTACAATCTTATTCACTTTGCTTGTACATATATTCGGCTTAGGAAATCCTGTCTCATCAATATTTATAGCTTCAATTTCATCTCTTGGTATTATTCCTTTAATGTCCTTTCCTAAATCAACATACAAATTATAATTGCTATCACATTTAGTTACTAATCCTTGTATTATTTGTCCTTTTTCCGCTGCTTCTATTACCTCAGATTTAGAAAAACTTTTTAAGTTTTTTTCCCATCCTTCTGGAATAAATTTTTGATATTCCATATATTCTATTTTCTCCTTTTCTTTTGTGTTTAATTTATTATATATATTTTTTCCTTTTTTTACAAGCTTTTTATTTCTTCTTTTTTTAAATATCTCCAAGTTCCTAATTTCAAATCCTTAACATCAATATCTCCTATTTTACTTCTATGCAAAGCAAGTACCTTTTTGCCTATAGCTTCGCACATTCTCCTTACCTGTCTATTTTTTCCTTCATGTATTACAATTTGAATTCTAGAAATGTTTTTTTCTTCATCTATTTTTAGTATTTTAGCTTCTGCCTTACTTGTTACAAATCCATCTATATTCACACCATTTTTTAGTATTTCTACTTCTTCCTGGGTTATTAATCCTTTTAATGTTACATTATATGTTTTTTTGATTTCATGCTTTGGATGAGTAACTCTATATACAAAATCTCCATCATTAGTTAAAATTAAAGCTCCTGAAGTATACATATCTAGTCTTCCTACTGGAACTATTCTTTCTTTTATTTTTACTAAATCTAAAACTGTTTCTCTTCCGAAATTGGTCATCTGCTGTTGTAACATATCCTATAGGTTTATTTAATAAAATATATACTTTTTGTTCTTCATTTTTTATTATTTTATTATCAAATTCAACTTGAACTTTGTCAGGATTTATTTTTGTTCCTAACTCAGTAATAATTTCTCCATTAACTTTAACTCTTCCTGCTAATATATATTCTTCACATTTTCGTCTAGATGCAACTCCTGAATCTGCTAAATATTTTTGTAATCTAATTTCTTCCATAAAATTAATTCCTTTGCTATATTGTATTTGGTAATCCGTAGGGGCGACCATCGGTCGTCCGTAAAATCTTATGTCTTGCGGACGTGCAATTCACACCCCTACACATTTTGCAATATGATTTCTTATATAAATTCCAGTCTATCTATTACCTCTTCAAAATATTCTGGTAATGGCGCCTCTAGCACCATATGTTTTCCTGTTATTGGATGTTCGAATTCTAATTTATGTGCATGTAACATCTGACCATTTACCCCAAAAGGATTTTTTCCATTAGAATATACATCATCACCAACTACTGGATATCCTATTTCAGACATATGAACTCTTATTTGATGTGTTCTTCCGTGTCTCTATTTTTACTTCAATGAATGTATATTCCTTAAACCTTTTTATAACTTTAAAATGAGTAATTGCTTCTTTTCCTTTTTTTGTTACAGCCATCTTTTTTCTGTCTTTATCACTTCTACCTATTGGCATATCAATTTTCGCTTCATTTTCTTTAATAATCCCTCTGACTAAAGCTAAATATGTTTTATTTACTTTTCGTTCTTTTATTTGATTACTCATATTTATATGTGCTTTATCATTTTTAGCAACTATTAGCAACCCTGATGTGTTTTTATCTAACCTATGAACTATTCCTGGTCTAATTTCTCCGCCAATTCCGGATAAACTTTCCTTACATTTAGCCATAATTGCATTCACTAAAGTACCATTTTGATTCCCATTTCCAGGATGAACAACCATACCTTTTTCTTTATTAATCACTAATATATCATTATCTTCATATATTACATCTAAAGGTATGTCTTCGGCTTTTAAATCTATTTCTATTGGAGATTCTTTTTCTTGTGTTATTACATCTCCAGCATTTACTTTATAAGAAACTTTTACATTTTTTCCATTAACTAATACTTTCCCAGTTTCAATTAACCTTTGAGCTGTTACCCTTGAAATTTCGTTATTTAATTCACAAATTACTTTATCAATTCTTCCTTCTGTACCTTCTTGAATTATATATTCGTTCATTTAATCATCCTTTTATATATTTTAGATTATTCATTATTCTTCATCGGGTCGGTCAAGACCGACCCCCTACGTTCTAATTTTATAATGTAAATCATTATTATAACAATTCCTACAACAATTAACATATCTTCTAAATTAAATACTGGATAATTTATAAAATCATTTATATCTATATAATCAACTACATACCCTCTAAAAATTCTGTCTATTAAGTTTCCTGTTCCTCCTGATAAAAGTAATATATACCCTATAAATTCAATTTTACTAAGTTCTTTTTTTCTTTGTGTAAAAATTAGAATCACTGTTATAATTACTATATTTAAAAGTATAAAAATCCATATGTAATTATTTCCCAGACCAAAAGCTCCACCAGTATTTTTGATAAAACTTAATTTAAAAAAATCATCTATTATAATTTTAGAAGAATCTATATTTTTTACAATTATTTGCTTTATCAATTGCCCTAAAGCTATTAAAAATATAATTGTACTAAAAAATATAATTCTATTTTTCTTTTTCATTTACATCTCCTATTTAGATTTTTTCATAAATGCAAAAATATTCATCTTCATATATCTCTTTATACTTGTCTTCATTTTGTTCCATAAGTGTTCTTAATTTGGCCTTACTAGTCATTATAAAATGTGTGAAATCATATTTTTCGAATAATTCTTCTGTTGAATCATTAACTCCTGATATCTTTAAGAAATCATTAAAAACTGTAACCCCTTCATTAAATTCTGGTGCATATAAATCAGCTCTAGAATCTATAAATACTGGTATATCTTGATATAATAAATAACTTCCATAATTGTATTCATTATATAATCTTATATTTTCCACATCTAAATTTTCCTTAATCCATTCAGCTGCTTGAACTGGATATGAAGCTTCACTTATATAACTATCATCCATTTTAGGTTTATATTTATACCAACTTAGTGCTAGTATCGCTAAGACAATTATACTTTGTCCAATAATAGTTACAGCTTTTGTTTCTATCTTTCTTAATGTATTTGGCGCATATTTGCTAAACCATGATGCAATCAATCTATTTAAAATAAATATTGTAACTATAAAAAACATTGATTCCTGTCTTCTTGTATAAAAACTAAGCATTATCAATCCTGCTAGCATAAATAAATCTTTTAACTTTATTTTTGTATCCGTAAACATTAAGATTGAAATAAATATTACTAAAACACATGCGAAATCTAAGTGCTCTACCAATGTTAATGGTTTGTGTTCACTAATACTTTTTGTAGTATCTCCTGCCATGGTATCTATTAAATAAGTATATGGTACCTTTCCTATTGGTGTAAAAAATCCAGCAAACAAACAAATTATCATTATAATAATTAATGCTTTCATATTATCACTAGGTTTAATTATTATTTTATATGCATTTTTACTTGCTTTTTTTCTTCTTTTATTTCTTTCTTCATTTTTAGATTCTAATAAATATAACTTATTTTTTAATTTTTCTATTTCATTAGTATCATTTATTTTTTGAATTTTCTTGTAAATACTTTCTATTCTTGATTTTGTTATAATTATAAATGTATGTGATAGTATATAAATCATATATTCTACTACATATGGTAAATATAAAACAAAATAGAAAGGAAATACTGCTACATGAACATTTGCAATTATAATTGGTATAATTATTAATCCTATTGCATACCCTCTATGCCTTGTTTCCAAAAATCTTTCAATAAAAAAAACCGTTAAAACAAACAATATGAATGTAAACAATTGAGCTCTTGCAGCTATATAACCTTGTAATACATATAATGTACCTATTGTTGTAATAAACGGCACAATTCTATTTTTACTTAATTTGCAATTTGTTAAATATAATAATATACCCAATATCATACAAAATAATACTGTTGAAACATATACTCCTGTTTGTCCTCCTATTGCATAGAATAAGTAAATCATTACATCATATGCCCAATGAGGAAATGTATATTCTAAATTTTCATGCCAAGCAAAAGGATCTTCCATAGTTATACCATTATCCAAGACATATTCTCCCAATTTTATGGTATAAAATGTGTCATTTTGTAAGCTTTTTGGTGTTATCGCAAAACAAAAAAGCATTATTAAAAAAATTGCAATTATATTAAATTTTATTTTTGTTTCTTTTTCTTTCATAATCTACTCCTTCATCGGATATATATTATCATATTAGAAAAAAAGTTACAAGGAATATAACATTAAAAATAATATAAAAAAACACCCACGTACCAATTTATATTAGTACATGAGCATTGTAAAATCTATGTAATTAAAATTATATAGCCTCTTCATTTAATTCTTCAGCAGCTGTATTTTCATCATCTTTTTTATTAATAACTTCTAAACTTCCTACTGAAACTTCATAAGCAACTCTTTGTTCAACTGTTCCATCTTCAAATTTCTTTTCATAAATTCTGCTTTGAACTCTTCCCACAATTTTAACTTCTGTTCCAACTTCTAAGTTTTGACAGAATCTTGCATTTCTACCCCATGCTATACATGGTATATAATCTGATTTATTATATGCTCTATTTACAGCTAAAAGAATATCTGAAATTTCTCTTCCAAATGGTGTTTGTCTATATATAGGTTTTTTGCAAATATATCCATTAAGAACAACTTCATTAGAAACTTGTGATGATGTTTTTGTTTCCTCATCCTCTTGTTGTTCATTATATTCCATAATATCTTTTGCAAAAACTGTTAAAATAAGTCTATTTCTTTCATTTTCATAGCTGTTATATGACCTAAATTGTCCTTCTATAACAACTTTTTTACCTTCATCCAAATCAAAGTTTGCAAGTAATCTTTCTGATATTGTAATTGGAATTATATCTTCATTTCCACTTAAACGTGGCACCTCAAGATTAAATACGTAAAAACTTTCTCCATAAATTTCGTGACTAAATTTTTTATCGCTAATAACTTTACCTATTAAAACTAAGTAGTTATTTTCTGTGTAATTTGTAACCAATTTCGTTTCCTCCTTTTATTCATCTATAGTATTTTATTCATAGTGTTTATACTTTAGAATATTTAATTTTTCGCAACTAACAACACTATTATAACACTTTTTTTTTGTTTTGTCTACATAAAATGGAAAATTTGTTAAAAATTGAATAATATTTTGGAATTTTTTATTTTTGTCAGTAGGGACGGGG
>JAFSBT010000001.1 GCA_017437145.1 Clostridia bacterium | reverse complement strand
ATGCGTTACTACAAGCTTATGCGGTATTAGCAGTGATTTCTCACTGTTATTCCCCTCTAATAGGCAGATTGCTTACGTGTTACTCACCAGTCCGCCACTAAAGCCATTGTTATAAAATTTCTTTCCGATAAATCTTCAATCCATTTTATAACGACTTTCGTTCGACTTGCATGTCTTATGTGCGCCGCCAGCGTTTATCCTGAGCCAGGATCAAACTCTCTTGTTTATTGTATATATACTTTAATATATATCTGAATTTAATTTCGCAGATTTCTCTGCTCTGGTTCATTTTTTCGCTTGGTTTTCTTCCAAATTTTATTGGTGAATGTTTACTTAAAAACATCCTCACTTAAAGGAATTTATTGTTTATTTTTCAATGTACTTTTTTTGTCCGTCTCTTGACGAACGCAAGACATATTTTAGCATAGGTTTATTATCAATGTCAATACTTTTTTTAAAAAAAATTTAAAAAATTTGCAAGGCATTTTTTTCCTTGCAAATTCAAGCGTTTCCGCGATTTATTTTTTAAAAAATTATTGAGGAATAACAAAATTTATTGCTTTATTATTAGTATTAATCTTTACGTCTTTGTTTCTACCTCCATACTCACCATCTAAAGTCCAATTTAATCCCTGTTTTGATTTGAATTTTATATTTTCTGTTTGTGTATAATAGAAGTATTTCTTTTTATGTTTTTTAACTAACAATAAAAATGCTGTGTTTATCCAATCTATAAATTTCTTTGGTTTCCTTATTAATAAAACTTCAAATTTACCATCATCTATTTTTACACCTTTTCTCTTAAACCATTCAAACCCACCTATTGATTTAGAATTGCTTACTGAACCATAAATAAATTCACCTTTAAATTTATCATCATCAGTTTCAACTTCTAAATCATATGTTTTTATCTTATTTAGATATTTAAATGCTACTAAAAAATATGCAAACTTACCAAATTTTTTCTTTAATTTCTGCCCTGTTACATATGCAACTGGAGTAAAAGCGCCAAATGCTGCCACATAATTAAAATAAATATTATTAAAAGAACCTATATCAGATTCTACTATTTCTGATTCATTTATGTTTTTTGATAAAAAAGTTCTTTTTGTAGACATTTTTATGGTCCTAGCAAAATCGTTAACAGTTCCTAATGGGATAAAACTTATTTTAGGTTTATTGTCAAATTTCATTATCCCATTTATAAGTTCATTTAATGTTCCATCTCCGTCCACAACAAATAATAACATCGAATTTTTCATCTTTGTTATCTTGTAATATATCTTTAGGTTTATAGTCTAGCTTTGTATAACAAGTTTCAATGTCGTACCCTTGTTTTGAAAAATTACCAATTATTTTTGGTAATTTCCTTTTTATAGTACCTTTACCTGCTTTAGGATTAACTATTAATAAAATTTTTTTATCCATACTTTTTCCCTTACTTTATCATCCAAATATTCCTCTTTTTTTTATCGGCGGTTGTTCATTCATTGTCTTAGCTAATTGTTGTAATATTTCTCTTTGTTCTGAAGTTAATTTTTTAGGAGTTTGTACAGTTACCATAAATATGAAATCTCCATTCCAATTTCCATTAACTGATTTAAAACCTTTATTTTTTATCGTAAATTTTGTCCCTGTTTGAGTTCCTTCTGGGATTCTATATGTTTCATTTTTCCCATCTACCATTGGAACTTTCAAATCAGCTCCTAATGTTGCTTGTGTAAAAGTAATTGGGATTTCGCAGAAAATATTATCATTTTGTCTTGTGAAAACACTATGTTTTTTCACTCTCACTACTATATATAAGTCTCCTCTTTCTCCACCTTTTGTTCCTGCTTCTCCTTCTTTTCTTAAAACTACTGTTTGATTATCAGAAATCCCTGCAGGAATTGTAACCTTTATTTTTACTTGTTTTCTTACTTTTCCTCTACCTTTACATTCTGGGCATTTTTCTTTTATTATTTCTCCTTCTCCACCACAAGCAGTACAAGTTTTTGTAGTTTGCATTTGCCCTAAAATAGTAGATACAGTTTGCCTTACTGTTCCTGTTCCACCGCATGCTGTACATTTTTCTGCTTTTGTTCCAGGTTTTGCTTTATTTCCATGACAAGTTTCACAATCTTCTTCTCTATATATAGATATATCTTTTTTTACTCCTAGAAAAGACTCTTCAAAGGTTATATCCATACTATATTTTAAATCTCTACCCTTTTTAGGTCCAGAATTCCTTTGTCTTGTTGTAGTTCTTCCTCCAAATCCAGAACCTCCAAAAAACGAAGAGAATATATCTCCTAAATCACCAAAGTCTCCAAATCCGTCAAATCCTGAACTTGAATATGAATAATATCCTCCATTTCCTCCTCCGAATCCTTGAGGTCCATCATGACCAAATTGATCATACATTCTTCTTTTTTGAGGATCTGATAAATTCTCATATGCTTCAGATACTTCTTTAAACTTTTCCTCTGCTTCTTGTTTATTATCTGGATTAGCATCTGGATGATATTTTTTTGCTAATTTTCTATATGCTTTTTTTAATTCATCATCCGTTGCTGATTTGCTTACACCTAACACTTCATAATAATCCCTTTTGCTTGCCATGTTTTTTCCTCCATTATATTTTAATTGTATCTATAATATAGTTAATATATTACACATATAATTAAAATTGTACAGGCGAACACAGTTCGCCCCTACATTTTATTAATTAATAGTGAATAGTTAATAATGAATAATTTTGGATAGAATTTGCCGTATAACAGCAAATTCTTTCCTTTATTATTCATTATTCATTTTTCACTATTCATTATTAGAATCTTCTTCTACTTTATAATCTGCATCATACACATTTCCATTGTTGTCAGCATTTGCTTCTTCAGCTGTTCCTTCTGCACCTGGATTAGCTCCATTAGCTGCAGCATTTTGTTTGTATAATTGTTCAGATATTTGATAGAATACTTGTGTTAATTTTTCTGTTGCTTCTTTTATTTTATCTGTATTGTTTGTTTCTAATGCTTTTTTAGTATTCTCTATTTCAGCCTCTACTTTTGCTTTTTCTTCTCCGCTAATTTTATCTCCTAATTCATCTAATGTTTTTTGACTGCTATATACTAAACTTTCAGCATTGTTTTTAACTTCGATTTCCTCTTTTTTCTTTTTATCTTCACTAGCATGTGCTTCTGCATCTTTTACAGCTTGTTGTATTTCTTCTTCTGAAAGATTTGAACTTGCTGTAATTGAAACATTTTGTTCATTTCCTGTTGCTGTATCTTTTGCAGATACGTGAACTATACCATTGGCATCAATATCAAATGTTACTTCAATTTGAGGAATTCCTCTTGGTGCTGGTGGTATTCCTGTTAATTGGAATCTTCCTAATGTTTTATTGTATGCAGCCATTTCACGTTCTCCTTGTAATACGTGAACTTCAACGCTTGTTTGACCATCAGCTGCTGTAGAGAATATTTGAGATTTTTTTGTTGGTATTGTTGTATTTCTATCTATTAATTTTGTAAATACTCCACCATATGTTTCTATACCTAATGATAAAGGTGTAACATCTAATAATACTAAATCTTTTACATCTCCTGAAAGAACTCCTGCTTGAATAGCTGCACCTATAGCAACACATTCATCTGGGTTAATTCCTTTGTTTGGTTCTTTATTTGTTATTTTTTTAACTGCTTCTTGTACACATGGTACTCTTGTAGAACCACCAACTAATAATACTTGGTCTATTTCATTTGCTGAAAGTCCAGCATCTTTTAATGCTTGGTTAACAGGTATTGTTGTTGCTTCAACTAAGTCAGCAATTAATTCTTCAAATTTTGCTCTTGTTAAAGTTATATCCATATGTTTTGGTCCTGTACTATCAGCTGTGATAAATGGTAAGTTAATATTTGTTTGTCCGACTCCTGATAATTCTATTTTAGCTTTTTCTGCAGCTTCTTTTAATCTTTGCATAGCCATTTTATCTGATGATAAATCTATACCTTGTTCTTTTTTGAATTCATCTACAAGGAATTTAATGATTCTTTCATCAAAATCATCTCCTCCTAAACGAGTATTACCATTTGTAGATAAAACTTCAAAAACACCATCACCAATATCTAGAATTGAAACGTCAAATGTTCCTCCTCCTAAATCGTAAACCATTATTTTTTGGTCTTGTGTTTCTTTATCCATTCCATAAGCAAGAGCTGCTGCTGTTGGTTCATTTATAATTCTTAATACATTTAATCCAGCTATTCTTCCAGCATCTTTTGTTGCTTGTCTTTGGCTGTCATTAAAATATGCAGGAACTGTAATAACAGCTTCTTTAACTTCTTGACCTAAATAATTTTCTGCGTCAGCTTTTAATTTTTGTAATGTCATAGCAGAAATTTCAGGAGCTGTAAATTCATCTCCTTCTATATTTACTTTTTTGTTTGTACCCATATCTCTTTTTATAGAAATAACTGTATTATCTGGGTTTGTAACGGCTTGACGTTTAGCAATTTGTCCAACTAATCTTTCACCGTTTTTTGAAAATGCAACTACTGATGGTGTTGTTCTATTTCCTTCTTGGTTAGGAATTACAACTGGTTCTCCACCTTCCATAACTGCAACACATGAGTTTGTTGTACCTAAGTCGATACCAATAATTTTTGACATATTCAATGTCCCCTTTCTTTGTTTAAATTTATATATATTTTTAAAATAAAAAACTAATTTATTTTCGGACGACCAATGGTCGCCCCTACATTTCTAATTTGCTACTATTACCATTGCATGACGTATAACCTTCGAACCAATTTGATAACCTTTTCTAAATTCTTCTTTTACTATTTTTTCACCTAATTTTTCATCTTGTACCATACTTACTGCCTCATGTAATTCTGGGTCAAAAGGTTTTCCTACTGTTTCAATTGTTTTTACTCCTAATGATGTAAATACATCTGCAAATTGTTTCATTAGCAATTCTACACCTTTTCTATACTCTTCATCTGTTGTTGGTGCTATAGCTGCTTTTTCTAAATTGTCCATAACTGGTAAAAAAGTTCTAATAATATCTGCTAATAAAGATCCATATAAATTTTCTCTTTCTTTAGCAGTTCTTTTTTTATAGTTTTCAAATTCTGCAAATATTCTTTTATATCTGTCTGTTGTTTCTTCTAGTTCTGTTTTAAGTTTTGCAACATCTTCAATTTCTTCCATTTTTTCTTCTAGAATTTCTTCTTTTTCTTCTGACATTTTTTTACCTTCTTTCTTTCTTTATTATATATAATTACATGGGCAGCCGTAGGCGACTGCCCCTACACATCTAATCCTCGTTGTTTAATTTTTTGCTTATATATTTCATTATAGAAATTACTTTTGAATAATCCATTCTCTTTGGTCCTATTATTCCTATAGTTCCTAAATCTTTTCCATTAATTGTATGTTTAAATGTTATTATACTTAAATCTTTTAATTCTTCTTTTTCGTTTTCTTCTCCAATGTAAACATTTATATCTTTTGCTAAACCGGAATTTAAAATTTCTAGCATTTGTTGTTTTGTATCTAAAATACTTAGGAAATTCTTTGCAGTATCAATTGTACTGAATTCAGGAAAATCAAAAACATTGCTAGTACCTTCTAAATATAGTTTATCGTTTTTCTCAAGAGTTCTGTTTATTTGATTTATTATTGGTTTTATTACATCTGCTTGGTCTGTCATTGCAGATAAAATATATTCTTCCATAGGTTTATCAATTTTTTCTAATGGTTTACCTCTTAATCTATTATTAAAAATATAATTTAAACCATCCACTTGATTTTGATTAATATCTTCATCATATTTTATAATTGTTTCTTTTATTTCACCATTTTCAGTAAGAAATACTGCCATCAATACTCTTGTTCCCAATAAAACAAATTTCACATCAGCTATTAAATTATTACTATCATTTGGTCCTATAGCAACTGTAGTATAATGTGTTATTTCTGAAAGTGTATTTGTTGTTATTCTTGTTAACTCTTCTATTTCATTAACTTTAGTCTCAAGTTTTGATTTTATATATTGAATTTCATCTAAACTAATTTTTTCATCATTTAAAAGTTCATCTACATACAATCTATATCCTTTTGCAGAAGGAATTCTTCCAGATGATGTATGTGTTTTTTCAATATAACCGAGATTGCTCTAACTCAACCATTTCATTTCTAATAGTAGCACTACTACATTCTAAATTATATTTAGAAACAATAGTAGCTGAGCTAACTGGTTCTGCAGTAGCAATATACTCTTCTATGATTGCTTGTAATATTCTTTTTCTTCTTTCATTTAACATATTTCCCCTCCGTTTAGCAAAGTTTCTAAACGACTGCTAATATATTATATCCTGTTTTAGCAAATGTCAATACTGTTTGCTAAAAAACATAAAAAAAATATCTTTAATTTTTAAAGATATTTTTTTATATACTTATCTCTTCATCCTCAAGATCAATCAAATCAAAATATTCACTAGTTTTACCTCTCTTTTCATATTTTTCTGTTATTAAATCATTATGCCATGTATCATATGAATCTTTTTCAAATCCAAGTCGAATTAAATCTTCATAGTTTTTAGAATCCATTACAAATTTTGCAATATCTTGATTTGTTATTTCTTTCTTTCCTATATGCCTTTTTATCAAATTTTCTATATCTCCAACACACAAACAGTATATTCCTAATTCGTCTAATTTGTCTAATACTTCTTCTGTTATATCCTTCCCTTCACTGTCTTTATATCGTAATGCAAATAACATTTCCATTCTTCTTTTCCAAATTGGTTTACTCATAAGCATCACCAATTATATTATACCATATTTACATAAAATTCGCAAATTACACAAATTCTGCCCATACCAAATTAGCTAAATCAATTCCTTTATTTGTTAATCTTATATTGTTAATATCTATTTCTATTAGTTCATCTTTATCAAGTTTTTCTAGTTCCTTTCTATATATGTATATTGGATTATCTACAAATTTATTTTTAAAATCTGATATTTTTACACCATCTATTTTTCTTAATCCTAAAAGCATAAATTCTTTCATTTGGTCTTCTTTAGTTTGTGTTTCGTGAATTATTTTTGTTTTCGGATCGCCGAGGGCGATTCCACTAAAATATAACTCAAACTCTTCTGTATTTGAATATCTTGTATTATTTATATATGAATGCGCTGCTAGTCCAAATCCTATATATTCTTTCTGGTTCCAGCAATCCATATTATGTTTTGATTCAAATCCTGGTTTTGCATAATTTGAAATTTCATAATGTTTATATCCTGCTTCTTCTAATGTATTTTTTACCGTCCAATACATTTTTCTTTCAATAATTTCACTTGGAGTATAAAGTTCTCCCTTTTCTATTTTCTGTTGTAACAAAGTTCCTTCTTCTAAAATTAATGAATATACTGAAATATGTTCAGGCTTCAATTCTATTATTCTATTTAAATCTGTTTTTATATCTTGTAAATTTTGCGTTGGTAATCCTAACATTAAATCAACATTTATATTTTTAAATCCGAACTTGTCTTGCTAGTTTATACGTATTTAAAAATTGCTCGCAATTATGTATTCTTCCAATTGTTTTTAATAGATTATCATTAGTAGTTTGCAATCCAATACTTACTCTATTTATTCCTGCATTATAATAATCCTGTAATTTATCTTGAGTCACAGTTCCTGGATTCATTTCTATTGTTATTTCAGTAGAACTTAAATCACATTTTTCTTTAATTATATCTATTATTTGAACAATATATTTACTATCAATATATGAAGGAGTTCCGCCACCTATATATATCGTATTTACTTTTGAATTATTTAATATTTCACTTGTTTCTATTTCTGATTTTAAACTTTCTATATATTTACTTATATATTCTTCCTTTTTATCAAAAGAAATAAAATCACAATATGCACATTTGCTTGCACAAAATGGTATATGTATATATATTCCTATCTCTTTCATTTTCTTAATTCCTCTGCTATTTCAGATATTTTTCTTAATCTATGACTTACTCCCGATTTTCCAATAGGTTTTGAAAGCATTTGTCCTAGTTCCTCATATGATATATCTGGATTTTCTAATCTTATTTTTGCTATTTCTTTTAAGTTGTCCGGTAAATCCTTGAATTTATTTTTTGATTTTAAAAATTTTATATCTTCTATTTGTTTAACTGCTGCACTGATTGTTTTATTTAAATTAGCTGTTTCACAATTTACTATTCTATTTATATTATTTCTCATTTCTTTTTCTACACGTATTTCTTCAAACTTTATAACAGTTTTACTTGCACCAATTAATGCTAAAAAGGATGATATTTCTTCACCTTCTTTTATATATACAATAACACCAGAATTTTTATTAGCTAATTTAGGATGTATATTAAAACTTTCTAATAAAATTTTCATTTCTTCTGCTTTTTTCTTTGATTTAAACATGATTTCTAAATGATATTCTTTATTTGGGTCATTCAAAAAACCTGATTTTATAAAAGCTTCTCTTATACAAAGTCTAGCAATTTGCTCATCTTGTGGTAAATTGCTAGAACCATCCCACATTTTTAATTCTAATAATTCTTCTCTTAAATCTGTAGAAAACGACATTCCTTAATTCTCCTTTTTCTGCATAAAACTCTTCTTATATTCTTCCACTTTATCTTCATCAATTTTTCCAACCTTAAATAAAATATTTTTTTGTTCAATTTTATATATTACATCTGTTTTTACAATACTATCTTTTTTCAAATTATTTAATTCGTCTTTTTTTAAAAGTTTATTTGAATTATATTTCACTTTTTCTAGTCTAGAAGATATTAGCATTGATAAATATTCTATAGGAATTAATAAATTGTTCTTTTCTATTATTATAAATAAATGGTCTTTTCCTTCTTTACCATCTTTATATTTGTATTTTCTTACAAAAACTATATCTCCTACTGAATATTGATTATACTCTTCTTCATTTTCTTGTAAATAATAATAGGCGTTACCTTTATGATCTTCTTCTTCTACTGGAAACTCTTCAAAAGCATCTTCCATAGGTTTTATTCTGTCACTTTTTAATGCATATTCTAGAAAATCATTTTTTTCATTCATAAAATCACCTCTGTTAGCAATTTTACCATATTATCCTATTGTTTTCAATGCCTTTTTGACAATTTTTTTTGCAATTACTATTCTGTCGTTTCCTCCAAAATCTTTTTTTGAATATATATCTATATAATTACCTGATTCTCTTAATAAATTAATAACTTGTTCTTTTTGATTATATCCTATTTCTAGTGCTAATGTTCCATTTT
The DNA here is from genome assembly GCA_017437145.1 of Clostridia bacterium. Lineage (GTDB taxonomy): Bacteria > Bacillota > Clostridia > TANB77 > CAG-508 > CAG-452. The sequence goes on along the minus strand of JAFSBT010000001.1, from coordinate 29,551 downwards.
CATTTAGGTATTTATACGCTTCATTTACTATTTTTCTATAAATATCTAATCCATCTTTGCCTCCATCTAAAGCAATAAATGGTTCATGTTGAACATCCTTGCTCAATGTTTTTATAATATCTGTTTCTATGTATGGCGGATTTGATACAATAATGTCAAAACTTCCTTTTATATTTTCAAACAAATCAGAATTTATAAATTTAGCAACTACATCATTTAATACCGCATTCTTTTTAGCTGTTTCTAATGCTTCTAAACTAATATCTGTTGCTGTAACTTTTATATTTTTTAATTTCTTTGCTAAAGAAACCGCTATCGCTCCACTACCTGTACATAAATCTAATACTTTGAAATCTTTTTCTCCTATGATAGATATTATTTCTTCAACTAAAATTTCAGTATCAGCTCTTGGGATTAAAACATTTTTATTTACCTCGAAATCTAACCCCATGAATTCTTGCTTTCCTATTATGTATTGAATAGGCTCTCCTTCAATTAACATATTTATTATTTCTCTATACTCGTTTTCTTCCATTTCTAAAAGCTCTTTATTATCATTTATAAGTAAATATTCCTTTTCCTGTTTTAATACAAAAGCTAATAAAAGTTTAGATTTTAAAATAGGCTCTTCAATATTATTTTGTTTTAAAATACTAATTGCTTCCTCTAAAATTTGTTTTATTGTCATTTTATTTCTCCATATTAATTAAATCTTTAATTATTTCTCCTGCGATAATTAATCCTGCAACTGAAGGTACAAAAGCTACACTTCCTATATGTTTTTCTTCTTTATTTATTATTGGTTCTTCTTTTGAATAAACCACTTTTAATTTTTTTATTTCTCTTTTTTTCAATTCTCTTCTCATAACCTTAGCAAGTGGGCATACAGTTGTTTTATAAATATCTGTAACCTCTAATTTTGTAGGTTCTAATTTATTCCCTGTTCCCATTGATGATATTATAGGAATATTTAACTTGTTTGCTTGTGCTACCAATTCAATTTTGGCAGCAACTGTATCAATTGCATCAACTATATAATCTATAGAATCATCTAAAATTTTATCTTCGCAATCTGGCAAATAAAATACTTTATGAATTTCTATATTTGCATCTGGATTTATTTCTAAAACTCTTTCTCTTGCTACATCTACTTTATCTCTTCCAATAGTTTTAGTTGTTGCAATTATTTGTCTGTTTATATTTGACTCAGCAACTTTGTCATTATCAACTAATACAAAATTTTCTATTCCACTTCTGGCAAGACCTTCTAATACATATGAGCCAACTCCACCTATACCAAAAATAGCAACTTTTTTATTTTTTAATAAATTTAAATTGTCTTTACCTATAATTATTTCTGTTCTAGAAAAATTATCTTCCATAATTATATTCCTTTCAATTCTTGTTTACTTAATAACTATACCCTAAAAATGCTTTTTTGTCCATAATATTTTTTGTATATATTTTCTATGTTTTGGCAATATTAACTATATCTATTTATATAGATTATAAAATTTTAGGAGGTTTTTCTTATGACAAGTAAAGAACTTTTATATGTTGAAGATGCTTTATCACATGAACAATTTATGCAAAAATGCAGTAAAAACGCTTCTTCACAATTACAAGACCAAGCTCTTTCAGATTATCTAAAAGAGTTAGAAACTAAACATACAGAATTATTTAACAAATTTTTAAATTTATTATAAGGAGGATATTATGCAAGACCAAGATATAATGGAAAAAGAATTATTAGTTATAAAAGGCATATGTGATTTATATTTACATGGTACATTAGAATCTACAACTGCAGAAGTACACTGTACCTTTAAAGAAGCTTTAAACGAATCTTTAAATATTCAAAATAAACTATACAAATTAATGGCTGAAAAAGGTTGGTATAAAAATGAAATCGCTGACCAAACAAAAATTGATACAGCAAAACAAAAATTTAGTAGTAATAATTAAACAAGAAAAGAAAGAGGCCCTCTTACAAGAGAGCCTCTTTCTCTTAATCAATATCAACAAGTGACAAAACGAAACCTCCTGTTGCCAATATTATTACCATAAAAGTAATAAATAAAACAATAAAGGCTACGCTTTCAACAATGATCATAATTTCACCTCTTTTTAATTATAGTGAATATTGCCACTTTTTACATTACGCATTATATCATTTTTATGTAAAATTGTAAAGAAAAAGATAAATAATAAATGTTCGTGCACCAAATTAAAACAATGTAAGCACCATTTCGATTTACTGAAAAATATTTATTTTTCAGTAAAAGTTAAAAAGCTAAAATAATTAATTTTTGACAAATGAGTATTCATTTTCAAAAATTAATATTTTAGCTTGAATTATACAATTATAAATATATAGTCATTTCTTTGGAGCACGGACGACCAATGGTCACCCCTACATTCGCTCTACAAATTTCAATTGCTTACTAATTCCTTAAACTTATTTCCTCTTTCTTTAAAGTTCTTAAAGTACCCATAGCTTGATGCTGCTGGTGATAGTACACATATGGTTTCTTTTTTTGTAACTGCTTTTGCTATAGCAACTGCTTCTTCTATTGAATTTACTAATTTTACGTTTTTATTTGTTTCTTTTAGTCCTTCTTGAATATATTCTCCTGTTTTTGGTAAACAAATTACATTTTCTACTTCACTGTTTATTAAAAATTTAATTAATTCTGTTTGGTCTACTCCTCTGTCATTTCCTCCAACTATTAATGTATTAACTTTTTCTAATGCATTTATAGACTCTATTGTTGCCTCAGGTATTGTTGCAATAGAATCATTATAATATTCTACTCCGTCAAATTTCCCTACATATTCTAATCTATGTTCTAAAGGATTAAATGAATTTATTGTTTCTATAGTTTTTTGAAGGTCTAAATTCAAAATTTTGCTAACAGCCAAAACAAACATTATATTATTAAGATTATGTTTTCCTTTTAATTTTCTTTCTTGATTTGCATCATATAAAAATTCATCATTATAATAAATTTTATTATCTTTTAAAGAAATAGTTTTATTAGTCTTTTTATTGTTATTTATTGTTATTCCAAAATCTTCATTTGAGTAATCATCATATAAATCATTAATATTCTCATTATCTAAATTAAATATTGCTACATCTCTTTTATTTTTTACTAAGTTTATTTTAGCAAGTGCATATCCTTCAAAATTTTTATAATGGTCTAAATGCTCTTCAAAAATATTTAATAATATTGCTATGTTAGTAGAATATTTTGCAAACTCCAATGTATGTGATGATACCTCTAAAACAACTATTGCATCTTTTTCAATTGTATCTATTAGGTCAAAAATTGGAGTTCCAATATTACCCAATAAATATATTTTTCTATCTTGCTCTTCTAAAATTTTATGTATTAATGAACTTGTTGTACTTTTCCCCTTTGTACCTGTAATACCTATTGTATAATTAGCTGTATTCTTTAAAAATAAATCATATTGTGAAGTTAGTTTTTCTTCTATTCCTTTTGTATCAATATCTTTTAATGAAATTCCTGGTGATTTAAAAATTAAATCATATTCTTCTAACCCCTCCAAATAGTTTTCATTTATTATAAATTTTAAATTATTATCATTTTCTAAATATGAATTTTCTTCACCATTTTCTTTTATATATCTAATTTCTATAGGAATGTTTTTTAAATATTTTCTTATAAAATTATATGTTGATTTTCCTTCTATTCCAAATCCTAATATACATATTTTTTTATCTTTAATTTCTTCTATAATTTTTTCAATCATTGTTTTACCTTCTTTTTTTGTATTTGGTTATTGGAGTTTGGTTGTTGGTTTCTAGGGAAAGTCTTCGTAGAATTCCCTCATATAACCAAATACTAAACGCCAAATGCTAACTACAACTAATATTATCTTAAATACCACAAATTGTCAAATTTTTATTAACAGGTCAGCCGTGGGCGACTGCCCCTACAAATAATATGAACTTATTTATTGCTTATATGTATCTCTCCTGCGTCAACATTTAATTCTCTTGATATAATGTTTTGTATTTGTGCAATTTCTTCTGCTCCGTAAATCTTCTTTACCAACCACAACACTTACACTATTATCATTAACAAAAATGACTAAGTCTTCTATTCCTTTTGCATAAATTAAATTTTCAGCTATCATTATTGAATTTTTTATATTATTTATTTCATTTATTTTTACTAATGCTTCTTTCTTTTCTTCTACACTTGCTGATGTATTGTTATATAATTCTTGGTATGATTCTAATAATTCTGAATACATTGCCGTTCTTTCTAATTTTGAATTTATAAAATATTCATCATCATTTGTATTTGCTGTTTCAACTGTGTTATCTTCTCCAACAACTTCATTACTTACTACCTCATTTACTGAATTGCTTATTTCATTAATTGTCTCATTAGTATAAACATTTGCATTAACTAAAGTTGCATCTCCTAATGTTGCATCAGTACTTCCTATTGTAGCTGATGTTTCAATTTCGTTATTATCAGAAGTATAGTTTAAATACCCTGCTGTAATTAGCATTAATGCCATTACTAAAATTATTAGTTGATTTCTCTTAAAAATTTTCATGTTTTTCTCTCCTTTATTATATTATTTCAAAACATATGGACGAGTCGCCGTGTGCGACGACCCCTACAAATGATTTCACATTATACTTATGATTATTTTTACTTCATTTTAAATACCTGAACCTTGTATGTAGATACTCCCGTGACTGCTGATACTGCTTGAATTATGTCAGTTTTTATAGTTGCATTATCAGCTCCTTCTGCAATTACTATTGCTCCTTCTATTTTTGGCATAACCACTTTTTCTGTTATAGGTGAATTATCTCCATCCACGATTATTTCTTTACTTACATCTGATTCTTGTACATTTCTTTTTGCTCCTGCTGTATCAGTTTCTTCTGTTATACTGGTTGTTACCTTTTCATCATACATTGCTACTACCTGACTGCTCTGAGAATATGTAATCAAAACCTCTACTTTCCCAACTCCAGATATGTTTGATAGTATGTCCTCTAATTCATCTTCTAAATTATATTCTTCTGCTTCTATATTATTACTATTAATATTTTCTTGTGCAAGTTCTTTAAAAGTTGTTTCACTTTCTTTATTATTCTTATTATCGTTTTTTCCCCATATACTGTTTATTGCAATTATTGTTATTATTAATAAAACTAAAAATACAACTAAATTTTCTATGTTTTTTTTATTATTTCCTTCAGTTTTTTTTACAACTAAATATTTCCATTCTCTTAATTTATCCTTTAACATCTTATTCCTCCTCAATTATAATTTTTTCTTTTTCTAATTTATAAATTTTCTCTAATGCTTCTTTTATTTTTTCAATATCTTCTTCACTAATATTTTTTTCTACTTCATTTACTTCATTTTTTGATATTTGTATATTTATTGGTTTTACAATGCTATTGTCTATTACACTGTTATTTTGATTATTTGTTTTTGATATTATTATTTTCAAATGCGTGATTTCTCCATTATCTATATTTACATTAGTTTCAAGAGCTTTTGTTTCATATCCTTGTTTTTCTATTTCTTGTTTTATTTCCTTTTCTACTTCTTTTATATATAATTTTTCTACTTGATTATTAGTTGGTATTGTTAAGTCTTTTTTTTCATCAATATCATTAGTTTCTATACTATATGCTCCTAATATCGTATCAAAATTAAAATTATCCTTAAAAAAATAGGTAACTATAGGAGAAACAATTATAAATAATACGTATATTCCTATTATTGTTTTTATGTATTTTTTATTATTACTATTTGGCAAAATCATTTCTAGAATAGTAACTACAACTACTGCTATTACTATTTGACCTGCCCATGAACTTATTGATTCAGTCATCTTTCACACCTACCTATACATCATACCCGCATTTGAAATTTTTAATGTTAAAGCTAGTCCAATTATAAGTAAAATAGATACAAAAAAAGTTACTGCTAAAAGCAATTTAAATGTTCCTGTTATTTGTTCTAATAATTTTACAATTCTTTTATCTGCAATTGGTTCCGCTATTGCAGTTGTTAAATTATAACTAATAGTTAATACTGATAATTTTATAATTGGCATTATACAAATTGAAACTAATACAAGCATTCCTACAACACCTACTGCATTTTTTAATAAAATTGTACATCCTAAAACAGTGTCAACAGAATCACTTAAAGCTTTTCCTAATACTGGTATAACATTTGCTGCAACAGCTTTTATACCTTTAGCAGATAATCCATCTACAGAACTTGTTAAAGTCCCTTCTAAAGATAAAACTCCAACAAAAATAGTAATTGCTGTTCCAAGAACCCATACTACACTTGATTTTAAAAACTTTGAAATTTTTCCTATTTGAACTTTATCTGAAATATTTGAAACAATACCTATAACTGTTGATACCGTTATTATTGGTAGAATTACTACAGTAATTATATTTCCTATAAAAATTATTATAAATAAGATTACTGGTTGAATTAAATTTGCTGAAGCAATACTGCCGCGAACTTGTCATTAGTGCCATAAGTATTGGAACAAGCGAATTCATAAAGCCCACTAAATTATTTATTGTATCCTTCACCATACTTACAATTTCAGAAAAATTATGCATTACTAAAGTAACTATAAGTATGTATTCAACATAGTAGGCTATTCCGTGATATTCCTTCATTATTTAAGCTGTCACTTATACTTTTTAAAATGCTATGTATAACTATTATTGCTAAAATCCCACCGTAACAAAGTTAATGTACTTTTAACTTCATTTCCCAATAGTGCTAAAATACTTTTATATAAACTTTCATTATCAATATCACCTGAAAGTGCATCAGCTAAAAGTTCTGAAATTTCAATATCGGGAAGGATTTCTTTTGTATATTTTTCTCCTTCTTCTATAAAACTAGATATATTTAATGATTCCATTTGTTCTTCTATTATTTCTTCTGTGGCAAAACTAAATTTTGAAGAAAATATCATTATAATAAAAAATATAATTAGTACTTTTTTTATGATATTTCACTCCTTTTATTAAAGTATTTTTATTATAACTTCTAGCAGAGCGACTATAATTGGTATTGAAATACTTATAATAATTACTTTTCCTCCCAAATCTATTTTGCTTGCTATTGCCGCTTCTCCTGAATCTTTGCATATGCTTACAGCAAATTCAGTTAAAATTGCTATACCTGTTATTTTTAATAAAATTTGTATGTATTGACTATTTATGTTTGTTTTATTTGACAAAGTAGTTAGTATAGAAACTATTCCTGACAACTTGTCCAACACCATAAAAAATATCAATACACCCGCAATCAAAGAAACATACACCGCAAATTCTGGTTTATATTGTTTTAAAATTATTATAATTAGTAATGCAATTAATCCTAATCCTATTATTTTTACAATATCCAAATTTTTCTCCTTTACGTATTTAGCATTTGGATTTTGGAGTTTGGTAATATAGAAAAATCCTTTGAAGAACTGGCCCGTATTTCCAAATTCCAAATTCCAATTACCAAAATCAATTTTATAAATTAAACATAGTCCTCACACTATTAAACAACGTACTAATTTCTTTTATAACCATTGTTAAAACTATTACTAATCCTGCAAGCGTTGTCATCATTGCTTGGTCTTCTCTACCTGCTCTTACTAAAACCTGATGTAATACTGCAACTAAAATTCCTATTGCAGCAATTTTAAATAACAAATCTATATTCATAATTTCATACCTCACATTAAAACTATTACTATCGCAAGTCCTGCAATCATACCTAAAGTTCTATATAATTTTTCATTTTTCATTCTTTCTCTAGTTGCTTTTTGTATTTGTTCATCTAAAAAAACATTAGTTAAATCTATCTGACTTATTTGTCCTTGGATATCAGTTTTTCCTAATAACTTACTAAAATCTTTTAATATATTTAAATCTTCTGTTTCTATATTTAAAATCCTAATATCTAAAGCCATTCTCCAAGCTTCATCAGCAGAATAATCTCTCATATTATTACTTGCAATTTTGAATACATGTCCTACATTTGAATCTATATTTTTTGATATTTGGTTAAAAATTTCTTGAATAGGTTCATATGTAAATTTAATTTTTGTTTTAAACATATTTAAGGCTTTTTTAAACTCTTTTAATTCCTTCTCTCTATCTGTGTACTTTCTTGAAATTAATAGTCCTATACAAGAAGATGATAAAAATATAAATGCATACACTATTATTTTAATAACTAACATATTCTTTTCCTCCTGATAATTTATGTGTTTGTTTTATTTCTTTTTTATTTAAAATTATAATTCTTTCAAAGATGTGTTTGTTTAGCAATTCACTTAAAATCGGATTTAAAAATATTTGTTGTAATGAATTTCCGTGAGCAGTGAAAATCCCTTTTACCCCTGAACATATTGCATAATCTATTGCTTCTACATCTTCATATGTCCCAATCTCGTCAGCACTTATTACTTGCGGTCCCATTGAACGTATTAAAAGTTTCATTCCCATTGCTTTTGGTATGTTATCTAATATATCAGTTCTTAAACCAATATCATTTTGTGGTGCCCCCTTATACATTGCGGCTAGCTCTCCCCTTTCATCTACTAATCCTACATTCAATCCTTTAAAGTTAATTTCATCTATGCCATTGCTTATGTTTTTTATTAAATCTCTTAAAATTGTTGTTTTCCCTCCTCCTGGCGGTGAAACAATTAGTGTGTTATAAACACTATTATTCTTAATATCTAATATGTACTTTAATACTTTTTTACTGCAGTCATTAATTTCTTTTGCAATTCTAAAATTCAAACTTGATATGTATTTTATATTTTTTACTTTTTCATTCTCTATTACTACATTCCCTGCAATACCAACTCTGTGTCCTTTTTTGACTGTAATAAATCCTTCGCAAATTTCCTTTTGATATGCATAAATAGAATTTTCACAAATGTTTTGAAGTGTCTCTAATAAATCTTCCGTTTTAGTAATATATTCTAATATTGTTTCATATGTATCATATCTTAGAATTATAGGTTCATTAGCTCTTAACCTAATTTCTTCTAACTGATCATTTAAATACATTTGTATTTCTTGGGAAATTTTTTTAGAAAAATATCTTAATATTTGTTTTTGCATATATATCCTCCAAGCATGTCCTTTTAATATATATATGCATGAAAAAAATTTTTAGAACAAAAAAAAATCCCTTAAAGGGATTTTATACTATTCCTTCGGGTCGCCGAGGGCGGCGACCCATACATTATTCAATATGTGTGTGTTAGTGTGTCATTTGCTCTCTTTTTGCTTGTAGTTGTCTTAAATAAGGATACATCGTAAATAATGTTTCATCTCTATCTAATAATCTTACTTTATCATCGTGAGATGTCCACTCAAACATTATTGGAAGATCCACAAATCTATGAAATTCTTCATGTAAATATTTTTGTTGAATAAATACCACATTTTCTTTTCCATGTCTTTGTTTATATTCTGTATGTGATGCTACTCCATTTGCACGTTCATATTCTTCTTCTGATTGATAATGAATTTCTATTACTGGCAATTCTTCCGGTGATGTATATACTTTTTTATCAATTTCTTCCAAATCTTCTAAAGTAATTTCTGCTTCTTTGTCTTCATTAATACATTGTGCTATTTGTACCTTATATCCATCTACTTTTATATTCTTTAACCATTTAAATGCTATATCGTTTATATAACCTGTATCATGAATAGCTGCATATCCTGGCATAGCTTTTCCATCTTCATCATATATTATATTGCCGTTTTTATCTTTTAAAGATTTATTAATTTCTTTACTCTTTATAACCTTTATTAACGAATTTGATATATGTTTTTTTATTGTTGATACATCTTTTTTATCCTTCGCTACTATAGTTATTCCAAAAACATCATCTAAAACTTTAAGTTTACCTTCTAAATTCCCCTCATTACTGTCTTCATTATTTATTGCAGATTCTAGACCTTTAACTCTTGCATACATATTTACACTTATATCTTTATCAATCTGTCCATTATCTATAAGTAATCTTATTTGTTCTTTTATAAGCTCTAAAATCATAAAAAATCCTTTTGCTTGATCTTTTATAAACTTCATGTATGCAGCTTTTTGTTGTTGCTCTGTTGGAACCGTAGTAAAGTTCTCCAACTCTTCTGGAGTCAATTCAAATTTTGCAGTTCCTGATTGAATTAATTTTTCTACTGTTTTCCTTACTACATTTAATTGATTTTGATTAAGATTTTTTTCCTTTAATGCACTCATTATTTCTTCTATTTGCTCTTGTCTTTTTTTATTTGTTTGGCTTACTTCTTCTACAGCTTTTCTGTATTTTTCTGGTACTTTACATTTTTCTTTAAAATCATTCGACATCCTTATCTACTCCTATACACTTTCTTAAAATCTTATCAAATTCTTTTGTTAAATTATTACTCGTATTGTATCTTTTTGTTATGTCTTCATCTGTGCTTACTAATCCATATTTCTCTTTATAAAATTTAAGAAGATAAGGTAATTCTTGTTCTTCTAAATTTAATATTGTTTTGCTCAAAGCATAATTTACTTCTTCGTATGTACCAACACATTCAAAAGGTTTTGTTTCTCCATGTCCGTATTAATTCAATAAAAGTTTTCTTTAAACTTTCTTTTTCAAATAAGTCCTCTTTAAATATTTTAACTAATTTATCCTTGTATAAAAATGGACTTAAAATTATATATACAAATAAGCACTTTGGACAATTACAGCACCATTCCCATGGTATTTTTTTGCTTCCTTCATTACAGCTTCTGAAAATATTATGATATTGTTCATTTTTAGAAAACAATTTTGCTATTTGTAATTCATTTAATGGTCTTAGTAAACTTAAATATTCTGATTCTGTATGTAAATACTCCTCAACATATTTTCTAAAATCTTGTTCAAATTCAAATGTTTTAGAATATTGATGATTTATATTTTCTCCTTCTACATTGCTTTCATTTGCACTTGATTCATTAGATAATGTAATGTATTTTTTATTTGTTAAATATGCAATTAAATAAGATAAAAAAGCAAGTAATGCAGAAAATGGTGTATGACCATTTAAATATCCTTTCTTATTTAATTCTAAAAGTTCTTTATCTATTTTTCTTGTAACGTAAATTATTTTGTCTTCATATCCTGCAACTTTTGCAGCTTCAACAGAAGGTTCTTTTCCTCCTATTAGCAAGCAATAACTATCTTCTTTATATTTATCTAATAGGCTTAAAGTAACTGTAGAATCTTTTCCTCCACCTATTGGGATTAGATTTCCGCGAAACAAATTTTATGTTACCTTTCATTCTATTATATTGTAAATTTTTAGAAATGTCAATCTCAATATTTTTTGAAATAATTTCTATAAAGTCTTTTTCATCAATTTTGATATTATTTATATACCTAAATTCTCCTAGTCCTAAATAAAATAATTTTTTGAAAAATTCTATTTGTTCAGAATCTAAACTTCCACATTCTACAATTAGTTTTTGAGCACATATGCTTTTCCAATAACTAATTGCTTCTACAATACCAAGATTAAAAACCATTTCTTTTACTAAGTTATCTTCTATACTATTAAACTTTATATGTCTTTTTTCTATTGTTATTGTAGGTTCAAATTTAGTAAGTCCTGGAATTTCAAAAAGATATTTAATTATAATGTTATTGTTTTCTTCACGAATTTCAAAATCTTTATATATGAATTCTTTATATTTTTCTCTTAATATGTTAAATTTTTGCATCTTTCCTCCTCAAAATTTGCGTAGCAAATTTTGTATTAATGGTATTTCTTACGGGTTACGGGCGACCACTGGTCGCCCCTACATATGCGTCCTCTATATGCTAAGCATAACCAATAATGTTCCTATAATACTCATTATGAAACCTGTTATTTTCAATCCCATAGTTGCTTCATTTTGGTCTCCAAATCCAAAATTCTTTTTTGTTATTGGTCTTGCATCATAAATTAAAATTACTCCAAACATTGCAACTATTATACCTACTAACATTAGTATTCTCATATTCAACATCCTTTCTAACTACAATATGTACAAAGAATTGATTCTAATCCTACAGTAATATCTATTGAACCTTTTTTATATTTTTCATCTAAATTTATTAATTCTTTTAATATATTTCTTAATTCTTTTTCTTTAAAATACTGTGATTGTCTTTTATATTTATTTATTAAGAAGGTTTGATTAGGTTTTAAATTTAAATTTCTTGCAGTATCTAATCTTAATCTTTCACATACATTTACAATATATAATTTTTTGAAATGATTATATATTGTGATTAAAATTTTTTGTATTGGTTCCTTATTATATATAAGTTCATGTAAAACTTCTAAAGCTTTTTTAGTATCTTTTTTTCCTAAATTATCGGTTAAGTCAAATATAATATAGTCTAATTGTTTAATACATAAAAGTTCTATTTCTTTTTTTGTTATTGTTCCTCCAGAACCAACATATTCTATAAGTTTTCTCATTTCATTTATTAGAACTTGCATATTTGTACCACAAACTTCTATGAATAATTGTAAGTCCTGTGCACTTATATTAACACCATATGCTTTTATTATTCCACCTAGTCTTTTACCTATATCATTAGGTTTTAGTTTTTCAAAATTGCATACAATTCCGAAATTATCTAGTGTAGTCAATAAATCATTTTTTACTATTTCATTTTCAACAAATATTAAAACTATACTTTCTTGAATTTGTTTTGTATTTTCATTTATATACTTAACAATTTGTTTTTCTAAATCTTTATTTCCGCTTTTTAGAAAATAAACCTGAGTTTTTTACCATGATTAATTTCTTTTCATATCCGAAAACTGGAGTTTCTATTTCCTGTATAAGGCTTCTTATATTGGTTTCATCAATCTCGATATAATTTATTCCCGATATAATTTCCCCAAAAGATTTTTTTATTTTCTTTATACAATTTTCCAATAAAAATCTTTCTTCTCCATAAAATAAGTATATACTGTTATTTAAACTTTCCTTCTTTAATTCATTTTCTAAAGCTTCTATTGTCAAATTTTATTCCTCCATTATAACTTTTCTGCAAATTTTGCTGAATGAGCATGACATATTCCAACAGCCATACTATCTGTAATATCATCTAGTTTTGGTAAGCTTTCTGCTTTCAGTATAGTTTTAACCATTCTCTGAACTTGTATTTTATCTGCTCTTCCATATCCTGCAACAGCTTGTTTTACTTGCAAAGGTGTATATTCAAATGTTGGTATATTGTTTTTCGAACCAACAACTAAAACAATCCCTCTTGCTTGTGCAACATTTATCGCTGTTTTTACATTTTGATTGAAAAATAATTCTTCTACAGAAATTGCATCTGGATTGTATTCTTGTATTATTGTTGTTAAATCATCATATATTTTGGTTAATCTTAATGGAAATGATGTTTTCGCTTCTGTTAAAATTGCTCCTGATGTAATTAGTTTAAATTTATTTCCAACATAATCAATTATACTGTATCCTGTTATTGCAAATCCTGGATCAATGCCTAATATTCTCATTATTCCACCTTTTCTTTTATAAATCTATAATTCTAAAAATTTCTGCTACACTCCAAGCTTGAGCTATTGTACCTCCTGATTTTTGTGGTGCTTTAGAATTATATACTTCTGAAATACTTCCTATCGCTCCGTCTTTATACATTTCTTTTACGAAATTCTTTTTAACATTTTCTTTAAAATCTTTTAATTTTTCTTCTAATTCTGTTTTTTTCTTTTTATCTTTTTCATACTCAATACTATTTTTAATAGCATCATAGTATAAACCTAATAACCATGGCCAAGTTACTCCTTGATGATAACTTGAATCTCTTCTAAAAGCATCCCCTTCATATGTTGCAATATATCCTTTTTCACCCTTTGCTAATGTTTTTAGTCCACATTTATTTAATAATTTAGTTTCAACTGTTTCAATTATTTCTTTTCCAATTTTTGAATTCGGTTCTATAATTGGATGACTTAATGAAAGAGCAAATAATTGATTTGGTCTAACTTTATTATCTCCAATTACATCATATAAGCACTTTTTACTTTTATTATAAAAACTTTTTTCAAAAGACTCTTTACATTTATTTGCTAAGTCTGCATATTTATGAGCTCTTTCTCTTTCTTTCATTTTTATACAAAGTTCTTCTATGATTTTTAAAGCATTATACCATAATGCATTTATTTCTACTGCTTTACCATTTCTTGGAGTAAAACAATGATTCCCATATTTTGCATCCATCCATGTGATTTGTGTATCTTCTGTTCCTGCTGATAATAAGAAATCCTTTTTATCTATAAAAATATTTGCATTGTCAACATCTATTCCTCTTAGAAAACTTTCTATAATATGCATTAGTTTGTTATAAACTTGTTGTTCTATAAAATCATAGTCTGAAGTATATTTTAAATATTTATGTACTTGTTCAAATAATAATAAAGCACTATCTACACTATTGTATAATGGTCTATTATCATATCCTGAATATCCATTTGGAACTAATCCAAATTTCACATCTTTTATTAGTGTAAGTAATACATCTTTTGCTACATCATATCTTTTTGTTTTTAACAATAATCCCTCAAAAGATATTAAAGAATCTCTTCCCCAATCTAAAAACCATGGATATCCTGCAATTATTGTATATAATCCAAAGTGTGGTCTATACACAATAAAATTATCAACTGCTATTGTAAAATCTCTTAGCAATTCTCTTTTTGACAAATCTTGTTTTGTTTCTTTTGTTATATCTGTTTTCCTTGGCAATATTTCTGTTTTAGACATTAATTCATTTATTCTAACAATTTCTTTATTTATTATTTTTTTTACATCTATTTCTTCTATATTTTCTTCTAATGAACATACAAAAGTATATTCTCTTGTTTCTTTTTCAGGTATTTCAATTTCAAATCTGCCTGGTACAGATAAATTTTCTTCTGGATAAAACCCTCTTTTTTCTTCTTGTATATAATACATGTTTCTAAAAGTATCATTAAAATGTTCTATATATGTACCATGAGATGCATTCATATAAATAGGTGTACTTGAATTTTCATCCACTTCAATTTTCACCTTGTTTTGTTTTATAGTTTGTTTTAAATTATATTCATGATTTGTATTCATTGTATGGAAATCTCTAAAAGTTATAATTGGTGCTAATGTAAATTTAGCTTTTTTTCCATTATTATATACTTTATATAATACACAAACTGTATTTTTTCCATTCTCCATACATATTATTTTTTTTATTGTAATATCATTAACTTTATAAGTATAAATAGGAGTATAATCTTTTTCAAATTCTTCTAAATATTTATAACCATTCGAGCTAAAATTCACCCCTAAATTAGCGTATAAATCGTATTTTTGATTGTCTACTTCTATACTTTCATCTATTTTTGAAAGTATTACAAATCTTCTTGCAGGTGGTGTTAATGGTGCAACTAATAAACCATGATATTTTCTTGTATTTATTCCTAAAATAGTACTTGATGAATATCCCCCAAGTCCATTTGTTATAATCCATTCTTTTGTTAATCCTTCTTCTAAAGTTAAATCCTTTTTAGAAAACTTCATTTGTGACTTCCTCCACTTTTCTATTTTTTCATTGTTTTTTCATATGTTTCTTTTAAAAATTCTTCTTTTTGTTTTTTTTCTTCTTCGCTAATCATCTTTTCAGCTTTTTTATGTACTTTTAAATTTGTCTGCCTTGATAATTCACTTTCTTGAATCGATTTTATTCTTTCTTTATATTTGGCCGTAAATTTGCTTTCTTTTCTTGTTCCTTTTTCCTTTGTTTTTTTTGGTTCTTTTACTTTCTTTGCTTTATTTGCTTGATTCTTTTTTTCTTCCTCTTTTAATTTAGAATTTAATAATAAATAACCTTCATCACTTTGTTGGTCTTTTATTTTAAAATCTGTACATATGATTTCAATTATAGCCCTTGCAATATTGTCTGGATTGTGAATTATATGTTCATCCTTAAGTGTTGAGACATTTGCTTCATAAACAATTATGCCCATTCCTTTTACATTTTTAGTATCTGGATTAACAAGTGTTGAACCAGCTAGATTATATTTTCTAACATATTCTGGTATTATTTCACCAGTATCAGCTATACAAAAATCAATAATATTTTCTCCTGCATGTTCTTGTATTGCTTTTATATGGTCTGAAACTTCATAATCATCTGTTTGTCCTGGTTCTGTCATAACATTTGATATATATATCTTTAAGGCTTTACTATCCTTAATAGCTTTTGAAACTCCTCTTATAAGTAAATTTGGTATTACATTTGTATATAAACTTCCAGGTCCTATAACAATTGCATCAGCTTCTTTAATTGCATCTATAATTCCTTCTGTCGGTCTACAATTAGTTGGGTTTATATATACTCTGTTTATTCTTGTTATTTTATCAGAAACAATTTCTGCAATTTTATTTTTTTGTTCAACAATTGTACCATCTTGAAGTTCAGCACATATATTCATTTCATCTAACGTTACTGGAATTACTTTTCCAACCATATTTAAAATTTCTGAACTTTTTTCTATACTTTTTCCAGAATCATCATATACATTTTCCATTGCAGATAAGAATATATCACCAAAACTTAGATTTTTTAATTTTCCTTCTGTAAATTTATATTTCATTAATTGGTTCATTTTTTCACTATTTGGACAAAGTGCAATCATGTTTTCTTGAACATCTTCCATAGGTCTTAATTTTAATTCTTTTTTTGAAAAAGTTTTTTCGTTCCCATAGCTTGATACTGTAGCAATAGCAGTAATATTTGTTGTATATTTTTTTAATCCTTCAAGCACATTATTTATTCCAGATCCACCACCAATTACAACAACTTTTGGTCCTTTATCGTATATACTATTAGTAACTTTTACATCAGATATTTCTTCATTATCCTTAGTAGAAGTTAATGTAGCTTCAATAGTTTTTCTTTGTATAAAAATAATTCCTGTAACAAATCCTACAAAGCCTAATGCAAATGTAATAACAATTTCAATTAATTCTAAGATATTGCCTACTTCTTCTGTGGACATAACTTTAGAAAATCCATAACAAATTAATATCATTGATATGAAAAGCAATATTATCCATCTTTTTACTCCTTTACTATTTTTAAACCATCTTATAAAATTTTTCACGTTATATACCTCCGAATACATTATTAATTAATAATGAATAATGAATAATTAACAATTAATAATTAATAATTCTTTCATTTATTATTCACTATTCATAATTCATTTTTAACTATTCATTATTAAGTATTCCTTACGGGTCACGTACGACCAATACCCCCAGGGCATGTATTATCTGTAGCTCATTCCATTTCGCACAGCTAATCGATGGTCGCCCCTACATTTCTTAACTAATAATGAATATCTTTATCTTTCGCCTATAAATTCTATTTCTAATTCTATTTTTTTATTAAACTTTTCATATACTATTTGCTGTACTTTTTCAATTAATTCTAAAACATCTTTTGCTGTTGCATTTCCTTTATTAATTATAAATCCTGCGTGCTTTTCGGATACATAGGCATTCCCTATATTATATCCTTTTAATCCAGCTTTGTCTATAAGTTCTGCTGTTATAAAGTTTTCTCCTCTTTTAAAAGTACTTCCTGCATTTGCATATTCTAATGGTTGTTTGATTTTTCTCGAAACTAGTAAATCATGCATTTCTTTTTTTATATCTTCTTGTACACCTTTTTCTAATTTTAATTTAGTTACAAGTATACAATAATTTTTTTTACTTGAAAAAAAACTTTTTCTATATGAAAATTCATGTTCCTCATTTTTTATTGTTCTTAATTCTAAATTTTCATCTAAATATGTTGTTTCACATATTAATGCTTTCATTTCTTGTCCATATGCTCCAGCATTCATTTTTATAGCTCCACCTATTGTTCCAGGTATTCCTGAAAGCTTTTCAAACCCAGATAAAGAATTTTGACATGCAACACTTGCAACTTTTGATAATAATGCTCCTGCCTCAGCATAAATAAATTCATCTTGTACTTTTACTTCATTTAAATTAAGCTTTAAAACTATACCTCTTATTCCTTTATCACTTACTAAAATATTAGTTCCATTCCCAATTAAACATATTGGTATATTTTTCTGTTTTGCTATAGTACAAATAAACTTAACTTCATCAATAGAATTTGCTTTAATAAACAAATCTGCTTTTCCTCCTATTTTAAATGAAGTATGTTTACTCATCCATTCATCCTTTAAGACTCTTTCTTTTTCAATATTTTTAATTATTTCATTATAAACTTCTTGCATATATTCTCCTATTTATTTTCATAACCAGGTTTTCCTAAAAGTTTAAACATATTATTTTTATATGCCTCAACTCCTGGCTGATTAAATGGATTTACTCCTAAAACAAGTCCAGATACTCCACATGCTAATTCAAAGAAGTAAATAAGTTCTCCTAAAACTTCTTCTGATAATTCTTTAATTGTTAAAATTATATTTGGAACTCCTCCATCTACATGAGCTTGTACTGTTCCTTCCATTGCTTTTTTATTTACATAGTCCATTGTTTTTCCTTCAATGAAATTTAATCCGTCCACATTATCTGCATCATGTTTTATTGTAATATCTGATTTTGAATTCTCAATAACTATTACAGTTTCAAAAAGGTTTCTTTTCCCTTCTTGTATATATTGACCTAATGAATGTAAATCTGTTGTGAAATCAACTCCTACTGGGAATATCCCTTTTTGTTTCTTACCTTCACTTTCTCCATAAAGTTGTTTCCACCATTCTGTAAAATAGTGCATTTTAGGTTCATAATTTACTAATATTTCTATTGTTTTTTCTTGTTTGTATAATATATTTCTGGCTACAGCATATCTGTAACATGGATTATATTTTATATTTTCTTCATTATAACTGTTTTGTGCCATTCTAGCACCTTCCATAAGCTTATCTATGTCAATTCCAGCTACAGCTATTGGCAATAATCCTACTGCAGTTAATACCGAATATCTTCCCCCAACATTACTTGGTATTACAAATGTTTCATATTCTTCTTCATCTGATAATTTTTTTAATGCTCCTTTTTCTTTATCTGTTGTAATATAAATTCTTTTCCTTGCTTCATCTATACCATATTTTGATTCTAAAAATTCTCTAAAAATTCTAAATGCTATTGCAGGTTCTGTAGTTGTTCCAGATTTTGATATAACATTTATAGAAACATCTTTATCTCCTATACATTCAATTAAATCATTTACATAGTTAGGGCTTATATTATTTCCTACAAAAAATACTTGAGGAAATTTTCTTTGTTTCTTTTCTATTAAATTATAAAAAGTATTCGTAAGCGATTCTATAACTGCTCTTGCTCCTAAATATGAACCACCTATTCCTATTACTAGAAAAACTTCTGAATTTTCTTGTATATTTTTAGCAGCTTTTTTTATTCTTTCAAATTCTTCTTTATCATAATTTGTTGGTAAGTTTAGCCAACCTACAAACTTATCTTCTTCATTTGCTATTTCATGTAATTTATTATGTATTTGTGTAACCTTTGCTTTGTACTTTGTAAAATCTTTTTCTTTTATTTCTGTATTCTTAAAATCTATTTTGATATTTGGCATTTGTAACTACTCCTTTTTTTATAAAATAATTCTATAATATATTATCATAAATATATGAAAATTGGAAGAAATATGTTAAAAAAAGTATTTAGTTATTAGAATTTGGACATCGGATTTTTATTTATGTTTTTAGCTTAAATTTCCAAACTCTAAACTCCAAATACAATAATACAATTATTCTTGTATTTCTTTTGCCAATTTATTAATAGCTTTTGTTTCAATTCTAGATACATAAGAGCGAGATATTCCCATAAGCTTAGCTACTTCGTTTTGTGTTTTTGGTTTCTTTCCTGTTAATCCGAATCTTAACTCTAATATTGTTTTTTCTCTTTCCTTTAAAACCTCTTTCATTTTTTCATAAACTTTTCTTATTTTCATTTTAAAATCTATTTCATCTTCTATTGCCTTATCATCATTTTCTAAAATATCCATTAATGAAATCTCATTATCGTCTTTGTCTTTCCCTATTGGTTCATTCAAATGGACCTCCGACCCTAGTTTCTTTGTACTTCTTAAATACATTAGTATTTCATTTTCTATACATCTAGCAGCATATGTAGCTAAACGTACACCTTTTTCTAAACTAAAAGTATTTATTCCTTTTATCAAACCTATTGTACCTATTGAAATTAAATCTTCATTTTCTATATTAGGAATATTATATTTTTTACAAATATGTGCTACTAATCTTAAGTTCCTTTCAATCAATATATTTCTTGCATCCTCATCACCTTTCATATACCTTTGTAAAACTTCCGTTTCTTCTTCTGGTGTTAATGGCTCTGGAAACAAAGCACTATTTGAAATATAACCAACCAAAAAAATTGCTGTCTTTAGAAAACTTAAAAAACCTGAAATAAAAACTAGCAAATAATGCACCTCTCTTTTCTATAACAAATTATATGTCGTTAAAAAAACAAAAGTGCATGGTCAATTTATTTAATATTATTTTAATTTTTTAATATATATTAAATAGGTGATTTTTTTGAAAAACTTTTTTGTTGGTATTACAATTGGAATAGGAGCAATTTTACCTGGTATTAGTAGTGGCGTTATGTGTGTAGTTTTTGGTCTGTATGAAAAAATCATAAATTCAATAACTAATTTTTTTAAAGATATTAAACAAAACTTTAAATTTTTATTTCCTATTGCAATAGGTGTTTTAGTTGGAGTTTTTGTTTGTGGTAATATTTTAAACTTTTTGTTTGATAAATTTTCAAGACCAATTTCCTTTGTTTTTATAGGTCTAATATTAGGTAGTATTAAAATAGTATTTAATCAAATAAAAACACATAAAATAAAACTTTCTTATATTTTATGTGCTTTATTTACTTTTTCACTTAGTTTTTATTTAATTACTCTTGAAAAAACTTCTCTTATAAATCAAATTATTGATATCCAAAACAATTCTTTTTTAATACTATGTGGAATTTTAATGTCTGCAGGAATCGTTATTCCTCGGAGTTAGCAAAACAGTTATTCTTATGATTTTAGGAATTTATCAAACATATCTTGATGCTATTGTAACTCTAAACTTAAATATACTATTACCAATTATTATAGGTCTTATAATTGGCGGTATAATCTTTTTAATTTTATTAAAATTCTTATTTGAACATTTTAAAATTCATACTTATTTTGGAATTATTGGTTTTACTATTAGTTCCGTATTTGTACTTTACCCTGGATTTAGTTTAACTATAGAAGGTATAATTTCTTTAATTTTATGTGTTTTAGCTTTTTGGGTGAGTTGTAGAATATAATATGTGTTTTGAATTTAGAGTTTGGAATTTGGTGGTTAGATTTTCTGTCATAAAAATTATTGCAAACGTTGTAGGGGCGAACTATGTTCGTCCGTGCTTCTATGGCTTACCCCATAAAATTTCAAATCAATTATCGAACAATTTATTGATTTTTCAAATATACCTTATCGATTTCTTGAAAAATTTTAGATTTTTCAAGAAATTTTAAAAAGCTAAAATAATTAATTTTTGACAAATGAGTATTTCATTTTCAAAAATTA
The DNA here is from genome assembly GCA_017437145.1 of Clostridia bacterium. Lineage (GTDB taxonomy): Bacteria > Bacillota > Clostridia > TANB77 > CAG-508 > CAG-452. Next base: position 7,791 of record JAFSBT010000001.1, on the reverse strand, counting down.
ATATTTTAGCTTATGTTATAACTTTTATTTCTTTTAGCAATTTCTTTGAAGCGCGGGCGATTAAAATCGCCCATACATAATCCCATTCTATTTCTAACACTGTATTAACATTATTACATTAAAAAATCAAAAAGGCCGCTTAACAGCGACCTTTTTGATTTTTATCTTTTTATCTTATTTGTTGTAGTTTTATTAAATTCTGTTTCTCTGATTTCAATATCAGATATACGTTTATAAACTGGCAAATCTTTTGTTACTTTACTTATATCATTTTTTAATGTTTCTTTTATGTTCTCTACTTTTAATTCTTCTACTTTTTCCTTATTTAAGAATACTTCCGCTATAAGTCCAACTTCTTGCCCAATGTTATTTTTCTTTCCTTTTACAACTACTTCTTGAACATATGGAACTCCTAATATATAGTTTTCAATTTCTTCTGGATAAACATTCTTTCCATTATCTAAAACAATAAGATTTTTCTTTCTACCATTTATTATAAGTTGACCTTTTTTATTTATACGTCCATAATCTTCTGTATTAAACCATCCATCTTTTAATACTCTGTCTGTCTTTTCTTTTTCTTTGTAGTATCCCATCATTACAATATCACCTTTTACATGGATTTCTCCATCTCCTTCAGGTGTAACATTTTCAAATTTAACTTCACAACATGGTAATATTACTCCAACTGTTGAACTGTCATTAAGTTGTAATCTGTTTACACTAACTAATGGCGAACATTCTGTTATTCCATATCCATTTAACAACATCATACCTATATCATTAAAGAATTTTCCAACTTCTGGTCTTATTGGTGCTCCACCACATACGATTTCTTTTAGGTTTCCACCAAAAGCTTGATGTATTGATTTAAAAAATACATCTCTTAAATCTATTCCTATTTTTCTTAATGCATTGCTAACTGGAATCATTATTTTTAACACTTTATCTTTTCCTGTCTTTTGAGCATTATTCCATATATTTTTATAAAATATTTCTGTAAATGCTGGAACTACATATATATAATCTGGTTTGAATAATTGTAAATTTTTTAATACATTTTTCAAGCTGTCATTAATACAAATACATGCACGTTTATGTAATGCAACTAAAAGTCCTGCAACGGCTTCATAAGTATGATGATATGGTAATACTGATAAACATGTTGTTTTTATATCAGCAACTTGAAGTCCATAGTTTATAACACTTATTAAATTGTGTTCAGATAACATAACTCCTTTAGGTTCTCCTGTTGTTCCTGATGTATAAACTAATAATTTTAAATTATATTCATCATCGTGTAATTCAGTGTATTTTGTATCACCTTGTTCTAGTAATTCTTTTCCCTTTGCTTTAAATTTATCATATGACAATACATTATCAGAATCTTCTTCTCTATCTAATCCAATAAAATATTTAATATTAGGCGCACTTGTTTTAATTTCCTCAATCCATTTTTCATATTTTCCTGCATAAAATAATACTTCAGCATCACCATGTTTTAAAACATTTATAATTTCTTTTACAGTAAGTTCTTTATCTACTGGAAGGAAAACGCCTTTACTTTTTAAAACTGTTAAATAACCAGTAATCCATTTATAGCTATTTTCTCCTATCATTGCTATATGTTTATCTTGCATATTTATACTTGCAAGTGCCGTTCCTAATTCATTTGTATCATTTTCAAATTCTTTATATGTTACTTCAATAACCTCATCTTTTTTTCCTTTATATTTAAATGCAACTTTATCTCCTGCTTCCTTTACTGCTAAGCTTAGCATTTCTTTAATACTGTTGATTTTAACAACATCATTATACTTTATTTTTTTCATAAAAATCTCCTTTGTAATTTAAGTTTGCAAAAAGTGTTCATCTGGTTTGCTAAACTAGATTATCACATCATTCTCTCTTTGTCAACCTATTGACTAAATATTTAAAAAATGGTATTATTATGTTAAACACTTATAATGTCTAACATTACATTTTGTAGGGGCGTGCATTGCACGCCCGCATAATTATATGAATTTATTTTCGGACGACCGATGGTCGCCCCTACAACAAATTAAATAACAATATTTTAAAAAGGAGCCCGTTTCATATGAGTGAAAAAAATATTTCTATCGATGAATTTCATATCCCTAGATGGAATGAATTACCTAATGTTGATTTATATTTGGATCAGATTGTTACTTTAATTAATAAAACTTTAAGCCCATTTATATTTTTTAATAATAATTCAGAAAAAGATGATTCACAACTTCTTACAAAAACTATGATAAATAATTATGTTAAAAATAATTTAATAACACCACCAGAAAAAAAATTATATTCAAAAAAACAAGTCGCTAAATTATTTGTAATTTGTGTATTAAAGCAAGTATATAGTATGCATGAAATTGATACTTTAATTAAAATTGCATTACAAGATGCATCTATAGCTGACACATATGATGATTTTTGCAATCTATTCGAGGATGCTTTAAGATGTGCTTTTGGTGAAAAAGATTTTATAGATAAAAGTTGCAATAATGATAAAATACATTTAATAAAAACAACCTTGCTTTCTTGTAGTTATAAAATTTATGTTCAAAATACTATAACAGCAAATCAAAACAAAGAACTCCAATAAACACGGGCGAACAAAGTTCGCCCCTACATTTTTATTAAAATATATTCTTATTTAGAAATTTCTTTATATCTTTTTATTTTCATAGTAGATGTTTTTTCAAATTCTTCTTTCTTTATTTCTAAACTTTTTATAGCTTTATATGATGTTAATTTTTTGTTAACTTGTTTTATTTGTTCCCAAATTTTGCTGTGTATTTCCTCGTCAGATATATTACCATATAGTTCTTTTATTTTATCAAAATTTGGAACAACTTTTGCAGTTATAATTAATTCTTTAGAATCTTTTTTCTTTGCTTGTTCTCCTTCTGGTGCTTTTCCATAAACCATAACTTCTTTTACTTCTGGTATTTTTTCTATTAATACTTCAATTTCTTCAGGATAAATATTTTTACCATTTTGTGTAACTATTACATTTTTACTTCTACCTGTTATATAAATATATCCCTCTTCATCTATATATCCAATATCTCCTGAATGGAAATATCCTTCTTCATCTATAACCTCTTTTGTTTTTGCTTCATCTTCATAGTATCCTAACATTAAAGTAGGTGTTTTTATCAAAATTTCGCCTTCTCCATTTTCATTTGGATTGTCAATTTTAATATCTGCTTGCACAATTGCTTTTCCAACAGAACCTACTGATGTTTTATAATCTGGTGTCAATGCAGATATTGGAGCCGTTTCTGTTAATCCATATCCTTGCAGAAATGTAATTCCAATATCTTCTAACCATTTCCCTACTTTTTTATCGATTGGTGCTGCCGCAGAAACAATTATTCTTAAATTTCCACCTAAGTTATCATAAATTTGCTTAAATACTTTTCTTTTAATATTTATTCCAGCATCTCTTAATGTATTTGTAACTGTTATCATAATATTTATCATCTTGTCTTTTTTACTTTTTACAATCTTTTCATTTATTTTACTATAAAGGCTTTCTACTAAAAGTGGAACTGTTAAAATAGCTGTTGGCTTAGCTTCTTGTAAATTTGGTACTATATATCTAAGTCCTTCACACACTGCTACTGAAGCTCCCACTGACATAGGATATAAAAATCCTATTGTAGATTCATAACAATGATGTAAAGGTAAAATTGATAATAATCTATCTGTTGGATATACTTTTACATATGCTGTTACTGCATTTATATTTTCAGCTAAATTTCTATTACAAAGCATTACACCTTTTGATTCAGCAGAAGTTCCTGAAGTAAAAAATAATATTTTAAACTCTTCTGGTTCTATTTCTATTTTTTCAAAATCCTTATTACCAGATTCTCTAATGTATTTTCCTAAAGTTACTAAATTTTGTAGTCCTATATCTTTTCCTTCAAGTTGTTTATCAGATTTCATTTCTATGAAGTATTCTACATCTGATAATTTTTCACGAATTTTATTTATATCATTTCCTTTTTTTGAAGAATAAATAACTGCTGAGGCTTTTGCTCTTTTTACTACATTCTCTATCTCGTTTATTGGTAATTCTTTATCAATTGGTACAGCTATTCCTACACCACAAAGCATTGCCATATATGACAAATACCAATCATATTGTGTTTCTCCTATTATAACAACTCTCTTATCTTTTAATTTTAGTACATTAATAAGTGCAGTCCCTAAACAAAAGATATCCTCTGCAAATTCTTTATATGTTTTTGCCTTATATGGTTCTTTATGATTTTCTTTTTCTAATATACATGGTCTGTTAGGATATTTTTCTAAAGCATTAAAAAAAGCTTCTTTCACTGTTTTATAATTTGTTTTTTCTTCATATGGAGTATTTCTTTTTTCAACATTTTTTATTTCAATATTATCATACTCGATTTCTTTCAATGCTTTTTCAATATCATCCATATCACTTTTTTTAAACTTTATTTTTGATATTTTAAATTTTTTTAAATTCATATTATTTCCTCTTTCAAATAAATCTTTAACAAACAAAAATGTTGTTTAATTATTTTAGCATTTATATTTGGGGTTGTCAAATGAGAGAAAAATCCATAACCACCATAAAACTTCGGTACGCTCCTTTTCGAGACCCACCTTTTAAAAATTTTTAAGCATAGCTTTCGCTATGCTTTTCTGGTACCGATGGTGGGACTCGAACCCACATGGTTTCCCGCTAGATTTTGAGTCTAGTGCGTCTGCCAATTCCGCCACATCGGCTTATATTAACTTTACGTATTTTGTATTATACACTATTCTATTTTTTTTAGCAATAGTTTAAATATAAAAATAAATATCTATCTACAAACTATGAAAAAAACATCAAAAGCATTACATTAAATAAAATGCAATGCTTTTGATGTTTTATATGCGACTTGCCTTATTGTAATAAATCTACTCTCGTAATATAGATTTCAGAGCCTACATACTCCATATAAATTCCATATATATTGTTGTTACATTTTACACCTGTACCGTATTGATCGTCGACATTAGTATATATTGTTAATTGACTCTCATCAAATTCTGTCTCAGGATTATTTGGAAATCCACTATTAAAAAATTCCATCCATTCTGTCATAGTCATTCCTATTAAAGCTTCACCTATTCCTTTTAAATCTGCTTCATATCCAATATCTGAACCTGAAACTTTTACCTTATTGACAGAGTTTCCATCTATAATTAGTTCAAATTCATAATTTCCATCATTTTGTATTGTATAAATTGCTGTATTTCCATCCCATGCTACACCTGCAGTTGCTTCTTCTCCATTTACCATTAATTTCTTTTCATCAGCTTCATAAATATCTAACGCCCATTCCTGTACTGTTTTATAATCAAGTCCTAATAAAGGCATAGCTTTTTCTAAAGCTTCTTGTGGTGTAGAAATTGTTGTTTGTAGCTCATCTTCTAAGTATTCTTTAACAAAATTATAGTCAATAGATTCATCTGTACTTTCCGTAGAATATTTGAATATCGCCACTAATAATTCTTCTAAATTAGTAACTGAATTATCACCAAGCATAACTGAGGCTACTATAGCAGAAGCTTCATTTTCAGTAAACATATCTTCTTTAGGTTCTATTCTTAAACTATATGGATAACTTGTTGCTCCTGAAATTGTTAGTTTATCGTCTCCAATTTCTCCTCTACCTATAATAATTTTTTCTTTTGTTATTGTATAGGTGTATGTTCCAAAATTACCTTTTACATCTAAAATTACCATGCCTATTCCATCTGTTATTTGGTCTTCTGATGTTGGTGAAACAGGTGTTACAACTTTATTATCTTTTTCTACTAAAAGATGTTTAGCAGCACCATATGTACCACTTACATCAATATCTCCATTTTTTTTCATTACCATAGCACTTACAATAACTTCATATATTGCTTGTTTTTCTGTTTCCATTGACGCTTCCTTCGATTTACTAATAATACCATTTTCTCCAAGTGCTATCATTAATGTTACGGCAACTAATATTAACATTACAATTATTGTTATTATTAGTGCTACAAGCGTTATTCCACTTTGTTTTTTCATAAAATTACTCTCCTTTTTCTTTTGTTTATTTTATATGAATTATTTTAAAGGATTATATTTTTATTGTCAATCATTGTAATAAAAATGTAATAAAATAACATCAAAAGCATCGCATCAGAAATAATACTGATGCGATGCTTTTATTTTATATCTAAATATATTCTAACTATGAACCTAATCCAGCTGTTATATCTACATATTTTTTTGTAATTGTGTTCGGACATCCAAAATTTCTACTTGATTCTACCAGACTTTGACTTGGTGTTGTAATTTCTGTTAAAGAAGTACATCCTTCAAAAGCATCACTTGCTAAATCGCAAATATTTGAACCAATAAATACACTTTCAGGTATATATATCGTTTTTAGATTAGTGCAATTCTTAAATGCTTGTGAGCCAATTTCTGAAATCAATTCTGAAACTTTTATAGATTCCGTTTTACTTTCTACCCATTGCGCTGAAGTTACAGGTTGATAATTACTATTCATTAATATATACATTTTTCCTTCTTCATCATATGTTATATAATCATCTGCATTTGATGCTTGAATTCCAAAGCCATTTGCTTGACCAGCAAGAATTAAAAGTTCTTTAAAAACTACATTTTTACATGATATTTTTGTACATGTATCTCCTTCTGGACAGTTGTAATTTTCTATAATAGATAGAGCTTGTAAACTCAAATCATCAGTACTTGATGAAAAAGCACTTGTTAACTCTGCTTTAAATTCAGCTATTGTTGAAGTACTATTATATGTTGCAGATTCCTCCATTCCAACTATATATATTGCAGGCCATTTTATTCCACCTTTTTCAAATGCATTTGCTTCTATCCCTATTACATATGTATAGCTTCCATCATCTTCAATTATTAATCCTGGAACATCTACATGCTTTGCATTTTGCTTATATGAAGCTATAGTTGTAACATATCCTGAATAATCATCTTCATCATAGTATTTTTCTGTAAATTCAAATAATTTATCCGCCTCACTTCTTTTCATTACTATCATATAGTCTTGATATGCGCATTTTACAACTCCTACACTTGTCTGCATACCATCACATTCTACTAATATAGTCAGGGTTGAATAAAAAGATATATTTAAATTACACCCAGCTTTTATTGAACCAGCTCTCCAATTTGTTATTTCGATACCATGTTCATTTGCAATATTAGTTATATTTGATTTATGAGTTGCATTAGTTATTTCGCCACTTAACCCATTGCTATCTATATACTCTATTATTTTTCTAGAACCTTTTATAGCCATTCCTATATTTTCATTTTCTAGATTACCTTGAACAGGAGATATTCCTAATATTAAATATATAAATGTTGCATTGCTATATTCTCCATTATTAGCAGTTGTTACTTCTGTTTTAAAATCATCCCAATTATATGTATAATCTCCTGTTATTTCATCTTTTTTAAAAGCTCCAGCTGCTGCAATTTCAACGCATTCTTTAAATGCAGCTAAATCTTGTTCCTTCTTTGCTTCTATTGTCTTTGTAATAACTCCATTTTCTCCTAACGCTATTGTTAATGTTACAATTACTAATATTAACATTACTATAATTGTGATTATTAGGGCAATTAATGTAATTCCCTTATCGAAATGTGATTTATGATTTTTTGTTTTGTTTTTTTCTTTTGACATTTTTTATCTCCTTTTT
>JAFSBT010000013.1 GCA_017437145.1 Clostridia bacterium | reverse complement strand
TGGACAGAGTGCTAACATTAAGAGTAAACAAACCAAGAAAAATGTTCAGTCAGCTATTGAAGTTATTCTGCAAAGTATACGTTTATATAAACAACCTCCAGAAAATGGTTTGGTTTTATTTGTTGGTATGATTCCTAAAGGAGGTCCGGGTACTGAAAAAATGGAAAAATATATTTTAGAGCCTCCTGAACCGATTGTAACTTATTGGTATAAATGTAACAATGAATTCTTCTTAGAACCTCTTGAATACATGATTGAAGAAAGAGATACTTATGGACTGGCTGTAGTTGACAGAAAAGAAGCTACTATTGCTACTTTGAAAGGTAAAAAAATAAATATTGTATCTCATTTGACCAGTGGTGTTCCAGGTAAACATAAAGCCGGTGGTCAGTCACAAAGAAGGTTTGATCGTGTAATTGAGGATGAAGCTCGTGAATTCTTAAAGCGTATTGCTAAACGTATCAATGACGAGTTTCTACCATTAAAAGATGATTTAAAAGCTGTTGTTATTGGAGGGCCAGGTTTTACAAAAAACGATTTGGTTGATGCGGATTATATCCAGTATGAAATCAAAGATAAGATTATTGCTACTGTTGACACTTCTTATACTGGCGAATTTGGTATTCGTGAAGTCATTAATAAATCCACTGACCTTTTAAATGAATTGGATGTTATTCATGAAAAAGAAATTATTCAAAAGTTTTTAGGTGAACTTAGAAAAGATAATGGTTTATATTCCTATGGTGAAGAGGAAGTTAGGAATAATTTAATCATTGGTGCTGTTGATACTTTACTTTTATCTGAGGATTTATCTTCAATGCGTAAAACTTTCAAATGTGGCAGTTGTGGTTATGAAACTGGTATCACTGTTAAAGATCAATCTGAAGCAGATGCTATAGAAGAACGCTGTCCTGAATGTAATGAAATGCTTAAAGAAGAATCTTCTGAGCTTTTGGTGGATGATTTTGTTGATATGGCTGAAGAAATGAATTCTAATGTTGAGTTTATTTCAACAGAAACTGAAGAAGGGATGCAACTTTATCGTGCATTTGGTGGTATTGGAGCTATTTTAAGATATTATGTTGGACACTAGGGATTTAAATTAAATTCTTTATTTTTCCAACAATTTGCTTTAGATAAAGTTTTAGTTTTTCAGCTATTTTTCTTATTTATTTTTTTTTAGTTTATTGAGTGTTGGCAGAAATTATTAATTTTTAATTACTGTTCAATTTTTTACTAATTTTTAACATTTTTATTAAATTTTGTTCAATTAAGATTATTCAATTTTTTTTACCCTATTTTTTTGTTATTTTTTTAATTTATTCATAATGTTCTCTTAAATTTATATATACTATTCTAATAATTCATTATTTTTAATAATATTAATTATTTACTTTTTATTCTAACTATAAGTTATTAAAATCTATTTATATTATAAATTACAAATATATAAGTAATTATAGTTTATTCTATGGTTATATGATTGAATTTATGGATTTTTGATTAGAATGATGTTGGATAATCAAATTTTAAAAGATAATGGTATGGAAATTAGTCGAATGGAGAATGAATTTCAGCTTATGTATTTTGCATCAGTAATTGTTGATGGTGCTTTTAATTTCTTTAAAATTGAGCGAAAAACTTCAAATGTAGGAAAACCGCCATTTGAACTTAAAAATATGATTAAATTAATTTTTTATGGTTATATGAATAAAATAACAAGTACTGTGGTTTTGGCTTATAATGCAAAATACAATCATTTATACAATTTAATTTCACAAGGTATTGAACCTAGCGATAGGACAATTAGGGATTATTGTAAGTATTTTCAACCAATTTATCGGTTAATTATTAGTTTTATTCTTATTGTGGCCAATAAATTGGGTTTAACTGATTTTGAGCATATTGCGATTGATGGTACAATAAAAAAAGCATATAATTCACCTTTTAATATAATCAAAGAAAAAGACATTAGTTTGTTAATAAAGCATTATATGGTTGAAGAATTGTCAAAAGATGAAATTAAACAGCTTAGAAGAACAGCAAGAAAATTTTTAAAGGATAAATCAGTTACGGATGATGAAAAAGTAGATATTTTGTTTCATTGGTGGCGTTTGTTGGATTATTCTGGTCAAGTATCGCTTGCTTTAAATGATTATGATGCAAGATTAATGAAAATTAAAGATAAAGGACAAAAGTACCCTAAATTTTCATATAACATTCAATTAGGTACTGATACAAAATCAAAGTTAATTTGTGGAGTTAATGCAGTTCAAAATCCTACAGATCATTATCAAATTCCAGCATTAATGAAACAAATCCTCGTTAATTTAAACACTAAACCCAATAAAATTAGCGCGGATACAATATATTCAACACTAGCAAACCTGACATTTCTCGAAGAATTAGGTATAACTGCTTTAATTCCAACAAAACAGCAAAATAGACAAAATTCAGGTAATGCACCTGAAAATCCTTTTGCTATAGATTATTTTGTTTTTGATGAATATAAAAATGTTTTCATTTGTCCAAATAAAAAAGAATTAACTCTTGATGGAGCATATCCAGCACCTCAAGAAAAAGGAGGCGGAAATAAAATCAAACTAATCTATTCAAATTACCAAGCCTGCAAAAAATGCAAAGACAAAAAAACCTGCTACAAAACTAATCACAGAACAATTACAAGATATGTTCACGAAGTTACATACAAAACAGAAAGATTAATGTCCACTAAAGATGGAATAAAAGAATATAAACAACGTTCAAAGACAGTAGAAGCACATAACGGAACATTTAAAAGAATCTACAACTACGACCACATACCAATAACAGGCTTAAAAAAGGTACAAAACCTAATGTATACTATTATAGCATCCTATAACCTAATAAGATTATTTAATCTGATAAAAGAGAACAAAATGGATTTCTATTCTATCATTAGTGCAATAAAATTCATATCACTAACATGAAAAAAACTGTGGAAAATAATTAAAAGGAGAAAAATGAAAAATGTTCAAAATCAAATAATTTCTGCCAACACTC
>JAFSBT010000012.1 GCA_017437145.1 Clostridia bacterium | reverse complement strand
GCTATTGTTAATGTTACAATTACTAATATTAACATTACTATAATTGTGATTATTAGGGCAATTAATGTAATTCCCTTATCGAAATGTGATTTATGATTTTTTGTTTTGTTTTTTTCTTTTGACATTTTTTATCTCCTTTTTTTGTTTTTGGCACATAAAAAAGACATGCCATATTTATATAATTTTGCATGCAACAAAATTACATAAATACATCATGTCTTTATGTTTGTTTTTTTCTATTAAAATTATACCGTGTGTGTGTGTGTGTGTGTACAGCCTCTAAGCTTACATGTCTCATAAGATTTATTCTCCCTTTTCTTTTGTATCAAAATTCATTTTTTATATAAATATTTTACAAGATTTCATTTTAGTTGTCAATCATTGTAATAAAAATGTAATAAAAAAGACAGCAAAAGCATCGCATTAGAATTAATTCTAGTACGATGCTTTTGGTATCATTTAACAATTTTATTAATATAAACTAGCAGAAAGGTCTATATATGTTTTTGTAATTGTGTTTGGGCAGCCCCAATTTTTAGTAGATTCTGCTATACTACTATCGCCTGTTGTAATTTGTGTTAGAGAAGTGCATCCTTCAAAAGCATCACTTGACATACGAGACTCCCATATACTGCTAGGAAGATATATCGTTTCCAATTTAGAGCAATTTTTAAATGCTTCCTCGCCAATTTCTCCAATTCCTTCAGATATCTTTATAGAAACTGTTTTACTTTCTACAAATTGAGAAGAAGTTACAGGTTGATAATTATTATTCATCAATATATACATTTTTCCTTCTTCATCATATGTTATATAATCATCTGCATTTGATGCTTGAATTCCAAAACCATTCGCTTGTCCTGCAAGAATTAAAAGTTCTTTAAAAACTACATTTTTACATGATATTTTTGTACATGTATCTCCTTCTGGACAGTTGTAATTTTCTATAATAGATAGAGCTTGTAAACTCAAATCATCAGTACTTGATGAGAAAACACTTGTTAACTCTGCTTTAAATTCAGCTATTGTTGAAGTACTATTATATGTTGCTGATTCCTCCATTCCAACTATATATATTGCTGGATATTTTATTCCACCTTTTTCAAATGCATTTGCTTCTATCCCTATTACATATGTATAGCTTCCATCATCTTCAATTATTAATCCTGGCACATCTACATGTTTTGCATTTTGCTTATATGAGGCTATAGTTGTAACATATCCTGGATAATCATCTCCATCATAGTATTTTTCTGTAAATTCAAATAATTTATCCGCTTCATTTCTTTTCATTACTATCATGTAGTCTTGATATTTTATTTTTAATAGTCCAACCGTAGTTTGCATTCCATCACATTCTACTAATACATTTAAACCTGATAAAATTAATTTATTTGTATTACATCTTAACTCTATAGCACTTACTTTCCAATTTGTGATTGGATCCAATCCATATTCATCTATGATACTTTGTATTGCATTTCTATGAGTAGTGTTATTTGTTAAGTCTATGTTGTTTCCACCTTCTAAACCATTTTCCTCCAAATAGTTTAATATCTTTTGATGTCCTTCAAGTGTTTTCATTATATCTTCAATCTCTGTATTACCTGGTAGTGGTGATATTCCCAATGTCAAATACATAAAAGTTGCTTCGTTATATTTTCCATTCTCAAAAGTTGTTACTTCTTCTTCAAAATCAATCCAATTGTAATTATAAACTCCTGTTATTTCGTCTTTTTTAAAAGCACCTGCTGCAGCTATTTCAACGCATTCTTTAAAAGCAGCCAAATCTTGTTCTTTCTTTGCTTCTATTGTCTTTGTAATAACTCCATTTTCTCCTAAAGCTATTGTTAATGTTACAATTACTAATATTAACATTACTATAATTGTGATTATTAGGGCAATTAATGTAATTCCCTTATCGAAATGTGATTTATGATTTTTTGTTTTGTTTTTTTCTTTTGACATTTTTTATCTCCTTTTT